>DUAT01000106.1 GCA_012960755.1 Gammaproteobacteria bacterium
TCGATCGTAAATCGTGTGCGATTAAGACCATGACTGTGATGGATTTACTCCGGCACTTTCCTCCGACCCCATTATTAAATCATACCTTGTATTTTATTTTTTCTAATAGTGTAGTTCGTATTATCTTTGCAAGTTTATCCGTAGCGTAGGGTTTTCTTATCATAGGAAACGGGTGTGCCTTATCGCTACTCACATCTGCTTTGCCCTTGCTGTATCCGGAAGTCAGCACAACCTTTATCTCTGGATAATTTTCGTCTGTCCACCTACCCAGCATGTACCCATCCACCTCTCCCGGCATAAGCACATCACTGAACAGCAGGTCGATGTGCTCACCCGATTCAATGATTGTTTTTGCCATAGTCGCATTCTCAGCCCCCAGGGTCTTATACCCTAACTTCCTCAGGTCCCGTAAAGTCACTCGTCTTACCCGGGGTTCATCCTCGACCACGAGTATCACTTCAGTACGATGTAGTGATGGCGCGCGTATCTGCACTTTCACGATTTCTTCATCTTTTGGTTTTTCGATGGCCCTATTCTCCATCACTTCAGGGAAATACATTGAGACTGTAGTACCCTCATCGGGGGTGCTGTCAATATGACAAGTACCATCGGATTGCTGGGTAAAGCCATAGACCATGCTCAGTCCAAGACCACTGCCTTTACCGACTTCCTTGGTGGTGAAAAAAGGCTCATAGACATGTTGCAGGTCTTCTAAACTGATACCTGTACCTGTATCGGTAACCGATATTTTGATATAGCTGTCCTCAGTAAAGACTAAATTGTACTGATCACCATCACCATAACCATCACCTTCACCATGATGATATTGTGATGCGCTGATTATGATTTTGCCTCCTTCGGGCATGGCATCGCGGGCATTGAGGGACAGGTTCAACAGGGCATTTTCCAGTTGAGACGGATCGACATTGATAAATAAATCTTCGTCCGGCAGTTCAATATCCAGTTCAACACCTTCCCCTAATGTACGTGAGAGGAAACGGGTGAATTTCTCAATCGTTTCATTCACATTCTTGGTTTCAGGTATCAGGGTACGACCGCGGGAAAAGCCGAGTAGACGTTGGGTCAATTCAGCACCATCAGCGACAGCCGACATAGCATCCTCGAATAATTCCTGAATATCCGTATTGACTTCACCGATACTCTCCTGCAGGAATCGTAGATTACCAACGATGATACTCAGCAGATTATTGAAGTCATGGGCGATTCCGCCAGTCAACTGGCCGACCGCCTCCATCTTCTGCGCCTGGTACATGGCACTCTCTTTCCATCGCAGTTCGGTAATGTCCTGTTCTACACCGAACGACTTTATAATATTATCTTCATCATCCTGCTCAAACTCACTCCGCAGACGAATATGACGTTCTTTCCCCGTTCGAGTGATGATCCTGTATTCAATATCCACACTTTTCTTTAGTTGTTCAGACTCACGAATATATTGCTCATAGCGATCTCTATCTTCCGGATGTACGACTCCTGAGTCTTTTTTCTGATTTGAGAAAAACTCTATCGCCTCATCCACTGTCATCTCATAAAGCTGTGCAAACTGTTCCGAGCAGGTGGTCATCTTTTGATCTTTTTTGTCCCACTCCCAATGACCCACTTTACCTAATTTCTCTGCTTGATTATAGAGAGCTTGAGCTCTTCGAAGCTCTTCTTCTGCCAGTTTACGCTCGGTAATGTCCTGGCCGACACCAATTACACCAGTGATGTTTCCCTCAACATCACGACGGGTGGTGGCATTGAACAATATCTCAAGACGACCGCCGTCTTTGGTATGGAGCGGGAATTCATAGTTGGCAGTTTCCGTACCTTCAAGGGCGTTATCAAGGACATCTCCAACCGCTTTCTTGTAGTCTTCAATAATAAACTCTTCAACCAGGTCATGTCCCGTAACGTCTTCCTTGCTGTAACCGGAAATCTTCACCGCGGTCTGGTTCCATTGATTCACCATCCCTTTTGCATCGATGCCGAAGATAGGTGCATTGGCATTGTCGATCAACAGGATCTCCTCGTCCGAGATCAGTTTTCGTGCCTGAACCATATAGTTTTTTTCCTTTACACCAAGCTTGAGTTTACGGGACATCCTTACAGATATTACTACTCCAAGAATAGCAGCTAGAATAGTCCCAAAGATTGTGACATTAATAGCTAGGATTGCCGTACTTTTAGCTTCCTTTTCTCTCTTATACAGCAATTCTTTTTCTGTGCTGATGAACGTATCAAATCTACCCCGAAGATCATCCAAGATATTCTTTCCTGTTCCTGCTTCAACTAATAAGGAGACATCCCTGATGGTAACGTGATTTTTGTTCATTTTTATTCGCATCACAATTTCAGGATTTGCGGCCTTGTTAATCCACTCTTTGACCTGCTCTTGGATTTTTTCCAGTCGCGTTACCTGGGTAGGGTTGTCGCTAACCAACTGTTTTGTTTCAACCATGAGCGATTCAAAATTGGCCTTTCCTCTCGTATATGGCTCCAGGAACCCCTCTTTGCCAGTAATCAGAAACCCACGCTCTCCTGTTTCCATATCCACCAGATACTTCTCCAGGCTTTTACCATTTTCCATCACGTGATGAGTGTGGGAGACCCACTTTGACGTCTCGACAAGATTGTTTATGCTGAAGTACACAATAGGGGCAATGACCATCATGAGTATCACGATTATTCCAATTTCTAAACGTAATCTTGCTTCGAATTTCATCTTCCTTTCCTGGATACCTCGGTATAGGTGCTCAATGACAATGTTAGGTTTAGAATGATATGTGAAGTGAAACCAGATGGAGAAATAGTGGATATCCAACCAAGCAATTTTACCAATTCATGAATATCTTCTTAAACAAAAAACCCCATCACAACTGTCAACCTTAACCCATAAAATTATGGCCGTATTGCAGCATTGGAAATTCGATGATTCTGACCGTCCTCTTTACCCTTGAAAGCGGACGTTCAAATTATGTTGAATGTGCCCAATTTGATATTGGGTGAAACCATATTGAACCCCAACTGAAATGGGTTTTGAAAAAAAGGCAATGCCGTAAGTGAATGATAACATTACTTAGTTAAAATTATAATTGTGCCTTCATAAAGCTGTGGTCGGTAATTTAAGCCCAACATCAATTAATTGTCCCTCTTAACCAGACGAACGTGTGCTGTGTGCTGCAATTTCAACCGGTCGATGAATACTTTGTCTTTACATGAAAAAGAGAATGGGATGCTACAAACAACATCCCACTCAGATGTTCCTTCGAGATAATCGCGTTTTATAACTCAATATGAGCAATGTCTTCAACCAAGCCATTACTTTGAAGGTAATCTGCAATATACTTTGTGTGAAGTCTGTTGGGCGACTATCCATCTAAAATATTTGCGCTCGTACCAAGCGGAGAAACTATTGTAATCGGACCCTGTAACTTCAATATGGCTGGAAGGTGAGCGTAAGTAAAATTTGATGAATTTTTGTAAGAATGGAGTCTGAATGACTGCCACCGTCCTGGCGAGAGCCAGAATCCGGGATTTTAATCAATCGTGGTCCGCGAGATATTCAGCACAGCTTGGAATATGAGCCCAGTTTCAATGTTTAGGAATCACCGGGTGGTGGGAGACAATGATCACTAAACCTGCTATAGCTCATTATTCCTGACATTACTAAAACGAACATCTGGTTCATTGAGGTCGGTTAGATTCCTCCAATGCAGCTCTCAATTGCCTATCAAGCTTTTCAATTGAGAGGAGCGTCGTTTTTGTTCCCAACCACAAATGGTTTTACCTGATAAGGCGGAATCAGATCTACCTGCTTACCCAGAGCTTGAAACTCCCGGCCCCAGTAGTTCGATGAATAACAGGCTTCCATCACAATGCGGTCTGCATCGAGCTTCATGACCGTCATGAACAGGTTCGCTCTGGTCACTTTCTTGTTGATGATAGGCACTCGATGTTCGTTGAACAGGCAAACCTGAAAAACGTTCTTTGCGAGATCAATACTAATTACGTTACTGTTCATTCTTGGGCACTCCAGTTGCTTGTTGGTTGAAACTCAAGTTGGGGACGCCGAGTCTGGCACATTGCGATGCCGTTATCTGGAGTGTCCATCTCATCAGTCATTGACCATCCGAAGGATCACCACGTCACGGTGTCTTAAATTTGAATGATCATCAGCAATTACCATACCTAACCGTTCTTCGGAAAATGTGGTTTATAATGCCCCATATAGACGCCCCTTTATCAACCTTATTTCCCTCACCATTTCCGAATGAGGCCGGTAATGCAACCAAACGGTAAGGATAATGTATGACATCACCCAGAGAGATTCGGGTTTTAATAGCGCTGGTTGCCACCACAATTGTGATGGCGTGTACCGACCCGCAAGATAATACTGAGATTGCTGAGGATGTTCGGCCATCGATAGTTGCCGTTTGCAACCTCAAATCTTTGCGTAAACTTCCAGACGTCAAAATAATGTCCACGGTCACAGAAGTTGATCCAGTGAAACATTGTAAGATTGCAGGCGTAATCGGAACCGAGACGAACTTCGAACTGCTACTACCTGTCGCTGCTTAAAGCGATTAAGTAAGAAAGCGAATCGACTACTGGATGCAGGCAAACATCCAAACGAGGCCAAAGTCGCGTGTGCCTGAGCATCCTTCGTACTACGACAACGCCAACATAGTCAAAATTATCCCAAGAAAAGCGACACCAATACAAATTACGATCATTGTTCTCGCACGGTACATAAGATTCTCCTTTCCAGCCAGCTAAGTGTAGACAAATTAGTAAGCGGCTATTCCGACAGCCTACTGTGACTTTTGATGAGTTGTGTCTCTCGCGCTTCTCGCATGCCGATAGTGCGTCCTTCGACTATAGCTGCATCAAAGTCTTTTCCATTGCGAATTTCATATTCCGCCCACACCATCCCAACCCTGTTGGCTGATGCACAATGAATCAGTATAGGCAGGTTATCCGGATTTTCTACCAGTTCCTTAAAGCGGCGAAAAACGTTGTCCGTGGGCCACTCTTTACCAATCGGAATGTTGTGGTAGACCAGACCGGCTTGCTCCGCAATTTTTGCTTCTTCCCTGACGCCTTCGGCTTCGGTTCTCAAATCCAACACTGTCTTGAATCCATGCTTCTTCAACTCCCCGAATGCACCGGGAGCGATATAACCTGAAGTTGCGATCATAGGTCTGTGGCGATGATAATTTATTATCTGTGTTCCGAGACTATTGCCAAACGGAACCTGCTCAGCGGCGACGCTGGAATATGAAATCAAAATTAATACTACTGCGGTAGTCGAGCGCATAACCAGTCGTCTTTGTCGAATCAAAATCTATTATATCCATCTGTAAATTGAATCACTTTCAAAAGTCAGCACCAGCTGGCTTCTTGTTGGGGTTGATTGATCAGTTCTTCAACATTGGCCTGCAGCACTCGATAACCCACATTGCCGTATAGAATCTGTCGACCATTATCCATGACCCAGGAAGGACTCCCTTTTATACCCTGATCCAGTGCTGCCTGGTAATCTGTCATCAGTGCGGCTGGTGCTTGGCCAGAATCGGTGACCTGCTGTAACGAATGGACATCAAAGCCCTCATCTTCTGCCAGAGATTTCAAAACTCCCATTTCACCAATATTGACGGCATCAATAAAAAACTTCTGCCGCAAATTAAGAGCAAACTCTGTCTCCTTGTGTTCGCCATGGATGATGGAAACAGCTTTGAGCAACAGATGTGCATTTGCAGATGTTAAGGGTTGATTCTGTTGCCAGATCAACGGATTCACCGGTGCATTTTCAAACGGACTGGCTGATGTCAGCACATGTTCGGCAAAACCTGTATAGCCTCCCTTTTCCCCCCACTGTTTTTGCATCCTGGTGCGTGTATCACCAAACAGATTCAGATAGTGATGACGCACCTGAATTTTATCGCCCCATTGAGTTTGTAGCTCGTCGAGTCGTCGCTGGGCTATCCAGGCCCAGACGCAAAGAACGTCTGAATAGTAGTCAATCACCAACGGCTGGCTCATCATTTACCCTCTTCTGCTCAGCGAATATGTCACATGTCCACAGACAATCTTAATTCAATTGCTATTACTGGGATACAAATCCGATATCTCACGCTGCCTGCCTGTTCAGGTAGGTCATCATCGTGTCAACATCGCTCACCGTAAAAGGATCATCCGGGGAATTGTCCTGAATACCCGGTTCGCAAAAAAGCTGCTGTATCTCTCCATCCTTAACAAACATTGAATACCGCCAGGAACGGGGTCCAAAGCCCAGGTTCTCTTTTTTTACCAGCATACCCATCAGGCGAGTAAAGTACCGTTGCCATCAGGCAGGAGTTTTACCTGTTTGATACCCAGTTGTTTACCCCACTGGAACATTGAAAACGAGTCATTAACACTGAGACAGTAGACTTCATCGATACCACTTGCTTTTAGTTCTTCATACTTGCGTTCGAACCCTGGCAAGTGAGTGCTGGAGCAGGTTGGCGTAAACGCACCAGGTAGTGCGAAAATAACGATGTTTTTCCCGTCAAAAATTTCCTGGGAAGTCACGTCCTGCCAGCGGAACGGGTTTTCACCTTCAACGGTTTCATCGCGAACTCTGGTTCTAAAGGTAACATCTGGTACATTTGTGTTCATTGAATTTCCTTATCTTGCTGCTGATAACCCCTGGATTTTTAAAATCTCAGCCGGCCTTGAATCTAACGTTTGTTAAACATACCCGGGAAGCTATAATCGATCCAACAAGTAATTTCTATACATGCAATCGGAATAACCGATCTCTATGCAACCTTCAATCAAACAACTGAGGTATCTGGTCGCCGTGGCCAGGCACGGTCATTTTGGTCGTGCCGCGACTTCATGCTTTGTAACGCAATCAACTCTGAGCGCGGGCGTGAAGGACCTGGAAGAGTCCCTCGGTGTAACGGTATTTGAGCGAGTACACAAAAATGTACTGGTGACAGAAATAGGGACCGAGGTTCTCGCACGGGCGGAACTAATCCTGCGGCAAATTGATGAACTGGTAGAACTGAAGTCCCAGCGAACAGGCCCCCTGAGCGGAAAACTGGTACTGGGGGTAATCCCCACAATTGGCCCATTCCTGCTACCCCAGCTGCTGGCCGCACTCAGGAAGAAATACCCCAAATCACAGGTGTTTCTCAGGGAAGGCCAGACGGCAACCCTGCTCGATGATTTAGGTTCAGGAAAGATCGATGCTGCGCTGATGGCCCTGCCTTATCCAACTACCAATATGACTGTGGTACCGTTGTTCGACGACCTTTTTTTTCTGGCGTGCGCCCGTGGATCGGCTTTTTCTGAACTCTCCCATATCAAAATCAAACAGCTTGAAGGTAGTGAACTCCTGTTGCTGGAAGAGGGGCACTGTTTGCGCCAACACGCGTTGGCTGCCTGCAAATTAAAAAGCGCAGAATATGGCATTCCCTATGAGAGCACGAGCCTGTATACACTAGTACAAATGGTCGCCAATGGCCTTGGCGTCACCTTGTTGCCACAAATGGCGATCGACAGCGGAATACTGAAAAAGACCGGGGTTGAAGCCAGGCCTTTTGTTGAAAAAGACGTGATGCGATCTATTGGTCTGGTCTGGAGATCATCAAGTAGTAAAGCCGAAGACCTGAAATTACTCGCGGATTTCATCACGAACCATACACAATAAACTTTATTCTAAAGTCCGGGCTCACAAAATATACCGTAAAGCGCAGCGATGAGTTCCGAGGCTTCTCCTTCCTTCAGCGAGTAATACACCGTTTGAGCCTCACGGCGTGTTTCTACGACATTCTCATACCGCATACGAGCGAGGTGTTGTGACAGCGGAGACTGGCTAATGCCGACACTGGTGCAAAGTTCATTGACCGATTTCTCGCCCATTTTAAGCTCGCATAGAATCATCAGTCGATGAGGATGTCCCAGGAGTTTCATCATATCGCTAGCCCGGGTGGCTGATGCTTGCATCGTCGCTAAATCCATCAGTCTTTTCTCTATTTGGTTGCAAGGTGTATATTAATATGTAAGAATTTTATAATATACAAACAAATTCATCTATGGATATATTTATTTCTTATATCCAGGGCAATATACCAACTATGGATGATGGAGACACTAAGGCTGGTAAGCCACTGTCGGCACCGGATCGCCGCAAATTTTTGATGCGTTCCCTGGGTCTGGTCGGAGGCGCTGCTGCTATCAAACCCTCAGTTCTGTCTGCAGCCAGCGAGAACCTACCGCCAGGTGTCCCTGCATGGTCCCGCTCACTGGGCCCCGGTGTCGTGTCCCACCCCTATGGGAAACCCTCAAAGTATGAAGAACATGTTCAGAGGCGGACGGTCGACTGGCTAACCGCCGACAGAATTGCATCTATCAGCTTTACTCCCCTGGCAGACCTGAAGGGAATTATCACGCCTAATGGACTCGTATTCGAGCGTTACCATGCGGGGGTGCCGGGAATTGACCCCTCGCAACACCGGCTCATGATTCATGGACTCGTTGAACGACCGATTATTCTCACCATGGACGATCTGATGCGCTTTCCTTCCACATCGGTCATTCGATTCCTTGAGTGCCCAGCAAATGGTGGTATGGAGTGGCGCGGGGCACAAATGGATGGGGTCCAGTTCACCCACGGGATGCTGGCGTGCTGCGAATGGACAGGCGTCATGCTATCAACCTTGCTGGCGGAAGTTGGCGTTAAAAAAGACGCATCGTGGATTCTGGCTGAAGGCGCCGATGGTGCTCATATGAGCCGCAGCATTCCGATGCACAAGGCACTCGATGATGCCATGATCGTCTACGCTCAAAATGGCGAAGCGCTTCGTCCAGAGCAAGGATACCCGGTTCGGTTGATTAACCCTGGCTGGGAAGGAAATACCTGCATCAAGTGGTTACGAAGATTGGAGATCGGCGACAAACCCTGGTATCACCGGGAGGAAACTTCCAAGTACTCAGATCTTATGCCAGACGGAACATCACGGGAATTCACCTATGCCCAGGAATGTAATTCAGTCATCACAAGCCCATCACCAGAAAAACCGCTTCGGGGTAAAGGGAAATACTGGGTCGATGGCCTGGCCTGGTCTGGAAAGGGAAAAATAAAACATGTTGATGTTTCATTTGACGGCGGTGTCAAGTGGCGCGAGGCTAGACTGACCAGTATTGTCTTGCCAAAGGCACTGACACGGTTCGGTATTGAATTCGACTGGAGTGGGTCACCGGCCTTGATTCAAAGCCGGGCCGTGGACGAAACTGGCTATGTGCAGCCGACTTATGGACAACTGCGCGGTGTCCGAGGCACCAATTCGATCTATCACAAAAACGCGATTCACACCTGGAAGGTCTCAGCAGATGGCAAGGTGGCAAATGTTCAGATCTCCTGATCGGTTTTGGATATTACTGCTGGTACTTTTTGTGAATCAGGGTAACGCGGGACCAGCGAAACAAGCTGGATACTATGGCCACGGTAAGACCGCTTCGGCGGAAGAGATAGCAGGCTGGGATATTGATATCAGGCCAGACGGTATGGGTTTACCACCTGGCAATGGCTCGGTTGAAGAAGGTGAGTATTTATATGAGGACAAGTGTGCTGAATGCCATGGAAGCTTTGGTGAGGGAGTTGATCAGTATCCGTCACTGGCAGGCGGCAACGGGACACTCACGGATGTTCGACCACACCGCACGGTCGGCAGTTACTGGCCACATACCAGCACCCTCTGGGATTATATTCACCGGGCAATGCCCTATACCCAGCCGGAATCGCTGGCAGATGATGAGGTGTATGCTATCGTTGCTTACGTGCTGTACCTCAACGATCTGGTTGATGATGATTTTGTTCTAAGCCCTGAAAACTTCACCTCCATAGAACTTCCCAACAAGCCTAATTTTGTCTCCGATGGACGCCCCGATGTAAAAAACATCAGATGTATGGAAGACTGTCGGGACCCGGCCAGCATTGAGATTCTGTCTATGGTTGAACGAACGGCGCCAAAAGCTGGCCAGGATAGTTCGGCAAGCTCCGGCACCACCGACGCTGCAGATGCCATCGCGGTATACCAGCAGGCTTGCGCCATATGCCATGAAAAGGGAATCGGTGGCGCACCGATTCCCGGGGAAAAAAATTTGTGGACCAAACGCATTGCAAACGGAATGGAAACGATGGTCAAACATGCCATCGAGGGGTTTCAGGGCGCGCAAGGCATGATGCTGCCCAAGGGCGGATTTAGCCATCTGAGTGATGACGAGGTCACTTCCGTGGTTCATTACATGGTCGAAAAAAGCCAATGAAACTGTCGTCGCGTCTGTACCTGTGTTGTTCCTTGTTGATTGTCACCAATATAGTCTCTACTGACGCGCACGCAGCGGCGACAAATATAGAACAAGGCAAAGACATCGCCTTTAATCGTAACAAGGGCAATTGCCTGTCCTGCCACTTTGTGCAAGGTGCCGAGATGACCGGCTCCATTGCACCGCCACTGCTGCAGATGGAATTGCGTTATCCAGATCGGGACAAACTTCGTGCACAGATCTGGGATGCAACGGTTCGGAATACAGAATCGGTTATGCCACCTTATGGGCGGCACGGGATTCTGACGGAAAAAGAAATTGATCTAGTGTTGGACTACGTCTACTCATTGTGAGGTTTAGTAAAATGAAACCAGGGCTCTTTTTAAAGGAAGTTACACGAGAGGCTACATGTGAATCCAGAAGAGGATTCATCAAGGCGCTGTTGGGTGTGGTTGCGATGGCAGCCGTGCCGTTAAATGTATTCGCCAGGGCACTGGGTGCCTTCAACGCAGACAATACGGACAAGGTATTAAGCGAGCTGTTCGGAGGACTGCCGGTAATCGACAGTAACGACATCGTTTTCAAGATTCCAGACATTGCGGAAAATGGTGCTGTAGTGCCAGTGACGGTTTCAACAGACATCGCAAATGTTAACCAGATCTGTATCGTCATCGACAAAAATCCAACACCTTTGTCGGCGGTGTTTAACATCGGCGAACATAGTCTTGCGGATATATCCACCCGGGTAAAAATAGGTAACAGTTCGATTGCCCGTGCACTGGTGCGAGCCGGAGATATGGTATATATGGTAAAAAAGGAAGTCAAAGTCACCATTGGCGGGTGCGGAGGATAAATCATGGCAGCTAAACCAGTAAAAATCCGAGCACGGGCGAAAGATGGACTGGCGAAAATCAAGTGCCTGATGCCTCATCCAATGGAGACAGGCACGCGACGCGATGCAGCAGGGAACCTGATAGCAGCACACTACATTGAAACAGTAACCTGCAAACACAACGATACTGAAGTGCTTACCGCACAATGGGGTCCCTCGGTATCGAAAGATCCCTACCTGTCGTTCAAGGTGAAAGGCGCAAATTCCGGCGACCGAATATCCGTCAGTTGGGTAGACAATCTCGGCGAGACCTCTTCCGGCGAAATGATTCTAAAATGATGTTCAGCATCCGCCGCACGCTGTTTATCCTACAGAGTATTTTCATACTTCCGCTGGCAATGGCAAACCCGGAATCGGACCGCGAAAGCTTTTCAGCTTATTACAAAGACAGGTTTCCCGGGGTTGAACTAACCGCGCATGTAGATGGCGCCTACGCGCTGGATGCGCAAAAAAAGGAACAATGGCTAGCGATGGAAGACTTTCCGCCCTACGAGTTTGCTATCGACGACGGTGAAACACTGTTTAATGCGCCCTTCTCGAATGGCAAAACCTATGCTGCTTGTTTTGAAAACGATGGTGCGGTAAAACATCTGTACCCCTATTTCGATACACAGGAGCGACAGGTTGTAACACTGGCAGTGGCACTCAACAAATGCCGTGAATTGAACGACGAAGAAACGCTCGATTATGCCAGTGAGGATATCGCGTTGCTGTCTACTTACATAGCCTACATCTCCCGGGACGAAAAAATAAACATCAAGATCGGACCTGAAGGCAGAGCAGCCTATGAAAAGGGTAAACAATATTACTATTCACGGCGCGGCCAATTAAATTTCGCCTGTAGTCACTGCCATATGCAGATGTCCGGAATGAAACTTCGAGCCGAAACACTCAGCGCCTCACTAGGGCATGTCACCCACTGGCCAACCTATCGATTCAAGTGGCAGGAAGTAGGTGGTCTGCACAAGCGGTTTATTGAATGCAACGAACAGGTCGGTGCAGAAGGACTAGCCATGCAAAGCGAAACCTACCGGAACCTGGAGTATTTTTTATCATTCATGAGTCAGGGTATGCCTATCAATGGCCCGGCAAGCAGGAAATAGAAAACCAGAAGGTCACAGGATGCTAAAGTTGCAGATTGGTTATATTGTCATAGCACTACTATTGTCCACAGCTGGTGTTACAGTCGGCGCAAAAGCAGAAGTATCAAAACAGATCACCAGCGACGAGGTACAAAAACTCATCTCTCGAGCTGAAGACATTCATGCCCAGGCAAAGGAAAAGCAAAACGGCTGGGTAATGACAAATCAACTCATCGCCGATGCGGTCGAGGTTTTGCGCAATGGTGACCCTGAGAGAGCACATACATTAGCACTTCGGGCCGTGAAGGTTGCGACGGCATCCATGGACCAGGCAATTCGGGAAAGCAAGTCCTGGATGATGCGGCTACCAGACCACGAGGCTGGAAAATAGGTGAATCGGCGAGAGTTTATATCGCTACTGGCAAAGGCCAGTATTACCGCTTCCCTTGCAGGTTGTCGCAGCAACCTGTCGGATCCACCAAACCTTTACCAGGTGCCTCTAAGTGGCAGTGCGAGACTGCTGCATATCACCGATACTCACGCCCAGTTGCTCCCCATATATTTCCGTGAACCCAGTGTTAACCTGGGTATGGGACCCGCAAACGGTAAGCTGCCTCACAGGGTGGGGAAGAACCTGTTGCAAATGCTGCCTGAAACAGATGCATTACAAACCCACGCCTTTACCTATCTTGATTTCACCGAAGCCGCGGAGACCTATGGCAAGGTGGGCGGTTTTTCTCACCTGTCGACCCTGATCCAGCAACTCAGGGACGATGCAAACGGAGCGCTGGTGTTAGATGGTGGCGATACCTGGCAGGGTTCAGGCACGGCGCTTTGGACGCGCGGTAAAGATATGGTCGGGGCTTGTAACCTGCTCGGTGTTGATGTGATGACCGGTCACTGGGAATTTACTTATCAAACCGATGAAATCCATCAGAACATAAAGCAGTTTAACGGCGACTTTGTGGCACAAAATATTCGGGCCACTGAGGACGCGCTTTTTGAAGGCATCGACGTATTCGATGACGAAACTGGCCATGTATTTCCACCCTACACCATCAAGACCCTGCATGGACGACGTATTGCCATCATAGGCCAGGCCTTCCCTTACACGCCCATTGCGAACCCCAGGCGGTTTATTCCCGACTGGACATTTGGAATCCAGGAAACAGAGCTTGCGGAGCTTATTGATATCATTCGTTCAACGCAGTCCCCTGATGCCGTAGTGTTGCTATCACATAATGGAATGGATGTTGATCTGAAGCTCGCCAGCAGAGTCAGTGGAATTGACTTCATCCTGGGGGGCCATACTCACGATGGTGTACCAATCCCGGTTGAAGTAAAGAACCCGGGCGGCACCACAGTAGTGACAAATGCCGGGTCCAACGGAAAGTTTGTTGGAGTACTTGATCTGCAGTTTAACGAGCAATTTAAACAAAAACAGGGGGTTTCAGGCTATCAGTACCGGTTACTGCCCGTGTTTGCCAACCTGATCACTGCCGACCCAATCATGTCCAGCTACATAGATGAGATAAGAAAGCCATTCGCTAAAAAACTCAATGAGGAACTTGCCACCGCAGAAACGCTGCTCTACCGAAGAGGTAATTTCAATGGCACTTTTGATCAGGTGATCTGCGATGCGCTGTTGGAACAGTTGAATGCAGAAATCTCGCTCTCACCTGGATTTCGATGGGGCACCAGTGTGCTGCCGGGAGACCAGATAACAATGGAGCGCGTCCTCGACCAGACTTGTATCACCTATCCTGAGACCTATGCCCGGAATATGAAGGGAGCTGAACTCAAACAAATTCTGGAAAGTGTGGCTGATAATTTGTTCACGCCTGATCCGTACTACCAGCAGGGCGGTGACATGGTTCGAACCGGTGGGATCAATTATGTTTGCACACCTGGTGAGAAAATGGGTAATCGAATCTCCAACATGACCCTGAGAAATGGAAGTAACGTCGAGCCAAA
Organism: Gammaproteobacteria bacterium; assembly: GCA_012960755.1. Next base: position 14,269 of record DUAT01000106.1, read on the forward strand.
CAAGGACTATAAGGTGGCAGGCTGGGCTACCGTGGGTAGCCAGGCGCCCGGCGAGCCCATATGGGATGTTGTGGCAGACCACCTCCGCTCTATCGGTACCGTAAAACTTGCATCGGTAGAAACACCCCTGCTAAGGGGCTCAAAGAGCAATCCTGGAATTGCAGATTACGCAGGAATAATCCAATGAAAAAACGATGGATGGCAGCGTTCATTGCTTCTGTTGCTCTGCTTGGATCACAGGCATCACAATGGGCAAATGCAGCAGAAATAAACCCGGAGAAGCCATTTGCGGAACGGCATCTCGTGTTACAGGTAAGCGACAATGATGCGCAAAAATTCAGCCTGGCTCTGGATATTACCAACAACCTGATCCGACACTACGGTGGCCCGGACTATATCGACATTGAGGTGATTACCTTCGCCGGGGGAATTCACATGCTAACAGATAGCAACAACGCGAATGCCGAGCGCATTCAAAGTTTGATGGCCTCGAATGTTAAATTCTTTGTTTGCTTGAACACCCTTGACACTGTTACGCGCAACACGGGGAAACGGCCGGTGCTGTTAAAAGGAGTCGAAGGCGTCCAGACGGGCGTTGCCTATTTGCTCGACCAGGTGCACCGGGGGTATACCCCTGTTCATCCATGAACAGCGTAAAAAATTATTCGTATTTGTCCTTCAGGACGAAAAATGCCGTGAACAGCAGCCCGCCGCTCAACATGATGGCAAGATAAATACCGCTAATGCCGATAACTTCTTCCAGGGTGATCTTCCCAAAGTTGGCATTTTGAATAAGCCAGGTATCGAGTGACGGAAAGGCCAGGGAGAAAATGAATGCACCGAATAAAGCACCGATGAACGTAAACAAAGCATCGAGTTTGCCTTCCGAGGTGCCCACCACACAGGTACCAGGACAGTATCCGGAGACTGCCCAGCCAACACCAAAAATAGCGCCGCCCGCTACAATTCCCCAGAGATAAGCAGGCTTGATACTCATATTAGCGAGGCCGCCAAGATCAAGCAGGTAAACACCCAGTGTACCGACTCCAATTGCTGTCATCATCAGCTTGATGATGGTCATATCTTTAAGCAGCAGAGTCCCAAGTATCTTTCTATAGCTTGAAGCACCGCCCAGAAACAAGATCGCACCAAACGCACACCCAATTAAAAACCCGGTAAGTAATAACACGCTGTCCTCCTGTTAGTTTCTGTAGAGAAGTTTCGCCATTAATATAGCGACTGCGAAAGTGGTGACGCCAAAGATAAAAGAGCTGATGGCGAGTTGGGAAATACCGCTAATCATGTGACCGCTGGTGCACCCCCCGGCCAGACGTGCGCCAAACAACAACAAGGTTCCACCACCGAAGGCGGCGACGTATCTTTTTAGCCGTGATGGCCCAAACTTCGCTTCCCACATAGGGGGCATGGACCCCTTGTCCTGCTCCGGTTGCTTTTTCCGCAGCAGCATCGCGGTGAGACCACCGCCAACGAGCATACCCAGTACGAGCATCCAGCCGTAACCGATACCCCAGTTCGACTTTGTTCCATACTTTGACAGGTAGGCGTTATTTTCTGCGAATTGTGGAGCGACCTGGTGTGTCACTATGGCATCAGTGACGACGAACTGGGTCGAGACGCCGAGTGGCTTTACGAGAAAAGTGGCGAGAGTCAGCAGTAAACCTAGTGCAACCCCTGCCACCTTCCAGGAAATAATGGGTTCATCGTACATTGGCTCCTCCTGGGCTAGGTAATATTCGCATTATTGCTTTTTAGAACATTAGCATATTATTATATACCTTAAAACTCATAAAGGAAAACTCTTGTGTTTGATTCCTTTACTTCTAACCTCATGTTTGTTGATTCGTGTTTTAATCCCATCGTTCAACAGGACTCGATTGAGTCAATCAAACGGTACCGGGTAATGAAGCTCTCACTATTGTTAATACTTGTTGTAGGTGCCAGCCTGTCAGCAAAGGCAGGGGGTATACCCTCGACACGCGACCTCGCTTCTGCTGCCAGGACCGCGGCCTCGGCATCACAATTGGTTGTGCTCTACGTTACCAGGGTGGACTGCCCTTACTGTACGAGCCTTGAGAAGGACATACTTGACCCGGCATACAATTCAGGCGAGCTGGCAGATGTCCACTTTGTTGAATTAACCTGGAATGACGAGACGGTTCGTGACTTTGATGGTAAGCAAAAACCGGCATCCGAGATGGTCGACGATTACGGAATCCATGTAACGCCCACCATGTTGTTTCTCGGTTACAAGGGCGAAGAATTGACAGACCGCCTGGTTGGCTATCAATCAAAAGACTTCCAATGGAGCTACATTCAATCAGCTATTAATTCAGCGAAGCAAGCCCTGCTGGAAAACTCGCACTCTCCCAAAAAGCGGGACAGCTAACGTATTTGAACTATTTTACTTGACATTAACCCAACCCCATCGTTTAAGGTTCCCCAACGTTGGTATGTAAAGACGCGCTATCAAAATAATGCAGATTCGAAATAATCACCGTTGGCTGGTTTTGTTGTTAACTTTTGTGGTTGGCATGAGCCCGCTTGTGCTCAACGCTGACGCGCATCAATCATACATCGATGAAACGGAACACCATTCATACTCTGAATATTCTCACGAATCAGATAATAATCAAAAGGACCACTCCCCTTCTGCAGACATTGACATTTATCACTGCTGTCATTGTCATGGAGGAACTGTTGTTTCTGTTGTTCCGGAAAATGCATCGCTTGTTCAAGTAAATGATCCAAGTCTTCAAAACACGTTCTTGCAAGATTCGCTTGCCCCAGGCGTCAATACCGAACCATTCCGCCCTCCAATCTCCTCGTAATTTTCTTTATTTAAGCCCTACTTAACGATTCGCGTCGTTGGTTATCGGCGTGCGTTCCAAAAAGATAATTTCGCTAGAGTGTGTTCCTACACACGCAATATTTAAGGAGAAGTATTTGTGCAAATACAATTTCACAGGCCGCCTTGGCCACGACTTTTTATCGTTACAGCCGGTTTATGGATAGTTTTTTTACCTCCAGCTTGGGCAGATAAATCATCATCTGAAACACAACAAATCGGGGCATCGAAAATCCTGGATGCTGTCTACAAACTACCCAGTGTAAGGGCGGCCGAATCGGAATTAGATTCAGTCAAGTACGGCTCACTCGCTGCCAGCAGACCTTTATACAACCCTGATTTAGTCGCTGACTACGAAGATAAGACGGATCGAGAATTTACAGTCTCTTTCAACCAAACAATTGATTGGTCTGGGAAGCGAGCTGCTCGAACCAGGGTTGCAGAAACTCAGTTGAAGAGCTCAGGATATTTTTTGGCAGCACTAAAAAATAGCATCTTTACTGACGTGCTTAGAGTACTCAATCAATACGCTGCAGCAACCCAAAATGATATTTTGGCAACTCAGCAAGTGAGCTTGTTGGAGCAACTGTTAAATACCATCGAAGACCGACTTGAGGCAGGTGACCTTGGACTACTGGATGCAGAACTGACACGCCTTACACTGTCGGAAGCACTCCATGAAGCTGCTCGATCTGATCGAGAAAAACGTTTGGCGCTCGGTCTTGTCGAGGCGACCCTCGGTAGACGAATGGGTGGTACTCGGTGAAGAGGTCACAGAGGGAGTGATCTTACCTAAGGAAGGAAAAGGAGTAGGCCAGGTACTAGATCGAGCCTTTGAAGAGTATGCGGCCTAACATATACAAAAGGTGTTTTTCGGCAGTGGTGTTTACGCGCCGAATTAGCGTCGAAATCTTAATATTTTCTTAACTACATTTTTCACAATGCTAATATTTAATTATAAATCAATAACTTAACTGGCGGAGAGGGAGGGATTCGAACCCTCGATACCGTGAGGTATACACACTTTCCAGGCGTGCTCCTTCGACCGCTCGGACACCTCTCCGTTAACGCAACGTCATCCTGAATCACCGAAGTGATTCCCCCTTCGGTGACAGGAGAATTAACCAACATTATAGATCCCTTGCTATGGTCTGGCACAGCAGCTTTGAGCAACAAAGCGGGAAAAATTAGAAGACACCTCAGCCACATCCCGGCACACGAACTTATCGTTACCGTTGCTCCCTTCCGGGCCTGGCGGGGTTCACAACTTGTTGTTGCGAGAGGACCGAGGTGCGAGAGGAATTATATTACAAACTTTGACCTGGGTCTAAAGTGAATTTACCCAATGTTCTTCAGAGACGATATTGATAGCTGCGCCCTCTTCGCGCAACTCCACGGCATACTCGATGGTTCGGCCAAATGTGGTGTGGACCCAGTCCGGGCTACAAAGTTCACCAATGACCAGATAGTCGGTTTCCTCAGTGATGGATTCTGTAAGAATGCCTCCGAGTTCGGTAATCGTCTCCTCGCAGTCCATCGTCGAGCCAAAAACAAATCGACCGGTCAGGCAAAAACGCTTGTCGGCAAACTCAATTTTCGGCACCGGATTATTGAGAGGGAGCGTTGTTGAGCGATTAGGTTCCTGCAACTCGGAGCTCTCACCCGTGATATCCCTTAAGGTGGCTAACAATTCAGATTTCTCTGATTTTGTCAGAATTCCGTCTTTCAGCATTTCTGTCAGGCGCGCGTACAGTATATTTACTGGCCAACGGTCAGCGATTTCACGGTGATTTTCGATCCATTGTCCCAAAAAGATGGCTTCTGGTTCTGCCACAATACCATCCGCAATGACCCCACGACAAATTCCAATCATCTCATCAATAAGCCTGTCCTGGATCAGGTTTGCAGTCTTGAAACGAGCGCTCTTGCTCATCAACTACTCCTTAAATAACTCTAATTGTCCACCTGGCAACTGCCAGGCTAACCAATATCTCACAACAATCTGTGCTCTTTTTGCCACTTAATGGTATCTGCCAGACGCCTTTCCCAGTCAGGGGAAGGTGAAAAACCCAACTCTGATTCAAATCCCGTCAACTCCAGATCCTCAGTAAACCCCTTCTCGTCTTCATCACAATCATCCCACTCAACCAGTTCTGTTTGCAACTCCTCCCAGTTACTTGCCAGGAGTGTTCCAGCATCGACGCTTTTTACGGCCATAGCTTAAAGTACTCTTGCGTATCCGGTTCGGGTACGGTTCGAGTCTTACCGTTTATTTCGCCAACATACAAAAATCCAATCAGCTTTTCATCCGGTGCTAATCCCAAACCGGATAGTACCGTTTGATGATACGCCATACTACCGGTTCTCCACATCGCACCAATCCCCTGTGCATGAGCTGCCAATAGCATGTTTTGGACCGATGCACCGGCTGACAACAATTGTTCAATTTCCGGGACCTTGGGATGAAACTGTGGTTTTGCAACAACGATAATAATTAAAGGTGCCCGGTTCGTCTTGCCTCTCGCCTTGTTAACCGCTGCCTCGTTGAGTGCCGGTTCATCTTCAAGTTGGGCCTGGACAAACAAATCACCCAGTTTTTCCCTGCTAGCACCAGAAACGAGCAGAAATCTCCACGGCTTCAACTGGGCATGGTCCGGGACCCGGAGTGCTGCCTTGAACATATTCTCAAGCACCTCTTTCGCCGGTACATCACCACCCAATCGCGCAACAGAAACTCTGTGCTGCAATGCGTCTAGTGCCTCCATTTAGCCAATTCCAATTTACCTGCTGTGAGATTCTTACTAATGAGCCAGATAACACGCCAAGGTTTCATGCATTCATACACCATACTTGAATAACCCAGAGCGGAAAAGATAAGTATCGCATGATCTCTGATAAACTGACGCCCCAGGATACATTTTCTCCAAGAGCTTCGCCCTACCCATGATCCATGACCGTCAACCCTACTTTGTCAAACGGCTTTATGGTCGAATTGAGCGCTGGTATACCAACCATTTTGTTGCACCCCACCTTGAATCGTTAGGTTCCGACAGCAACATGATGAAGCCGTGGTTTATCGATGTTCACGGTGCTCACATTACTATTGGCAACAACATTCACGTTGTAACGGCGCCAGATCGCAGAGTTTCCCTGTCAACCTGGCATTTTGAGGATTACCAGGGGCACATCGCGATTGGTGACCATTGCCTCATCTGTCCGGGGGTGCGGATGGATTCAGGTTCGAGTATTACAATTGGCGACAATTGTATGTTTGCTGCGGGTAGTTACATCACAGATGCCGACTGGCATGACCTTTATGACAGAACAAAGAGTGTTGGGGTCACAAAGCCAGTGATCCTGTCTGACAACGTCTGGATAGGAGATGGCGCAATCGTTTGCAAGGGCATCACCATTGGCGAAAATAGTATTGTTGGTGCCGGTGCGGTGGTGACCTCAGATGTACCTGCCAATAGCGTCGCAGCAGGCAACCCGGCCCGCATCGTCAAGCAATTGGATCAGGACAAAACCATTGTCACCCGTGCCCACCTGTTCAGGGATGTGGCGGCACTTAACGCAAAAATAGACGACATCAATCGATACACGTTGAGTGGTAATTCATTCTGGAACTGGCTGCGAAGTTTGCTTTTCCCCAGGCGGGGTGATTAGTCACTGGCGCCACACCCTCACATCGTTGGCAAGATCAACATCATGAGAGCGGTAAGGGTTAATGTCTATTCCTCCCCGACGGGTAAACCTTGCCTGTACATGCAAGCGTTCAGGAGCACATCGATTCATCAGGTCAACGAAAACCCGCTCTACTATTTGTTCTGAAAATTCCGCGTGGTGACGATAGGAAATCAGATATTTGAGCAAGCCTTCCTGGGAAATGTTTCGGCCATTGTATTGCACAAAGATGCTGGCGAAGTCCGGCTGACCGGTTAGTGGGCAAACGGACTTAAACAGGTGACTGTGCAGCGTCTCCCTCACAATCGTTTCACTGTCGACACTCAGAAAATCCGGATTCCAATAGTATTCGTCTACCTCGATGTCGAGATGGTCAAGACTATGACCCATCAGCACACCTAGCCCATTGTGATGGGTTTGTTCCGGTGAAAAGAGCGTGGCACTTACTGGCGCCTGGGCAGTCACGGTGAGATCTGACTCCAGAGTCGAGATGACTTCTGCCCGACTGTTAAATTTGGTATTGCTATAGGAAACCAGGTAAAGCTTAAGAGATTTTGACTCGATAATATTGGCTGACTTGGCAGGCACCTGAAATTGGGCCATGGCGACCTCAGGCTTACCTTTGCTGTTTAGCCAGGTGAACTCAAACGCATTCCAGATATCCATTCCACGAAAAGGCAAGGCATCTTCTGTAATGCCTAACGCATTTCGCTGATCGTTCCTGGGAATTGAAGCCAGTAATGACGGTTTGTAAGTGGTGATGTACTCTACGTTACGCTCCTCTTTCAGCACTCGGCTGTGTGCGGTGTGATCCACCATTGTTACAACTACGGGAATATTTAAGCATGTTCCCTGTATACCGTACTGTTTGTCAATATATCGCGACCCAAGGCCGTATTTCTAAGATAGCTGGCAAATTCAATTACCATCCGCACCTGACATCCTGGTCCCGAGTCGGTATTCTTCGTGATTTACTTGAATCGTTAGGAATGGAAGATAGCCACTCATATGCACAAATTAACAATTATTGCCCTACTGACATTACCTGTCGCCGAGAACCTGCGAGCCAACCCACCATTGGAACAGGTTGTTGTCAGTGCCAGCCGAACCGAACAAACCATCGCAGATGTCGGTTCTAACATCGCTTTCGTAGACAACATCGAAGAAATCGGTGCGGCTCATATCAATGAAGCCATGCAACGAGTCTCCGGTACGTGGGTAAGTCGTGGCAACGGTCAGGAGAGCCTGCTGGCAATTCGATCACCCGTGCTGACTGGTGCAGGCGGTTGTGGCGCCTTTTTAACGGCTCAAGATGGTATTCCGCTGCGGGCCAGTGGATTCTGCAATGTGAATGAATTATTCGACACAAATTCAGAACAAGCTGGACGAATCGAAGTGATTAAGGGCCCCAGCACCGTCATGTATGGTTCAAATGCCATGCACGGCATGGTTAACATAATTACCCCGGCGTTTGATGGGTCGCGGGCATTGAGTGCCGAAGCCGGGCCCCATGATTATTATCGGCTAAAACTCACCGCAGGTTCGGAACAATGGCGAGTAGACGTAAACGGCACCAGCGATGGAGGTTACAAGGATGATTCAGGATTTGATCAACAAAAAGCAACGCTAAAACACCAGGGCCAGGTAGCCGGTTTCGATGCCACCACAGTATTCAGCTGGACTAACCTTAACCAGGAAACCGCCGGGTTTATTCAAGGCACAGACGCCTACAAAGACAGTCATGCCGTCAAACAAAACCCGAATCCCGAAGCTTATCGAGATAGCGAAACCCTTCGACTCTATTCGGTGTTACGGAAACAATTAGCGAGCAGTGAGATGGTTCTTACCCCGTACCTGCGAAGAACACGAATGGAGTTCATGCAGCATTTCTTACCGGGCCAGGCCATCGAAACCAATGGCCATGGGAGTTTGGGGCTACAGTCTGCCTGGTATTTTGATAATTGGACGATTGGCGCCGACATTGAATTCACCGATGGATTCCTTGAAGAAACCCAGCCAAACCCTACAGACTCCCCCTCTGCATTCCTGGTGGCGACAATTCCGCAGGGTGATCACTATGACTACGATGTCGACGCAAGAAGCCTGGCGGCATTCATCCAGTACACCAATGACATTACCGATGTCACCCGTCTCACCATTGGCGCCCGATTTGAACAGGTGAAATATGACTATAACAACAACATGCTAACAGGCCGCACAGATGACCAGGGCATGCCTTGCGGTTTTGGTGGCTGCCGTTTTAGCCGACCGGCGGACCGATCAGATACCTTTAACAATTTGTCACCCAGACTGAGTGTCACCCACTACTTCTCGTCTGCGACACAAATGTATTTTCAGTTATCGCAGGGCTTCCGGGCACCACAGGCAACAGAACTTTACCGACTACAGGGCGGGCAAACAGTCAGTGCAATCGATTCAGAAGAGCTAAGCAGCATCGAATGGGGCATCCGGGGTGGGCTGGCATCCATCGGCTATGACCTGTCAGTTTTTGCCATGGAAAAGGACAATTTTATTTTTCGCGATTCAAACCGGGCAACAGTGGACAACGGTGAGACGTCCCATCGCGGGATTGAGCTTTCAATTGTTTATCCGTTTGCAGAAAACTGGACGGGCGAACTGGTTGCAACATACGCGCGGCATCAGTACGAGAACAACCCTGCCTTGTCGGCAACCCCTGTCAAAGGCAACGATATCGACACCGCACCCAGGCAACTGGGGTCGGCCCGCCTCAGCTGGCAACCCCGACCAAATATCAGCACCGAGCTGGAGTGGGTCTATTTGGGTGAGTACTACACTGATCCAGCCAACCTGCACAAGTACGACGGACACTCATTGGTCAATTTGAGATTGAACTTTGACATTACCAGCAATATCAATACCTTCTTCAGAATCATAAACCTGACCGATACTGAGTACGCGGAGCGCGCAGATTTTGGCTTTGGCAACGACCGGTATTTCGTCGGCGAACCACGTTCGGTGTACGCTGGCATTCGTGCCAGTTTTTAGGGCACAGTTTTCAAGCACAAACTGTTAATGGATAGGGAGAATACCTAGTGAAGAGTAGAGCTGCGGTCGCATGGGAAGCCGGTAAACCCCTCGAAATAGAAGAAATTGAAGTTGCAGGCCCCAGTGCGGGGGAAGTATTGGTCAGGATGGTGGCAACCGGTGTTTGTCATACCGATGCCTTTACCTTGTCAGGCGACGACCCTGAGGGCATATTCCCTGCGGTACTCGGCCACGAAGGTGGCGGCATTGTTGAAGAGACAGGGCCCGGTGTCACCTCCGTTGCTGTCGGCGATCATGTCATCCCTTTATACACGGCAGAATGCAGGGAGTGTAAATTCTGCAAATCCGGCAAGACTAATCTTTGTTCATCGGTACGTGCCACCCAGGGACAGGGATTGATGCCGGATGGCAGCACTCGTTTCAGTAGCCAAAACGGCACCGAAATCTTCCACTATATGGGCACATCGACATTTTCTGAATATTCCACCGTTGCCGAAGTTTCCCTCGCGAAAATCAACAAATCAGCGCCTCTCGATAAAGTCTGCCTGTTGGGTTGCGGAGTCACGACGGGAATTGGTGCCGTGCTCAACACGGCAAAAGTTGAACCAGGTGCATCCGTTGCCATATTTGGCCTCGGTGGCATTGGCTTGAGTGTGGTTCAAGGCGCGGTACTCGCAAAGGCCGGTCGAATTATTGCGATCGATACAAACCCGGACAAGTTCGAGATGGCCAGGCAAATGGGCGCCACGGACTGCATAAACCCGAAGGACTACCCAGATCCCATACAGGATGTGATTGTCGATATGACTGACGGCGGCGTGGATTACTCGTTCGAATGTGTCGGTAATGTCAATCTGATGCGTTCAGCCCTTGAGTGTTGTCACAAGGGATGGGGAGAGTCAATTATCATCGGGGTTGCCGGTTCCGGGCAGGAAATATCAACCCGGCCCTTTCAACTTGTCACCGGTCGTGTCTGGAGAGGCACTGCTTTTGGAGGTGTGAAAGGACGAACCCAGTTACCGGGTATGGTGGATCAGTATATGAGTGGTGACATAAAACTCGATGAGTTCATTACGTTTACGCTGGGTCTGGAAGATATCAACAAAGCGTTTGACTACATGCATGCAGGTAAAAGCATTCGCAGTGTGATTCTCTACTAGCCAATTTTCTTGCATCGCAAGTCATACTTGCTATTTCTCACGTCGATCTGCTTTCGCTTTCCGCCTCTGTGTCGTGACGGTGACGACCCGTTTTGGACCTCGTCGATCATCAGCAACACGTCGCTCTTTCACTCCAGTTCGACGCTCTTCTTTGTCTTTTGAATTATCCTGGGTCACAGTGACTCCCCCTTGGTTACAAGGCCAAATTATTTAACGAAGCAACAAGAGTCAACCAGAAGGAGAGATCAAGGGTCCCAAATTTGGCTTAGATGCTGATATAAGCTAGTTTTCCGCTTGAAAACAGATGACCGGTCGACAATTCCATCAGATTCTATGATGTTTGGTCACATTTCGCAGCTACCAGGCATAGGCTCCCGAAGATTGGCATTAGCGGCTTGACGGAGCCGGTGAACATCCATAGAATGCGCGGCTTCTTGATTGTATGTGTCCCCATCGTCTAGAGGCCTAGGACACCGGGTTTTCATCCCGGCAACAGGGGTTCGACTCCCCTTGGGGATGCCATATTGCCAAACCAGAGAGACTCATTGATAATATGGCAACGCCAGTAATAAAGAAGGCACAAATCAAGCGGGTGTAGCTCAGCTGGTAGAGCGGTACCTTGCCAAGGTACAGGTCAGGAGTTCGAACCTCCTTACCCGCTCCAATTAAATCAAGGGGTTATGTGGTATAGCTCCTTGGTTTAATCTTCTGTTTAGACTCGAGGGTACTTTTCCTTCTCGAAGAAATGCGGTTTAAAACTCCTTATCCTCAAGAACTTATAATTCATCGCAGACAATCTGCTTCTAGCTGAAGACGTGGTTTAGTGACAACAAAATGGCGCCATTGCCGTCCACCACAGGTCTGTCAAAGATCTATACTCGTGAAAAAGAACGACTCGAAGTACTGAAAAATGTAAATCTGGAGGTCGAAGAGGGTGAGTTCCTTGCCTTGATGGGACCCTCCGGTTCAGGCAGTACCGATGGTGGCCAGGACCAATGGTCGCCAATTCAATGTCGGCTATCGAGGGTGGAGGAGACATCAACGGACCATGATTCCGAATCTGGAATTTAGTCGTGTTCAGCCAAAACCGGTCCTAATGATCGCCAACATGCCTTGGTGTACCTGTCACTTGGTTTATGTACTTTAGCGTATCGAGAATAACTTCTTCGTGTTGCCACAGACCAATACCTCTCATTCCGAATGTGAGGTTACTCAGACAGCGGAAAACACAAAAATAATCGAAATGTGTTCGATCGAGTGGGCGCTTGGATTGATACCCCCTCAAATATTGTTCGAGTACCAAATCCATATCTGCAGGTTCAAATTCACCACGTTCAATGAGACGCCTCGACAATATGTTGAACGTTACCCATGTTCCCGCTACATCATAGACCGGCTCGCAGATAGCAAAGGCTGACCAGTCCAACACTCCGGTCACAGTGTCGTTTTCGACTAAGACGTTCAGTTTATGGAAGTCTCCATGACAAACAGAGAGAAGACTGGGGTCTTCCGGACGATTGCGTAAGACCCATCCAAATGACTCTCTCAGCACTCGCAAATCGACTGTACGTTGATCAAGCCAGTTAAATCTGTCATCTAGCCGAAAGCGATCCATTTCCAGAGATCGAAGTTTATCGATCAATCCAGCAGGATCAATAGCATGTAGGTTCGCGTGGGTTTCGCCTAGCAGCGTCGATTGTAGGTTGGCGGGTGCCTCCAGCAAAGGCTTTCCCGGTAGCCGATCCATGACGATGAACGCGCCCCCTAGAACGGACTTGTCTGCACAGACAACATGAACCACAGCAGCAGGGTACCCCTCCTTTACAAGCGAATTCTGCACGGCTGCTTCGTACACCGCTTTATCTGCAGATTGATTGCTTGGGAAGAGACGTAAGACTAAGTCACCGGACAATTCAAAACGGTATATCTCAGCATCGTAGCCACCAAGGAGCGGTGTCAAAGGTGAACTGTATGCCAAATTGGCGTTATCCTCGTGACGCCTCAAGTGCTGGATGAGTTTTGCAGGAAGTTCGTTAGTGGTGTCGAGGCTCATAGGATGATCTTACCTCATGTTTCGCTACTTCCGCTTAGGGTACGCTGCGGCGAAATTCGGGATCCTCATACCTCGTGTCTGCAATGGAAAGGTGAGCAGCGTTAATCCTTCCAGAAATCCTTGAACCTTTGCGGAGACAGCTCAGTATTTCAACTTCCTTCATACGACACCCTTTACGAACTCTCAAAACTAGACGATGACACCTGGGCTCAGGCCCAAGCTGAAGGAAAATGTTGGTTGTCATACAGAGAATTTTCGGCTTGCGCATGGTCTTGAATCATCCGGTAAGCTCAGAAACCGTCAATTTAATGTAGACGGCGAACTAGGATTTCTTTGACGTTTTGACCTGAATATCGCTGTCGAAGCGGCGCTCAATTTTCGAGCTGTGACACTTCGGGCACTTTTCCTTATGGCGCTCATGGTCAGCGAGACTCTCACTGACCTCGAAGCGTTTGTCGCAGTCATTACATTGAAACACATAAATCATCGCTAGTTCCTCCCGCTTTGGGTGAATTTGAGCACATCGTGAGTGAGACTTCTGTCTCCTAGTGCCTTAATCCACTTTCCCTGATACTTACGTTGCGACCTACACTGAAGGTCATATGGGGCTGGTTTTCCATGAGCGTACAAAATTCAGCTTTGTCCAGTTGAATCAGCGCTTCATGGTCACCACCTTCCAGAAAGACTTCTGATTCCTCATAGAGGATATCCTCACAAATAACCGGAAGGTCGTAAGCTTGACCCACTGCAGGTACGGCGCCTTGCGAACAATCTGTAAAGAAGTCTGCTAACTGAATTTCTTCAACAAATCGATAGGTCTGGTTTAACTGCTGGTTGAGTTTGTTAATGTTTAACAAGTGGGAAGCCGGTAGCACAGCGAGCAAATGATTGTTGTGCTGATCTACCAGTAACACTGCTTTTGCAAGTTTTCTCATCGATACATGGGCTGCAACGGAGGTGTTATATGTACCTTCACTATATCGATGGGTAAGCACCTGATAGTCGATACCATGGTCCTTCAGATAGTTGTCCACCTTGGAAGCAATCGTCATGAGCGTACCTCCTGAAATAATCAGCGATAGTTTATCGCTCTATCACATCAGGCGCTTAGCTTAAATTTCCATGAGCCCAACCCTGTTAATGAATTTTCGAACTATAGAACCTCCGTCACTCGCGACCCCCCAGCGAACGAAACGGGTAGTTTGAGAATAAAACTGGTGTTGCCAGAGCAAGTCCCGACGTTTACCAATCAAATAGGTCGATGCGGCCCTCGCCGCACCAGGCGCCCTCGACCAGGTGCGCCGATAACCTGGGTATGATCCAGAACCACTTCACCACGGCTAATGGTGTATTTCGGCCAACCAGTGACCTTAAAACCATCATAGGGAGAGTAGTCGGAGCGACTGTACATTGACGCACCATCGATTATTCGGGTATCTGTATCATCCCAGACAACCATATCGGCATCGCCGCCGACGGTGATCGTACCCTTTTGCGGGTACAGACCAAATAGCTTCGCAGGATTGGTTGACGTCACCGCAACAAACTGTTCCAGACTGATGCGCCCACCCAAGACACCGGTTGAGTAGAGCATCGGCAGGCTGGTTTCAAGGTCGGGTACACCTTGCCGTAAATTGGTGGCATCGAACGCCGGGTCGAGTTTCTCTTCCAGCTTCCAGGGGGCGTGATCGGTTGCCAGGGTGTCTATGTTACCAAATGCTATGGCTGACCAGATCGCATCAACGTCAGCCTGTTCCCGCAAGGGCGGTGCACCGGCATACTTCGCGCCGTCCTCTTCTTCAAACCTCTGGCGCGTCAGATGTAAATACAAGGGCCGTGTTTCCACATAGACCGGCACGCCACGACTTCGGCCATCATGACAAGCTGCCAGTGCCCTGGCACTTGATAAATGTACAATGTAAGACGGGCAACCGGTGGTTTCACAAAAACCAACCGCACGGTAGGTGGATACGGATTCAGCCTGAACCGGTCTTGCTTCAGGGAAATAGCGAGGGCTTGTCGTATCTGCCTGTCGCAACAAACTACAACAACAATCCATAATCGCGGCATCCTCGCAATGAATCATCGCAATACCACCGGCCTTTTTGACGATTTGCATCGCCTCAAGAAATTCAGGCACATGTCGGTCAAAGGTGTTGAATGATAGAAAGAACTTAATTGAAGTGTGGCCTTGCGCATGAAGGGGAGCAATGGCAGCAAGATTCACATCGCTTGGATACATCAGCACCGGATGCAGGAAATAATCCGCTATCGAGCTTGTGTTTGCATCGGCGTCATCTCTCTCGATCGCATCCAGTAATGTTTCGTGGCGACTGGCGAAGCACATGTTGCCTACTGTGGTGATCCCACCAGCGACTGCTGCACGGGTTCCGGATTCGAAGTCATCAGACCATTTTGGGCTATCGTCGCTGAGCATAGGTGATGTTAAATGCACATGGGGATCTACGCCTCCGGGTGTGATAAAACAATCGGTAGCGTCGATCTCGGTCTCCGCAGACATGACACCGCCCAGCTGGACTACCTGGCCTCGTGCAACACCGATATCCACCTTTGCCCTGCCGCCAACTGTGACTGCGGTTCCATCCCTGATAATCAGATCCATTGGTTAGTTTCCTGTCTCTGGTTTTTCTCCGATGATATATCACACCAGAGCGCTTCATCCATTCTGTTGATGCTGCCAATCTTGGCGCTGCGCTGAACGAGGCCCTGGAACAATCGAATGCGCTGGTAGTCATCTGCTCACGCCATTCTGCCAAATCAGAATGGGTTGACAAGGAGATCGCTCGCTTCCGGGAGTTACACGGTGACGATCGTATCTTCTCGATCATCGTCTCCGACCCGCCACCGGCGTGCTTTCCACCTGATCTTCTGCAGGATGCAAACGGCAACCCGCTCGAACCGATTGCTGCAGATGCCCGACCTGGCTTCGATGGACGTGGTGATGCGCTGCTTAAAATTATTGCCGGTCAGGCACGCAGACAGTTTGAGAACTATCTACGACTTGCTGAGTCGCTGTTAAGTCGTGATCCGGATAATGCTGCTTATCAAACGGAGATTGCCTACGCACACATGAATCTCGGCACACTCGAATTGAGGGTGAACAGATTTACGGCTGCCGAGGGTCATTATCGGAAAACAGAGTCGATTCATAGAGACATCATCAAAGCCTCACCAAACGATCTGGGGCCAAAAGAGGATCTCGCCGACACATCATCCTGGCTGGGAGAAATTGCCTCGCTATCCTGTGATATTAATGCTGCACTTT
Source organism: Gammaproteobacteria bacterium (assembly GCA_012960755.1). The sequence goes on from DUAT01000106.1 coordinate 30,345, forward strand.
CCTGGTTCAGTCAGGAGTACGAACTGCGTACCTTGCTTGTCAGTTTGTCTAATGATATGAATCAGTTGGGACACTTGGCCAATACTGCGATACTGCTAGGCCAACGGGAGTTACTCGCTGGCCAGATAAACCTGGCTGACCAACACTTTAACGAAGCCTTCAGAATCGCAAGACGGCTAGTGGAGCACGATGAGGAAAACGCCCGCTGGAAAAGGCTGAATGCTATCAGCGGCATCAGTATGAGTCAGATTGCGGCTGTAAACGGAGAGCTGCCAGCAGCAATCGAGCATATCGATGCTGCCAGTGTTAAGACTCATGAAATATCCAACATCGAAGCATTCCAGGTCTCCGAGCGCTATGTTTTGATGTTGCGAGGGCTGGCACAGAAGGCAAGAGTATTAAGACTATCCGGTGATGCAAGAACCCACGATGTTGTTAAAGAGGCACTGGCCAGCGGTTGATGACGAAGATGTAGACGCCAGCAATGTGGAAGCTATCGTCATCATTGCGAGTCTTCAGTTGCTTAATGGTGATTTATGCCTGGAAAATGGTGACGAAGCTGACGCTAGATCCGCCTGGCTAACGGGTTTACAATCCCTCAGCGAACTACCAGACAATTTACGCGAACCCATTGTGTTGATGACACGCGCACTACTGTTAGATCGGACGAACAACGCGGAACAAGCAAACGCGTTGCGAATAGAAATGGCTCAACTGGGGTTTCGTGATACCGCGGATCGAGCACTGACCCTCGCGCTGATTGGCGTGAATTAATGGATAGAAAGTTGGATCAACTTAAAAAGGAAAAATAAGAATGCGTAAAACTACACATTAGAAAAACTAACTCCAACAACTATAGACCGGTTGTGGTCGGCAGTGTAACTTACTATTACAAGTTCACCGGAGGAAATTCCGGTAACGGCGACGGCGGCAATGAATTTAAGAATCAAGACACAATAGAAACATTTAAGATCACATTCAGTGCCACGCCAGGTGGTACATATACGTTTCCACCTTCGGCGTTCATCAACAAAAACGGTTCAACTGATTTGACCAGTGCCAACTCCTCCAGCACGGTGGTCGTATTGGATATTTGTTCGAAGACAGGGACCTGGAACTACGGGGTGACAGTGCGAGTTGGTACGGGCGGAGCAACTTTTGTTTGTGACCCTGTGATCAGAAACACCTGGTAGGCAGATTAATATCAGCAACGCGCTGGATGTAGATTAAGCTACGTCCCGGCGCCACGCTGTCTGATCCACATTGACTTATTGTTGCAACGATCCTTCAAGCTTGTTCAGCTCGGCAGTCACATCGCCAGGCGAGCCAGTCCTTTTCGCCAATAGCTCATAGAACACAGGAACAACAAAGAGCGTCATTAGCGTCGCGACAAACACCCCAGAAAATATCACTACACCCAGTGTAATTCGACTTTCAGATCCGGCACCCGAGGCCAGTGCCAAAGGAATCGAACCCATCATGGTAGACAGTGCCGTCATCAATACGGGCCGCAATCGTATTTCACAGGCATTAAGCAGCGCCTGAGTAAATTCCAGACCTTCATCTCTTAACTGATTGGCAAACTCCACGATCAAAATACCATTCTTTGTTGAAATGCCCACCAGAATAATGATGCCAATATTGCTGTAAATATTGAGCGTGTCATTGGTCAGGAACAGACCCAGCAAACCACCGAAAGTCGCCAGGGGAACCGTCACCATAATAACCAGCGGGTGGACGAAACTTTCGAATTGCGCTGCCAGCACCAGAAAAACGATCAATAAAGCCAGGACAAAACTGAACAGCAAGCCTCCTTCTGATTCCTTGAGTTCCAGTGATTCACCCTTGTAATCAACCTGGGCAGTGGCCGGTAACTCCTCCCGGACGATACTTTCGAGAAAATCCAAAGCTTCCCCCAGGCTGTAGTCAGGTGCCAGATTGGCGGTAATGGTTACGGCGCGAAGTCGATTGTATCTGTTGAGATTACCCGCATCAGCAGTGCTGGTGACCTTCGCCAGGCTCGACAGTGGAATCAACTTACCGCTGGTTTCAGACCGAACATAGATGTTTGTCAGATCGCTGGCGGTGGCCCTTTGCTCCTCCTTTGCTTGCAGAATAACATCATACTCTTCGCCGTCATCAACATAGGTGGTAATCCTGCGTTCACTCATCATGGTCTGCAGGGTTCGGCCGACATCCAGAATCGACACCCCCAGGTCAGCAGCCCTGGTTTTGTCTACCTCCACTAACAATTGCGGCTTGGTTTCCTTGTAATCAGACTGGACCCGGCTCAAGCCAGGGTTATCTGCTGCTCGTGCAAGGATCGTATCGCGCCAGCTGGCTAACTCCTCGTAGGAACTGCCGCCCAAAACAAACTGAACCGGTTGTCCACCACCGTGCCGCTGCAGCCCACTGCGCATAAAAGGAAAGGCCCGAATCCCGGGAATTTCCTGCCACTGACTGACAAGTTCATTCATCACCTGCTGGGTTGATTTTTGCCTTTCTTCCCAGGGGGACATGGTGATCAGTGCAACGGCACTATTGACGGAACCACCGCTACCCCAACCAGGCAGAAAAACCAGGTACTTGACCACGTCTCCCGAATCAACATACGGGTCCATCGTTGCTTCCAGCTGCCTCAGTTGACCTTGCATAAACTGAAAACTGGCCCCTTCCGGGCCAATGACACGGGTAAAGAACACACCCTGGTCTTCCTGCGGCGAAAATTCACTGGGAATAATCCTGAACAGCCCCAGCGTCGCCAATGCAACCGCAAGCACAGCCCCGACAATAAGAAATGGTCGCGGCAGGATAGCCAACAGTGCCTCCCGATAAGCGTGTTGTATCCAGTGAAAGAAATCATCTACTTTTTTCGTCAGCCAACTCTCGTGCGCATGGGTGGTGAGTAACTTCGAGCACATCATTGCCGTCAGGGAGAGTGCCAGTACGCTCGAGAAGATGACCGCGGTACCAATGGTGACAGCCAGTTCGGCAAATATCACACCAAGATTACCTTCAAGAAAAGCGATCGGTACAAATACAGCAATAAGTACCGCAGTCGTCGCAATGACCGCAAACGCGACCTGACGAGCGCCGTTGAATGCGGCGAGCAAAGGAGGTTCCCCCTCCTCTACCCGCCGTTGAATATTCTCCAGCACCACGATCGAGTCGTCCACCACCAGCCCGATGGCCAGAACCAAACCCAACAGCGTAATCAGGTTGACCGAAAACCCAAACGCCGAGAGCCCAATAAAAGAGGCGATCAGGCAGACCGGTATGGTTACCGCGGGAATGATCATCGCCCGAATCGTACCCAGAAACATATAAATCACCAGGCTGACCAGGGTCATGGTGATAGCCAGTGTCTTGTATACCGAATTGATTGCTGTCTCTATAAACACGGAATCATCGGAACTGGCAACCAGACTCATACCGTCTGGCAGGTTAGCGTTGATAGCCTCGGCGCGATGGTTGGTCCCCCGTAACACTTCCAGCGTATTGGCCGTTGATTGCTTAACGATGCCAAGTCCAACAGTTGGAACAGAATTGCCGCGGAATTCGTTTCTGTAGGTGGTGGGACCAAGTTCAACCTTTGCTACCTCGCCAAGTTTTATCAGGTGGCCGTCTGCACCTCTGGCCACAGTTAACTGGGCGAAATCCTGGGCAGATTCGTACGCTCTCTTCACCCGCACCGTAAATTCACGCTGCTGGGAGTCGATTCTCCCTGCCGGTAGCTCAATATTTTGTTTTCTAAGTGCCGACTCAACATCAAGAATCGTCAGCTCCCTGGCGGCAAGTGCAATTCTATCGAGCCAGATCCGCATCGAGTATCGCCCGGCACCACTTATGGAGATACTTGCCACACCATCAATCACGGTAAACTGATCCACCAGGAATCTTTCTGCATAATCTGTCAACGCCATACTGTCCAGATTGGAGCTGGTCAGTGAAAAATACTGGATAGGCCTTGCGTCGCTGTCCGCTTTGGCAATCTGCGGCGGGTCGGCGTCTTCCGGCAATCTATTCAACACCCTTGCGACCCGATCACGGATGTCGTTGGCCGCCTGATCAATATCCCGGTCAATGTTAAATTCGACCCGTATTCTTGAGGTGCCGTCCCGGCTGGATGAACTGATAGATTCCACACCTTCAATACCGCTTATCTGGTCTTCGATTACCTGGGTTACCTTTGTTTCCATGACCTGGGCAGAAGCACCTGCATAACTGGTTGAGACGGAAACAAGCGGTGGTGTGGTTTGTGGGTATTCCCGCAGGGGCAAATCACGGAACGACAGCACCCCAAACGCCAGGATCAGCAAACTAAGCACGGTCGCAAATACCGGCCTTCTTACCGAAACATCTGAGATTACCATTGCTGAATCCTCCTGGATTTAACCAGAAAACCCACTGCCAGATTGTTTTTTAATCGTCACCTTACTACCCGGGCGAACTTTGATGGCTCCCTGGGTGATGACCTGTTGCCCTTCATCAAGCCCGGAGATCACTTCAACCAGGCCAGGTCTTCTTCTGCCTGCCTGAATTTCTATCCTTTGTGCAGTCCCGTCCTGCACCACATAGACAAACTGCTGGTTTTGAACCGGTATAACAGCCTCTTCCGGAATGACCAGCGCTGAGGTGCGACTGCGAACCAGGCTAACGGTGAGCAACATACCGGGTCGCAATAGTTTTTCTTCATTGTCCAACTCTGCCCGAATCGACACCGACCGGGTGATCGGATCAACGCGAGAATTGATGGTCTGCACCACGCCAGCAAATGTCATATCACGATACGCGGCACTTTTGGCGACGACTTCCTGGCCTTTTTTTAACACAGCGAGATAATTTTCCGGAATAGAAAAGTCCAGTTTGATAACACTGATATCATCCAAAGTGGTGACCACTGTGTTGGGGCCAAGCAGCGTGCCTGGGCTCACATTACGAAACCCCAGTACGCCACTAAACGGAGCTCGAATCAATCGGTCGTCCAGTCGCGCAACAATGGCATCGAGTCTTGCACGGGAAGTTTGCATGCGGGCTTTTTCGACATCCAGCTGGGTTTCCGAGGCGAGTTTCTGGTTGATCAAATTCTCCACTCTTCTGAACTGTCGTGACGACTCATCCACAGAAGCCTGGGCTTCTGCAAGTTGTGCAGTTTCCTCTGAATTAGTGAGTTCGATGAGGATCTGACCCGTGTTCACGTACATACCATCTTCAAAATTTACCTTGCGTACGGTGTCGGTAACTTTGGAGGTAATTGAAATCGACTCATTTGCCCTTGTCGTGCCAATTGACTCTACTTCATCGACTATCACACTCATGACCGCTGCAGACGTAATCACAACAATTGCGCCATCTCCCCACCCTCTTCTGGATTGCTGACCTTGTTGCTGATCGTAATTTCTTGCGGCAAAACCGGCGATTGCCAGTGAAAGTGCACAAAAAGAAATAAAGATTGGGTGAAGCCTGATAAATCGCACGAATTATCTCTTAGTCATTATATTGCTATCAACGGCACGATGGCACGCGACTACCTGCCACAATAACATACACAACTGGTATAGTTGGATCCAAACAGTGAAATGCGGTATTTCTTATGTCGAAATCAACACTGCTCGAACGTCGACAGCAACTGATTGGCCATGCGGCGTTATTCTACCGGTCCCCGGTGCACATAGTGCGCGGCGATGGTGTCTACCTTTACGACCATAGCGGCAAAAGATACATCGATATGTACAACAATGTGCCCTGCGTTGGCCATGCAAACCCGCACGTGGTTGCTGCAATGGAACAGCAGATGGGCACTCTCAATGTACACAGCCGTTATCTGCATGAGGGTATTCTGGATTTCGCCGAGCGTTTACTGAGCTATCACCACGACAAACTGGAACAGGCTGTATTTGCCTGTTCAGGAACCGAAGCTAGTGAGATTGCGCTGATGATGGCACGCTATGCAACCGGGGGGCGCGGCATTATATGCAGCGACGCCACCTACCACGGCAACAGTACAGAAGTGAGTAAAATGTCAGCACGACCCGTGGATGATCCTGATTTTCGCAGCATACCGTTTCCCCAGACATACCGGCCTCTGGTGGAGAGTATAAACGGTGATGCACTGACCCAGGCGTACCTCGCCAAACTCCAGCTGGCGATAGACGACTTTGCTGAAAACAACATCCCCTTTGCTGGTCTGTTTGTCTGCTCAATTTTTGCCAACGAAGGATTGCCAGACCTGCCCGACGGATTTATGAGCCGGGCCGTGGATCTTGTTCACAAGGCGGGTGGTGTCGTCATCGCGGATGAGGTTCAGGCTGGTTATTGCCGTTCCGGCAACTGGTGGGGATATGAAACCAGTGACTTTATCCCGGACATTGTGACCATGGGTAAACCCATGGGGAACGGCCTGCCCGTGTCGGCAGTTGTTTCGAGCGCGGACATGGTTCGTGTCTTTCGAACCAATACCCATTATTTTAATACCTTCGCCTCCAGCCCTGTCCAGGCAGCCACAGCCATGGCGGTACTCGATGTGATTGAACAGGATGATCTGTTAAACCGCTCAGCAATGCTGGGCGAACAATTGCGTCGTGAACTCACCAAAATGCAGGATACTTGCGAGGCTATGGGTGATGTTCGGGGTTGCGGACTGTTCGTTGGTGTCGAATGGGTGTCCGACCGGGCAGCCAAAACGGCAGATCGCGCTGGCGCAGCGGATGTTGCCAATCGCATGAAAGACAAGGGCTTTTTGCTTAGCAACGCGGGCGCATTTGGCAACGTGGTAAAGATCCGGCCACCTTTGGTGTTTCAGCAGGATCACGCCGATACTTTTCTTGAGGCATTTGCTGAGATGCTGGCGGAAATAGCCTAGTCCCCAATGGATGATCCGAACACCATCCTGCAGGAGGTAACACCTTGCCTGGCCGAGTGGAATATCAAACCACACAGTATTTGCCTGGCATCCCATTCTGAAAATATTGTCTACAAAGTCACAGCAGAAGATGAATCAACCTATGCCCTGCGCGTGCATCGCCCTGGCTATCACTCTTTGGCTGAATTAAACGCAGAGCAGGTCTGGACACAAGCACTGTCAGAATTTGGACTGCAGGTACCCGTCGCCTACCCCACTAGCCGAGGTGAATTTTACGTTGCTGCGAAATGCGGTGGCGTGGTGCGACAGGTAGCGTTGATTGGATGGCTGGAAGGCCAACCCCTGGCTGACTTTCTTTACCACGAAGGTAAGCCTATAAAGGAAATTCCCCTCGAAATGATCAGCCAGGTAGGCGTGACCTGTGCTCAGCTTCACAATCACACTAGCGGTTGGCAACCACCTGCTGGCTTCACCCGCCACAGTCTCAATGTAGAGGGGCTTCTGGGGGCAGACCCGTTCTGGGGAAGGTTCTGGGAAGTGTCATCGTTAACAGCAACGCAACGACGCACCATCAAAGGGTTAAGGAACAGGGCGATCGAACGACTCACAGACTATGGTGAACTGCCAAAAACCTACAGCATGATTCATGCGGATCTGCACGAGGGTAATCTGTTTGTGACAAATGATGGTCTGGTTGTGATCGACTTTGATGATGCAGGTTTCGGCTGGCATCAATATGATCTCGCTGTGGCGCTATTCTCGCACAGTGACCGCCCTGATTTTGATGCGATTGAGTACGCCTTGATCGAGGGTTATCGAACGCAGCGTAGCTTGAGCGACGAAGACGCATCGTTGCTCACGCTCTTTACGTTGATCCGCAACCTTGCCCTCATCGGCTGGGCAAATGCACGCCCTGAACTCGAGCGGGATGAGTATCTACGCTTTTTGATTGATAAAGCCTGTCGCACGAAGATCTGAAACTGGCGTATCGAGAGCTAAGCGCCTTTTAGACTCGCTTGTCGACGTACGACTTCAAGCAGATCGTCAGCGTGAATTCGAACTCGCCAGTTATCTGTCAGGTCCTGCCACAGAATCACCCCGTTTTCGATTAAAAAAGTAGCCGGTCTTGGCACATCATGGCCTCCCATGCCGCCTTTTTCGTGGACCAGTCCAAGTGCCCTGGTTACCGCCAGGTCGCCATCCGAAAGAATCGGATAATCAAGCTTCAAACGCCGGGCAACTCGCGAGTTCTCCTGCGGTGTATCCGGACTGATGGCAATGACCTCGAAACCAGAAGCCCGGAAATCGTTAATCCTTGACTGCAAACCTTGCAGTTCTGACATGCAGAAGGGTCACCAGAAACCACGATAAAAAACCAGGATTAACCGATCACTCGCTGCTGCTCCAAGATTGATGTCGCTTTCGTCATTTGACACCAGGGTGGTGGCCGGTATCTGCCCTCCCTGCTTCACCGCCAGGTCCGCAGAAGGAAGACCATAGGACAACACGAAGCAGTACACCAGCAACATCAGGGTGAACGAGACAGAGACGAACATTCCGAGTATGCCGACCCCGCGACGCCAACCCCCAACGGGCCAGGCTCGACGAATCCCAACCACTGAAATACCGATCGCAACAGCCAGTATCAGCAGGTTGGCCCAGGGTACATCCCGGAACATTGGCCATTGCGCAAAGAAGGTGTAATACGAGATGAAGCCGATTGGAGCGGTGAGCGGACCAAGCCACAATGCATGGTTCCACTGCAGGATACGCACTGATTTCCCTCAAGGGTGGGGTTGCTGCTGGACATGAATACAACATGTTTTTCGCGCTTTTACAAGAGGGGCCTTATGTATCCAACTCCCCGCGCAGCGACTCGACAACGCCAGAGAAACGCTCCCGATTTTCCTCACTAAGCTCTGACAGGGTCTTGTGTGCCTGAAGCAGCAGGCGATGACTGTCTCCTGTCGGCTGTTCCCTGGGAACAAGCTTTTGCTCCCCTGGAGGATCAAACTTTTCGCGGCTGATCGAATTAATGACGTCGGCCAGGCCAAGTTCCTCGAACAATCCACGGACCATTTCATTTGGCCCATGTATATGCGCCCATCCATTGGCGTCCATTGTTACGATCTCGTGCAACGTCCCCAGAAAGGTGCTGTCGAGACCCGTGCAGTCAGCAAGGTCAATGTTCAGTTCGCGACCGTCACCCAGGGCGTCCTTCGCGAGCTGACGAAAAGCATCTGCGCTGGTCCAGGTCCCCTTTCCACGAAACGCGAGGCATGTCGCCTGTTCCCCGGTCGATATCCACAATTCACCTGCCTGGGAGCCCGATGTAAGGTTCTCAGCCTGATTCGGTACGGTATCCGGGTTTGAAATCTCATCGTCCTGCGGATCATTGTCAAGATGCGACGGACCCTTGCATACCTCCAGCACGAGCAGGGTCACGTCGTCTGCGCCTTCATTATCAGCACTCAATCTCGCTCTTTCGGCAGCGCCATCGTAGAGTTTGCGCAGCCGTCCGGGCCCATCCAGGGATTCGTCTGCCATGGTAGCGGTGATCATATTGCAAAGACCTTCAGTTCCCTGCGATTCGATCCCGTCGGTCAAGCCATCGGTATGCAGGATGAGCCTGTCTCCTGATCGCAAATCAAACTCATGTTCCGTGAAATTCGGCTCCCTCGATATCCCAAGGGCGGGCCCAGTGTGCTCCAGCAGCACACACTCTCCGCTTTCCCGAAGAAGTAACATCGGCGTGTGTCCAGCGGATGCAGCACGGAGCTTAAGGGTCTTCTTGTCGATAAGCACATACGCTGCTGTCAGAAACATACCGGGGCTCAACTTGTCGGTGCAGAGCTGTTCGTTAACTCGCGTCAGCACTTCCGAAGGATCAAGTGCGCAGCCCTGCAGGTCAGACATTTGAAGTCGCTGTTTGAACAGCACCGAGAGCATGGCGGCAGCAACACCGTGGCCGGTCGCATCAGCTACATACAGCGCAACACTTCCGTCGTCGAGGCTGCAGACATCGTACAGGTCACCACCGACATTCATTCCAGGGCGATAGAGTGCATCCACGCGTACACTCTCAAGCTGCGGGGGCTCTGTCGGTAGCAGGGCGCGCTGAATGACCTGGGCCCGCTCCAGGTCATTGCGGATGACCTCAGACTTGTGGTCCAGCTCCCGCAGCTTATCCGCCAGATCTGTGCTGTTGGCCCGAAGCTGACCCACCAAAGTTTCCTTTTGCACCACCGCTGTTTTCAACTGACCCGTCCGCTCCTGAACGCGCGCTTCGAGGTTGGCGTTGAGTTCATGGATCTCCAATTCGGCGCGAACTCGAGATGTTATATCCCGAATGAAGGCGCTGAAAACCTGTGATTCCCCCAGACGCAAGGGCGATACACTGAGCTCCACCGGGAATTGCCGCCCTGTCTTGTCAACTGCCTGGACCTCGATGCGTTTGTTGAAGATTGGAGCTTCACCTGTTGCGAGGAAGTGCTGCAGGCCTTTTCTGTGACCATCGTGGTTGCCTGATGGAATAACTGTATCGAACAGGGTTTTGCCAATCGCCTCTTCGCTCGACCAGCCGAAGACGATTTCTGCCTGTGGATTCCAGTCGACGATATTACTCTGCTCGTCAATGGTCACAATCGCATCCAGTGCATTGTCAAGAATCGCCTGGGTCCTGCCCTCACTATGCTGCAACGCCTGCTCCGCCTGCCTGCGCTCCGAGGACTCAAGCGCAAGGGTCGCAAGGTCTGCGAGGGAACCGGCGAACAGTTGTTCTTCGTCCGTCCAGACTCGTGCTGGCCCTATATGCTCGTGACAAACAATGCCGATCGCCGTACCCCGTGCGCGCAATGGTGCATCCAGCATGGAAGTGATGCCATTAACATCGAGATAACCCTGGGAGAATTCTGCCGTACGAGGATCCGTGTGGGCATCGTCCGCAACTATCGCTCGCTCTTCATTCAGCGCTTCAAAATACAGCGGGTAATCTACCTCGGCAAGCTCTACACCTTCGGAGTGCTCGCCTGTCGACATATCGTAACTATCAATACAGTAGATTTTAGTACGACCCTCGTCGTAGAGCCATATGTTGACCCTTGCGATGCCGAGAGTGTGGGATGCGGCTTCCGTAATTTCGCGCAGCGAGGACGCAAGATCTCCGATCCTCATCGACTCGCTCTTGGCGAGCTTCGTCAACACTTCATAGTGTTGCGCGAGATTGGATTCGCTTTCAGACACGTCTCACTCCGATGCCGGATAATTCGTGTGGATGCCGATTACAATGATAGCCAGTCTCGCTTCGGGCAGCAACCGATTACCGGCACACTAAATGGCCCCACGGAGTCGTCCCAAAGGAGTTCGCACGTAACGCACGTTCAGCAGATTACTTGCCTTGCCTCACCCAATCCAGCGTGGATGACGACTTTGGGATCGTTTTTGTTTTTCTTTCGTCTCCATTGAGCAAAAGCTTGTAATGGTAGGCCTGGTCTTTATCAACGCTTGACCCGCTGTTATCCGTGTAGTCCCAGTAAACCCGGTATTTACCTGCCGGTAACGCTTGATCAATGAGCGTCTTCACATTTCGCAAACTCGTATCATAAATTTCCAGTTTCACGGCACTCGATGTCCTTAACCAAAATACGATCCTGGATAATGGCGACTGTGGCATCTCGAGCAACTCACTTTGGGACATACTGATCAACGCGTCAATGATCTCCCGGTCGGAGTAGCCTGGGAACCTGCCCTGTAAATAATCATAAACGAGATAACTTTCTGCTTCTGTTAAATCAACCATGTTCGTAAGCAATCGATTCAGACTTTCCTCCAGCGCTGGAAACTTGCCCCGATCCAGCTGCTTCTGTAAGTTCTTCGCATCTATCTGTAGCAGGAGTAATTTTCTCCTTATCACTGTTTCCCAGATAATTTCTTCGGTAAACGTGTTGTCCAGCGCATCGTCCATCTCAATATAAAAGTTCGGGTTCTCGCCAATTTTCAGGGCAATTTCTCTTTGTAGCTCATCCAGCTCTTTTTCATCAACAAACAGGGAAGTTACCAGTCCGACAACCGTGGATTTTGCTTTATGCGCGGGCAGGAAGTAAAACGGCAATTGGAATCCAGTCTTGACGTAAAGGGATGCAAGAATTATTGCCAGTACGATGCCTGATATTGTCCCTGTCAGGAACTTGAAGGAATCACTTTTGTATTGCTTATCCGGCGCCTTCATGAGTAATTCTCAAATGAGATACCCTATTGCTTAATACGGCCTGTCACCAATGACCGTCACTCTCTCCATCCTGCGAACCGCAGGCCAATAGTCCGCGGCGGCATAATGTTGTACGGCACGGTTGTCCCAAAAAGTGAACGAGTTTTCTCGCCATTTAAACCGGCACTGATAGTCGGGCACCCAGGCGGTAAGAAAGAGCTTGTCGAGGAGTTGTTGCGACGAAGTTTCATCCATACCTTCTATTTTACGAGTGAATATTTTGTTGACGTAAATTGACTTTTTTTTGCTCCCAGGATGAGTTAGAACGACGGGATGTGTTGCAGGTGGAAATTGCTCACGTTTTTGCTGTATTTCGTCTTCCGACGCGCCTTTCATGCGCATCCCATTCAGAAAATTTTCATTGTCATGGACAGCAAATAAGCCATCAATTTGCTGCTTCGTTTCATCATCCAAACCATTGTAAGCAGCTTCCATGTTTGCAAATAATGTATCACCACCAACCTCTGGGACTTCCCGTGCACGCAGAATGGACCCTAATGATGGCTCTTGCCGCCAGGTCACATCAGAGTGCCAGACATTGATGTAAGGCGGATTTTCCCGGTCGTTATTCAGACATACAACCTCAGGGTGATCTTCCATATTCGATACAAAAGGGTGAACTTCAACCTTCCCAAAATGCCTGCCAAATTCTACATGCTGTTCAACGGTAATGTTCTGGTCTCTAAAGAAAACCACTTTACGATCGACCAGTAAATCAGCCAGGTATTCAATCGTGACATCATCCAGGTGGCCACCAATATCGATCCCAAGCACTTCCGTACCGATACTGGGAGATAAATGAACCAATTTGAAACCCAGTTCTCCGTCTTGAGTTGCTTGTACACTCATGATGTTCTCCACATAGTCATCGAGTTGTTAAACTGCCACTCCTAGCCTGCTTTTCTTTCAGCTTTAAAGGGGAACTTACCATTGTAAGCTTGACATGTATTGTGCCGCTGAGGCTACGCTCCAATACACGTTACTACTTTCGGACAAGCATTAGTAAAGAATACTCTGCCCAATCGTTTACAGGTCAGTTGACCAATCTGAGCCCCATGATCTAAAACCGGACCAGTTTGCCAAAGCAGCGCAAAACATGCTTTATTCACAAAGTCAATTTTTCAGATGTTGAAATACCTAAGGCGCATCCGCAGAGTCACGGGTTTTGCAGAAAAGGGTTCCTCCATCAAACGAGAAGAACAAGCGGGAGAAAAAGATGCACAGTAGCTCCAACAAGCAATTCCAGGTAGAGGGTACCGTGGCACCGGGCTTTGAGTCAGTCAAGCAATTATATGAACACAACATGCAAACACTGGCAGAAAAAAATACCCAGCTCTGTGTCTACCATGAAGAAACAAAAGTGGTCGATCTTTGGGCATCAGTCACAGACGACAGCAACTTTTCTGCCGACTCTCTCATCAATATTTTCAGCAGTGGAAAAAGCTTCGAAGCAATTGCAATGGCATCTCTGGTCGGAAAAGGATTACTTAAATACAGCACGAGAATCATCGAACATTGGCCTGAGTTCGGGTCGAACGGCAAGGAGGCACTCACCGTTGCCGAGCTTATGCGTCACGAGGCTGGACTCGCGGCGTTTAACACCAGCTTAAAGACGCAGGACCTGCTCACAGAGAACATCAAGTTAAACAACATAGGCCGCATCATCGAGGATCATCCACAAAAATTCCGTAAGGACGGCGAGAGTCGAAGGGAGTACCACGCCATTACCAGGGGCTGGATTGTTAACGAGGTTTTTCGTCGAGTAGACCCAGCGGGTCGAACAATTGGTGAATTTCTACGAGAAGATATCAGCTCACCCCTTGAGGTAGACGCGATCATTGGTGTCAAACAAGAGGAACTAAATCGAGTCTCAAGCGTATCAACACTGGGATTCGGCTTTCAGTTTGTGGAAAGTTTGAAACCCAAATTTCTTAAACGAAAGATGGAACACAACATCTTTCAAATCATTCGAAAACTTGCCCCGCTAGTTCTTGCTTGGCGAACAACCACGGGCACCCCGCTCCCATTCGAAGGCATGGATGGGATTGGTTTTTTCAATGAACCTGCTGTCGCAATGGGCGAAACACCCTCTGCCGCAGCAAACTGTTCTGCAAGAGGATTAGCGAAAATCGCCGCAATGATGGCAACAGGTGGCAAGTGGGATGGAACAGAATATATCACTGAAGCGGCCTGGGATGCATTACACGCAGACCCTGTCGAAGCAGATATGGGGTTCAACACCACTTTCACCCAGGGTGGTGTCGCGCTGTTCACACCGCCCTCCGATAAAAGCAGCAGACTTGAGAAGGGGCTCAATGCAGGCAGAGAAGGATTTTATGGTTGGATGGGGCTCGGCGGTTCAATCTTTCAATGGCATCCGCAACACAAAGTTGGCTTTGGCTACGTACCCACATCGCTGAATGTACTGGATATTGTTAACGAAAGAGGGAAGGCTTATCAGGCCGAAGTACTAAACTGCGTGGAAAAAATGAAGGGTACCACGACGTGAATGCTCACCGAATTTGTCGTTATGTTTTAAAGTCGCCATACCGTCAATCTGGACGAGAGTAAAATCATCGCTCCAATGAACAGGGCGACAGCCCCAGGAAGATACAACCTCCCAACGGAGAAACCCGTGATGATAGACAGGATGATGGCGGCTACGCTCAAAATTGCCAAAGCAACGTAACCGCTTCTCCAGGCAAGGCGCACCCCGAGAAGATAAAGTCCGGCGAAAACAACAAGCACGAAAATACCCCAGGGACCCTGTGCTTCATACCAGGATTGTTCTGTTGTGAAAATTTCTCCAGCGCTACCTGGCTCGCCGAAGGTGCGGTGGAATGCCACACCCTGCCCCTTGATCGGCGAGAACAGAATATAACAGGAAGCGCTAACCGCCCATGCGGCAGCAGTTGCAACAACAAGTTTACCCACACAGATCCGTTTTTCCATGTTTCAAGGGTCCATTGCATCAGCACGTACGACTATCTAGACCGGCGGATCCAGAAAAATATTCACCGATGAGTCACTTTTGCATTGTTGGAGAAATGCGGTTTAAACTCTCTATCCTTCCACATCCAATCTTTATTTCAAGCATATGCAGACAACCATTGAACAACGCTTACAACGACTTGAAGACGAATCCGAGATAAAGCAGCTCAAGGCCAGATACTGTGAGTTTTGCGACAATAGTTACGATCCTGACGGTATTGCGTCTTTGTTTGTTCAAGAGGGTGTCTGGGACGGCGGATTCATGGGTCGGTTCGAAGGGCGAGAAGCAATCCGCACGCATTTCCAACGCACATCTTCTGTGATGGGGTTCGCCATTCATCATGTCACAAATCCGATCATCAGCATCGAGACAGATGCCGCCCAGGGGCAGTGGTATCTGTGGCAGCCCTGTACCCAGAGCAAATCGAATCAGGCTATCTGGCTGGCAGCACGTTACCGCGAGACCTACGTTCGTACCTCTGAGGGTTGGCGATTCGATGAAATGATTATCGATCCAAAGATGTTCGCGCCCTATGAAGGCGGCTGGGCGGAAACTCCCTTTATTACAGGAGGCCCAAGAAGCGATGAATGAGGCGGTTTTACCAACCACAGATCTGGAACGGGCACGTCATGATCTCGACCATGCCGGGTATTGCATCATCGAGAATATTATTCCTGAGGGGCTATTGGGACGCACGCGTACGCGTGTCGATAGTCAAGCTTCTGCCGAACGGGCAGCAGACCTTGCGTTTTTTCAGGATGGCCATACCCAATGGATAGCCAACGTGTTGAACAAAGGCAGCGAATTCGCTGAGTTGCTCGTTTGCGCAGAAGAGAGTCATGATCTCGTCCGACACGTGCTAGGACGCGACTACATCCTCTCATGTTCCAATGCACCGATCGCGGGACCGGGCACGCAGCGTATGGGAATGCACACAGATCAGCATTGGACACCCGGTATTCCACGTGAGCCTCTACATTACCAACGACTTGGAGAGATGAGATTCGACAATATGCAGGCCACGACAAAGCCATTGGCGCAAGAGTTTCTTTTCCCACCCTGTATGACAACCCTAATGTGGACCCTGACCGACTTTACGTCCGCAAATGGCGCGACCGTGTTCGTCCCAGGGAGCCATTTGTCTGGATCGCAGCCAGTCTTTGACGCACCCTTTGAGCAGGCGGTTGCCGCGGAAGCTTCCGCCGGTTCGCTTATTCTCTGGGATGGCCGGACCTGGCACGCGACAGGCTCAAATTCCACTACTGATGAATATCGAATTGGCGTCACCAATAATTTTGTCGCACCCATGATTCGACCCCTGGTGAACTACCCCTATTCGCTTCGACCGGAAGTCGCCGCTAACCTCAGCGAATGGCAAAAACAGCTTTTAGGATTCACGACCTGGACTTCCTACGGCAACGAAGGCGTGCCTTCCCAACATCTGAGTTACTTCAAACCAGCAAAAGAACAAACGGGTCCACTGGGTTAGAAAGTGTGTGTCCCCGGTGAGAGATATGCCGAGTTTGGTGCAAATTCATCCAATAACTTCTTCTTCATGGGCACGATCCTCGTCCTGGAGTTCCGTGGCCTGACTTCGTGGGAGTTCAATACGGGCCTCTTTTTCAAAAGATGAGTCCAATTCCGTCAGGACATATCTAATTTCATCCGGGAGATCGGGGTTTAGGAAGTGATCGATCTTGATCATGGCTTGCCTCCGGATATTTTTGTGCTCTAGCGTTCCTAACCGAGCACTTGAGTTTTTTAGACTGCAGTGAGACAACACTGGGATTGTGCACCCACTTGAAGTCGGATACAAGGAATACGACCCAGGGCTACGATGGTCGGCAGGCGCCTGATACCAGCAGAGGCTTTATTCCATGACGGTCTTAAATTTTAGGTAGCACGGTTGTACAACAAATGATCAATAGCCATACGCTCTCACGACGCTATCGGTATAGTTCTCACACCATCACGGGCTGATGTCTTACAGACACGTAATTTACACTGAAGTAATATTAATCCTGCCCATGGGGATCCGATTAATGTAGCGTACACTCTGGTGTGCAGTATCATGCCGATTCTCCATAAAAGTGCTGCCGTGTTGCCCTCCGCGCGAAAGAGTCGTGAAGTTAGTTGCTTGGCTATTTTTGAAACAGTTGTGGCAATCCTGATTGTTGGGTCCTTATCCGTCTTCAACTTCCCGAGGATACCGTTTCAAGTATTTCAACAGGCTTTTCGGCTTGTAGTCTGGGTCTTTGTCCATTCGCTGATATACCGATTTATGTATCGACTCATTGCCATTTTTCATCATCCCAATGACACGGGATTTAGGAATTAAGAGTCTATAAACCCATGTCATTGAATCGCGTAGTTCGTGACCGAACCAAGGCTTGTAATGTACCAGGAAAGTTTCGTCAAACTCTAAACCATGAGAAGTGGCTTTTTCTTTGAGCCAGTGCAGTGGAATATTAGCTAGGCCGTCCTTCGAGTAACCACCACCAATGTTAGTGTGTACCCCCGCAAACCAAGTTTGGTCAAGCATTTGCTTTGAATCCTGGGGTAGCGACCACAATGTTGGAGTGAATGGTCTACGACGTTCATCAATCGCAAGGGCGTGGTACGCATTTTCGATGTTGTCACTCAAGCCGACCTGGTGGAACTGGTACTTCTTGTTGAAGCTTTTAAACAATCCCACTGGAACGCCAAGTGCACCGACGGTATCCCACACGCCAACGTATTTTACCGGACCTTCGCGGCAACCATGTTCCTGGCGGAACTTGTCAATGTTCTCCTGCGATGACTTGTCACGATAGAGGGTGTATCCATCCGGGATGTAAAAAGCGTGCCCCTTGGGCAAGATACCAATGCTATCCAATAGTCCTGCCAGGCTTCGCACAGTGTACGCACCCCAGGAAAAGCCAAACAGGAATATGTCATCTCCTGGCTCGTAATTAAGCACCAGGAACTGATAGGCATCGACAATATTGGCAGATAATCCAACACCGAGACCACCACCAGCAATCTTGTCTAGGCCCCAGTTGGTGCCGACACCATCATTGTAGTAGGCTATTTGGGCCACACCATCGTTGTCACGTGGCAAAACACCACGCGCTGTTTTGACTACGTTACTCGGTTTGCGTTTTCCGCGGTCAGTCTGATCTGGTTTGTTCCAAGTGCCATCAGCACAAATGACAATTCTCTTCATGATTTACTCTCCTTGAGGGCTACTAGTTTCATCTCACTGAGCGGTTAACTGCAACTAAACATCCTTTTAACATTCTGACTGCTACACTACTCCTGCCATAATGGAATTTACAACGATTTAAAACGCTGACACCCATTCATCATAAAAAATCCAATTCAATACTATGGACCATCCACACTTTCAGAACCTGATCAAACAACTCTACACAACCGTGCATGATCTTGAAGCCATGTTCCCCGGCAGGCACTTCACCCCGGACGGGCACATGGTGGGTAGCATCGGGGAATGTCTGGTTGCCGATGCCTATGATCTGGAACTGATGAGCGCATCAAACAAGGGTTATGATGCCGTCTCATCGGATGGAAGGAAAGTTGAAATCAAGGCGACGCAGTCCCGCAATGTTGCTTTCAGAAGTTGCCCGGAACACACCATCATCATCAAAATAGTGCCCGATGGTACCTTTGAAGAATGTTACAACGGACCGGGTGAAGTTATCTGGGATCAATTCGAGGGTAAGAAACTACCCAGTAACGGACAGTATCAGATTGCGTTGAGTAAGGTGCGATTGCTGAATGAGCCAGTGCCAGAAACAGCGAAAATATCATCAACAATGTCACCGGAAAAATGACAATGGGCCCTGCCCGTCACCACATGACAAGAACTTTCATGAGCTGATTGGTGATCAGTTGTCTGCAGAAAAACGCTGTTTGATCATAATATAGTCAATGTTAGTACCAACATGGTACTTTCCGCAGCCACTGCAAGAAAGTTCTTGCCATCATATTCTCGAAGCGTAGTATCAGAACCAACATCATAATAAATTGGTAAATTGGCTATAAAAAAGACACTCCTATTCCTTCTTACTCCTTTCAGTCTGTCAATTAAGTTTTGCTCATCCGGGAAGAACGGCATCGGATGGGTGCCATTACTGCCGAACAAATTGTGAAGACGTCTAACACCTAGTTAAGCGGCCGACTGATTGAAGTGATCTTTTACTATTGGTTCCGCATCATCATATTCGAACAAACATTCACGCACCGCCTCAAACAATAGAGAGTCTTCAGATGTTAAGGACATCCATTCTGCGACTTGCCGCAGAAGGTCACGTTGAGCATTCGCCTTTTCGATCGCACCGCCTTGGCGAAGCTGGTAGCCAACAAAAAGTAACGACGCGAAAACAGCAACTGCCGCTATCAGTTCTCCGAGTGCTCAGAGGTCTTGGATATTCATCTGATGCCTAACGCCAGCATAAGGGGCGTGCAGCAGGGCGGAGCGTCCCAATGGAGGCCGGAGGCCGGAATGAGTTCAAGCGCTTGTTATGTGCGTGACTCGCGTGTCCAGAACCACTTGATTTCTCCATGGTCTACGTGCCCCAGTG
Organism: Gammaproteobacteria bacterium; assembly: GCA_012960755.1. Next base: position 50,048 of record DUAT01000106.1, read on the forward strand.
CAGTGTTTGTAGGACTTAACCCATCTATAAGTCTGGCGTTGACACCCATTTTTTCTCGAAAGCTTAGATCAGTTGCGACCCAGTGTGTGGTACAACCACATTCAGAGCAGCTATGAAATTCCAGAATCTTTTTGTTCCAAGTGTATATGTTCGTGGTGCTTTTGCCCTTTTTGAATATTACGTCATCACACGGGTAGTATGCCCAAAGTACGCCAAGCCTACGACAGATTGAGCAATTGCATTCGAAGATCTCTGAAGGCTTCTTCGAAAGCAACATAATGACAGCACCGCAATGGCAAGAGGCTGTGTTTAGCATCGGTTATCCCATGTCACATAACAATATGGTAGATGGAACATACGCCACTCATCCTTTAAGAAAGGTGGACATATTTCCACACATCCCAGAAGTAATGCAAACCCTCGGATGTCTGCTTCTGGGCCGACTGGAGGCTTTCCGGGAAATAATTTTACAGCCGTCTGTTGCCCGCAATACCGCATCTCAGGCGCACTCGCCCTAAGAGACGCTCTCGTCATTAACAACACGATCTCGATTAGGGGGCGTCCAGCTTCAGTAGAAAATCATGCTGTGCCAGACATTGGGAAGGTGATTTATTCATCGGTACAAACAACAGCCAGATTGAGACTTTGGTCGAGCGTCAAACACGTTATGTCATGATGGCAAAACTGAAAGCTGCGGATTCTGAGACCGTCATCAGTGCTTTAATCAAGCACGCACACAAGCTACCAAGAGCTTTACAAGTCGCTCACTTGGGACACTGGCTGCCGAATCTGCGGCTAACCTGGACGAGTCCCTGTAACGCTGCCCGGACCCGCACAATGAGTTAACTAACGACGTTCAACTCGGCATCACAAACTCGTCGGCAAACACGAGGCTCCCTTGTGTGTTGTCGGTGCGATGATGAATAATTTCTTGATACTCTGGAGAGTCGTACCAGGACCGAAGTGCGTCTTTCGACGAAAATTTGAGTACAACCGTTACGGCACCAGGTTCTCCTTCGACGGCTTCACTGCCTGGACCAGCGACCAATATCTCACCCCCATGAGCAATTATTGTCGGCCCAACGGCAGCAATGTAGGTCTGATACCCTTCCTGGTTAGTAATATTGTAATTTGCGATTAAGTAGCCAGCCATTTAACTTGTCCTTGTTTGTGCTGCCTCGAGGCAGCTGATTTTTCTTACCGAAATTTACCTAGACTAAACTGTGATCACTAGCCTCCCTACTGTTTGCAGGGTACCATCAAATAATTGTGGAAGCTGGAATCAACAGCATATCCTTGATCCAAGGAATCACGATGTAACTGAATCAGTACATCCGAATGGGATCCAATTGAGAAATCCGGTACCTCCCAAGGAATGGCCTTCAGATAAGAACCGGGTATATGTGCTCCTCTATCCGTTCAACAGCAAAGGTACTGAAAATAGAATAGCCGATTGCAAACATGCGACTATTATCGATTCTCCTATAGAGAAGTCAAACGAATCAAAGCCAAAACCATCTGGAATCTTAAAGCGGTTCGCCGCCGGGTTCCAACGCATTAATCGTGCCTTGGCCAGGTGTTACGAATAACATGGTGGTCGGCGAGTGTGGCTTCGCCGTATGCCAGACGCCTTTTGGCACAATAACATAAGTACCGGGTGTTGATACCCGGATGGTTTCTTCTTCGCCATCCACCATTAAAACGAAATCAGTATCACCACTCAGCAGGTAAACCCATTCATCTCCATGAGGGTGAATCTCCCACACTCCCCAGGGTTCATCGAAGCTGTGCTGGGAACATAACATGTGGCCGCTGAAGTCGCCGAACTCATTGTCCAGGTCTGCATAGAATGTCGGGCTATCTGTTTTCAAGTGAGCAGCGCCATCCGGGCTGAGAATTGTGCGCACCTTGTCAAGACGATGTGGGCCGGTATCGATCATGGTTTCCTGTCACGTTGATAGCGTAAAACCCAGCGTAAATCTCTTGCTGTAGAGGCGCTAGTATTATGTTATGGGGTTCCGAGATAACAGCAATTATGACAAAGTGTCAATTCGTGATTTGTCATGATCGAACCTGTTTTCGTGTACCAATATGGTAGTTGCTGCTGTCCTTCGAGGATAAATCGAGTAGTATTTCGCTTCTTATAGTCGAAAGAACACAAACCTGAACACGAAAAGGACAAACAGCGAATGCACACACTGATCGATCCATTGAAGCGGGCCATGCAAATTGGCCCGCAAGAAATCGCGCTGATCAACGATGATGTCGAATTTACCTATGCAGACTTATGGCGCCGCTGCAGTTTGTTGGTTGGGGGTTTAAGGTCAAAGGGGGCTCAAAAGGGTGACCGAGTCGCTATCCTGGCCAACAATTCACACCAGTATGTGGAGACTTATGTAGGTGTTCCTGCTGGTGGCATGGTCGTGGTGCCGATGAACACCCGTCACGCAATGCCTGAGTTAGCCTACGCATTAAAAGACTCTGGGGCCAAAATCCTAATTACCGATCGGACCGAACTCGGCGAATTGGCGGAAATAGTTGATCACGTGATCACCCTGCCAAATGACTATGAAGCGTTGTTAGATCAGGCCAGTGAGGCTGTTCTTGGTGAGGATCCGGATGAAGATGCACTAGCCGGGTTGTTTTATACCGGTGGTACCACCGGTGCCAGCAAGGGGGTCATGTTGACCCATCGCAATTTGATCGCCAACACGCATAACTGGTTGGCAACGATTCCCCAGACTTCCGAAGATCGAATCCTGGTCATGGCGCCAATGTTCCACGCCGCTGGTTCCAACGGGATTCTTGGTGCTATATGGCTGGGCTCATGTCAAATATCGTTGGGCACATTCGACCCAAAAGTAGCTCTCGACCTGATCGAGAAACATGAGATTAACATCACCCTGGGCGTGCCCACCATGTTATCGGCGTTGGCGGAAGAACAGCATTCGAATCCACGTAAGACAGATAGCCTGGAAATTCTCGCCCACGGCGGCTCTCCCATCGCGACTGAAGTGATTCGCCGTACCAGCAGCGCTTTTCCCAGCGCCCAGATGGTTGAAGTCTACGGCGCTACGGAGCTGTCACCCCTGGCCACAATTTTGTGTAATGAAGAAAAACTTGTTGATGATCCGAGGGCTCGTTCCTGTGGCAGATCGGTGATTGGTTGTTACGTGAGCATTTGCGACCCAGAAGGTAACGAAATGCCAACCGGCGAAGTCGGAGAAGTAGTTGTCGCTGGCACCAATGTGATGAAGGGGTACTGGAATAAGGAAGAGCAAACCGCCACAGTACTAAAAAATGGTGATTACTGGACCGGTGACCTGGGTTACCTCGATGCGGCTGGTTACTTGTTCCTGGTGGATCGTTCCAAGGACATGATTGTGAGTGGAGGAGAGAATGTCTACTCCACCGAAGTTGAAGAGATTTTGTACAAACATCCCGCTGTTCTGGAAGCCGCGGCCTTCGGCGTACCGGATGAAAAATGGGGAGAGGCAGTGCATGCCGTTGTTGTGCCCCGGGCAGAACATAGCAATGTAGATCCTGCGGAGATTATTGATTTTTGCCGGGAACACATTGCCGGTTACAAGGTGCCCAAGGCCATTGACATTCAACACGAGCCGTTGCCCAAATCAGGGCCTGGTAAAGTGCTGAAGAGGGAATTGAGGGCGCCTTACTGGGAATCTACCGATCGTTCAGTGAACTGAGGATTTACCCCGTTTAGATAGCCGGAAGATACCATCCGGGTTTTTCCGGCTTTGCCCGAGGGTAACTCGATCTTAAGCGAGTTCGAACTGTTGTTGTTTCTTCATGCTGTGTTTGAAGGCGCCAGCGAGGATTTGTTCCAGTACCTTAAGATCCACATCATCCAATTTGTTGATATACCAGCAACCGCCGCGAGCGGTTTTGTGTTTGCCTAACCTCTTGATCAAACTGTCTGCGTTTTTGAATTTTGTCGTGACATAGAAGGCCAGTGCCTGAGCTCTCGGCGAAAAACCCAGCATGCAGATTTCCCCGTCCTGACCATTGGCGTACTTGTAGTTTGATTTACCGAATCCGATGATAGAGGGACCCCACATCGTGGCAGCTGGAACGCCGGTACATTGCATCCTTCAAACGCCATGTTATGTGACGACATCGATGTCGGTAAGCTCCCCAAAAACTATGTCGACAAAAAACTGTTCGTCGCACCCCTTTACACTTATCAACAAGGCAAACAATGCGGTGCGGGCCAGCCCTGTGACTTCAGGCCTTCAACTGGCAGTGCCTTATGTTACTCAGGTAGCAATGGTTCATTCGTCGGAGCATTTGCCTGCGTCCAGTAGCCGTTGATTACCATTGCATCTGCTTTAAGCGACCTTGCTATGATAGGTTGTCATGGGTGATGGATGAGGCATTATGCGTTGTTGTGCTTTGGTCACAAAAATCAGTCGATTCCGATTGGGTTCGCAATGAAGCCCAGGACGGTCGCGATCGTGAACTTCTGGTACCGGTAATTATTGATGATGTAAAACTACCGTTGGAATTTCGTCGAATACAGACGGCAAATCTTGTCGCCTGGCCAGGTTCCAAAGGAGATCTGGATGTACTAATTGCATCTATCAATGGTTGCATTGAGCATGGCTCTGTAAGATCTGAATCCTGGGTCATCGCCAGTGCATTGCGACACTTCATACAAACCCCAAACCGACTATTGAGAGTTGTAGTGTCGAGTTGATTAAGAATCTATAGAGATGACCTATGCGATGCATCATCGACACCTCTCCGTTACTGCATATGGTATGAGCTCTAAACAAGCGATCGTTAGATATCTGAACTCCATCTGACCCAGAATCATAAGGTTACAGTTCTATAACTTTTTCAAGAACTGTCTACCCGCTAAATCTGAGTACCTTGATTTACACCTTGATAAACGGCAACCTTATTGCACCGTAAAAAGTAAGAAATGTGATGACACGGCCGTTCCCAGCTTATACAGGCGATGAACGTTACGTCTTTGTGAGTTATTCCCACAAGGACTCATCTCATGTGTACGCCGAACTGACTTGGTTGAAGGATTGCGGTTTCAACATCTGGTACGACGATGGCATCGAAGTGGGCACAGAGTGGAGTGAAGATCTGGCCAATCATATCGAAGGCGCCAAGCTATTTCTGTTCTTTGTCACTCCTCAATCAGCTGAATCCCAGAACTGTCGCAATGAAGTGAACTTCGCACTAAAAAAAGAAATCCCCATTCTCGCCGTGCATCTCCAACAGACAGATCTACCGGGGGGATTATCACTCAACCTGCCCGCCCAACAGGCCGTACTGAAACATGCCCTGGCGGATCAGGAGTATCGAGACAAGCTGCAAAATCGAATGGCGAAATTGATGGAGCAGATCAGCGTACCGAGACCGGCTACACCTAAGCATAGAGGCCTGTGGCGCGGACTCATCGCTCTTGCAATTTTCGGAACAGGTTTTCTTCTTTATAGCCAATTTGTCCCAGTAGGTGTGAAAGAAGAACCTGCAAGTGAGGTGGTGGTTTTCGATTGGGCAAAGGCCTTTTCGATTGTTGTGCTTCCTTTTCAGCCTGGTTTCTCGGACCCGGAAATGGAAGCCATCTCAAGAGGGTTATCTGACGAGGTTGTGCGACAGCTTACGCAAAAACGCGCATGTGCTCTTGAACCCATCTGCCACGCACTGAGAGTCTCTAAATCCGACGGATATCAGAACGATGCGCACGATTTCCACTATGTACTTCGGGGCAACATCCAACCAGGGAGTAAAGCTATTCAGATTCGAGCCCAATTGGTCAGAGCGGACAATTCAAGCATCTGGTCAAAAACCTATCTTCGATCACTCGACAATACTGATGTATTTACACTGCAATCCGAAGTCGCCAATTCTATCGCTGAACTTTCTGCCATATGGTTAGGCTTCGATTTACTTAAACAATACGCATCGATACACCCCAGTCTCGAATCAGCGAAACCCAAAGCGCGTGAAGATTTTCTCAAAGCTCATGAGCAGGCGCGTCTCGCTAATACAGGTGAAGGAGGTTCTCACCGGATTCAAAAAAATTACCTCGAGAAGTCGATCGAAGTTGATCCTCAATTTGCGCTCCCTTATCTACTCCTTTCCAAGATATATACGTATGGCTTAGGGGGAATGTCTCACAACGAGGCAACAAACGCCGCGCTCACCTATATTGAAAAGGCGATCGAGCTTAATCCCAAGGATCCTCAAAACCTGCTTCAGGCAGGGCGAGTCCATCTGCTGATGACATTGGACTACCGCAAAGCAAACCAACTACTTCAACAAGGCATGAAGCAACACCCTGAATGGGGATGGTTTCCTGCAGCATTGTCCATGATCGCTCTTCGCGAAGGCAGAATGCATGCAGCATAGAGTTTGATGTCAACTGCAGCAAAAATCCCGTTCCATTTTGAACAGGCCAATTTCCAATACAACTACGCATGGTTACTGTTCTTGAGTGGTCATTACGAACTATCACTGGCCGAATCTTCCAGGGGATTAGAGTTGGCAACTGGCGGTGGAGCAAGGGCAGACCTGCTTTCGATTCGATGGGAAGCACTGATTGAATTACGCAGATTTGAAGAGGCAAGACCTCTCATTGACGAAGCCTGGAAATTCGACGGCACAATAAGGCCTGAATCTTATGTCGCGGCGTATGCCAGAACTCCCAGATTTAAGCAGGCGATCAATCTCCTGGACCAAAAGGAAACGCTGACGAAAGCTGGAGAACAAGCCAGAATCGCCAGAAAGAAGGGCTCTGGTTGTGAGTTCTGATCAGATCAGCCATGTCGGGTTTAGAGCGTGAAGGATGGCTCTTTAATCAGGGCATATGATCTGAGTTTTTCGTGGGTTCATTGAGCATGATATTCACTGAGACACATTCATGAAACGAACAACAGTGTCTTAAGGAAGTGTATTTTGTAAACTCAATTCCCATCCCCAATGTTCAATGTAGCCAGAAACTGGTCAATCGCAGTTTCTACTTCTTCTGAATGAGAAAATGGCATCATATGATCACCGCCCTCAATTCTGTGCAGTATTGCGCCCGGAATCTGATTAACAAGTATTTCACTTTGTGCGAAAGGCACATTGATGTCTTCAGTACCATGAATAATCAAAGTCGGCACAGTGATTTCCGAGTTAGGCAGGTCGAGAGAGCTAAATACCGACGAGTCGTTTCTCTGTCCAGTCTCGCGCTGTGAAATTGGCCATATCGACCACATCAAGGCTCCCAGATTGGCTGTTTTTTCCGCATCCTGCAGTACCAATTGTTGATTAGCTGGGTCTGGTATCATTAATCCGACGATTCCTTCTGGACCCATAAGCCTGTTCATCAACGATATCATCGCCCACATGACAAAATCTGATTGCATAAAAGCGGGCGCTTCCGACTCTTCACCAAGGTCCAACTTCTGAGAAACCGCTTCCATGGCAATTAGAGCCACTGTTCGTTCCGGGTAGAGTGAAGCAAAGGCAAGAGAAGAAGGTCCACCACCTGAAGCACCCATCACAATTACGGAGTCAATATCTAACGACTCCAGCAAAGCCGCGTAAGCCTGCGCCTGCTTAACGGGTGTTCTGCCCACTACCAAGGGAGTACGTAGATAACCGGGTCGAGATGGAGCAAGCACTCGAAATCCTGGGGTTGGCGGTGCCTGATCATAGCCACCGGGTGTGCCGTGTAAAAATAGCAGCACCGGGCCGGTGTTACCGACCATTTGATACTCAATCGGTCCTGCCGAAGTGTCTGCGATCTGGCTTCCCGACGCCAACAGATCCAGTTGCTCATCTCGAAAACTCGAATAAAAGATATAAGTAACTACTGAGATAAGCACCAGGGAAGCCAGAATACCTATGCTGATTTTTTTGATCATGAACCTACCTTCATTAGGTTTACTTACCGAAATAAAACAATGCCCATAATGCGGTATCAAATCAAGATATAGCAAACGAACTAGTCTCGATTCGATGAACCTGTCATTGTGACATTGAATTTTATTTTCTTCCGAGTCCAAGTTGCGCACAGACATCCAACGAAACGGCGGCTGGAAAGTGCAGCATAGGTTCGCTGGGGTTGTCCCGGCTGCGGTCCGGGTATACCTAAATGAACGTTGCTTGTGCCGGGAAGCCACAAGTGGCCTGGTGACCGGAAAGTAATCAATGAGGAGATTGTCGAGGCAGAGATGCCAGCCGGTTCTGTACTCTACTGGACGGGCGGACTACTTCACGGTGCAGGTGCTAATACGTCACAGGAGTGGCACTATGGGGTGATCCTGACCTATTCAGCAGGCTGGTTGCGGCAGGAAGAAAATTAATATATGGACGTACCAGTAGAAAGACTTGCCGAGCTTTCGCCAGAGATCCCGCTCTGTGATTCACCAGCGAAACGCCTCGGCTCGTCCACCGCACGCGATTGTCAGCCATGTGATGCCAGGCCGTTTCGACTAAGAGTCATTGTTCTCTAGTTATTGAGGGACGGCCATATGCTGTCAGTCTCCAAGCTTCACGACTACCTTGCTGATTTCGTCTGTAAAATCGAACGGGAGGTGATACTCCTCGCTGACGGGCTCACCTGCGTCCATGCCGATATCAAAGGTCTCGTCGAGAGAGATACGAAAGCCCATTGTGCGCTTGACATCGACCTGCGCGACCTCCGCGCCGTCGACGAACAGTTTGCCTGTACCACCCCCACCTGGCCGCTTTCCACCTTTGTAATCAAATGAATAGCGAATCGTGTGCTTGCCTGGAGTCAGCTTCTTCGTAGACCGTGTGCTATACCGCTCAAGGTTCGCAACATTGTACGTGTAGACCGGCACGCCATCGATCACGTACAGACCCCAGCCACCGAAACGGCCGCCTTGCGTTACTAACATGCCCTCGGGCATTCCATCACCGATCTCGATTTCTACAGTGATGTCGTGGTCCTTGTTTTTGAGGTCCGGCGCGGTGCCCTCTGGAATGCGGTGCATGCCATCATAGTAGGTGAACGTGTCGCGGCCTTAGGTAAGGCTCGGGCGTAGGCTTACATCGAGCCGCTCGACCCTACTATTGTCGATGGGCAGAACGTTGTACTTCGCGGCTTCGCCATAGAATACCAACTGCATCTCCGCGAGCCGTTCAGGGTGCTTCTCCGCGAGGTTCTCGCTCTGCGAGAAGTCCTCCGCAACGTTGTAGAGCTCCCACTCGAAGTCGGTGATCGGATCGCCCGGCGCAGCGAAGCTGGCCCACGGAGCGGTAGGCGGTGTCGTGCTGGCGATCCAGCCGTTGTCATAGATTGCCCGGTTGCCTATCATCTCGAAGTACTGTCGCGTACGTGTAGAGGGCGCTTTGGAGTCATTGAAGGAGTACGCCATGCTTGTGCCCTCGATTGAGCGCTGCGGCACTCCATTGATCGAATCGGGCGCGGGTAAGCCAGTGGCCTCGAGAATCGTCGGCATGATATCAATGATGTGGTGGAACTGATTTCGAATCTCGCCCTTTCCTTTGATGCCGTCTGGCCACGAGATCGCGAGACCGTTGCGGGTGCCGCCGAAATGCGACGCGATCTGCTTGGTCCACTGAAACGGCGTGTCCATTGCGTGCGCCCATGCCGACGGGAAGTGCCCGAAGGTGTTCGGACCACCAAGTTCGTCGATCCGCGCGTACGTGTCCTCGAAAGGCACCGTGATGCCGTTGAAGAAAGTCATCTCGTTGAGTAGGCCGTCAGGGCTGCCTTCCGCGCTGGCGCCGTTGTCACCGACGATGTACATGACCAACGTATTATCCATCTCACCCGTCGCTTCGACCGCATCAAGGATACGGGCGATCTGGTAGTCCATGTGTGCCAGCGCACCGGCGTAGACTTCCATCATCCGGGAGTACAGCTCCTTCTGGTCGTCGTTCAGCGAATCCCAGGCACGTAGCGCGTCCGGGCGCTTGGTGAGCTTGGTGCCCTTGGGGATGATCCCCATAGCCAGCTGTCGGGCAAAAGTCTCCTTCCGCATCTCGTCCCACCCCTGATCAAACTGGCCCTTGAATTTCTCGATCCACTCCTTGGGTGCGTGGTGCGGCGCGTGCGATGTGCCGGGCGCGTAATAAACCAGGAACGGTTTGTCAGGGGCGAGCGCATGCTGCTGCTGAATGTAACGAACCGCCCGGTCCGCCATGTCCTCGTCAAGGTGGTAGTCCTTGGTGTTTGGCGGCTCGACTGGTTTGGTGCCGTCGAAGATGGCTGGTGTGAACTGGCTCGTATCACCGCCTATGAAGCCGAAGAAGTTCTCGAACCCAAGGCCCGTGGGCCAGAGGTCAAACGGTCCTGCCTCGCTGGAATGCCAGTCAGGCACGTTGTGGTTCTTCCCGTACCAGATCGTGTTGTAGCCGTTCTGCTTTAGGATCTCAGCGACGCTGCCGTTTTGCTTTGACATCAAGGAGTTGTAACCAGGCATGCCGGTGCCGAGCTCCATGATCACACCGGTGGCCACAGAGTGGTGGTTGCGTCCAGTGAGAAGCGCTGCGCGCGTCGGCGAGCAGAGCGCGGTGGTGTGGAACTGGTTATAGCGCAACCCGGCGTTGGCAATTCGATCAAGCGCCGGTGTGGGGACTGGACCACCAAATGGCGCGGTGGCACCGAAGCCCACATCATCCGGCATGATGAGCAGGATGTTGGGCGCACCTTTCGGAGCCGCGACCTCGGCCGGGAAGTCCAGTACTGACTCTGAGACCCTTAGACCAGCTTTGCCCTTGAACTCGGGCTGGAGGATCGGGAGCACCGACCGGTTCTAGTTGGGCTCTGACTCCTGCGCCTGTACTGAGCCAGTTAGCAATGCAATAGGAACGACTATTAATAGCAGATACCTGGCGGCTCTAAAGGTTGTTTCAGTTAAATTCGTCATTATTTTATCGATTGCCTTTAAGAATGAATTAATACAAAGATGCTTCGAGACCATGTTGAAGGTAACCTCGATCATATCCAATTGCTAACGCCACTGCTTATGCGGTTTGCCCGAGGATACATAATATGGTCCCTGCTGCTTAAATTTTCGCCAAATGCACGACGTTAACTAAACGAGAGATACTATGAAAAAAAACCTAATTGCATTCTCAATCGCGATATTTACGCCAGCCTTAGTCAATGCCGAAGACACCAGTCTCAACTGGGGGGATACACTTACATACCTCTAATTCAAAGGATACATTATTTTTTTAATAACAGGGATGGAACTCCAGTAGCGGCTTATCGTTGGGCTAAGGGTTTTCCTGTAATCAACACTTCCAATCGCACGTTGATACAAATTGAAACACCACTGGATTTCTTGGTTGTCTCCGATCACGCGGAATACATGACGGTTCCAAAGAGATTGTTCACCCATAAAGATGAGTCGTTAAGGGAAACGGAATTTGGTAAGAACCGGTGAACCTAACGATGCACCCTATGCCAAATTGCGGGCGCGTTGGGAGCCAGTTTACGAAGTGACTCAAATTAACGGCGATTCTAAAACGCATCCAAATCCGAGTCCCACCTAGATTCAAACATTTGTTCGACAAAGGCTGGATCGGGCTGGGTTCAGATTTGAGAGAAGCATACAATACGTTTGCCGATTTACATTCATGACCATGGGGCTATCAAGTTGGTGAACGTGTGGTTGATATCAACATACCAGACAAAAATAGGTGACAGTGGCCGGAATAAGTGGCAAATTGCCCCTCAACGATCGAGTCAGGGCCTTTAAAAATGGCACGCCCAGAGGGATTCGAACCCCCGACACCCAGGTTCGAAGCCTGGTGCTCTATCCAGCTGAGCTATGGGCGCATTTAAGCTGGGTCAATTGAATGAATTGACGCGGGCGCGCATTATATTTGTTTAGATTCCTACAGTCCAGAAAGTAGCGGGTACCCTGCGTGAGCACCCGGATTCTCCCGATTCTTAACCCACGCGGTACAGGTATTCTTCGTGGACAATCTTGTCATCCTTGACTGTGAAAATCGCAACTTCTTCCATTTGCGTACGCTCACCATCCGTGGGCGTCATGTCCAGGATGAACTTTACAACGAACTGATCGTCCCGATTGCCCACATAGGGGCCTTCGACATCCGTACTATGCACGTCGTTGTTGTCGTACCACCAATCGTGCTTGCCTCTGATGGCTTCAATACCCTCCATCCGGGCGGGCATTTCGGCTGAGTCTCCACCTTCAATGCTGACGATCTCGTCTGAATAATACTGGGTAACAAATGCCTGCTCACTTTCGCGACCTTTGGATACCATTTCAACCAATGCCTGACCAACTTCCAATGCCGACATTTCTCTCTCCTGCGATTACTCCCGGTTGGGAGGCGTTATGTTAGCAGAAAGCAGCGATCCAGATTCTGTACTTTTACCTGTCAGCGCAGGAAGCTGGAGCGAAATTGTATTCCCCAGTGGCCGTCCTGCTTTGTCGCGATCCAGAAGGTATCGAAGCTATTGTAAACCGTGCCATCCTCGTGGCATCGGTCCATGGTGAGGGCCAGGTGTTCCTTATCCTCCCCTGAATGAATGACTGCTATGGAGCTCCTCACCGTATGGTGCCAACCCTCTTCCGACAGGCGGGTTTTCCCTTTCTGGCTCATGCGGGCAAAGTCTTCTGCTGATTCCACGGTCATATATCTGTTATTGGCCAACCGGATGTGTGGATAATTGAGGGACGCGGCCAACGCCACATGATCCTGGGCATTAAACGCGTCGATAAATGCCGAAACCGCTTGGGTGCCTTCACTTTCACTTTCCATTTGATCTCCTTTTGCTGTTGATTATTCCTGGTTTAACCATCCGTAATATAACCGAAAAGCCAGTGAATCTGACCTGGTATGGGCAAGGTGAGTTGTGATGAATTATCTGTTCCCGAACTTGGTAATGCCGACATGATACAAAATGAGACAACTTTCAACTTAATGTCACTTCACCCTCAAAAACAACCATCTCATCTTTTTTTCAGCACTTTCGGATCGGAGGGGCATATATTTCCAATTCTATATTCAAAACGAGTATCAAGTGACTCCGGGGACCACGGAAGACAGAAACATTTCTGCGCAGCAACTGATCCGAGAAATCGAGGATGAAATGGGCGACATATCCCGAATACTTGATGAAGAATCCACTATTCCCCGCGTCCAGATCTCCCCAGAATAAACAACCTCCCTTTTTACCACACCGCTGGACGAAAACCCTGCCCCACAGATAAACTGCCTCAACTCATTTGTTTTGGAAGTGCATAATGGCAGGTCCTTTATCCGGATACCGAATTATTGATTTGACCACTGTTATCTCAGGTCCCTTTGCGACCATGTTGTTAGGTGACCAGGGCGCTGATGTGATCAAAATTGAATCAGTCGCTTCACCTGACCATGCTCGCGGCGCCGGGTACGGAGCCAATCAGTTTACCGCGACGTTTCTGAACAACAACCGAAGCAAACGCGGTATGACGCTGGATCTGAAATCCGATAAGGGAAGGCAGATTCTGCTCAAGCTGGTTGAAACAGCCGATGTACTCATACAGAACTTCAGACCCGGTGTGGTAGAACGGCTGGGTGTTGGCGAAGCGCAGGTACGGGCGGTCAAACCCGATATCATCTACACCTCGATCAGTGGTTTTGGAGAAGACAACCCCTGGGCCCATAAACCGGTGTATGACCCTATCGTGCAGGCGATCAGCGGCCTCACTACCATCCAGGCTGGCTCTGACGAGGAGAGACCACGACTGGTAAGAACGATTTTGCCCGACAAGCTGACAGGTATGACCACAGCCCAGGCTGTCACGGCGGCCCTGGCACATCGTGAGAAAACCGGCGAAGGCCAGCATGTTCGTGTTTCCATGCTGGATACTGTGGTGTCATTTCTCTGGGCGTCAGATATGGGTGGCCAGACCTTCGTTGGCAAGGAGGTCAGTGTTCAGCGTGCGGCGACATTTATCGATCTTATATATGAAACAAAAACCGCTTACATCAGTGTTTCGGCCATGTCCAACAAACAGTGGCAGGCACTTTGTCCCGCGGTCGGGCATCCGGAATGGCTTGACGATGAGAGATTCAAGACGCCAGCTTTGCGTGATAGGAACGCCAACGAACGACTGCAGATGACCCAGCAAGCCCTGCTTGCAAGAACAGCCGAAGAATGGCTTGAAGTTCTCGATCAGGCCGGAGTTCCGTGTTCGCCGGTGCTGAAGCGAAAGGAGATGATTAATCACCCTGTCATCACGGCGAATGAACTGATTTATGAATCTGACCATCCGGTCGCCGGGCGAATTCGACAGACACGCCCTGCTGCAAGATTTAGCGAATCCAGTCCTGAACTGCAACGTGGTGCGCCACTTTACGGTGAGCATAACAGCGAGCTACTCAGCGAAATAGGCATCTCAGAGGCAGAACAGGTAGTATTGAAAGAAGAAGGCATTATCACCTAGGTGCTTAAAGTGCTATCTATGCAGGACACGACACTACTATGAAAATTGGATTAATATCGGACACCCATATTCCGGAAGCCAGAGACTCGCTCTGGCCCCATGTTTTTGATCTATTCCAGGGCGTTGAGTGCATTCTCCACGCTGGTGATATCTATGATATCTCAGCGATAGACGAGCTCGAAAAAGTGGCGCCTGTCTATGCAGCCCGGGGTAACGGTGATGACGGTTCCAGTGGTCGCAGCACCCAGCCCAACGACAAGCGTTTACAGGAAACCTGGCTGCTGGAGTTTAACGGTTTCAAGATAGGCCTGACTCACTATATTCCCATGCCACCGATTCCCCCGCACCTAACGGTTAGCAAGTGGTTGGAAAAGCTCTACCCGGATGACCAATTGGATGTGATGATTTACGGTGACACTCATGTGGAACAAATTGACCTGATTGACGATGTCTTGTGCATCAACCCCGGCTCTCCCGTTTTACCCCACAATCTCAATACCCAGTTAGGTACCATCGGGTTTCTCGACCTGTCTGGTCCAAAGCCCGCTGCAACCATTCATCAGTTAACCGAGTCAGGCATGGAACCGTTTGATTGGGAGAAATCCCGCAGACCCTGGTAAGGCTATAGCTTGTTAGAGCAATAGCCTGTTAAAGCAATATTCGATTAATCGTCACGCCGGATTCAGGATCGAGCAGAATATGCGCAGCCGTCTTCTCCCTGATGCCCTGCCCAATGTTCGGTGAACCTGGGTATGCCGCGTGGGTGTCGCCATGGTGCATGGTTGAAAACACATGTACATGTCCCAGTGCCAGGTAGTCGAATCGGCTCTCGGCAATTTCATCAGGCGTAATCAGTGACGAGTAGCTTTCCCCGCCACGGCCTACATAATAACCATGGGTGACGCCGATATTCCAACCATCAAAATCCGGCGCGGGGACACAAGCCAAAGGTTTGTTGCCAGGGTGATGGTCAACAATGCCCTTACCCCAGACCCGAACACCCAGCGACTCAAAATCTACGACACCACCATCAGCATCCTTGATGAAATGAATGTGGTCGCCTGCCAGGGTTGGATCATAGGTCTGGTAAATCGAATAATCCGCCATGCAATCGTGATTGCCGGAAATCATCACAACCGGACAAGTAAGGCGGGATAGCTGGTTCGAGGCAAACGCGAGGCAGGGTTCCTTAACACGGTTGTGATCGAATAAATCACCTGCCAGCAAAAACAGTTGCACCTGCATCTCCAGGGCAGCATCAATCACATGCATAAACCCGAGTTGAGCCGGGCTTTCATTTCCTTCGCCGCCGATATCGTTATCCAAGTGAATATCTGAAGTATGAAGAATGTTACAGAGGGTTCTCGGCACGAGATAAACTATAGGTGGCTAAAAAACAACACCCTAACCCTAGTCAGGGTTAAGAAGCCAGCAAATGTTCGTTATCGTGAAGAAGTCGACTATTGGATGAAAATTGCCTCCGCAGAAAAGCCATCTGGTCACCCAGTATCCTGCCGCTGTGGGATAGGGCAAGATATTCCGCATGATTCGGCATATAGGGCAAAGCCAGCAATTCCATGGTGATCTCGTCCAGAATATGACTCCCCTTTCTTGCATTACATCGTTTACAGGAGGTAACGACGTTGGTCCAGGCGTCGCGACCACCACGAGAAATCGGCTTCACATGGTCCCGGCTCAACTGGTTATCGAGGAAGTGTTTGCCACAGTAGAGGCAAGTATTCTGGTCACGACGAAACAAAGCACGATTGGTTAAGGGCGGATGCTTGCGGCCATTGGCATAGACTTTACCCTTGCAGGCCATAATGCTGTTGAGCTGCACAACTGTTTGTTCGCCGGTCAGGCGCGAGTGACCACCCCGGACTGCCATCACTTCCTCACCATAAGTCCAGCTGACCAGTTCCCGTGCGTGCAGGCAAACCGCATCCTGCCAGCTTAACCATTCAATGGCAGCGCCAGCAGTATTTATTCGAAGAATCCTTACACTCATTTCACTTCGCCTTATCTTTCCTAGCCAGATATAAGTATTTAATTCTCTACTACTCCAATATATCCATGTCAGCCGATTAATCAAGCCCTGACCCTGATCTAGTGGAGGCACAAAACCGAGGTAATTTTAGTAAACTAACCCAATCATCACCTGGATCCCCGCAGTCCATGAACAAAGACAAGGTCTATGCAGCACCCATCGATCAGGTAGCCGACTTTAGTTTCGACGCAAAAGTGGCAGATGTGTTCGAGAATATGATCAACCGCTCCGTTCCCGGCTACGCTCTCATGTTAGACCTGATTGGCGTCATTACCGAGAAATATGTGGTTCCGGGTACCAATTGCTACGATCTCGGCTGCTCCCTGGGTGCCTCCACACTCAAATTGCGCCAGCACCTGCCAGCGTCCTGCCATCTGGTCGGCGTCGACAATTCTGCCGCCATGGTCGAACGCTGCCGGGCCAATATCGAACGGGATCATAGCCAGGCCAGCATTGAAATCCTTGAGCAGCGTCTGCAAGATACCCAAATTGAGAATGCATCCATCGTTGTCATCAATTTCACGTTACAATTCATCCCTGACGACGAACGGCAAAAGGTCCTGGATTCAATCGCCAGGGGAATGATTGCGGGTGGTGTTTTGATTCTGGCAGAGAAAATCAAATTCGATGATAAGGTAGATCAGGCTTCAATGATGGAACTGCACCATGAATTCAAGAAATACCAGGGATACAGTGACCTGGAGGTTGCCCAGAAAAGAGCCGCCCTTGAAAAGGTGCTGGTCCCCAATACAGAGCAACAACATATTGACAGACTCATACGCGCGGGTTTCCAATCTGCACAACTAACGGTGCGCTGCCTGAATTTCGCTTCCTTCCTTGCGGTACGATAGCTGATGTTCGGTAAAATACTCAACAAAAAAATAGTGCCTGCAAAAAGCCCGGCGAGAGCTCAATGACTGCGAACCTGACGAAAGAAGAATTTAATATTCTGATGAAAAGCCGGGCTGCCGGAAAAACAGCATTGAGCATTCCAAAAGAGGTTGCCCGGTATTTTTTCACGAGAGTCGGTAACGATTCCGTGACGGAGACTATAGGGGCCTCAGTTGCCGGGAGAAAACTCATCATCTGGGCTGCTGTTCTCGCCTCCCCTTTGGTTTTTATGGTTTTTATGGTGTCGATACTACTGGGGTTTGGAGCAACTCACGCCAGCATCGTGATTCCCGTTGCCGGTATCTGCTGGACCGTAATTTACGGCCTGACCAGTGACTGGGGCGGCTGGCTGGTAGGTACTATCCCGCTATTGCTTGCGGCAGTGGCAAACTCGCTGACTAACTCGTCCATCAGCCTGCCGTTGTTTCTCTTTATCCTCTCCATCTGGCTTCAACGCTCAACCTATCTGTTAGCGGGTAAATGGCTGGAAGATATTGTTTCGAATTCCTATGAAGCCTACGAGGAGCTGATCGAACATGTCACCATTTCACCTGCAGACTGACTGAACAGGGCTGTATTGGTGCCAATCAATCAGTTTATTGATGAATATTTTACTGCCACCCGGGGAACGCCGTTCAGCGCCTTCCAGCAACAAATGCAGTGCCAGCTTGACGAACAATTCTTCTCAAAAGTACATGGAAGAAAACCGGCATGGGACGACACCATCGCAGAACTACCTCGTCATACCACGACACAGTTTGAGTTCGGACGGGGGTCCGTCCGCATCGGTGAAGCGGGTGAAATCCCAGCCATCGAGGCGCAACTGAAGCAATTCCGACCCTGGCGCAAGGGTCCGTTCAACTTCTTTGGCACAGAAATCAACACAGAGTGGCGCTCGGACTGGAAATGGTCACGCATTCAGCCTCACTTGGCAAATTTGCAAGGGCGACGAGTCCTGGACATAGGCTGTGGTAATGGTTATCACTTATTTCGCATGCTGGGAGACGGCGCGGAAATGGCGCTGGGTATCGATCCGACGCGACTGTTCCTTTACCAGTTCCACATCGCGCGGCACTTTCTACCACCCACAGCCGCGTTTCTACTGCCATTGCGCAGCGAGGATCTGCCTGCATTCAACTGCTTCGACACGGTGTTCTCTCTGGGGGTTCTGTATCACAGACGCTCACCTATCGATCACCTGCTAGAACTACAAAGCTTTCTGCGCCCCGGCGGCGAACTGGTACTGGAAACATTGATTGTGGCTGGTGACGAAGATACCGTGCTGGTACCCCAGGGTCGCTATGCAAAAATGCCTAATGTCTGGTTTCTGCCCAGCGCAAACCTACTGGAAATCTGGCTCAAACGGATTGGTTTGACGAATGTGAGAACGGTTGATGTCAACCAGACCAGTACAGAAGAACAAAGAGTCACGGATTGGATGACGTTTCAGTCCCTGAATGACTTCCTCGACCCAAATAACAAAAACCTCACACTCGAGGGATTACCGGCGCCCACAAGAGCGATTGTCATAGCAGAGAAAGCGTAACAGTCTGAAACGAATTTTTGGAATAAGAAGCTAAACGGAGAACCTTTGAAAATTACCTTGATCGCAAGCGAAGGTGGCGCTGGACACTATCCTGAAAATACAAATTACGCAGTGCGACACTCGCTCCAGGGAGCAGTCGATGGTTGTGAGCTGGACTTTCATTTAACCGCAGACAAATCGTTTGTCGCCCACCACGATTACCAACTCAAGCCTGCACTAACCCGCGATGAGACCGGCCTTTGGCTGGCATCTCCAGGCCCCGTTATCAAGAATACTTCCCTTGGTGAATTTCGCCGTTACGAGATTGGCATGCTGGACCCGGCATCACGGGTCAGGCGACATTATCCGCAGCGGGCTTCAATCCCTAACGAAAAGATCGCAACGCTGCAAGATATCGAGGCCTCTTTTATTGAGAGCTTCTCTGAGAAAAAATCAGACAATGCCAAACTATGGTTCGAGGCGAAAACCGACCCCTTTGATCCGGATCAAACAACCCCGGCTGAAGATTATGTCCAGGCGTTAAAAAACGCGCTGGCGAACAGTCCGCTCTTTCCAAAGACGGTACTGATCGCGTTCGACTGGCGTTTACTGCAAATCGCCCAGCAGTTAATGCCGGGGATTCAAACTGGCTTCCTCAGTGTTGATTTCTCCTGGATGGCAAAACCCGGCACAAAACCCGATGTTGACAAATTATCGGGCTGGTATGGTGATTTTGACCCGAGAAATTGCAACGACAGTTTTCCACAAGCGGTAAAAGCGGCCGGTGGTACCTACTGGTCACCCTACTTCCGGGATATCAAACGGGGTGATGTCGACGAGGCACATGCCATCGGCCTCAGAGTCTCAACCTGGGGTGCTGACAGCGTTGAAGACATCAGTTATGCGTTGTCGACAGGCGTCGATAGCCTGACCACCGGGTATGTTGATCGTGCGCGGGAGATTCTTAAAAAAACCTGAACGTCTCGCAGGCTGCTAAGGTGCCATATCCATCAACTCAGTAAAACCGCTGGGCGCATGGGGTCCGAAGATCAGTTGCTCGAGGATTCCCTGCCCCTGATGTGTTTTGTTGGGAGTTGTGAGCACAACATCGCACATTGCCTGTACATGCAAATTCGTGGCATCAACCTCAGCAAGAATAAACTCGTCGTACCCGGTTTCCAGTTCGCCATGATAGGAACCGTGGCCAAAATGTTCATGGCCATAACCAATGCCTTTCATATAGAAATTCCACTGGGTTGTCAGCTTCAGATTCCATTGTTCACCGGCAGATGTGACAAAATCAATTTCGGTAGATTTTGCCGTGCGTCGGCCAGACTCGAACTGAATTTTCGAACTCCAACTCTGCATCTTCTCCACTGTTTCATTTTCGCTATCCAGTAACGGAATGACGACCCCGTTACCATTCCAGGGAATGCCATCCTGATCGTCATTAACGAAATAGTGGGTCGCAAACTCATCAAAATTTAACGGTGCCCAAAGCCAATAAAATTGCGGGATCATTGCATCGGGATTGGTCTGGGGATCCGCTTGTCCGACTGACCTGATTCCCCAACTGCGATCCCGGGTACCCCGGAAATTATCTGCTTTAACGTTGATACGCCTGCCTTTGACTTCAACCCAGCCTGCCCAGGTGCCATTTTGAGTCATGCGAGTGACGTCCATCATCACCTGACTGCCCGACCGACGCATAAATCTCGGTTCTTCATGGGCAGGAGTGCGAGCAGTGAAGGTCACATCAGCTCGAATCCCGTTCGCTTCATCTTCACAGACAACTCGTAGCACAGACAGGGGTTCTACTATTTCAATTTTGACGTGGCCGACCTCAGTGTCCATGCGTTCCATATGCATCACTTTGGAACCGTAGACATTGTGCTGGACGCCTTCAATGACCACCGAAAATGCTGCGTCCATGACATTCAGATAAGGATAGACGCCCAGCGCTGCTGCAAAAAAGATCTCACCACGGCGATCATAACCGTTGAAGAAAAATCGATCGTAAAAGTTCCGGTTAGCGCCTGTATACGCCATGGGATCGGGGGTCTGGTGCAATGGATAATCATCGCCTTTCGTAATCAAGAGCGTACTCCTTCGGGCTAAACCGGCAAACGGGTTATGACATTATCACAAAGCCCGCACAATTCTCACGGCCATTTAACCGATCATCCAAATTACACTTGCAACCCGGCCAGCTATCCTGTTTATATGGAAAATCTGCCTGACACACAAGGCAGTTGAATTTGCTTCTTCTGCAGGTGCAGTTGCAAGTGTAGGCCCACGTGAGGTTCCGGTTAGGAGGGACACTGTGACGCATGTACAAGCAACAACGTTAGGCGAATTGAAAGCTTCCGGGTTCGAAATCCTCTCGGTCCGTGAAGAAATGCGCCGTAACCTGATGAGAAAGCTTGCCGATGATGAGGAAGTATTCCCTGGTATTATTGGTTACCTGGACAGTGTTATTCCGCAGATTGAAAATGCCATTTTGTCTGGTCAGGACATTATACTACTTGGCGAGCGGGGCCAGGCGAAGTCGAGAATTATCCGCAGCCTTACATCCCTGTTAGACGAATATACGCCCATTTTGGACGGCGTCGAAATTCCGGAGAACCCCCTCAAACCCATCAGCGCGCAGGCTAAAAAACTCATTGATGAAAAAGGCGATGAAACCCCGATTCGCTGGCTCGAACGGAAAGAGCGTTATGGTGAAAAACTGGCCACACCGGACATTACCATTGCTGATCTTATTGGTGAAATCGACCCGATAAAAATCGCCGAGGGCAGGTATCTATCTGATGAGGAAGCCATCCATTTTGGCCTGGTACCCCATACCAATCGCGGTATTTTCGCCATCAATGAGTTACCGGACCTGGCGGAACGCATCCAGGTAGGTTTACTCAATGTGATGGAGGAGCGGGATGTACAGATTCGCGGTCACAAAATCCGAATGGAACTGGACATCCTCATTGTTGCAACAGCCAATCCCGAGGACTATACCAACCGCGGTCGTATAATCACCCCTCTAAAGGATCGTTATGGTTCACAAATTCGTACTCACTATCCACAATCTGTGCTGGAAGAAATTGCCATTATGGAGCAGGAGCAATCAAAACTGGATCTGGGTGAATATCGAGAAAAGGTACCTCCCTACATGCAGCAGATTATCGCCGAAATTACCCAGTTAGCCCGCGAATCACCCGACATAAGCCAGACCTCCGGCGTTTCTGTACGCGCCTCCGTTGCCAACTATGAGGCCCTGATCGCCAATGCGCTACGGCGCGCCATTCGAACTGGTGAGCAGGATATCGTACCGAGAATCAGCGACCTGCCATTTATTATGCCGTCACTGCAAGGCAAGGTTGAGTTTGAAGCCATGGAAGAAGGCCGGGAAGAGAAGATCATGCAGAAACTGTTCGACGATGCTATCAGATCAGTCTTCAGCCGTTACACAGAGCCAGACGATGTAGAATCCATATCACTACAGTTTACCGAAGGTATGAACGTCACCACCGGTGAATCGTTGGCGTCCGAGGACTATGCTTCCATCATTCGTCGGGTCGATGGCATGGACGCCGTCGTATCGAAACTTTGCCCGGACAACAATCTGGCCCTGCGGGCTTCTGCCACAGAATTTATACTGGAAGGACTGCATTTGAACCATTTACTCAACAAAGACCATGTCAGCGGGCGCAGCACCTACCAGGGTGCCAGATGAACGCCCAGCGTAGCCACGAGGCTGAGCAACCATGACGATACAATCATGACAAAAAAATTCAACGCACTAAACAGATACTCCGAATGGGACGGTTCGCAGTTAGAGTCCCTCAAGGCCGATGACATTATCAACGCATTGTCCGATGACCTTATGGAATTTGGAGACTTGCAACAAGCTATGCGGTATTTGATGCAGCGAGGCATCAACTCAGAAGATGGCAGTACCATTCGCGGTCTACGCGATCTTTTAAAACAACTTAAAAACCAACGCAACCAGCGCCTGGAACGTTTCGACATGGGCAGCGTACTGGAAGATATCAAACGCCAACTGGACGAGATCCTTGAGATGGAACAACACACCATCGATACCTGGCTGAACCAGGAAGCGGCTGGCCAACAATCACAAAAGTTCATGGAGGACCTGCTAAGGGATCTGAAAGATGTTGGCGAAGGGCAAGTTGATGAAAGTAATGAAAGTGATGAAAGCCCTGAAAGTGATGAAAAAACTGACCCAAATTTTTCCGACAAGGTTCTCGGTGATATCGGCAAGAAGAATAAGCAATTTCTGCAAAACTTGCCCGACACCCCCGCGGGGAAAATAGAAGCCCTGCAGAAATACGAATTTCTTAACACCGACGCGCAAAAGAAATTCTTAAAACTGATTGAGCAACTCCGCAAGTCAATGACCCAGTCATTCTTCAAAGATATTCAGAAGATGGTCGACAACATGTCTGCTGGCGACATTGAAAGAATGAAACAGATGGTCAAAGACTTAAACGACATGCTGGTGAAGAAAATCGGTGGAGAGGATCCGGGGTTCGAGGCGTTCATGTCGAAGTACGGCGATATGTTTGGTGACAATCCACCCGGGTCCCTGGATGAACTCCTGGCGCAGATGCAGCAACAAATGGCAGCGACACAGTCATTATTTAACTCCATGTCACCCGAACAACAGCAGCAATTACAGGAGATGATGGGCAACAAATTTGGCGATCCGGAACTGGAGAGTGAACTCGCCAGACTGAGTAAAGAACTGCAGTTTCTCAATCCCCAGGGAAAACGCTACGACTTTTCCGGCAACGAGGAGATTGATCTGCAGGCAGCCATGGAACTGATGCGTGAAATGCAGGAACTTGATGCCCTGGAACAACAGCTTCAGAAATCCCAGTACGATGGCAAGATTGACTCAATCGACCCGGACAAGGTTAAAGAACTCCTCGGTGATGACGCCAAAGAAGACCTCGATGAAATGAAAAAACTCATGGAGATTCTCGAGAAGGCAGGATATGTCCGCAAGGATGGCAACAAATGGGAATTAACCCCCCGTGGGGCCCGGACCCTGGGACAGAAGGCGCTTGGTGAGATCTACCAGCGCCTGAAGAAACAAAACCTGGGCAACCATGCAGTGCCTGAGGAAGGTCGATTTGGGGAACGACTGGAGCAGTCCAAACCCTATGAATACGGAGACCCGTTTCACCTGCATATGCCACGCACCATCCGAAACGCGTTAGACCGGGAAGGACCAGGCGCACCTGTTCGATTGCAAACCAGCGATTTCGAAATTTACCGTAGCGAATTGATCACAGAAACTGCCACGGTACTCATGGTTGATTTGAGTTGGTCCATGGCCCTCAGAGGTTCATTCCAATCCGCCAAGAAGGTCGCTATGGCGCTCCACACCCTGATCTCTTCTACATACCCAAAAGATAGCCTGTACATTCTGGGTTTCTCGGCTTACGCCAAGGAAATCAAAGCCCATGACCTGCCCTACCTCCAATATGACGACTATCTGTTGGGCACGAATATGCAGCACGCACTGATGCTGGCTGAAAAACTATTGGCCAAGCACCAGCAGGGTACTCGACAGATTATTATGATCACCGATGGTGAACCTACTTCCCACCTGGAAGATGGCCGCCCGGTGTTTGGCTACCCTGCCACTCCGGCGACCATCAGCAAGACCTTTAAGGCAGTCCGGAGTTGCACGACCAGGGGTATCACCATCAACACCTTTATGCTGGACCAGAGCTATCAACTCAGAGCTTTCGTTGATCGCATGAGCAAAATTAACGGCGGCCGGGTTTTCTATACGGAACCCCACAACCTGGGCGAGTACCTGTTAGTT
This sequence comes from Gammaproteobacteria bacterium, assembly GCA_012960755.1. Next base: position 74,797 of record DUAT01000106.1, read on the forward strand.
GACTATGTCCAGAACAAGAAGAAGCGGCTTCGGCGCTAGTGTTGTGTCCTACACTAGTGACTAGCCCCGAGGCGCAAGTTCAAACACCCACAAATATCCCGAACTGACTGCTTCATCCGGAACCGGATTACCACCGGCATATTTTCTGGATATCTCCGCAAGAATCGGAGTGATAAGCGGTCCATCTTTGATACGCACCAGGTTCCGTTCGTACAAGGTGTCCCCAATTCTCAGGATAGCCTCGCCATTTTTCTCGGCTTCAATGGGCCACTGCTTCCAGATCTTGCCCCAGGTGGTTGTCATATAACCGCTGGGAATAAATATTCTATCTTCAACCTGGAGTATCCAGGTGGTCCGCGAACGGGCCGGATCAAGTGATTGGAATTGAACTTCCTGCATGTCCTTCACAAAAGACCAATCCGGTTCCGAGCCTGTATAAAGCTCACCGGTTGTAAATGGTCCTCCGGCAACAATCGCCAGAGGGCCATCATTAAACCTTGCTGCCGTTAAGCCGATGACCATTACAATGACTATTGCGGCGAGGATGCCCCCGACTATTTTAAAAAACAGTTTCATGTCAATTCTCCTTTCCAGTATGCCCTCATGAATCAGGCACACCTTATACTAAAAGGGCACTGCTATTAAAAGGGACTTGTTACTAAAAGGGTACGGGGGATTCAAACTCCACCTCTTTGCCTGTGCCGGGGTGGGTGATCCGTAAAAACGTTGCATGCAGATACAAACGACTCGCAGCGTTCCGGGCCTGTTCGTGGGCATACAGGTCACACCCCAAAATCGGGTGCCCGATGCTCGCCATATGAACTCGCAGTTGATGGCTGCGACCGGTGACCGGTTTCAATCGCACCCTTGTGCTGTTGACGACAAGGTTTGAGTGATCCGTTGATCGATCAAGGACTTCAAAGCGGGTCAGCGCAGCCTTACCTCTGTCATGATCCACGAGTTGCCGTGGTCGATTAAGCGGATCAGGTGCTATGGCAGCATTGATCTCTCCAACATCATCATCCATCAATCCAAAGACTTCAGCCACGTATTCCTTATACACCTGACGTTCCCTGAACTGTCGGTTCAAATCCGAGGTGGCCAGTTTTGACAGGGACATCAGTTGCAATCCCGAAGTATCAAGATCCAGACGATGCACGATGGCAACCTGTGGATAGTCGCATCGCATTCTCTGAATCACACAATCCTTCACAATCCTCCCGGGCACCGAGAGTAATCCCGAGGGTTTGTTGACCACTAGAATATGCTCATCAGCATGAATAACCGTGACAGGCTCATGACACTCGGCAGGGATATGAAATGTGTATTTATCCATCAGTTTCTCGTATAGTTTCCCGGCAAGCTGCTAGAGCTAACCTCTGACTTAAAGCGAAGTAACACCATGCCTTCCGATTTAGATCGACTCCACGAGGCGATCACCCTATTGATTCCCAAATTACTCACTGCTATGGAAGCATTTGAGCATGTTCAACGCAACATGCAGCCACAGGGTGCAGGCCCCCTCGCCGATTTTATCCAACCGTTCGAGGGAGAGCTTCGGCAGGCATTTGAAAGCTTTGAACCACTGCAATTCCCCGAAGACCTGCAACACTTCCAGAAAATGATTAGCTCAAGTGCAACTTATGCACTTCGAGCCTGTGACGGTGTGCTTCACCATGAGGAGGGATTCGGTCGCATCATGCAGGCGATGCGCGCCCATTGCCGCGCCCAGGAACATATCTACTCCCTGGCGCCCATATTGTCACCGGTTAACAAGTACTTTGTGGAAACTGAAGCCAGGGGAAATATGGCGTTACTGCAGCAACTAGCCGACGGTGCAAACAATGCGGAACAGGGGAAGGCAGGTGTGCTTAACGCTCAGAATGAAAGGGAACAGAGAGGCGGATTCTCATTATATATCCCTGAAAACCTGGATGCTGAGCAGCCAGCGCCCCTGGTGATTGTCATGCATGGCGGCAGTGGTCATGGCGCGGATTTTTTATGGTCCTGGGTCAGGGAGGCACGAACCAGGGGATTTATTCTGATGTCACCCACGTCACAACAGGCCACCTGGTCTCTGATGGGCGAGGAGCACGATCTGAAGCCTTTGCTGTCCATGTTGGATTTCGTCACCGAAGGGTGGAGTGTTGACCATTCACATATTTTGCTGACGGGAATGTCTGACGGAGGCACCTACTCCCTATTGGCGGGATGTCATGAAGATTCTCCATTTACCCATCTGGCCCCCTTCTCCGGTGTATTACATCCCGATCTGGTCATGAACGGGCAAATACAATATGCGAGTCAAAAACCAATCTATCTGGTACACGGCACGCAGGACTGGATGTTTCCCATTGAAACGGCCTATATGGCCCGGCAACAACTCTCAGAAGTGGGTGCCGATCTGACATTCAGGGAAATTGACGGCCTCGGCCACAGCTTCGCCAGGGCTGAAATTCCTGCATTGCTTACATGGTTCAATCCAGATCTCGCGTTGAGTGCCCGATGACCGGCATGACCTTCTCTGAAGCAGAATTGGTGTTCGCACTGGCAAACAGCCATGAAGACGCAAGCCTCGAATTATCTGCTGTACTGTATCGGCCCGACAATGCCGATAGCCGTTCGCAGTTTTTGATTGATGTACACGGCGGCGCCTGGTCCGCAGGTCATCGAAAGACCGGTCACAATTATGACAGAAAGCTCGCGGCACAAGGCTTCTGTGTACTGGCGATTGATTTCAGGCAAGCACCGGCGCACCAGCATCCAGGTGCCAGTGCTGATGTCTGTGCTGCAGTTCGCTTTGCCAGGCAAACCGACATGCTTGGGTTTACTCCAGCTCGAGTGGGTCTGATAGGGAGTTCGAGCGGCGGCCAGCTTGCCTTGCTGGCGGGGTTAAAACCTGATACTGAAGAACACAAGGGTACGCTGATAAACTCCAGCAATGGATTCGTCAATGCAGACAATGACAGTGCCGAGGTTGATTTCGTCGTCGCACTCTGGCCAGTATCGAATCCCATCGCCCGCTATCAGTACGCGACAGCGCGGCAAAAAGACAAACCCTCAACCTGGGGACCTAACTTTAACCCGGACAGGCTGGTTCAAGGTCACCTGGCCTACTTCCCCGATCAGGATGCAATGTCCGAAGCCAGTATTCAGCGGGTTCTTGCTGGCAGGGAGTTTCAAGTACTACCCAGGACTTTTATTGTCCAGCCAGAGTTCGACCTGAATGTACCGGTTTTTATGAGCCAGACCCTGAATGGCGCGTTAATTGACGCCGGGTGCGACGTCTCATACAAGTTATATCCTGGTGTGGCGCATGGGTTTGCGCATCTGGAAGGTGAGCAAACTGACGAATGTATTAAGGATATCGTCGCTTTTTGCCGCGCTGCGGTTTGACCTGGATTGCCCATCCAATATCGACAAATAGCGGCGAATCAGGCAGGCATCGGGCGGGTTACTCGAATAAACAAACCCAGCGCAATGACGCAAATAACGGCCGACAGGATAAACGCAGCACCCGGGAAGTAGACCGGCGCCTCGGCGCTTGCAAAGTAGGCGAAGGTTTCCGTCATGGTGACTGGGCTGACGATACTCGTTAAGGCAATTGCACTGGCAATACCGCCCTGCAGTTCACCCTGCTGACCATGATCTACCTGGGCCGTTGCCATTCCCTGAGTTGCCGGTCCACACAGTTGCCCCAGCGCGCCCGGAATCATGGCAACGAACAACATCCAGGCCTCCGCAGCAAAGGCATACCCAATGAAGGAGATGATCATCGCCACAAAGCCTATCGTGCCCGTTACCCTCAAACCCAGGTTCGTCACCATCCAGCGATTGACAACGGTCTGTACAATGATCATGAGCACACCGATCACCGCCAGGGAATAACCGATCTCGGTGGCTGTCCACTGATACCTCTCAACAGTGAAAAAACTCCAGGTATTCGGCATCACCATCATTGCAAAGTTAAACAGGAATATTACCAGCACGATGCCGATGACTCGGGGGTAATGCCATAAAGCGACGAGCGTGCCGATCGGGTTCGCGCGCGACCACTCGAACGGTCGACGCCGATCTGCCGCTAGAGATTCAGGTAATAAAAAGAAGCCAAACAACATGTTCGCAAACGACAAGCCTGCAGCTGCATGGAACGGTAGCCGCGGACTGAAACCGCCCAACAAACCACCAATCAGAGGCCCGATAATGAACCCCAGACCAAACGCGGCACCCATGTAACCAAAGTATTCCGCTCGCTTTGATACTGGAACGATATCTGCGATGTAGGCATTCACGGTACTGTTCGTTGAGGACCCGATGCCGGAGATGATTCGACCGACAAACAGCACCACCAGGCTGGTCGCGAAACCCATCAACAGGTAGTTGATGCCCACAACGAACAGTGAGACCAAGAGCACCGACCGCCGACCATATCGGTCTGACAGATTACCGATGGTCGGCGCAAACAGGAACTGCATCACTGCAAAGGAGACAGCCAGCCAGCCGCCATAACGCGCGGACGTCGACAGGCCGTCACCGGTAATCTGCATGATCAGTTCCGGCAACACCGGCAGCATAATACCGAAGCCTATCGAGTTGATCAGTGAGGTTGTGAACACGAACGCGATAGCGGCACGGTTTATCATTACCGGCGCTTCATGTAAGTTGGTTGCCTCGTCCTGCATTTATGGCCTTTATTCGCGGGTCTGTATACCTGCTACCGTACGCGTGCGGAGACTTATGGGTCAGTGCCAATATGCCGGTTCAGGAATGCCAACAAGTTAGTGTAAAAATTTAGCCGATGATCCAGATCGTAAAAACCATGACCCTCATCAGGTTCATACAGCCACTCGTATTCGACATTGGCCGCATCCATTGCAGCACGCAGATTTTTTGCATGAATGGGAGGCGCCCGTTTATCCTTTCCCCCATGGGCTATGAAGACAGGGACAGTTATCTTATCGGCATTATGGGACGGAGATTGTGCTTTTAACTCTGATTCATCAGTGCCAAGAACACTCTTCAAATAGGCTTTACCCCATGGCAGGAAGGGAATATCGCTATCATGCATTTTTGTCAGGTCATAAACACCCGCTAACCCAGCGGCACATTGATAGAGGTTTGGTGCCTGTATCACCACATTCATCGCGGCGAAAGCACCATAACTGCCACCATATGCACATATACGCTTTGGATCAGATATCTTCTGCTGTATGGCCCAGCGGGCTGCATGATTGATGTCGGCTATCATGCCTTTGCCCCACTGCATTGCACCTTGATCAACGAAGTCAGCCCCATAACCGCCTGAGCCTCTATAATTAACCTGCACGACGGCGAAGCCGCGGCTGGAAAAAAACTGCGCCTCCGAGTCGAACAAGAACGTATCCCGAACCCCATGCGGCCCGCCATGAATCAGTATGACAGTCGGAAAATTAGATCCATCAGCGTCAGGCAATGTCACAAAACCGTAGATATCCAGACCATCCTGACTTGTAAAGAGAAACGGGATATGACGACCCATTTTTTCTGCTTCAATCCCCGAGCGTGAATACATCAAGCGCCTGAGTTTTTTCCGCTCAGTATCATAGAAATACAACGTGCCAGGGTTCCTGTCACTACGCACATCAACTAGCGCTGAACTGTTATCATCTGAAAAGTTATAAATCGTGACACGCTGATTAGAGAAGGTCTGATGCAATGTCTGAAATATTTCGATATCAGGATGATCCACAAAGAAGTGAACCTCGGGATAAACAGCTGACAAATTGACTCCAATTATCTGATCGTCGGATGTTCGAATCAGATCCCGTTCATAAATATCGTAAGTCTCGTTTTCGTAGAGAGTTGAACCTTGACCGGTTTCAAGATTGAAAACATGGAGCGCCGAGGTGCCATAACGCCCTTTAGCGAGGTAGTAGAAGCTTTTGTTATCGACCGTGAAGCCAAGAATACGTGTATCAGCGCCAACAACATTACGCATTGGTGTAGAAAATCCTTTTACGTCTCGCCACTCGTTTTCACGATCATCGCGTTGCTTGATCTTTAGCTCCCCATCTTTATCCATGTAATGCGCGATACGAACATCACCGTTGTTGTCTGTAACAAAACCTCCCCAGGGAAAGGGGCTGACGATCTTCTGTTTGAGTCGCCTGGTATCTGTGCGTGAATCTGTGCTCCTTTTCGGACGTCTGTAAACATTCAAGGTGTAAGCTGTCGGTCGGGAGCCACTGATTCGCTGGCCTCGAATCGATTTTTTGACAACCCTGATAGATTTCGGATCATTTCGCATAACATCGAGTACTTCAAAAGCGCCCACATCACCCGCGACAAATCCCGCAATCGGGAATTTTTTTGTATTGTCAATATTCAAGGCAAACAGCTCTCCAGTGAACATGGGATAATCTTTCCAACCGAACTTAATGACTGTGTTAAAAATAACTCGTTCATGATTCGCCCACCAGATTTGATAAATTTCCCGGTTTTTCCGGGTATCAAAATGGGCTACCAGTTGCCGGGTTTTGGAATTAACTATGCCCAGCCTGGTCATTTCTCCCATCGAAACAGTAATGGCAAAATGTTTCCCATCCGGGGCAAGTAATGCCTGTCGGTAATCAGCGGGCGAAAAGAATGCTTCGGCAGGAATCTCTTCTGCCTGTGCTGGTTGAAACACCAGCCAGATTAGTACTGTGTAAAAAGCAGTCAGTAACTTCATGAGAGTTTCCTCATAAAACTAAAGCATCACATAATAAACACCAGAATATCTATCTGGCAACGATTCTTCCTGCCGGAACCACGCATCTGAATTTTCTTTTCATCGTGCTACTTTCTGAAAGAAGCGCAACAAACCGAATCCAATTCCTTGAATGAACAATGCGGTCAAGTCTTTCACTATCGCACTATCCTGTAGTAGCGTTCTACCATCGTTTCTAGTAACTTCTGCGCTTTTCACTGCGTCGATGTCTGACCTGTACGGCATGCCAGTCAGGTCTGATCAACTCTAATCCCCAATCTCTGACAGAGTTTGGCAATCTTGTTATCCAGTCGCCTGCCCTTTAGTTGCCACCAGAGTATCTCAATCAACGCGTAAACCACCTCAAAATAAGCAATCCTTGTACGCAATTCCGTGTCTCGCGACTGATATCCTCCGAGCAGACGCTTGCGTTGCCCCTCATCCAGATTGTAGTTGCCCGCGAACACCGCCAGGTCATAGGCAGGATCTGCCAGTCGCGCATACTCCCAGTCAATAGCATAGATTCCTGCCCCGGTCTTGATCATGTTTTCAAACAACAGGTCCTGGTGGCAGACACAGGGTTCAGCGGAGAGTACAGGTAATTCAACAACTCGCTCAAAACACAGGTCAATCAGCGGGTCGCCTTTTGTCTGCCGGTAATAAGCAGCAAGATGTTGGTTCAAATCCAGGGGCAGAACCCCCGCTTTGAGTCGATGTACCCGGTGAAAAAGTTCACCCACCTGTTCCAGGTCCGCCAGGGTAGGTGGATGTCCCGAAACAAATTCGGTGACCAGTAGCTGCTGTGACGAGAATGTCACGCGAGGTGCGAAACCTTCCTCGGCGGCAGCCATCATGGCTGATAATTCGCTGCCTGGATCTGTTCCAAAATCAACACCCTGGTCCGGCAATGGTTGCAGGAGTCTGACCACCCAATACCGCACCCGGTCAGATACTAAAAAGGAAACATTACTGGCACCCCTCAGTTGTCTCACGGGCACAGGTAATTTTAATGGGCCTGAGACCCAGTCACGCCAGGTCGCAAGACCTTCTTTTAAGCGGTAACCGGGTTCTGGCGATAACTCTTCAGCCACGAAAACCATCCAAAGAAAATAACAATGATATAGACCGCAAACAGCAGCGCAGTGAAATAAAGCTCACGATCAAGATACAGAAAGATGGAAACGGTATCGATAACCAGCCAGTAGATCCAGTTCTCGAGGATTTTTCTCGCCACCATAAATGTCGTCACCACACTGGCCCAGGTGGTGAAAGAATCAACAAAGGGTAATCGGGCATCGGTCCCCTGCTGCAACAGCAAGCCGGAAACTAACGTCGCCAGCGCGATTACAATCAATGCCCACAGATGTTGCTGCAGCGACCAGGTTGAGACTGCCAACGACCCATTCCCGGCTCCCCGGGTCCACTGGTGCCAGCCATAAACTGCCATACCAATGTAGTAGAGCTGTAAACCGGATTCCATGTAGAGCCGGACCTGCCAGAAAATAAACAGGAAGATGAACGTTGAAATCAACGCCGCGGGCCAGCAGAGAATATTTTCTTTAACGGCAAGTACCAGGTAGGCAATAGCAAACATAACAGCGGTCAGTTCCAGCCATGAGCTCTGCTGGAACTGGCTGGCGATCATGCTGAGTGTCTCAGCCATCCGCCAGACCACGAAGGTCATCTTGCAGATACTTAACCACGAAGATCGATCTACCGTATTTTTCCCAACTCAGGCGAATTTCAGTTTTCAGGATATCCGTTACGACATCGTAATCACCGTAAATCTGGGTAGAAAGGTCATTACGAACGACTGCCACATCCGAATAAGTCTGCACCCGGTCAATAAACTCCTGGATCGCCGGAATGTAATCGTCTGCCAGTGGATAAAGACTGACGTCGACGGAAACTTTCAATGAAGTCACAGACTCATCTCTACTGTCGCGCCGACAATCCGTGGCTCGCCAAATTGAAAGTATGATTCTGTGATGTAGTTCTTACGGGGATCATTCCCAAAACTACCAAATGCCCGAGTCAGTGTGTCTTCATCAGTGAGGTTTCGCCCCCAGAGGCTCAATCTCCAGCGTTCAGTTTCGTACCCGACCTGAGCGTTTAATAAGGAGAAGCTGTCGCTCATGGTAGTATGCCGGTCAGAGAAATAGAATTCGTCCTTGGCATCGATTGAGGCGTGAAAGAACCAGTTGTTCCTCGAATAATCAGCGGCGACATGGAACATGTAAGACGGCGCATGTGCCTGATCACGCCCCGACAAATCCTCACCAAACTCATTGATAAATTCATCAAATTTGGCATCCAACAATCCTACGCTGGCGGCGAACTGCCAATTGTCAGTCGCATACCAGTTGAGCTCAACTTCCAGGCCCTTGTTGGTGCCAGACGCGGCGTTGCCGATAAAATCTATGAATTCCGAACTTCCATCGGGACGAACGCGAACCAGCGAACTCTTCACCTGCTGATCCCGCCGGTCGTCATAAAACAGCGCGGCGCGTACCTGGACATCACCTGCGAGAAGTCTGGACTTAACACCCAGTTCATACTCGATCAGTGACTCTTCATCGAACTTCCTCAGATCCAGGTCCAATGAGCCATCGGCATTGACCCCTCCGGCTTTGTAACCCCGTGCAACACTGCCATATAACATTATTTCATCTTCAATAAAGTACTTCAGCGCTATCCTTCCACCCCAGAGATTCTCATCGGGCTTAAACGCTACCCCATCAGAGTTATCATATTGCGTATCACGGTTCTCAAACCGCAAGCCTGTGGACAACACCAGATTCTCCTTGAAATGTGAATCCAATTGTAAAAATACCGCGTTGGTATCGAAGTCATAGCTGCTCGTATAGTTGGAGGCGAGGTAGGTATATTCCCTTGTCAGGTCTTCCGTACTGCCCAGGTGATAAAACCCCGCGACCCAGTCCGTTGTGTCATGGAATAAACGCGTGCTTTCGTTGGAGATCAGTCTCAGTTCCAGGCTCGACGTCTCCCGGTCACGAATGTAGTTGTCAGTCGATGAGTACCCGAAAGGGTGGATACCGACATAGGTCCAGTCCTCGTCATACCCATACTCAATATCAGAGCTGGCCAGACTGGCGATCCCACGAAGGTCGAAGCCACTGAGATTCCAGGTGCTGTCGAGTACCACGAACGTAGAATCCTGGCGATCATGCCCGGGTTCATCGGACAGGGTGTGACGGGTGTTATCCAGAGTAAACGCATCGTAACCGTTGTCGATATCAACACTGGAAACGATGACATCGAATTGCCAGTTTTCATTCGGCGTAACCCGTATTTTTCCCCTGACGGTCAATTCATCACGACTGTTGTTGTCGTCGATACCAAGAAAGTCATTTTCATAATAACCGTCAGACTGATGCTGTTCTGCAACCAATCTGCCCTGCACGTTGTCACCCAATGGACCCGTCACCATGGCACCGACAGTCCGGGTTCCATACTTGGCAGTACTGATTTTTATCTTCGAACCAAAGACTTTTGCCGGGTCTTTGGTTTTGACATTGATTAAACCGGCAAGGGCATTGGCCCCATGCAGAGTCCCCTGGGGACCACGCAGTACCTCAACCTGTTCAACATCCATCATCGTTGCTATCATCCCGGCACCACTGAAGTCAACATTGTCAATCAAGAAGCCAACCGACGGATTCAATGCACTGACAAATTGACTCCGCTCACCAATGCCGCGAATCTGGAAGAACCTGGCCCGATTCGATCCACTGGAAAAGTTTAAGTTTGGGATAGTGTTTATCACATCATCAAAGTGCTGCGCAGCCCGTGCTTGTATGACGGCTTCGGTGACAATGCTGATGCTTGATGCTGTTACCAATTCGTTGCCCTGCCGCAGCTCTGCTGTGACTCGTACTTCAGGCAGCGTACCGTCGTTAGCCAAGACGCTACAACTCGCCAGTGCGAGCAAGAACGTAAAACAGTATTTGTCCATGCGTCTCTCCATTATTAAGTGTAAGAGACCCGGAAAATTTTGACGTAGTGTTGGAAGTAAATCTAGATGTGGTGTGCATCCTTTTCCTACGCCGGTATTAACCGGATCAGGTTCTAGGGTTTACCGCACATCTCTTCAGCTATTGACTGCAGAAGAAGCGTGCAGAATTCTCAGGTCTAATGACCACCCCTAAGGAACGGCAATGAGTATAGCATCAGGAATTTTGAAGGACTACTAGTCAACGAACTAATCTACCCACTGCGAAAGCCAGTACTCCGCTCCAGGAAAACCAGTACCTGCAAAGCTTTTTCCGAAGGCCTTGAAGTCCAGTGGCAGACGAACAAGTTCTGCACTGACGTTGCCATTGTCACTGGAAACAATCGCATAATCAGTATATTTCAATAACCTGGGTTGCCCCAGCATCGGGGCCTCAAAGGGCATACCGATACTTCCCGCATTAATGATCAGCGTTTGATCCAGGCGACGACACAATTGCAGGTGGGTGTGTCCGGCAACAATGACATCCTGCTCAATATCCCGACACCACAGCCGCAATCTATCGCTGGGCGTGTCGGGCTCCATTCCCTGCGTGTTGGCCTGTGGAGAACCGTGCACACAGAGCACCGAAGTGCTACCAAGATCAACAATATGCTGGAATGGCAGATCTTTCAGCCATTGTTGTTGCTCCGTGCTCAGCTGATCCCGGGTCCAATTTTCTACCTTTTGGAGTTTGGGAATCACCGGGTTTTCATCCAGTAGATCATGATTGCCCTGAATGCAAAGAATTTGACGTTCCCTTAGTCGTTCGACTGTCTTCGCCGGTTGCGGACCCAGGTCAACGATGTCACCCAGACAAATGACAACGTCAATACCTCGTTTTTTAATATCTGCCAGTGCGCTATCCAGCGCTACCAGGTTACCGTGAATGTCCGAGATAAAAGCCAGGCGCATCTACGAATCCACTTCTTCAGCAAAAAATTCAGTGGTTAAACGCAGGAATTCATCCAACTGATCATGTTGAACCCAATGCCCGGCATTCTGAACCATTTCGTGACGCGCATCTTGAAAGAACTGTGTTACTTCCTCACGCTTGCCCTGACCAAACCAGCTTTCACTACCGCTGATTAACAGCACGGGCGCTTTAATTCGCCGCCACAATTCTCTTGACTGCTCCATACCCAGGTCAAACGGCGACATGACATGAGTGTAGTTATCAAACTTCCAGCTGTAACTGCCGTCCTCGTTTTGGTTGCTGCCATGCACCGTCAGGTGCTTTGCCTGATCGGCACGCAAGTGACTGTTGGCTTCATGCATCCGGCTGAATGCGTCATCCAGCGTTTCATAGCGCTTCGGTAATCGACCTGACATTTTGCGGGTCGACTCAATCCACTCCCGCATTCGTTCGTGTGCAGGTTGGGTGTTGTACATTGAGGGAGGACCACCGCTACCCTCAACAACAATCATTTTTTTTATATTCTCAGGATAGATACCAGCGTATCGAAGCGCGACTCCACCACCGAGTGAATGCGCAATAATATGCAATGGTGCGAGGTTCTGCTGGTGAATGAGCTGCGCCAGATCATAGATGTATTCGCTATGGCTATAGGCGCTGCCGTTTACCCATTCCGAATCCCCGTGGCCCCTGAAGTCAGGTGCAATAATGTGATAATCATCACGGAGTTCCTGAGCGACCCAGTCCCAGTTGTGGCAGTGATCCCGGTTTCCATGCACCAGTAAGAGCGGCGGCGCATCCTGGTTACCCCAGTCGAGGTAGTGGAGGCGCAACCGTTGTGAGAAGTAGGAATGAGAAGTAGGGGTAGCTTTTTCCTTCGCCATACCTGGGGAAACTCCTGAAAATGAAGGCGCAGAGTATAAACCAAACAATTGGCAATACAATTGGGGTTAGAACAAAACTCATGGCCACTCGCAGAAGTGCATTAAGCCAAGTATCTATGAATCGTCGTAGGGTTACCTTGGGCTATCTTGACCAAAACGCGTTGATTTGAGTAGCGTCCCCTCTCCTCAAATCAACACTCCTACTGCATCTTGCCGAGGGTAGTGTCGTTTTATTCAGATGAAGTTTGCTGCTTTTTAATCCGTTCGAGTATTTCCTGTCCAGCGGTGGTAGTTCTACCAATACCTGCCGCTTTCATTTTCCGGTTCAGTTGCCGATCCTCTGCACCTTCTTCCAATTCTTCAGCGGCGGTCAGATAGTCGAGTGTGGTTTGAAGCCCTTGCTGGTGAATCCTGCCCTCCAATCCCTGGACTATGTCCCAGAGTCGGTCTATTTGGTGATAATAAGACTCGTTGAAGTGTTCCTCGGACTTAAGTTGCGATTCCAGTGACGCAATTCTTTCGGCAATTTCCTCCGCCAGTGATTCGTTTCCAGTATCCAGCGCTTCCCTGGCATAGCCGAGATACTCGGCGATTTGCGACCTGACCCTCTGAACCTCGCGCTCTGCCTGTCGCTTGTTCGCCATCAAGCCTATCACGTGGCGTTTTGCTTCTGCCAGGTTTTCCTGTGCAGATGAATACCAGAGTTCCATGTAGAAATTCATATGACCTCCATCGGTGACATATTATGTCATAGTTACAGAAGCTTAACCTTTGGACATAATATGTCAAGACATTATCTGGAGGTCCTGACGTAAGATAGTCGTTCTCGTGTAGTGTCCTACACTAGTCCGGCAGACCCAGCACGCGCTTGGCAATAATGTTGTACTGAACCTCGGTCGTACCCCCTTCGATGGAATTCGCCTTGGTTCGCAGCCAGGCACGAGTCTGGGTAAGTTCCTCAGAGCCAAAGCCCTCGCCTTCCCAACCCAGCATCTGGGAGCCCATGGCTTTCAGCATCAGTTCATACCGACTTTTGTTCTGTTCTGTGCCATACAGTTTAAACATGGACGAGACAAAGCTCGGCGCTTTTGTCGACTTTGATTCTTCCTGGGTACGTCTGACTGTCAGCCCAAAAGCCCGATCATTCATGCCGTGTTGAGCAATTTCGTCTCTCAGGTTTCTGTCAATAAGCTTGCCTTCATGCTTGCCGGAATATTTATCAGCAATTTCTGCCAGTGAACTGACTCGCGATCCACCGCCACCGCCGCCACCAATCATCGTACGTTCGTACTGCAATAGTCGTTTCGCAACGGTCCAGCCTTCATTGACGTTGCTGACGACATTTTTTCTCGGCACCCGTACATCTTCAAAAAAAGTTTCACAAAATGGCGATGAACCACTAATCAGTTTTATGGGTTTAACGCTGACTCCAGGCGATGCCATGTCGAACAGGATAAACGTAATGCCACTATGTTTAGGCGCATCGAAGTCGGTGCGTACAAGACAAAATATCCAATCCGCGTTGTCGGCGCCGGATGTCCATACTTTCTGCCCATTGATAATGTAGTCGTCGCCATCAACAATTGCCTTGGTCTGCAGACTGGCCAGGTCGGAGCCGGAGTTTGGCTCACTATATCCCTGGCACCACCAGATCTCCCCGGAGGCAATTTTTGGCAAATGCTCATTGCGCTGCTCGTCATTACCGTATTCGAGCAGGGCGGGACCAATCATGGAAATACCCATGCCAACCAGTGGGGTCCGCGCCTGTATTTTACCCATCTCTTCCCTGAGTACTCTCGCCTCATCGCTGTCCAGACCGGCCCCGCCATATTCTTCCGGCCAGGTGGGGACGGTAAATCCTTTCTCTGACATTCGATCCATCCAGACTTTTGTGTCCGGGTTTTTAAAGCTGGCACGTCTGCCACCGCCTGGATATTCATCCTGGGGCATGGCTGTGCGCATGGAAGCCGGACAATTTTCATCCAGCCAGGCCCGGGTTTCTTCTCTAAAACTTTCTAGTGACATATCGCTCTACCTTTAACATGGCCAGCGGACCTGGCGCTTTTTGACATTTGATTATCGAGGTTTGTGTATTTCGGTGGGTTATCTTGGGCGTTTATTCTGGCAGCTTATTCCGGTAGCTCATTCTGGTAGGAATTCAAACAGAGTTATCTCGCTTCGGGTTCCCAGCCGTATCACGGGTCCCCAGGTACCGGTTCCCTGGGAAACATACTGACGAGAATTACCAATCTGGTACATCCCTTCAGTTCGATTAAATACCCGACGAACAAAAAATTTGAACGGAAAAATCTGTCCGTTGTGAGTATGCCCACTAATGGTCAAATCGATTCCCGCCTCCGCCGCAGCCTCCAGGCCACGGGGTCGATGATACAACAGTATTTTTAACACGCCGGGGTCCAGATCTATATCCTTCAGTTCCTTTTCGACCTGAAGCGGATCTTCCATATCGTCAATTCCCAATACCTGTACATCGTCGCGGAAATGCATGGCATCGCTGCGCAGCACATTTACGCCAAGATTTCTCAGGCGTTGGATGATCATATCGACATCTTCGTACTTTTCATGATTCCCCAGGCAAAAGTAGACCGGGCCTATGATACTTTTCAGGGAGCATAGTTCACTCTCCTGAATGTCGGCGGCATCGATAAAGTCACCGGTGATACAGACGAAATCGGGGTTCAGGCGATTCAATCGAAATATAACTTTCTCGAGAAACGTTCGGCTCCTGGACCCAATATGCACGTCGGTTATCTGCACAAATCTCAGCGGCTTCTTCAACTTGGATGAGGTCAGGTGAATTGTCTTAATAATCGGATTAATCGCTATCAGAAGGCCGACAAATGCCGAAACTAACGTCAGTCCCAGTACCCATACCGCGGCGATATGGGGGTTAAGTTCTGTGAACAGTACAATCGGCTCGAACAGTAACAGGAACATCAGCAACACGGGGCTCATGCCCAGCCAGAAGTCCGCCACACTACGCAAACTCCTGGCCCACTTACCCTGCTTATGTCTGAGGTAGACTCGACAGATAACCTGGCTGCCAGTGAGCGGTACCACGATAAGCACGGTGAGCCACCAGGAGAGCTCCAGCCAATCACACAATCTCAGTGTGGGATAAATAAACAAAGGGATATGCGACATCAGCGCTATCAGCAGGAAACGACTCCATTGTCGCCTCACACTTTGATGCTCAACCCGTATTGTGGATCCGGTAGTACTCAAGCCACATCTCCGAGAATAAGGTTAGCAATCTACCAAACCCATGGCTGCAAACAAAGTAAAATGCTTCCCGGTGATGAAAGTAGTGACGTACGGCGGATGCCTCGACGCAGCACCGGAAGACGGAGTTTCTAGTTTTTCAAGTGCGACGCTTTTCTAACCAGTACAAGACGTTGCTGCACCACCCTTTGCTCACCGCTGACAGGCAGGTCGTGTTTGTACTTCTCAGCCAGTATCATGTGCTCACGACTCTCCTGCTCATCTCCGATGTTGGCAAAAGATAATGCCAATGCTGCGTGAAAATCCGATTCATCCCTTTTGAGTCGAATTGCACGTTTGAGCAGCGGTATCGCCGCCTCATAGTCCTCTCCGGAAAGGGAGACATTGGCCAGAAAATAGTAGTAGTAGGGATTACGTTTTCTGTATCGCTGCACCCGTTCTTTCATTTCAGCTGCATCGGCATCACGCCCCTCGGATTTGTACAACCTGACCAGGTTGGCAATCGCTGATGAATTGGATGGATCTTCGTACAATGAACGGTGATAGCTAAACTCGGCCAGTTCTACCTTACCTGAGCGAAACATCGCCGCACCCAGATTGTTCCAGGTGTCGGAGTGATCCGGATTCAACTTGAGTGACATTCGGAAACGATCTATCGCATTTTCAAGGTCGCCGCTAACAATATATTCAGCACCCTGGTTGTTGTAGTACAAAGCAAGTGCCTTGCTGTCATCGATTCGTTTTCCGACATCATCGGAGATACCAAATTCCGGTAGAAAATCCAGCAGGTACTTCTCCCTCGGTAGTCTCCCTGTGGCGACAATATGCTCATATCGAATCATTGTGCCTCTTTGATGGTCCCAGCTCGGTTCTACCTCAACCAACTGGTAATGGGCGTCCAGGCCCACATACCGAGCCGAGGCAATAAACACGGTAGTCATCGCCAGGCAATTTCCTGTTCGCTCGTTATAGGTCTGAATAGCCGTCCCGGTTTCGCCCGAATTATAGACAATATGGCGTTCACGTTCACTGAAAAGAAAGGACCTCAATTCCCTCAGCTTACGGCTCTGAGACCAGGACCGAACAATTCTCTCATCCAGGGCGAGACGAATTTCGTCATTGAGTTCCAACGGCAGGAATCCTGGTTCCAAATCGATCTCGCCCAGGCTTTCGGCCATTAACAGGCTTTCCCGCTCTCCTTCGTAGTCATACCGCACCGGGGAAAGACAGCCGTTGAGTAACCCAGCGAGCAGTAGTCCAGCGAGCACAAGCCAGAACGGTTTCATGGGTGTTTTTTCCAGTTATTCACTATTTTTAGTTCACGCATCTGACCAATTCGTTCATAGTAACCCTATTATGGCCGATAAAAAGTCAAACCGTGCCACAGAAAGATAAATCCAATTTACTACAACCCTACCGAAAAAAACGTCGTTTGGACTCAACCAGGGAACCATTCGGCGCACAAACAACCTTAATTCCTAAGACCGGTCCACTTAGATTTATGGTTCATCATCATGCGGCGAGAAATACCCATTACGACCTGAGACTGGAGATGGAGGGCGTACTGCGTTCATGGGCAGTTCCCAAGGGACCCTCACCGAATGTTAAGGACAAGCGCTTCGCCGCCCTGGTGGAGGACCACCCGCTGGAATATGGCGACTTTGAAGGCAGGATCCCTGATGGCAATTACGGGGCCGGTTGGACCATTGTCTGGGACCGGGGTATCTGGAAACCCAAAGGTAATCCCATTGAAGGCCTGAAAAAGGGCAAGCTGCTGTTCGAGCTGCAGGGCTGCAAGCTCCATGGCAACTGGACCCTGGTAAAGATGAAAAGTGGTGAAAAAGACTGGTTGTTCATCAAGGAGTACGATGACCAGGCGGATGAATCCCTGGGCACCGATGACTATCCCATGAATTCGGTTTTTTCCGGTCTTTCCCTGGAGGACCTTGATACCGGCAGGAATCCGAAAACGTCCGTCCTGCGATCCCTGTCACGATCAAAAGTCCCAAAACCCTCTACAGAATCGTCTCCCAACATCCCCGGCTCGAAAAAGAAGCTCGAGAGTTTTCAGCCGATGCTCGCCAAATCAGGTCAGGCATTCAATCGTGATAACTGGGTGTTTGAGATCAAGTACGATGGCTACCGGCTGGTCTGCCACAAGCATGCGGATGTCATCCGGTTGGTATCGAGAAATGGCAATGACCTCTCCAAGACATTTCCTGATATTGTCCTGGCGGTCAGTCGACTGCCCTACACTGATATTGTGATAGACGGCGAAGCCGTGGTGCATGATGCCGCGGGATTACCCAGCTTTGCACGAATGCAAAAACGCGGCCGCCTGACCCAGCCCAGTCACATCGCCAGAGCCGTCAACGAAAACCCGGCTACACTTTACGCTTTTGATTTACTGTCTTTTGAAAACCATGACCTGCGGGATCTGACCCTGATCAAAAGGAAGGCCTATCTGGAGACGTTGTTACCCGAGGCCGGGATCATCAAATACTCTTCACATATCGATCGGGAAGGTGCAGCAATGTTCCAGGCTGCCGCTAACCTGGGGCTCGAAGGTGTTGTGGGTAAAAAAGCAGACTCGAAATACCGACACGGCAGATCGGATAACTGGATAAAAGTTCGGGTCGAACGCACGGACGATTTCGTCATCATGGGTTACAGGGAAAAAGACAATAACGATATTCGTTCTATCATGGTCGGCCAGTACGTTGCGGGTAAGCTGACTTACAGCGGCAATGTAGGATCGGGATTCAATGAAAAAATGAGTCGTGACCTGTCCCAACGGTTCGGGAAAATTCGCAATATCAAGCAGCCAAAGGACGCCCCTGAAGTCAAGGGTCTGATATGGAAACAAGCCAAACTCGTCTGTGAAGTGCGCTTCAAGGAATTGACACCCGCCGGGCAGCTTCGCCACCCGGTCTTGCTCCATCTTCGCGACGATAAAAAACCAAAAGAATGTACCCGAGAGTCCATCAGCCACGAATTAGCCGAGGTTAAAGTTGAACCTGAGATCGTCCAGAAAATCGTCCATCTTTCCAACCTCGACAAAATGTTCTGGCCTGAAGACGGGTATACCAAAGGCGACATGATTCAATACTATCGGGCAGTCAGCCCATGGTTATTGCCCTGGTTAAAAGACCGACCTCTGGTGCTTACGCGCTACCCCGACGGGATTGACGGAAAATCTTTCTTTCAAAAAGACGCACCGGAATTTGTCCCGGGCTGGATGCGCATCGAGAAAACCTGGAGCGAGTCAACAGAACGCGAAATTGGCTATTTTGTTGCCGATTGTGAGGAGGCCATTGTTTACATCGCCAACATGGCGAGCATCCCGCTTCATGTTTACCACAGCAGGACCACAGAACTTGAACAACCCGACTGGTGTGTCCTCGACCTGGACCCAAAAGAAGCGCCATTTGAACATGTCGTCAAGGTCGCCAGAGCCATTCACAAATTATGTGATGACATTGGACTGCCTAATTTTGTTAAAACCAGTGGTTCAACGGGACTGCACATTCTATTGCCGTTAAACAACCAGTTTACATTTGAGCAGTCCCGGGTGATGGGAGAATTACTTGGCAGGGTAATTGTTGCAGAACAACCTGATATCTGCACGATCATTCGTAACCCCGCCAAACGCGAAGGCAAGGTCTATATCGACTACCTGCAAAACGGTTCTGGCAAGTTGATTGCCTCAGCTTACTGTGTGCGACCAAAACCCGGTGCCCCGGTATCCATGCCCATTCGCTGGGCAGAAGTTAACGGAAAACTCAGGCCCGACAGTTATACGATTAAAAATGCAATTCCCCGACTCAAGAGAATAAAGGCAGACCCGGCTATCGCAGTCCTGAATACCCCGGTCGATCTGCTCTCCGTGCTGGAGGCACTGACCCAAAAATTTGCTGATCTGAAACACTAACCTTTAGTCTTCGATCGGTTCTACCCCAAACGACAAGATCATGGCGCGTACTTCTTCTTTCATTTCATCCAGTTCCGTTTCATCCGTGCCCCGCATCACAAGGTTGGTACCATAGCCATCCTGTCGGTAAAATGGGTAACTGCCTAAATCCACATCGGGGTGTTTGTCCTGAATCTTCGAAAGCTCATTTGCGACCTGGCTTTCTCCTAAATATGCTCCAATGGACCTGGAACGGACCGGGTCACCACCATTTAACCGCTCACGATCCAATGTGCCTGCCATGGCCTGCATGACCATGGGAACACCAGCCATAACATAAACATTACCCATCTGGAATCCCTGCGGCCCACCGGTGGGGTTGTTAATCAGTCGCCCACCCTTTGGTACCCTTGCCATCAGCAGACGGGACTCCATCACCTCCGGTGGTGCTTCTCGTTGCTTAATCACCTTGACAATTTCAGGATGATATTCCAACTCGGTATCAAACGCCTTTGCAATACACGCCGCAGTAATATCGTCATGGGTCGGCCCAATACCGCCGGTGGTAAAGACATGGTCGAACTTGGCTCGACATTCATTGACGGTATCGACGATCACTGCCTCGATATCGGGGATTACCCTGGCTTCTGTCAGTCTCACACCGGCTTCATTCAGTGTCTTGGCAAGATAGTTCAGATTCGTATCCTGGGTTCTACCTGAGAGTATTTCATTGCCAATGATTATCATGCATCCGGTCACTACTTTTGATGCCATTTTCTACTCCTGTTTTTATCAATCCTGTTCGCATTCTTGTGTTGGTCTGCGGTGAGGTTACCGTTCAATCGAGCGAGGTCCTTCAACCCCGAAGTTCAGCGCTTTTCTGGTAATCAACATACCCCTGCAGGCCGCGGGTACTGTCGGTTTCGAACCGGGTCTCTGTGAGTATCAGTTCCTGCATCAGATCGACGCGAAAAGATCGAAACCCTTTGCGCATTTCACACCAGGCGCCCAGCGTCCACTTGTCTCCCCAGAAATAGAGCAGCAACGGCCAGACAATTCTTCGGGTTTCTTCTCCCTTCAGGGAGACATATTGCAACTCAACCCTGGTATGGTCCTCAATCGCCTGGCGCAACGCCTCGAGGTTATTCGAAGTCGCATCACTCAGGCGATACGATGGTACAACTATTTCATGCAGTTCAATTTCTTTCTTTAATTTTTCCGGCAGTATTGATTCGATTTTCCTGATTGCCGTACTCGTCACCGAGCCCAGTTTTCTGTCTGACCAGGCCTTGACCATCAGCGCACCTAATGCCAGGGCTTTTAGCTCATCCGGGTTGAACATCAGCGGCGGCAGGCGATACTCGTCCCTGAGCAGATAACCCACACCAGCTTCTCCGTCGATCGGGATACCCGAGCCAATCAGGTCGCCGATGTCACGATAGATGGTCCGCTCGGACACTTCGAGCTTCTCGGCGATGTATCGCGCAGTCCGAACCTTGCCTTCCTGCACGATCAACATGAGTTGAAACAATCGATCAGCTCTGCGCATAAGGATACTTTTTCCATCATTTTGAAAGTCTACTGACACAAGGTTGTCAGCAGGGGTTGATTATACTATGACCTGAACTAGCCACAATCAGTCTTCAAGATGCGAAATTATGACTAACACTGCGAGCCAGCTGTGTCCTACCGCTCGATTGTCCAAGCCAGCCCGACAAAGAGCGGTAGATTTTATTCTCCAATATGGAACAAATCTACAGAGGGAAAGATATCTCTATCGCTTCCAGGAGTCACCCTCGAACCTGAATGTGCTTGCGTCCCTGCCACACTACCAGAATTCAGACGGCGGTTTTGGTCATGGCCTCGAAGCCGATCTCAGAACACGACACTCTTCTGTTATCGCAACAACGATTGCCATGCAAATACTCGTGTCTGTGGATGCCGGGTCTTCCAAACTGGCCAGTGACGCACTGAATTATTTCATCGATGAGTACCACTGCCAAAATTGGTCGGCAATCAACATCCGCTGTAATGATGCACCCCACGCACCCTGGTGGAAATACAATCCCGATACGAACTCCGATAAGTCATTTGTTGCCAACCCGGGTGCTGAAATCATTTCCTACCTGATTGGACACCATGCCATGGGCGCAGAAATACCAGTCCTGCTGGATCGGGCCATCAGCCACCTTGCCGGGAATGACCTCGAGATGCATGAACTGATGTGCTATACCCGCCTGTTCGAAAACCCTGACCTGGATGAAAAATACAAGCGGGAAATGTTACCTTATCTGTTGAGTAACAGTTACAGACTGGTCAAGGTTAAGGAGCAGGACTGGGAAGAATACTGTTTAACACCCCTGACCATGATCTCGCACCCCGATTCAATCTACACCGACTTTTTCTCTGATGTTCTGGAACAAAATTTTGTATTCCGAATAAATCGACAGAATGACGATGGCAGCTGGTCACCGAATTGGTCGTGGGGGGTGAGTTTGCTGCTGCGTGGAAAAGCGTCGAAACAGAGATCAAGGTCGAGTTGACGCTTGGATTTCTGACTCAATTGAAACAGTTCGACAGGCTCGCGTGAGCAAATCTGGTGTTTGTGGTAGTGTTTCGCTGGAACGGGTAACACTGTGTTCGACCAGATAAATTTCAACAATCGGTTATATTATAAAAATTAGATGAAAACAGCTTCAGAAGAACTGGACCACATACTGATACGTGGTGCGCGAGAACATAATCTCAAATCCATCGAACTTAAAATTCCCAAACGCAAACTGGTTGTATTGACCGGCGTCTCAGGCTCAGGCAAATCATCCCTGGCTTTTGACACCTTATATGCCGAGGGACAGCGGCGCTACGTTGAGTCCCTGTCAGCCTATGCACGCCAGTTTCTTGGGCAGATGGAAAAACCAAAATACGATACGATCCGAGGACTGTCACCCACCATCTCAATCGAGCAGAAAACCACCGGTCGCAATCCTCGCTCCACCGTCGGCACAATTACCGAAATTTCGGACTATCTGCGTGTGTTGTATGCGCGGGTAGGTATTCAGCATTGTCATCAATGCTCACGCCCGGTCCAAAGCCAGACTGCACAACATATTACCCGGGAACTTGCAAAACTGCCCAGGGGCAGTCGTTTGTACCTGTTGGTTCCGCTGCTGGTCAATCGTAAGGGTGAGCATCGCGATATGCTCCTGGATGCCAGAGCCCAGGGATTTGTGCGTTTACGGGTCGATGGCGAAATTGTCAGGAGTGAGGGCATCGATGTTCTGGACAAACGAAAGAAGCACACGGTCGAAGCGGTCATCGACCGATTAACCATGAAACTGGGCGTCTTAGAACGCCTCACCGAATCCGTTGAATCCGCGCTGAAACTGGGTGACGGCAGTTTGATTGCGACCACTGAAGACAAAAATGGCAATACGCGGGACCAGATCTATTCCGAGCACCTTTCCTGTGGACATTGCAGTATTTCTTTTCCACCCTTGACACCCCAGGCTTTTTCATTCAACTCACCCCAGGGAATGTGTCACGAGTGTAATGGTCTCGGTACCCAGGTTGCCTTTGATCCAGACCTGCTGATACCGGACAGAGAACTCACCTTGCAGGAGGGCGCATTAAAACCTGTCGGCAAGATCGACGAGGAAAATAATTCCATGGGTTCGACCTTTCATCGCCAGGTGTTCAAGTACCTGAAGATTCCAACCCACAAGAAGTGGAACAAACTTACCAGCGCGCAACAGCAAAAAATCCTCTACGGCACGGGAGAAAAACGCTACAAGATCAATTGGGGCAAACACGGTACCAGCAATTCCCATTACGAAGGTGTCGTTAACCGCTTGATGCGCAGATTCCGCAATACCCGGTCAGAAGGTATGAAACGCTGGTATTCCCAATTTCTGGCAAACAGCCCTTGTAAAAGCTGTGCGGGTGTTCGTCTCAGACCTGAAAGTAGTGCAGTGCTTGTCGACAACAAATCAATCGTTGAGGTTTCCAGCTGGACAATCGACCGGTCGAGTGAATTTTTCAAGCAGATGCAATTACCCGGCGCATCCGGTGAAATA
>DUAT01000107.1 GCA_012960755.1 Gammaproteobacteria bacterium
CGATTGCGGCATGTGAGCCTGCAGCGTCGCCAGGTTTGCCTCGGGAACAATGAGGTGGATTGGCCGAAGGGTTGTTTCTTGGTTCTTCAGAAATTTCGTTATATGGGCTCTTGTGTAGTTAACCAGTTGAGCTATCTCGTATCGGGCTATGTTATCCAGTTGTAACTCTTCTTTTGCTCCTCCATAACGAACGTTGTAGGTATAGGTACGATCAATCGTTTGGTAAAGCAGGTACCCACCGATAATGCTAATCGGTAGGGTAACGATCCACGACCACAGAAGAATTTTGGAAAGGTATCGTCTCATTCTTGCTCAAGAAGATCGGCTAAAGGAAGTTCATATCCTCCGATGATCAGGCTGGCTTGAAATTGAACAGTCACCTTCACTTTGCTCTCGACCCCTTCGTGCACGTCAATCTTGATCGGTAGAGCAAAATACGGGTCGTCACGCCCATACGCAACCAAACCATTTGGCTCTAGGCGCATCTGTGATTTGTCGATATTTTTTGCAGGAATTCGATTTTTGTTTCCGTAAATCTCCAATTCAACGCGGTCGATGCGCAGATGCGACCCAGCTGGTGGATCAACCCGTAAACGAGTTGTATCTACTGGAAGCTCAAACGTAAGTAAACTTGCGCCGTTGTTGCCGGCGTGGATCCGAACACGTCTGGATTGGGTTTGGGAAAAATTCGCCTGATTGGCGTTTGTCCAGAATATATCCCATCCTGTTGAAACCTCTTTGGCGACGGAACTTGCTTTTGCCCAAACCATTTGTTTGGCTGCGTCTGTATTGCCGTGGTCCTTGTAGGCGTTAACCAGAAAGTTGAAAAGGTAGTCGTTTTCCGGGAAGTTCTGGTAATTTGTAACGAGCCCTTCAAGCCCTTCTTCTTTGCGCTCAGGGAAATGGCGGATCGCCTCATACCAGAAGGCTCTCGCGTCAAGGTTTCGCTCGTTCAGCGACAACCATTGGGATGTCCAATGCGCTAAAGCGGAGTAGTCACCTTGTTGTTTCAGGTTAACACAGAGGCGCTCAAGCAATTTTCGCTTTAACGATCACCGAAATGGGTTTCGCTCCACAGAGGTGTTTCTAACAATGTTACTAAGGCATCGGTTCTTCCCGTTTTTTTCTCCTGTGCCAGCGCGGCCTTCGCTTCATGCCGGAGCGATTTCGCGTAGTCATCAACCCATTCGCTCCCAAATTCTTCAAGAATTTCATCATGATGAAAGGAGACAAAAAGCGCCGCTAGCATCGCTATTGAGATCCCAGCCAATAGGCTGTTAGTAAGGGCTTTGGCTGTGAATCGGCTGATCATGAGAAAGGGCTGCTAAATACAACTCGAAAGATGGCCGCTGGCCTGTTTATCGACTCAAAAATTTGTTGGCGTTTCGCGCAATAACTGGATTGTTGAACCAGATGCTGATTCACAATCGAGTAGGGTCGGTTACGCGGTTCCGGTCGCCAGAGGGTCATATTCTAGTGACAAACCGTGGAAAACGGGCATCTCTCTTATTTGCGGGCCTGTTCGATAAGCAGGTTGAGAGAGACAACACGAGGGCGACCGTGGAGGTGTCTGATAACCTTTTTAGGGTGGCCGAATTCAGTAAGGGGCGTTTTTCGGAAACGATTGGCGAAACCGCGTCCCTTTAGGCGCCAATCACTGTATTGCTTTTGACACTGGATTGTTCAAGGTTGGTCCAAGTACAAGAACGCTGATTGGATGTGAGGATTCAAATCTTACTAAACTTGGCATAAGTCAAACCAAGTAAGCTTTGAAAATAAATTTTCGGCACAAAGATGCGCGGATTTGGAAATCTAATCGAGAAAAGACCTGGCTTTCTTGATCCAAATAATACTTGGTGGCTTAACAAATTGAAAAATGGCTTTTCCCCCTAATCTGTCCGCGCGACGTTAACTGACACGGATGACAGATGCCCCGTGTGGTCGCCGTTTATCTCAAAATCAAAGTTAATAGATGTACTGCTGCCAACAGGTAGGTAAGGCCCGTTATGTGCCACCAGGCCTGCCTGGTAAGTGTCCCCGGGCTCCAACGTGACGAAGTGTTGGGGGGTTTGTGAGCGATCAGTAAATCGTAATGGAAACTGGTTATCTGCCGCATCTACCAAGAAGCTCTTCCATGTAATAGACCGTTTGGTGTCCCCGCGGTTAACAATCACCAGCAATACAGAGGCCCGCAGGGGTGATCCCCCGTCAGAACCAGGGTTTGCCACAATTGGTTGCCAGTTACGCCAAAGATATGGATCACTCAGCGTAATATCGCATCCGGCGATCTGGTTTCGGGTGGCGGCATCAATGGCTTCGGACGTATCTGCCTGGGTTTCCACGCTGGGGTCCAGCGATTGGACGCCCGGCGGCCAAAATACGGCACAACCAGATAGGAGGCCAGATAGCGCCAGCGCACTTATGCAGCGTGCCGCTTGCTTCTTAAGTGTGAGCATTTTCATTGAAAGCGCAGATATATATATGACCCGAGTGCCGCAGATATAATTCTTCTTCTAAAAACAACGTGGTCAATTTAATCCGTCGCCGTAAACTAAACCATCCCAACAACACTGGCGTAAAAACTTACAAACCCCCCTAAAACCCCCCCATCACCCTAACCCCCACACCATGGTCGGTCAGGGTCTTTTGGTGCAGGTAATCATTGGCATAGTAGGCAAAGGCACCTAAGGTGAGGTTCTTCTTAGGTGAGAAACTGTATTGCAGCTGATAATCGATCTGCCGTCCTGTAGGGCTAAGGTCTATATCAACACTGCGGCTGTGCAGAGCCTCAGCTTCATCGTAATAATCATCATGGGACAGGCTCATCGAGCCCCCATCGACCCGTAATGGCTGGCCAATGGAGAACTTAAGCTCATCGGTATCGCTTATAAGATGCCGCTGGGCAACTCCTAAGGCAAAGGCATTACTGGCAAGATGCGAGCTGGTGAGGGTTAAAAGGTTATCTGTTGAGGTATCGCCTTTTGAGAAGGCTTCGGTGTAAGAGGCTGAAAACTCGGTATTGCCACTTAACTGATAGCTTGTGCTCAAGGTAATGGCCTGGGATTCAGATCCTTCGGTAAAGCCAAGGCCACCGGCCCCGCCGGTACCAAGCACCCCTTGATCTTCCATAAGATAAGTAGCGCTTAAGGATCCTGAGAGGGTTTTATCGGTACTGGTGCGACCAAGCGCCACCACCACTGCATCACTTTTAGGGGCAAAGTCGCGCTCATCGGCGTCGCTGTCAAAGGTATTGTTGGTCAATACCCCACCGGTTAAGTTAAAGCCCAAGGCAACTGGCTGGTCGATAAAGCCATATAGACCCCCATCGGCGAGCGCCATCACAGGATACGCCCCGCCCTGGTGGGTTTTATCGGCCATCAGGCCAAAAGATAAGGCCTGAGTACTGTCAAGGCGGTCTGT
>DUAT01000108.1:0-1656 GCA_012960755.1 Gammaproteobacteria bacterium
CGTGCTCTGGTCAGGGCCGTGCTCAAAGGGTCGCTCTACAAAAGCCGTACGAAAACCACAATCCAAAGCGGCTTCAAGATCGCTGTTGTGCGCCGCGACCAGCATGCACTGTTGAGGCTTTAGCGACAGTGCCGCAGCAGGCAAGATTCATGCTGTTGTCCGCGAGGCGCAATATATAGAACAGATTATGTGCCGAAGAACTAACTGACACCCTACACGGTAAGACACCCACACAGTTCGAAAAACTACCCTCTAGGATTGCACGGTCTTTGTATTGTTGTGTACCTCTTCGCTCTCGCGACAATCTAGGCAAGGTAGATCCACGCTAAACCGAAGATGGTTGTTAAGTACAATAATGGAAAAAGCCAACGCGATACCGTATCTATTCGCAATGAGAAATCACCTCGGTCTGTGACAAAATAGTGCCGGGATGCCGTATGTATACTAACAAGGAGTGCCGCGAAAACGAATGAACATAAGATCAGCGCATCAAGATATGTTCCATGTACGTGCGCTGGAAGGAAACGGGCCATCTGAATACCAAAGGCAGCAGATGTTAGTAAGCCAACCAGGGTGCCGCTAATACGCCCAGCAAATTCGCTTGGTGCGATCCACAGTGTAGATGAAATTAGAATAATAATAAGTGTTAGTGGAAAGATTAATTTGGTAACAAAAAAGCCAGGATCACGTTCGACCTGGATGCCTGTCACAAATTCAGAAAAGGGTGCACGGTCACGTGGCTCCTGTTTTGATTCAATATGCGCCTCGATATTTATTACCTTCCAGCCCGGGATATTAAATTCATCAGAAATACCCACTATATCTTCGATTACTTGAAATATTAAAAACTCACTGCTCCAGGCAAAGGATTCGATCTCGATTTTCAGGGTTTGAGTATCAAAAGGGAATCGCCGCATCTTAAAATTAGTGGCGAGAGTCACTCGAAACCTCTCCTGATACTCGACGACGCCATCGGCGTAAATGATCAGCTCCTCATTTTCGATTTGACTGGCCCCGATCGCGTTAACAAACTGAATATCCGGCCACCAGATCTGGGCTAGCTCCGAATGCGCATTCTCCTCAAGGAATACCTTTTTTCCGAACCCTGACTCCGATTGATCAAAAGCGAGTCTTCGATCCTCCCATTTCAAATCAAGATAACCCTCTATCGTGAAACTATTGCTGCCTTCGTCGAGCTGCGTCACTTCTCTCAGATAAAGGCCCACATTGACCATGGTCGGTTGGTCAGTGTTCGGGGGGGATACCACAACCGGCATTTGTTGCAAGTCCGCTTGAGCCTGTGAGAACTCAGATGCCGTTGAAAAAAGAGGACATATGAAAAAAAGAAAGACTAAAAATGAACGATTCATAATCTTAAAGCCGCGATGAGTTCCATCTTAGCTTGCCACTGGTTTAGCGACAGCAAGACAGTTCCAGGAGCTGTTGCCCACTTTTCGTTGTTGGATTTTCATCCCTGTGTGCCAACACATACTACCTAAGTATAGGAAGTATAAAGCGTATTTAATGGAAAAAGATGGGGAATGAAAAGTCTGGTTGCAGTCTGTTTGCAGCCGAAAAGTAATGTATTGCATCCGATTTATCCTTGAGTCCTTAAAATTCGGTTAATTTCTCCTGCCAATGAACCACTGATGTCCT
>DUAT01000108.1:1713-3324 GCA_012960755.1 Gammaproteobacteria bacterium
ATCAGTTCGCAACGCAGCCGCAAAAAGCCATGTTCGAGTCGGCCGCACTTGAGGAATTCTTCAAATTCCCTATGTACATAACCCGGCGATTCCTTGCCCTACTTTGCCATAAGAGCTGCAAATGCCGGTTAAACCTCATCGACGATTCGGTAGAGCAGCGTCTGATCCTGTTGGGGATCGCCTGGATCAATCGTCGAACCCCTGTGCCCGCGAAAGACCGCGTGCAGGCCTATCGATAGGCCTGCACCTTACTGCAGCATTTCGGTATTGGGGATTGCGGGTTCATCGGCGCGATGAACGCCCGTCTTCTCCCCAAATGGGCTTTTTTCAGAAAATATTAGCCCAGCAAACCTGTGTTTTAGAAAAGATTTAGTCGTGTTTGAAGATGAAATGGAGGTTCTAGGTCAGTTGGTTTGTCTCGTTACGAGAAAGCGCAATCCACAAGCTCGTGTGTTGGCATGTTGGTCTAAAGTGAAGTTAGGACTATTTATACCCCAAGGCAACCAGACTTGGGCAATGGTCCATTCATCACCCCATACTCCAAAATCCACCCAGATTGTGGGTTCCAGCCCAAGCCTAAGTGTGAGGTCAAACGTATAGCTGGGGTCGTATAACAATGCCACACGGTTGTCATCTTGGATTTCAAAACTTGTAACTTTGTGGCTCCCAGGTCTCGTCCATCTCAGTCGAGTTTGTGGAGAGCCAGCACAGCCCCGATCATCGTAAGCCGTCCCTAATGTCTTCTCTATACCTCCCATATCAAGGCGGAATACAGGAAGAAGTTCAGCACCCACGATACCCGCACTTACAAATCCACCCATTAGGTCAAAGTCAATTCGTTTAAGTCCCAGGGTTTCTTCATCGCTCACATCGGGAGGATTGATTTCACCTCTTCTGATGCGCCCGGATGAAAACGCTTTATGTAGTAAGTTAATCTCATTTATAGTGTACGGGCCCAGGTCAAAATTTGGGCCTGGCACATTCGCCTCTAAGCCTGCCGCACATCCACCGTCGTTGCAAAGTGATGCAAGCGCCTCACGACCTTCATATATTTGCCTATCGAGCATTCCTGCGTCACGGTAATGATCTTCATTTCCGTTAACAGGAGTGAGGGTGACTCTAAGCCGCCCGGTGTGGAGCCCCTCTTCCTCTTCTCTTACATTGATTGATTGAACTTCGAGCAGAAGGGGTATGCGCAGGCCAAAGGCATAGGAATATCTGTAGTAGGCTTTTATGTGGTACCGAGTGCATCCAGGCCAGAGAGGGTTGTAATCCACGCATGTGCGCTTGGTTTTTTCCCATCGCTCATTTTCGTCCCAGGTGAATCCGGTAATCAGTGGAACTGAGCCAGAGTTCGGTCTTCTCTGGCGTGCAAGTTCTGCCGCAATTTGGTCGCGTTCTTGCTGTTCTTGTCTTACCATCGCAGGATTGCAGTCTTCCCCAGTAAACTCAAACTCATCACACTTGTCCAGAAATTGTTGCTCACAGTCAGAAGGAATATGAGTACCACAGTTGTTCCAGCACGCGTCGATGTCGCACCATTGTCTTATTTCTGCAGCAGTCAATGCTTCTTGACGGTATTCTTCTTCTATCCGATCTTGCTCATTTTGC
>DUAT01000109.1 GCA_012960755.1 Gammaproteobacteria bacterium
TGCCGATGCCGACCGCATTGAAAATATTCGCCGCGTAGCAGAGGTCGCCAAGCTCATGACTGACGCAGGCATCGTTGTGCTGACCGCGTTCATCTCACCGTTTAAAGCGGAACGTGACATGGCAAGGCGCCTTTTCAATGATGAAGAGTTCGTCGAAATCTTTGTCGACACGCCAATTGAGGAAGCAGAAAAAAGAGACGTAAAAGGCCTGTATGCCAAAGCCAGACGAGGCGATCTACCAAACTTCACCGGCATCGACAGCCCCTACGAAACGCCGGATCACGCCGAGGTGCACCTAAACTCAGGCCAGGATTCCATCGAGACCTGCGTGCAGCAGATCGTCGATTACCTCGGCGAAGAATAGCGTCCTTTCGACCGCAGGCCGCCACCAGGTGGCCGAAGCGGAGAGATCTCGCCTTTCCGATCCTCAAAACAGGTTACTCATTGCTTCCTTTATGGTACCTTTAAGGAAGCAAAACTGGAGCAAGCAATGGCCGCACTAGTCATCAAGAACTTCCCCGAACATCTTCACGCAAAGCTCAAAGCGCGTGCCGCAGAGCAACATCGAAGTATGACGCGAGAGGCTATTGTCCTGATTGAAGCTGCACTGGACGAATGGCCGCGACAGGTTCGAGAAATTCCGCCGCCGTACAAGGGCGGGTTTTTGTTAACGCAAACTTTCATTGACGATGCAAAGAAATCAGGTCGGTCTTGATCGTTGTCGACACCAACGTCGTTGCATACTTGGTCATTGAGGGTGAGAAAACTCAGGCCGCGCGTAATCTTTGGGCAACCGAATCTTCCTGGGTAGTACCAAACTTGTTGAAATATGAGTTTCTGAACGTCCTGGGGACTTATTGCCGTCATGGCGGGATGGCGTTAAAAGAAGCTGAAATGTTGTTGCGAAGCATCGACCAAACACTTGAGTTAGCGTTCAGCGAGACGGATTCTCTTGAGAGCCTCCAACTGGCGGTCGAGAATAATATCAGTGCTTACGACGCACACTTCATCTCGCTCGCCAAGACGATCGGTGTTCCATTGGTAACTGCAGATAAGAAACTCATCAGTACTTTCCCGCAAATAGCGGTTCCCCTGTCTAAATGGAGTTAGTCAGGCCGGGGTCGTCCTGGTCCTCCCGTTCCCCCACCCGTCATCTCCCCCCATCCGTCATCTCGACCGAAGCGGAGAGACCTCTCTCTTATACCCTTTCTGAATATGTATAACCCCCGGTTATTCCCTCTGCATCTAAGCAACTAACCACACAGTCTAAGGGGCCATCCGCAATCCTTGTAGAATGCGCTTTTTTATCGATCCGTGAGCACCGTTACTTCGGCCCACCACCGTCATCTCGACCAGAGTGAGCGAAACGCCCACTCCCGTCATCTCGACCGAAGCGGAGAGATCTCGAACCAAAAAGGAACCACCATGACCGGCATACTCGACAAAAAAGACTTGGAAGCAAAGGCAGACGCCATTGTCGAACGAATCCACAACTACCTGGATGACGGTAAAAAAGTCTTCACCACCAGCTCATTCCAGTCCCAGAGCCTGCCACTGCTGCACATCATCAGCCGGGTAGACCGCAATATCCCTGTCTACTACACTAACACCGGTTTCCTTTACCCCGAAACCATCAGGTTTGCAGGCCAGCTACAGCAAGACCTATCCCTAAACGTCATCGCACTTCGCCCCAATGTCCCCAAAATCAAACAGCTAGATAACGCAGGGCGCTTTCTATACGCATCTGACCCAGACCACTGTTGCTACCTAAATAAAGTACAGCCCTTGGAACTCGTCCTAATGGAACACGACATCTGGATAAACGGCGTACGGGCAGACCAAAGTTCCGTAAGAGCAGTCATGGCAGAAGAAGAACCCGCCACCCACGGCTGCACCCGCTACCACCCCATGCTGAACTGGGATTCCAAAATGGTGTACTACTATCGTAAATACCGTGAACTGCCAGAACACCCTCTGGAAGCCCAGGGTTACCAGAGCATAGGCTGTGAACCCTGCACCCTAAAAGCTGGTGAAGGCAACGAGCGAAACTCACGCTGGTTTGGCATGAACAAAACCGAGTGCGGCCTCAACACCACACTCGTTGCAGGTGGTAACTAAGATGAAAATCATGGTCACAGGTGGCGCCGGTTATATTGGTAACGAACTGGTCTATCGCCTTTCCGCAGAACCGGGTATCAAAGACATCCTGGTCTACGACAACCTGTGCAAAGGCAACTACAACCTGTTCACCGGTTTACGGAAAGTACCTAACAATAACGTTCGTTTCATTCAGGCCGATATTTTGGATTCGCGAAGTTTGCGTAAACACATGGACGGCGTGGATGTCGTTATTCATTTGGCGGCGAAGGTGGAAACACCATTCGCCGACCAGAACGCGCACGACTTCGAACAAACCAACCATTGGGGTACTGCAGAAATTGTATACACAGCAGAAGAGGTTGGCGTACAACGGCTGATTTATCTGAGTAGCCAGTCTGTCTATGGTCACGGTGAAGCGTCAGCAGCCGACCACCCCCGTGTGCCGGACAGTTACTACGGCATCTCAAAAATGCGAGGCGAAGATCATGTCATCAGGCTGATGGAAAATATTCCAGTACAGTTAATCCGGTGTGCTAACGTCTATGGATACTCTAAGAATCTGCGCGTAGAGACTCCCGTCAACCAGATGATCTTTGATGCCCATTTCACTAATCGAATAGCAATTCACGGGTCGCCGGAACACACGCAAACCCACATTAGCGTTTACCGCCTGGTTGAGGTCATGGCGCGGATGGTGAAACGTGAAATGGAATCCGACGTTTACAATATATCGCACAGGAAGATGTCGTCTCTCGACATGGCGGATGCTTTAAAAGAGCTCTACCCGCGTCTTGAAACCATTTTTGTTGACCAACACATTCCGCTACGTGACTTAACCATGGAGTGTGATGAACGCCTTCAGGAAATGTTACCTGAAGACACCACGATGGTTGAGGATTTAGTTAAGTTTCAAGAGCTCTTTACCTTCTAAAAACTCTCGTATCGTTTGTTCTCAGGCAATGTACTCCCATCTTTATACTGATTGCAGCGATGGCTTGTATATCTTGTCTATTACTTGGCGCGGGGGTATTGCGTGCGCCGCTAGGATGATCGAAAAGCGTCTGGTGTCTCGGTCGGCCCCACCAGTTTAGCTGGGTGAGAGTTGACAAAAGCAATGCTGGCGCTAGCAGAAATCCTAACCAGTGTCTGTTTGAAGATGATAAAATTGTTATCGAGGTAAATTTCGAACCAAGCTTGAGGTCTAGTTCTTGACTAGTA
>DUAT01000110.1 GCA_012960755.1 Gammaproteobacteria bacterium
ATTTGATGGACAGGTATGAGGTGGGCGGATAGCACACTTTTATACTATCCAGGCGGTTATGTTGACTATCATGCCGATTGTAACGAATTCATAGCCGACGTAGATGTAAGGTGGTTCGAACAGTTCCATTAATTCGGATTTTACCCGGGAAAGATTAAGGTAGCCGAAAAAAGCTGAGAGTATCCAGCTTACATTAAACAGATCGGATGAAAGGGTTGTAGCATCGCTTGCAATTAACATGTAAAAAGCACTAGCAATCATTAGAGCTAAAACACATTTGGCAACCAGCAACTTTCGTTTCTCTCCTGAGCTCATGTAAGTAAACTCGTAGCTGTCTTTCGGCATTGGAATCTCCTTAAGTTCCTTTATTTGATCCTGGTTGGATTCATTGTTCGGTATATGGCGGTGCCAAAGCTCATGCCTGATACTTCCTGGTTAAAGTAGTTTACGGCGTTCCCTATACCCGTCCCGATTTGCCAGGCGATATGTATTCCTGCCAAAGCCCCCGGCGCACCCCCAGGCCAATTCGCCCCCGCAATAAACTTATTCATAAACGGCACCTTGGTACCATTACTAAACCCACCACTGACAAATTCAACCTCACTTACAGTCAGTTCTCTCATATCAAAACTCCTTAATAGTTTATGGATGCTGTCACAAACAGCAAGCGCGACAGCAGTGCAAGAGTAAGGAAGCGGGATAAATAAGAAAATCAGATCAAGCTGCAATGATTGTAGGTCCATTGTCTTTTTGTGTCAGACAAATGCTAACGTTTTTTGTGGTGTTGGTTGTGAGTGAGTGACTGTGGGTTTTGTAAGATCTTGCCGCAGGAGTAGAAAACAATGCCCGAGCACATGGTGAGGGATTTGATGGACAGGTATGAGGTGGGCGGATAGCTCACCTTTATGCTATCCAGGCTGTTATGTGGATGATCGTGCCGGTAATTATGAATTTGTAGCCGACGTAGTCATAGGGTTGTTCGAATAGCTCGATAAGTTCTGACTTGACCTGCAAAAGATTGAGCCGAAAAAGGCTGCGAGTATCCAGCTTACATTAAAAAGACTGGATGAAAGTGTTGCAGATTTACGGGGGATTCACTTACACAAACCAGGAAATCACGTTTAATATAATCGCCGTGATCGCAAACTCACCAGCTCTATATGTATAGGGTGGCTCGAACAATTCGACTAGTTCGGATTTTACGGTGAGAATATTAATGTAACCGAAAATAGCTGCGAGAATACCTCCAATGAAAACGAGTTCGGAAGATAGTGTGTTTGCCTCGCCAGCTATCAACCAGTAAAAAGCGAGCAACATCAGTAACGCGAGTATGCATTTACTGACCAGCACTTTCTTTTTTTCACGCGCGCTCATATAGGAAAACTCGTAGCTATTATCCGGCATTAGTTCCTCCTTTACCTAGCCTTGTTTCTTCACTTGATCCTCGTTGGATTCATTGTTCGATATATCGCAGTACCGAAACTCATTCCGGACACTTTCATGTTAAAGGCATTAACAGCCCCGCC
The DNA here is from genome assembly GCA_012960755.1 of Gammaproteobacteria bacterium. The sequence continues at coordinate 1,527 of DUAT01000110.1, forward strand.
AATAAGTGTACCAACTGTGTAGGCCATAAATATCCCTTGCAAGACATTTGGGGCACCCCCAGGCCAATTCGCCCCCGCAATAAACTTATTCATAAACGGCACCTTGGTACCATTACTAAACCCACCGCTGACAAATTCAACCTCACTTACAGTCAGTTCTCTCATATTGTAACTCCTTAATAGTTTATGGATGCTGTCGCAAACAGCAAGCGTGACAGCGGTATCAGACTACGGGAGTGGCGTTGAAAGAAATATCAGCGTGAACTGGAATCGCTGTAAGTTTATTGATTAGTTCTGTCAGCCAAAGCCTAACGGATTCACCGATGTCTTGTGCGCGATAGTGGCTATGGGATGTGTGGGACATTGGCCTGGTCGGCTGTTTGTCAGGGTTTAATCATGAACTTCTGCATCACTGCACGTCTTTCGGGGGGAATGGGGATGGATTTTCTGGCGACCAGGTCCATTGAGATGCCTAATGCTCTGCATCCGAGGGTGATTTCTCCTGAATCGATGTTGAAGAAGATGTGTACCATGTGCTGAATTTTTTCGGTGAGGTTGTCGAGGCCGGAGACCACTACAAATCTATCGCCCTGTTTCAGGTTGGTGAAGTGATCCATCCGATATTCGAGTACGGCGCCGCCGATGACGCCTTGGCCTCTTTCGAACTGGCTGTCGCCTGCTGCGAATCGGGTCCACAGGTTTGGCATGGAATCGGAACCCCGGCTCATGTAATTATTGGGCAGCAACAGGCCATTGGGGGAACATTCGTCGGGCTGGATGATGCCTCGGCCTATGGTGATGAAGCCGCGTCGATAGCTTTCTGACAGGGTAAGGTTCGCATAAGGGAAGGGGTCCGCTGGCACGCCGCGGCTGCCTGCATAGTTGGGTAACGGTACGGTTTTCAGGCCTTCTGCTTTTAATGGGTAGTTAACGTCGAAAACAAATGCGGACATTACTTGGTCTGTGCCGGAGTTTCGTAACTCCACCAGGGCACAAAATCCGGTGTCATCAGCACTGAGCAGGCCGAAGTAACCGGTAATCGGAACCGCTATTCTGGCTTCTGCGATAAAACGCATATGTTGTGACTTGATGTTTGCGGTGATGGTTTGAACGTCTTCTCGCGGGATGCAACCCAGTTCGATTAAACCCAGCTCCAGGGTTTGAATCATTTTCTGGGAGAAGAACCTGACGTTCAGGTGGTCGTTTTCATCACATTCCCAGCGATTGACTGAGCCCAGGTAAACGGCAATGGGTTCGCTCATATTTAGTCCGTGCAACGCGGTGTTGCTCTATTGATAGTCGTCGTGAGTGTAGATATTAGGCAAACGTCTTTCGTGGGTCAAATGCGTCCCGTATGCCTTCGCCGATGAAAATCAACAGGGTCAGCATAATGCCGATGGTAAAGAAGGCGGTGAATCCCAGCCAGGGTGCCTGCAGGTTAGAGACCGCCTGTTTGATCAAACGACCCAGCGATGGTGCATCAGAGGGCAGTCCAAAGCCAAGAAAGTCCAGCGACGTCAGCAACACCACTGAATTTGTCAGGATAAAAGGCACCATCGTTAGTGCAGCCACCATGGCATTGGGTAGCACATGCTTCGCCATTATGGTGATATTGCCAACACCCAGCGCGCGAGCGGCCCGTACGTATTCCAGGTTTCTTGCCCGCAGAAATTCAGCCCGGACAATGCCGACGAGGGCCATCCAGCTGAACAGCAACAGCAACAGAAACAGCCAGCCGGGGGTGGGTTCGACCATGCTGGCGAGGATGATCAGCAAAAACAGGATTGGCATGCCCGCCCACATTTCAATCAGGCGTTGCATGACCAGGTCAAGCCAGCCGCCAAAATATCCCTGAATCGCTCCCGCAGAAATCCCGATAATCGTGCTGCAGATGGTCAGGCCCAGGCCGAAGAGTATGGAGAGCCTGAATCCATAGATAACCTTTGCGAACACATCCCGGCCCAGGTCATCGGTTCCCAGCCAGTGGGTGGCAGAGGGCGGAACGGGCGCGGGCTTCTCGATAAACAGGTCCATGGTGTTGTTTGCGTATCGCACCATCGGCCAGATCATCCAGCCATCCTGCCGTTTTATCAGATCCTGAAAGAAAGGGTCGCGGTAAATGGTTTCAGTTTCGAACAGCTCATCCGCCGGGGTGATCTCATCTGCAAATGATGTTTCCGGGTACATCACTAAAAAAGGAAAATAGATGCCGCCATCGACATACAGCAAAATTGGCTTATCGTTGGCGATTAATTCCGCGCCCAGTGAGCAGATAAACAGCACGCTGAAGATCCAGCTGGAATACCAGGCACGTTTGTTGGCCTTGAAATTGCGCCAGCGTCTGTCTACCAGGGTGATTGGGCGATGAGGCTTTTGCAGGCCGGGGTCCAGGTCGGGGCCGGTGTGGATGAGTGGGTCTGTTTCAACAGTCGACATCAGACCTCCCGTGTTTCGAAGTCGATTCGCGGGTCGACCAGTACATAGGTCAGGTCACCAATCAAATGCATGACCAGTCCGACCACGGTGTAGAAAAAGAGCGTGCCGAATAAAATTGGGTAGTCCCGGTTTATCGCGGCTTCAAAACCCAATAAACCCAGGCCGTTCAGGCTGAAGATGATTTCAATCAGCAGGGCACCGGTAAACAGCACATTGATCAGGGCGCCGGGTAATTGCGCGACTACGATCAACATCGAGTTGCGGAATACGTGGCCGTACAGGACCCTGCGTTCGGTCAGGCCCTTGGCTCTTGCGGTGAGTACGAACTGCTTGTTGATTTCTTCCAGGAATAAATTCTTTGTCAACAGCGTCAGCGTCGCAAAGCCGTGGATGGTCATGGCGAGAATGGGCAGGGCAATATGCCAGGCGTAGTCCTTGACCTTGCCCCAGGTGCTTAGCAGTTCGAAGTTACTGGAAGTCAGGCCACGCAACGGGAAGAAGTCCCAGTAGTTGCCCCCGGCAAATAATACAATCAGCAAAATGGCGAATAGAAATGCAGGTATCGCATATCCCACGAAGATTGCCGCGCTGGTCCAGATATCGAAAGGCGTCCCGTCCCGCACGGCTTTGCCGATGCCCAGTGGAATGGAAATACCATAGGTAATCAGCAGCGTCCAAAATCCCAGGGAAATTGACACGGGCATCCGTTCCACAACTAACGATGTCACCGAGCGGTCCTGGTAATAGCTGGTGCCAAAATCCAGGTGGATGTAATCCCACATCATTTTGAAGAAGCGTTCATGCATGGGTTTGTCAAAGCCAAATTGCTTTTCAAGGTCTTTGATAAAGTCCGGGTCCAACCCCCTTGTGCCCTCGTAGGCACCCGCTTCACCCGCGGTGTTGCCCATCTCGCCACCGCCGCCGCCGGTAATGCGTCCGGTGGCTGCTGATTCTTCGCCGGTGAGTTCGGCAATGATCTGTTCAACCGGGCCACCGGGTGCGGTTTGCACGATCAGGAAATTGATCACCATAATGCCAAACAGCGTGGGGAAGATGAGGCCGATTCGCTTGAGGATGTAGGTACCCATGCTAGTCTTCGCCCATACTGTCATCGTTCAGCATGTTGCGCATGCCTTCTTCCACGCGTTGTGCCTTTTCTTCGCTGTACCACCAGGTGTCAAAGAAACCACTGCGAAAGCGTGCCTGTATTTCCGGCTTTTTGTACTTGTCCCAGTAGCCGTAGCGATAACCAGGGGGGAAAAAACCGGGTACGGCATAAAAATTCCACAGCAACACCCGGTCCAGGGCACGAGTCGCAGCAATCAGCTGGTCGCGGCTCCGGGCGGCGATTATTTTCTCGATCAGCTGGTCAACCACAGGGTCTTTTATCCCGGAATTGTTGCGGCTGTATTGCCGGTCTGCGGCAGCGGAGCCCCAGTAGTTTTTCAATTCATTGCCGGGTGTCATGGTTTGTGCATAGGTGCGTATCGTGCCTTCAAAGTCGAACTTGCCCACGCGGTTGATGAATTGGGACACTTCAATCGTGCGAACCCTGGCATGGATGCCCAGGCGTTTCAATCGATGGATATAAGGGGTGATGCCTCGCTCCTGGTAGACGCTGAGCACAACCAGGTCAATGGTGAACGGCGCTCCCGTAGTGCCGTTTATCAGCACATTGTTGCGTACTTCGTAACCAGCTTGTTTAAGCAGTCTGGCAGCCTTTAGCAGGGGTTCTCTTGAATAGCCGCCTGTTGTCACCGTTGGTTTGTAGTGTTCAGTAAAGACGCGTTCAGGTACCTGGCCCCTGAAGGGTTCAAGTAGTTCTAGTTCTGCTTCTGACGGTAAACCGGCCTGGGCGAGATCAGAATTTTCGAAAAAACTGTCGTTGCGCTGGTAAAACCCGTGGTAGAGAATCTTGTTGGACCATTCGAAATCATAAACCAGTGCCAGTGCTTCCCTCACCCTGACGTCCTGGAATTTTTCCAGTCTCATGTTGAACATGACACCCTGCTGCATCCCGAACGGGCGTTCGGTACTGATCAGGTCTTTGACAAACAGGCCACTGCGATAACCGGGAAAGTCGTACTCTTTTGCCCAGCGCTTGGACACGCCTTCTAAAAAGGCATCGGTGACGCCTGCCTTGTGGGCTTCGAGAATGACCTGTTCGTTGGTAAAGTGGTCATAGACAATGCGACGTATATTGTGTCGACCCTTCATCACGGGGATGTCTTTGGCCCAGTAGTCATCCACAAGTTCGTAGACTTCTTTCCTGCCGGGTTCGATCTTCGTGATCTTGTAGGGTCCACTGCCCAGGGGAACTTCCATGGTGGATTTTTCGAAGTCACGGTCCCGCCAGTAATGCTCGGGTGCGACGTACATGGCGGCAATGATTTGTGCGGATTTTGGTGATGTTGCACCCGGGATAAAGAACTTGATTTCCCGGTCGTTGATAATTTCCGCGTGGCTGACGAGATAGAAGTTTGCCTTCAATAATGGTGAACCCACCGACTTGATCTTGTCGAAGGTAAACAAGACATCTTTGGTGGTTATCGGTCTGCCATCATGCCAGCGCGCTTGTTTTCGCAGCCTGAATCGCACCCAGCTGTAATCGTCTGCGAGCATGATTTCTTCTGCAAGCCAGCCGTACTGACTCGACGGCTCGTCATCGGCCTTAAATGCGAGTCGTTCCAGAATGAGCACACGCGCCATCGGTTGATAGGTCATGCCCGAGGCTTTGCGTCCTTTGCGAATATAAGGATTGAGGGTGTCGAAGTTCCCGAGGGCGGGCATGACCATCTCGCCCATTTTGGGTGCCTGGGGGTTTACGTATTCGAAGTGGGTAAAATTGGCGGGATATTTCAGGTCGCCGAAAAAGGACAAACCATGGCGCCACTCTTCGGCGAATACCGGGTGTGAGAACAGCAGGCACAAAACTGTTAACAAGAGCGGGCTCAAGGCTGTCATCAAGGTCTTATATACAGATCCCTGGTCTACAGCAGCTGTCTTTCCCAAATTCAACTTCCCTCGGGTTGCAATGGGGTGCATCCAGACTACACCACCGGGAAAGGATCCTCCATACCATCCTCCAGTGGAATCTGGAAGGAGTTCAGTGTGAGTGATATCAAACAGTAGTAGCCAATGGTTGTCACCAGTTCGATCATGCAGGTCTCGGTAAACGCGTCGACACCGGCCTTGTAGGTCTGGTCTGTGATGCCGTGGGTTTCGAGCATTTCACTGGCGATGCGGTAGGAGATCATCTCATCTCCTTCAAAAGTGGGTGACTCGCCGTCCCGGAGCTGGTTGAGCTGCGTTTCGTTGAGCCCGGCCTGCATGCCCAGTCGTTTGTGGGCTGAAAATTCGAATTTGGATTTAAAATGAGCGCCCACGGTACATATCGCCACCTCCTTGATGTTTTCCGGCACGCTGGAACCAAACCGAATCGCTGCGCCAAGGGCTTGCGCGGCACCCCCCACGCTGGGTGCGCGAACCCAGGCACCAAAGGGACCAATCATCCCAATACCAGGGCGAGCGTTACCCCTGGGGCCTCGTTCTATGGCTTCCAGTACGGTTTGCTGCGCCTCATTGAGGTTGTTTCTATCTATGGGTGAGAGTCTCATGGTTGGTCTCCTTCTTTAATGTTGGTTTCAGTTTGCGTTTACAGCTCTGAAAAGTCACTACTTGATGTGCCCGCAGGTCGCATCGGGCACGGGATACCACAACGGTTGATTGAGTAACTCAAAGGGATGGGTTGGCCCGCGCTCCTGAAAGCAGGTCACATTACCGTAACCGTCAGATCTCTTGATGATGAAGGTGCCATCATTGCTCCGAGATTCCATGACCTTTGCCATGGTAATCACCGGCACAAGATAGCGGACGGGTTGATACCGGCCCGGGTTTTCTTTTTGAGGAAAATCCCGGGTACTGAATGTTTTAAAGCTAGGCGCTTTTGGCAGTGAATCGTTTCTTATCGCCTCGATAGCGCGAAGATACAGCGTAGTTCGAATCCGTGGGGCAGATTGCAGTGGCTCTTGCTCTTGAATAGCCTCTTGCTCTTGAACAACTTCGGCAATATCCGTTATCGGTTCGGCTATGGTTTCAACAGGTTCCTGAATGACCGGTTCGGGGATCGTTTTGGGAATCTCGGGTTCGAATATCGCTTCAGGTTCAATAATTTTTTCAGGCACCAGCTCAATGCTGATAACCGTCGATCTGCCAGCTTCCGGCTTGTCGAATTTCCAATACATCACCAGAACAAAATGAACCAGCAATACAAACAACACAGCAAGGCTGAGCACACCATGGGTCTTTTTGGGTTCATCCCCGTCGGGGGAAAGATCAAATTCGTCGATTGAAGCCGGATAAAACATGCCTGTTAGAGGCGGGTTTAGCGATTCAGTTCCAACTGTTGAATTGACGTCCCAAGTTAGGCACACTTTTAAAATGCCGATGCTATCTGATCAGAGCCCAGCCAACTTTAATGACCCGCTACCCGACCGCGTGGATGTCGTTATCATCGGCGGCGGTGTCGCGGGTGTATCCACTGCGTGGTTTCTCGCCAAAGCCGGGGTAAGTGTACTGATATGTGAAAAAGGCCGTGTCGCCGGTGAACAGTCCAGCCGTAACTGGGGATGGGTCAGGCAGCAGGGTCGTGATGCGGCAGAGCTGCCGATTATGATGGACAGCATCAACAGCTGGGAATCCATCGCCAGGGAGGTCGGCGACGAGATCGGGTTTTCGCGCCAGGGGATACTATATCTGGGCCGGAATGAATCAGAGCTGGCAGAATCTGAGAAATGGCTGGATGTTGCCCGGCCGCATCAGTTGGATAGCCGGATGATTTCCGCGAAAGAAGTCGAAGACCTGATGCCGGATGCCGGGGGCCGATGGAAAGGGGCGCTGTATACACCCAGTGATGGCAGGGCGGAGCCGTTTACGGCAGTACCTGCCATGGCGAGACATTTAGTGCAACAAGGCGTCGCCATTCGGGAAAATTGCGCTGTGCGGTCCCTGGACGTTGAAGCGGGAAAGGTATCCGGGGTGATCACAGAACATGGTCGGGTCAGGGCAGGATCTGTGGTTTGTGCCGGTGGTGCCTGGTCAACGGTGTTCCTGGGGAACCTCAATGTCAAACTACCTCAGTTGACGGTTCGCTCGACGGTCGCCCGAACACAACCGGGGCCTGATGTATTTTCCGGTGCGGCCGCCGGTGGTGGCGTCGCCATTCGCAGAAGAGCCGATGGCGGCTACACGATTGCGCCTGGGGGCTTGGGTGAACACTTTCTCGCGGCAGACAGCTTTCGCTATTTTTTCAAGTACCTGCCTGTATTGCGGCGGAGTTCGCGAGATCTGCATATAAAGACGGTGCAACAGTTTGTAGCGGACGACAGTCTTGTAAAAAGGCTGCTGCCCACAAGGCACTGGTCGCCCGATGACACAACACCGTTTGAAAAAAACCGCGTGCTGAATCCCACCCCTTCGCCGGGTGGGGTCGTTCAGATGCGCAATCAACTTCAAAAATACATGCCTGCCCTGGGCGAGGTCCCGTTTATTGAAGCCTGGGCTGGTATGATTGATGTCACCCCGGATGTCGTACCGGTTATGGACCAGGTGGAAGCTTATCCCGGCCTCTATATTGCGACGGGGTTCAGTGGCCATGGTTTTGGATTCGGCCCCGGTGCAGGCCGCGTCATGGCGAATATGGTATTGGGTAAACAGAGCGAATACGATCTAAAACGTTTCCGGCTGTCGCGCTTCACAGACGGCTCAAAAATGATACCAGGTCCCGGATTATGACCAACCAGACAACAGACAACCTGGCCTGCTCCACAGGCCCAACAACACCCCCGTTGCGCGACATTACCCTCGGCGAACTCCTTAAGGAAGCCGCTGATACCGTACCGGATAGAATTGCGTTAATTACCGGTGCTAAGGATCCCGGCGATCGCCGCGAGTGGACCTATGCAGACCTGTATGTCGAATCTCTCGAAGCCGCGCATGCCCTGACACTCAAATTCAACCCCGGTGAACGGGTGGCTGTCTGGGCGCCGAATATTCCAGAATGGATCATGATGGAATTCGCCTGCGCCATGGCTCGTGTCATTATGGTGACGGTCAATCCTGCGTTTCAAAAAAAGGAACTGGCCTACGTGCTGAAACAGTCTCGCTGTGCAGGTATTTTTGTGATTCCGGAGTTCCGTGGCAATAGAATGTTGCAAGCCGTGCAGGAGGTGCAGGGTGAATGCCGGGACCTGCGGGAAGTTATCCGTCTGGATCAGTGGCATGAGTTTCTTGCCACCGCCGATGGCAGCGACAGATTGCTGCCGATGGCAAGTCCGGAAGATCCCGTAATGATTCAATACACATCCGGTACAACCGGTTTTCCCAAAGGGGCATTGTTGCACCATAAAGGTCTCGTTAACAATGGCGCTCATACACTGGATCGAATGGACGTCGACGAGGGTTCTGTGTGGATGACCTATATGCCCTTATTTCATACAGGCGGCTGTGTTATTTGTGTCCTCGGCGCTGTCTCGAAAAAATGCACCCAGGTGCTGGTGGAAATGTTTGAGCCCGGTCTCGTGCTGGAACTGATCGAAACCTACGGTGGCAATGCAATGGTCGGGGTGCCGACAATGATGAATGCCATGCTGGAACATCCAGACTATGAAAGCCGTGACCTGTCCAGCGTCAAGGTCCTTTGTTCAGGCGGATCCACGGTTCCGGCAGCACTGGTGGAAGTATTTGAGCAGGCACTGGGAGCCAAATTCACCATTGTCTTCGGCCAGACAGAGTGCTCACCGGTGTCTTCAATGACCAGCCCCGAAGACACCACAGAAGACAAGGGCACAACCCTGGGTGCGTCCATGCCCCATGTCGAGGTCAAGATTATTGATCCGGAATCAGGGGAGACATTGCCCTACGGCGAATTGGGTGAGTATTGCACCCGCGGCTATCATGTCATGCATGGGTATTTCGACATGGATGAAGCCACGGCAAATGCAATCGACTCCGAGGGCTGGTTACATACCGGTGATCTTTGTTCCATGGATGAACGTGGCTACACCAAAGTAGAAGGTCGCTTAAAAGACATGATTATTCGGGGTGGTGAAAACATCTATCCCCGCGAATTGGAAGAACTGCTCTACCAGCACCCCACCATTGGCGAAGTAGCGGTGGTTGGGTTACCCGACGAGCGTATGGGTGAGATCGTCGGCGCTTTCCTTCGCGCCGCGCCCGGTGAAACCCTGAACAGGGAAACGTTGTTTGCTTACCTGCGTGAGCATCTGTCGCCACAAAAAACCCCCGCCCGCTGGTATGAACTGGAAGAATTTCCCCTCACCGGGTCCGGCAAGATCCAGAAGTTTGAGTTGCGCAAACAGTGGCTTGACGGCAAGTTCGAAGAGATGGTCTAACTTATTAAAAGAGCCACTAGAGGTATTCCCAATGAACTCAAAGTACAAAATCTATGGCGGCGAACTGAGCTATTTCACTCGTAAGCTTGAAGCCGCACTTATTTTTTACGGTGCAGACTTCGAATCGCTAAACAAGGGTGAGCACAATCCCCAGGAAATAGAATCACGCTCCGGTACGCACCAGGTGCCGGTATTGCAGACGCCGGAAAACTGGATGATTGGGGATACCACACCTTTGATGCAGCTGCTCGACACCCGCTTTCCGGCACGACGAATGTTCCCCGAAGGGCCACTTGGCGTGCTTGTACAAATAGTGGAGGAGTATTTTGATGAATGGGTTGCCAGGACGATGGTGCACTATCGCTGGCACTATGCTGAAAGTGCGGAATTTGCTTCCCTGAAAATGGCCAACGGCAATGCAGAGGCGGCTGCGCGGGTTAGAAACTGGGGCCCCAGGGCCTGTCGTGCTACCGGTACGGATTCCGAGGTGCAGCGCAAGGCGGCAGAAGATGAATATGGTCGAATTCTGGCAGCGATGGAGTCCCAGCTCGCTGAAACACCCTATCTGTTAGGCGAACGGCCTACCGCCGTGGATTGTGTGATGTTGGGCGGACTCCGGGCGCATACCAACATGGATCCGGATCCAAAAAAGGTGACTGCCAATTATCCCCGGGTTGTGGCCTGGTGTGAAACTGAGGCTGACAAATGGAATGGAACCGGTGAACTGGTGCCGTTTCCAAATTCGACTGCTTTTGCGCAGTTTGTGCTGGCTGAAATGGCAACGACTTACCAACCTTATGTGTTGGGGAATCGTGAGGCGCAACTGGCCGGGGCGAAAGCGTTTCATGTTGAAGTTTATGGTGAGGATGTGAGTTATTTGTCTCGGCCATATCCGGAGCGATCTCGGCAGATGATTGTTGATAGGATTGGTAATAATCTGACAACGGAAGAAGGGGGTGAGGTTAGAGGCTGGCTGAAATCTGTAAAACTGGCTGAGAGCTTCGGCATCTAGTTTGGTGAGGGGTTAGATTAAAACAGCGGATTGGTCAAAGCTGACTCCCAGCATTAGCATCGTTTTTAGACCATCGTATACTTTCAGAACGCCTTCTCAAAAATCAAAAATTGATTATTCGCTGGCATATCAAAGTCCCTGCGGAGCACAAACCCCGTTTCCTCTGCCAGTTCCTGCAGTCGTCCAATATCACGTACGCCACTCAACGGATTCCGATCTGTTAACCAGCCGTCAAACCGTTCATTCGAATCAGTAGTGAATTTTCCGTTGTATTTAAACGGACCGTAGATACACAACAGCCCGTTGTGTGTCATGACTTTGGACGCCCCAATGAACAGGGGCGATAACAAACTCTCAGGCACAATATGCAGAACATTCGCGGTATAGATATGGTTTGTCGTTGTTATGGACCAGTCCGGGTTGTTGAGATCAAGATAAACCGGTGGTTTAACGTTGTCTGGGGCCAGTGACTGTATGTTGGTTTTTAACGGTTCAAAGTACTCGCCCTGGTCGGAAGGTTGCCAGGTAATGTGTCGCAGGGCGCTGGCAAAGTGCACGGCGTGCTGGCCGGAACCGCTGCCTATTTCCAGCAGCGTGGCAGGTTCGGTTAACAGTTCACGCAAGTGGCTCAGTATGTGTTCTTTGTTATTGTCCGCTGCTGTCGAGTGGTGAAGAAACTGTTTCTCGATTATTGACCACCCCGTAACAGTCGACCGGGTAGTGCACCGGTTGATTCGCCGTTTTCAAAGGTGACTTCGCCTGACTTGATGGTCGCGATATAGCCATTGGCTTTTTGTATCAGGCGTTTGCCGCTGGCGGGCAGGTCGTACACCATCTCAGGTGGTTGCAGTGAAAGGGCGTCAAAGTCGATCAGGTTGAAATCTGCCTGGTATCCCGGGGCAATAACGCCACGGTCGGTTAAGCCGTAAACGCTGGCGCTGTTTTGTGTCATCTTGTGAACAACAAATTCGAGGGGCATGGTCGCAGCACTGGTTCTATCCCGGGCGGTGTAACTCAACATGTAGGTGGGGACGCTGGCATCGCATAGCACGCCGCAATGGGCGCCACCATCGGACAAGCCAAAGACACTGTAGTCCCGTTTGATATTCTCAAAGTAGGGGTCGAGGGTTCCCTTGTAGCCGCCGAAGAAAAAGATAATCGGCCGTCTTTCTGCCAGGGTATCCATCAGTACATCGAGATGATGGCGTTTTGTTGCATCTGCAATTCCCTGGATACTGTCGTTTATTGCCGGTTCATAGGAGAGTGCATCGTCCAACGGGTACATTTCTGCATAACTCGTGGTAAACCGCACCGCATCGGGGTTGCGATGGTGTTTGGGTTTTTCTGTTTTTATCTTGTTACGGAATTCGGGGTCCCGCAGATGCGCAATTCGCTCTTCCAATGGCAAGCCGCGTATCGCCTTGTAGCTGGGGAAAATGTTCAGCGGATTGATGGTTCCTTCAAGACTCATCAGTATCGACGCAGGCCGGGCCCCACATTGGGGTCGCAGGCTCAGTCCCTGTTTACTCATGGAATCTGCCAGGTGCCATATTTTTTCGCGTTTGCCCGGTGCAGTCAGGGTCGTGATGGTGCGGCCGGTGTCACGCATGATTTGTTCAATCCAGGCCAGTTCATCATCATCTTCCAGATAGTCACTGATAATCTCGATTGTGCCATGATCCAGACCTTTAAATGCGTTACCAATGCCTAACATTTCCTTTGCCGCGGCGTTGGTACCGGGGACCAGATTACCCTGCTTATCCAGGTGACCGTAAAAACGTGAAGTTGAAAAACCGAGTGCCCCGGCCTGCAGTGCTTCCCGGGTCAGTCGTGACATCTGGTCAATATCAGCATCCGTGGAATCGTCGTAACATCGTTCACCCATCACGTAGCGCCGGATTGCCACATGAGGCACCTGTGAACCCACATCCATGACGTAGGGTGTATCGATGGCATCAAGATACTCAGCGTAACTCTCCCAACCCCAGGGAATGCCTTCATTCAACGCCGAGCCGGGAATATCCTCGACACTTTCCATCAGTTCGATTAGCCGGTTCTCATCACCGGCTTGTACTGGTGCAAATCCAACCCCGCAATTTCCCATGACAACCGTGGTTACGCCGTGCCAGCAGCTGGGTGTCAATTGTTTGTCCCAGCACACCTGGCCATCGTAGTGGGTATGGATATCTACAAATCCCGGTGTCAGCAGTTGCCCCCCGGCATCGATTTCCCTCGCTGCCTTGCCGACGTTGCCTACCTCCGCGATTTTGCCGTCTTTTACGCCGACTGAGCCATTAAACGCGGGTTTACCTGTGCCATCGACAATATTGGCATTCCTGATGGTGAGATCGAGCATGAATCCTCCGGGGCGGGTTTCTTTTTAGCTAAGCTTACATGAAGCCTACATGAAGCCTACATGAAAAGCAGCATGACGGGAGGTAACTTATGGCGCCCGTGGCGGCAAACCCATGGCCCTGATACTGGGGGATAACATGGATAACAATGCGAAGGAAGCAAACAGGCTGCCAGCACCGGCGAACAATACCGTCAGGCCAATATACTCGACAATATAGCCGGATAGAGCGCCGGAAATGGGTGCGAGTCCCAGGTTGGCAAATATAATCAGGCTCATGATGCGGCCGAGCATCTCCTGGGGGATTCGCCTTTGGATCCAGGTCATAAAGAATATTTGCAGAAAGCCGCCGATAGTCCCCATGCTGAACAGGATGAACATGCCGACCATGGTTTCACTGGCAAAACCTAACTGGATGAGAATTAATCCGACAATGGCGTCGAGTGTTAGAATCATCATCCCCAGATGTCTGGCCTGGGGTAGTGGTATCCAACCCGCCAGCAGGATGCCAATGAATGCGCCGCCACTATGGGAAGACATCAGTAGCCCGTACGCGGCCGCGCCCTCGACAAATCGTTCGCTTGCCAATAACGGTATGCCAATCTGTATCGGTCCCTGGGCGAGAAAACCGATCGCCGCAATGTAGAACAACAATATAAATAAGGAACGATCACCTTTTAGAAAAACAAACCCCAATATCATTGTGCCAAAAAAAGAATCCTCCTTGTCGGCACGTATATCTTTTTCTTTCGGGATCCGAACCCCAAGCAGAATTAGCCAGGAGACGACAAAGGTCACCGCATCGATTGAGAAAACTGTACCAATGGCCCGTAAATCATCAGGCGGCGAATCTGCGTTGAGGTTGGTCAGGTCACCCCCGCTTAGAATAACAATCAAGGCGCCAGCCAGTGCAGGACCCACCAAAAAGCAGATCTGGGCCGTCCCACCCATCACCGCATTGGCAATCTGCAATTCATCTTTCTTCACCAGTTGTGGCAGGATCGCCGACTGCGCAGGAAAGGCGAACGCACCCACGGTTCCTAACAGGAATCCAAAGCCGTAGAGCATCCACATCTCGATGGTCTCTGTCATCACCAGGGTAGCCAGGATTGAAACCAGCAGAAAATAGGCAACCTTGGTATTCAGAATGACCCAGCGAGGGGAAATCCGGTCAACCAGTGCACCACCGACAAGAATAAAAATGGCGCGGGGAATAGCCGCAGATGCCATCACCATACCAAGCGCGAAGGCATTGTCTGTTAACTGGATGACCAGCCACGGCAGGGCAATCATGGAAAAGGCATCACCCAGCATGGAGATCAGGGAACCCGCCCAGAGCAACAGGAAATTCCTGGTCTTAAAAACAACCAGGCGATCCCGGAATTCGGGCTTTCGAAATAGCTGTAGAGATTGAGAGGCCAAGCACGGTACCTGGGTCAGAAGGGGCTGAGGATTTTTACGCCGGTTCCTGCATCACATCACCGACGCTGATATCCCCGTCACTATCCGGAGTAAGATAAATTCCAAACATAATACCCCCAGCATAGTCATTCTTACGTTTTCTGTACTTGCCGAGGGTTCGAAGCGGTTCTTTGGCGCGACCACCGGTGTTCTGGTCCGTCGTGGTCACAATGCAGCGTTCGCAGACGGTCACCCGATTAAGGGTCAATCGGGGGAAATTAAACGCAGGCAAATCGTCTTCTCTATAGGCTTCAAGATCAGACACTACGATGTTCGGTCGAAACCGATTCATCGGGATTGGCGCATCCATTCGTTGGCACAGGTCATCCAGTGAGGATTGGTTGGTGAGCAAAATGGGTGCTGCGTCAATAAACTTGGTTTGTTTCTGGCCGTGGACCCCGCTGAATTCTTTCAACGGCAAAAACCAGTCGTAGGCTTCTCTCGCCCTCACCAGGCGGACGGTTTTCTCGAATGCGTCACTCAACCAGGCTGCCACTTCATCACCCATATCCAGCGTTGGGATCTTTTTTGAATAGATATCAACGTCCGCTGAAGGTGAGCCGAGTTCGGTAGGCAGTTCAAAATCGGATTTGCCTGGATAACCCAGAAGCAGCTCGTGGTCCCCGATCCATTTTGCGGAAAGATGGATCAGTTCCAGGATCTGTTTTTGGCCCGCCCGCTCGCCATCCAGCAACACCGTAAATTCCCGGTCGCCCACCAATCCCATCGGCGTGACCCTGGTTTCTGTCAGGGAATAGCCCCGGCAACCTTTTACCGGATAAATGGTGAGTTTGCTAACGACCACAGATGACATCCAATCTGACTCTAATAAAATACAGTCTAACCTTCATTCGTATTCTGCGTCTATTTTCCCTATGCTTAACAAACAGCAGGGGGAGAACATGGACAGTATCAAAGCAGAATGGGCCAGGCGCCCCTGGTGGATGAACCTGATCTGGTTCTTCTGTCTGTATATGACCTTTATCTATATGCCTTTCGACATATTCACCAAACCTTTTGAACGCTGGGAAGAAATCTGGTTTGGTTTCACCCTCAGTGGCTGGGCAGCAAAATTAACGGAACCTATTCACTGGCTGATCTACGGTGCTGGTGCCTACGGGTTCTGGAAAATGAAATCCTGGATGTGGCCATGGGCAGCGGTTTATTGTGCCCAGGTGGTGATTGCGATGGTTGTATTTAATCTGTTACAAGCACCCATTGAAGGTGTAGCAGAAAGAGCTCGCGGAGGTGGGCCCATCGCGGCTGCTGTGAGTGCTGTGGTGTTTATGATCCCAACTGTGGCTTTGTGGCGGGCGAGGGATTTGTTTGGGGTTGATGAGAACAAGGATCCCCAATAAAACTGTCGAGCTAGTTGTTTAACATTTGAGGTTATTGCCAAGCGTCGCCGTTGCGACCACGGGCGTGCTAGCTCGGCGCCCCCCAGGAAAGGGACTCCCTCTCAGCTCAACGCGGTTTAACAGATAAACTCCATACGCATTCCGGAATTTTAGCAAACAAGCCCAAACTATCACCAAACCGTATTGTACTAGGCATCCCATCGGGTCTGGTTTACTCTAGAAACATGACAAGCTCCGCACAACCGAATCAAGCCAGTCGGACCGTTCCCCGCGGCAACGGAGGTCAGACCACCATTTACAAAGCCGGGATGTTCGACTCCCTCAAGATCAGGGATTTCAGATTCCTCTGGGTCTCGACCCTGTGCGCGACATTTGCGATGCAAATGCAGATGGTGGCGAGGGGCTGGCTGATCTACGACATGACAAGTTCACCCCTGGCACTGACCTGGGTCATGTTGTCATTTATGTTGCCGTCATTCCTGTTTTCACTCGTTGGCGGTGTTATCGCCGATCGTCTGCAGAAAAAGCCGATAATGATTGCATCGCAAATTCTTAACACCATTGCGACGGTGTTGTTGGCGTACATTATCTATTCCGGCCAGGTGACGTTTACCCACTTTATCCTGTTCGGGCTTTTTAACGGGACGATTCTGGCGTTCAGCATGCCTGCACGCAGCGCCCTTATTCCGGAAGTCGTTGGCCAGGACAATCTGGTCAACGCCATGGCATTGCAGAGTGCAACATTCAACTTGTCCCGAATTCTTGGCCCTGCGCTTGCCGGAGGCATGATTGCCGTGTTTGCGGCGGGTGATACCACATCGACCCGGGGTGTTGGGATTGTGTTTTTTGTCATTGCTGGCATGTACCTGACCTCGGTCATTGTGACATCAATGTTACATTACAAGGGCGATCCTCCGGTGCGCGCCAAGAGCTCTCCCCTGGACGACCTGAAGGAAGGTTTCCGCTACATGGGGGAGGAGAAAATTATCCTCGGGTTACTGATTATGGGGTTTGTGCCTTTTACCTTCGGATTCTCGGCTTCTTTTCTATTGCCAGCCTTTAACCAGGACATCATTAATGGCGGCCCTGATGACCTTGGGCTTCTCATGACGGCGATGGGCGCAGGTGCGCTGTGTGGATCTCTTATTCTTGCGAAGCTGGGTGACTTTAACGGCAAAGGACGGGTGATGTTTGTTGCTGCCTACTTCTGGGCGATCGCGCTGGCGGGTTTTGCACTGACGGGAAATCTGTTTTCAGCCATGGCATTGGGTGCCATGACAGGTCTATTCAGCGCAATCTTCGGTGCCCTCAACATGAGCATTGTCCAACTGGCCATCAAGCCGGAAATCCGCGGTCGAGTGATGAGTATCATGATGATGACGCATGGGCTGATGCCGTTTGGCGTGATACCCGTGAGCGCCCTGGCAGAATATGTCGGTATAGATGTGGCATTGATGTTTGCTGCTGTTATGTTGGTCTTGAGCATGATATTGCTGGGTTATTTCTTTCCTGACTTGCGTAGAATTGATAAAGGCCATGGCGACAGCACGCTGGTTGAGCGTTGATCAATGAAATAGAGCAATCTTTTTACCACAGACCCGGTCTTATAAAGATGGACTAAAAAAGGGGAAATGCATGACGTACATTACGAGGGTGGCAGAAGAAGAAGCAACTGGTTCGTTAAAACAGGACTTTGAATTTGTATCCGGTTCGTATTCAAAAGCGATGAATATGAAAGTGCCCACACCCCAGGTCTATACTACAAACACGATTGTCCCAGCCTACTTTCGCTTTGGTGCCGTGCAAAACAGGGTGTTGACCAATGACGGGCAGCATGACCAGAAACCAGGCCAGGTGCCTAACATCCTGGTGAATTTTGCCCTGTCGTTTTACAGCTCCTGCTTCTACTGAATTGAATCCATTGCGGCCGTGTTGCCGTTCATCTATCCCGGTCAGGATGCCAAAGCAATTCTGGAGGATGTTCAGAGTGCGTCAATTCCAGACGTGCACAAACTCATGTTCAACTGGATAGAATCTTTCACAAGAGATTCAAGCAGCCTTACCCAGGGTGATATTAATAAACTGTTACAGGGTGGAGTCAGCCATCAGGAGATTGTTGAATGGGCAAATATCGCAGCAACCCAGACCTGGTTCGTAATGAGTGCCGACGGTGGCGGAATACCATTAGAAGGTAATGCTGTGACGGGTTCTGTGATTGGACTGGAGCGCGAGAAATACCATGCGGCTGAAGTGTTGACTTCACCAGCGTCTGATACCGAAGTGCAGATCAACGACTTGAGCTGGGTAGACAGGGATGATTCACATATCGGATCCGAACTGAAGGACTGGGCATCCCGACGATATGGTTTTGTACCTAACTTCTTTATGGCCAATACACTGGCTGCGGGTTATTTTCGACGGCATATCCTTGCCCTGGAACTGCTGGACCAGCCTCAATCGAAATCACTGGGTGTTGAGCAACACGCCCTGGTTCGACGGCTGGTGAACCGGTTGAATAAGGGTCGCTATTTTGATCAGACCACGGTCGATTATCTGAAGTGTCAAAACCCGCAAGCCGAGGTACTACTTGCGCAGGGTATAGCCCAGGGGGATTTTTCAGCTTTCACTGAACAGGACAGGGTTGTGCTTGCATTCGCCGAGAAGCTGGTGAAAAACGCCTATAAGGTGACGGCGTCGGATGTGAAGCGTTTTCTCGATGTGGGTCTTGATGAAGAGGCTTATGTTGACGTTCTCAATACAACGTCTATTCAGACATCCATGGACCGGACGGCGAATGCCCTGGGCATTAAACCTGATGAAAAATCACTGATCGTCAAATGAAAACATGTGCAGGTCTGTTACTGACTATATTGCTGGTTGGTTGTGACTCTCGGATTGCAAACCATGTACCGGGTTCCAACCCCTGGTTGGACGGCAACCTGGGCCAGTTTGCTGAATTTGCCAGGGTCGCGGATGAAGGTCCCGTTGTGATGATAAACCTGCTGAAGTTTACCGAGGAAGCAAAAGATGGTTCAGGCACGGGTGCCGCATCCTATGCGAAATATGGAGAGCTGGCGACACCATTTGTCGAGAAGCACGGTGGCAAACTCATCTGGTCCGGCGTGCCAACCCAGCAACTGGTGGGAGATATGGACTACGACTGGGATATGGTTTTACTCGTATGGTGGCCAAAGCGACAGAACCTGCTGGACCTGGGCTCTGATGAGGGTTACGAAGCAATTGCCCATCATCGAATGGATGGCCTGGAACGAACAATGCTTATTGCCCTCGATGAGACATATCCGTTATACGGCCAGTTAACTGAAAAGTAGACCGTTCAATTATTGACAACAGGCTTACCCAAAAAACCTAACAAAATTGACCGGGCTGACTGCCGGAAGTGAACCCTGGGTCATACCGATTTTGTATTGCTGAATTTTGAGTGTTATCCAGATAAAGCGGAACTTACCCGAGGAATAATCCATGCCGCAGTTTGATGACAATCCACGCTTTTTTGATCTGGTAGGCAATGTTCGTTCCATGCGCCGCCTTAAACCTGACCCGGTGCCGCTGACGCTTCTGCGACAGGTGCTCAACGCAGGTGTGCAAGCATCGTCGGGTCAAAATACGCAGCCCTGGAAGTTTGTTGTGGTAAGAGAAGCAGCGAACAAACAGTGGTTTGCGCAGCGCTACCAGGCAGCGATCAAGTCCAGGTTTGGTGCTATTGATAAGATCAAAGACGAAGATTCTCCCATGGGCAGGCAGATCAAGGCACTTTGCTATCAGATGGATCATATGCAGGATTTTCCTGTGTTATTGCTGGTTTGCGGTGAACGGGACTGGCCGTTTAAGGTCGCTGAACAAGACCGGGTCGGTCTTGCACCGCCAAACTTCGGCGCGGTGTATCCCTGTGTGCAGAATATCCTGTTGGCATGTCGTGCCGTCGGGCTTGGGGCGGCGTTAACCACCATGCACCAGGTGTTTGAGGATGAACTCCACGCCCATTTCGAAATTCCGACTGAATTCGGTGTTGTCGTCACCATGCCTATCGGTTATCCGATGGGAAAGTTTGGCACGGTACGAAGAAAGCCGGTTGAAGAGAAAACATTCTCAGAAAAATGGGGAACCCCGCTTTGGAATGACGCTCCAAACTAAATGGTGACTATCCACGCGTTCGTGTCCGGCAGGGTTCAAGGCGTATTTTACCGGGCATCCCTGGCGCGGGAAGCAAAAAGGCTGCAACTTACCGGCTTCGTTAGAAACCTTGCAGATGGCCGGGTTGAATTTCTGGCCTTTGGTGAGCCTGGCCAGATAGAAGCCTTGAAGTTGTGGAGCGCCACGGGCCCGCCCATGGCAAAGGTATCGGGTGTGGAAATTGTAGCCTATTCAGGTGAAGCGCATTTCGATGAATTCACGATTGAATATTAACCAGGGTGTCTAGCCTTCCTCTTTGGGGCGTCGCATCCAGCGACTGGTTTCGCTGACGTTCTGAATCGTCTCGCCTGCCTTTTGCCAGCCACCAAATCCGGCTTCCACATGTGCGACATCGGTAAAACCCATGTCCTTCAATGCAATCGTTGCGAATACAGACCTGCCGCCACCGGCACAGAAAAGAATTGTTCTGCGATCTTCCTGGAAGTAATCCCGGAAATAAGGGCTCGATGGGCTCGCCCAGAATTCGAGCATACCTCGCGGAGCGTGGATCGCACCAGGGATGGTACCCAGGTCGATGGTCTCCTGAATTTCACGGATATCCAGTAGCAGTACATCTTTATTTGCCGCGAGTTCAGCCTTGAGTTCTTCAATGGATAGGTTCTCAATATCCTGTTTCCCTTCATCGACGGACTTGAACACATCTTTGATTGCCATTGTTCTATTCCTTACCTCGCTGCTTGTTCAGCAACGTAGCACAGCCTGATCCGTAATTACACAGACGATCGGCAACAGATACCCTGCATCATCGCAGGTCTGGGATCGTCAACGTACCCCTGATGAAACTCCATGACTTCCAGTGACGTACCGAACACTTCCATAAGTTCATTCTCACAAAGCAGGAAATCAGGGTTACCGGGTTTGCCGTACTTTTCGTTCCCCAGCATGAACGTCTGGTAAATTAATACGCCGCCCGGAGCCAGAGAATCAACAAGGTAAGGGAAGAGGGGGCGATGCAGATAATTACTGACAAGGATGCCATCAAAACCGCTCCCATCCATATTGACTTCAAATGGCCACCGGGTTGGACTGGTTTCCAGGTCCGCCTGGACGATCTTGCAACGCGGGTCTGCTGCAAGATCCTCGATGCCAGATACATTGATGTCGACCGCGGTGACCCTGTACCCGGCTGACAGCAGATATCGGCTGTGTCGACCCGGACCACAGGCGACGTCGAGCACATGTCCCTGGGGATTGATATGCCGCGTGTGCACCGTCACCCAGGTGTTTGGGGGGTTAGTATGATTCATTCGTTTGAGTATAAATGAGTGCTTTCTAACCTCCTATCGAGTTAAGGTAGAATTAACCCGCACGCAAAGAAAGGAATCCCCTGATGCAGACAGAAATCCGCCCGGCGCGCCCTGACGAAATGGGAGAATTTGGTTCAATTGGTGGCTATGTTTATGGTGGTGCGTTCGGCGATGGCCCGGAGACGATCACCGCAACGGCGAACCTGCCGGAGTGGACCTTGTGTGCGTTTGTTGATGGCAAGATGGCATCCATGTTTTGCACCATCCCGTTCACCATGCGTGTCGCAGGCAATGCCATGCCGATGGGGGGTATATCATCGGTGGGTACCCTGCCGGAATTCCGCCGCCAGGGCTTATCCCGAAAACTGATGACGAAAAGCCTTGAAATGATGCACGAACAGGGCCAAACCGTCGCCTCGCTCTGGGCTTCACAAGCCGCCATCTACCAGCGTTATCAGTTTGCCATGACGACGGTCCTGCGGAATTATTCTATCGATACGGTGGATATCAGGTTCCATGATGGTCAGGAATCGACCTGCCATGTGCGTCAGTCCACCCCGGCGGAAGATTTCGATACTATCAAAGCGCTTTATATAGAATTTATCAGGCATCGCAGCTGTTACCTGCATCGCTCAAAAGCATTCTGGCAGTTCGGGATGATCGAGGAGGTCAGCGAAGAAGGGCCAACCCGAATCGGATTGAGTTTGGATGCGAACAACCAACCCGTCGGCTACGTTCTTTACACCCTGAGGGGAGACAAGCTGGAACACGCCGCTCGCAGCCAGGAGATCCGAATCCGCGAAATAGTCTGGCTCAACATGGATGCTTACAGAAGTCTGTGGGAGTTTATTGGCGCTCACGACCTGGTGGGCCGGGTCAGCTGGAAGAGTGCGCCACTCGATGACCCCATTGCAGAAATACTCGCTGAACCCAGAATGCTGCATACCCGGGACAATGAAGGTATCTGGTTTCGCATCGTTGATGTTGAAGGGGCACTCGCTGGCAGGGGCTACAAAACTGATGGCAGTATCCGCCTGGGTATTGACGATGATCGTTTAACACCCTGGAATAACGGTGTTTATGAACTCAATGTTACCGATGGTGTGGCAGAGGTCAGAAAAACCGATGCGAAACCCGATATCCAGCTCTCCCTCAAAACCCTGTCTTCCCTCTATACCGGCTTCCGCAGCGCGACCGATCTGGGTAACTGGGGATTCCTGAGAGGTGACGATCAATCCATTGGTGTGGCTAATCAGCTTTTTGCGACGCCGGGGTCGCCGCATTGTCCTGATCATTTTTAGTAATGCATCTGCGTAGTAGAGCATCACAGGTATTTCCTTGCATTTCCAATTACCAAACAGCTAAAAAAGGTTGCTTTCTAATAGTACGTATACGTACTATATACTAATAATCTATTATTGTGGCGACAGAACCAGGCCGTAAAATACACTGGGTGCTTGTCACCGGTGTATATAAGAGGAGCGTAAAAATGGTACAGGAAACCCTGAGTGCGGATTTGGTGGGTGTTGAATTTGATCCGGTGAGCATCTCCTGGAATGAAAAAGACACGATGCTCTATGCGCTGGGCGTGGGAGCAAAGCCAACTGATGAACTGGACTTTCTTTATGAAGGTAAAGGTCCCCTGGTTTTGCCGACTTATGCCGTTATCCCCGGGATGCGTGCATTGGGTAACATCGGTCAGGCGGTAAAATTGAAAATTCAGCGGCTGTTACACGGTGAGCAGGGCATTGAGTTATTACGACCGTTGCCCGCGAAAGCAGACATAACACTGAACAGCCGAATTTCTGAGGTCTGGGACAAGGGTAAAGCTGGAGTCATTGGTGTCACGTCAGAAGGTTCAGATGCCGATGGACCCCTGTTCAGGACTCATGCCACATTGTTTTATATAGGTGGTGGTGGTTTTGGGGGTGAATCCGGACCCTCAACCAAAGACAAGAATAGTCCACCCGCAAGAGAACCGGATGTGATTGTCGAACACCAGACCCGGGAAGAACAGGGCGCACTGTATCGCCTGTCAGGAGATCGCGTGGCCCTCCATATTGACCCAGGGTTTGCCCAGAAGGCTGGCTACGACAGACCCTTTATGCATGGGCTGTGTACTTATGGTTTTGTTGGCAGGGCGATTCTTTCAGGTTTGTGTAGCTCAGATCCAGCGAAATTTAAGTCCATGAGTGGACGGTTCGCCGAACGGGTACAGTTTGAAGAGAAAATTGTTACCAAAATGTGGGTTACGGCCCCCGGGAAAGCTGTTGTACAGGCAGAAAACCAGGACGGTGTTGTGGTCTTGTCACAGGCGTCAGCGACTTTCGCTGAATAGCACTTTTAAAGACAGGAGCTGGATATGAATTTCCAGGAACGACTCAATGGCCAACACGTTAGCGATGGGGCACTCAAGGGAGCAGTCAAAGGAGAGTGGCAGTATCTACTGGACGAAGAGCTGAATGGCGGCTTTGGTGGCACTAATGGCGGCGTGCTTGCGGCGATTTGTGTCAATGTTGCGCGTGCTGTTTCACCGGGTCGTCGCCCCATTGGTCTTGATGCGCGATTTATCCGTGGATTCCGGCCCGGTGTGGCGCGGGTTGTTCCAACTATGCTGAACGAAGGCAGAACGCTGACGACCGTGAGCGTCGATATCCTTAATGAAGAAGGCAAACTGACGACCCGGGGCACGGTATCTCTGGTTAATCCGGATGCGCTTGGAGAGGTTGAGGCCGACAATATCGCGCCAGCCGAAGGTGATCTCAAAGCCTTTGAGGACGGCAGAATCTGGCGTGAACCGCCCAGACAGCCAATTCCTTTGATCAAGACTTTCAATCCCCGATTCCTGGGCAAGAATTCCCGCGGCACGGTAACTGCCGTGGACACGATCTGGGATGATGCCGGTGCTCTGGAAGAAGCGAGTTGCATTGCGGCGGACATTTCTGTCGGGCCACCGGTGGCGGCTGCATTGGGTGGCAAGCCACTGGCTATACCCAACCCGGATATTTCCTTGCGGTTCACGGGCGCCAGTGGCAATCCATCGTGGCTGGTGTCGACCTGCCGACTTGAGTCTTTTAATGCCGGTCTGGCAACCACCCGATTGGAAGTGCGAGACGGCACAACCCTGGTTGCAGTGGGCGTCTCAACCACAACCTGTCTTAAAGGCTAGAGAGGAGAACAGATATGACGCAAAAAGCCCAGGCAATGGCACTGACGGCTCCGGGCACACTGGAGCCGATTGAACTTGCGATTCCGGATATTGATGCCAGCTCCGCGCTGTTGCGCATCGAAGCGTGTGGCATCTGCGGCACGGACTGTGAACAGTTTGCAACAGGTATGCGCCTGCCGATGCCCCATATTCCAGGGCATGAGCCCCTGGGTATTATTGAGAAGATTGGTGACCTTGCCGCGAAAAAGTGGCAGGTAGATGTCGGGGATCGGGTTGCGGTCGAAACCCTGCTCGCCTGTCATATCTGTAAACGATGTCTCGCAGGGGACTACCATTTGTGTGCCCAGCGGCAGGTCTATTCAACGATTCCGATTTCTGAGGGGCACGGGCTCTGGGGCGCCTATGGCAACTATATGATGCTGGACGGCAGAAGCATTCTGCACAAGATGGACAAGTCAATTCCGGCAGAAATAGCTGTCATGTATAACCCGCTCGGCGCCGGGTTTCGCTGGGCTGTGGAAATACCACAAACCGGCGTCGGTGAAGATATTCTCATTATGGGGCCTGGGCAGAGAGGTCTGGCTGCGGTTATCGCCGCCAGGGCAGCCGGTGTTCGAAATATTATTGTCACGGGACTGTCGGCAGATGCTAACAAGCTGGCGCTGGCGAAGGAATTTGGCGCGACCCATGTGGTCGACATCGAAAACGAAGATTTGCGATCAGAGGTCCAGAATATTACTGCCGGTGAGGGTGTTGATGTAGTACTGGATGTGACTCCCGGTGCCACCAGCCCGATTGGTGATGCGATTAACAACGTTCGTGCTGGTGGTCGGGTGGTGCTGGCCGGTGTCAAGGGTTTCAAGCCGGTACCGGAGTTCGTCTCAGACAAGGTTGTATTCAAGGAGATAAAGATTCTGGGCGCTTTCGGTGTAACGTCCAGTGGCTATCGCAAGGCAATCGAGTTGATTGAAAGTGGCCGTGTGCCACTGGAGAAAATGCACACCCACAACTTCGCGGTCAGCGAGGCTGAAACTGCCATCCGCACACTGGCGAGGGAAATTCCGGGGGAAGAGTCCATCCATTCCTGCCTGATTCCAGAACACTAGGTTACTCCCTGCTAAGCCATAGATAGAGGCAACCTCATGAATTTCGAGTTTTCAGAAAGTCAGGAAATCCTTCGCGACCAGGCCAGGTCGTTTCTTACACACGAATCTGTCATTCAGGTAAGCAGAAACCTGCTCGAAGGCGAATCCGATGCTGCAACGGGGCTGTTTCAACAGATGGCGCAGCTTGGCTGGACGGGCGCCACGATCCCGGAACAGTTTGGCGGTTCGGGGTTGGGCAGACTTGAACTTTGTGTCCTGGCTGAAGAAATGGGTCGGACATTGTTGCCGACCGCTTTCGCAAGCTCGGTTTATCTCGCCACAGAAGCGCTGCTGTTGGCAGGTTCCGAGGCGCAAAAAAAGGAATTCCTGCCCGGTCTTGCCAGTGGAGAAATCACCGGCACTTTCGCTGTCTCTGAAAATGCCACGATGCCAACCGCGAGCAGCCTGAATGCTTCTTGCCGGGACGGTACCGTATCCGGAACCAAGATGCCGGTACCTGATGGGATGACCGCGGATTTTGTTATTGTATGCTGCAACAATGGCTGGTTCCTGATTGACCTGAACGGTGAGGGGGTCTCCCGTCGTGATCTGGACTCCCTTGACCCCAGCAGACCACAAGCTGAAATTACCTTTGCCAACGCGCCAGCACAACTGCTGGGGCAGGCAGAGAAAAGCTGGCAGCTGACTGAGACATTATTTAATCGCGCTGCGGTTCTTTACGCCTTTGAACAGGTGGGGGGTGCTCTGGCCTGTCTGGATGAGGCCCGCGAGTATGCCTTGAATCGCTACGCATTTGGCCGTTCGATTGCCACCTATCAGGCGATCAAGCACAAACTGGCAGATATGTACGTGGCCGCGACCCTGGCCCGGTCGAACTGCTACTACGGTGCCTGGGCACTGGATACGGATTCAACTGACCTGCCGTTGGCCGCAGCATCTGCCAGGGTCAGCGCCACCGATGCGTTCGATCAATGTGCAGAGGAAAATATCCAAACCCACGGTGGCATGGGCTTTACCTGGGAGTTTGACTGCCACTTGTATTATCGCCGCAGCAGAAATTTAGCCACTAATCTTGGTCACCGTTTTTACTGGGAAGACCGCCTGGTATCGGCACTGCAAACCAGGGCACTACACTAGCAATGGCCTGGCTACGGTCCTAGAAAAAGGGGAGATGAATATGGATTTTGAAGATACACCGCAAGAAGCGGCATTTCGACAGGAAGCACGTGCCTGGCTGGACAAAAATGCCCGTCGCAAGTCGCACCCCAACGAAACCTGGGCGTCGACCCTTGACGACAAGAGCCGGGACAATATTGTTCGTCTGGCGAAGGCGTTCCAGATCAGGAAATATGACGATGGCTGGGCCTGCCTGCATTGGCCAAAAGAATATGGTGGTCGCGGTTGTACTTCAATTGAACGGGTGATCTATGGCCAGGAAGAGGCCAACTACATCATGCCCCGCGGTGTAGTTGATATTGGCCAGGGCATGGCTGGCCCGATCCTCATGGCCTATGCCAGTGAAAAACAGCAGCAACGATATTTACAGCCCATGGCCAGAGGCGAGGAAATCTGGTGCCAGCTGTTCAGTGAAACCGGCGCTGGTTCTGACCTGGCCGGTTTACGCATGAAAGCTGAAAAGCAGGGTGATGACTGGTGTTTAAATGGTGAAAAGATCTGGACCTCCGGTGCGCACTACTGTGACTATGGCATTGTCGTTGCCCGATCCGATCCGAATGTCCCGAAACACAGGGGCCTGACATTCTTTTTTCTCGACCTTAAATCAGCCGGTATCAGCATTGAGCCGATCAGGCAGATCACCGGTAGCTCGCACTTCAATACGGTCATATTCGATAATGTCAAAGTGCCAGACTCCCAACGGTTAGGCAAAGTGGGTGATGGCTGGCGTGTCGCCATGGCAACCTTGATGAACGAGCGAGTATCGGTGGGTGATGCCCCCGGCCCGGATTTCGAGCAGATATTCGCCCTGACCAACTCAATAGAACTCAATGGTAAACCAGCCGTTGAAAACGACGCGATTCGAAGCCAGCTAGCCAGATGGTATTACCAGACAGCAGGCTTGAAGTACACAAAAATGCGGTCGGTATCCGCCCTGTCCCGGGGCGCAACACCTGGGCCTGAAAACTCAATAACAAAACTCGTCAGTGCAAAAAAAGCCCAGGAAATCGCCAAGCTGGGTGTCGACCTGATGGGCATGGCCGGGGTCATTCGTGATCCGAAACTGGTAGAGAGCGGCGGCCAGTTTCAGCAAGCCTATCTGCAATCACCAGCCATGCGAATTGCCGGTGGTACCGATGAGATTCTGCGTAACATTATTGCTGAACGCGTGCTTGGTTTGCCCCAGGATCCACGAGCGGACAAGGGTCTGGCGTTTAACGAAATCCCGTCGGGGCAGAAATAGACTTGATCTAGCACAGGCTTAAATGGTTAAAAGGATATATTGCAGATTCCGCTCTTTGTGAAGTCGACACGGTAAGCAATTTTCGAACGGTGTCGCATCGATACCCGTTCATTGGTGCCGTGAAAACCGGCGATATCTTCTCTGCCAACAACCATTTTAATTCCCCGTCAAGTCGCTCAATATTATCCAGGGCGGCTTACGTCAGCTGTCTGGCGGAGTAGTGCCCGAAATTGACGTCTGCTGCCAGTGCAATTACTGATGTCTTTCTGAAATCCATACATTACCCACCTTATGCCGCGTCGAAATCAGCCAGATCGGGTGCATGCAGATCTGCTTCGAATTTTGCGAATGTCCAGGGCCAGGAGGCAACATTGCCGAATCGATCGAAATACCAGCTCTGACAGCCAGATGCCCAGACGGTGTCGGGCATCGCGCTCTTGAGTTTCTCGTTGAATAACTCCGTAACATCAGCTTTTGGACTGATCTCAACAACGTCACCATTGCGGATCAGGGCAATCAGTTTCTCGACATAGGCGTACTGGGTTTCCGCTGTCAGCAGATAGGAGAAATTACCGATCGGGCTGTTCGGCCCACCGATAAAGAAAAAGTTCGGGAAGTCCGGCACACAAATTGTCTTGTAGGCATAGTTGCCGTTGGACCATGCCTCGTTCAGGGTCTTGCCGTTACGACCGGTAATCTTTGCATCAGCCAGGAAGCGATGCGGATCGAAACCCGTGGCCAATACCAATACGTCGATTTCATGCAGACGTCCATCGGCGGTACGAATCCCTTCAGGTTCGACCCTCGTGATGCCGTCGGTGACCAGTTCTGCATTGGGTTTTGAAATTGCCGGGTAGAACAGGTCAGAGACGATGAGCCGCTTACAACCCGCGGAATAATCCGGTGTCAATTTTGCCTTCAGTTCGGGGTCAACAATGTTGTCGTCCAGGTTCTGCTGGCAACCGTTCTGCATGTCTGCCAGCGCCTCTGCGTTCTGACCGACGACAGCAGCGGCAAAACCGTGGTTCAGGGTTTCCGCAAGCCAGTCGTAGAGTGACTGCATTTCCTCCGGCTCGTTGCGAAACTTGTCCTTGTCTTCATCGGAATAAAAAGCATTGGGTGCACCTAATACCCATTGTGGAGTGCGCTGGAACAGTGACAGTTTTTCCACATCATCGACAACCGCGCCCACGATCTGCACTGCCGTTGAACCCGTGCCGATAATACCGAGTCGTTTACCCTTCAGTGAGACTGTGTCATCCCATCTGGCGCTGTGGAAG
Source organism: Gammaproteobacteria bacterium (assembly GCA_012960755.1). The sequence goes on from DUAT01000110.1 coordinate 30,995, forward strand.
CAATCGCCTTTGAAACTATCCAGACCTTCGATATCAGGGTAGACCGGATGATGTAGAATACCAACGGCACTGATCACGACATCAAACTTGCCCTGATCACCCTTTGTGGTTTCAAGCTGCCATTGTGCGCCGTCGTATTCGACACTGACAACTTCGCTGTTGTAGTTGATTATTTCCTCGAGATTGTTGTCTTCGGCTACGCCGCGCACATAATCATAGATTTCTGGCCCTGGGGAGAAGGTCCGGCTCCATTCCGGATTTGCGGCGAATGAGAATCGATAAAGATGCGAGGGTATATCGCATATCAATCCCGGATACCTGTTGTCGCGCCAGGTGCCGCCAAGGCCATCTGCCTTTTCAAAAACGGAAATCCTGCTGATACCCGCTTCGCGTAGTTTGATTGCCGCCATTATTCCGCCGGAACCTGCGCCAATGATGGCCACCCTTACCTCTCTTTTTTCACTCATTTTGAAATTCTCTGTTACGTTGTTATGGGTATTCTGTGTACACTAGACTCACCCGCTCGGAGTAAAAAATGCCACGCACACAACTTGAAAAAGACCTTGGTATTGGATATCTGGTCACGGATATCGCACGACTGATGACAACTCACTACAACCGAATTATGAAACCCACCGGCCTCACGAGTGCACAGTGGCGCGTCATTCTGCAATTGAGCCGTCATAATGCCCAGACCCAATCTCAACTGGCACATGTCCTGGACATGGGCAAGGTATCTGTCGGCGGCCTGATAGACAGATTGGAGGAAAGTCAGTGGGTTGAGCGCAGAGCAGATCCGAAAGACCGTCGAGTGAATCGAATCTACCTGACGGACAAGGCCCATGAGATAGACGAACAGATGACGGAGACAGGGTATGTTCTGATTGATCAAACCTTAAGAAACCTCAGTAGTGATGAAAGAGAAACCCTGGTGAATCTTCTTATTGCAGTGAAACGAAACTTGACGGAAGACTTGCCCATCGGATCCTGACTGACAAAAAGATAATACACCTGAAAAAACAATAGAGTCTGCATCATTGAACATTAGCTGCTTTGCCTTTAAAGACAGCAGGTCGCTTCTCAAAAAACGCGCTGATACCTTCGGCAAAGTCTGCACTCGCCATACATTCTTCCTGCAGGTGGCCTTCCATTGAAAAAATCTCACTGTATGACCGGGTAAACGATTCCCGCATGAGCTTTTTAGTCAGACCCATGGACATAGGGGCGCGAGTCGCCAACTCACTGGCCCAGGCTTGCGTCGTTGCGGCCAGTTGCGCAGGTTCCACGACCTTGTTGGCAATACCCAGGGACAGGCAGTCCGAGGCTTTCAACTTTCCTCCCTCAACGGCAATCTGATAGGCCCGCTGGTAGCCAATGGCTCGCGGTAACAACCAGTTGGCACCACAGTCAGGAACCAGGCCAATATTGGAAAATGCCAGCAGAAGATAAGCATCTTCTGACATCACCAGTAGATCACAAAGCAGAGCCAGGGCGCATCCGCCACCGGCGGCGGCTCCATTAATGCTGCCAATAACCGGTTTCTCCAGTTCAGCCAGTGCCATAAAACTCGGCTTGTAATACGCTTCGATCATCTGTGAGGCTGATTTTACGGCGGCGGTGGCGGCGAGGTCAGCGCCCGCGCAAAATCCGTCACCATTGCCATTGAGCACAACGACCCTGACTTCTGCGTCATCGGCCGCCCGGTTGAATGCATCTTTCATCAACTTCAACGTTTCCGGGTCGAGGGCATTGCGGCGTTTGGGTTTATTCAGTGTGACGGTCGCAACCTGGTTGCTGACAGTGTATAGAACGGTACTCATTGTTTACCCTGGTCTTTGTTTAACATAGATAATTTATTGACTGCCAGCCGGTTGCGGATAAAGCTGGTGTTTCAGCTGTTTCTTTAAAATTTTGCCGAGGTGATTTCTGGGTAACTCATCCGTTAATTTGATTTCAATCAGTCGCTGGTGTTTATTGAGTTGCGGGTTAACCCAGGCCAGTAGACAGTCGCTCGTCTGTTGACCTTCATCCTGCAGGACGACGACAGCCATGGGTGATTCGCCCCATTTCTCGCTGGGTGCGCCCAGTACTGCGACTTCACGGACAGCTGGGTGTTTTGCGACAATATCTTCCAGGTCCGTTGCATAGATATTCATGCCGCCAGAGATGATCATGTCTTTCTTTCGATCCTTAAGATACAGAAAACCATCCGGGTCGAGATATCCCAGGTCTCCGCTTCTGATGTATTTATTTGATTCTGCGTCCGTCCAGTACAGGCTTTCATTTGCAGCGGCGTTGTTGAGATAGCCGTCCAGGTGGAGTGCAGATCTGCCAACAATTTCACCCACAACACCTTGTTCAACCTCGACACCCGCGTCGTCAATGATTTTCAGGATGCAACCGTTGGTTGCCTGGCCTACGGAGCCTAGTTTTTCCGGTGAGTGATTGATGAACAGTGCCGTCGTGACGCCACCTTCCGTCAGGGAAAAGAACTCAAGCATTTCACCCGGCATCCGTGATGCAATTTCCTGTTTCAGGGCGATACTGGAAGGCGCGCTGCCACCAAACTTGAACTTCAGTGAAGACAGATCGAAGTCGTCAAATTGTTCATGCTGTAATATTCTTCGATATTGTTCTGGCACCAGTATGGTGTGCGTTACCTGGAATACTTCAACCGACTGCAGAAATTTCTGTAGATCGAATTTGCCCATGATGACGTTGCAGCCGCCGCCGTAAATTGTCGGCATCCAGGTGGAGAGTGCGCCGAGTGAGTACAGGGGGGTGGATATTATATTCACCGCTGTCTCGTTAAAATCGAGCAGGCTCATGGTCCTGGTCTGGATAGTGCGAGTCGCGTGAGACAGGATAATCCCCTTCGGGGTGCCTGTGGTGCCGGAGCTGTACATGACGCAAAACGTATCACTGCCTGCGATCTCGATGCCAGGGTAGTCATCACTGGCGTCACCGAGCCAGTCGTTGATATGAACAACATCGTGATCGTGGAAGTCCATACCGATAACTGGTTGATTCGCTGCTCGCCGGACATCCATGTCCACCAGGGTCAGAAATTCCTCATCCAGCAGTAGCAGATCAGGCTCGGCGTCCCCCAGGATAGCGGTCAGGGTTGCCTGGTTGGTCATTGTCGGCATCGGGATAAAACAGGCACCGGATGTCAGAATACCGGACAGGACTTTACAATAGGTTATTGAATTTCGGCCCAGAACGCAGACCCGTTGTCCTTTGCCAATGCCCAGGGAAAGCAATCGATTCGCGATTCTATTCACCCCGGTTGAAAAACTGCGCCAGTCGATGGACTCGTCTCCATCCCTGAAAGCGATTCCCGTGGGAAGTTCACGACCGTGTTTGTCGATTTTCGCCGGGAGGGAATCAGCGACCAGTTGAGAGTTGCTCATGTGACGATGCGGTACAAAATCGTGCCCCGGGCGCAAACTCTTTGGCTCTTGACGCCAGACACCTCGACGTCAGAATAGAAGATCTCGTTGTCCCGATGAGTCACCCGGGCATGTGCAACCAGCTCCTCGGCAGGGGGTATTTCAATCACCTGCGCCTGCATACTGGGAGTCGATGCTTTATAAGGCCCTGAGCCTGTAACGGCCCAACCGGCCATGGCGCCAGCGGTATCCAAAAGCGCTAATGCGGCACCTTCATGGGTACCACCGGAGATATTATCCAGGTGTGCATCCTTGAAGGGCATGGTCAGACGGGCGAAACCAGCGTCCATATGTTCAATCTGAATGCCACGTTCGCTGATAAATGGCACCATGCCTGCGATTGCGGGTCCCATATCACCGGGATTGGAGCCTGGTGCATCAATACTCGGTGCAGGTCCAATGGTCGCGTCGGCACCCTTGCGACCGCGAATCATCAACGTCGCATGGGAAACATCTTTACCCGCTTCACTGGTGCAGGTGACCTCGACAAAAGCGAGTTCCTTGCCACGCCGCAGCAGTCTTGCCCTGGCAGAAACACCCTCGTTAATGGCGGCAGACAGGTAGTTGATCTGGAATGCTGTGGTATGAAAGGGACTGACGTCCTCACCCAACACTTGCCGGGCAGTCGCGTGGGCACCGATGATAGACAATGAGGCATAAACCCCACCATGAAGTGCACCACCGGGGTTGGAGTTTTCTTTGATGAATGGCAGGTGCAACGCGGCGCCTTCGTCGGTCAGGTCCTGTAGTTGTACGCCCAGGGCTTTACTATAGGCGGACGATTCCACCCACTGTTTAAGATCGGTCATGAATAATTTCCTCGTTAAAATTCTGGTATCAGGCAGGAATGAATCGATTCCTGGCCTTCGATTTCTCTTGCCAGGGTTTGGATGGCAAGCTCTGCCTCTTCAAGTTTGAAGTTATGAGTATGCATTTGCTGCAGTGGCAAGGTGCCGGATTCAATTGCCCTGATGGCTGATTGATAGCCGCTGGAAGTTACGCCAATTGCGCCCTTGATGGTGATTTCCTTGCCGACAACAATGTCACTGATGAAATCAGGAATGGGTTTGAAGCCTTTTACTCCTGCCAGGACGACTGTGCCACCCATTCGGACAAATGACAGTGCGTCGGTGACCGGCTTCGTTGCATAGGATGAGACGTCGACGACAACGTCGACACCCTGACCGTTGGTAATTTCTTTCACACGCTGGATGGCGTTTTCGTTTTCGACATCGATCACATGATGGGCACCATAGAGTTTTGCCAGTTCGAGTTTGTTGGCATCTGCCTCAAGACCGGTGACGATGATGTTGCTGGCGCCTGCCTGTTTGCAGGCAATTACGCTGGCGAGCCCGCGTTGACCCGGACCCATAATGACGACGGAATCACCGATTTTAGTCTGGGGTATTTCAACAGCCCAGCGAAACCCCGCGCCCAGTGGATTGAACATGACCGCAATTTCCGGTGCCAGTTCACTGTTCATTTTGTGGATAACGGAATTTGCATCGATGAACATATATTGTGAGTAAGAACCCCAGAGACCGGGATCATCACTCAAGGGGATGTAGGAATAGATGCGTCGATCACCGCAGAGGTGATAGTTGCCACCCAGGCAGGTAGAACAGGTGTGGCAGGCGATCATGGTTTCAACCGCGACCCGGTCACCAACGTCAACGCCCCAGCGACGTGCCGCGTTGTCTCCAATCGCCGCAATCCTACCCAGGGGTTCGTGACCCGGCACAACCGGCATGGGTGTGCCGAGAACGCCTTCGTATTGTTCGTAGTCACTGCCGCAAATGCCACAGGCCTCTATTTGTAGAATGGCACTGTCTGCATCAATCTGGGGCATGGGCAAATCCTGCCCCTGGAGTTCTCTTACTCCGGTTTGAACCATGGCAAATGAAGTTTTTGGCAGCATGTTTCACCCTTCCTGAGTTGGAAAATAGGTTTTAAGAATTAGGTATTGATATATATAGTACACATACGTACTATATGTTAACAGCGCTAAATTGAGAATTATCCGGACAATATGAAAGAGCTATGAAAAATCCTAAACAGATCAATACCTTATCAACTGAAGAAGCCGTTAATCGTGCGAAAGAAGTCGGTGTCATTGAGCAGATTGCCGTGCTGAATGTGTTCAAAACCTTGTTACATCATCCAAAACTGGCCAAAGCCGTCAACGATTTATTGATGACTTTACTCGCCGGGGATAACCAGTTGGATGCCAGATTGCGGGAACTGTTAATCATGCGAATAGGCTGGGCGACCGGCTGTGACTACGAATGGACCCAGCACTGGAAAATTGCGCTTCAATTCGGTCTTAGTGAAGCAGAAGTGCTTGCCGTCAAAGACTGGCAGGCAGCGACTTGCCTGACAGAGCAGGATCGGGCCATTCTTGCTGCAACCGATGAAACCCTGGCTGACGGCATGATTTCGGCAGCAACCTGGGAAACCTGCGCCGGGTTCCTGGACGCCGCCCAGTTGCTGGAACTCAATGTTGCTATTGGTGCCTGGCGTCTTATTTCACAACTGGCTCGCAGTGCCGGTATCGAACTCGAAGAAGGCGTTGACTCCTGGCCACCTGCTGGTGAAGCACCGGCGTAATCGTTGCACGACCCCAAATACTTAAGGAAAACTAAACAATGACAAAACAAGCTATTTCAGCGGATCTTATTGGTCTGAAATTTGACCCGGTACCCGTCAAGTGGAACGACAACGACATCATGTTGTATAACATCGCCGTCGGTTGTACACCGGACAACGATCTTGATTTTCTTTATGAAGGCAAGGGTCCCAAAGTAGTACCGAGCTACGGTGTTATCCCGGGTATGACGTGTCTGGGCGGTTTGAACCAGCATGTTGATATCAACCTGATGATGATTCTTCACGGTGAACAGAGTATTGAAATACTCCGGCCTATTCCGGCCCGGGTTAAAAACGGTGTCGCCCAGGGCAGCATCTCGGAAGTGTGGGATAAAGGTAAAGCGGCGGTTATTGGCGTTGACTGTGAAGTATCCGACGATGACGGGCCGATTCTTAAAACTCACTCAACCATATTTGTACGTGGTGCCGGTGACTTTGGCGGTGAACGCGGACCTTCGTCCGCTGGTCTCAATCAACCGCCTGCGACAGAGCCCGATGCGGTTATTGAATACAAGACCTTACCTCAACAGGGCGCTCTATATCGCCTCACTGGTGACCGGGTGCCGCTGCATATCGATCCCGAGTTCGCCAAGATGGCAGGGTATGACAGACCTTTCATGCACGGTTTGTGCACCTATGGATTCGTCACTCGCGCTATTGTTGAAAGCTGCTGCGATGGAAACCCCGATAACTTTATCGGCCTCGAAGGACGATTCGCAGACCAGGTCTGGTTCGAAGACAGCATCATCACAAAAATCTGGAGAACCGGCGACAGCGAAGCCATCATACAGGCAGAGACCCAAACCGGCGCTGTTGTGATATCACAAGCCAAAGCCCGCTTCAAAATTTAGTTCGGGTAGTTCGGGGACAGTTTATTAAATTGTCCCTCGATCCTTACCCGATACTGAGCTTCTCGTGGGCGCCCAGCATTCGATCTTTTATCGGGATGCCTTCCGGGCAGGCGGCTTCACAGGGTGCGGCGCAGGTGAGGCAGGCATCGGCCTTTTTGTCCAGCGCGGCGTACAGTTCTATGGCCTGTTTCTGGTCACCATAATCCTCAAAGTACATTCTCTGCCGTAAAATGTCATTGATTGGCAGGGAGACAGGGCATGAATCCAGGCATTCTCCACAGTGGGCAAAACAGTGTGTGCCTGCTATCAGTTCGTCATAATTGTCTAAAACAGCGACATCATTCTTTGTTAACGATTGACCAGAGGCGTACAGGTATTCGTCGACCTGTTGGGTCTCAAAAAAGGAGACGACCAGGCAGGAAATAGCCGGGTTGGATAAGACCCACTTAAAGGCTGCCTGGGTATAAGAGTCTGCCTGATCCCTGAATTCAAGCAATCCTTTATGTTTGGCGCCTTTCAGGGTTTTCATAGCCACGACGCCCATACCTGAAGCAGCAGCACGATCAACAATTTCGGCCATCTTCGGCCAGGCACCATGATGATAAGCCAACATCATGACATCAAACTTTTTGCTGTCGATGGTCGCATTGGCGACTTCTTCGAGGTTGGGCGTATGGGTTGAAACACCAATGAAACGAGCCTTGCCGCGTTGCTTCGCAATTTCGAATGCCTTATGCACATTGGGGTCAAGCAGACGATCTATTGAATCGCAGGAGTGAATATGGATGAGATCAACATAGTCCGTGCCTAACCGCAGCAGACTCTCATCGAGTGCCTTGAGATAGGTTTCAACACTTGCACCCTGGCGGATATGGCCATCGGTCGTGCACCACTTGGTGGCAATAAACAGCTTGGCCCGTTCTCGTCCTGTGATGGCTTTGCCAATCGCTTCTTCTGACCGGGTTCCGGCGTAGTCCGGCGAAGTGTCAATATAGTTAACACCCCTGTCGAGGGCATTTTTCAGAAAATCCACTGGATTTGGATGGCGCGTGATTTGCCCTGAGCCGATAGAGATATCCGATACCAAAAAGCCTGTTGAGCCCAGGGGTCGGTAGCTGTGGATACGTGAGTCTTTCCAGTTTTCTTTTGGATTCGGATCCGATGTGGGTACCACCCCACCGATAGAGGCGCCGGTGACAGTACCCCAACCGGCGACTCTTGAGACCGCGCTGACCGCAACACCGACGACACCGCCGGTGACCGCCGCACTGCCCAGCAAAAACTTGCGCCGACCGGAAGGAGGCGGTTGGTCTGCTTTGACCTGGCGTGCCCAGACAATAGACAGCCCAATGGCGATGATGAATACGACGATAAAAAAGATTGAAGGCAAAATCGGGATCATTAAAGCGTCTATCCCTTCGGCTCTTTCATTCAGATATCCACCAATGCCAATATACCCAAGAGCAAAAGTTATCAGCCAAACTGCTAACAGTACCCATCCGCTTATGTTCATGTTTTCATGCCTTATTTACCTTAGGTTCTTGTAGAAGGATTTACATTCCGTGGGCTAATCATCTTCTTCTTTTTGAGCTCGCTGTCGCGATGCGAGCTTATAGATAACCACAGATGATCGAATATCACCAGCCAGTGCTGCTTCTCGTATGACCTCGTAAATTCTTAAGAGGTCGTCATTGTCAACTTCAGGGATGTTGGGATCTGTCGATAAGACTTTTGCCAGCATTTCAGCTTCCCATCAACGCCGAAGAAATTGCCGGAATTACCGAATCCTGATACGACAGTTTCGCCGCCACCGGTACAACTGGTTAGTGCAACTGAGGTAGTTAACAATACGAGTAATGTTAGGTTTGTTTTCATAGGTACTCCCGCAATTTCCTTGTTCTACAAAGATGGATTGATGATGTTGGAAGGGGAGTATACGCCAATTGTTTGTGGCCTTACTGTACCTGGGCTGTACAATTCGGTACATTGGTTTGATTATTCAAAAACCCCGATTTCAGAAAGCAGCATATGTCCGTACAGGCCCGAACCCAGAAAGCACGTCAGAAAATCATAGCCGAACAGGGATTGGAAAAGTATGCGCACGAGCTCGAACTCAACGGCTACACGATTGTGCCACCTTCTGTTACGGGAGTTAGCGCCGCAGATATTGAAACCCTGACACATCAGTTGCTAAAAAAATCAGAAGAGCTGGTGGGTTGCCCGTTTTCGATTGAAGATGGTCCCGCGAGTGAATTGGACTTCGGTGAGTATCAGGGGACATTGGAATTGCAATCGGGCGCCAAACCGAGCCAGTTTCAATTGATGCAGCTGTGCACCTTTCACCGTGCTTTTCGTGATCTTGCCGTCAATCCAGTGGCCAATGCGCTGATGCGATACGTCATCGACCCCTACCAGACCAGGTTCAGCTCCCACAACTGTTTTGTAAAATGGGCGGGTGAAGGTTATGGCGATTCTCTTGGCCTGCACTGCGACCAGGCGGGTATACCTTTGCCCTGGGGCAGGGCTGCCCTGACGGCAAACACCAACTGGTGCCTGACAGATTACACGCTCGCCGATGGTGCTTTTGCTTGTGTGCCAGGTTCACATCACAGCAACAGTCCTCCGGTGATGCCCCAGGCGGTCGAGGATGCTATCCCGATCGAATGCCCCCGGGGATCGATGATCGCTTTTCATGGCCAGCTCTGGCACGGTGCCTATCCAAAGAAAACACCGGGTCTGCGTTTAACCATCGCGAATTACTATCGCCACGCAATAATCCAGCCGCAGGATGATATTCCCAATCACTTTCCCCGTGCGCTAGCCGAGGATTGTGCTGATCCTGAAGTTTTCAAAAAACTGGCCGGTTTCGGCAATCCATACCAGACACAGGTGCTGCCAGTACCGAGGGCCATCCAATGAAGGTTGATATTTCAGATTACCAATTTCGGGACGAGGATGTCATTGCACCGGACGTATATGCCCGGGTCGGGCACCCGCATCAGGCCTTCGCCTGGCTGCGGCAAAATGATCCGTTGCGAAAAGTACAACCCGAAGGGTTCCAGCCTTTCTGGGTGGTGTCCAAACATGCCGATATTATCGAGATAGAGAAGCAGGCGGCTTTGTTTACCAACCAGCCACGACCGCTGTTGATGAAAGAGGCAGCCAGCCCGGAAATGAAAGAAGAAGTCATCGCAGAAATATTCAAACGACTGCAGGACTCTCCCAGGCTGCTGGAAGTTCTGGCTTCAGCCGGGGAGGGTGGTTTGATTCGGTCGTTGGTTCAGATGGATGCCCCTGACCATACTAAATACCGTGCTCTGGTTCAGCCATGGTTTAAACCAACCAATATCAAGGCCCTCGAAGATCGTCTGGCGGTCATTATCAGGCAGATACTCGATCAGATGATGGCTGACGGCGAAGAACAGCAGGTTGACTTTGTGCAGGACGTGGCGGTTTATCCCCCTTTAAAATTGATCAGTGAACTGCTGGGTGTGCCGGAAGAGGATGAGTGGCGAATTCTGAAGTTAACCAATGAGCTGTTTGCGGGCGATGACCCGGAGATGCGCCGGATGGCCGACGACCCGTTGTCAATATTCGACACCATTAAAGATATCTACGACTACTTTAGTGATCTGACTGACCGGTTTCGTGAGAACCCGGCAGAAAATCTTGCGTCCTATATTGCCAACGGAAAAATTGATGGTGAGTACCTTCCTTACAAAGAACTCGTGTCCTACTACACCATCGTCGCCACCGCGGGGCATGACACCACACGAAACGCGATCAGCGGGGGTTTGCACGCACTGCTGGCAAATCCTGGTCAGCTGAAACGATTCCAGGAAATCTGCCACAATGAAGATGCGATCAAGCTTGCCGTGGAGGAGATGATTCGATGGTCAACGCCCGTCGCACAGTTCTCCCGAACCGCGCAGCAGGATTGTGAAATTCGCGGTCAGCAGATCAAACAAGGCGATTGTCTCGGTTTGATGTATGCCTCAGCAAACTTCGACGAAGAGATTTTTGACCGGCCATTTGAATTTGATATAGAAAGAAAGCCCAACCGGCATTTAGCGTTCGGCACAGGACCCCATCAATGCCTGGGCTTGCTGCTTGCGAGATTGGAAATGCGGATTTTCTTCCAGCAGTTAATTCCCAGAATTGAGTCAATGGAATTGGTTGATGAACCGGAACGTCTCCAGGCGAGCTTTGTTCATGGGTTGAAGCATATGAACATCCGGTACAGATTGAAGGCCGGGTAGCACGTTTAGGTAGCAGGCTGTACATAATAGAAGTACTGTATATAATAACAGCACTATTGGCTATGTGCACATCTCGATGCAAGACTCGCTGCAACTCTCTATGCAACTCTCGACGCAAGATTTGAATAAACCCGTAAGAATCATCTTTTTTTCTGATACCCATCTGGGTGCAGCCCACACATCAAGGCCAGGCAGACGAAAGAACCATCGCAGTGAGGATTTCACACGATGCTTCGAAACTGTCGTTGATCATGCGATTTCCAGTAAAGCCGATCTGCTGATACATGGTGGTGATCTGTTTAACCGCAGCAAGCCGCCCGCGGACATTGTTTATCAAGCCTACGAAAAAATTCTTCAGGCTGCCGACGAACTGCCAGTGTTAATGCTGGCGGGTAATCATGAACGTGCCCAGCTTCCTCCTTATCTCTTCCTGCAACATCGCAATATTCATATTTTTGATGAGCCAAAAACTTTCCGGTTTTCCTTCCGTGGTAAATCTTTTTGTTTTGGAGGCTTTCCGCACCAGAAAAAAATCCGTACTGGTTTCATGGGTCTGGTCGACCGCTCCGGTATCTTTGATCAACCGGCTGACTATCGTTATCTGTGCGTCCACCAGACCGTGGAAGGCGCACGGGTTGGTCCCAATGGCTATACCTTCAGGCATGGTGATGATGTGATTTCAGCCAGCCATATTCCTGGTGGCTTAACTGCCGTACTGTCCGGCCATATCCATCGCCAGCAGATACTCGATACTGTGACGCCGGTGGTCTATTGTGGTTCGACTGAGCGGACTTCATTTGCCGAGGCCGATGAAACCAAGAGTTTTTGCGAGCTGATCCCCACGGAAGATCACATCGAGTTCGTTCCTTTACCGGCTACGCCGATGAATAGCTTATCGGTTCCCAACGAATTGACTGGTTCGCAAGCGCAGCGGTTTATAGAAGATTGGTGCAGGTGCCAGCAGCATAGAGCAGTGATTCGAATAAAGTTTGAAACGTTTCCGGGTGGTGAGGTGTTGCGAAAGGTTAATAAAAGCTGGCTATGGCGATTATTCCCGGATGCCAGTGCCATTCAGATATCAGTTGACGGCGGTTGGAGCAAGGTGAGACGTTCCAGCGCCTGGAAATGAAACACTCAAACATGGCCCCCTTGCGTCTGCGCGACATCATCCCCATAATTCACCCATGAATAAAACATATGAATCTATTTACTTAAGTGGTGAGGATCGTAACGTCGAGCGCCTGGGCACATTCGTCGCATGGCTGGTAACCAACGATTTACTTGAAGAAAGCCTTGAGCGTTCAGCTGCCTCGTCTGTCGCGAGGGTCTGCATGCAGGATCTGACGGGTCCTGAATTTTTAACGACGGTATTACATGGAGACTTCAAGCAGGTTCAACTGAAGCAGCTGGGGCAGGATTTTGTCGAGGCCTATTTTGTTAGTGGTCAGTACGATGCTGACTACGAGGTTTGTGAATACGTGGGTGAAAATGAGTGGTTACGCTTTGATGAAGTCTCACCCAAAATTACCGATGCGTTCCGCAGCTTCAAAAAACCTAAATCAGCCGTTCGAAGTCTGGGGGCTAAAATTATCCAGTTCCCTGTCCGGTCCAAATAGCGCTTTTTAACAAAAAAAGGGGCATGGCGATGTCTGCAGATGATGATATAACCCTCTGGTCAACCATCCGGCAGGCCAGGGCCATTCGCACAGGTGAAATTACCAGTCGCCAACTGCTTGAAGCTATCATCACTCGCATCGGTGAAATGAACCCAGCACTGAATGCTGTTGTTACCAGGGAATTTGAATCTGCACGCAATGCAGCAGACGAGGCTGACGCAGACCATTCACGTGGTATTGACCGGGGTCCGTTACATGGTATTCCGATGACCATCAAGGACGCGCTGGAAGTTGCTGGCATGCGTTCCACCGGAGGGGCAAAAGAATTACATAACAATATTCCCGGCAAAGATGCTGATGTGGTCAGGGCCGTCAGGGAAGCGGGTGCCCTGGTAATCGGTAAAACCAATTTGCCTCTCTGGTCCGGTGATATCCAGGCATACAATGAACTGTTTGGCACGACCAACAATCCCTGGGATGCGGAGCGCGTACCAGGTGGTTCTTCCGGGGGTGCAGCAGCGGCGGTTGCGACCGGTATGTCATCTTTCGAAATCGGCACTGATATTGGTGGCTCAATTCGTTTCCCCGCCTCTTTCTGCGGCGTCTTTGGTCACAAGCCGAGCTGGGGGATTGTGCCCAGCAAAGGTTACCTGGATCATGCCAGCGGTGGCACAACAGAAGCAGACATCAATGTGCATGGCCCCTTAGCCAGATCGGCGGAAGATCTGGAGTTGTTGCTCAGCCTGTTGGTTCGGCAGGAAAAACCCCTGTCTGTGAATCTGGCACCCGGGGTAGAGGACATCAAATCATTGCGGGTTGCTGCCTGGCTGGAGGATGAATTCTGCCCGCTGGATGATGAAGTAAGACAGGTCACCACAGCGGCGGTCGATAAGCTGGAAGCTTCCGGTGTAAAGGTAGATAGGACTGCCAGACCTGATATTGACCCTGAGGAAGCCTGGCAGTTGGGTATGTGGCTGGTGGGTGCCGCCATGCTGCAAAACCGGCCGGAAGAAACCGTCGACGAGTCGACGGTTACTCATCGTGCCTGGCTTGATGCGAATATAAAAAGGGAAGCTATCCGCGCAAAGTGGGCAGAATTTTTCAAAAATTATGATTCCATCATCATGCCTATCTCGTTCGTTCCACCCTTCAAGCATATTCATGAGGGAGATTTCGCGACACGTAAACTGGTATGCAATGGAGAGGAACGCCCGTACATGGATCTTGTTCGCTGGACCATTTTAACTGGTATGGCCTACTTGCCTTCCTCCGTGCCACCTATTGGGCTCGGCGAGTCGGGATTGCCGATCAGCTTCCAGGTTGTCGGGCCTTATGGTGCTGACTACACCACCATTCGCCTCGCCGGTTATATTGCTGACTTATGCGGTGGCTACCAGGCACCGCCTCTGCACAAGTAGCAAGGAAATTGTCCTGCCAGCGGCAGACATAGGCAATCAGGCGTCCCCTGCCGAGACCGTCTGTTGCAGTTCAATATCAATTTCCTGCTTCACCAGTGTCATATCGAAATACCTGCCGCTAAGCCAGTGTGCGTAACTGTTGGTAAGAAATTTACTCTCGGGTCGACCACCGTTCCCACCGGCAATCACAAATTTGAAATGCAACGGGTCCGCCAGGTCAATCACCCATCGAAATGCAGGCCCGTGATACACGTCCTGTTGAATGGAACCTTTTCGAGGTGGGTTATGAACGGTCATTGCGAGGGTAGTGGGGCTGCCGCCGATAGCGTCAGGGCCCAGTTGCATATGTTCCCAGGTGTCATACTTCGCCAGTGAGTTTCTGAAGCTGATCTGATGCAGCTTGCCCCAGGTCCAGTCGTCTCCCAGGTTGGCTCGCAGCCACTGGACAATGTCTCGTACATCGTTGCAGATAATTTCTTCCATGGCTTCCCGGTGCTTTAGCCAGGGTGAATCCGCCTGCATAAAATCCTCAATGGACAATCGGTTTAAACCGGGAGCAACGAACGGCATGGAGACAAAGAGTGGGTTTTTACCCAATACCTGCTGCATGAATCTTGTATGCCAGCGCTTATCCAACAACGGATAGAAGATGCAGGCTGCTTTGGAATTGATATCGGCGATGCAGTCCCAGCCAGATAACAGTGTCTTCGCCAGTTGTACTTCTTCACTCTCATCTGTCAGTGCAGATACGATGCCGGGCACCAGATCTTTTGCCCTTAGATCCAACAGGTCAAGTTGCATCGCAGTAAAATCCTCTACGCTGATTCCGGACTTTGCCTCGATCAGCAACTGTTCTATTCGTCTCGCTCTGGCATCGTGCGCCGGGTAGTTATGCAGCGGATAAGCGCCCCGGTCGCCCATGGTGTCGTTGTTAGCAGTCAGGGTGTAGCCTGAATCAGGATTGTGCTCAACCAGCAATTCTTCTGCCAGGCTGGTATCAAAGAAGTATTCTTCTTTCCACCCCGGTAGCGGGACGATGCCTGTGACGCCCTGACGTTTACGAATGGTTGTGGCCATAAAACGGCGCATGTCGTTGTTTCGATCGACGCAGATGATGTTGTTCACCAGCGGGCAGACATCGTTCTCAAAAAGATGGGCACCAAACTCTTCGCTGTTCCTGGCCAACGGCAGTAACGCGAGAGCGCCTGCAGATGTGGGTTTATCCCGCATCACCCAATCCAGGGCAGTGACTGAGGACCGTTCGATTGATTTAGTAATGCCAAGGGCATCGGTCAAAGACTCCAGAATGGGCCCATGACCCGATCTGCTGATTGTGAATCTTCGGCCGGGCTCATTGGCGACTTCAACTTCGTAGGTTTGTCTGATCTGGGGGACGTCTTTTTCAATAAATACATCGTACGTATCTACACAACCGGTGGTCAAACCCCAGGCGAGATCCTGGTTGAAACCCATCATAAAATAGGGCACACCGGGGAAACTCGCGCCGAACGCAGTAAGTCCGGGTGCGCTTAAGTGGGAATAAAAGAAAGTGTTTGGAATACCATGGGGTTGATGGGGGTCGGTTGCCAGCATGGGGTAGCCAGAAGCCGAGAGTTCAGCTGCAATTGCCCAGTTGTTGCTGCCACTTAGGCCTGGTGATGATGCCGGTGTCGATCCCTGTGCCAGGCCTGGTACGACAGGGAATAGCAGATGGGCGATATTGATATCGAGCTGCAACAGCTCATCTTTTAGCATTTCTATACATTCTGCATCTTCAACTGAAAATCGCCTGGCGTTGTTTTTGAACCAGTCTATACCGTGGAGGGCCATCAGCTTGCCGAGATAAATTTTCTCAAGCCAGGTTTTTTGCTGAAACCATCCGGTGAACCGGTATCGGGAGGCAACATCATGCCGGGTTACCATTCTTGGCTCTGTTCCGGCCTTGACAAACTCCGGCGGCACCTCGTCCAGGTTGGCTATGTAAGCGTTGACACCTTGCAGGTAAGCATCAACGATGTAGTCACCGGGGGAGTCTGGCAGGTTGTATGCGGGGACGTGAAAAGCCTTGTGCATCAGATCCTGGGTAACAAATCGCTCTCCCATGACACTTGCGGCGGTTCCGGTGGCGAACAGGTTGCTTAAATGCAATTGCCACAATCGTTCACTGGCGCAGGCGTAACCCATTCCACGAAAAGCATCTTCAACGGTGCTGGCAAAAATATGCGGCACACCCACTTTATCCCAACATATTTCTAGTGGCGCGTCAGCTTCGGGAATACTACATGTCATTTGAGCAGTAGTATCGCACAGTTCGCAAGAACAGCAACCTGATAGCTGATACTCGCTACAAACTTACTGGGCTCACTACCTCGAAGCGGATGGGAACTCAAAACGATGAGATCAACATTGTTGTCGTCTGCATAGGTGATCAGCTCCCTGGTTCGATTTCCTACCCGGTTCTCGCAGGTGACGGCAACATCAAGGCCTTCAAACCTCTTCTTGCGTTCCTGTAACGCCTCTTGCGCGTTATCTCTTAACTGGCTGAGGAAGTCCGCAGTTTCAGAATCATCCGACACACTTATCGGTTCAATGACGTGCATCAGTGTCAGCGTGACGTGCACATCGCCTATTATGTCTGCAACTGCCTCAAGCGCCTTGTCATTCTGCTCAGAGAAATTCAGGGGAACCAGAATATTTTTATAGCGACCGGTCATTGTTAATCATCCAGAAAGTGGCCAGGAAAGTGCTAAAGTTTATCAAATTCGGCTTGTGCGTCGTTGACCAAAATCAATTATCTTATGCTTCCCTGGGTTGTTGTCTGCCACCAAAATGGGTTCAGCGTTTTATTGCCGGTGGTAACTTCCTTCAGCGTATCTGCCTGGTACACCCGACCATTCAGCACCACATGGCTCAATTGATCAGTGTTGCGAATGTCTTCCAGGGGATTGGCATTGATAATCACCATATCCGCCAATTTACCCGGTTCCAGTGAACCAATGTCTGCAGCCATTCCCAGGTTAATTGCCGGGTTGATGGTCGCTGCGGAGAGTGCCTGCATGGGTGACATACCACCGCGGACGAAACTCCACATTTCCCAGTGGGTTCCGAGTCCCTCTCTTTGGCCGTGGGCACCTGTGTTCACCAGCACACCGGCTTCCAGCAATACCCTGGCGGCGGCAGCCGAGTCGTCATCCCGGTAATCGCTTTCCGGCGCCATTGGCCGCCTCACAGAACGTGGCTGCAGAATAGTGGGTGGCACAAAATTGGCGAGGATTGGATGCTTCCAGACTTCGGTATGCTGGTAGAAGTAGTCTTCAGAAGTTAGACCACCATAGGTAACCACGAGTGTGGGTGTGTAGGCCGCTGTGGTTTGCTGCCAGAGCTGGGTGACGTCGTCATACATCTTCAAGGTGGGCACATTGTGTTCAATACCGGTGATGCCGTCGGCAATCAGGTTCATATCCAACTGAAATAACGAGCCGCCTTCGGCAACGGTCATTATGCCTTCCAGCCTCGCAGCTTCTATCACTTGTTGGCGCTGATCGCGTCGAGGCTGGTTATAGTTCTTGATGCTAACGGCGCCTTGTGCTTTCAGTCGTCTGATATGACTTAAGGCGTCATCCAGGGAATCAACGGGTGACCAGGAAGTACTCTTCGCCCCGTAAACGATATTACCCGTTGAATAAATTCGTGGTGCCAGGATTTCACCTGCCCGGGCGTATTCCGAAGCAGCAAAAACACTGGTAGCAGGGCTCGAAGGGTCGTGAACCGTGGTAACACCCAGTGCAAGGTGCGCCAGAGCGCTCCAGTTTTGCTGTGGGATAATATCACCTGATGCATAAGGTCCGTGTGCGTGTGCATCAATAAATCCCGGTACGATGGTTTTACCCTGGAGTTCAACTGTCGTTGCGCTGTCTGGGATCTGAATTTCACTCATCGCGCCGATCGCAGTAATGCGATTGCCGGAAATCAGCATGGTGCCGTTTTCAATGACCCGGCGATCTTCGTTCATGGTAATGATTCGCGCCCCGGTGAGGGCTAACTGCCCCTTGGGTAAATCGGTCGCTATGGTTTGAGATAAATTGATGCTTGTTGCAGTATCAGCCTCGTCGTCAGTTTTTTCTGCCTGCTTTTCGCTGAACAGAATATCATTGACCAAAACTGTTTTTAACTCAGGCCCAACAGACCAGCTCAGTCTCGATGAATCAGCGGACCAGTTCATATACGCGCCGCCAATCTTGCTCACACGCTGTGTGGGCAGGCTCTTCTGTGTTGGACCAACACTGATGCTTTTACCTGTTCTCGGAAACGTCGATACGTGCACGTGGAAGTTTTCGAGAAAAGCGATGTGCTTGCGGTCCGGGGACAATTTGATGTCTGTGGCAAACTCACTATCCGAAATTTCTCTGATATCGAGCCCATCCCGGGTCATCGACAGTAATTTGGTTTTCGAGGTGTCGCTGCCGCGGCCGCTGGGGCTTTTTCTTTCGAGGACGAAAACCTTGCCCTGTGTCAGTTGGGGTGAGACGCCCCTTCGGGAAACAAAACTCGCCTTGCGGGTTTTGACATCCAGCAGGTAGATTCCCGGTTCCTGTCCCCATTGCGGGTTTCTCAAGGGGTGCCCGGCCAATTTTCGGTAAGCCAATGTTTCACCGTCAGCAGATAGGGATAACTCTGCATACTGACCACGCTCAACATTCAACTGTTTGCTGGGGGCTTTGGTGCGGGTTCCACCACGAACACTGATGCTGCGGATCGTTGCCAGTTCCTGGTCGTTCCAGCGGATAAAGTAAATTTTGTCGCTCTTTGGTGACCAGGCAGGATAAAGTTCGAATCCGTTGTCATCGCCAGTCAACCGCACGGGTACCCTGTTACCCTGTTTGATATACAGCTTGCCCAGGGACTCAAAAACGACGGATTTATTATCAGGCGAATGCCGCGCGAATCTCACCATGCGGGTATCGAATGACGCCGGTGCGACCTCGATGGGAAACCTTGGGACCGGGTAAACAACGCGAGTATCAGTCACTTGAAACGGGATGTTGCTGATTTTCCTGGTGTCGATATCAATACGCCAGATTCTGCCGTCTGCCCAGTACACAATCTGTTGGCTGTCCGGCGTCCAGTCCATATTCGGATAAACACCCTGTACTGCCCAGGTCTCCTGTAAATCCAGGTCCATCTGATCCACCAGCATGGTTTCTTCCCCGGTATTGAGATCCATCATAAACAATCGGGAGGTGGCGCGAACCCGCTTGATATAAGCAAGATACTGACCATCCGGCGATGGCGTTGGGCGCACCGCGCCACCGGGACCGCCCACTACTTTGAGCTTTTCTCCGGTTTCAAGATTAACTTTCCTGATCTGGAAGACTTCTTTGTTGCTGTCCTGTCGATAGATAAAGGTGTTACCCGGTGTACTGTTCTGGGAGTAGTAAATTGTCTTGCCATCGGGTGCGTACGTGGGTTCGCCCAGTTCTTTTTGGAACGTAGGGTCTGGCAGTTCAACGACTTGAACACCTGTGGCGCCCTCACTGCCGTTGACATGGAACAACCAGATCTCACCGGAACCTAATGAGCGAGATGTCGTAAAGTGTTTGCGGGCTGCA
Source organism: Gammaproteobacteria bacterium (assembly GCA_012960755.1). Next base: position 50,846 of record DUAT01000110.1, read on the forward strand.
AGGTAGTCACCATCGGGGCTCCAGCTGGGATTGTTCAACAGTCGAAAATTTTCATGGGTAACTTGTTTGACGTCGCCGCTATCCAGGGCCATTACCCAGATATTGTCTCCGCCTGCGCGGTCTGAGGTGAAGGCTATTGAAGTCCCATCGGGGCTGAAACGAGGCTGAATTTCCCAGGCATGGCCGGAAAGAAGTGCTTCTGCTTTGCCGCCTTCAAATGGAATCCGGTAAATATCCCCCAGCAGGTCAAATGCGATTTGTTTCCCATCCGGTGAAACATCCAGGCTCATCCAGGTACCCTGGTCGACATCGATCTTCGCTGACTGAGGCTCAACACTGTAGTTGGGCGAAGAGACGTCCCATTTGGGTGTCTCCGCTTCTTTGTCTTCTAATGCGTCAGCAGACAATACCGGCGCGGCAGCAAAATGAAGTAATACCAGTGCCGATAGTACAAATGCCATAGCGGATTGATGCGAAATCCATGAGTTCATCGAGTGAGGTTTCCTTTCAGGAATAGTGGTGCGAGAGGGAGAATATACCAATAGCTGCTATAATACTGCCCTTAAAGGAACCCGACTTCCCTTGTGATCAGAGGCCTCTTGACCAAATCATCATTCTCCAATCTCTCACTTTCCAGGTCGCTGCTGGACAATCTGGTGTCTCTCGATTACGTTGAAATGACCGAAATCCAGGCGAAGAGCCTGCCGGAAATCCTCAAGGGTCGAGACGTTATAGCCCAGGCAAAGACAGGTTCTGGCAAAACAGCGGCGTTTGGTCTGGGGTTGCTGGAGAAACTGGATAGAAGAAGTTTTCAAGTGCAGTGCCTGGTACTGTGCCCGACCCGGGAATTGGCCGACCAGGTCAGTAAGGAATTGCGCAGACTGGCCCGCCAGATAGAAAATGTAAAAATCGTCACGCTCTGCGGTGGGGTTTCCATCGGCCCACAAATAGGCTCGCTGGAATATGGAGCACATATTGTTGTTGGTACACCGGGCCGAATCCTGAAACACCTGCTTAAAAAGACGCTGAAATTGAATCACCTCAAAACCCTGGTATTGGACGAGGCGGATCGAATGCTGGACATGGGATTTTCGGAAGATATTTCATCGATCATCAAAACGATGCCAGATCACCGCCAGACACTCCTCTTCTCAGCGACTTACCCGGACAGCATCCAATCCATGGCTGAGCAATATCTTCATAATCCCGTCACCGTAAAAGGCGAAACGGTACATGCGGCCTCCACAATCACGGAACATTTTTTTGAAATCGACAAGTCCAATCGCAAGCAGGGACTTTCTGCGCTGCTGAAGCACTACCAACCGACGTCGACTTTGATTTTCTGCAACACGAAAAAAGAGTGCCAGTTGGTCGCCGACTATCTTGCCGATGAAGGTCTGTCTGCGTTAGCGATTCACGGTGACCTGGATCAACGAGACAGGGACCAGGTATTGCTGCGTTTCTCCAACCGCAGTTGCTCGGCGCTTGTTGCAACTGATGTCGCCGCCCGAGGCCTGGACATCAAGGACCTGGATGCCGTGATTAATTATGAAGTTACCCGTGACCCGGAGGTGCATATCCATCGAATCGGACGAACCGGGCGAATTGGCAATACCGGTTTGGCGCTCAACCTGTTTGCTGCCAATGAACGATATCGGGTCGCCGCCATTGAAGACTACCGTGGGTTTGACAGCAATCTTGAAAAGCTAACGGACCTGGATGTGTCTGCTGACCTCGCGTTTAAACCCGCCATGACTACCCTGCAGATTGACGGGGGCCGTAAACACAAACTAAGGCCTGGTGACATCCTTGGCGCGTTAACCGGTGATGCCGGGTTGAAAAGCGACGATGTCGGCAAGATTGATATATTCAGCTTGCATGCCTATGTAGCGATAAAGCGAGGCGTAGCCAACGAGGCCCTGACCAGGTTGAAGGGTGGGAAAATAAAGGGGCGGACGTTTAAGGTGCGTATGCTCCGTTAAGTTTCCCCTATTCAATCACCTCCGTATCCGACGACATACTGAACTTCGCATATTTCTTGGGCTTTACCAGCGCATTCAGCACTTCAAAATTCAGTTTGATGTCATCGATACGCTTGCCGGTTTTTATCATGATCTTCGTGGTGTCGTGTTGTGCTATTTCTACAATATCTGCGCTGAGGATAAAAGTGTATTTACCGGTGTTGCGTAACTGGAAATCAACATCAGAGTTATTCTCGACCTCGATCGTCAGGATTTCAGATTTCCCGGAATAAGTGGCACTGGTAATTTTCAGCGATGCAGACAGCAACTCCTGCATATTCTCCTGGTGACCGATCAGCAGATTCTTGAACCAGACAATCGTTCGGCCATCGAACAAGGCTTCACGGAGTGATGCCTGGGTTCTTTCCCTGGCGAGTACCAGGGTTACCGGGCGGTGACCGCCTTCGTGGGGTTTGTAATCCCAGTCAATCAGGCCATGAATGTCAGACACGCCAATCAGGGTCAATTTCAGATCCAGTGCAATCTGGAACGCTTCTTCGGAGTAGCTTGCGCCGTTGGCAATCTCGATACCGTGGATCAGGTGCTTGCGCGCGTTTTGTTTGTGGAATTTTGGCGCCAGGGGAATCCCGTTGGGGAAGTCCCGGCTCCACCAGGCGTGATTCCAGAACAAAAATGCGCCTTGTTCATTGGCAGCGTCAACTGCGTTCTGCGCGGGCCACTCACCGGTCTTTTTGTAATAAGCGGTCGTGTCTGACGGGTCCTCCGGGACAAAGTTATCCAGTAATTTATTGGCGTCGGATATGAATATGGCGTTGATATGTCCGGCTGGAAACTGACGGGTAATTTCTGATCCCTTGATAACCATCAGGTCATTCTCCCCGTTAGCGTTCTCGGCAATTTCATGGGCCCTGTTTCTGTCGGGGTGGGGCAGATCTGCGAGATGGGGCTGGTATTCCAGGTGTTCGGTAATCGCGATGGCATCGAGTCCATCGCGCAAGGCTTCTGCGATCCGCACATCGGGCCAGACATGTCCGTCGGAGAAGGTTGAATGTGTATGTGGATCCAACACCAGGGTTCTAAAATGCTCGGTATCCGGGAATTGTATGTTCCGGTCTTCTGTAGGATACCGGGTAGTACTGATTACACCATGAGCGAAGACGTTGCTGATCATCAATAACGCAAGTGACAGACCGAGTAAATTTTTCATAGTAGCTCCTTTTCTTAGCATTAAAGTGCAGGCTTCAGTTGTTTGCAGGCAGGGCATAGGTCACCAGTTTAGCATCAGCCCTCGAGCCGATCGCTAGTGAGATGTATTGCTTTCCACCCACCATATAGGTCATGGGTGTCCCGGCAGGATTAGCCGGGAGTTCAATCTGGTGAACGAGTTGGCCGGTTTGTTTGTCCAGCGCACGCAGTAGCGGTTTTTCATCCCGAATGGCAATAAATAGCAGAGACTTTGTCAATAAGGGTCCGGAAGACCGACGCGCACCTACAGGGCCGGGATCAGGCAAGCCCATATCGATAATCTGCTGTCGCATGCCTTCGCCGTTCGGTTTGACCCAGGTATATTCACCCGTGTTGAGGTTGATAGCACTGATGCGCGTATACGGCGGTTTGGTAATCGGTAGTCGCTGGGGGCCACGAACGCGCCCAATACGGCTAACGGTGTAACGCATGTCAGAATCTTCTGCTTCCACCAGCTTCGCGATGATCGGTGCTGTATGGGAAGGGATGTAGAACATCGATGTCTCTGGATCAAACGCTGCGCCGAACCAGTTGGCGCCACCACCATGGCCAGGCAGTTGAATCGTGCCTCTTAGTGTTGGCGGTGTAAAAATTTCTCCGTAGGCATATTGGCTGATCAGCTCCAGCACCTCAGCGCGAAGCTCAGGGGTAAAGTCGATCAGGGTATCATCCGATATACCCTGTAAATCGAATGGCGCAGGCCTGGTTGGAAAGGGCTGGGTTAACGCTGCACGTTCACCGGGTACGTCACTGGCTGGTACGGGGCGTTCTTCAATAGGCCACACGGGTTCGCCGGTGACGCGATCAAAGACATATACAAACGCCTGTTTTGATATCTGGGCGACAGCTTTTATGGCCTTTCCGTCAACGGTAATATCAACCAGGTTAGGTGCTGCGGGCAAGTCATAGTCCCACAAGCCGTGATGCACCATCTGAAAGTGCCAGACAAGCTCCCCGGTTGCGGCGTTCAGACAGACGAGGCTTTCTGCGAACTTGTTGTCTCCCAATCGGTGCCCCCCGTAATAATCGTTAGTTGACGTACCAAAGGGCAGGTAAACGTAGCCCAATTCAAGGTCAGCGCTCATTACCGTCCAGACGTTTGCATTGCCGGTATACTTCCACGAATCGTCTTCCCAGGTTTCGTTGCCAGCTTCACCCGCCTGGGGAATCGAATGGAATATCCAGATCTGTTCACCGGTTTTTACATCGAAGCCACGAACATGGCCAGGTGGTGCCTGTTTGTTTTTTGGCCGGTCCCAAATAGAAGAGCCGACGACGACGGTATCGCCGACGATCATGGGTGCTGAAATTACACTGTAATGTTTGCGATCTACCGGTCGACCTAGTTCCTGGGTTAAGTCGACCCTGCCGTTTTCGCCAAAAGAAAGATCGGCTTTGCCTGTGACGGCATCCAGAGACCAGAGGTAGGCGTTGTTGGTAGGCATGAGGATTCTTTGTTGTTTGCCATCGGACCAGTAGGCAACGCCACGATGATTGAAGCCGAGATTTGTTGGCCTGCCGATGTCGTAGGTTTTGGTGTCGAAAACCCAGCGTTCTTCACCGGTTGCCGCATCAATCGCTGCGACCTGGCCGAGGGAGGTGCTGATATACAGTACATCAGCAATCTTAATGGGCGTACTCTTGAATCCTAATGCCATCATCTTGTTGTTTTTTGCGATCAATGCCTGATCGGCAGATTCCCACACCCAGGCGAGTTTTAAATCCTGTACCGTGTCTTTGTTTATCTGCGACAGGGCAGAATATTTTGAAGAGCCAGGATCATTTGCGTAGGTTGGCCAGTCACCACTGACCGGGGTCGGGTTCGGTGCTTGGCTGGTCTGGTTGGCGGATGGTGTGTTGGATGGGGTGCTGCACGCTGCTGTAAGCAGGCACAGAATAGCCGTTAGCACTAACTTCATACTGGCGTCTTCACTTGCGTCTTCTTGATGAGTCATGTTTGTATGTGATTCTCACCCAGAAAGCAACCGACGGGAAAGAAATTGCTAAGAGTCAGTTCGACGGTCAAACCGGTCTTACTGTATATCGCTTTGATGGCACAGAGTTTTTCGCTTTTCGGATCAGAGCCCGGATCCGAGTCAGATACATCCACAGATGTGGGGCTTATATATGTCCAGACCTGTATCGTCTGTCATGGAGAGGGTGTTCATGGTGCCCCCAGACCGGGTGTTAAATCTGATTGGGAAGAGCCATTGAGCTATGGAAAGGAGGAAATTTACCTTAACACCTTCGAAGGTATCGGTGAAATGCCGTCCCGAGGGTTGTGCGATGAATGCAGCGATGAACAGTTGAAAGCGGTTGTCGACTTCATGATGATGGCAGCGCCATAGCATACGCCAAAAATTGTGCTACGATGCGAAGCAGACCCTAACAGGCAGTCCTGACATGAGTACCGCTTTCGAATTCAGATATGAATAGTGAACCGGGTCAAGCGGACGTCGCACCGCCTTTGAATGCACCTCCGGTCAGTGTCTTCACCAAAACCGTGTTTGGTCTGGGCGCCTCCGGAGAGGCGATCACCAACGTCTCCTTTAACACATTCGTATTTTTTTATTACAACCAGGTGTTGGGTCTTTCCGGTACCCTGGCTGGCCTGGCCGTGACGATTGCCCTTTTCTCTGATGCTATCACTGATCCATTGATGGGGACAATTTCTGACCGGTTCAAATCGAAACTGGGTCGCAGACACCCCTTCCTGTTTTTAACGGCTGTGCCGTTGGGTGTTGTCTTCTTTTTAATATTTTCCCCACCCAAGGGGTTGGAGGGATATGCACTGTTCTTCTGGTTTTGTGGATTCACGGTGTTATTGCGCACGTTGTTAACACTGTATGCGGTACCCCATCTTGCTCTCGGCGCTGAGCTTTCCAAGGATTACCATGAGCGCTCAACGATCATGGGGTACAACAACTTCTTTGGCTTTATCGGTGGGGCATCAATCTATTGGATCGCGCTGACCTGGTTCTTTGGGCCATCAGAGGAATTTGCCAACGGGCTGTTAAATTCCCATGCCTACCCTGTTTTTGGGACGTTCGCTGCGTTTTTTATCTCCATAACGATTCTGATTTGTGCCTGGTTTACCCGAGACAAGATTCCATACCTACCTCAGCCACCCGCAGATCAACCACCCTTTGGCGTTGTCGTTGTGTTTAAAGAAATATTTTCGGTCGTCTCCAATCGCAATTACCTGAATTTGCTGTTGGGCTTTTTTCTGCTCGCTTTGATGTTGGGTGTGCATGAAACACTGAATTTGCATATGGGGACCTTTTTCTGGGAGCTTGAGCCCGCCCAGTTGCGTTTCTACGTCCTGGGTTCTATCACCGGTTACGTGATTGGGTTTACCCAAACAACCCGCCTGCACCGGCGTATAGACAAGCGCAACAGCATCATTTTCTCGGTAGTGGGTTTGGCTTTCTTTGGCGCGCTTGCGGTTAACCTGCGCCTGTTGGGTATTTTCCCCACCAATAGCTTTGCTTATCTCATCGTTGTTCTTGTCTTTATCTCAGTTTTCAGTTACGCCTCAGGCAGTATCCTCAATATCTCCGTGATGTCGGCGTTAGCCGATCTCGCTGACGAACATGAACTTGCCACTGGCAGGCGGCAGGAAGGACTTTTCTATTCCGCACGAACCTTTTTCGCTAAATCCACCTCTGCCGTGGGACACCTGATTGGAGGCGTTGCCCTTGATATTATTGAATTTCCAGCGAAGGCCGCCCCGGGCGAGATAGCAACAGAGACCATTTTTGAATTAGGTCTTGTGTATGGACCCATGGCCATGGTGCCCGGCCTGGCATCAATGTTCTTCTATGGCCGATACAAGATTAACCGGCAGAGGCTTGCCGAGATTCAAAAAGCTATTGCTGATCGCAAGGCTGAAGCTGCTTTGGAAGCCGCTAAACTGGAACACTAGACAACGCATAGCGGCTTGTTAGTATCAGATTGCCCTGCAGACTTTTGATCTATGTGCCACCTTCACAACGAAGATAATCAATTCGTTGTCGGCAATCTGATAGAGAATCCGATAAACACCATATCGAACTCTATATCGGCTGTCACCGGCAATTTTTGATACAACCGGGCCCTCGTGGGTTTTCCGCCAGTAGATTAATTCGATCGAGTGTTCTTTTTACATCCTGGCTGGGTATCTTTCTTAAGTCTTTGGCAATCGATTTTTTAAATCGAAGCTCATATTTTGCCATGTTTCTTCAGGTCTTTTAGCAGGGTCTCGTAGCTGACGTTAGAATCCCCATGATATCCCTGGTGCCGAATGGCGATGAACTTTTTAGCGTTATAACGTTAAAGTGTCAATATGTCATTCTACATGGGGGTAAAGGGTTCTGAAATTATGCTGAAAAAAAGCATCTTGTGTATCCTGGCTATGGTGCATGAGAGATTTGGAAAATCGGCCAATGGGATCACGGCCGCCTTCAGCGTGCGGATAGTCCGATGAAAACAGATACAGGTCGGGATTCGATTGCTCAATCAGCATGCCTACATCTTCGAAGGGGTAGGGAGTAAAGCGCAATTGCTGGCGAATCTGTTCCGATGGCTTGCGCTTCATAGTTGCCAGATGTGGCTCGGATTTCTTCCAGATGTCTGCGGCATGGTCGAGTCGCCTGATCATATCCGGTACCCAACCGGCACCGATTTCAATCGCTCCACCACGCAGATCAGGAAATTTTTCGAGGACGCCGTCAAGCACCAGTACTGACAAAAATCGTAACGTGTCCTGAAAAATAACCGTCAGGTCTTTTGAACCAATGACCTCGGCGCGACCCCTGGCACTTTGTCGCTCGGAGAAGCCATCGTTCATCCATTCGTCAGCAATACTCAAAGTGCTGCTGCCAACATGCAGCAGAAACGGCAGGCTGTTCTCTGACAGCAATCGCCAGATGGGATCATGAGCAGAGTGGCCCGGTGAGCGCCCACCCGGCGCCCGGGCAGGAATCCAGACAGATTTCAGTCCTTCCTTAATACACTGCTTGATTTCCAACACTGCAGCGGCAGGGTCATCCAGTGTTACCATGGCGACCCCGAACAACCTAGGATCTGCCGAACAGAACTCTGCCATTGCACTGTTGTGGGCACGGGCCGTTGGGTATCGCAGGGACTCCTCACAGTCGAACACCTTACCGGCACAGAAGCTGGAGAAGATTACCTGGCGTTTGAAACCAAGCAGATTCAGCGCAATAGCGCGTTCCCCGCCGTTAAACGAACCCAGGGCGTCGTGCCATTTCGGACCCCAGGTTATTCTGTCGCCAAGGGATATTAGCGTCTCAACGGTTTCCGGAGGATGTTCCGGGGCATCGCCTCCAAACCTGACACCTTCGACAGTCAGGCGCTCGAATTCAAATGATGGCATCAGATCCCGAACCGCCGGGTCTGCATGACGTGACAAAAAGTCCGGCAATTCCATCAGGTGGCTGTCTGCATCAAGTATCAACTTTTCGCCCGCGTAACTCATAACGCTTCCTCCGTCAGTTCCTGCTTTAACCTTGGCACGACTTCCTGAAACAGTTTTTCCAGGCTCATTGTCATTTGCTCGGCCCTGAGCCCGGGTGGGACAGCCATGCTGACAATATCCGTAATGCCGAAGTCGCTGATAAAAGCCTTAAGCTGATCAACACATTCGTCAACGTTACCCACTATCCACGTCTGGGGTACCGGCTCACCCCGATCTCCAAAGCCCTCACCACTCTCCTTAAAAAAACGCTGGTAGAGTTGCATACGGTATTTCTCGGCAGCCCGGATCACTGGCCAGTCGGTATTTCGATCATCGGTCACCAGGATGCTGCGAATAATACCGATGCGATAATCTGCCACGTTACGCCCAGCCTTGTTCAATGCGTCTACCCAGGGATCAAAAGATTTCTTCTTCAATCCCTGCGGCAAAAAATTGGTATTGTAGTGGGCTGCGCGCAGGGCACCGGCTTCTGACATGGCGGCGATCCACAGGGGTGGTCCCCCGGCCTGAACATAACCTGGTGTAATAATTACATCTTCAAATTGATAACGTTTGCCGTGATAGCTGAACCGTTCACCGCTGAAGCAGTGTTGCAGGACCTCGATCCCTTCATTCATCAACGACACCCGTCGACCCACCGGGAAGCCAAAGCCACGAAATTCATGGGGCGCGTAGCCCATTCCCAAACCTAACTCGACCCGCCCACCCGACAGGTTATCCAGCACGGCCAGGTCCTCAGCCAGGCGAATAGGGTGATTAAATGGCATCAGGCAGATATCGGTTCCGAATCGAACATGACTGGTTACTGCTGCCATCGCCGCGGCCACCGGTATCCAGCTTGGCAGGTAACCATCGTCAACAAAATGATGCTCCGTAAACCAGACCAGGTCCGCGCCGATGCGATCCAGCCATTGCACCTGTTCCATGATTTCTGCATAGAGGTGTTGATCGGAAACGCCGGAATCCGGTGGATTGCGAAAATCGTAGCAGACGCCAATGCGCAACCTGGCGTCAAGAGTCTCTGGCATGTGATACTCCCGTTTTTCTACCTTCTATTAAGCCTCTGCAAACACCATAACATGCCGGATTGATGGGTTTACCAAATAATTTCAATAAACCCGTAGCACCCGATTCTTGCGTCGGCGGTTACCAATGGGCAATCCAGTTCTTTTGTGGTGGCAATGATGATCCGGTCGGCGGGGTCTCTGTGAATGCCTGGTGTTGAGTTTGACACCACCCTGAATTTGGTAGATAACACGGTATTGAAAAATGAAAAAAAGTAATCCCAACAAGAGGAAAGGCAGATGGACTACGATATCGTGATCAGAAATGGAACAGTGGTTGACGGTACAGGCGCCGTCCCCCGCAAGGCAGACGTTGCAATCAAGGGTGATCGAATTGCTGCTATTGGCGAGATCACGGGGTCTGCCGCAAAAGAAATAGATGCACAGGGTGCCTACGTGACGCCAGGCTTTGTTGATATTCATACTCACCTGGATGCCCAGTTAGCCTGGGATCCAATTGCCTCTTCAAGCTGTTATCACGGCGTTACATCGGTCGTCATGGGTAATTGCGGCGTTAGTTTTGCACCCTGCAAACCCGAGGATCGGGAGTACCTGGCTGAACTCATGGAGTCCGTCGAGGATATCCCCAAAAAAGCCATTCAAACAGGTTTACCCTGGAATTGGGAAACCTACGGTGAATATCTTGCTTCGATTGATCAAATGGCAAAGGGTGTAAATGTGGGCGGTATGGTAGGCCATTGCGCAGTACGCTACCACGCCATGGGAGAGCGCAGCCTCGATGAAGCGCCAGCCACGGAGGAGGATATTCAGAAAATGAAAGTGCTGGTAGAAGAGGCCATTGATGCGGGCGCACTTGGGTTTTCTACCTCAAGAACCTTTATGCATAAGATTCCTGATGGCAGACCAGTGCCAGGCACCTACGCCCAGCCGGAAGAGTTATTGGCGATTGGTGAGGTGATGGGTAAAGCCGGTCGAGGTGTGTTTGAAGCGGCGGCAAGATTAGGCGAACGTGATAACCAGCAACTCGATAACACCCGTGCTGAAATCGCCTGGATGGGTGAATTGTCACGTCAGAACGATGTCAACATAACTTTTGGCCTTACCCAGAGTGATCGTCGGCCCCGGTTATACCAGTCCGTCATTGATTTTTCAGAAGAGGAAAATGCCAGTGGCGCAAAACTCAGGCCACAAACAACGTCGAGAGGGATTGGTTCGTTAATGGCCTTTCTGCACCGAACACCGTTTGATGCATTCCCTGCCTGGCGCGCCCTGAAAAAATTATCGGCAGAAGAAAAACTCGCAATCCTTGCTGATAAGGATGAGCGGCAAAGACTGCTTGACGACGTCAATCTGGATGAAATCCAATTGGACCTGGAAAAGTTATTCGTTCTGCTGCCAGAACAGGTACGTTACGACATGGACCCGTCAGCGTCGCTCGCAGAACATGCACGGCAAAGGGGTGTCGATCCCGTCACCGCATTTATGGATATCAGCCTTGAAACCGACGGCAAGGCAGTATTTACCTTTTCGTTCCTGAACCAGCGCATGGAAGCGGTTGAATCCATGCTGAAACAGCCGGTTGTTGCCATGGGCCTTGCTGATTCTGGCGCTCATGTTGGTCAGATAATGGATGCCAGCCAGCCAACATGGCTGCTTAAGTACTGGGTGAAGGAAAGAGGCCTGTTATCGATCGAAGATGCCATTCGCCGTTGGACGTCAGACACGGCTGCTATTTTTGGCATTAAAGAACGTGGCACACTTGCCCCTGGAATGTATGCCGACGTCAATGTGATCAACCTTGAGCAACTTGATTTGGGGTTGCCGGAATATGTCTATGACTTTCCTCATGGAGCGGGGCGTTATGTACAGCGTGCCAGTGGATATCAGACCACGTTGGTGAATGGCCAGGTCTTTATGCAGGATGGAGAGCCTACCGGGAATCTTGCCGGGGTTATGCTTCAGAACAGATGATGGTTTGACCCGGAATCCCAAAGTAAAATGAAAGATTTTGTCTTATTGTTGTGCCTTGCCCTGGGGTTAGCAGCCTGTACCGGCATGAAAGAAAAACCCGACGCTCATGCTGGTATGAACATGGGCAGTGACGATGTCTCTGTCTTTCAAAAACCCATCGATTATATTCCTGCTGCCCTGGGACCTCACACCTGGGTGATTACCACCAACAGCGACATGGCGCAGAATTACTTTAAACAGGGTTTGCAAATGCGTTACGCCTACGGCGTTAATGACGCGGCGAGAAGTTTTCGTCAGGCTCGGCTCATAGATCCCGACTGCGCCATGTGCTATTGGGGTGAGGCATTCGCACTGGGTTCTTTTCTCAATGGCGGCATGAGTCAGCAAAAGGCGCCCTATGCCCATGATGCCATTGAAAAAGCGGTGAAGCTTTCCGGCAATGCCACTGAACTGGAACGCGACCTGATTATGGCCGCTCGGGATCGGTATCCCGCTGACTATGATCCGGATGATCGACGTCCGGTCGACGAAGGGTTCGCCGAACGCATGAAGGTTGTATACGAGAAATATCCTGACCATCAGGATGTAGCCGTCGTTTACGCTGTGTCGCTGTTTTTACTTGAGGAAAGGCTCGGTCATCGAGATATTGAAGACCCGGATCTTATTCACCTTCATAGTGTGTTGCGGGGAGTGCTGGCAGAAAATAACAAACATCCAGGTGCCTGCCACCTGTACATCCATGCAACGGAATCGAGTCAGAGACCTGATCTCGCCCTCGAATGTGCAGACTTCCTGGGTGCGGCAATTCCGGTTGCAAGCCATATTCAGCACATGCCATCTCACACCTGGAATGAGGTGGGCTACTGGGGTAAATCAGTACGGGCCAACATGGCTGCCACACATTCGGATTTAAAGGCGACGAAGAACCAGGGTTTTTCCTATGGACCCACACATAATCTGCACATGCTGCTGTTCGCTGCATCGATGGATGGCCAGGGCGCCGTCGCAACGCAGGCGGGTAAAGATTATGCGAAACTCAGCAACAACAGCATGTACCAGGTGCTGACCTTGTTGCGCTTCGGTCGTTTCGATGAGATTCCGCAAGTCACTTCTCGGCCGGAAGGAAAAGTCCCGGGGGGCTACTGGGATTTTGCCCAGGGTTATGCAGCTGTACGCAACGGGGATCCGGGCCTGGCGAATGAGTACCTTGCGAAGGTGCAGGCCCTGACTGAAAATCAATCAGCGAAATTTCGCTTCCACAAAATCAGCCAGCTTATGGGCTTGTCTGCTGCCATCCTCGAAGGTGAGATTCTTCTTCAGGCAGGTGACCTGAATGGTGCCATTGCTGCATTTCAGCGCGCCGCTGAACTGGATGACCAGCAACCCTATGACGAGCCCGAACCAATCCCGTACGCGGCCCGCCACTGGCTCGGTGCTGCGCTGATGGAAGCGCAACGCTACGCTGAGGCAGAGCAGGAATATCGAACAGAACTGGCAGACCACCCCCACAATGTCTGGTCGCTGCATGGACTCAAGGCTGCGCTTGCCGCGCAGGGTAGTTCGGATGCAATGGTGGATGCGGACTTTGAGACGAGTACAGCACGAATGGATGTCTGGATAACGGAATCGCGATTCTAGTTCTGATAGAGCTATGCCTTGGTTATAAAGCGCTCTTTTTCCGCATCAGTCATCAGGGTAAAGATGGGCTTTAGCTCGTTGAGTATAAATCCCATGCGCTCCTCGACTCCGGTTACCCAGCCAGTACGAAGTTCCTTAAGCACTTCGTCGATAGAGATGGTATGGTCGCTGTGTAGTCGGGCTTTCTTCTGGTAGTCGTGCAGGCTGATGGAGGAAACCTGGCTTAAGCCCTTGGCGATCGAGTGTCCTCTTGCTTCCAGGGCTATTTCCAGTACCACCGCCGAGTCTGCGGAGGCACCCTGGTCGACCTACAGATACCCGACGAAACGCTCACAGGTAAGACGCGTCCCTTAAGTTTCACCCGGAAGTTACTGATCGCTTTTCCTATTCGGCGTGCAATTAAAATTCCCTGATCCGAGTCGGTGTCCGGCTGAGATGCCGAAAAGCTCGAGAGTCCAACACGTGCCACTGAACCATCCGCGTCTATTTCGCTGCAAATAACATTGGCGACCTTGTCGAGAATCCTCTCTGTACTGGTGCGACCAATCCTTATAAAAAGCTCTTTGAACTCGTCGACTTCAATATGTAGTACGACCAGACTCTCATTGTTTTGGGTGTTGAAATTAATTTCTGTCTCGAGTTCTCTGAAAATACCTCGCTTGTTCAGTAACCCGGTCAGGGGGTCATTCAGGATCCCTTCCGGTCTGCTGCTGCTGCGCACCTGATTGCGTAAAAGGGAACTGGCGCGGGCATTGATATCCGTTGCATCAAATGGTTTGGCAATAAAATCGGTTGCCCCCATTTCGTAGGCTTTGTCTTTTGCGTCGCTGCTTCCCGTGGCGTCGGTGACAATAATCACAGGCATTTTGCGGATGCGCTCGATACTGGCAGTACGAACTAGATCCAGTAGTTCAAAACCATCGAGTTCGGGCATCACGAGGTCAGTGAATACTATTTGAATACTCTGGTCGGTGATGATCTATCCCAGCCTTGTTGGCCGTCTTCGGCGAGCACCACGTTGTATTCGTCACTGAACAGTTTTAATGCGGCGGCACGAATCAAACGTGAATCATCAACGAATAGAATTCGCGGGCGCCTATTAGTAAGAGGAGGCTGGGCTTGGAGTTGGCTGGACATCAGGTACTATGAACTCAGTACAGGTTAGTCATTGATTAGTGAATACGAGTATAGAAGTTAAAGGGTGTAAGATGCGTGCGAAAGGTGCCGAAGGGTCTTTTTAGGGTACTTGTGGTGGACAATTGGCCTGCGAAGGCAGATCAGCGCCACAAAGCGCATCGTAGGCACGTAAACCCGTGAAAAAGAAGTAGCCGCCAAAAAATGTTGATGAACAACCCCCTGCCTTGCGACGGGATTTGTTCAGGATGTTTCGGTCCCAAACATACCCTCAACATGACGTTCGTCCAGGGGCTGGGTTAGTCTGGACACTGCCCAGGTGGTGGCGACGGAGACGATTTCACCCATCGCCGAACAGGAAAACGGGTTCGGTGCTTCACCCTGTAACCAGGTGACGACGCCGAACAGTGGCGAACCGGCAAACCAGGTCGGGTCCAATATGCCACTGTGGAGGATAATGAATATTGTCATACCGGAGATCAGCCCTGCATAAGCACCGGTTTTTGTCACTCCGCGCCAGAGTGCGCCCATCACCAGTGGGCCTGCAAATGCGGCCATCATTCCCCCTGTGCCGATCCATACAATCAAAGCGATGTTTTGATCCATCAACATCCAGGCCATACCGGCACACAGGATCAGTACGATTACCGTACTCCAGCGACTGATCTGCAATACCCGTCGATCAACTTCTTCTTCATCGGGTTTTGATGCCAGATGTGGCACGATGCTGCGCCGATACAGGTCGTTGGCGATAATTTGTGATGATGAAATCACCAGGCCATCTGCCGTTGACATGATCGCGCAGAGAATGCCAACGCCAACCAGTGCCGCGAGCCAGGTAGGAAAAACTTCTATAAACAGCAGGGGAAGAGCCTGGTTGGGGTTTGCTCCTGAGGCAAGTAATGCATCGTCAAACAATCCACGGGCCAAAATGCCCCCTAGAACCAGCATGGCCATGATTAACCCAATGGTAAACGCGAGCTTTACAAACCGGCGCTGATTCGCCTCTCCTTTTAAGGCCCACAGTTTGTTGCCGATGTGGGGCAGCAGCCCCAGGGGCAGATGGGCAAGCAATATAGCAGTGATTGCCCACCAGGAATGATAAAGCGGTGTCGCAGGATTGATTATGGCGATATGTCTGGGGTCGGAAAGTTCGACCTTCTCAATAACTTCTGGCAATCCCCCTTCGAAACCGACGCCGAACAGAAACATAAGGATGACCACAATACCCAGGATAAGCATCATCGCGCCTTGCAGACCATCGGTTAGAATATCGGCGTGAGCCCCTCCCATGGTCACATAGATCATCAGTACAACGGTGGTGATGAACAATGCCCAGGCGTTCGACAGACCCAGCATTGTCTCAAACATTACCAGGCCTGAAACCAGTTGGCCTGCCAGGTAAAACAGCAGCATCAGGGAAAATACTGAAACCAGTATCCGTATACCGTCGCTCTGATATCGATCTCCCAGATATTCGGGGATTGAGCGATTGCCGAACCGGTTACCACTCGAGGCGATTAAACGCATGGAAATCAGCACGCCAAAATATAAACTGATGGGGTATAGGAAATTGCCCAGCACCGCAGGCATTCCCCATTGATAAGCCAGCGCCGGGCTACCTAAAAACGTTGCACCGCTGGCAGTGGTTGCGGCGAAAGCCAGGGCAAGAAAAAACGGACCGTAACTGCCCCTGGCAGTGGCAAAGTCGTCAGCACTCTCGACCCGCTTGCTGCCAATATAGCCAAACGCGATCATTACACCAACATACAAAATCAAGAATAGCCAAGACCATGTTTCGAGATCCATTGGGAGTTTCCCCTTTTTATTGAGGATACTAACATGGCCTGCCAAGTACGGGCATCCTTGCGTTCGGCCGAGCCCGACTGGCATCGGCTTTGGGACCCAGGAATATGTCGGTCATCCAGGTTTCCCGCTGATGTCCATTTCCTGGCGAGCAAGAGTAAGATATATTTATTACTCCGAACGTGACCGATGGTAATGGCAAATATGCACAAGTTCCTTACCCTGGCAACCTTGTCGTCTTTGATGGTGCTACATGGTTGTGATGTCAGCAATAATGAGGTGGCGTCTTTAGGCACCCTTGAAAAAGACCGGATCGAACTCACCGCTGAAACCCATGAGCCGATTACGCGGGTTTTTGTTCAGGAAGGCGATTTAGTGGAAGTGGGCACGGTATTGATCCAGCAGGACACCAGCCGTGCCAAGGTCGCACTGGAAAAGGCGAGCGCCGATGAAGCGGTTGCCAGAGCTGCGCTGGTGGCCGCCGAAGCGGGTCCACGCCAACAGCAGATATCCGCATCGCGAGCCCGCCTGGTGGCTGCCAACAGTGCGTTGCAAACCATCAAGGGCGAACTTGATCGTGCACTCTCTCTGGTCGAACGTAAACTTGCTTCCCAGAATCGGGTTGATTTGTTACAAGGTGGCTACAATGAAGCGCAGGCAAAAGTGCTGGAAACCAGCGCGAGCCTCGATGAGCTGCTCGAAGGCACACGTTCAGAAGACATTGACCAGGCCAGGTCCCGACATACTGCTTCGGTGGCTGTTGTCCGTGATATTGAAATTACGCTGGCTCGCGCGACCACAAAAGCGCCTTTGGCTGGCCTTGTAGAAGCGCTGCCATTTGAAATTGGCGAACGTCCTAACCCGGGCGCGACCGTTGTTGCCCTGCTTGCCAGTGGCAGAACCTATGCCAGGGTGTTCGTTTCAGAACCTTTGCGAGTACAGTTGAAAACCGGCAGCAGGGCGGAGGTCCGCCTGGATGGCAAGGCGGAACCCCTGCAGGGACATCTGCGGTGGATATCGAGTGCGGCAGCCTTTACCCCGTATTTTGCACTCAACCAATATGATCGCTCGCGCTTGAGTTATCTGGCAGAAGTTGACCTGGATGCAGATCCTGACATTGATCAAAACGATCTTCCCGTCGGCGTACCTGTTGAAGTGAGGTTTCCGGATTTGCCTGAATGAGTGATATAGCCATTGAAACCACCAACCTCACTCGCGAATTTGGCAACCTGGTTGCGGTCGACCATGTTAATCTGAGCATCCCTCATGCATCGGTCTATGGGTTTCTGGGCCCCAACGGTTCTGGTAAGTCGACAGCCATTCGAATGTTGTGTGGATTGTTGACTCCGTCTGAAGGTAATGCCTGCGTACTGGGTATCGATGTGCGGAAGGAACCAGAGGTACTGAAACAAAGAATTGGCTATATGACCCAGAGGTTCTCTTTATATGATGACCTGACTGTGCTTGAGAACCTGCGATTTATGGGCGACATCTACCGCCTTAGTCGGCGTGTGCGGGATGAGCGTATCGACAAGGTACTTGATCGTTTCGCACTTGATCAGCAGGCAGGCCAACTGGCGGGTACCATGAGTGGTGGCCAGAGGCAGCGGCTTGCCCTGTCTGCGGTGACCTTGCATGAGCCGGATCTCCTTTTTCTCGATGAACCAACCAGTGCGGTTGACCCGGAAAGTCGGCGTCAGTTCTGGGAGTTCCTGTTTGACATGGTAGATCAGGGAACGACGATTCTGGTTTCCACGCATTTTATGGATGAGGCGGAGCGTTGCCACGGGCTGGCGATCCTGGATAAGGGGGCGCTCGTGGCGAGTGGCTCACCGATGCAGATGAAAGATAACCTGGCCGCCACTGTCATCGAAATCGAGAGTGATCAGGCTCGCAGAGTACGCCAGGTGCTGATGCAATTATCGTCAGTGATTGATGTCGCACAGTTGGGCACGAGACTGCACGCATTGATCGATCCCGCTGAAGCGGCTCCCGTTGAAATGATTAGCTCGAAACTTGCGCAAAACAACCTGGTGGCAGAGCTGCAGGTGGTCGTACCCAATCTTGAGGATGTGTTCGTGATGGCGACTCACGGGTTGGTACCGCCATGAATTTTTCACTCAGGCGGGTGCGGGCAATCGCCATGAAGGAGATCCGTCATTTGCGCCGGGATCGCCTCACAGGCGGTATGATCGCAGGCATTCCCGTAATTTTGACATTGCTGTTCGGGTACGCGATTAACAACGATGTGCGAAATCTATCTGCAGCGGTCGTGGATGAATCCAATACCAGTGCATCCAGGGCACTGGTTGCTGCCGCACGAGCGAGCCAGGTAATTGACAAGCTAACAGCGGCGGGTAGTCCCTGGGAGCTGGAACGGATGATATCCCGCGGGGAAATCGCCGTGGGAATATACATTCCGCAGGACTTTGAACAGCGCCTGGCCCAAGGTCAGCGTCCCCTGGCGCAATTGTTAATCGATGACAGTGACCCCGTGGTGTTGGGAGCGGCGAAAGCGCTGGCCTTGCTGCCCATTGACCCTGTGAACCAGACTGATTCAAAACTGACTTTTGAGGTACATTCACTCTATAACCCGGAACGGCGCTCAGCGCTTTTTATTGTACCGGGGCTTTGTGGTGTCATACTGACACTGACCATGGTGTTGTTTACTTCGATTGCGATTGTGCGTGAACGCGAACGCGGTAACCTGGAGCTGCTAATCACGACCCCGGTGACTTCACTGGAATTGATGACTGGTAAGATATTTCCCTACATCATCATCGGCTATGTCCAGGTGTCGCTCATCCTGGGTCTTGGGGTCTGGCTGTTCGATCTGCCGGTGAGAGGATCACTGCTGGACTTCTACCTGAGTGTCGGCGCATTTGTGCCCAGCGTCCTGACCCTGGGCTTGATTATTTCCACCGTCGCGAGCACACAATTCCAGGCTTTCCAACTCACCTTTATGACGTTTCTACCTCAGTTGCTGTTGTCCGGATTTATGTTTCCGTTTGAAGGAATGCCCAGGCCTGTGCAGTATTTTGCCGAGATTTTTCCCCTCACTCATTTCCTGCGAATCGTCAGGGGCATCGTGATCAAAGAGGCACCACTGGTGGAACTCACCACTGAGATGTGGCCGTTGCTGGTGTTTTTCGTCGCAGGTATGTTGTTTGCGACGATGCGGTTTAATAAGCGACTGGATTAGGGAGTGGCTGGTTTTTAGCCGACTCCCGGGTGCATCGTTCAGTTCACGCGTAGTTCGGTGGCGGTACAAAACCCCCAATTTCCCTCGCAAGCTGGCTGGCAAACTTAATGGTACGATGATCTCGATATGGAGCGCTGACTGCCTGCAACCCAATTGGTAAGCCTTCCCGTGAGGGGCCAGTCGGGAAAACTGTGCTGGGCAGGTAAGCGTTAACGATCATGCCTGCCCAGAACACCTGTTGGAAATAAGGTTGTGTGATGTTATCGACCTCTATTGTTCGGTCGGCGAAACTACTGTGGTCGTGGGGGAATGCGGTTGTCGCCATTTGTGGGCAGATCAGAATATCCCAGGTCTCGAAGAACTGGCTCCAGGCACGGCGAAGTTTTTCTCGCCGGGTATTGGTTCGAATCCAATCCCGGTGAGGCAGAACGGCGGCCCGGGCATTGACCGCATTGCTCGACATATCGTTCGGGTCCAGCGCAGCCACGTGTGCTTCTGCTTCCTTAACTGCTTCATCGGTCATGGCGGCTGTCATGACAGAGGTAAGTAAGGTCTGGTAATTGTTCTGGGCTAACGGCAAGTCGATATCAGGTCGTGCGGTATCTGACACTGTAGCACCGAGCTTCGCCAGGGTCTCGCCCACCATCGTGGCTCGTTCTGCGGTTTCGTTTGACACCGGTGCAATTTCGTCAGTGGGCCAGATAGCTACTTTTAAGTCCTTCAGGTTCTCGAAGTCCGCCCCGGGCAGGGAAAGTTGCCAGCCAAGGGCTTCGCGTTCGGCGGGACCAGCCATGATATCAAGTGCCACATGTAAATCGTCGGCACTTCGGGCGAGTGGTCCACACACCGAAAGGTCTGCCTCGGGTATACCAGCAACTAATTCATGGCCCTGCATTGGGATAATGCCGTAGGTGGGTTTGTGCCCATAAACGCCACAAAAATGTGCCGGGTTACGGATAGATCCGCCGATGTCCGAACCAGCCTCAAGCGCAGAAAATCCGGCTGCTAACGAGGCTGCACTGCCACCCGATGACCCACCAGGGGTACGCGTTGTATCCCAGGGGTTGCCGGTTGCGCCATAGATCGGGTTGTAACTCTGGAAGTCACCCAGATCCACCGGCACATTGGTCTTGCCAAGGAAATGTGCGCCTGCATTGCGAAAGCGCTGTACCGCAAGCCCGTCCTGCTTCGCTACATTGTTGCGAAAGGCTTCGACTCCCCAGGTAGAAGGTGTATCAGCGATAACGTAGGATTCCTTGATCGTCATGGGTATCCCATGCAAGGGCCCCACTTCTTCACCTGCGGCGATTGCTTCATCGGCACGCCTGGCGCATGCGAGGGCGTCGTCGAAGATTCGGACCACGACGGCGTTGATGTCACCGTCAAACTCCTCGATCCGGTCAATGTAAAGTTGGGTTAGCTCGACTGAAGTAATTTCTTTGTCTCGTATTTTCTGAGCCAGTTCCAGTGCGGATAAGTGGGCAAGGGCAGACATAACTCGACTCCATGAGGGTTCTTTAGGATAAGAGGATGACTGTATCAGTACGCGTGCCATCATGTCGACGAGTTTGCAGGACATCCCCTTGCGAGTTTCAGTGAAAGGTAACCGTTGCAGGTCAGAAAAATAAACAGTGCGGCAAACCCATTGAACAGGATATCCAGATATACTCAACCAACAATTAGTCAATGTAATCAAAAATCCATGTCTGATTCACAACCCTTCCGGGATATCAAAGTCGTCGAGTTTGGCCAGTTTGTTGCGGTGCCTTTCTGTGGTCAGCTGCTCGCTGAAGGCGGCGCTGAGGTTATTAAAGTTGAATCCCCGAGCGGGGACCCGAATCGGCGCATGGGGGAGATCGTCCCCTTCGAGTCACGCATATTTGTGTCGCGCAATCGCGGCAAACATTGCCTGCCATTGAAACTCAGTGAAGAGAATGCGAAACCGGTCATCGATTCGCTGCTTAACTGGGCGGATGTTGTGCTGATGAATTTTCGACCCGGTCTTGCGCAGAAAATGGGCATTGATTCCGACTCGTTGGTCAGTCGGTTTCCACAATTGATTATTGGTGAGATCACGCCATTTGGTAAGCAGGGCCCTGATGCCAACCTGTCGGCGATGGATATTGTGGTGCAGGCTCGCAGTGGCCTGATGGCCGCCATGGGTCGAATTGTTGACGGCCGACCGGCACCTGGTGATCCGGTAATTTCCGATTACATGGCCGCAATGTCGCTGGCATTTGGAATCAGCTCAGCGCTGTTTCGCAGGGAGAGAACTGGTAGAGGCGGTGTGGTGGATGTGAGTTTGATGCAATCCGCCATGACCCTGGCGAATAATCAGCTTGTGCGCTCTGAAGATCTTGACCGGGAAAAACACCAGGAAATAATCAAGGGTATTAACCAACAGCGAATCGATGGCGCAACGTTCGAGACGCAAATTGCTGCCCAGCCCTCAGCCAGAATGCCAGCTTTGAGGGCAATTTTTTTTCGTGTTTATGATACTGCTGATGGCAGTATAGCCATTGCCTGCGCGAGCAGGGGGCTACAGTCAAGGTTTATGAAAGCATTGGGTTTCACGATGGACGGGGTCGACGATTACGATCAGCTAAAGCTCGAAGTGGAGGCGATTGTCAGGGCTAAGGTTAGTGATGCCTGGCTGGGGATTCTCGAATCAGCCGGTGTGCCCGTGTCCACCGTAAAATTCCCGTTAGAATTGTTTGAGGATCCACAGGCTGAAGCAAACGATATGTTCTATGTGCTGGATCATCCCACTGCGGGCAGGTTCAGGGCCTTATCGCCCCCGGTGAAGCTGGATGGACAGGGTTTTAAACCACAAGGCGCTACTGCACCATTCGCGACAGAAACACGCGCCTTGTTGGATGAACTGGGTTTTAGCACAGATCAGGTTGAAGTGCTCCTCAAGCAGGGTGTTACCATCGAACGCTGAGGTATCCCTCGATGCCACTAATAGCTCAATAACATTGACTCAATATCAAAGGAACCACATGTCACTTATCGACGAAATCGTTTCAATGCACACAGAGATCACCCATTGGCGAAGAGATATCCACGCCCATCCGGAACTTGGGTTCGAAGAGAATCGTACTGCCGATTTCGTTGCCAGCAAGCTGGAAGAGTTCGGCATTGAGGTATTTCGAGGGATAGGAAAAACTGGCGTTGTCGGCGTCCTCAAGGTGGGTAATGAAACCCGCTCGATTGGTTTGCGGGCCGACATGGACGCCCTGCCAATTCTGGAACGCAATACGTTCGATTACAAATCCACCAAACAGGGCACGATGCACGCCTGTGGTCATGATGGCCACACTACGATGCTGTTGGCCGCCGCAAAATACCTGGCGAACAATCAGGACTTTCGAGGCCAGGTGAACTTTATTTTTCAACCAGCGGAGGAAGGTATAGGTGGCGCAAAGGCCATGATAGAGGATGGCCTGTTCGAGCAGTTCCCCTGTGACACCCTTTATGCCATGCACAATGCACCGAAGCTGGCGGTGGGCAGTTTCGCGGCGATTGCTGGTATCAGGACGGCGGCCGGGGCGTTTTTTGATATTGAGATTACCGGTAAAGGCTCCCACGGTGCATTTCCGGACCAGGGTATTGACCCGGTGATTGTCGCAGGCGAGCTGATCGTGGCGCTGCAATCGATTGTTTCCCGCAATACCAGGCCCACCCAAACGGCAGTTTTGTCTATCACACAGATGCATGCCGGGGACGCCTACAATGTGATTCCAGGCTCTGCCCGTCTGGCAGGGACAGTTCGTACGCTGGATATGTCACTGATGCAACATATCGAAGAACGCATGTCCGAAATGGTCAATGGCCTCTGTTCTGCCCATGGAGCGACTGGTGAGGTGGATTTTCGGATCATCTTTCACCCGGTCATGAATGACGCCAGGGTCTCTGAAATAGCGGCGGGTATTTGCGATGAGCTCGTCGGTGAGGCTAACGTTGCCCGCGAGGGTCAAGCGGGCACAGGCTCAGAAGACTTTTCCTTTATGTCGGAACAGATTCCCAGTTGCTACCTGAACCTGGGCAATGGGTCCGAAAGCCACTCACTGCATAACCACGATTATGATTTTAACGATGAAGCCCTTGTTTACGGTGCAAGTTTTTTTGCAAGAGTTGTGGAGAAAACGCTGGCAGTGGAGGAGTAGTCGCTGTTAAAAGGAGTGAAAACACTAATAATTTGGTGTGCTTGGCCAATATTGCTATCTGTTTGAAAGAGTAAGTCTTTGATAAGTAACGATTAAACATGTTGGTATCAAAATTGCTCTGAACAGATGCATTCAATGTATCAAAGGTGAGAAGAGAAGATGGAAGAAAAAACCAGAAGAAATATGACGAGCAGTGACATCTGGTCACGTGCGCTTTACATGGTGTTGTTTGCAATAGCATTCGGCATCGCAAAGATAATCACTATTCTGCTGGTGCTGTTCCAGTTTTTTGCGATTCTGGTCAATGGTCGGGCCAATGAGCAACTGCTGCGTTTCGGAAGAAATCTGAGCTTTTACGTTTTGGAGATGCTCGAATTTCAGACATTTAGCACCGAGCTACACCCCTTTCCTTTTTCACCCTGGCCGGACGAGGAACCCGGTGGCGATGTCTGGCTGGATAGTGAAGATGACGATGACTATTCAGAAATCGACGAAGCAGAATCAGACGAGGTGGAAGCCGAAGCGGCCACAGCATCGACTGATGAAGACGAAGTTGTCGTTAAGCCTGTTGTTGATAAGCCTGCTGAGGACGACTCGAACGCAAGTAACAGTAATGGGTCAACAACCCACTGATAATACAGACACTACACTAGACTCTTTACCACCTTGCAGCAGTCCGTTACAATCCGGCGCGGTTTTTTTTTAAGCCAGCAAGTACATAAATTGAGCTTCCTAAGCTGGCAGAGGCCGGATTGTAATGCGCCAACCGGGCAGATTTCCCCTTTTTTTACTTAACACTGTTTTACTTGGCACTGTTCTACTTACCCTGGTGAACACAGGCTTTGTGGCAGATTCCTTTGCCGATACCACGCCTGAACTGGCTCCCTGCCTGGCCTGCCACGGACCTTCCGCGACAGGAAACAAGGCGCTGAAGGCGCCATCACTTTCCAACCTGGACCCTGTCTATCTCTCCCGCCAACTTCGCTACTTTCGTGACGGTATTCGTGGTGCGGATACGGCCGATATTGAGGGTTATCAAATGCGTGTCGCCGTCCAGGGGCTCGATGACCAAATCATTGAAGAGCTGGCTGAGAGCCTGGCTGCCTTGCCAAACAGTAACCCTGAGGTTTTACTGTCGGGTGACGCCGGTAAGGGCAAGGCATACTATGGTCATTTGTGCGGCGCATGCCACGGTCCCGCAGGTGTGGGTATCAAATCGTTGGGTGCACCCGGTCTTGCCGGTCTCGATGACTGGTATATGGACGCGCAATTAAAAAAATTCCAGTCGGGCGTTCGCGGAGGTTCGGAGAAAGACAGATACGGCACGCAGATGGTATTTATCATGCAGCGACTGCAGAGTGATGAAGGTATTCTGGATATTATTGCCTATCTTCGTGACCTGGATGTGACTCAATGAAAGGCACAAAACTGGAGTATCGAGATTGCGGCTGGGTCTGGGCCTTTGTTTGCTTTTTTGCCTGCGTGTACAGCTTCCCGGGTCTAGCCTCCGATGAAGGCCACGAATCGTCAGTAATTCAACTCAATTCGGACTGCCCGCCTGGTTTTGAGCAGGTTACGGGCAGATGCTACCTGAGAAACCTGTATCAACTTTACGACTCCTTGCAGAATGCAGGCGTGGGTGGACTCAAAACAGGTCTGCCGGTGATTAGGGACGGCTTCACCCCGCAGCAGATAGACCTGGGTCGTTACTTGTTCTTCGACCCGTTACTTTCAAGTGATGGGACGCTGTCCTGCGGCAGTTGTCATCATCCGGACCTGGGCTTTGCCGATGGCAGGAGCCGGAGTATTGGTGTAACGGGCGAGCCTGTGAAACGGTCAGCACCTTCCCTTTGGAACGTCGGATTTCTCGATCGATTGTTCTGGGATGCAAGAGCGACAACACTCGAAGAGCAGGTCCAGGGTCCGCTCTATGCCGTGGACGAAATGGGAAACAGCGAAAAACAACTATTGGCGAGCCTGAACGCAAGCCCGGTCTACCGGCGATTGTTCCAGGACGCATTCCAGTCATCCCGAATCATCGCTGCAGAGGTGTATACCGCCATTGCCGCATTCGAGGCCTCTTTGATTTCACTTAACAGTCGCTATGATCAATACGCCCACGGTTATCATGCTGCTTTAACCAACGAGGAAATTGAGGGATTGAATATATTCCGCTCTTTTGTTGCAAGATGTGCGGAATGTCATACACCGCCTTTGTTCACCAACCAGGAGATCGCGATTATTGGGTCCCCGGAACCAGAAGGCCTGCCATTTGATGCGGGTGAGGGAGAGCTGACAGATGAACCGACCCAGCGGGGTGGTTTTAAGATTCCCAGCTTGCGCAACATAGCAGCAACAGCGCCATACATGCATTCCGGCAACTTTGCTGACTTGCGTGATACCGTGAGCTTTTATACGAAGGGCAGGGGTCACGCGGTACCCGAAAACGAACAGTTGAGTATTCACTGGCATATCTGGGAGCCGGATCTCGCGGACCATGAACTGGATCTGCTCGTGACATTCCTGCACACCCTGACTGACGAATCCATGCAGCCACAGATACCAAAACGTGTACCATCAGGATTAATGCCGGTGGGCGAAATCCCCGGTGTGCCAGTCGAGGATCTGGCACCGGGCGATTAATATCTCAATAACCCGTACTAGCGTAGTAAAGAGATAATCTGAAATCACTATTAAAGAGACAAACGAAATGAGACCTAACTTTAATCTAATTCTTGCGATGGCTTGTCTGCTGTTGAGTGTTGCAACAACTGCCAGGGAAATCGTGGTCAAACCGGGCCAGACCATTCAGTCCGCGGTGTCGGATGCCAAATCCGGTGATACGATTCTGGTGGAGCCCGGAGTCTACAAGGAGACGGTGTATATCGATAAGGACAACATCACATTGCGGGGCGTTATCGTCGACGGGCAATGGCCGACCCTTGAGGGTGAGAAGATTCGAAATGATGCCATTCTATACTCTGGCAGCGGTATCACCGTTGAGAGTTTGAAAATTGTTAATTTCAAAGGCAATGGCATTATGGGCCAGGCGGGTAACAACTTTGTGATTCGCAATAACTGGATCATTGATGCGGGTGTTTACGGCATCTTCCCCGAATTCGGCAAGAATGGCCTGATTGAACACAACGTACTTTCCGGTATCGAGGATGCGGCGATTTACGTTGGCATGAGTGACAACGTGGATGTGTTGCACAACGAGGTATTCGACAGCGTTGCAGGCATCGAAATTGAAAATACCCGCCATGCCATTGTCGATGGAAACTATGTCCACGACAACACGGGTGGCATTCTGGTTTTTATCACGCCAGGTTTACCGATCAAGACCACCTTTGATGTCATTGTGCGCAACAATTTTGTAGTCAACAACAACCATGTGAACTTTGCCACTCCCGGTTCCATCGTCTCCTTTGTTGCGCCGGGAACCGGCATAACCATCATGGCCTCAGATGACGTTGTTGTTGAGAACAACATCATTACTGGTAATGAATTTATCGGCATCGGGATAGCGGGTCTGGAATATATTGCCGACATACGAAGTGACCCTGAATCAGAACCGAATTCCGATCGAATCCAGATTCTGGATAACATGATGTGGGGTAACGGCAATAAGGCGCTGCCCGAAGTACTGGCGGCTCGTCGGGCAACTGTGCCTGATGCGATGTATGTGGATATCGCCAATGTGGGCAAGGGTGGCAGTGGCTGCGTGCTGGATAAGAACCGCTACAAGGCTGTTGGCATTGACCACTACAAAACCTGTGCCAGAACTTCAACGGCAGATACAAAAACCTATACCCTGGCGGAACCGGTACCGGTCAGGCAGATCGCCGCCGATGAAAAGGGTCGGGCTGCCTACTATGGCATCTGCGCCGGATGCCATGCTTACGGCACGAAAATGATTGGCCCACCGACGCTGGCGATTCAGGCCATGTACCAGGGCAGACCCGAGGCGTTGGCGAAATACATCGCCAACCCCACTAAGGTTCGGGAAGACTATCCTGAGATGCCGCCCCAGAACTACATTGCAGAAGATGTAAGACTTGAGGTGGCAAAGTTCATGCTGGCGCTGGAGAAATAGGCCATTTCGATATTTCTCGAAATGTAGTTGTAAGCCGTCGTTAATGACACTAAGATCAACGCCATGAAACTGGAATACGCGGCAAGACAGCTCGAAGCACTGGGAAACCCAACCCGATTGTCTATCTATCGACTCCTGATTCAACGGGGTCCCGATGGCATCCCGGTGGGAGGTGTACAAAAAGAGCTGGATATTCCCGCCTCTACCCTGTCGCACCATGTTGCAAAGCTGGTTCAGTCCGGGCTGGTTCACCAACTTCGTGAGAGCCGGACATTGTATTGTATGGCGGACTACGAAAATATGAATTCACTGATCCACTTCCTGGTGGACAACTGCTGCTGTCAGACATGCGCGCCGCTGGAGGTTGTCAGTAAAGCGGTGCAGGTCGCGAATCGATAAATTTTGAGCCAATTTTCAAACCCTTTTTTAAACTTTTTTAAACGAATGATTCGATAGAACTAGAAATATGGATAACTACACCAGGATCAACCCAAAGGCCTACCGCTTTCTGTTTTTGATGGACCCCTACGCCTCACTCAATCTGGAAACAGAAACCTCCCTCGCCCTGATCACAGAACTACTCGGTCGCGGTCATGGCGTTTACTGGCTTGAAGAATCCGGGGTCTTTCTGGCAGACGGCGTACCCCACGGCAAGATATCGGAAGTTACCCAGGTGCAGCCTTTTATAACCGGTCCGGTGATTACCCTGCCGCTTGAAGACTTTGACGCCCTGTTGTTACGCAAGGACCCGCCATTTGACCTGAAGTATTTACACCTGACTCTAATGTTGGATCAGCTACCCGCGAGAATGTTGCAGTTCAACTCGGTCAGGGCTCTGCGAGACTTCAACGAAAAGTTGCTGCCGCTTCGCTGGCCTGACCTCACACCGGAAACACTGGTCACCGCCAACTCGAACCTTGTGCTGGAATTTATCGAGAAACACAACACCGTGATCCTCAAACCGCTGGATGATTGTTCCGGTCGCGGGATTTTGCGTGTGCAACATGGTGAGATTACGGCCTGCCAGATTGAGTCCTACAAACAGTCACTGGCGACGCCTTCTCCCTACATCATGGCACAACGCTTCCTGACGGAAGTCGCATTGGGGGACAAGCGGATTTTCCTCGTTGCTGGTGAGCCTGTGGGCTGGGTAAACCGTATCCCTCAATCCGGCAGTTTCCTAGCCAACATTCACCAGGGTGCCCGTTGTGAAGCGACCACCCTGACCGAATTCGAATCCACAGCTATTGAACGAATCGCGCCGTTTCTGCGACAGCTGGGAATCTTTTTTGCCGGTCTGGATTTCATCGGATCCTATCTCACTGAAATTAACATTACCTCTCCCTCGGCCATTCGTCAGATCAGTCAGGTGATGAACCAGAAAATAGAAGTCAAGCTGGTCGACAGGATGCTTGAACGTCTGGCGTAAGGCAGTAATCTGCAATTGGATTGACCTGAGACAAAGACTGGAAATCTGATGCCACTAGACTGGCAATATCTGGTAGTCTGCGGTTAGAAGCACAGTTAGGGAGCCTCTGATTAAGCAGATTTTTTCGTCAGGGGTTTCCAAGATATCATTTCCAAAAATAGGGGAGCGAATATGAAAGCGACAATGATAGGTGGTGGGATGACCAACTTCGGCAGGCACCCGGACCGCAATTTAAAGTCCCTCGTCGAAGAGGCCGTTAACATAGCACTTAAAGATGCCGGGATCGAAAAAGAGGATATCCAGGCGGCCTACGTTGGTAATGCCTCCCAGGGTGTATTACAGGGTCAGGAAAGCATCCGGGGCCAGGTAGTTCTGCATGCCATGGGGATAGGTGGTATTCCAATTATCAATCTTGAAAATGCCTGTGCCTCGTCCGCGACCGCACTGAACGGAGCCATGGCCATGATTGCTGCAGGAGAAATAGACTGCGCCCTGGTCCTGGGAATGGAGAAGATGTATTTCACAGATCGGGCCAGAGTCCAGCCAGCGTTTACCGGGTCCATGGATGTTGAAGTGCTTGAGCAGACCATGGCAAAGATGAAAGCCGCAGAAGAAAAAGCGAAGGCCAAGGCAGAGTCTGGCCAGAATGAGCCCAAAAAAGAAAAATCAGGCCAGCGAACCGTGTTCATGGATGTCTATGCCCAGGCAGCGCGATTTCATATGGACAAATACGGTACTACCCAGCGGCAACTGGCGGCGGTGGCAGCTAAAAACCACTGGCATTCTTCGATGAATTCGTTCGCCCAGTATCAACAGGATTATTCCATTGACGAGGTGCTTGCCTCACCGGACGTTGCATTCCCATTAACCCGACTCATGTGTTCCCCTATCGGCGACGGGGTTGCTGCGGCGATCGTCTGCAGCGAGAAGTTCGCGAAAGAAAAGGCGGCAGCGAACAAGGTCGAGATTTCGTCCTGCATACTCGGCAGCGCCAGTATTCCGGCGGATCCCAACGAAGGTAATCTAACCCGTGTTGCGAAGCGAGCTTACGAGCAGGCGGGTGTAGGCCCGGAAGATATTGACCTGGCGGAAGTACATGATGCAACAGCCATGGGTGAGATCAGCTCAGTTGAGGGCTTGATGCTTTGTGATCCTGGTGAAGGCGGGCGCTTTGCCGAGGCCGGCCACAGTAAATTAGGCGGCAAAATTCCGGTTAACGTTTCTGGCGGATTGGAATGCCAGGGTCACCCGATTGGCGCCACGGGCGTTCGACAGGTAGTTGAAGTGTACTGGCATCTGTCTGACCGGGCTGGCAGGCGCCAGGTTGAGGGTGCCAATGTTGGGCTTGCGCAAAATGCCGGTGGCTCGACACCCGCAGGAGAAGGTGCGCTCTCCGTGACGATTATGAAACGATAGTTAACCGGTAAGAAAAGAGAACCACGCAACCATTTAGAGAAACAGCGGAGAATACACACATGGAATTACGAGAAGCCATTGGCCGAAGACGATCAATCAGATTTCTAAAACCTTACAAGGCCGTTGAGCCGGAAAAAGTGCAGGTGATGTTTGAAGCGGCACGAATCGCCTCACACTGGGGCAATGTCCAGACCCTGCGTGGAATAGCCATATTCAAGGATTCAGCGGCAAAAGACGTGCTGGATCATCTGGAGGGAATTATCCTCGGCTGGCAAATTAAGCGGGCGCCCTGTGTCATCATCTGGTATCTCGACCCCAATGCAGTGGACGGCCAGAGTGACAGCCTGCTTAAACTTGCAGAAGTCGGTGCCCTGGGCGTTGGCACACCGGAGGTCAGGCGCGAAGGCATTGAAAAACAGCTGCTGCCGATTTTCTCAGGGATTGGTGACATTATGAAGCAGCCTGGCATAAGCGAAGTTGATTGTGGACAAGGCATAGCCCAGGCAACACTGGCAGCGTTTGAGATGGGCCTGGGCACCTGCTGCCTTGGTGCAGGACCCGGTGGTCCAAAACTCATGGAAGGACTCGGCACCCCTGAAGGTAGTCGTCTGCTGTTGCTGCAAACTGTGGGCTATCCCCTGGAACACTGGGAAGCTGGTGGCCAGCGTCCCCGGCAGCCATTTGATGACCTGTTCCACATGAATGGCTACGGCAGTAACTACACGTTCCCGAGAAGTGAAGAGGTGGTCGATGAATTGAAGCAAGACGGCATGTTCACCCGGCCTGCACCATTGCCCGAGAGGGAGGAAGAACTGCGCTTAATGCAGCAGGCACTGGGTCTTAAAGAACCCGCAGTATTGTAATGTCCCATCCAATTAGGTAAGAGCAATGACTGAGTTAAATAACCTGATTCTTGCAGATTTTTTCCTCGGGCGGGCTGAGAGTAATCCTGACTTACAGATTTTAACGTTTGAGTGTCCGGAGGTACCCGTCGATGAGACCAGAACATTCGGTGAAATCTGGACTAACTCACAGAAGTTGTCTGCCGCGTTGATTGCCCGGGGAATGAATCCCGGTGACAGTTTTGCCGTGATGTTGCGCAATCATCCGGAATTCATAGAAGCCATGGCAACAGCCTCAACCCTGGGCACCGCTTTTGTACCACTGGATCCGAGAACCCGGGGCGCGAAACTTGCCTATACCCTTAATAACTCAGAGTGCAAGGGCATCGTCTGTGCTGATTATTGTGTTCAGCAGGTTGTGGAAATCAGGGACCAGGTACCTGGCCTCGAGTGGCTGATCATGCTGGAAAATACCGGTGAGGATGAAAGCACGTGTCTGGCGAGCGACTTTCAGGACTGCTCCTCCATGGGGCAGGTGATGGATGCTGCGGAAGTCACGGTAGATCGCACGGTCACCGACCCGATGCACCCGCTGCAAATCATGTATACATCCGGTACCACAGGTGACCCCAAGGGAGTCGAGATTGCCAATGCGCGACTGGCCGGAGGTGCCATGTTAGGACCGGCACTGGGGTTTAACCCAGAGGACAGACCCTACACAGGACTGTCGCTCACCCATGGCAACGCCCAGAGCCTGACCTTGTTTCCTGCCATTGGTATGGACTTGCCCACGGTATTCAGCCGAAAATTCACCAAGTCGCGTTTGTGGGATATTACCCGCAAGTATCATTGCACTGTGTTCAACTTGCTGGGCGGCATGACAACGGCTATCTACAGTGAACCCATGAAAACAAATGATGCCGATAATCCGGTCAGGATGGTTATCTCGGCCGGGATGCCAGCGGTAATCTGGAAGCAGTTCGAAGAGCGCTTTAACCTCAAGGTGGTGGAGCTGTATGCGGCCGTTGATGGTTATGGATTGTTCATGAATCATGGCGATGGCCCTGTTGGCAGTTTTGGCCAGAAGCCTGCCGGTTCGGAGTTTAAGATAGTCGACGACGATGGCAATGAGTTGCCCCATGGCGAACCCGGTGAGCTGATAGGCCGACCCCTCGAAGGGGACGTTAAGGTCGAATACTACAAAAACAAGGAAGCATCAGACAAGAAAACAAGCGGTGGCTGGGTGCGCACAGGTGATGTCTGCCATCGTGATGATGATGGCTGGTACTATTTTGATTATCGCAAAGGTGGTGGCATTCGCCACAACGGGGACTTTATCAATCCCGGCTTTGTTGAAAAAGCACTCGCAGAACACTCGGGCATTCTGGATGTATTCGTCTATGGTGTTCCGGCGGCGTCCGGTGCTCCCGGTGAAAAGGACGTGGTCGCCGCGATTGTCACCAACGACGAATATAATCCGGCATCTGTTTTCGAACTCTGTAAACGGGAACTTGAGGCAAACTTTATCCCCAGCTATCTGCAGGTGGTGGATGAGATCCCTAAAACTGCTTCGGAAAAACCCCAGGAGCGTTTCCTGCTGGAGGCATTTTCAGTGGATGATGAATCCGTACACGTGAGGTAGTTATAGCAGGTTGCTAGACTTTTAATTGTTCGTGACTTCAAACACCTGGTATTCCACCGCGTTTTGGAGTGGCCTTCCCTCTGCGACAGCCACCGTACGATTCAGCCACTTGTAACGCTCATCGCCGGTTTCGAACCTGGGCTGGGTCATGAAGTAGGTGTCACCAAATTCTGCCGGTTTAATCCCGGCGAAACTGTCATTGACCTTATCGTTGAAGATCAGCACCCCAAAATACTGAACATAAATATGGGCACCGTCATCGGTGCGAAGTGCAATCCGTACGTCGAGGTGACCGACCCCCTCAGAATCGATGGTCACCCAGTCGGCACCACTGGCCAGCACTTCACCTTTCAATTTTTCGCCCTCAAAGTAACCCCCGGTAACGTCGGCAATCATCCGGTTACCATTCGGGCCGACACCCACAGGCACTGATTCGTTGAGGTCCGCGTGCATTGTCATCAATGGTTTCAAGTTCAAGTTATTCTCCTTGCCTGGATTAGCTCATGTTCACCGGGTGAATAGCACACACACACACAACACAATCAGACGCCATAACCGCCATCGACACTGATAACCTGCCCGGTGATACCCCTGGACTCCGGTGCGGCGATGAGTGCTGCCATCGGCCCGAGTTCCTCGGGTTCGAGAATTCTGTTCTGCAGGTTCTCGGATTCGATCTTTGCCCGGATAGTTGCCACGTCTGCCTTGTAAGCGGCGGCCATACGGTCCAGGTCAACAAGCTGGGTATTGGTCCATCCAGGGCAGAGACAATTGACAGTGATACCTTTGCCAGCGACCTTTGCCGCCAGGGACCGTGTCAAACCAACCAGCCCGTGTTTGGCAGCCGTGTAAGCAAGTTCACCCCCCGACCGCTTTGCATAACCGGAACCAATATTGATGATTCGGCCGTCCGCTGCCGCCAGCATGCCAGGTAGCACGGCCTGGCTGGCCCGGTGTGCTGAAAAAAGGTTCAGATCCACATTGTCGATGAAATTGAAATTATCAATCT
The DNA here is from genome assembly GCA_012960755.1 of Gammaproteobacteria bacterium. The sequence goes on from DUAT01000110.1 coordinate 84,931, forward strand.
CGGCAGCAGAGAGACCTTCATCCTGTCTTGGTGGTACACCGCCACCCGCGTTGTTGACCAGTATGGAGATGGTGCCGAGTGTCGACCCAATCTGCCCCACGCTGGCCAGGGTATCTTCCAGTGACATTGCATCTGCCTGTACGGCCACAGCTTTGGAGCCAAGAGATTCGATTTCACTGGCGACACTGTCCAGTTCTGACAGGGTTCTTGAGCTGACGGCAACCTGCGCCCCTTGCCGCGCGAATTCAAGTGCGATTGCTCGACCGATACCCCGTCCGCCACCCGTTACCCACGCGACCTTGCCGTCAAGATTACCCATTGTATTCCTCTCCTGTTGAGTGTGATGGCATAATAATCCACCAGGCTGCTTTAAAACAGTTATGCTTTAAAACAGTTATGCTTTAAAACCGCTGTGCTTTAAGCCACTATACTTTAAAACAACCACCCTTTAATCTCCCTGTGATTTGAAACAACAATCGGCTGGGATTTCGCAGTCATATCCTCGCTCCCGGGTTCGACGCCGAGCTGCTGAAGTGCATACTGTACCAGTGGACCCCGCGTACTGAGTACGAGCTTGCCGGAGACCATGCCGTAGTCTTCTGCCACCACCCTGCGCTGGGCCGCAGTTAACTCTTTATTTGGCGCAAGCTTTACATCAACCGTGGTGTGCCAGTCACTGTCTTCGGCCACGGTATGGCCGGATATATCCAACATGTCTGGCATGCCCCTGAACCGGCTGAGGACGAAATCGCGGTATCCCTGGTTCTTCTCGCACCAGGCCCTCACATGCCAGCGCAAACCGGTAAACACCAGGGTATGGGGCACAATAATTCTTCCCTCCCGATTGGGATTGGAAACAGAAACATAGTCCACTTCGAGGCGTCGACACTGTCGTGCCGCGATGACAACAGGTCTGATAATCTCGGGCCGAATGTTCCTCACCGGTACTGTTAGCACTTCCGTATTGGCAACCTGCAGGGGCAAAGACTCGAACGTATTGCTGAGATCGTTATTCCGGTTCAGCAGATGTAGATACTCGTCCACTATCCCGGATGTCACCCGGGGGGTAAAGGCGTCGGTGGGTTTATAACCCTTCAGGTGTTTGTCGTACTCAAGATTGCCCGGCGCGATCTCGCTGATGTAGTTGTTGATATCCTTCGAAGCCTGCTGCCGCCCGATGCCAAACGTATCGCTTAAATGGTTGGTCGTCAGTCGGCCCTCCCACAAGGCAAATATCTCAATCGACCGATACCGCAACAACAGGTCCCAGCGAAACTCCCACTTTCTGCCATTAATGTCAGCTTCCACTGCTTCCTCCTTAACCTGCCTGAAAATGCGACATGTACATGTATACAAACTATACATGACGCTAAATGCGAGGATAATACCAATCATCTGGCGAAACAAGCTTTGGATTCAAATGTGAAAAGTATGAAAAATACGAAGAATGTGAAAAGTATGAACGCTAAGGTAATCAACCTGCCCATGGAACGCCTGAAGCGCGAGCAGCGTAAGATCAGAAACGTGGAACTCATGACGTTTAGTGACTACATCGAGCACTTGCTAAAGGAGAAGCACGCGGTATCAGCCACGCCTCAAGGGCATTTATAAACAGTGAACGTCTGCTCACCTTCCTTGGTCACAGGCCCTTCAGCCACAATCACATTGCCACCCATCACCGCCGCATGATTGCGGGCTAGTGTCGCCAACTCCGTGGCGACCTTTTCCGTGTTGCGATCAAAACTGGCGATATCTGCCTTACCCATGGATATAGTTCTGCCAACTCTCTCGCAGGCTGAATCTGCGCTGTTAATCACGCTGACGTTTTCGCCCTCGCTGGTCAGTTTTACCCAGGTGCAGGCGGTAAGCCCCATTGATAAAAGAACTAACATCATGGATCTCAGTAGTGGCATATGTCACGTCTCCGTTGGGTTGATATATCCGTGCCTGACCAGTGCGGCCAGACACGAAGGGAGTATAACGGACGACACAGGCCGGTTCATCATGTGTATACTATCTGGTAAGAATAGAGTGCTGCACACGAGAGCGAAGGTCATATCGATGAATGACATCACAATCGAACCAATTCTGAACAAGGTGTTCGGCGCCGTTGTTACCAATATCCCACTGGCGGAACTTGGCGATGATGAATTCGGAACCATCAAAGCTGCCTTTCTGAAATACGGCTTTCTGGTTTTCCCAGGTCAATTTCTGTCTGACGAAGACAACATAAAATTTGGCGAACGCTTCGGCAAACTGGAGTTTGGCGCCTTACCCATGGCGAACCAGGAAAAGCACAAAGATGGAACCTACGGCGAGATAATCCCCCTGGGGACTCAGAGGATGCGTACCAATTTGGGTAATGAGGCCTGGCATACGGACTCTACTTACTGGCCGATCAGCAGCAAGTGCGCCATGCTGTCTGCGGTTACCGTGCCAGATGAGGGTGGAGAAACTGAACTGGCAGATATGAGGGCTGGGTATGCCGCTTTGGACCAGAGCATGCAAGATCGTATCGCAGACCTGAGTGCTTACCATTCTACCCAGTATTCACAGGCCAATGACGTGGGTGATTTTCCGCCAATGGCTGAAGGTACTATCTATCATGGCGAAGCTTACCTGCGTCCTCTGGTCAAGGTTCATCCGGAAACGGGAGTTAAGAACCTGTTTGTGGGTCGTCACGCATTTGGTATCCCAGGTCTTTCACGGGATGAGAGTCGTGAACTGCTCAGGTCGCTGGTCGAGTTCGTCGTTTCAGAACCTGCACGTGTTTACACTCATCACTGGCAGGCGGGTGATACCCTGATCTGGGACAACCGTGCACTTTTGCATCGTGCACGACGCTATGATTACAGTGAAGCGCGGGTATTGACCGGTACACGGATAGCCGGGGATCCGGCATCGGAGCTTGCCTGCTACCCGACAGATCCGCAAGCCCAGGCTGGTCGCGACTGCCTGGCAGCGGAACTGGAACATCTGCAGCTCGAGACACAAGACAGGATGTTTGGTGCCACGACAGCTTAAGGATCCTTCGTTAACCGGAAATAATCTTATTAAGCGTCTCACTCGGCCGCATGAAGCTGTCGACAAGCGCACGGTCTGGCTGGTAGTAACCACCCATATCGACCGCAACCCCCTGGATCTTCACGAGATCGTCCAGAATAGTGTCTTCAGCTTCAGCAAGTGCCTTGGCAACGGGTGCGAATGTTGCACTTAAATCCGCGTCTTCGGTTTGTTCTGCGAGGGCTTCAGCCCAGTACATGGCCAGATAATAGTGACTGGCGCGGTTATCGGGTTCACCGGTCTTGCGTGAAGGGGATTTATTGAGTGCTAACAGTTTGCCCGTAGCCTTGTCCAACGCTTCCCCGAGGATCTTAGCCTGGTTGTTGTTGGTTTTTTCCGCAACGTCTTCAAGGGATACGGCCAGAGCAAGGAATTCACCGAGGGAGTCCCAGCGCAGATGGTTTTCGGCAACAAACTGTTGCACATGTTTAGGTGCAGAGCCTCCGGCGCCTGTTTCGTACAATCCCCCGCCTTGCATCAGCGGCACGATGGACAGCATCTTTGCACTGGTGCCCAGTTCGAGGATTGGAAAAAGGTCTGTGAGATAGTCACGCAATACATTGCCGGTGGCCGAGATGGTATCTTCGCCGTGGCGTAACCGTTCCAAGGTGTGTCGAATTGCGAGATCAACAGACATGATTCGAATATCGAGATCATCAGTAGCATGATCCTTAAGGTATGTTGTTACCTTTTTAATCATTTGTGAATCGTGGCCGCGATGTGGATCCAGCCAGAAAACCGCAGGAATGCCCGATGTCCTGGTTCGATTAACCGTCAGATTGACCCAATCCTGGATAGGCTCATCCTTAGTCTGGCACATGCGCCAGATATCACCGGTTTCCACGCCCTCGTGTTCGATAAGTATCTTGCCTGATTCGTCGACGATGCGAACGGTGCCCGGGGCCGAAATCGTAAAGGTTTTGTCGTGGGAACCATATTCCTCTGCCTTTTGCGCCATAAGACCCACGTTTTGAACTGAGCCCATCGTGGTGGGATCAAACGCATCGTGGTGCTTGCAAAAGGTAATGACTTCCTGGTACATGGTGGCATAGCAACTATCCGGAATGACAGCCTTGGTATCTTTCAACTTGCCATCAGTACCCCACATTTTACCGCCGAGCCTGATCATGGCTGGCATCGACGCGTCGACAATCACGTCGCTGGGAACATGCAGGTTTGTAATACCTCTGTCAGAATCGACCATTGCACATTCGGGTCTTTCTGCATAACAGGCACGGATATCAGCCTCGATTTCGTTGTAGAGTGAAAAACCGCAGTCCTTGATTTTTGAATAAGCACTTGCCAGTCCGTTGCTGGGATCAACGCCATATTTCTCGAAGGTCTCTGCATGTTTTTCGAAAGCATCTTTAAAATAAACGGTGACCGCGTGTCCGAAAATAATTGGATCAGAGATCTTCATCATGGTTGCTTTCAGGTGCAGGGAGAAAAGCAGGTCCGCGTTTTTGGCGCCTTCCATTTCTTCCTCGAGGAACAGGCGTAACTTGCTGACACTCATGAATGTACCGTCAATAATCTCGCTCTCCTTTACCGGCACACTTTCTCGGAATGCCGTCACAGTGCCATCATCGGAGACATGCTCGATGCGAACGTTTCCTGCTTTCTCAATCACTGTCGATTTTTCATTGTGGTAGAAATCGCCACTGCGCATATGCGCAACATGTGTTCTGGATGCCTGGCTCCATTTACCCATTGAGTGCGGATTGTTGCGGGCAAACTGTTTCACGGATTCCGGTGCACGCCGATCTGAATTGCCTTCCCGGAGCACCGGGTTAACGGAGCTACCCAGGGCAGAAGAATAGATATCGTGAATTGTTTTTTCTTCATCATTTACAGGCTCTTCAGGGTAGTCAGGGATGTCGTAACCGTGATCCTGCAACTCTGCTATGGCGTGGATAAGTTGTGGTATTGATGCGCTGACATTTGGCAACTTGATGATGTTGGTATCAGGGCTGCCGGTTGAATCACCGAGTTCTTTTAATGCGTCGCGTACCTTTTGGTCGTCGGTGAGTTTTTCGGGAAAAATGGCGAGTATTCGTGCGGCCAGAGATATATCGCTCAGCTCCACTTCAACTCCGGCTGCTGAGGCGAACTTCTCAATGATAGGCAGAAAGGAGTGTGTAGCAAGCGCTGGGGCTTCGTCTGTATAGGTATAGATAATCTTCGATTTTGTCATGGGTTCTCGCTTCAATATGATGGGTAACCAAGATCGTGCCTACCGCGGGTTTGTGACCACAGGTAATAAACGAGCACTGAATTTCGAAGCCGAAGCATACCAAAAATGGAACTAAAATGTGCGGTGATGGGTCTATTGCGGGCGTCTAACACCTCGCCAGGGCAACAAACAGGGGCAGACTGTGGAGATATTGTGCCAGGTCAATTCTGTGAACGTTACTACAGACGATGGGATTTCGGACGAATAGTCTCATCTTTGCGACAAATCCTAATGCAGACCCGAAATCAAGGAGTAGAATTGAAAAAAGGCAGTAGGTGAAAAATGAATATGGAGAAGAATCAGTGAGTCAAGTTGTAAAATATGCCAGTGTCAGGCCAACCAGCAGTTTAAACCTGCTTTCGCATCGAGAAATACATGGCCTGCTGTGTTCGGACCCGGAGATTCAACGCCTGTTTCGCGAATGTTCATTGGCGGTCCTGAACGCGGGTTCAGCGGAAGATGGTGCCGACATGGTATTAAAAACCTATCAGGATTTTTCCATTGAGGTGATCCCTCAATCCCGCGGCATCAAGCTGGAAGTTCACAACGCACCTGCCCCAGCCTTTGTTGAAGGGCGCATGATCAACGGTATTAGGGAACATCTCTTTTCAGTGCTGCGTGACATCGTTTTTACACACAACAAATTGGCCAGGGAAGGTCGTTTTGATCTTGACAGCAGTGATGGCATCAGTGATGCCGTGTTCCGCATATTGAGAAATGCCGGTGTGGTGGAACCTGGGCGCACACCCAATCTCGTCATTTGCTGGGGCGGCCACGCAATAGATCGAGTCGAATACGACTACTGTAAAAAAGTCGGCTACGAAATGGGTCTGCGCAGCCTGGATGTGGGTACGGGTTGTGGTATTGGCGCCATGAAAGGGCCCATGAAGGGTGCAGCTGTGGGTCACGCCAAGCAGCAGATTAAAAACGGCAGATATATTGGGTTTTCAGAACCGGGAATCATTGCCTCGGAATCTCCCAACGCCATCGTCAATGAGTTGGTTATCCTGCCGGATATTGAAAAGCGCCTCGAAGCTTTCGTTCGCATGGCCCATTGTATAATCGTTTTCCCTGGTGGCGCCGGGACGCTGGAAGAAATATTGTACCTGTTGGGAATTGTATTGCACCCGAAAAATGCCAACATTGAATTGCCTTTAATTTTCGCTGCCCCAGAATCAAAGCCCGACTACTTTGCAGCGGTAGAAGAATTCCTCACCCAGGCAGTGGGGAAAGAGGTTTGCCAGTACTACCAGGTGATTGTTGGCCAACCGGAGTCAGTTGCGCAAGCCGCCAGGCGATCTGTCGATGTGGTTAAGCGGCAAAGGCGCAAATCGAAAGAGTCTTATGCCTACAACTGGCAATTAAAAATCCCTGAAGCGTTGCAAACCCCTTTTATACCATCCCACGCCAACATGTCGCGGCTTAACTTATCCATGGATATCCCAGTCTACGAACGGGTATTCGAATTACGCAGTGCGTTTTCCGGTATAGTTGCCGGGAATGTAAAGTCTTTTGGTATTGAACAGATTCATCAACATGGCCCATACCAGCTAAGCGGTGACAAACCTGTGATGCAAGCCATGGATAAGCTACTGCGAAATTTTGTTCGCCAGGGCCGGATGAAACTACATGGTGATTACACGCCCTGTTATTCGCTGGCGCCTGAATAGAGTCGGTGCTAGTCGTCATAAACAGACATGGATGGAAAAGTAGAATAGAAACATGCGATTTACCCAGAACGATGTAGACCAGTGGCGTGAAGACGGTTTTTGTATTATTGAAAAATTTTTCACTAAGGAAGAATACCAACCGGTACTGGCGGATTATGAAGAGATTTACAAAGGCGTGGCGCAGTCTGCTGACCAGGCCAGTGTGCGTGTACTACAAGAAGACGATGACTTTGGCCTGAATCGGGCAACCCAGTTTAAGAACATCCACAGCTTGCCATACAATGCCTCGGTTGAAATGAACCTGATTTCGTTTCATCCGCAATTGATTGCATTTGCGCGGGCCTTGCTTGATACCCCTCATGTTCATTGTTACCAATCCCACACCTGGGCGAAGTTCACCGGCCAGGCCGACTACAACCAGGATTTTCACTGTGATTTTGGCAACCACACGTTGACGGTACCTTCCGATGATCCCGTTGGCAGAACCGTGGATTTCATCTTTTACTTAACCGATGTCACGAAAGAACATGGTGCCTTGCGTTATGTCACGAAAACTAATGTAAGAAAGGCGCTGGGAAGACCGGCTCTGGCTGCGCCCACCGAAGAAGACCAGACAGCACTGTTAGAGTATGAACAAGCGGTAACGGTGCCCGCCGGTTCCCTGGTAGCCCACAGCATCGATACCATGCATCGGGGTGCTAACCTGACCATCCCCCATGGCCGCCGATTTTCCATGACCGTCGGTTACAAGGCAGCGGGCAACGAGAACATCGGTTTTCATGTGTGGCAAACCGGCGCTGATAAACCCTGGGATCTGATATTGAATAATGGGACCCCGGAACAATTGTCGATGCTGGGCATACCCGAACCTGGCGACTCATATTGGACAGAGCGCACGTTAAAGCTAACCCAGGCGCGGTGGCCGGAATGGGATATGGCGGAGTATTTCACAAAGAGCGGGATTTAGCGGCAAATACATTGTCGAAGTGCCCTCCAGGCGCTACACCTCTCTGGAGCTTGTGCTACAGTCTCTCCTCGCAGAATAAAAACAATGGCTGTAAAGATCAAAGTATGTCAACGACCGAATTGTTTCCACCCCGATATCGAAATTATGCGCTAGCTGTTCTGTTCCTGGGATATGTTGTCAATTTTATAGACCGCTCTATCCTTTCGATTCTGCTTGAACCCATTAAACATGAACTGCTGTTAACCGACACCCAATTGGGCTTGCTTGGTGGGCTGGCATTTGCCTTGTTTTATGCGACCCTTGGCATACCGATTGCCTCCCTGGCGGACCGCTGGAGTCGGGTTAAGGTGCTGGCTATTTCCATGATCATCTGGAGTGGTATGACCGCTGTTTGTGGCCTGGCAACCAATTTTATGATGCTGTTGCTGGCCCGGATTGGTGTAGGCGTGGGTGAAGCTGGCGCAAGTCCACCTTCACATTCCCTGATTTCCGACTACTTTCCCATTGAAACCCGCGCCACCGCATTGTCCATCTATGCGCTGGGCATCCCTTTTGGGTCCATGGTGGGGAATTTCGTCGGCGGCTGGGGTGCAGCAGAATTAGGCTGGCGGGTCACATTCTTTCTGGTTGGCTTGCCGGGTATTCTCGTCGCCTGTCTCATCTTCACCACCTTGCGGGAGCCACCGAGAGGTCTGTCAGAGAAAAAGCCTGTTGAACCCGTTGCGGAGGTGGACTCGGATCCTGCGCCATCAATGAAAGAAGTATTCGCCTTTTTGTGGCAGAAACGCTCATTCAGACACATCGGGTTTGCGGCAGGATTACATGCTTTTGTTGGCTACGGTGCCGGTACCTGGAATGCCCCATTTCTGATACGCACCCATGAGATGCCAATAACCGAGGTGGGATCATGGTTGGCGATCATTTCCGGTATCGGAGCGATCGGCACATTCGGCGGTGGTTACCTGGGCGACAAAATTTCGGATATGACAGATGATCGTCGCTGGTACCTATGGGTATCTGGTATTTCAACGCTCGTCATGGTGCCTTTCCAGTTTATCGCCTACCTGTACGATGGTCTGTGGGCAGTCATCCCGTCGTTGGCAGTTGTTTCGATATTGGGTGGCATGTACCTGGGTCCATCGTTCGCCATGACCCAGGGATTGGTCACATTAAGAATGCGCGCGGTCGCGTCAGCCATACTGCTGTTTATGTTAAACATTATTGGTATGGGACTGGGTCCATACTTTGTCGGTATCGCCAGTGATGCCCTGGCACCGGGTTACGAGATCGATTCTTTGCGTTATGCCCTGTGCCTGGCGAACCTCTGGGCGGCAGTACATTATTTCACCGGGGCTATGCATTTGCGGCAGGATCTCGAGGAGACTGAAGCTTTGTTTGGGAAGACTGCCTGACGGTCAGGAAACCAAGGTAACAAGGGAGCACTTGCGGTAAATGTTGATTGTTAAGTTCCTTTTTTAGAATGGAATCTATTCGATCAACAATCAGCGAAGAGTTTTCTTTTTAATCTTCGGCATATTTCATAACGCGTTATGTGTATGAATCCCGTATGCAAATGTATCGATTCGTTTACATCTTCTTGCTTAGTGATCAGTGATCCCGCCGTTGATCGGAAAAGTGAAATTTTCACCACGTTGATGTTGGTAATATCAGACGACTATCGGTAGAGTCCTATAATTCATTTGAACGCGTTGAACGAGCAAAAGAAGAAGCAGTCAACAGCAGGAACCTCAACTTACCCATAGTGAGTCTTTGGCAACCTCGAAACAGAATCGTACCACACTGCTTGTCACCGCATCCCTTCGTGCAGTTCCATTAACCATGACTGTTGCC
>DUAT01000111.1:0-6676 GCA_012960755.1 Gammaproteobacteria bacterium
TCTTTTAATGCAAAAATCCTGATCAAGATACTTTGGCAATCTTGAAAAAATGCGGGTTAAAATCCCTATCTACATGCTGTCATTCCATTAGGGCCGACCGTGGTTAACATCATGCACAGTGAAATCGAGGCTATTCCCGAGGCCATTGAAATGGTGCGACAACGGTGGTCGGGACCGATCGGCGTGTACCCTGAATCAGGATACTTTACGAAACCGAATTGGAATTTCGTGGACGTCATCACGCCCGCTGATTTGGTAAGCGAAGCACTCGGCTGGGTCGCGGCCGGTGTACGTTTGCTCGGCGGATGCTGCGGTACAAGCCCCGAACATATCAAGGCTCTCCAGGCGGCAATGCCCGAGCTGGAAGCTGCCCGAAGCGCTTAGAATCTAATGCACCCCACTTCAAACTAGAGTAGACAATCATGAATGTGAAAAAAGCCGCGTCGCTTGTTGGGCTGTTGGGAATTCTGATCGCATCCTGCACGTCGGGTGGGGATGGCGGGGAACAGGAAGCTGCCGATCTGATTCTCAGCGGCGCAAAAATTTTTACCTCTAATAAACAGCAACCCTGGGCGGAAGCTGTTGCCATCAAGAATGGTCGATTTATCTATGTGGGTGATTCTGCAGGCGTCTCAATGTATCGATCGGACGGCACTCATTCCATCAACCTTGAAGGGCGGCTCGTGATTCCAGGCCTGGTCGATTCCCATGCCCACCCGGGCTACATAGACGTTGAACAATACGGCGAAATTTCAGAAACAAACGAAGCAGACATCCTGGCCGCCGTTAAGAAGTTCGCAGAAGAACATCCTGGCGATGATTGGTTGCGACTCTGTTGTTGGCCGGTTGGCTTATATGTAAAAGGCAACCAGGGGCCAGACAAGAAGACACTGGATGCCGTTGTTCCTGATCGTCCGGTGTGGTTCGTTAGTGAGTGGTGGCATAGCGGCTGGCTGAACTCAAAAGCACTGGAGACGCTTGGCTTAAATGAAAATGGAGAAGCGACGGGATGGGTGAAAGAGGGAACCGCCTGGCAGCATTTTACAAAACAGTTTCCCATCGGTGAGGGCGCCCATAAAAATTCGCATGAAGAAAACATGGTCACGGGACTTCGATTACTGAGTGAATCCGGCGTAACGACGCTGTATGACGCAGGCAATTTTGGCTATGAGGACGTTGTATACGGTTTTATGGCCAAGTTGGAAAAGGAAGGCAAACTACCCGTTCGTTACGAAGGTACGTATCAAATATTCACGCCCGAAAGAGTGCACTCGGCCATCTCCGAGATGCGTCGGTATAGAGAAGTGTACGGGGGCGACCGCCTGCAGTTCAACACCATCAAGCTTTTCATGGATGGAATAAACCAAAATCGTTCAAGTGGCTTGCTGGAACCCCACACGGATGACCCGGATTACGTCGGGGATACGACATTAACGGTTGCAGAACTTAGTGACTTTTTACTGGAACTTAGTGAAGAGCAATTTGATATCCATATCCACACGATGGGCGATCTGGCCGTGAGAAGAACGCTTGATGCTGTTGAGAAAGCAAAAGCCATCGCCAAAAATGATTTTTACCCCAGGGTCACTATTGCTCACCTGGGACTCATCGACTCGGCCGACTTGCCGCGGATAAAAGAACTGGGAGTCATTGCCAATTATACGCCGTGGTGGTTTACCGCAGATCAGAATGACCCTCTGAAAGTCTGGCTTGGAGATGATCGTTACGGAAATATGTACAGTCCGAAAGCGCTTTTTGATCTCGGCATAGACGTTACATTTTCAAGCGACGAGTGGTGGGGTGGCGAGCTACTGCCCACTTATCTGAATCCATATTTCGGTATGCAGGTTGGACATACTCGACAAGCCCCAAGCGAATGGCGTGAAGCACATGATGATGCAATCAGGCCACCCGCGAACGCGGCACTAAGCATCGAACAAATGCTTGCGGGATACACTCAGAACGGCGCTTATCAATTGCGCATGGAAGACCAGATTGGTTCAATCGAGACAGGAAAGCTTGCGGACCTGGTAGTACTTGACGACGACTTGTTCGACATCGATAGCGATGAAATCTGGAAGGTCAAACCTGCAGCGGTATTGATGGAGGGTGTGGTCATTCAAGGCGCGCTACCGTGAGGAATTCACAGCAGCCACACCCGATAGCCAGGCGCCGTGAGCAGTACCGGGGTGGTCCGGTGAACAGGCTTCGCCCGCAAAGAAGAGACGGTCTTCGATAGGTTCGGCAAGCGCCGGACGCTGATTTCCGGAACCGTAACGACAATAGGCGTATCCGCCGCCGATCCAGGGCTCACGGTCAAATGGCGTGGCACAGGTTGCGACTACCGCGGGTTTGATTGAATTACCGAATAAAACAGACAGTTGATGTATAGCCCAGTCGGCTTGCGCTTCCTCCCCCTGCAGGGCCAGTTCCCGGCTAAATACACCCCCCAGGTATGCGATTGCGAGATCGCCGTTTCCAGCCCCGAGTAGCCACATAAGATTTTGCGGCTCGGGCATCAAACAGTTAACTAATGTTTTCGATACTGATTCTCCCTGCAGTTGTACGAACTCCGCAGGTATGGCCCCGGGTTCGAGTCGAATTCCAACCTGTGTCACCGAACCGAGCGGTAGTGATTCGATTGCAGTAAGTTTCTGGTTCGGCCACCCACCGGGGCGCAGCACAATGCGCTCGGCGGCAAGCACTGCTGTTGATACCGTGATTACGACTGTTCGCGCTTCAATCTGTCCTTTTGGCGTGTCCAGCACAATGTTTGAACCAGACAGATCAATTGCGCTGACCGGGCAATCGACCACGACCTCAACCTCGGCAGCAACACGCTGTATCAGTGCACCATATCCGTCGCGTACCGCTTTGCCGGCAGTTGTCAGCACAGCGTTCATCGAATCCGAAAGCGAAATTTCGCCTGCCGGTGCGGTACATTCAAGATGCATCGCCTGCAAGAAATAGTCAGCCCCCGGGCCATCTGTGTCTATCGCCTCAAGCTGAGACCGGTCTGGAACACCGGAAGTACTGACAAACTTTTCATGCGCGCTGACCATGTTTGACTCGAGGCGCTCAAACGCTGCAACAGTAGCTCTTGTTTCATTGCTATCGAGAAATCGACGACCGTCGTGGAAAGCCATTTCTTCCGGATCTGGTTCAAGTCTGACGCCATTTTCCAGGGCAAAGGCCTGAAAGGGATTGGCGTCGCCGCCGTAGAGTGAACGACAGCCCAGATCGCAAGGAACGCCCAGGCTTGTTGTGTCTGTGCGTGCTCGGCCACCGATAAAGGGAGCGGCTTCCAGCACTTTGAATGAGAGACCTTTAGAAATCGCGGTTCTTGCGGCTCCGAGAACGGCTGCGCCGGCACCAATTATCGCAACATCCAGCATTCTGTATCTCCTTGCGGTTTACATTACTTGCGGACAAATTTGACTAGAATCGAAACGTGTACGAGACCTTGAACGTCATGTCGCTGTACACGCGGACGAAGTTTCGATCCTGCGTTAGATCGATGTACTCCTGGTTGACGACGAACACGACTTCCCGCCCGGCTCTCGGTATGTATCGCAAAATGCTGTTCAGTCCCAGGCCATACGAGACATTGTCGTATTGCACGAAATTCTCCCAGGACCATTTGTTGGAAAATGCGATATCAGCGTGAACCGATATCAATCGTGTGGTGAAAGCACCGTCCGGTAGTTCAATGTCATTGAGCCGATAGCTGGCAGAAAAACTAAAATGCGGACTTGGGCGCCACTTTAATTCTGCTCCGGTCGCGACCTGGTCTCCATCAAAAAACCCTCCCGCACAGTAGTCGGCAAAGACAGAGACTTTACGATACTCGGCGGAATGTAAGCTAAGACAGTATTGTTCAAATTCGTAATCGCCTGCTGGAATGACAATGTCATCGAAGATTGGAAATTCGGATTCAAGGTTTTCCTCGAAGAGGTAATAGTTGAAACCGAAGCCATCACCGGTGTCACCATCAACTTCGAACGCCCGGAGATTCACGACTTGCGACTCTACACCGCCGGAGATTTTTTCTATTCTCTGGAAATCTATGCCCGAATGAACGCTGCGTATCGCAGACCAGTCCGTATACCAGGTGTAGCCACCTTCAAGCGTCATATCACGCACGCCCACTCGACTCACAAAACCAAGCGCGGGAAAAAAGTTTTCCTGCAATTCCTTATATCCGATGCCGCCACGAAATCCCTCCGCATTCGGTGCACTCAGTGTAAATCCGAAGGCCGCATCATTGCCCACCAGCCCCTCGGTTTCCGACTGCTGATACCAGAGCGCTCCTTCGAGCGTGCGGCCATTTCCGATGCGCGTATTGGTATAGCGAAAATCAACACCCGCCAGTGTATTGTCCAGGTTCGAATTCGGGTCTCCGTGAGTCATTATCATTCCGACACTCGACTCGTCGAGAACATTTGCCGCGAATCGAGCGACGAACAGATCGCTTGCGTTGACATCACTGAACGCGTCCTGGCGAATCGCCAACATGCCAATGTCCCACCGGCCCGGGCGGCCGGTGAGTTTTCCACCGACTTCGATGTCGACGGTCTCACCGCTCTCATTCAAGCCTATGCGTCTGGAGAAAAATGGCCTGCCGCTTTCCAGCTCCACGACCGAGATCGATGACTGGGAACTGTAGTCACCAGCAGTTATACGGCCGAACTCAAAAATGTCGGTGTCTTGCAGGAAGAAGCCGCGCCGCTCGGGGAAAAACAAAGCGAAACGCGTCAGGTTAATTTGCCGCTCATCCGCGCCGGTTCCCGAGAAATCGGTGTTTACGGTTAAGGCTGCGGTAATGGCCGGGGTCAGTTTGTAAAACAGGTCAAGCGACGGCTCAGAGTCGGTGGTCGTCACATCGGGTGAGTATTGTTTCGCCTGCGTCGCCCGAAATCCCGGAACGACGTCGAGCCCCAGGCCCTGGTCAATGTTCTTGATGCCGGTTAACTTTCCGGAGTTCGCAGGATTCTGCCGGCGATTGGCCGAGACCCAACCTATTTGTTCTGCTTTACGGCCGATGTAGCGCGCGAAATTAAGTCCCCATGTTTGGTTGTTCGGATTGAAGGACAGTGTCTTGAACGGGATTTCGATCTCGGCGACCCAACCCTTGTCATCGCGAACCGCCTGTCCATGCCAGATGCCGTCCCATTGCCAGTTCTCGTCGGTTACGTTCGCGAAGACGGCCTGGTTTCGAGTGCTGTTCGGAGTCAGGTCAAATGCGTAGCCGCTGCGCCCGCTGTTGAACGGATCAACGATGACCGTGAAGCTGTCGTCGCCCAGTGAGAAGTCACCCTGACGCAATACCTGGGAAGTGATGTTCTCCGGCTCGCTGTCATAAAATCGTGCGCCGATGTAAAGCGCATCCCGCGTGTAGATAACATAGATTTCAGATTTTTCAGAAGGAGGATCGAACTCCTGCGGATTGACCTCATGGAGGTCTTGAACCGGCGTGGCAAACGCCCACACGTCATCATCCAGTCGACCGTCAATGATTGGCGGCTCGTCAACCTGGAAGGCATCGATGGATTTCCCTTCCCCAGTGACCAGCTGGGCAGCGGCACTTGCGGACACAAGTAACGCGAAAGGTAAAACCACGCGGTGAAATTTGTAGCAAGCCAAGCAAACGCCCCCCAATAACGCAGCGCTTATGTTACCGTTTTCCGGCCAAACAAAGTAACCACGATTTCAGGGGGTGGAACATTGGCTGCCAAGTTCGTACTCGCAGATAGTTCACGAATGCGCTACGCGACCGGCGCGATGATGTATTTCGCGCAGGGAATCCCGTCGGGCCTGCTGTCGATCGCGATACCTGCCTGGCTGGCCAGCCAGGGCGTCAGTGCCGGGGAGATTGGTTCGTACCTCGCGGTCATTGTGCTGCCCTGGGTTTTCAAGCTGGTGACCGGACCGTTAATGGACCGCTATGAATTCCTGGCGATGGGCCGGCGCCGGCCCTGGGTGCTCGGGGCACAGCTGGGCCTGTCGCTATCGCTGCTTGCACTGATGCTGGTGGAAAATCCCGCCGAACAGATCGGTCTCCTGATGATGGTCGGCGTATTCATCAACATCTTCGCAGCTACGCAGGACGTCGCGGTTGATGGCATGTCCATCGATCTCACTCCCACCAGGGAGCACGGACGCCTCAATGCATTCATGAGCTTCGGCAAGGCGATTGGTTGGGCGACCACGGCGGCCGTGTCGGGTGTGCTGCTGGTGACCTGGGGCATGCAGGCCACGGCGATCGTTGCGGCAATCATTTCTGCTGTCATGACGGTCTTGTTCGTTTTCGTGCTTGAGCGCGAAGGCGAAAGAAGGCTGCCCTGGACGCGCGGCGAGGCAGCGTCGAATCATCAACCCGGGAACTCATTCCGCGCGGTATTTGGCGGCCTCAATAAAGTGCTTTGGATTCGCGGTAGCCTGATTGTGATGCTCATCATGTTTTTCGATGGCCTGATCAGTGGCTACGGCTGGGCATTGATGCCAATCGCGGCGGTGAAGCTGTTTGGTTACACGACACCGCAATGGTCGCAGCTGGTCGCTGTGATGGGGTTGACCGGCGCCTTCCTGTCGCTAGCGCTGGGACCACTGATCGATCGCTTCGGCGCGAAGCGCTTGTTGCTGGACACAGGAGCGTTTGGTATAACCGCGGGATCCC
>DUAT01000111.1:6686-19705 GCA_012960755.1 Gammaproteobacteria bacterium
TTCGGCGCGAAGCGCTTGTTAATCCTGACTATGATTCTGGTCGGCGTGCATGCAGTCCTGTTGGCCCAAACACAGCACCTTTGGCAGGACACGCTGTATGTGCGCGTAATGCTATCGACTTGAAAAAATGCGGGTTAAAATCCCTATCTACATGGGGCTTGTGTTGCTGTTGCTTTCGCCCATTCATGGCGTGTTAGCAGGCGGCAATATTCAAACGGGTATTGCGCTTTTCGATCAGACAAATTATCAAAAAGCCTATGAGTACTTTGAAGATATTGAATTAGAAAACAAAAATAACCCGGAATATCACTACTATTACGGCCTCAGTCTCTATAAGACTGATCAGGCTAAAGATGCTGTGGAAGCGATGAAAAGAGCTGTCGAGCTTGAACCTCAAAATCCCGACTATCAGTTTGCCCTGGCATTGATCTATTTGTTGCGGGTTGGTGAAGTCAATGTGTTCCGTAAACCAGGGATGTTTGGCAAATTAAAAAAATCCATGATACAGGCGGCAGAGCATGAACCTACTTATCTGCCGGGGTATCTGTTTTATACTGGCTGGCTGCTTTATGCGCCTGGCATTGGAGGTGGGGATGTTGAAAAGGGGAAGAAATATCTCGAGAAGTTAAAGGACGTGAGCGAAGCAGACTGGTTACGTCTCGAAGCCGGACTGGCTAACCGGGATGAGAATTACGCCAAAGCCGAAGAACTATATTTAAAGTCCATCGAAATGGAGCCATCGCCGCGGAGCTTCATTAGCATTGCCCGGTATTATCTGGAGCGAAAGCAGTACGACCAGGCAATCAGTTATGCAGACTCGTTTAACCGCCTTTCCAAACGTTGGTCAGACCCCGGTGATTCTGATGGCCATCTGGTACTGTCCGAGGCTTATTACTACCTGGGAGACAAGGCAAATTTCGAAGCACATTCAGAGAAGGCAATCAGTATGAGTGAAAACGAAGCCCAGAAGGAACGATTTGAAACCAGCCTGGGTGAATTGGGCGATTGACTCCGGTCGCTCAAGATCGTGTACTTACAAACTGTTTTAATGGCCGCTACCGTTTCTTCTTTCGTTTCCGTTTCGTCCTGGATTCGGCTTTTTCTGCGAGCCTTTTCTCCACTAGTACTATTTCTCTATCGACCATCTCCGGTGTTTCCATCGTGATACGGCCCAGCTTTCCAGAGCGGATCTCGTTCAGCAAAATGGTGGACACTTTTGCAAGATCTACCTGGCCACCGGCTCTAAGACAACCGCGTCTTGCGCCGAGCAGTTCGAGAAATTCCAGCTCGGTTTCAGGCAGGGTAGGTATTTCAAAACGTTCCTGCAAACGATGCGGGTAGTGCTTAAGAAAAAAGTCAGCGGCGAAGAATGCCACCTCTTCATGATTAATTGATGTGTCCTTGATGGCACCGGTGGTGGCGAGGCGATAGCCACTTTGCTCGTTGTGAATCTTCGGCCAGAGTATCCCGGGGGTATCCAGCAACATAATTCCGTTGCGCAGGTTGATCTTCTGCTGCCCCTTGGTAACGGCGGGTTCATTGCCGGTTTTCGCCACAGCTCTACCTGCCAGCGCATTGATCAAAGTGGATTTGCCTACATTGGGAATGCCGGTAATCATCGCCAGAATCAGTTTTGCCGTGTTTGCCTTGTTGGACACGAGATTCAGGCACAGATTAACAACCTTCTGGGCCTTGTCAGTCTGTTCCAGTGTCGTGAGTAACGTTTTGACAGAATCTTGCTGCTCGAAATGGGACTGCCATAGGGCGGTGACATCAGGGTCGGCCAGATCCGATTTACTCAGGATTTTGATACAGGGTTTGTTTTCCCGGAGAGTCGCGATGTTGGGATTCTGACTGCTATAGGGCAATCGAGCATCCAGCAATTCAATGATAAGGTCCACCTGCGGCAGCACCTCAAGCATATCCTTGTTCGCCTTGTGCATGTGGCCAGGGTACCAGTGGATTGCCATTAGCCTGTATTTCTCATAACGTTCTATTACTCCATTCTATAGGTCTGTTCTATAGGTCTGTTCTCTCGGTCAGTCGGATGCCGTCTTTATCGATAGTGATGACCCGCTGTTTGTACAGTGCACCAATCGTCTTCTTGAAAGATTTCTTACTCATACCAAACAACTTCAAAATCAATGCGGGATCTGACTTATCGTGTACGGGGGCGAAACCGTCAGCGTCTTTCAGATAGCCAAGAATGGTTTTTGCGTATTTGTCGCGAGCTTCCTGCCCGCCATCGATACTTAGGTCTATTTTGCCATCAGACCGGATAAATTTGATATACCCCTTTATTGACTGGCCAAAGCTCAAGCGTTGGTGCACTTCGTTTTTATACAGCACTCCCCAATGACTGTGGTTAACGATCGCCTTGTAACCCAGATCTGTAGTGTTGGCCACAATCAGGTCTACAGGTTGACGCGGCTTGAAGTCATGGGGTCTGTCGTCGGTTAAGAATTTGTCGATTTTTGAGGAAGCCGTGATACGCCCATCCACTTTGCCGGCATAGAGATAGACCAGATAAGAGTGCCCAACTTCCATCGGCCTGTGCTGCTCGGCAAATGGAACCAGTAAGTCCTTTTCCAATCCCCAATTTAGAAATGCACCGACACTGGTGCTGGCGACCACATTCAGATAGGCAAATTCGCTTACCTCTGCCTTCGGTTGCCGGGTGGTCGCGATGTATCTGTTTTCAGAATCGAGATAGAGAAATACATCAACATGATCGCCAACTGCCAATTCATAAGGTACCTGACGCCGTGGCAATAACACCTCTCCGAGATTCTCAGCATCCAGGTAGATGCCCTGCTCAAGGACTTTCGCGACATTCAAGATGTATCTATGGCCAACTTCTATCATGGGACCATTATAAGTCATCCAGAGCGCCTGGCGAGGAAAACACCTTCGCCAGCTCGGTTATAGGAAGCTTGGCAATAGGAAGCTCGGCAACAGGAAATTCTATTTGAAAGATAGATTGAATGTTCGATTGAATGTTCGATTGAACATCCCGTATAACTTAAGAGTATTGAAGTCGGAACATGCGTTCCGACTTCAATGGATGAACCAATTTTCCCTAAAGATGGTACTCGAATTCAATCCCGTAAGATCTGGGTCGATTCACAAACCCTGCGGCAAACAAGGTGGCGATAGGGAAGAATGTCTCATATCTCTCGTCTGTCAGGTTACGACCAAAGGCAACCACTGAGTAGTTCTCGGCGTAGTAACCAATTGATGCGGTGACATCATCGCGATCATCAACGTGACCTAACGGTGTGTTGAGCAGATTTGTTTCGAATGCATCAACCCAGGCGTACTTCGCATAAATTTCCAGAGTTCCGGACCCTAACGGAACAGAGAATGTGCCGCCAAGACCGAGTGTGGCTTTAGGCGCGTTACGCGGCGTCAGGTGACTTGCATCTTCAACCAACTCTATTCCGTCAGAAGCATTGATATCGGTGAAAAAATCTTCATATTCTGCATCCAGGTAGCCATAGTTGAAAAAGACTCTGAGGTTTTCGCTGACTACGTACTGCGCTTCTAACTCGAAACCCTTATAGATTGCGCTCGCGACGTTATCGAAGGTTGTAGCCACGGTCTTGGTATCGGGGTCAACTTGAACCGATGACTCTTGCTTGTCCTCAAAATCATTATAAAAGGCAGTTAGGTTTAATTGCATGCGATTATTGAGCAACCTGCTTTTGAATCCAAATTCAAATGATTTGGCGAATTCCGGATCGTACTGGTCACGGATAAAATCACGAGTATTTTGATTCACACCAAAGAAACCACCCGAGTGAAAGCCCTCTGCGTAAGAACCATAAATGATCGTGTCCTCGTTCAATTGGTAAGTCAAACCCAACTTTGGCGATAATTCGGTCCAGGTATTATCCAGATCTGCATACTCAGGAAAATTACGCTCGCGTTGTCGCTCAACGTTAGACAAATATGCCTGCCCGGCCCGGAATACCTTCTCTTCTTCTGTCCAGCGCAAACCAGCCGTTACGGTCCAGTCTTCCGCGAACGTCCAGTCAGCCTGGGCAAATACCGCAACTGAAGTGGTCTCTTGCGTTTCATAGAGAATCTGGGTGATGACTTGTCCAAAAGGAATTCCGCCTGGTATACCCGTGTCGCAATAAATGGGGGCAAATGCGCCAACCTGACAGGCACCCCAGAGCGCTGGTGTAGCACCTACACCACCAAACAGGGACGACCAGAAAAAGTCACCAGTAACCCAGTCCTGATCAAATTCACTCTGCCAATAGTAGACGCCAGACGTCAACGTTAGATTGTCCCAGGAACCATCTATTCGCAGCTCCTGACTAAACTGGTCGTAGTCGTTCCAGCGTTCAATCGTAATATAGTCTGCAGCGGAAGCATCAAAATCAAATATTCTGTACTCGAACATATCCCGGTATCCGGTTACCGAGACCAGGGTCAAATTGTTTGACAAATCGTATCGCATATTCAGCGTGTAAGCATCGATGTCCAGTTCTGCGTCGTTTCGCTTATCATTCTCCGAAACGCTGGGCGTTTTAGTTGTCGTCCGGCAAATTGAAGGGGCATAACTTGTACAGGCGGCAAAGCCGCCGCTGTAATCGGATTCGTTGGGGTCTGTGGGTGGTGGTATAACACCGGCAGCCACGTTGTAATTTGTCTGGTACGCGTTCAGCAGACTTTCATCCTTAAACTTTTCGATGGTGAAAATGGCCTCGAATTTATCCGCCGGGGTCCATAAGAAAGTTAAACCATAATTCATATAGTCTTTCTCGGCGGTATTGCCACCAATGGTCACGTTCTTCATATAACCATCGTCTTGAATCGTGGTTGCGAAAAACTTCGCCGCCAGGGTATCTTCGATCAATGACATATTCATAACGGCGCGTAATTCCTGCTGACCGTCGTTACCTACCGTTGCCTTAAATCCGCCACCGAATTCGCCAGTGGGTCGACTTCGTACGACATGAATGACGCCGCCAACAGTATTTTTACCGAACAACGTTCCCTGTGGGCCGCGCATAATTTCAATACGCTCAAGGTCAAAGTTTTCAAGTACCTGGCCTGCCAGAGAGCCGAGGTAAATTCCATCAATCATGACACCAATCGGCGCGTCGAAAGAGTTATCGTCTGTGCGGGTTGGGCTGATCCCCCTGATTGCAATTGAGCCCCCTCCACCGGCTCTGCCACCATCTTCGGAAATCTGTACGTTGGGTGCAAAACCATTCAAGTCTGTTATATTTCTGATAGTTGAATTTGCCAGCTGCTCTGCACTGATCGCCGTAATGGCAATGGGGATAGATTGCGCGGATTCCTCAATCTTTCGAGCTGTGACGGTGACTTCTTCCAACTCAAGACTGCTGCTCTCGGCAAAGGCGATCTGAGAAGTGAAGGGGGATGTGGTAATCAGTAATGCTGCAAAACTAATTGATCGAAACTTTCCATAAGTCATTATTGTTTTCCCAAGCTTTTTAGGTGGTTCTGTTATGAAGGTAAACAGGGCTCCTGTCAACAAAAAAATCATTCCTGATTGTTTCCAAGTCAAACCCGGGAAGGGGAGCATCAGCCCCCCAAGGTGTCCATCAATCTATTCTGGGTTTGCGTGGTCGAATACTGCTCGACGAAAACGATCTATACACTGGTACGCAGCTTGCGATCACACGTGGATATGGATTTCAACGCTTCCCACCGGCCTTGTCTTGTGCCTTGGCTAAGGCCTGTGCGAATGCGCCATTCAATGGGGCGCTGGCCGACTTCTGGGATCTTTGTTCTCGAGGTTGTTTGCCGCTGCGATTAGATGTTGGTCGCCGGGATCGATTGCTGTTATCTTTGTGTTGAATTTCGTCATCCAGGCGCATGGTCAAGGCGATGCGTTTCCTGTCAATATCAATCTCCATCACCTTGGTGCGAACAATATCCCCGGCTTTTACTACTTCACGGGGGTCTTTCACAAATTTGTTTGCGAGTGCCGAAATATGCACGAGCCCATCCTGGTGAACACCGATATCCACGAACGCGCCGAAGTTCGTCACATTCGTGACGGTACCTTCGAGGATCATCTGTCCTTCGCAAATATTCGTACGTGTTGATGCCATTGCCTTTCAGGCATTTCCAGTTTAGTGTTTATTGATGTTGTTTTTGATCCAGATATTCCGAAATCGCTTCGCCCGAAGGCTCGATATCGTTGCCTATTTGACCGCTGAGAATCTAGCAGCTGATTGTATTGAAGAGGAATCAGAAACGGCCAAGTCTGAAAGCACGTGATCGTGTGTTCTGGAAAGTCCTATCGCAGGTCTGGCCACGCTGGCGAAATTCTTTGGTCATCGTCCAGCCGGGGACTGTGATTGGTTGGCAAAAGAGGGCATTCAGGTTTTATTCAATGTCACTGCGAATCCAACCGCGCAATGGACTGCTCAACAGGTTACTGAAGCTTTTCCATGGGATACAGCACCAAAATATTTACTTCGAGATAGGGACAAGATTTTCGGTATGGTTTTCCAGGGTCGCATTAAGTCGATGGGTATCGAGGAAGTGATGACCGCATATCGTAGCCCTTGGCAGAATGCCTATGTTGAACGACTCAATGGAAGTATTCGGCGAGAATGTACTGATCACATCATCGTTTGGAGTGAGCGTCATCTGAAAAAAGTTCTTCGGGGATACTCCGATTACTACAATAATGACCGAACTCACTTAGGTCTCGTCAAACAAACGCTGGTTGAGCGTCACGTGTCTAAAAGGGCTTCAAAATCGGATCATTTGGTAGAAATTCCGAAAGTAGGTGGGCTTCACCATCGATATGTGTGGCGAGAAGCAGCTTGAGTTTCTCCCGGATCAATATTTGCGAAGGACAGATAATTGCGAAGGACAGTGTTTGTGGTTAACTGGCGGACGAGATGCCATGGGTTGAATTGGCCAGGGAACAATGGTGTCACGTCGCTGAAGCTGGACCATCAAATGACTTCAGCAGTTCGTACCAGCCCGAACCATTTATTTTTATCGGCAATTGGCCCGCCTTTTCCATTGTTTCTCGATGATGCCTGCGACCTTCCCAGGCATCCGGGTCTGCCTGCCACTCATTCAACACTCGTTCTGCTTCCTTGTAGCTGTCCGCCTCAACCTCGTAGACGGAGAGGTAATTGGAAACCGTTTCACCATCAAGATGAGATCCGGCAAGTTTGTAGATGCTGCCTTTGACGAAATTGGGACATCGGGTGGTATCTTCGATGTGCTGATTAACAAACCATTCATCAAAAATTGCCTGGTGGTTGGCGCTGGTCGGTTCACAAAGCCCTATCAATACATACCTTGTCATAATCTTTTGCCTTTCTTTGTTATTGTGGGTCCCGGCCCGCCAGTCGTGAGGTAGTAAGCTGGCCGTCCGGATCGGGATTGTTGGCAATCCAAACACAGAGTTGCGGATCAGCCTCACGAATATCACCGGAAATATGCCTGCCTTCATTTGTGAAAATGCCTACCCGGTTGCCTTTACTCAGGCGGATATTGCCATTCTCGTCCAATTCGTAGAGCGTCTCGGGATCAAAGGGATGAGTGTGAGATAATGCCATTATTCACCCACCCATTCCGTCAACTTGGTATGTAACCAGCGCACCTTGCCTTCCTGATACCCGGATAGTGTAATCCCCGCTTTGTAGGTCGACTCCAATCCGAGTTGGACCTTGGGCATGTTAAATGCATCCTGGTCAAACACTTTGCCGAGAAAACCGAGCGCGCTGGACCACTTCTCATCTTCTTTCAGCCAGTGAATTTTCGCAGCTGGTGGCCGTTCACCCTGAAATGGTGCCAGCTGAATACACTCCATAATGGCAGTCCGATGGTCATGGCCGTTAGGGCGGAACCGGTACACGATCTTGTTGTAGGCTCCCCACGGGTGAAAGTTGGGAAACAGTGTGTAATCGATGCTGTCGACAATTTCTGCATCACAATATTCATCAACCTTACTCCCGGCATCCGGGCGTAAGCCTTCCCTGCTGATACTGGCCATAAATGCCCTGGGGTTCATGCCATCCGGGATCGATGGTACTTCTGCGTCATGTTCCAGATCCATCATAGAGCGGAGCATTTCTTCACCGCCGATCTCATAGTCTAACAATGGGCTTGGGGTAATCCCCGGTGTGATTACCCGGGCACAGTTATCCCAGATGTCTACCTGGCTGTTGACATCACCAATGCCTCTCATTATTTGCGGGTGCGTCGCATTGACATGATAAGCCTCGCAAAAAGCCTCCTGGGCGATTTTCCAGTTGCAGGGCATTATTTTGGCAACATGTGCCTGCTTGTACAGCGCGCCCAGGTCCCATCGTTCGAACTGGGACTTCATGTCCTTGATATGTTCCTCAAAGGGGGCACATGCCTGGTCCGGATTGATGAAAATAAATCCTGCCCAGATTGCGGTAGGCAGTTCGGGAAGAGAAAACTCATCCTTGTTAACGTGTTGGAAGTCCCAATCTGCGGGAATCTCCTTCAGGCTGCCGTCGAGGCGCCAGCAGAAACCGTGAAACGGACAGCGGAGCTCCGAAGCGTGACCGTCAAATTCTTTGAGCATCCGTCCCCGGTGGAGGCAGGCATTAGGATAAGCCTTGACCTCGCCAGAATCCGTGCGAACAACCAGAAAAGACATACCGGCGATGTCATAGCGATAATGATCCCCGGCCTCTGGGATATCTTCTTCTCGACACACGAATTGCCAGATCTTTCTCCAGAGTCGATCTACCTCTTTGTCATGCCAGTCTTTCGAAATATAGCGTTCAACCGAAAAATCATGACTACCCATATCTTTGGGGGACTCCAGCCTGAGTACGTCAGGCACTTTGTGTGAGTCCTCATCCAGCAGTTCCTGGTAGGTTAAACCCGGTGACCGTGCCATGGTGGCCGGGTCAAGATCTTTGTACATTTTACTCATTTAGTCTTTATCTCACTGTTTACGATGTTGTTAGTTCTACCATAGATACGGGATCAGGTATCTACAGGATTTCCCATGGCGGTTGCATTGGATTCACTTTTGATATTTGCCGGATCAATACGATCCTTAATCATCTTCGCATTAAATTCAATATGCAGTTCCTTTAATGCACGCAACGAAAAATTCGGTGCCACTTCAAACGTGTTTTTACCTTCGGCGAACTGCATATTCTCGACGCGAGAACAAAGGGCATGGAACGCCCAATACAACTCCCGTCGCGCCAGTGGCGCACCAAGGCAGTGATGGATTCCTGAACCAAAGCCAAGGTGCCGACCGGGCTTTTCTCGCTCCAGGTTGATTTCCGCTGATGCCTCAAACACTCTTTCGTCGCGGTTGGCGGCCGCATACCGAATGTTCACCATGGCGCCTTCGGGAATTGTGATGCCATGGAGTTCCATGTCTCTGGTTGCGAGGCGGAACAGTCCCTGCACCGGGCCTTCAAGCCGCACAACTTCTTCGCAGAAAATGCGCAGATGTTTTTCAGGATTTGACTTTAACTTCTGCCAGACATTTGGGTTTTCGATGAGCAGCTTGACACCATAGGCAATAGCATTGGTTGTCGTTTCTGATCCTCCGACGAAAGTATCAGCCATCGTCTCCGCATGCAGCTCATTGTCGGTCAGCGTCCGGCCCCATTCAGGTATGACGCTGTTTACCATGTCGGATAACAGGGTCTCGTCCGGTACCTCGCGCAATCGTTCAAAAATCGCCTGGAAATAATGCTGCGCTTCTATTTCCATTTCAACCGACCATTGTTCTTCCGCCTCGGTCTGCATCATGCCGAGACGCTGCACCCAGGCATCCGTCCAGCTTTTGATCCGCCAGATATCTTTCTCCGGTACACCCATTTGCTGACCAATGACGATAAGTGGCAATGGTACCGCGTATTGTTGTACCCAATCACAGTGGCCGTCATCAACGAAGGCATCAATCAGCTTGTAGGCTGTATCGCGGACAAATGTGTCCATTGCTTCTATTTTTTTTGGTCGGAAGGCCTCGTTGAAAATGGTACGCATCTGCTTGTGATTCGGATTATCCCGCCCGGCAAGCGTTGCGCCCGGCACCCAGCCCTTTTCCTGGTAGAGTGCGCGCATTCTTTGTGCTCGCTCAGAATCGAGTCGTTCACGGCTGCCTCCCCTTTTCATGTCGTTTGAGTAGTTTTTTGTATCGAGCAGTACCTGACGAATATCTTCGAACCGGGAAATGACATAAAACCCGGTAATGGGATCGACCCAGACCGGGGCTTCGTCACGCAACATCCGATAAGCGTCGTAAGGGCAATTCTGAAGACTCACGTCCAGGAAATTAATGTCACGCAGACTCTGGGGTGTTATGGGCTCGTAGGGAACTTTACTCATTGTCAGCCAGCGCTATCCATTTGGTTGTAGCGGAACTCTTGATCTTTCCGCGTTTGACCCCGGGTTGCGGAAATCCGCGGGAAATTTCGCAACAGTTGCTTCTCCAGATCAGATAATCTGACCAAACCCTTGGTCCAGAGGAGCAGTGCAGTATTTCCACAACAACCCCTAGAAAAATTCGACCACAAATCGGACAAAAGCCTACTATCGTTCGACTCAGTTGCAGTCTAACCAATTTTCACGCCATTCACCCGTTGTCCTTAACCTAAAAAGAGACGACGCTGCTCCAATGATTAAAGAAACAATCTCAGCATACGATATCGAACGGATTGCACTGTTCGTTCTTGAAGATATTCAAGAATCTGATTCAGATATTCCCGAACTGATAGGCATATCCATTGCTTTAACACGATTTTGAAAAACTTCACCGAATATCTTGTCTCTATCCCGCAGTAAGTACTTCGGCGCCGTGTCACATAGGAATGCTTCGGTAATCTGTTGAGCAGTCCACTGAGCGGTTGGATTCGCTGTGACATTGAAGTGAATCACTTTTCTACGATCATGGCTCAGTGCAACAAATACGAATAGCATCTTGAATCTAATCGTAGGCACAACCAGAAAATCAACTGCGACCAGATCTGTCATGTGATTCACGATAAAGGTCTTCCAGGTCTGTGATGGTGGTTTAGGACCATCTCGGCGAATAATGCCTGAAACTGATCTCTCTGAGATCTCGATTCCTAATTTCAGTAACTCACCATGAATCCTGGGAGCTCCCCACAATGGATTTGCTTTGATAGTTTCAGTACGAGGGATTTCGCTTCAGCATCCAGCTTTGGTCTTCCCCGATTGCGACAAGACTTTCCAAAATAGCCGATCACGTTCTTTTAGCTGTGGGCGATTCTGGTTTCGACTCAATACTATTAGCTGCTGGCGAAGGGCAAGATTCTCTGCTGTCAGATAGGCAACGATATCGAGCTTTCGAGCTAGCTATTTCTTGAATGTTTGGATCAAAAGTAACATCAAGAGACACTAATCTGAAAATGTCTGAAAGGCAATGATGCCAAGACTTACGAGTATTTGCGAGGGACACGAGATTACGATGGATTATCCACGTCTTGCCATGTTAATAATCCGGGCCAACGACGAGCCACAAAGAAAAGCGCAAGCACCCCCTCAATCGCAATAACAGAACAAGCCATGGGTGCACCCAACCAACCTGCCAGCAAACCCAGATGCAGAAAACCAACCAGACCTGTACCGATACACATTGACAGGACGCCCATCATTCGGCCCCGGGTGGCATCGTCAGAATTCAGTAGGACCAGCGCGCTTTGCATGGCAGCAAACACAGCAACACTACCGCCTGCTACCAACAATAAAAAAGCAGATAGCCACCAGAGCGTTGAATTAGCGAACGCGAGTGCCATGAAGAGATAAATCATCACACTGATTAAATACAGGTATCGATACCACCGTACCTGGCCGAAGATAGCAAGTGCGCTTGCACCTAAAAACGCACCAACCCCTTCGGTGCTGACAAGCACTCCAACTGAAAACGGATCCAGCATCAGTACTTCTTTGCCGAGAACCGGTAGCATTGACATGAAAGGGAAGCCCCAGATATTAAAAACCACGGTCACGACAAAGATGCCTACCAGGGTTGGATTTTGACGGAGCCCGCGAAAGCCCTCAACGACGTTGGTTATAACACTGCCATGAACCTCTTGCTTTTTATCGTCGCGGTGTTTGAGGCGCCAGAGGAACAGTATGCAGATGGCGTATGCGGTTGTCGTTAATATAAATGCACCGCCCAATCCGAAGGCAGTATAAAGCCCACCACCGAGCACGGGACCAAGCATGCGGGAACCGGAACCTGACAGGATATCAAGACTCATCGCTGTGCCGGTTTGGCCAGGCCCTGCCAGTTCACTTAGCAACGTCCTTCGAACGGGAAAATCCGAGACCCAGATCAGTCCCGAAGCAAGTGCACATAAACCTACATGCCAGACCTCAACCAGACCATTTAGCGCAAGCGCCCCCAGTGTACCTGCAATCAATGTCATCACAGACATCACGGCAATAAGCACGCTGCGTCGATCGTACCTGTCAGCGACAATACCACCAAAAATGCCAAATAAAGCCATCGGCAGCAAGCGCAGGAACAACATCAGCGCGACAAGAAACGGTGAATTTGTTACCTCGAAGACGAAAATTCCTATCACCAGCATCTCGAGCCAGCGTGCCGTGGCGGCAATCGTCCCGACAAGCCAAAGGCTACGGAATGCCGGGTTTCTGAAAAGCGAGCGCTCCGCTGTTATACTTGTTGGCGTGTCGTCACGATTAATGTCATGCACAGGAACATTGGGCTCGTCAGTTTGGCTGCTGTTTTTGTGTATGTTTGTTGCAGGCTCCAAATACGCATACTACGCGACCTGTCACCGGGTCGATAGCCAACCCCAGAATCGGTTAAGCTCCAGGTAAAGGCAGAAGTCTGGTTTTACCGGTAATACCTCGGTTACCTTGAACGCGAATTGGACTAGTTTGAGTCGAACAAGCCGCCAGAAGCCGAATATATGTAAAAACCGTAAATCACTGACACGGGGGTCCAGATAAAGACATACAGTACTCGTAGCGGATTCAGTTAGGTGACGGACTAACTCGAAAGTAGCGTATCG
>DUAT01000112.1:0-1385 GCA_012960755.1 Gammaproteobacteria bacterium
AAGGAATGAGTTCACCGTCAATGGCCGGACTTTGCTCGGGTACGGTGGCACGATGATGCTGGAGGCACCGAAAACCTACCCGGAAGTCGCACAAAAAGTCATTAGGGAACTCGGCATAGATGTAAATCGATACGATGATTTTCAACATAAGGACCTGTTCGGATCTCTTAAGGTTCGAGGCGGTTGTTTCCTGGATAAGGAAACTTTTGG
Organism: Gammaproteobacteria bacterium; assembly: GCA_012960755.1. The sequence continues at coordinate 211 of DUAT01000112.1, forward strand.
CGCAGACTATTTGGCAGTTGGAGGCTACGGTTACAGCGAAGCTATTAAGGATGCGCCACTGTCCACAGGGGCGAAGTCTGAACTGGAGCGACTGTTCGCCGACGAGGAAGACTACCTCGCCGGGATGACATCGACAGAACGACGCACGGTCGTTGAGTCTCATACCTGGCGCGACTATCTGGAGAAGTTCGCCGGGATGAGTGAAGAGACACTGACATTTATCCAGAAGTGGCCACATGGCGTTTGGGCAATCGGCGCAGATGCACTACCGGCATGGATGGCCTGGCTGGAAAGCTATCCCGGCTTTGCAGGGATGGATATTGGATATGATGATGAAGGCGACATTGAAGAGGACGAGGGGAATTTTCATTTCCCAGATGGCAACGCCTCCGTCGCGCGACTTCTGGTTCGTAAGCTCATTCCGGGAATCGCACCCGGAACTTCGATGGAGGAAATAGTCGATGCGCATTTCGACTATTCCAGCCTCGATCAGCCGGGTAGCTCCACACGCGTTCGGTTGAGCAGTACTGTTGTTGAGCTAAAACACCAGGATGGAGACCTCAAAGGGAACCTCGACGTTACCTATGTGCGTGACAATGAAGGGAAAACGGTAACGGCAGAAAAGGTTGTCTGGGCCGGCTACCACTCGATGCTTCCGTATGTGTGCGATGAAGTGCCGGTGAGTCAGGCCGCTGCAATGGCGAGTGCCGTGCGAGCACCACTCGTCTACACGAACGTGGCGATTCGAAACTGGCGGAGCCTGGTGAATCTCGGCCTTCGACGAGCCTATTGTCCCGGCAGTTTCTTTCACACGCTGTTGATGAGTTTCCCGGTAAGCTTTGGCGACTACAAGTTTCCGAAGTCGCCGGATGAACCTGTCGTTCTTCATTTGCAGCACATTCCCCTGGCCCCCGGCATGTCGGCTGCAAATCAGTTTCGTGAAGGCAAACGACAGCTTCTCGATACTTCATTCGGAACCTTCGAGCGTAATGTGCGCGATCAACTCGGCCGTATGCTTGGGCCGGGTGGTTTTGATCCGGCTCGTGACATTGCCGGTATCACGGTCAACCGGTGGCCGCATGGCTATGCGTATTCAGTTGATCAGGCGTCGGGTGATGTGGCCTGGTGGCCTGAAATGTGGCGTCACGAGCGTAAGCCGTGGGTCGATGCTCGCC
>DUAT01000112.1:1556-1863 GCA_012960755.1 Gammaproteobacteria bacterium
AAGGAAGAGACAGATGTCACAGGGAATTTGGAAGCACTTTGGGTTGGTGGGGATTTCACTCGCGTCAGGCATCGCACTGACTTTGGTGGTGCAATTAGGTTTAGTGCCTTCTGCGTCAGCATTTGGGTCGGAGGTAGTAAAAGTTTCGCCACCAGAAAGCTGGTCTATCGCCGGCCTGAACGCAATGGAACTTGAGTCACTTGGAAAAATCGACTGGATCACGGTTGAGCATGGGGGTCAGTCCAATAGTGAAACCATCATCTTCGAGGGTGAGAATATTGTTTCCGTCTGGGATTCCAGCCCGGCA
>DUAT01000112.1:1951-3259 GCA_012960755.1 Gammaproteobacteria bacterium
AAATGCTGTCACTTACAAAGCTGGTGAAATGTTTATGCTTAAAAAAGGTTTTCTAGGAACCTGGGAAATGACAGAAGACTACCGCGAACTGATTGTTGTCGACACCAAAGCGTACAATGAATCGTAGTTCATGCACTCTTTGAAAGAAGTGGGGCTATAGCTGAGTTGTTTGTGGCGAAGAGGCGCGAGAATCGGCAGGTTTTTTACTGGATGTCAGCGCCATTGTTCCAAGACCAATAAGAAAAAGCGGTAGAAATGGCTCGAATGGCCAAAATGGCAGCCACAACACAAGATCTGCAGACCAAGTTGGTGTCGTAATAAATTCGGTAATAGTTTTTTGCCACAACAATCCGGTAGCGGATGCTGTGATGCCGGTGGCGATGAGTGTAACCCCAAAGAATTTTAGGGCGGTATGTTTTTCGGTGTGTTCTCGTTTTTTCCCCCATGCAGTGATTCTGAGCGCTACTGCTATAAACCCAGCCCAGTAATACACATAGTCTAAAGGGCTAGCGTTCTCGTAATAGTAGAGATTCCACCAGTAGACACTGAAGGGATAAGCCCACATAAAGTAAATTCCAAAAGTGTGCAGGAGTTTCCACTGTGACCGGTTAATGAGGCCGCGACCCAACGGGAATGAAGTCACAACCATCGCAACCAGAAAGATATAGCCGGCGCTTCCTTCAATTTCGTCGCGCAGCAGGTAGACATCCTGGTAATAATAGTCACGGTAGAAATTCGACATGATGTAGATAAAAGTAGCCTGCCATGCCATGGCCACAGCAAAGCAGAGCCCGAGATACTTGCGATTGCGCAACCACCAGCGGGAAAACAAACTCGGAAATAGCACGTGAACAGATGAAGCAGCGACCACAAGATAAATAAAAGGCACGGCGATCCGCACTGAAAACCCAATCATCTCAGACACGCCGGCACCGGTCCTTAGGTCAACAGCAATTGATTCGGCAATGATGACAAGACATATGGGTCCTGCGATCAGTCCGAACAAACCCCATCCGTTTAGTAATTTACTCTTCAAGAACAAATCCAGGCTCATGCTTTGAGACTTCAACCGATTGGCGCGACAAGGGATATCTTCTCATTCAGGAATGCTATGGAACACCCCTCCCGATAGGTCAAGAAAGAGGCTTCGACGGGTTGAGAGGGGTGTCTATTGGCTGAAATCGAACTTCGATCCTACAGGCAAGGCCTAAACATCTTCTTGGAATGAGCTAATATAGAGGCGTTTGGTGAGAGAATGCGGACATGCCCGAGATCCCTAAATCCAGGACCCGTTCAGTGCTCGATATC
>DUAT01000113.1:0-339 GCA_012960755.1 Gammaproteobacteria bacterium
TGACGCCCTAGTGGAAAGTTTCGGCGATGCTGCGGCTGACAGTTTCGTGCGTCCCCGGGCCAGTGAAACCCTTTCCAATGTCATCGAGAACTGCATCGACCACAACAGCGATGCAGGGCCGCCCACGCTCGGCCAGGTGCGTCGTGCGTTGCATGACGGGCTGGTTGCTGAACTCATTGGCATCGGTGAAATCGAAGACGATGAAGAACAGACGCTATACGATGAGATCGACCGGTTGATCGATCTGCACGGCGACAGCGCGCCCGCCGAGGAGTTCCTCGCCTACCCCTGAAACCACACGATGCAGTTTCAGATTCCTGCCCCGTAATGATGCCAGCA
>DUAT01000113.1:392-3220 GCA_012960755.1 Gammaproteobacteria bacterium
GCGTGGATCGTCGTTGATGGTGAACTTTATTGCCACTCGGCAGTAACTGAGATAAGGCCAATCTGCATAAAGACAGTCATGGAGTGAAGTGATGGATACAGTGATGGCATTAACCGGAAAGTTGCTCGGTATAGACGATCCAGCAGGGCTGGTGGTTCTGCTGCTGGTTGTCGGCTTTGTCTTTATGGCAAAGAACTGGCGCTACGCGATAGCCGCCTTTGTCATCCTTGTTGTGGTGATGTTTGTAGCTAATATGGTCTAGAGGCTACCGGAACATACCCTCAAAATCCGAGCCGCACGAAAAAGATGTATGCAACGGGCTAGCCTGGGTGATTAATCCGATGTTAATGCATCAGCTACTTACACTTACGCGGGACAACTCATGGACATAATAGAGGATGAGTTTGAGACCGCTACCCTGGCTGAGATTTCAGGCAGGCTTCAACCTGGGTAATGACTGAGGCCTTATCGCAAGAAGCGCTTTGGGACTCACTTCCCTAAAACTCCCCCATCTATTTTGGTGCTTGAACTCAATTGATCCTTCCGTTCTACCATTCAGGCTTGGCAGAAGATTTCTCTTGTGATCCGCTTTTCTGTATTTTTTTCCTTCCAGTTCAGATGCCAACATATCTAAGTAATCGGCAACGATGAATTCAAGTTCTTGTTGACCCCAATCAGCCATACGTCACTCCCAGCACCCCACTAACATTGAAATCGCAAAAAATGGCGATGCGAATGATTCGATTTCTCATGAATTTCCTAGATTGAGACCCTGCATGGAACTTTTATCCAGTCTTGTTTAAGTAGCCAGTAAGAGATGCGTCGACTCTTCCGTCTGGGCAGTTGAAAACAAATGTCCCCGATGTGGAAGCTGCACTATTGCTAAAAACAATTTTCTGATATGCGCTCACAGAACAAGTTCCAAACCCGGAGATAGAACAGGTGGTTTGTTCAGATGCGCTTATAGAGTTGCCGCTAATAAACCTAGGCCCGGGAGACCAGTTACAAGTGCCAGCAACAGAAGCATTTGGATTGCCGGCGGTCACCAAGCCATCAACGCCAACTACTACCCTGTACGGGTAACTTTGGGAAAGAGTTTCTCCGAGGCCTCTAACTAGGACATTGAGTGTTCCGTCGTACTGTCCTGCATAAGAAGTGACTGCCCCACTACTACTGGTACCACCACCACAGCCGAAAAGAAGGCTTGTCGATAGTGTCAGCAACAGGAGATATGCTGTCTTTCTGATAGTTCGTTTCATGCTCTACTAATACCTTCCATTCGTAGGAAATATGTTGAGGCTATTGTCTAGCCCTGATCGGCAGTACAGATAATCATTGCCCGCCAGTGGCTAATCAAAGAGGGGTGTGTGAGAGGACGGAGGATTTGGTAAGACGGCTGGGTTAGCCGACTCGATTTCCTGCAAAAGAGCCTTGGAACTTCTCATAGCAACTGCCGTAGTTACCCTCTACATAGCCCGTACCTGAGATAGTCGCTCCATTATCGTTAATTCTTCCATTAATTCGATACTTGTACCCACTTGTCGTGCTAGTAAAGGAATCAGTCAATGAATTAAAGTTCACTGAACCATACTTGCCACCTCCCCAAGATAGACCAATTGGATTGAAGGTCGCTTTTCCGGAGGAGGTAATGACAATTTCGATCTTTCCAGACCCGGGAATATTCGCCCCACAAGTGTTGTATCCAGAATAACTTATAGTCCCGCGATACAAGCCCGAGGTCGACCTACCAACCCCACCACTTGTACTACCACCACCACAAGCAACGAGAAAACTCGATAAGGTAAGGATTGTTATGACAGTGAATGGCTTTTTCATACTTCACTCCTGAGTCAATACAGATTCGAGAAAACACCTATCACATGGTTTCTACAAACCCTTTCACGCACCAAAAACAAACTAGCCAAAAGGATGCGGGTCATCTAGAGCCTCGACTGCCTAGCAATACCTTGCTTGATGTGATATCACGGTTAGATAGCAATTGCATAAATCCTACTGCCGCTGTGATTTATCCAGACAAACATATTTCTACTTTTCGCGACGGTTGCTAATGAGGCTCCTGTGATTCGGTAATTGCCAGTCAGTTTTAAATAAGTAAAAGCGCAACCTTTAAGCGTGATGTAGGTCTGGGTTGGATAAAGATAAGAATACTTAATTTTGCATTTGGTGATAGATGTTTGTGCTGGTGCTGGCGCGTTAGTAGAGGCAAGGCCCTTGCCCTCGACTAAAGCTTGCCTGAACAAATTGGCTTGTTCTCTTTCCATCGTCACAGGTTCTGAGACTCCACTGCTCGAGGTGCTCGAATTACAACCTGAAATCATGATGGATGTGACAAATAGGGTACATACTAGTTTTTTCATAACGTATCTCCATAATCAGATGTTTCATAGTCAGGCTCCAGAGGGACATACTCAAAATACCCCTACTGGTTCAGGAAATCTGTTGAGGCTATTGTCTGACCCTAGTAAGCACTGTAGATAATCAATACACGCCGGTGGCTAATCAAAAGGCACTCGATGACGCGGTCGTATCCATACACCTGAGGGGAATTCTGAGACACTGGACTGGTCTACCTTTTGTCACCTTCAGCAGTGATAGGCATCTTAAAATTTGAGGGGGTATGAACCTGCCCACCCATTGTGGCTGTGGCCTAGGCGGGAAGGTGATCCATCAATAGGTAGACAGGCAGGGGTAATGTAGTCACACAGAACTACACTGTCTGTGAATTACCACACTGCTTTAATTTCGTAACTCAGATCAAGAAGAAGTCGGGGTATTCGAGCATCCCAAGTCTTTGGGATGTCGATCTA
>DUAT01000114.1 GCA_012960755.1 Gammaproteobacteria bacterium
ACCCAGATGGACAAGTGTGCCGGAGGCACAACCGCCACCAAGCTGCATGCCTATGCCAAAAATAAATGCGCCTGCCGCCATTGCGGTGCTGATTGGGGTTAGTTTTCCTGAAAGTTGGGTACCCATAAATTCACCTTGAGAAAACATGGGTAACATCAAAATACTGGCAGCGCTGAGCATCAGCATTTGAGCTCTTAAATTTCGGGTTTTGTAGTTGTCTATAATGTGGCTAAAACCCGCTGTAAAACCGAAACTGGCTTGATATAGAACTAATCCTATTACGCTACCGATGATGTACAGGTTTCCCTGTTTAGTACCAACTAACATGAACATTGCCAAAATGCTTAGTCCATATCCAATAGTAAACAATGCATTGCCGGGATTGTTTTTGATTAATGTGATGGGGGAAGTATTTGCGTGCATAAATTTTTATTCTTATTGTGGTGGAATAAGGATCGCTCAAATCAAATCCCATCGTACCCCAATTTATGGCATCTAGAAATTGACCTTAAGATCTCACGCACTGCCCCATAAGCGCTAAATTCCTATTAGAGTATTTCTCTCCCGATACTAACTGCTGGACATAGTCGTGCTATTAAGGCTTTCAGAAAAAAGGTGGCAGTCAAGTCGAGCATATTTTGTCAAATGCTACAGATCTTTTCTCCTGGTCTTGCTTCACATCAGTAACGTCATCCTGCATTAACCTTTAGGCATCCCCAGTGATTTTTCTCCTTATGCGGGTTTTAGATCGACATTATTACTGGATGTTTAGAACTAAACGAAAGGCTCTGCGTTAATTCTTTTGCTCCACATGTTATGCTCTTCCTATGATTTGTTGAGCCTCGCCAGACTGGGCGCTATGCTTGATTTATAGCCAATTGAAAGAACTTCCATGGTCCAACTAATGCTTCACTTCCTGATTGCTGCTTTAGTACCGTGTCGTGCTGTATCCACCTTACAAGAAGGAATTCCAAGTTGTGATGGTCGCAATATTGGTGATTTATAATGCGTCTGATCACATTGATTGTTGTTTCAATTCTCTTATCTGGTTTTGGTGAACTAACTGAACAAAGCGAAACAATTGACCAGGGAAATGCCAAGGCGCGCGGCGCAGTTTTTCACAAGAAGTTTCAGAATGTAAATTCTCCTAGCATGATCCAGGTTTACCTGCCCGAAGAGCGCGGAGAGGTGGTCAATGGCAAGCGGGAAGGTCCATGGACGAGTCATTATAAGAGCGGCAGACTGATGGCAGAAACCAACTTCAGGAATGGAATAGAAGAAGGTCCCTGCAGAGGGTGGTACGCCGACGGGAAGCTGATGACGGAATTTACGTACAAGGACGGAAAAGAGGAAGGTCTTGTCAGATGGTGGTATGAGAACGGACAGTTGAAGGAACAAGGTATCTATAGAAGTGGAAAAGAACACGGTCTTTATAGACGGTGGCACTACAACGGACAGTTAGACAGTGAGCAATGTTTCTCAAGTGGTGAAGAGATAGATATCAGTAATTGTCGGAAATGACCAGTAGAAAGACTTGCAGGCCTTCTCCTTACTTTTCATCTTGGCTGACTGATAGAAGCCTAACGAGTGATTGCTATTAAAGAAATTATGTTGATTTATCTTTTTTCCTTGCGGCATGATTCCAACAGCTTTTGGAATTACTGCCGACAGGAATCTATATGTTTGTCAATCAAGTCCACCTTTCTTTGCATCTCTCTATAATTTGCCACCATGTATCCAACCTCAATCCCAATTGCGATAATATCGTTTTTAACTGATTTACTATCACCCTTAATGGAGACTAAGTCAGTCTGAATAATATCCATCCTAATCCCCGCAATTTTAAAGAGCGAAGCAGCAATAGAACCTAATGCGATTATAAAAATAACGAATGATACTTTTATAAATTTATCTAGTTCCATTTCAATGACCTGTTGTTGTATGAAGGAAAACCTTGCTTAAATCGAATGGCGGGTTTCTTTTATAAAATCAGGCTTATGGGAAATTATTGCAGGTGCAGCAAGTTTAATTTTTTTTGTTCTATTATGAAACTGTCAACTAAAAGTGAGCGTTGTCAGCTCATATAGCACCATCCAACCTTGTCCAATAATACTACTACACAATCGATGATGGCACGGTGAGTTCGGCAAGGTAGAATGCTGTTGACACTGGGTAAGTAGTGCAAATAAAGTGGTATTCACTCTTTGGAACCCATGGATTATGAATATGCCACAGCTTCAGACGCTCCCTGCTACAGCGAGCACCAATGAAATTCTGGACATTGTTTCCCGGGAAGGTGCCGTTATCCTGAGTGAAGCACTCAAACTCGCCGATATTGAACAGTTTCGAGCTGAGCTCGATCCTTACATGCAGGCAACTGAGGTAGGCCGCGATGGTTTTTCAGGTAATAAGACAACCCGAACCGGCGCACTCATTGCACGCTCTGCGAAAGCCAGGGACATGGTGATGAACGAGAAAATCGTCAAGTGTGCAGAAACATTCCTCGCCCCCTTCTGTGAGCGGGTTCAGCTCCATTTAAGTCAGATCATCAGGCTAAAACCGGGACAGGCTAAGCAGTTGATCCATCGAGACCGTTGGGCCTGGGGTAAGCGTTTGCATGATATAGAGCCGCAGTTCAATACGATTTGGGCGATGACGGATTTTACCGAGAAAAACGGTGCGACCCAAGTCGTTCCAGGTAGTCTTGATTGGCCGGATGATCGAGAGGCTAAGCCTGAGGAAATTTGTCAGGCTGTTATGTCTGCCGGGTCGGTACTGCTGTATACGGGTGGCGTATTTCATGGTGGTGGAGAGAACCGATCGACAGCCGACCGGGTCGGCGTGAACCTTACCTATACGCTGGGTTGGCTGAGGCAGGAAGAGAATCAGTATCTATCCTGTCCGCCAGAAATCGCACGGGCGTTCTCTGAAGAATTGCAGGATATGTTGGGCTACACCATGGGGCAGTATGCAATGGGTTACTTCACGCCGCCGTCTGAGCCAGGAGAACAGCCAGAATGTGTTTCGCCGGCCTTCGCGGTTCGAGAGGTAGAGCCCGGTACTTTGGGTGGG
>DUAT01000115.1:0-2351 GCA_012960755.1 Gammaproteobacteria bacterium
CGTGAACCCGTCGCGATTTATGGCGCAGGCTATTCTGGTGCGCAGCTCGCGATCGCCTTGCTAAATGGCAACGAGTACATGCCGGTAGCTTTTATTGATGACAACCGTGATCTTCGGCGCACGACGATCCACGGCATAAAAGTGTACGGTGCAGCCCAGACTGAAAAGCTGGTGGAAGACTTTGGTATTAAGCGGGTTCTGCTGGCGATTCCGACCGCGACCGCTGAGCGGCGGCGCCAGATCCTGAATGACCTCGCGCAGATGCCCGTTCACATTAATACCGTCCCCGGTATCAATGAGCTTGTCACCGGTCAGGCCAGTCACCCACAGATCAGGGATATCGAGATCGGCGACCTGCTGGGCAGGGACACCGTCCCGCCCGATGAAACGCTACTGGTTAATGCGATTAAGGGCAAACACATTCTGGTGACGGGTGCGGCGGGCACGATTGGCTCGGAACTGTCGCGCAAGATACTGGCCAGAGGCCCGGCAAAGCTGGTGTTGTATGACAATTCTGAATATGGGTTATATCGGCTGGAGCAGGAACTGAAAGGGCAGGCAGGAGTGAATACGGAAGTTGTCGTGTTGCTGGGCTCGATATTGAATCCAGGTCACTTGTTAAAAGTCATTAACTCTTTTGGTGTGCAGAAGGTCTATCATGCCGCCGCCTACAAGCATGTACCGCTGGTTGAACAGAACATCATTGAGGGCGTCAGGAACAACGTTGTGGGCACCTGGCTGGTCGCGAAAGCCGTAGCGGAGTCAGTCGCGACCGAACTGGTGATGATTTCAAGCGACAAAGCCGTTAGGCCAACTAATGTGATGGGGGCCAGCAAACGACTGGCCGAGCTAGTTATTCAGGGCCATGCTGATCAAGCTCAAGAAAATCAGACGGGCGAAAAATTTTCGATGGTGCGTTTCGGTAACGTGCTGCGATCTTCAGGTTCGGTAGTGCCATTGTTTGAAAGTCAGATTCTAATGGGTGGGCCAGTCACGGTTACTCATCAGGACACCGCCCGCTATTTTATGACCTGCGGTGAAGCATCAGAACTGGTTATCCAGGCAAGCGCCATGGCGCACGGTGGTGAGATATTTGTGTTGGATATGGGTGATCCTGTTTTCATTCGGGAACTGGCCAAGAAAATGATTCACCTGCATGGCAAGGTGGCAGGACCAACGACTGAACCGTTAGCACCGGACGATGTGATAGACATTCAATACATTGGGCTGCGCCCGGGCGAGAAACTGACGGAAGAGCTGGTGATCGGTGAGAATATTACCGGGACCCGGCATTCGAAAATAATGCAGGCCAGGGAAGAAGGCATCGATTGGTCAACGCTCGAAAGCCTGTGTAATGGGCTTGTCGCCGCATGTGAGACAGCAGACTATCCCACTGTTAAGGATCTTCTCGAGACCTATGTGTCGGGATACAAAATGACGGATGAAACTTTTGACCCCGGCTTTGCGCAGTCCAGGCAAACTTCACAGGGCAGCGCCACCATCACGCGTCTGGACGAGCGTAACAAGCACTAATCTCCTGTACACCTGCACAGAAATTAGCCGCGCGATAAGCTAAACTGCTGCGAAATCATGTTGTAGGGTAAGTCTTGAAAGTTATTCCTGTCATCCTATGCGGTGGTGCCGGAACGCGCCTGTGGCCATTATCACGTGAACTTTATCCCAAGCAGTTGCTGGCACTGGTCGACGACTATTCACTCTTACAGAACACGATTACCCGATGCGCCGGCCACCCTGACGTTACGGCACCCATGCTGGTGTGTAATGAAGAGCACCGGTTCCTGGTGGCTGAACAACTGCGGGAAATTGAGGTAGAGGCCTCGCACATCATCCTGGAACCGGAGGGTCGTAACACGGCACCTGCGGTGGCCTTAGCCGCACATGAAGCCATGAAAACGGACGATGACGCGATACTGGTGGTCTTGCCTTCCGATCATGTCATCCAAAAAACAGCGCTGTTCCTTGAGGCTTTAACGACGGCGATCGACCTGGCGAAAGATGACGCGCTGGTCACTTTTGGTGTTGTACCGGACAAACCGGAAACGGGGTATGGCTACATCAAGAAGGGGATGGCAACGGGGGCGGCCTTTAAGGTGGACAAGTTTGTGGAAAAACCTGACGTGGCCACCGCGAGCGAGTTTTTCCAGTCAGGTTTGTACTATTGGAACAGCGGCATGTTTGTCTTTAAAGCAAGCGCCTACCTGAAAGAACTGGCAGTGCAGACACCAAGGATTGCAGAGGCCATGGCAAAAGCCACGGCAAACGCGAGCGCGGATCTCGATTTTACCCGGGTGAATGCCGAGGCTTTCAAGTCAAGCCCATCTGATTCCATT
>DUAT01000115.1:2470-3062 GCA_012960755.1 Gammaproteobacteria bacterium
GTTCACGGCGTAGAAGGCAGCTTAGTCTGGAGCGAAAGCCGTTTGGTGTCCGTGGTCGGATTGAAGGATGTCATTGTCGTTGAAACGGCTGATGCCGTTATGGTCGCGTCACAGGATCAGGCCCAGGACGTTAAATCTATCGTCAATCACTTAAAAGGCAGTGGTCGGATTGAGCGAACATTCCATCAAAAGGTTTACAGGCCCTGGGGCTACTATGAAGGGCTGGATGCCGGGCCAGCTTTTCAGGTCAAACGTCTTGGGGTTAACCCTGGCGCAAGCCTCTCACTGCAGCTTCACCATCACCGCGCAGAGCACTGGGTGGTGGTCAATGGTATCGCTACAGTCACCGTCGGCGAAAAAGTCTTCGACCTGAATCCCAACGAATCCTGCTATATCCCTTTAGAAACCCGGCACCGCCTGCAAAACCTGACGGAAGAACCGTTAGAAATTATAGAAGTTCAATCCGGCAGCTACCTGGGGGAGGATGATATCGTCCGCTTCGAAGACAATTATGGCCGTTAGGCAATATCCCCCCGTTATTACGACCGAAGTGTGTGAAGCATGAATCTGCCCCGTCATTACGACCGGAGTG
>DUAT01000116.1 GCA_012960755.1 Gammaproteobacteria bacterium
CCGTACTTTCTGGTTTGTGTTTTTGGTCGGCGTTTAAGGTTAAAAGCAGCTGATTGCAGCTCTAGACAAAGCTGCCGGCACATATCGATGAAATAGACTAGTTGGACTACAACCAGATCTCCTTAATCTATCATTCCGCACCCGGCATCACCTTGACCCGTTAAAGCCCGGTCACGGGCCGCGTGCCCGGTGCGTTGTGCTTGCATATTATCCCAAAACGGGGGAATCTGAGCGTCAGTCATAATGTATGGCAACAGCAAGGGCCGAGGCGAATAACAAGGTTTGTGTCGAACACCCGATAGCAGACTCGCTGGCTATACTGATGGCACCATAGGTAGCTCTCACTGAAAGCAAATTCCTATTTCATTTTTGTAAAATAGGTGCAAAACGACTACGCAAAAAGCGCGCGGCATTGACAGCACTGTTGTTATACATTACTTGAATAGCGCGTCAATATACTTTTTTACAGGCTCTGGAAGTAGATCTTGAGGATGATCACCTCCAAATGTTGCCAGCCCACTTGAGCCATCAATTGTTGTAGCAGACACCCTTTTCTCCGCCTTTACATCAACGACCGTAATCTTAACTTGAACTTTGTCAGGTTTGGCTGACCATTCTGTGGCTCGATCTTCCCAGTGCAGTATTTCTTGAAAAAAGAGGTAATCTGCTTCATATTTTTTAGCAGATGACAACGCATCATTGTAGTCCTCATACTCCTTGCCTCCATGTACCTCAACTAAGTGTTGGAGTAGCACTGATCCAGTGATTACTGTTACAGAATGGCCTGAGCCAGAATAGATTTTTGTACCATACCTGCCGTCTTTAGGTACTGATACATAAGCGCTAGCATTGCTTGATAACTTTATGGTGTCATAACGTGCATCTTGAACTATTCTTGCAGAATCTGCGCAGCCATAACAAATCATAGAAAAAAGTAGTATTGTTATTTTTTTATTCATGCCGTTCCTCTTGCCTGACGCCGAAAGTGGCAGCGCCCGTCAGTGCGTTCCGCCCAAAGGGCGACACTGCCTTTGTTTGGTTAGTGTTTTCGACTAATTGTACTCGGCGGTCGTGCTCCATGCACGCCACCAATTTTTTAAAGCCATTTTCTTACAAACGGAAAAGATGTATTACTGACAGAAAGCTCGCCATACTAAACGATGAGTCATTCCGTCAACGCGGAGAAACCATGATTTTGTCCGCCGCCTATCTTTCCTTGTTCACGCTTAAGCATTAAACTTTCCGGGCGTGGCAAGATTACTACCGTGTCACAGACTAGAGTTTACTGAAGAATTAAAGATCACAACCTAATCAACTCATCGGTGCGAGGAATGTCGGCTGTCAAAACGTTCATACTTGTTTCTATTTTTGTGGCGCTCAGTTTGCCAATCAATGCCGACGAGTTGACATTATTTCGTGGGACTGGACCGCAACAGCATGACTCCACCCAGAACAACGATGGATGGGGCGCGGATTACAGCTTTTATAAGGTTGTACGATCGGAACGTTCAGAATTGTCATTTGGAATAGGCTATACCCGAATGACAAACGATTCCGCGCAAAATAACACTCTTTACGCGATTTCTTTGTATCCCCAACTAACTCTCTACCCATCAACAAAAGTAGCACTTAACCCATTTTTCTTTGTCCGCGCGCTAGGCCCCAGTTACATTAGCGAAAACCAATTTGGCTCACGAAGTCAGGACAATAATTTTTCTTTCCAGGCGCAGGTCGGCATCGGTATTCGACCATATTTAACGAAACGACAACAAGTTAAGATCATGTTTTCGTGGAAGCATTTTTCTAACGCCAACCTTTTCAAAAATAATGAAAGCTTTGACTTACCATTTACCTTAAGTATTGGGTTTGAGTGGTAACAAGGTGTCGACTACCGACCACCGTTTTGCCAGATTCGCACATCCGATGAACGATATCTATTGTCGCCGACAACAAAGAACTGTATGCCCCTCCCCAATATCGTCCCGCTCTTGAATAATCTTAAGTCCTGACTGCTCCACAAGGCGTTTCATGTCATCAGAGTGGTACATACGACTCTTGCCATTGGCAATACAAGTGAAGTACAGGGAGACCGCGTTAAGACTGAACCGAGCCGCATCATATTTTTGCCGGTCCCAAAACAACTCAACAATATACAAGACAGTATTGGCATCCATGACGACGACGACTTTTTCGAGAATCCTGAGTATTTCTGACTCAGAGAAGCAATCCAGAAACTGGCACATCCAGATCACATCAGCGCCTTGGTAATAGGCGCCGCTATCACGCAAGACATCCAAAGGGTACCCATTGAATCGGTTGCCATAACCCGCGGCCTGTATATTCTCTCGAGCGGCCTCAACCTGTCGTGGTAAATCCATTATAGTTACATGAACACGCGAATCGTACGTTAGACAACGTTCAGCCCATCGACCGGTGTTACCGCCTATATCGAGTATTTCAGTAACTGGGCTACCAAACACCACCGGCAGAAATTCATCAAACACACGATCGGAATAGAAATGGTCAAAACGAAACCAACTGTCCGAAGCAGGCTCTGGTAATCTTGTTAAGCCATCGTAAAGGTTTTTCCATTCACCTAGCGCAGTTAAACCTGCAGGTACCCCATTACGAACAGACTCCTCCAGTGATTCCAGTGCGCGATAGCAAACATCTCGAGTGAAATTCATGTTTACACGCGTCATATCATCGTTCAGCACGAAGTAGCCGACCTTTCCAAGCGTGTAAAAACTACCTGCTCTAACAACAAGGCCGATATCGAGAGCGAAATCTAGTAGTACGCGAACACCGTAGAGGGGTATGCCGGTCTTCCTTACAAGTTCATCTAGATCGGCACCTTCGTTTCGCCCTGCATCGATTGCTGCCAACAGGCCGCAATCGCGGATGGTCACAGTGGCCTGAAATACAAAAGGAGCAAAGGCAATCCATTGTGCCTTTGATTTCGCCTCCAGCGCAGTTTCCGAATCGATCCCTTTGTTGCTAGTCATGAGCGAATCTACGAACGTGTGCCAAAGTCAACTGCAGCGGTACAGGTGATCGTACAAATTTAACCGCGCCTCTAGGTGGGCTTTCTGTTGAACCCAAGCATCATAACCTCAAAAATCCGAAGATAAAAGAAGGGCAAGTGGCCAAAGTGTAGTCGTTATCTGGTTTTAGACGTCAATAACATTGACGATCGACGACTATTAATACGCACCACAAGTTCTGACCCCATAGATTGACATAAATCGCACACCAATGTATTTTGATATGACAATCAATGGGCTGCCGTTCGCCTAAATCGCCTGTTAAACCGATCAAGCAGAAGGAGAAGACTCCAAGACCTATGGACGGCAAAGGCCTTCCTTGAGTGACCCATCGACCCTAAAATTCTCCGTGAATGCTCATCACTTGACCACCACGTTCCACATCGGGTTTACTTGCGTTGCTATCGCGATGAGCTTGGCAGTGCATCCCAAGTCGGAAAGGATTTACTTATTTCAGGATTTTGATGTAATCAGAAAATCTGGGTAATTTCCTGTATATTCGTGACAACAAATTTTTGTTTTTTCTAACTCAACGGGAGCCATCGTAAAAAATGATTGATCTGAGTAGTGTTCGAAGGAGTCTTCGTGCTCAATGAACTGAAGAGTTTGTTGGTTTCTGAACTTAACCTTGAAGATATAACTCCTGATCAAATAGACGCTGACGCTCCCCTCTTTGGAGAAGGTCTGGGATTGGACTCAATCGATGCACTCGAGTTGGCGGTGATATTTGACAAGAAGTATGGGATCAAGATCCAATCCTCGGACGACCGCAACGAGCAAATATTTTCCTCATTGAGTACGCTGGCCACCTTCATATCGGAAAACCGCATTCGCTAGATAGCATAAGTGCACGCAACCATGAAAAAAATCCAGTCTGCTGTTCTGATTGCTGCCTACCCGATTTTTGTCTACTTACTACTTTTGAATCAGCTGGCCTGGCTAGGCACTCTATTAGTATTAAGCATGATAGCTTGGAGAACTCAGCAGATCGAACATTGGCTTTTGTGGATGGGCCTTGCCACCTTAAGCACGTTAGTTGTCATGTGGTCGATTGGCCCAATCACGTTGCTGAAGCTTTCACCACTACTAATCCACACAAGCCTGTTCATTCTTTTTGCGCAAAGCCTTAACAAGGTGCCACTGATTGAGCGTTTTGCCCATCTAGACTTTGGCGATGTCCTGCCGCCTGGCATTGCGCCTTACTGCCGCAAGTTGACTATTATTTGGACTGGTTTCTTTGCCGCCAATATCGTCTTTTGCGCCTTCCTGGCTACACAAAACGACGACGACGCCTGGATTCTTTACAATGGGCTTTTGATTTATCTTCTAATCGGCTCTTTGGTATTAGGTGAATATTGGTGGCGGCGTGTTGCCTTTCCCAAGTTAGATATACCTCCGCTTGCTCATACAGTCCGAAATCTTGTCTGCAATGGCCACAGGATCTTTAGGCAGGGCGGGAATGGTTGGGTCGGATAGCTATAGTCTGAGTTTTTTCTCGTGTGCCAGGACACCGCTGGCGTACATGGCGGGTAAACCTGTAGCGCTAGGGCAATTCCGCGCTGATGTCGAAGCCTTACTGTCACAGTTTGATAGAGATGGCGACACTTTAATTACCTGCCCGGGGCGCTATGGGCTAGGTATCGCCTTACTCGCCTCTTTGATATCTAATAAGACGGTAATCTTGCCGCCGAACAACCTTGACCAGACTCTGACCAAAATAAGGCAACGCTTCAATGTCGGCTTTGAATGTAATGTTAGTTGGGCTAGTTCACTGTTAAATGAGCACTCAGCTACTGAACATGGGAGCTGGGATGTACAACTGACACCGGGCGCCAACACAATCAAGCTGTTCACATCAGGATCATCTGGGGATCCCAAGGTCGTTACAAAATCTGTTGCCAACCTATTTGATGAAGCATACATCCTAGCTTCTATGTTTGATTGGCCTGCCGGAGCTATCGTTGGTAGTGTTCCGGTGCAACATGCCTACGGACTTACGTTCTCACTGCTCTTGCCCTGGGCCCTTGGACAACCCTGGGTTGATGAGATACCCCACTTCCCCGGTGATATCTATCATGTAATATCAAAAACTCAAGCTAAGACACTAATAAGTGTCCCTGCACAATACCAGGCCATGCTGGAAGATTGCACAGAACTACGTAACATCTTTTGTGTCACTGCTGCAGCACCATTACAAGAAGACCTTGCAAGGCAGTGGGAGCTACGTAACGGCGTTCATCTTCTTGAGATCTATGGTTCTACCGAAACAGGCGTAGTGGCGCACCGCCAACAGGTGGCCACGAAACTGTGGCAGGCGTTTCCACAGGTAGGTTTGTCTGTAGAAGAAGGTCGCTTAAAAGTGGATTCACCATTTGTCAGTAAAGCATTTCACAATGGTTTTCTTACGGCGGATCGCGTGTCATTACTGAATCGTAGGCAGTTTGCCCTATTGGAGCGCATCGGTACAACAATAAAAATTGCAGGTAAACGAGTATCCCTAACCGAAGTCGAGTTAACGGTTAACGCACTACCTGGGGTTTTAGAAGCTGCCGTGTTTGCCGTACCAGCAAAGGGGCCCGTACGAGACTTTGCGATCTGGGCAGTAGTCGTCCCCACTGGGGAGCAAGATATTTCACCCCGGCAACTGCAGGCGGCTCTTCGCGATAAACTGCAGGGGGTTGAGGTACCTCGACGGATCCTTGTTGTTGACAAGTTACCGCGCTCGATGAGTGGAAAACTCCCGCGTGACGCCCTTATCCGCCTATTCGACGAACATGATGCGACCTAGATTCTGGTTTGAAAGAATTTCTTTTTCGGATAGCGGAAACGCGCTCGACTGTAGCTGTAAAGTGGCAGCAGACATGCCGTTCTTTAATGGTCATTTCCCTAATATGCCAATAATGCCTGCCGTTGCTCAAATCGAAATGATTCAGTCACTACTACAACAGCATAGTCCTTGGGAAACCGCCATTAACGATGGGAGCAAAATCAAGTTCAGCGGACCTATCGTACCAGGCGACGTACTCGCAATCCGCCTGCAATACAAGCCTGGGAAGAAGATTGGCTTTGAGGTTAGGAAAGAAAGCATCGTTGTAACCAGCGGTAGTTTCGGGGTAGTGCGAGGAATAGATGACTGAATCCGTATGCGGACTCGTACCGGTCTACGATAATCCTATAACCCTCCCTAAGGTGGTAGCAGCACTCCGGGAGACCGTTGGTCATGTCATCATTATCGATGATGGCAGCAATAAGGAAACACGCCAACTCGTCGATAGCCTCTCGTCGAAAGACGCAGCGCATATTCATGTACAACATTTAGCCCATAACTCCGGCAAAGGTGCCGCGGTCAAAATCGGCTTGCAAAAAGCTCTGCACCTTGGCTTTAGTCATGCGTTACAAGTCGACGCAGACGGGCAACACGACCTTAGTGATATACCTAATTTTCTAGCCTCTATGCGCAATAGGCCAAACGCTCTCATACTGGGTTCACCTGTGTTCGGCCATGATGCGCCAGTAATTCGAAGATACGGGCGAAAAATGACTACACTGATGGCAGCGCTTGAGGCTGGCACCCGGTTGCTCCCAGACACCATGTGTGGTTTTCGTATCTACCCGGTATCCGCAACAGTCGCTATCGGCACATTCTGTTCAAGAATGTGCTTTGACCCTGAAATTGTTATTCGCTCCCACTGGGCTGGTATACCGATCGAACGCGTCACAACTCAAGTGCGCTACTTACCTCAAGAGGAGGGTGGAGTCTCGCACTTCCGCCTGCTACATGATAATTTATTGCATATCGGCTTACATGTCTGCTTGTTATTACAGGCGCCGTTTCGCTGGATAATGCGTTATTTCAAAGTCCGAAGAAATGACTAGTTGGATCAGAACTCGAGAACGTGGCAGCATCCTGGCGATCAACCTCATGGTCTGGCTGTGCCGCCGCTGCAACCACCGACTGGTGAGCCTACTAATATATCCAATCGCTGCCTATTTTTTTGTCACAAGTCGCACCGCGCGCAAAGCCAGCAAACGTTTCTTTGCCTTGGCCACAGCCGAAACCGGCTGGTCGAACTTTTATCGTCAACTGCTATGCTTCTCAAGAAGCCTTGTTGATCGAATAACCATGCTTAATGGTGACGCGGATGTTTTCAAGGTCAATCATAGTGGTCGAGATGCGCTGATGAATTCGCTCCAGGACGGTCGTGGGCTTATCATGCTGGGATCCCACCTTGGCAACTTCGAGGCATGCCAATTGCTGGCGGACGACAGAATGGGAATCACTATCCATGTCGTCGCCTATTTTGCTGGTTCAGCTAAAGTTCGTCAGGCGTTGGACGCCATCAACCCAGCATTGCGTAGCAGGCTTATTAATCCTGCGGAACCTGATGCTGTCTTACGCATGCGTGATGTTATAAACAAAGGCGGTGTCCTGGCAGTGCTTGGCGATCGTACCGGTATTGGTAACAGGAAAGTCACAGTAGAATTTATGGGTAAGCCAGCCGATTTCCCTTCCGGACCATATCACTTGGCAGCCATCCTTGGTTGTCCAGTTTTTTGCTTCTTCGGACTCCGTACAGGGCCTTTTGCCTATGATACCTTTGCTATAAGGTTATTTGATTCTCTTCCGATCAACCGAGGGGAGCGTGAAGGAGAAATCCTACTATACGCACAGCAATATGCTGACATACTAGCAGAGAAAGCCCGTGAATATCCAAGTAACTGGTTCAACTTTTATGAATTTTGGAGCGGGCCGACTGACTCGAAATCATGACAGTTTCAATTCCTTTTGAAATTCCATTTCACGATGTCGACAGCCTAGGAGTCGTCTGGCACGGCCGCTACTACAAGTATTTTGAGCTTGTCCGTACCGCGCTATATCGCTCGATGAAGCTTGATGTTGGCGACATCGAGCAGATCGGTTACGTCTTCCCGGTCATCGAATCATTCTGTCGTTACCGTCGCGCACTAAAATACGGACAACAGATAATTCTTGACGCAGACCTGCGCGAATATGAGTACTACATACTGATCGAGTATCGAATCATTGATGGCGACTCCGGAACGCAGGTCGCTAATGGTTACACTAAGCAGGCAGTGTGTGATCGATCAGGGCAACTCCAGCTTGGAGTTCCTGATGCAGTCAAGGGCATTCTGCAGGCTCATGTTATTCCGAAGACCTGAGAAACGTGCTAGCCTGCTGGGGGTGATTATGGCGCTTGCTTTGGTGTCGGCTACAGCAGAAGACGGGTTTGATGATGTGCTCACTCGAATCCACATAACACAGACGCTGCACCTCAAGTATAAAGAAACTCGTCATCTGGAGTTGATAACAGCGCCTTGGCAAGCAACCGGGGACTTGTATATCTCACGACAACAGATGGTAATTGCACAAAAGACACCCAATTCAGCAACAACCATCATCACTGCGACTAGGTTGCAACACTACAACGAAGCTCGGAGGATTGATCGCAGTATAAATCTTGAACAGCCATTTGCCGTACCGGGCATGGAGCCCCTCATGCAACTTCTATTCCAATCACTCAACAGTGATGCCCTACGGCAGACCCATTCCATCACGATGAAAAATAAAGCGAGGCGCTGGTCATTGGAACTTAAGCCTCGTCACCAAACGCAAATAGAGATTGACCGGATACAACTTTCGGGATTATATAACGAATGGCCAGATCGACTAGTATTTTTCTATGAAGACGGCGACCGGACTGACTGGGAGATGTTGTTGATCTCCCGGGGAACAACCGCTGATGATGAACTACATCGACAGCTGAATAGATAATTGTATCGACAATCATGAGGGCTAGAGCGTTCCTGCTGTTTGCAGCGATTGCTGCAGTCACAGCAATATACTCAACTACAGTACGCACGGATATCAAGGACTTCTTCTTCACCGAAACCCTTGATCGCGATGTCCGAATTGGACAGATCCAAACGGAAGAGATAGCTCGGCGTTATCTGATCAGTGTTAGTCACGCTAACGTTGCCAAAGTCACCGCTCTGGACTTTGTTACCACTTTAAGGCTTTCGTTATCAGAATCGCCATACGTTACACGTACCTGGACAACGCCATTCAGTTACCAAGAGGTTCAACAACTACTCCGGACTTATTCCTCCCATCAACTACAACTACTGTTCCTGCAACCCGAGGATCAAGTCCAACAGTTACTTGACTATTCCAGCCTGACAAAACAGGCCTCTCGAATTCGAGAGGCTCTCCTAGGGACTGACTCTGCCTTGGTCAAATCCTTGCTGGCAGATGACCCTATGCTACTGACGCTGTCCTGGTTAGATCATATCAACCAGATCTACCAGCAGCCAGAGTCGAATCTGGCAAATAGTACTTTCGTGCTAGAAACTCAGCATCCCAGTCTTGACACAGCAATACATAAAGCCTTTCAACAATCTCTTAGGCATACTTTTTCAAAACTGAATACACAATTTGAAAATAGATTCGCGCTGGAATTTACTGGAGTCCCTGTATTTGCGGTCTCTATCCGAGACCAGGTCAGCCGCGACATTACACGTGTCAGCAGCCTCTCCATTGCCATTCTTGCTCTACTGTTCTGGCTGCTCTTCCGTTCATTCCGCGCCTTACTATGTATAAGTCTGATGCTTCTTGTCACATCCTGTGTTGCCACGATGATAACGCAATGGATTTTTGGCTATGTCC
This sequence comes from Gammaproteobacteria bacterium, assembly GCA_012960755.1. The sequence goes on from DUAT01000116.1 coordinate 9,730, forward strand.
ATGGTCTTACATTGGCCTTGGGGGCGACATTGATCGGTATTTGTATCGACTATTTTATCCATGGCCTTGTACAGGTTGGAGGCTCAGAGTGTAGGGATCGAATTCGCTCCATCAGGCGAATCTGGCCAGCCCTACTAATTGGTGGCACAAGCACGCTTGTTGGGTACACTGCGCTCAGCCTTAGTCACTTCCCGGGGTTACAACAAGTGGCTATGTTTACCGGAAGCGGAGTAGTGGTCGCTTTGCTTATAACCAGATATATCCTTCCGGATCTGGTATCTTTGTTCGATCTACAGATCGAGCCACGCATACGGCTACATTGGCTAATGAACGCGACCCTTAGCGGGGGTCTACGCTACGCTCTCATAGGAATCAGCATTCTCGGCCTACTCGCTAGCAGTCAGCGCATTGATTTCAGCGATAATCTGGAAAGTTTAGCGCCATCCCTAAAACACCTTGTCAACACCGATCGCAAAATTCGCTCCCGCCTATCAAGTATTGAACCTGGGCGCTTCATCATCGTTACTGGTGATAACATCGATGCTGTGCTTAAAACTGCCGAGGCGGTGCAGCATCAACTGGTAATCCTAAAACAACAAGGATCGCTGGAGATTTTTCACCCATTGTTTCCCTGGATCGCATCTACAGAACTACAACAACGTAATGCACGGGCTTGGAATGATGCACTAGACGCTACTGTACAAAAGCGTTGGAGCGCCGCGCTGGAAGAAAACGGATTAAACAGCCAAGCGTTCCCATTGTTGAGACTGGCAGCAATGGCTACCCTTGAACCCGAGGAGGTGCTTAGTTCACCAGCCGAGATACCGCTATCCGCACAATTACTGGAGGATATTGACGGTGTCACCGGCATCATTTGGCTAGGGAAGCATGATGTAAAGGCGCTACAAGTAGGCCTGGAAGGTATTTCGGATGTCCGGTATTTCAGCCAAAAGGACACTATTCGACAACTCACGGGAGAGTACCGTAGAAGGGCGCAACAAATGTTGATGTGGGGCCTGGTAACTATTCTGGCTCTGCTAAGTTTTCGCTACCGCTCTCTTTTGACAGCTATCCAAATACTTACTCCCGCTGGAGTCTCAATCATGTTGTTGCTAACCTTTTGGGGTTTATCAGGTTTACCCATAGGAATACTACACTTAGTGGGATTATTACTCGGCGCAGCAATTTGTGTAGATTATGGTGTATTTTTCGTAGAAAACTGTTGTGATAGTCGCGAACGCACCTTTCAGGCAATTACTGTTTCCGCTATTACTACGGTATCTGCATTTGCTTGCCTTGGAGTTGCTGAGAATCCGGCCTTGAACGCACTCGCCTGGACTGTCGCTCCGAGCGTACTGCTCGGGTACTTACTGTGTCCGATCATGCTCGGGCAGTTAAATGATATTGACTGACTGCTTACCCGCAGCTTAACCATATATGAGGATACTTCACCCGCTGCCTATCACAGCCTGCTCGGTTAGCAGTGCTTGCGGTATTGGCACCCGTAAATTGTACGAAGCCTTACTTTCTGGAGAGCACCGGCTACAGCGACCTCATCTGATTGAGGTCGATTTCCCAACTTGGTCTGGTGAAATAGACAACGCATGGCTGCCACAATTAGACACATCGCTGGAAATGTTTTCCACACGTAATGCCCGTATAGCGCTCGCTACAATAAACCAGCCTGACGATGGCCTTCGTAAGGCAATAGAGCAGGCCGTGAGTAACTATGGCGCGCAACGAGTAGGTATCGTGCTGGGCACAAGCACCTCAGGAATTTATGAAACCGAGAACGCCTATTCATGGCTAGAGAAAGGTTCTTCCGTTCCCACCTTTTACAGTTTTGTCGACCAGCATGTTTGGCAAGCGACAGCTCGTTTTCTTATGTCTGAGTTAGGGCTTGAAGGACCTTGCTATGTCATCTCGACAGCCTGTTCCTCTAGTAGCAAGGCACTGGCCAGTGCCCAACGCCTTATTGCATCTGGCATCTGCGATGCCGTGCTTACTGGCGGTGTGGACTCACTCTGCCGCCTAACTTTGAACGGCTTCCATTGTCTAGGAATTATGTCAGGACACCCCTGTACTCCACTGGACAAGAATCGATCTGGCATCAGCCTAGGGGAAGGGGCCGGCATGCTGCTACTGGAGAAATCAACCGCCGCGAGCTCAGGCTGCGTACACCTCCTGGGTTGTGGGGAGTCTTCCGATGCTTACCATATGACGGCGCCTCACCCTGATGGTAAAGGCGCTATCTTAGCCATGCAATCAGCACTTACTCAGGCTGGCCGATCAGCGCTTGAGATTGACTATGTCAATCTGCATGCTACTGGCACTATCCTTAACGACCGTGCCGAAATGTTGGCAATTGAAAGTGTATTTGGGAGCGCGATTAGTTGCAGTGGCACCAAAGGACTAATCGGGCACACTTTGGGCGCGGCTGGCGGAATTGAAACCATCATTACCTGGCTAAGCTTGAAGTATGGGTTCAGGCCGGGCACCTGCAACCTACAACAGTTGGATGATGAATTTCACTGTATCGTTAATCACAATAGCGAAACGAACGTACCAGTAATGACGACAATGAATAATAACTTTGGTTTCGGAGGCAACAACACCTCGGTGGTGCTAGGCTACCTCCATGACTGACATCAGTGCGACAATGGCCATACTTGGCGTTGGACTATGCATCCCAGACGAGACTGTTGCTGAACAATTGGGGATCACGGGAGCTGCGCTTGATGTGTCTACACCACTAAAACCTATGGACCGTCGGCGCGCTAGTGTTGCTACACGCGTTGCAACCACGGCAGCCAGCCGGGCCTGCCAAGCCGCCTCGGTCGCGCCCACATTGCCAACTATATTTTCCTCTTCAGTGGGTGAAATACAAACTACTGATAAGCTGTGTCAAGCTATAGCTCGAAAAGACTACCCGCTATCGCCAACACAATTTCATAATTCAGTTCACAATACTGCCGCTGGGTATTGGAGTATGGCCACGGGTAATACAGCCGCTATGCAGGCGATGGGCGCAATGGACGACGGCTTTGCACTGGCTTTATTAGAAGCCTGGTGTCAACTGCAAACGATATCGACGCGTGTATTACTGGTAGTTTACGACGAGACCATCCCAACGAAGTTATTGCCGAATAATAACTGGACTACTTGCGCCTTTGCCCTAGTGCTTGATCGAAATGGCAATGATCGACCACTACTTTATCAGCCAGTTCAAGCATCGCTACCAGTATCAACAATTTCGACACCCGCGTTTGCTATCCAGAATCCAGCACTTGCGTGCATTTCAGTGTTCCAAGCGTTGCAAAAAAATGAAAGCGGCCGTCACCATCTTAGTTTGTCTGGTGGCAAAAAACGATGGGCAATTGATTTGGAAATACCATGAAACTCTGCCCGGAGTCAGATCTCGACATACTTCTACCTCACCGACCACCAATGCTAATGCTAACTTCAATTCTCTCTCTGAGCGTTGACTCCATCCACTGCAAGAGCGTTCTTAGTGTTGAGAATCCGTTACTGAGGGATGATCTATTTCCTGTGATTGGTGGAGTAGAGTTGCTTGCACAAACTGGAGGGGCTTTCCTAGCTATACACAACGAAAGCATGAACGTAAACATCGGTGTAGTTGTGAAGATAAAAACGTTCCAGGTTCATCCGTCACGAATCCCTGTTGGTTCAGAAATAACCACTCGCGCTCATTATCAAGCTGGCAATGGAGAGGCTGCAATGTTTGTCGGTGAAGCCGTATTTAATGAGCGGACATTTTTTTCAGGCTCGCTCATGATCGCGCTACTCCCGGAGGGGTTCTTGTGACGCGCAAAGCCCTTGTTACCGGCGGTAGCGGGGTAATTGGTAGCGCTATTGCGGAACGGCTCGCCCAGGATGGCATGTATGTATGGATTCATTACCATAATAACCCTGCTAGTGCACAACAGGTAGCCGACAGAATTCGACACCACGGCGGAACCGCTACTATTATCGGCTTCGATGTAACCAATACAGATGAATGCCGGGAATCTCTCAACGAGCTGCTAGCCAAAGAAAGCACTATTGATGTCGTCGTCAATTGTGCGGGTACCACGGCAGATGCTCCTTTCCCCGGAATGAAGTCCAGCCAATGGCGAGAAGTGATCGACACTAGTCTGCACGGATTCTTTAACGTCACTCACCCTCTTATCATGGCCATGATACGCCAACGCTGGGGTCGCATTGTTAGTATTTCATCGATTGCGGCCTTGCACGGAAACCGAGGGCAAACGAATTATGCGGCTGCAAAGGCTGGCCTGATCGGCGCTACCCGGTCTTTAGCTCGGGAAGTCGCTAGTCGCGGTATTTGTGCCAATGTGGTTGCTCCCGGTTTTGTCGAATCGGTTATGGCCGAAGGCATCCCTACCGACACAATCAGTAAGATGGTGCCAATGAAACGGGCTGGTAAACCTTCGGAGGTTGCTGCGGTTGCCGCCTTTCTCTGTTCGACGGACGCGGCTTATGTTACTGGCGAAGTCATAAATGTCTCAGGGGGAATTATTTGACAACGACCCCAGATGTGGACGTCATTATTGCAGGCTCCGGTCCAGCAGGCGCTACTGCCGCCACGTTATTGGCTCAAAAAAACCATTCAGTACTGATTATTGAACGCGACCAACATCCCCGATTCCATATTGGCGAATCTATGCTGCCACTGGCCACCCCAGTGCTTGAACGTCTCGGTGTCCAGTTGGACGAGCAACAATACCTACCTAAGAGCGGTGCTGAATTTATTCATGAAAGATCCGATCGACAGGTGTGCTTTAGTCTGAATACAGTCTATCAACCTTACCAGGTTGAGCGCTCTCGTTTTGATCATCTGCTTATTGGTAATGCGGTTACCCAAGGGGCGAGCCTGAAACAAAATGAGTCGATCCAGCAAGTTGCAATTAACAGTAGCAACGTTAAGGTCAAGACTAGCTGTGGCAATTACTCTGCACGATACTTTATCGATGCGACCGGACGTAGCGCTTTTACCGGCATAAAACGAAGAGCGGTCAAGCGTATTGATAATCTTGGGCGATTCGCTCTATACACCCACTACCATCAGCCCAACAATGTGACTGCCCACGCTCTACACAGATCAGGAAATATAAAAGTACTGATGGTTGATATTGGTTGGATATGGGTTATCCCACTGATTGGGCAACGCCTCAGCATCGGCCTAGTAGTCCAACGATCGCTTGATAAGTCACACCGAGGCACGGCCCTTTACAATCGGTACATAGGATCTTCTCCTTTCCTCACCAAGTTGCTTGTGGGTGCAATTCAAGAAAAAGAAGTGAGGGCTGAAGCCGATTTCAGCTTTATCAACACGCAACGACACGGTGAACGCTATGCTTGTTGCGGTGACGCAGCCGGGTTTCTCGATCCGATTTTTTCCTCTGGTGTATTTTTCGCGATCACCAGTGCTGAACGCGTAGCCGATAGACTGCATCCAGCACTTGTTGCTAGAACAGAGGGAGACATTAATCTCCATACTGCTGATGATGTTGATTACGATCTTGGTTTCAACTCAATGCGACTTTTCGTAGAGCGTTTCTATCGCTACGATATGGTGTCCCACCTATTCTTTGAAGCCGACCGTAATGAGGCCATCAAGAATGACATAGCCGCGCTGCTTTCTGGCGATTTGTGGCGTAGTGACAATAGCTTCCAGGGGATGCTGCTACGAGGACGGCAGAAGATATGAATTACAAATCGTAGGGATTAGCATTAAATTCAGTCCATACCAACAAATACTGGAATGAAAAGTAATATCACCTTTTTCGATCAAAGTGGGCTTTCCGGAGATACTAGATATACACCATGGAGCTTGCCAGAAGTGTGAGGACTACTAACTGACGAAATAGAAAAAATCACTATTTCCGGGGTGCGAGGTGTCGTGCCGATTTGGTCTTCCGAGATAGCAGTCACGGCCGACGTTTTTCCAATAAGAGTTACGCCTGCCAAATCTACTCGGCTATCATATATCGCAAGTGCCACATCGGCTTCAATAATTGTGCTAGTAATCGTGACCTGAGACTGGGATACGTGTAACGCCAGACTGTCGCCTACGATTTGGCTATTCTCAATTTCAACACTCGAGCCAATAATGTAAACCGATTCGGCTCGAACATTTTTCAGTACTACTGATTGGCAGTTCAGAACTTTAATCCGTTCATAGACTCCCTCAAAAACACGGTGCGAGGTGTTGGCACACGTAACCACACTAGGGGCCTGGAGAATTTCACTGGCATCACGAGACTCTTTATTTAGGGTGTTGTTAGACTTCTCAGGAGATGCAACACGGTCCAATTCTTCCAGTATTATTCGAGTCAGCCCTCTCGGGTACTCCCTCATAGGAACATGCCCGACCCCCTCCAACAATTTCAGCCGCGCATGAGGCAAGGTCGAAACTAACATTCTTCCCGTGCGCACAGGGGCTACTCGATCTCTTGTCCCCCAAATAATAAGAGTGGGAGCCTCAACCTTGTCTAGTAGATTGCTAAAATCTTCTGTCATAAGGGCAAATGCTGCAATTTTTTCTGGATCCCCCTGTAATATCTTTTCTCGAGCCCAGGCGCTGTAGAGGATCAGTGTATCTGGGATTGGCTTTGTGATTATCTGATCCAGAAGATCTTGAGCCAGCCGACTCAGAGACTGTTTTTGGCCTGGGTAAAATGCGGGCACCATCTGAATGCCAGTATCCACTAGAGATTGAGTATAGGCAGCACGGTGAAGGATGCCAGGAACATCCATGACGATGAGCCGCCGGATGTCCTCAGGATAGCTAGCAGCATATCGCAAGGCTACAACTCCCCCCATCGAGTGGCCAATCAAAGAAAAAGGCCTGCCGACCAATAAATCCGCCACATACCGAATCACTGCCGCATAGTTTTTTGGGGAATAAAGTAGGTTGCCCTTATCTGACCGACCAAATCCGGGAAGATCCAACGCTAACACATGAAATTTACTAGCCAAGGCAGAAACCAAAGGCTGCCAGTCATTAGAAGCGTTACTGCCTATCCCGTGAACTAGTACGATAGCCTCACTATGTTCTTGTCCAGCTTCCCATACATAAACGTGGCCATCGAATACGGGCTCCTGGATCCATATCTCTCGACTATTCGATAATTCGGGCAACCCAGCCGAGGCAGTTTTTGAAAGAATAATCCATAAAAGTCCGGTCAGCGCCCAAACAAGTGGACGGGAAATGAATGGGCTGTTGCTTTTAACCATCTACAGACAAAAACAACGGTAGCTCAAGCGTGCATAAATAAAACATTATTCTTTACATCCCTGCTTATCTTTGGGTCACACGTGGTTGCATCGAGTACACCTTATGTGAAATCAGACTTCTACACTATCTAGTGTCACAAAGAGATTTAATATGTCGCAGAACTCTACTCGAATCATTATTAAAAGCACCCTTTTTAGATTAATCGCCAGTTAAGACTGCTATAGTCTTACCGGGATTCAATTAACTAGAAACATATTTTCATGCTGGTCCTCGATTGAATCTCCGGATAGTTAATAGGCCACAATACCTTAGTTGAATACAGATGCATCTCCCACGCCTACTTGCAATTCCTTTAAGAATCGCATTAATCGCGTACTGCTTTCTCCAATTCTCAGTCCAGACATTGTGGTTAGGGTATTGGCGAATTCCCAGATTACTACGCAGGGATAACAAAAAAATGAATGCCCGGCAAGAGGCGCTCCATGCCTCACATCGTCAGGTCGTTCGTTTCCTCGCTACGTTGAGTTTCCTCAACCTTTTGACGATAAAAAAGGAGGGTGTAATCCCTGATCAGCCCTGCATTGTTGTGGCGAACCATCCGAGCCTTCTCGATTTTATCGTGTTCCTTGCGGATCTACCCAATGCCGTCTGTCTTTTCAAACCCGAAACCAGGAAAAATCTCCTCGTATCTTCGATTGTCCAAGGTTCCGGGTATATTCAAGGCTACGATGGCACAGCGGCCTGCAGTAGACGTATTATCTCTACCGCGTGGGAGCGAGTTAAAGAAGGTCATTCCGTTGTCTTCTTTCCAGAGGGAACCCGATCGAAAACGTCCTTATTGTTGCACAAATTTCGTAGCACTCCATTTCATATTGCAAAATCCTTCGACATACCGGTCCAGCCAGTAGCTATATACTGCGAGCCACTTTTCCTAGGAAAAAACCAACGCTGGTGGGATTTCTCCCAAAGGGGAAATACTATGACAATTCGTTACCTGCCGGTTTTTCATCCCAATGAATGTCCGAATGATCGCGCAACCTCGTTGGGTCTTGCGCGCTATGCGCAAACAGTAATAGACGAAGCCTTGACCGAAATATCCAGTGATAACGAATCCAAAAGGATGTGACAGCCTCCGCACCACCTTTGGGATCCTTGACCAAACTATATACATATGCCGGATGACGTTTTACTGATTCAGGCATTCATTGGATGTCGTTAAGCGGATGTCGCCACTTAGATTCGCCATCCAACCGACCGGTCGCGGATGAAGCATCTGCTGACCATCGCTTGTTTTAGAATAGTTCAGATTAAAACTGTCCTTATACGTGACGGCGAAAGTATTGTCCGTATATTGAACATTGACATTAATGATGTGTTTGTTATTACCTTTAATG
>DUAT01000117.1:0-2479 GCA_012960755.1 Gammaproteobacteria bacterium
AGGGCAGCGCGGTCGGCAAGTTCATCCCTTACTTCCTGGGGGATGTTTCGGATTGTTATGTTTATGGACATGCATGCATTTTGCATGCGTTTTGTGGGTTGTGCAAGGAGGTCGCGAGCAGGAGATCTCTCCGCTTCGGTCGAGATGACTGGCGAGGGTCGAGATGACGGTGGGTGGGTGGGCGAAATGACGGCGGGGATCGAGGTTGCGGGAAGGCGAGATCTCTCCGCTACGGCCGCCGTTGGCGGCCTTCGGTCGAGATGACGGGATTTAATCCCGGTCGAGACGACGGATTAGGTAAAGGCCGTTGGTGGCATTCGGTCGAGTTAGGCTACTTCTTAGCCCAGGTAGTCGGCGATTTGCTGATCTGCTATGATGACATGTCATCAACTTGTAATGATAGATATGACGGAAGACAGAAAGAGCCAACTCAGGCAGGCAAAACAGCGACAACGTTACCGGGAGAGGCAGGCGGGTTATGGACTGTACCAGATCAAGCTGGAGTCCTGTCTGCTTGAGAAGCTCAAGGTTGGGATGCAGAAACCGGCTTTCGTGCAAAGCTTAACAGCACTTATCGACCATGAAATGCTGGACATCAATCACTATGGCAACCTGAAATTGGTTGCCTGGAACCGGCGTAAAATGATTATGACCCGGGAGGAAGCCTGGGATCTCTATGAAAGCAACTGGCGTTTTGTTGATCTTGCGGACATGGCCGCAGACGAACGTCAGTTGATTGAACAACTGAAACAGGAATTCGGTCAAGGAGTGGTTAATGCCTGAATTTGTTCGCCCTCATCATCGTCTGATCTTCAAGGTTCTGAGTGAACTCAACACGGACTTTCTGAACAGTTGCCAGTGTTACTTTGGCGGGGGTACCCGTATCGTGCTTGAATTGAACGAATATCGAGAATCCGTCGACGTTGACCTTCTTTGTGCAGACCCTGCAGGCTACCGGCAATTGCGGCAAACCATTACCCAAAGTTCGCTGGGTGAAATCTGTTCAAACAAACTCGAACTACTGAGGGAAGTCAGGGCCGATATGTATGGGATTCGAACTTACTTCGAGGTTGACTCAAGGCCAGTGAAGTTCGAACTCATCCGCGAGGGACGGATCAATCTCACCAGCACCATGATTGAACAATCACCCGTGCCGGTACTCTCGCCCATCAGTTGCTTTGCAGAGAAACTCCTCGCCAACGCAGACAGAGGTGCAGACAAGCGATTCCTGTCGCGGGACCTCATTGACCTCGCCTTTATGTCCTTTCACTGGTTCGACGAAGTGTTTGAAGCTGGCTTCGAACAAGCGAAGGAGTCCTATGGCGATACAGTGAAGCGAGAGTTAAATACTGCGCTTAGTCTGTTCGAGGACAAGGCTTACAAGAAGTCTTGTTGTACTGACCTCGGTATAGACGATACAAAAACCCTGGAAAAAGGGCTGCGGAAACTGCGCAGCCATGCGTAGTTCGGACACTTCGAGCGTAGAGGCCAGGACGCGCTATTCTTCGCCCAGGTAATCGACGATTTGTTGTACGCAGGTTTCGATGGAATCCTGGCCTGAGTTCAGGTGCACCTCGGGGTGATCCGGCGCTTCGTAGGGGCTGTCGACGCCGGTGAAGTTGGGGAGCTCGCCTCTTCTTGCTTTGGCGTATAGGCCTTTTACGTCTCTTTTTTCTGCCTCCTCGATCGGGGTGTTCACAAAGATTTCCACGAACTCGTCATCTTCGAAAAGGCGCCTTGCCATGTCACGTTCAGCTTTGAAGGGTGAGATGAAAGAGGTGAGTACGACGATGCCTGCGTCAGTCAGAAGTTTGGCGACCTCTGCTACGCGGCGAATATTTTCAATGCGGTCGGCATCGGCAAAACCCAGGTCCTGGTTCAGGCCATGGCGCACGTTGTCGCCATCAAGGATGTAGGTGCGTATGCCCCTCTTGTGCAGGCGTTGCTCCAGCGCATCGGCAATGGAAGATTTGCCGGAACCACTTAAGCCGGTAAACCAGAGCACCCTGGCCTTGTGACCATTCAGCGTTTCCCTTGCTGATTTATCAACCACCAGCTTTTGTGCATGGATGTTCTTGGCACGCCGCAGGGCAAAGTTGATCATGCCTGCTGCAACCGTGGCATTGGTGTAGCGGTCGATTAAAACGAATGATCCTAACGACCGATTATCGCTGTAGGGTTCAAACGGAATACCCCGGTCTACCGTGATGGTGGCGACACCAATGTCGTTCAGGTTCATCTCTTTTGATGACAGGTGTTCCAGCGTGTTGATGTTGTACTTGAATTTTATGTCGCTGATGGTGGCGTTTACGCGGGTGGTGCTGGTCTTTAACCAGTAGGCCCTGCCGTGGTGTCCTGCGTCCTGGTCCATCCAGACGATGTTCGCTTCAAACTGGTCGGCGACTTCAATGGGTTCTTTGGCGGCGACGATCACATCGCCCCTGGAACAGTCAACTTCCTTGTTCAGTTTCAGGGTGAT
>DUAT01000117.1:2742-3042 GCA_012960755.1 Gammaproteobacteria bacterium
GGGCCTGAGTACCAGGTGGTTTTTGCGGATCGTTCGATGACGTTGTCGCCTTGCAGTGCTGACATTGGGATGGCGGTGATGGATTCAAAATCCAGCTGTTCCGCAAAGGTGTGGTAGTCCGCGACGATTTGGTCGTAGGTTTCCCGGTTGAAGTCCACCAGGTCCATTTTGTTGACGGCCAGCGCTACGTGCTTGATGCCAAGTAATGAGCAGATGAATGAATGGCGACGGGTTTGGGTGAGCACGCCCTGCGATGCATCGACCAGGATGACAGCAACATCTGCGGTGGAGGCACCGGTG
>DUAT01000118.1 GCA_012960755.1 Gammaproteobacteria bacterium
CTACCGGCCTACAGACGGTAGGGTTGATCACTGATGCAGATAGAATGTTGGTAAAAGACCAACCTTCGGTTGAGGCAAGCCAAGATCATCAGCTTGGTTACCTATTAATAGTTCGTAACCAATGTGGTGGAATCGAAGGTAAGCGAGCATCTTGCGTGTGTAGGGCGATCCTGGAACGCCTTTGAATCGGATGGGTTCTATCATGGTCCTGCTTCCTTGATTTGCTCCATCAACCTGTTCCTGTCTGTATTAGCCGAACACCAATTTATTGTAGTTGTTTAGAATGATTTTGAGAGTATTTAATAACACGTTTTAGAAATAATGAGTATCATTATTATGATATGTATTGTTTAAATGGATGCTGGAAAAATGTACGAGCAAGGCGGTGAAAATATCTACTTGTATCCCGGCTTCGATAGGCGCATACCAGATTAAGAAATTCGGACTACTCTCGACCGAGTGGAGGGTAGTGGGCCAGCCCAGTTTGAGTAATTTCTTAAAGTAATTCTCTTTGGCAACCGAGATCACGAATGGCCATAAGATTTCGCTCCAGCATTGATTCACCCAGGGCCTTGCCTCTTTCGTTCGCCGTGTCCAGGGTGCCACAAACTGTAATAGGGTAGATGAGGCAACCTAGTATTATCAACTTGTAGTCGTGCCAACACTGATCGAAGCCATAGCCAGGGACGCCATATTCCTGAAGTTTTGCGACATACATTTCAAGCACTTGTTTTTCAATTTCAGATCTCAGGTCGGAGTTGAGGCTTTGACACATAAAATAGGCGATATCGAAAATCCCTTTACCCTTGCCTGATATTTGCCAATCCATCACGACAGGGTCAGGAGAGTCTTCCGCATAACTCATATTATCCTGGCGATAGTCTCCATGAATGAATGTGTTTATCGGAGTCAGCCTTTCAGACCAGAATTCCGGATATCGCTCACCTACCTTGCGGCAGACCTGTTTCATCTCCTCATCAAAAAAAGGCTCGAATTTTTCGATCGTTGGCTCAAGCCCTGGCAGGTATACCAGTTCTTTCAGCCGTAGAGACTCTTCTGATGACATGGAATCATACATCCAGTTACTTTCCGTACCGGAGACCTTGTCCCACCATTTGGCATGCATCCTGGCAATATTAGCGACAGCGTGGAATGCTTCATCCTCTGAGGCACCTACTAATTGATCCTTGAGGTAAACATCGCCAAGATCTTCTAGCAATAATATGCAGTCGTAAGAGTCCTGGTTGACGGCGGCAAAATAGCTATCAGGGACTTTAAGGGGGCATGTGTTGCCAATGTGGTTATAGAAATTGACCTCCCGGTTATAGAAATCCAGGAGACGGGCTACTTGGATATTCTCATTCTGAATAGCACATTTGGCTATCATGCTGCGGGGTGCCTTATTTTTTTCAGCATAGCCTAGAGTCAGCCGACCAAGTTCGGCCATCAAACCGACACCTTCTGCGATTGGTTCAATATCAACACTGAGGACTTCTGTTTGAATAACATCGGCCTGGCGAAGTACCGATGTCATCCATTTGGGTGTAATGTCGCTTATTTTTTTGACTACATCAACCATAACAGTGCTCAGGTTCAGGGTATGAAAGAGAGTTTATGAAGGCTGCCTTCAACAATCAATTGCCGTTTAACAGGTTCGTTGATGGAGGTAGGTGGAGAAACCGTATTGGTGATTGTTGTCTGGCAGATGATCGGTTAGTTTCATGCTTGAAAAGTTGCTGAAATCGAGGGGCCGGAGATGGGTGTCTCCATCAATGGTGGTCTCGACGACAGTTTCGTAAACTTTTTGTGCATGAGTGAAGTTTTCTTCCAACAGATTGGCTCCGCCAATCAAAAAGTATTCTCTCGAATAGTATTTTGCTTGTAGAACTGCCGCATGAAAGCTATGAACAAGTGCCACTTCGTCCAGAATGCGATATTTTTTCTCTCTGGAGATCACAATATTGAAGCAATTGGGTATAACGCTTTTATGGTCTTCATAGGATTTACGGCCCATGATGATGGCATGGCCTTTAATCACTTTCAGGAAGTGACTGAATTCATCTGGTAGGTTCCATGGCACTTTGCCATTGTGACCGATGCAGTAATTTTCACTTCTAGCATAGATGAGTGATAGCGGCATGGTATGAATTTCTCCTAACTCTGGCTGTGAAAACCAAAGGTTCGGTCATTGCCAGAGCAAAATCGGGCACCCCTGATTGATCCAGAGCCAGTTAAACTTTTCAGTTCGTTGGAGGCTCTTGATGTCAGAGGATAGCCCATTTAGCGTCCGCAGCAGAAGCAGGTTGTTTCTGGTTGATGCTCTTCCATACTCCAGAAACCCAATCAACAGTCTTCCCGAAATAAAGTTTGTGCAGCGATTTTACCGCCAGGGCTGTGAAGATCAAAGCTGCAGTAGTCTCAACTGGCTCCGGCAGAATTTCTGCTACCTTTCCCATGGTGACCTCCGGGCTTATCTCTAAAGAGAAATAGAGCGCATCAAGGGCAAGGCCCAGGCTAATGGAGCAAAAAGGAATGGAAAATAGATAAACCTACATTGATCTTACACCCATAAAATTGCGCAATATCATAATGGTGCTAATGTTGGTAGCGGGTCCTGCAAGAAGAAAAACCAGTGCAGCACCAGGTGAGAGCCCTTTCATAATCATTGCTGCTGCCATGGGCGTTGATGAGGTAGCACATATATAGATAGGCACGCCCAGCAGCATGGCAGGCATCGCAATATAACTGTCATTAAAGTATTCGGTGAAAAATGTGTCCGGGACTACTGCCATGACGACGCCTGCGAAGACAGGTCCGAAAATAATCCAGACTGCCAGATCGTCCATAAGCGTGGCAGTGCATCAACAACAAGCAGTCGCTCGGAAGATAGGTATTTTAAACCACATCTTTTCCAGATTGCCAAAGTATCTTGGTCAGGTTTTTTACATCAGAAAGTCAGGGTGGCAACTTTTAGGCAGAGAATGGTCAATGGCTGACTGTCCACTGACC
>DUAT01000119.1 GCA_012960755.1 Gammaproteobacteria bacterium
GCCAGGTTTTCGATCAGCGTCCCGGTTCCCAGACCGCCACCACAGCACATGGAGATCAATCCGTATTGGCCACCGGTGCGTTGCAATTCGTGTACGGCCTTTGTGATCAGAAAACAGCCGGTTGCACCCAGGGGATGTCCCAGGGAAATGGCGCCGCCATTGGGGTTTACTTTCGCCATGTCAGCACCGACGGTTTTGGCCCATGCCAGTACGACTGCGGCGAATGCTTCATTTACTTCGAATACGTCAATATCGTCAATGCTCAGCCTCGTCTCTGCCAGCAACTTTTCTGTTGCGGGAATAGGCCCTTCGAGCATCAGTACAGGATCGCAGCCAACCAGAGCAGAAGCTTTGATTCGTGCCAGTGGCTTTAAGCCAAGCTCCGCCGCTTTCTCTGCACTCATCATCAATACCGCTGCACCCCCATCGGCAATTTGAGAGGATGTTCCTGCGGTATGGATGCCGTCTTCATGTGCGACGGGACGCAAACCTGCTAACGCTTCAAGGCTTGACTCACGGGGTACTTCATCGAGGGCTACCCGAACTGTTTCCCCACTCCGCTCGAAATTCTGATCGACGACCGGTGCATCTATCTCAACAATTTGTGACTTAAATCTTCCTGCTGCAATTGCGGCAGCCGCGCGCTGTTGAGACTGTAGACCAAAGGCATCGGTGTCTGTGCGACTGATTCCGTACTTTTCTGCAATGCGTTCGGCTCCCTCGAACTGGCTGGCAAATTCGTAGTGTTCAAAATAGCTTCTGGCGATGGGTTTCCCCATGGTCGGCTCTTTACCTACCGCGTCGGAGCCGATGGGTAGTCGACTCATGTTTTCAACACCACAGGCGACGACGACGTCCGCCTGGCCTGCGGCGATCAAGCTGTGAGCTAGTGTCGTTGCGTGTTGTGAGGAACCACACTGCGAATCTATAGTGATACAAGGTGTATCCTGGCTACCGCCATGCGCCAGCCAGGCTGTTCGCGTCACGTTCATCCCCTGTGCGGCAACTTTGTTGATACAGCCACCAACAACCTGATCGACAGTCGCTGAATCCAGTTTCTGTCGATCAAGCAACTGTTTAATTACATGCCCCAACACATCAGTGGGGTGTGCACCGCTCAAACGGCCCATTTTTTTCCCTACCGGGGAACGCACGGCATCGACGATAACGACTTCATTCATGGCTTTGGAGCTCCTGCTGTAACATATGTTTTTTTCGGGGACCTGAAGAGGGTTTCAGATATTTTTGGTCATCAGGCAGTAGATTCGCCATCGATGGTATCATAAATGGGTATCTTTCGATTCCACATCGGATTCGAATTCTTCAACCAGATAGGATCGCATCCGGGTGAGGTCAAACAGCTTCGCCTCATCTTCGGCAATCTCTTTTGCGATGTCGGGCTGCCTCAGCTTCTTTCCACAGGCTAGAAAACTCGCTTCGTCGGGATACCAGATTTCCAGCAGGACATCATACTCTGGTTCTGTCACATTGCCGGACCGGTCGGGCAGCGGGTTCAGGAAGCGCCGAACGTACCGGGACACGAATCCCGTGAGGTACTTTTCTCCTATTAACCGATGGTGTGATTCGTAGTAATTCCGAAATTCTTCGGTGGACATACCGGGTCGCTTCTTCATTGGCATCACCAGCTTGATCATGCTGTTTCTCCAGAACTCCAGCCGTACCAACGCTGTGGCCGTAACGTTATGAATTGCTGACCAAGGTGGCCATCTCCGGCGACGATTTTCTCAGCTGCTTTGGCACCACGGTAATGAGTGTGGAGCCTTAATCGCCATTCTCTGGTGGCTGTGCTTCCGAGTTCGCAAGGACCCTCAGCCGTCACATGGAATGCTCCATTTCCTCGCCTATCGACGCAGAGTGCGGCCCTGCCATTGAGCTCGATGTGGCGCATCTTCGCTGAGTTGGTTCCGCCAATGATTTCAAACACATCCCCCGTCCACAGATACCAGACCGGTACCGCGTGGGGGCGACCTTTTGCGTCGACCGTCGCGAGGACTGCAGTATTGGGTTGGCTGAGAAACTGGTCTCGTTGATCGGTGTTCACGGGCGTACTCCGGAGATTGTGGTTGATATCTCTGTGTTGTAGTAGACCATAAAGTTCTCACTAAAACACCGAGGTATCAATGCCATGTCGTTTTTTGATCTCAGGTTGACTGCTTCGCCCATGGCCAACCCGGGCAAGAAACTAAACCTTGCATCCGTGACCCGGGCATCGGGATGAAAGCTCAGGTAGAATTGTGTCTAATCAGAGGTTCCTCAAATAGTCATTTGGATAAAAAAAAGTGGTAGATAAAACTCCCCTCGGCATTACGTTCGGCAGTCTTGGCATCCTTGGACCAAAAGCCATCACTGATGTTGCTGTTAAAGCCCAAACCATGGGTTACAAATCTATATGGACAGTTGAAGCAACGGGCACTGATGCGCTGACCCTTCTTGGGGCCGTTAGCCATGCGGCGCCAAAGCTGGATCTGGGTACAGGTATCATTCCGATTCAACTCAGAACGCCAGCCTTAGCTGCGATGTCGGCAGCGACGTTACAGGCACTCAGCCCGGACGTGGACATTTGGTTAGGGGTTGGCGTTTCCGCTCCCGGCATCCTGAGGCAACATGGGATACCAGCAGATAACAAACCCATTGGTATGATGCGCGAATATGTAGCGCTCTTGCGGGAGTGCCTCTCTGGCGAGCCGGTGACATTTGAAGGCGACTATTTTCAGACCAAACGATTTCGGCTTGGAATGCGTTTGGGCGAGCGCAAGCCAAAGATAGTGATGGCAGCACTGAACCCTCAAATGTTAAAGCTGGCTGGCGAGATTGCTGATGGCGTATTGCTTAATTACCTACCGGCTTCTCATGTTGACAATTCCATCCAACAGGTACGAAAAGGCGGCAATGCGAAAATATTTGCTTACGTACATGCGTCAGTAACCGAATTCGAACGTGGTGCGAGGTCAGCCAGGAAAGACCTTTTTAACTACGCCATGGCGGATGGCTACGCAAAAATGTTTTCAGATGCAGGGTTCAGCGCAGAAGTCGAAACACTACGGGCCAAACAATCGGAAAGAGACAGGGATGGTGCTCTCGCAGCAATTTCTGATCGAATGGTTCAGGCTATCGACTTCGTAGGTTCAAAAGACCAGGTGACGGATTTTGTCCATTCCTACATTGACGCAGGGGTTGAGCACCCGATCTTGATGCCAATGCCCTGGGGAGATGATCGTGCCGCGGTGGTAAATGACACCATGGAAGCGGCTGTCGCAGCCATCACGAATTGAAATCCTCGGGTCTGGTGATCCCAAATTCATCAAACACTTCGTCTCTGTGTTCGTCGAACAGGGGAGGCGCCTGATAGAATCCAGTAGTGGTATTTGAAAATTTCATTGGATTACCGCCGATGGCCACCTCAGGGTTGTCGCCCGGCGGTCTAAATTTATCGACCATGTTCCTTGCGCTTATATGCGGATCCCTGAAAATTTCCTCCATGTTCTGGGCTGGTCCGACGGGCACTTTGCCGCCCAGGGCTTCGAATACTTCCTGTTTGGATATTGAACCGGTCCATTGGCTGATCTGCTGTTCTGCATATTCCTGGTTGCGTACCCGTGCACCATTGCTTCTGGTTCTTTCATCCGTAACGAGATCAGGACGTGCCATGGCATCACATAAGTTTCGCCAGTGATTAGGCTGAGGGGCTGCAATCGCCACCTTGCCGTCTTTGGTCGGGAAAAGGCCGAATGGAACAAGGCTAGTCGCCCTGCTGTTTTTTCGAGGAGCATTTTTTGTAACTTTTTTTGCAACCTTTTTTTTTGCAACATAGTTCGTAAAACCATATGCCGCGACATTGGTTCGCATTAACGTGAAAACGCTGTCGTACATCGCTACATCAAAAAACTGGCCCCGGCCAGAAAGTCTGGCGTGGTGAATCGCCGCCACAAGTCCCAGTGCCATCAGAGTCCCGGGGTAAACATCTGCAACAGCAGGGCTGACAAGATCATCGTTGGCGTCAACCAGCCCCCCCATTGCCTGAGCGGCAACATCAAGGCAAGGCCACTCTGCATAGGGGCTCGTACCTGTCCTGGGATCGCCAAACCCTCGTACTGCACCGTATACGATGGCAGGATTCCTTTTCGAGATGACCTCATAACCCAGACCCAGGCGGTCCATGACACCACTGCGCATATTTTCAACAATCGCGTCTGCCTTCTCACATAGCTGCAGCAGCACCTGCCTGTCATCGTCTGATTTAAAGTCCAGACTAATGCTCCGCTTGTTTCGATTAACAGCGGCAAAAGGTGCACCATAATCCATACCCGCCTGGTCTGGTCCGGATGCATGTGCATAGTCGGGGAGAAAAGGTGGTAACGGTCTGAAACTGTCGCCTTGTGGAGGTTCTATCTTGATGACATTGGCGCCGAGGTCTGCTAACAGCGCAGTACCAAATGGACCCGACAAAGCCTGGGTGCAATCAATTATCGTGATATCCTGCAATGGACCACTACGCTTCAGACCTTCCATATCTCCTCCTATTTCCTAGTTAAGTTCTGTTCAATTCAGGTTTAATCGTCTCATAGATTTCGGCCAGATGCTCAAGCATGGCATCAACACTTCGGTGGCCTGCTTGAAAAATTGGAACGGTGTTAATGGAGGTCCAATCAAACCCAAGGTCCCGCAACTCTACCAACCTGTCCCGCAATCTCGCAGGTTGACTGTAAAAAAATTTTTCGTCTTCGCCTCGCGCAGGGGTAAGTGACAACTGCATACTGATAGCGGCAGGGTCGCGGCCCGCTGCCTCCGCGTACCCGCGGATTTTTTGCATGAGGTTTCGCGCTGTCGCGTCATCTTTTACAAACTGACCCATCCAACCATCTCCCAACTCACCGGCTCTTCGCAGTGTTTGCGAAACCGCACCACCAATCCAGATTGGAATATTCCTCCCCTGTATTGGTTTGGGTTCCATCGCCATCGCGTCAGCATGATAAAAGTCGCCATCAATATCAATGCGCTCATCTCCCCAGTAACTGCGCAAAAGGTTGATCGCTTCATCCATTCTTGCGCCTCGGTTGTGAAAATCCTCTTCGAGTGCAACATACTCGGATTCCTGCCAGCCAACACCGATGCCCAGACGAACTCTACCACCTGACAGGGTATCTAATGTGCTCACCTGTTTAGCAACCAGCGCGGGTTGGCGTTGGGGTAAGACAAGTACGCCTGTTCCCAGGCCAATTGTTTCCGTCACCGCCGCCGCGTACGAGAGTGTCATCAATGCTTCCATAATGGGCATTTTGCTGGGATAAAACGGCGCTTTCCGACTTATCGTCGGATACCCCATCAGCACGTGATCAAACATATCCAACTGATCGTACCCGATGGATTCAATCCCCCTGATCAGCCTTGTCACAGCCTGCGGGCCCTCTCGATACACAACGCTTGGAAAAACCACACTGACCTTCATCCGAATCTACCACCCTTCATACTCAATTAACGCTCGTAAAAGTCCGCCCCATGTCTGCCGGTCACACCATCTGTCATTCTTAGTAGCTGTTTCTGGCGTTCCGTCAGCAACTCATACCATGCTTCCGGAAACTGGTCGTGTGGATCACACTGAAACCGCATCCATTGTCCAATACGATAGTGCCCGAACATCGCGACACGGCCTGTGGAGCTTTTATTTTCGCCACCGCCATGCCATGTCTGGCCATTGATGATAATGACACTACCGGCAGAAGCGATAGCCGGTATCTCGAATTTAACATCAAACCCGGCTGGTGGTTCCTGCAGATGACTCTGATGGCTTCCCGGGACCACGCGAGTAGCACCGTTGTCCAGGGTGAAATCCTGTAGTGGCCAGATAGTGTTCATCATCACGGGTGCTTCTTTACCGTAACGATGCAGACTTAATGGAATATCGCTATGAAGAATCTGGCTGCTATCTCCTGGCCTGACTATTCTTGCGTTCAAGCTACCCAGAATGAGATCATGCCCCATGATGGCTTCGATATAAGGCAGGACCTTGTTGTGGTCAATAACGTTGAAGAACATGGGGTCCAGGTTGACAAGGTTAGCAAGGTGCCTCGCCACGCCTCGGTGTCGGGTTTCTACTCCAATACGTTCTTCTGTCTTTACGACGAACTCACGAATTTGCTTTAACTGGTTGCCCGGTAGCACATTCTCTATGATCGTGAATCCGAATATTTGAAGTTCATGAAGTTTCTGTTCGAGTGCATCCATTTCAGATAATGCTTGCGAGGTGATTTTCGAAAATTTCCATACTGTCTTTGCCCCGGTTTAGTTAAGTTAGTCTTCACTGGCCCCAAACATGCGACTGTAAACATGCGACCGTAAACATGGTACGCTCATTTTCCAGTGTTTGAAAAGAAAGAGCCCTTGATTACAGACGCTCGTGATGAACCTGGCAGGATGTTTACCCAGGGTTGGTTAATCGTTGGGTTTACTGCGACAGCGCAGTTCTTCAGTGTGGGTGTTGGTTACTACACATTTGGCGTGTACCTGAAGCCGTTGACTGAAGCACTGGATGCAAATCGCTTCTTGATATCACTGGGCCTCTCGATACAAACGGTACTGATGGCACTCCTGAGTCCACTAGCTGGGCGCCTGGTGACTGAATACCCAGTTCGCCACGTGATGGCCGTGGGTGTATGCGTCATGTCAATCGGCCTGGTTATCTGTTCACAAGCAACCAGCCTTTGGCATATTTACTTTGGGTTCGGCGTGGTTATCTCGGTCGGGGTTGTCTTTCTTGGCAATATTCCCTGTAACCTGATGTTGGCGAACTGGTTTGTGCGTCGTCGTGGCATGGCCCTGGGAATCTCCCAGGCAGGCATCACTATTTCGGGCGTGCTGCTGGTGCCACTCGCTACTTATATTGTTGTGAACTACGGATGGCGAACCTCGTTTCTTGTATTTGCCATCGCCACTCCCGTTTGCCTGCTGCCTCTTATCTGGAAATTTGCCATCCGTGCGCCAGGGGATATCGGTCTGTATCCGGATGGTGATACAAAGCCAACGGCCCAGGCTGATGGCAGCCAGGCTTCGGTGTGGAATTTCTCCCGTGCGGTTCGTGAGCGTGATATCTGGCTGATTAGCCTCATTGCAGGACCTTGTTACATGGCCGTTGCTGCCATCGTCATTGCTTTGCCTTCACATGGAACGGACCTCGGTCTGTCACCTATGGAGGCGTCAACTGCAGTACTTGTTACCACTCTTTTTGGCGCCATCGCGAAACCTATGGCAGGGACATTATCCGATTACATGTCGAAGCGGCTGGTTGTGGGTATTGCGATTGGCCTGCAGTTTATTGCAACAGCACTGCTGCTAATCGCGACAGATCTTTTTATGCTATGTGTTGCCGGTGCATTCTTTGGTCTCGGTTATGGAGGCATTGCACCGCTATGGTCACTGCTGCTGGCGGAGCGATTTGGGCTGGCGAATTTTGCGAAAGTGATGGGTCTGGCTATGCCGCTGACAATGCCTTTCAGTCTGGTTGGCTTACCCCTGACAACCCTTGTCTTCGAGTTAACAGGCAGCTACAAACCGGCGTTCGCTTGCCTCTTTATAAGTTACGGTGTCGCTGCTCTGAGCGTCTGGTTGTTGCGCATGCCAGAAACTGGTGAGTCGCCTATTGATTAAAATGGGGACAGATTGAAGCTCCCCGAATATTGCTATTGTGTCCTGGTCAGACCGGTCCACATAAGACTATTCGATTGAAGACCAAAAGCCATTCAGTGCTTCAGCGCCTGATGCAGGGTTTTGCATCATCCACCAATGGCCAACCCCGGGTAGAAAGCTGACGCTGGCGCCAGCGCGTTCTGCGGTATCACGAGCCATCGCTTCGGTACCAACATAGTCGTCCAGTTCCGCTATGATCACATGACCGGGCCGTTTTCTCATCACAGACAAATCAGATCCAAGTTCGCGAATAGCCGGTTGCGCAGCATCTCGATAGAGCGCCAGAATACACCGACCCATTTCTTCGTTTCCGGCTGCGGCAACCTTCGCCGCAATGTCGCTGGTCATACCAAGACCGACGAACATGGCTGTTCTCTCTGACAGCGGCGCACCAATCATACCTGCAACCAATTCTTCTCCGACCCCTTCAGTCTGCCAACCCTGAGCCATATCATGCCATTCATAATCAGGGTGAAACAGGCCGCCAAGATCAATTACCCAGGAATTCAACAGATCCGGGCGCGTGAGTGCAACCCCTGCAACATGACCACCGCCCCAGTCATGACCAACAAGATCTACTGGTTCACCAATAGCGTCCAGCTCGCCAACGAGCCAGTTCAAATATTCAACCCGAGTAGCACCCCAGCCATCTGGTGTCGGAGCACCAAAGCCTGGCGGAGATAGTGTAATAACATCATCGCGGCTGAGTTTCGGAATGAGTAAATCCCAAATATCTGCTGTTTCTGGATTTCCATGAACAAATACTGCTGGCATCGTCGCCTCCCTGAATGGACTGGATGTGCTTGAAATATCATTAACTTCGCAAAATCTACTTTAGGTAAGGGCTCCGAGTAAAGTGCTTTGTTGCTTTGTTGCTTTGTTGCAAGCAGCCTGCAATTACATTAAGTCTTCGGAAACCAATAAGTCAGATATTCAGCATACAGTGCTTTGACATCCATGCCGTCGACTTCGATTTCATGACAGGTCTTCAACAGATATTCGCCATTACCTTTGTCGTCAATACCCATTAACTTGATGTGCGATCGCAGACGAACGCCATCGCCGATAACCACTGGTTTGAGCACGCGAACTTTATCCAATCCATAGTTAAGTGGATTCTGGCCATCTTCAGGCCAGAGACCAACATCGCGATAAAAGTGAGATAGCAGGGACATCATGTGAAAACCGTGAATGATGGTGCCACCGTAGGGGCCTTTCCTGGCGTATTCTACATCACAATGACCTGGCGTCCGCCAACGCGTGACCTCACCGAATACATTCACCTGTAGTTGATCAATAAACACCCAATCGCTGACACCGAGACTTTCACCAATACGTTCGTGTGCAGTGGAGAGTAAAAAAGGTTGCTGATTCATAGTAGACGGGGACCTCCTCTTCGTTTATTCAGATGATGACCAAATGCAGGCCACACAAACCAATTTTGAACTGATTATCCTATAGTGCCTGACAAGTGACTGCCATATAATTAGTCTGAGAAAACAAAAAAGGAATCTTCTTAATGCAAAGAGTCGCGTTGGTAACAGGTGCAGGTAGTGGTATTGGTCGCGCAATTTGTCGATCCCTGGGTAAAGATGGCACTTTCGTGATTGCGACGGATGTCTCTCAAGCAGGGTTGGATGAAACTGTTAGTCTTGCATTGGCAGACGGTGTAGAAATCGAATCAAAGCTGATGGATGTGACTGATAGCAAAATGGTCATACAGACCATTGAAGGGATCGAGCAAATCGATATTGCGGTGAATTGTGCCGGTTGGGACTCACTGATGCCATTCCTGAAAACGGACGAAGAGTTCTGGGACAAAATCATTGATCTGAATTATAAAGGCGTCTTGAGAGTAACCCATGCAGTTTTGCCCGGCATGATCAGCCGCAATTGGGGCAGGGTGGTAAATATTGCATCCGATGCCGGGCGTGCAGGTTCGACAGGTGAGGCGGTTTATTCCGGCGCCAAGGGTGGGGTCATTGCCTTCAGCAAAACCGTAGCCAGGGAAGTGGCGCGCCATGGAATTACTGTTAACTCGGTGTGCCCTGGCCCCACTGATACGGCATTGTTGGGTGATATCATTGATTCAAGCCGGGATAGCAATCGGATGCGTGAATCGATGAGTCGACTCGCGCCAATAAAAAGGCTCGGAGTCCCTGCCGATATTGCTGCAGCCGTTTCCTATATGGCGTCCGAAGAAGCAGGGTTTGTTACTGGTCAAACACTATCCGTTAGTGGTGGGCTTACAATGATGTAGGTCGAATCTTGCAAATTCATGCGTTTTAGCACCCAATTTTTGGTACAGTTCGATATTGCATTAACGAAAAGCTGTGGTTATCAATGAGTGAACAGGTGAAAGAAGCGATACAGGAAGACGAAGCCCCAAGGCGCGGGTTCAATCCATTTTTGGCGAGTGATGCACCACCGGTGGTCACAGACCCTTACTCAATCCGGATTGAAGACGTGAATGTGATTGACGGGCGCCTGTTTCAGCAGGAGATTCACTGGGAGCATTTCAAACGATTGCGTGAAGAGGATCCCGTGCATTTGAACGATATACCCCATATTGGGCGTTACTGGTCGTTGACGAAGTTCGAAGACATCATGTTCGTCGACAAGAACCACGACCTGTTTTCGTCAGAACAGGGCATTGCACTGGGACTGAAGGTGGGCACCGAATCCAACCCGGAGGATCTTAACACGCAGAGTTTTATTGCCATGGATCCGCCAAAACACGATTTACAAAGAGCTACGGTCAGTGGCGTTGTCGCGCCGCCCAACCTTGCCAGGATGGAATCGATTATTCGCGAACGAACCGGCCGCGTGCTTGATGAGCTGCCCGTGGATGAGACATTCAACTGGGTTGACCGGGTGTCGATAGAACTGACTACGCAAATGTTGGCGACATTGTTTGACTTTCCATTTGAAGATCGGCGCATGCTGACCCGCTGGTCAGACATTGCGACTGCCGCGCCCGGCACAGGCATTGTTGATACGGCGGAACAACGGCGAAAAGAACTGATGGAGTGCCTGGCTTACTTTACCCGCTTGTGGAATGAGAGGGTTGACCAGGAAACTCCGGGTTCGGACCTGATTTCGATGCTCGCCCACGGCGAGGAAACCAGGAACATGGAACCTTTTGAATTCCTGGGTAACCTGATTCTGCTCATCGTTGGCGGTAATGATACAACCCGTAACTCAATGAGCGCCGGTGTTCTGGCGTTAAACAAAAACCCCGCAGAGTACGATAAGCTTCGTGCAGACCACAGTTTGATCCCGAATATGGTCAGCGAAATAATTCGTTACCATACGCCATTGCCCTATATGCGCAGAACCGCGAACCAGGATATCAAAATAAGGGATAAGCAGATTAAGAAGGGTGACCAGGTTTTGATGTGGTATGTCTCCGGCAATCGTGATGAAGATGCGATAGATCGACCGAATGAGTTCATTATCGATCGTCCCAAGGCACGACATCACCTGTCATTTGGCTTCGGTATTCATCGTTGTATGGGCAACCGCCTGGCAGAAATGCAACTTCGCATCGTTTGGGAAGAAATCATGAAGCGCTTCAGCAAGGTCGAAGTAGTCGGGGAGCCAGAACGACTGTTATCCAGTTTTGTGCGTGGCATTACCGATCTGACCGTTCGGGTTCATCCATTGTAGATTGAACGTATCTTAGGGTGCCCACCTCAGATTATTGGCGGGGTGGGCGACTATCAGACATGATTAAGTCCAACCTGGTCTGGGCCGCAACAGGATTGGTCAGATCACGAACTTCGATCATTTCACATTCGTCTCTTACCATTTCGTCGACAGTTACCGGGTAATGTCTACAATCGTCGGGTCGATCATGGTAAATGTCACAGCTGTATCGCGTCTGATGAGTAGATCCCGCAACGGATAATTTTCGCAGCCAGGGGCAAATCACCAGCTGTGTACCGGTTTCCGGGTCCATCCAGATTTTTCCATCCCTGGTGTATTGAAAGATCTCTGGCCTGTGCAATTCCCACCAGTCAATTTCACTGGCAGTTGCCGAAAGGCCACCATCGCTATAGCGCAGACAACATTTTCCACATTGATTACACGGTTTCACGTTGCGGGTCCTTAATACATGGGCTGTCATCATAGTTCATTGCCTCCAGGGAAAAAATAACCTCGCAACGCAGGGTTGTATCTATGACAATATCGGCTAACCCGGCGGAAACAGGTAAAAAATCACAAATGATAGACCAGGTGGTTGTCATCGGTGCCAGCGGTGTCGTGGGCAGGGCGGCGATTGAATATCTCCATCGACTCGGAGTTCCTGTCACCGGCATCTCCAGACGAGAGCCAGATCTTGCAGATATAAAACATATTTCACTCGATCTGAACGACGCAAGTGCCTGTGAGCAGGTTGCGATTGGATTAAAGCGTGTAACCCATGTTATTTATGCGGCTTTGTATGAAAAACCGGGTCTGATATCAGGCTGGTTCGAAGAGGACCAGATGCAAACGAATCTGCTGATGTTACAGAATATCCTTGACCCTCTTACTCAAACCGCCAAACAACTCAAACACGTCAGTCTGCTACAAGGCACCAAGGCATACGGAGCACATGTGAGGCCAATGTCGATCCCGGGCAAAGAGCGTAACCCACGGGTTCAGCATCAAAATTTTTACTGGTTACAGGAAGACTATCTTAAATCGAAACAATTACATGCCCGCTGGCGTTACACGATCTGGCGGCCGCAGATAATCTTCGGCCATGCGCTCGGTGCCCCAATGAACATGGTCGCTGCGATTGGCGTCTATGCTGCATTGCGTAAGTTCGATGCCAGACCCATAAGTTACCCGGGTGGACCCAACGCCCCCACTGAGGCAATAGATGCGAACCTGCTGGCCAGGGCGTTGCATTTTTCGATGCTGCATGAGTCTTGTTTCAACCAGACGTTCAACATTACCAACGGCGATGTTTTTGAATGGAAAAATGTCTGGCCCGGCATTTCGGAATTCTTCGGCGGTGGGAGCAGTGGCGACGAACCGATGCAACTGAGCACCTTGTATGACAGAGAATCAGATTGGCAGTCGATAACACGCAAACATGGATTGAAAGAATATTCGATAAGGCAGTTAGTCGGCGATTCTTTTTACTATGCAGATGCACTGTTCGCCACAGGCGCCGCACAACCGCCCCCTCCAGCGCTTCTCAGCACCATAAAACTTCGACAGGCAGGTTTTGCTGACTGTATTGATACTGAGGATATGTTACAGAGTTGGTTTAGTCGTTTAGTAGAGATGAAAATTCTCCCTGGCTGAACTTTTTGTTAGGAGGACACCGTGACGGTAGGTAGAGTTGAAAACATCTATCCTTGAACGACAACTTAAATCTATACTCGATCAGGAAAAACGTAATCAACTCAGCGAAGATTGGAGATAAACAACATGCGCAGTTTACCAAAGTACAATCATGGGGCGACCTTGCCAGAAAAGATGTTTGCCGTACTACTGACTGCAGTCGCAGTTGTGGCTATCTTTAGCTTTACCGTCAATTCAGAGGATCCACCGACGATCAGCCACGATGGCTTGCACCTTGATGAGGACTCCGGTCGATCGATCATCTATGTGAAGCCAGATGCGGACTTTAGCGTTTACGATCAGTTTTTGATGCTGGATGCCTACGTTGCTTTTAAAAAGAACTGGGTCAGAAACACAAAGGTTGCCGGAAGGCGCATTTCCAACAAAGATCTCGAGAGAATAAAAGCTGAAGCTGCAGAACTGCTTTATGAGAGCTTCAAAGAAGAACTTGACGAAAATGGAGGGTACCGATTTGTTGAGGCTGCTGATGATAATGTGATGATTATGCGGCCAGCGCTGATAGATCTTGAGATCACCGCACCTGATCTGATGCAGGGTGGCAGGACAACTCAGTACGTGGCATCTGCAGGTGCGGCGACAATTTATTTGGAACTCTATGATTCTGTTAGTGGCGAGATACTGGCCAGGATTGTTGATCGACGGAGTATGCGGGACTACGGTGTCGCACAGTGGGCTAACAGGGCATCGAATCGTGCTGATGCAAAACGTATGTTTAAGCGATGGGGGCAGCTGTTGCGAGAAGGGATGGATGAACAGCGTAAGGAAGCTGGACTGGCTCCGATAAAACCCGCTACTTGATGGAAGTTTGGAATTTCGGGTCAGAGTTACTCTGACCCGAATGGCAAGAGGAATAAAGTATGACCGAACGTACCCGGCAATATCTACCCACCCCGGCGGAAGCGCTCCCATCATTCTCGGCAGATCAGCCCCAGCAGAACATCTACCTGCAAGCCGGTGACGGTGCGGTCAGTCACGGGATTCTTTATCGGCCCGCGGATAATCTCGATGCTAAAGTATGCATCTATGTGATGCATCCACGCGGGCCGATGAGCAGGCACTATCTGGCGGGTTATATACCCCCGCGAGGCATGGCGCTGTTTGGACACGACGGTCGCTACCTGAACAACGACAGTGATTGCCTTCACGAAAGATTACTGCTGGATATCGCCGCGGGTATGCTGCGTTTGCGAGAACTTGGTTATGACACCATCGTCGGCGTAGGTAACAGCGGTGGCGGTTCATTGTTTGGCTACTATCAGGAGCAAGCGGAAAAACCACCCTGTGAACGTCGCGTTGCTGCACCTTCGGGTGATCGGGTGAATTTATCTGATACTGAAATGCCACCTTTCGACCTGTACATAGCGCTCGCCGGGCATCCGGGACAGGGTAATTACCTGCTGCAGGCCCTGGACGCATCGGTTATTGAGGAGAGCCACCCGGAAAGTTCAGATCCGGAACTGGACATGTACAACCAGGCCAACGGCTATCAACCCTGGCCGCTTGAAAGTACCTACGATCGTGACTGGTTGGCCCGCTATCGGCAGGCGCAGCAGCACAGGAGTCTCAGGCTCGATGCACTGGCAACCGAAGCGATCGCCGACAGGTCGCTGGCGCGCCGGGTCCAGTCGGGTTCGCAATTTGCGCAGCTGGAAAGCGCAGGTCAGCAAAGGACCCGGCGACAGGCCAAATTGTCGAGGTACATGGTGATCTACCGCACGCTGGCCAATCCCGCCTATCTTGACCCGAGCATCGATCCATCAAACCGCCCGATTGGATCCATATTTGCCGCGGGACAGGATCCCTTTGCGACCAATTACGGCATGGGCGGATTAGCCCGGGTCATGACACCTCGCGGCTGGCTCAGCACCTGGAGCGGAACGTCTTCTTTTGCGAACCTGTATGAGACCATTCGCGGAGTGAGTGTGCCGACGCTTTTCATCGAGGCAGATGGTGATATGGATATCTACCCGGCACAGCAGCGCAGAATGTTTGATAATGCCGGTGCAACCGACAAGACGCTGGAAAACCTTGCGTGCGCAGACCACTATCTCAATCCGGTGGGAGAGCAGGCCGACGAGCTGGCACACCCGCGTACGCGTGCCGCAGACCGGATCGTTGGCTGGGTCAGGGAGCACCTTTAGGCAAGCTTATTGTTTGCGGAAAAATCTATTTCGTGAATATAAGTTCCCGTTGCCGATCATGAATTTTCACTGGTCAAAAAAAGGTCAAGATTGGTCACCCGAAGTCCTTTTTGCCCAGGGTACGCAGCATCTACCTGACCGATAAGCCACATTGATTCTGGTTGCAAGTATTTTACGGCGTTCCGGAAGCCTTTTTCAATTCTTGGAGATGTTGAGGATTTTATCTCGACAGCGATTTTTTCCAGGCCCCTCTCAAGAATCAGATCAACTTCATTTCCGGAAGAATCCCGATAAAAGAAACAGTCGTGTCGCGGAAATTTTTCCAGTACGTTCTCGATTACCAGTGCTTCGAATGAGTGACCCACTACAGGATGGCCTAACAGATCATTGATGGTTTCGATTTTCAACAGAGCATGGAGTAGCCCTGTATCTCGAATGTAAACCTTGGGTGATTTTACCAGCCTCTTTTTTTCGTTTGTATGGTAGGGCTTCAGTACCCTGACGAGAAAAGTCTGCTCCAGGATATCAATATAGTGTGTAATGGTGTGGGCGGATACCCCCAGTGAACCAGCCAGCTTGCTATAGTTAATCACCTGCCCGTGACTATGGGCAAGCATGGTCCAAAATCTTCTCAAGGTTGTTGCCGGAATACGAAAGCCGAGGGAAGGTAAATCCCTTTCCAGAAACGACTTTATATAGTCATCGCGCCAATCAAAAGAGTCCTCATCACTCAAGGCAAGAAAGGATCTCGGGTATCCACCTCTTAGCCAGTACTCGTATAGGCGACTTTCGGACATTATCTCCAGTCTGGAAAATGGTCTGATTTCGATGTACGCAATACGACCAGCCAGTGTTTCAGCACTTTGGCGTATCAAATCTCTTGAGGCTGATCCCAAAATCAGGAACTGGGTATTTGTTCCCTGTTTGTCAATAATCCCCCTCATGGTGCGAAAAATGTCGGGTAAGAACTGCACTTCATCAAGGCAAATAAATTTACCGCGATTGACGCCAAAAAACAGTTCAGGATCCGTTTGAACCTTGGCGCGGTCTGAATCAAGTTCAAGATCCAGGTAAATTGAATCGGCGAAGTGGGAAACGATTTCTTTAGCCAATGTTGATTTACCGACCTGTCGTGGTCCTAAGAGCGCAACCGCGGGGTTGATCTCTAACTTCTGTAGGATTCGTTGAGGATAGTGCCTTTCTATTTTTTGCATTTTGGAAGGTTATCTTCATATATGCAATATTGCAAGAGAATGTCTGCGCTGCTCTTATGATCAGATCAGTCAGGACCCAAACTCCCAAACCTTGGGTCATTGAAGTTCATAATCTGCGCATCGTTGGTGTCAGTGTCCAGCAGGCAACAAGAAAGCTGGCGGTCATTACGGGCATCACGACCGTGGCCTGCAGAACCCGGATTGATAACAAGAGTGCCATTGTCGTTTTTTAACACTTGAGCGTGGGTATGGCCGTAGACCACATAGTCTGCATCGATCTTACAGAATCGATCCAGCGTTGACGTCATATGCGGGAAAACATAATCACCATAGGGTTTCCAGGGCGTGGAATGGAACAGGCTGAGCCGTTTGTCGTCAAAGGTCAGATCCAGATGGTGAGGGCGGGATTCTGCCCACGCCATCAGTTCGGGATCAATATCCGAGCGGCTTCTGGCACGCTGACCGGCGCTTGAGAAGAATATATCTTCGTGATTACCACGAATATAAATAGCATCCAGTTGGTGCAGACGGCGCACTACCTGGTTGGAAAAGCTGTACTCATCAAAAGCATCACCGGCACAGATCAGGTAATCGATTTCACCCATAGCTTTTAACGCATACTCGAGTCCCGCAAGGTTGCTGTGAATATCAGAGACGATGCCTAATTTCATAGTGGCCTAAACCAGCACTATCCAGGCCTCGAAACAGGCACCCTTAATTTGCATCCGATATGGCAACGCTGGCCAGGCGATCGCCACTGGCCGTACCCAGATACAAACGCCCACGGTGAGGTAAACCGACGGTTGCGTATCCCATCGGTTCACCGTCGTGCTTGAAAACCACCTCCAGCAGCATGGTCTGCGGGTCTGCTTTGACTATTTGAAAAGGTAGCAGGCACGGCCCGGGATGATTGTCTTCGCAGCGCCCTTCTATGGGATCATTCAGATGGGAGGCTACCCACAGATTGCCATCGTCATCAACAACAACATTGTCTGGGCTGCGTACCGACATTTCAGCTTCCACCTGATTCGTTGCTCGATCCACTTTGATGGTTTTGTTGGCCATATAAATGTTAACGAAAATCTTGCTGTTATCTCTGCTGACTGCGATACCATTGGGCATCTGCTCATCTGAGCCGGGCACTTTGACAAAGCCGGTTTGCTGATGCCATTCCAGCACCCAGCCGATCTTTTCACCTGCGGTGATTTTCGCAACCACCTCATCAAATGGCGTGCTCTTGATCCACATGTTCGTAACAAAAAAACCGCCGTCTATGAGCCCCGCCACATCATTCATAAACAGATCATCTTTGGGGTTGGCGCAGCCCTTCCAACGCAGTTGCCAGTTTTCAACAACTTTTACGAGCTCAAAAAACTCTATGACTTCCCGGCCATGATTCACCACCAACAACTGATGACGGCCGTCTGTTCGGGTGATCAAATCAATACCATGCGGGCTCAACCTGGCCGGGTCAGGGGAAACACAACCAACATCACCCCACTCGTCACCGTCATTGTTCCAAACGAATTCGGCAGCCGACCGCTGATCGTTTGAAACGTTTAGAAACGACAGTGTTCCGGGATCGTCTGACATAAAGGTCGCCATCTCGCTTACCAGCAGCAGGTCACCACCCGGTACCACGGCCAGGTCTTCAGGGTTCTTGAAACCGCAGACCGGTTTTACGCCATGCACCTCGTCACAAAGGATGTGGGCGACGTGCGCGTCAGTTGTGACCTCAACAGCCGACGCTGTTGCTTCATTGATTGCTTGATTGTCAGTTTTCTTGCTTGAATCTGAACAGCCTGACAACAGTGTCAAACACAGAATCCAACGCATGACAAGAAGCGGGGTTGTGATGTTCATCATAGGTTACTCCTCTGCAACCGGACCCTGAATAAATTCAAGGGCAATACCGTTCGCTTCCCGGGGGTGCACGAAGGCAACTTTGTTATTGTGAAATTCTGATAGTCGCGAAAATTCGATACCCTTCGAACGCAGATGCATCTGGGTATGATCCATATCGTCCACAGAGAAACATATGGAGTCAATACCTTCACCGTGCTTTTCGATGACTTTCGCTAGCGGCGCCTCATCAGAATCCGGGACAACAATGTCAAACATCACGCCGCCCAGTGAGACCACACTGCCGGTGAAATCACCAATGGTGTCATTGCCGCGATTACTGAGTTCATTTGCCCCTAAGACGTCACATAACAGGGCTTTGGCTGACTCGAGAGAGCGGGCGCGCACGTTTATTTTTAGCAGTTTCGAAACAACATCAGGCATTGGGTTCTCCGTTTACACTTGATGTTTTATTAAATCACAGCCTGCCACCCTTTGAATACTTATGCTGTGGGAACTCTCTTCTTGACGGTTGTTGCGAGACATGCGACTTTAGCCGCAAACTTGCTCTCCTTTAACCTCGAAAGCGAGGGAAGATTGAACTGGACCAAACAGATCCCAAATGCACTCACGACCTTACGTTTGGTATTGACCGTTCCGATATGCATTCTGATTCTGGAGAAGGACTTTAGTATTGTTCTCTGGATCGCAGCTATTGCCGGATTTACCGACTGGCTTGATGGCTGGCTGGCACGCAGGTTAGACGCGATGAGCCGATATGGTGCCGTTATTGACCCGGTTTGTGACAAGGTGATGCTGATCGGTATTTTCGTCAGCGTGTGGATGGTTGGTTTAGTCCCCTGGTGGCTGGCGTTTATTGTCGTTGTAAGAGACTTCATTATCGTCAGCGGCGCCCTCGTCTATCATTGGTTGTATGGGCGTTATGAAATGGATCCCTCGATATGGGGAAAACTGAGTACCTTCGTTCAAATCGTGGCGGTGCTTGTAATCCTTGGCCAACAGGTCTACCCAGTGTTACCGGAACAAGCTTTGCAGGCAGGATGGCTGATAGTTGTGATTATGGCATTCATTAGCGCCGGACATTACGTTTACGTCTGGGGAGGCAAAGCCATACAAAACAAATCCGTTTAGTTTGGACTTTGTGGTATCCCATCTTCGAGCGCTACCCAATTCTGTTTGGTATCACACCAGACATGAAACTGTGGTTTGAATTCACTGGTGTCATCCAGTGTGCCTGTCTTGATAAAGTAGCTGTCAGGTTGACTGACAATTGCCGAATAAATCGGTGATCCACAGGTGCCACAAAAAAACCGGTCAACGCTATTACCACTGGCGGTATCACTGTCTTTGTACAGTCTGGGTTGACCGGCGGTGAAGCTCAGGTCTGTCCTGGCGACTGCCGCAATTGTTGAAAAAGCAGAGCCTGCTTGTCTCTGGCAGTTTTTACAGTGGCATACACCGGTCATTGCCGGTGTATTAATCAGCTCGTATTTAATTTCGCCGCAAAGGCATTGTCCGGTGATTGGCATATCAGTCTCTTCTCTAATTTTGAGGGGTCTATGTTAATACTTCAGAGGGTATTGATCCATCCGGGACAGGTACCTACACGGCCAGAGTAAACTCTGATATTGTCTCCTTTGATAAAAACATTTAGAAGGGAAATTCAATGGCGACCATTGAGAAGGAATTTCTGAAGAGGCCCAATCCTCGTACCGGTGATTTCAAAGCGCCGCCTTTTATACCGCGAATCAAGCAGGTTGATATTGGCCTCGAGAAGCTTGATGGCAAACGCTACTACTCCCCTGAGTTCATGAAGGCAGAATGGGACAAGATCTGGACAAAGACCTGGCAGTTGGCGACTCGTGTGGATGATTTTTCTGAGCCTGGTGCTTTTCATGTACATGAATTGGGAAAAGAATCGTTCCTGTTTGTAAAAGGCAACGATGATCAAATTCGAGGCTTTTACAACGTCTGCCAACACCGCGGCAACCGATTGTGCCAGGCAGAAAGCGGGTTTATGGACACCTTTACCTGTCCCTTTCACGGCTGGAAATGGGAAATAGACGGCTCCCTGAAAAAAGTGGCCGCACCGGAGTTCTTTCGTCAGTTCGATGACGGCGTGCCTGCAGATGAGCTTGCCTTACAACCCGTAAAAGTTGCAATCTGGGGTGGTTGGTTGTGGTTCAATATGGACCTCGACGCCTGTCCCCTTACGGAGTACCTGGGCGAAATCGGTACACACCTGGAAACCTACGAGTTGGAAAACTATACCCTGCTTGACTACCAGACTTTCGAATGGAACGGTAACTGGAAGCACGCCGTCGATGCTTTTAACGAAAGTTATCATTTCGCAGCATTACATCCGGATATGATCGAATTCGGCGAAGGCCACAATATCCCCATCGAGTTGTGGGGTATTCATTCCAGGATGCTGAACTTCAACCGTACGGTCAGCGACGTTGTCTCCGACCGCGAATCAATGACGCCGTTGCGTGAGCATATGATGATAGCCAGAACAGGAAACGAATCCCCTGTCTACTCAGTACCTGCCAAAGATGTGCACCTGGAAGAAATCCAGCGCCGTCGCGAATTAGAAAATGATACTTACCTGCCCTACAAGAACATGAATGATGAACAACTGGTGCATCAGTATCACTATACCTTTTTCCCCAACTCTACTTTCACCCAGACGCCAGACGGTGGAGCGGTGTTCCGTTACCGGCCACATGCGACTGATCCCGCCCGCTGCTACTACGACTTTTTTATTCTGGCCCATTTACCACCGGCAACACCAGAGTTCGAGCGGCCACCTCACAAAACCCATCGCCACGATGATGGAATCGACTATGAATCAGCCTTCAAAGGCACGTTTGATCCTATTCTCGCCAATGTCATTGCTCAGGATGGTTCAAACATGGTCACGATGCAAAAAGGCGTGCAATCAGATTCTTTCAAAGGTATGCACCTCAGCGAGCAGGAGATTCGTTTACGCCATTTCCACAAGACGATAGACGATTTCATCGAGGGTACGGTCAGCACGAAAAACCTGCTGCCTGCAGACACCTATATCGAACGAGATTAAGATTCGCCCACCTCAGCAGCCTGCTGTGCAGCTGAGGTCAGGCGTCAATGTGAAATAGGTTTTAGTTCTCCTGCGCCTTCAATACACGAATAAGACCAGACATTTCATGTGCATCGCTGAGATCCAGCAGTTGATCTTTTTTCGCAAGCAGATCCTCGTAAGTCACATCGGCACCAAAGTCCAGTGCCTCGTTTACAAAGGTCGCGCTGGAAGCGAAATGACCATTGCCTGCATGAATCGTCTTGTTGGTCGGCGCATCTTCGGCACACATCAGCAATACTGCAGGGGTGACAAGCTGAGGATGCCTCATGGGATCGGGGTTATCAGGGTCGACCTCTACTCCCGGTATCATTCCAATCAGACGAGTCTCCGCCGCAGGTGCCAGGCAATTGACCCTGATGTTCTTTGATAACCCTTCGATCGCTAACACATTCATTATGCCGAGCATGCCCATCTTTGCCGCACCATAATTGGCTTGACCAAAGTTACCGTAAATGCCAGATGTTGAACTCGTAAACACAATTCTTCCATAGTTCTTCTCGTACATAATTGGCCAGGCTGCACGGGTGACATAACCTGTTCCATTCAAGTGAACATTCATCACAAGATCCCAGTCAGCCATATTCATATTTTTAAAGGATTTGTCGCGAAGAATGCCTGCATTGTTGACCAATATATCAACAGTGCCGAATGCGCTGACCGCATCGTCAATGATCGATTGAGCACCTGCCATATCTGCTACAGAGGCCTTGTTGGCTACCGCTGTACCCCCCGCAGCTGTAATCTCTTCCACAACGACGTCAGCCATATCACTGGCGCCTACCCCATCGCCACTTCCACCCAGGTCGTTAACAACCACCTTGGCACCCCGGCGCGCAAATTCAAGCGCATGGGCTTTGCCCAGACCTCCCCCTGCACCGGTAATCACTACCACTTTGTCTTGAAATTCACTCATTGTTATCTCCTGTCAGTCATCGGCTCTGGCTTTGTGCCATTTTTCCCCGAATGGGGAGTTATTAATACTCACAATTGCCGATTGAATCAATTTTCCTTCACATTTATTTGTCTCGATCGTCAGCGGTTAGTAAGTCGATTGCTCGCTGGAGTACCTGGGCTGCCTTGCGTGGGCTTAATTGCTGGTCTCGCCGCAGGCTAATCCAGTAATCAATACTCAAGACACCATCAATCGATTCAAACAGGAGACGGTCATGTATGATTTTTACGGGCAGGACTTCCTCCAGTCTTCTCCGACGCCGCTTAATGCCTGATCTTAATTCTGCCTCAGGCATTGCGGCTCGGTAACGGCCCCACATAGCAGAGATGTAGAGTGGCAGCAGGGATTCATAAACCCGGACGCGTCTTTCGATGACGAATTTCATTCGGGAGTGCCAATTGTCAATCGCGGTAGATTCTGGAAATGGCTCGTCCATGACAACAAATGCGCGTTCTTCAGCATCATGAATGAAGCTCCTGTTCAAGGAATCCATGTCCGGGAAGTGCCTGAACAGGGTTCTGGTGGTTATTTCTGCATGCCCGGCAATCTCCCGCGCTGTTGGGTCGCTGTTCGCAGCCAATATCAGATCTCGGGTAGCCTCGAGTATCTTCCGCCGAGTCTGTGTCGTACGTTCAACTCGACCGTCTACTTTAAGGCGTTCCGGCTGTCGTGTACTCACTTAAAAACCTCGGCATCGGCCAATGTTCTCCACAGCGCGAACAAACCAAGAATTCCTGCTGTAATACGTTTTATAGTTGACATAGGAGAGCTTATGAAATTTAATGTCACTAATTGTGACATTTGTTTTACACCACGTCAATCCAGGGCTCTGACCTAACAGTGAGTTATCTAATGTTGAACAATGCGGAAACGAGCAAACCCACCGCTCGACCATTGAGCCTGTCCACAACAACCTCATCAGCTGAGAGTAATTATGGTTCGCCTGACTGATCTGCCAGACTTTGAACGTGAGCACTTTCTTGCGAAGGTTAGGCCACCCCTCGGCCCGCCGGTTTGGACGCCTCTGCCTAAACCTGTTTCTGAATTGCGGATTGCCTTGATTACAACAGCCGGGCTCCATTTTCGCGACGACCCTGCTTTCGATTTCACAGATGCGACTTATCGGCCGATTTCCAGCGACGAAGACGCAAACAATCTTGTTATGTCGCACAGCTCCGTGAATTTTGACAGATCAGGTTTTGCGGAGGATGTAAATCTTGTGTTTCCTATTGAACGATTCAGGGAACTTGCTGTGGACAACCAGATTGGTTCGCTGGCAAGTGTGCACTACAGCTTTATGGGCGCCGGTTTAAGTCCCCAGGCTTATGAGAAGAGCACGTCCCAGGTTGCGGGTCTGCTCAAGCAGGACAAGGTTGATGCCGTATTTCTGACCCCGGTGTGACCAAACTGTACGCGCGCCGTGTGCGCGCTTGGGTATTACCTTGAACGCGAAGGTATCATGACTACCGGTATCAGCCTGGTTCGTGAGAATACCGAGAGCATGCAACCACCTCGTTCGCTATGGGTAACTTTTCCACTGGGTCGCCCCCTTGGGAAGCCCGCGGACCCGGATTTCCAGCATGGAGTGATTGCGGCGGCCCTTGACTTGCTTAACGAAGAGTCGGGTCCTGTCCTGGCAGACTACCCTTTCGATGCACCAGGCGTTGATACCGAGAGTTCACCTGCTTGTCCCGTTTCATTTGCTAGACCGGCAAGCGAATTGACATGGAGTTCGAGACTTGTGGGCGAACTTGAAACGTTAAAACTCTGGTATGATCTTGGTCGAAGAAGACGAAATGGACGTACTTTGGTCGGCATCAGCGGGCTTTCCGTCGCAGAAAACCTTGAGAAACTCGGCGCGTTGCTTGATGAAGGGCAGCTGCCTGTTTCCGACCTGACCTGGTTTAAACGTGCGATTGAGGACGTCAAGGCTTTCTATCTCGAGGCGTTAACCGCGCAACCAGGCGACTACGACCAGCAGCAGATACAGAATCTTATGTGGCAGCAAACAGTGCTTGGTGCTGCGCTGATTCAGTTTTACAAAATGTTTCAGGAAGTGGAGCAACTGCGCCCATTCTCACGCATCGTTGCACCACGTGAAGTTATTGGTGGTTCCACCTAGTGCCCGTTTTTCAACCGGCCATTAATATTGAGGAATAACGATGATTGAAATTGAAGCGGTGACACCTGGATTCGTTGCCGATATCACGGGCGTTGACATCAAAATGATTGATGATGCCGAATTCAGTAAAATCTATGCCGCCTGGCTGCAGTACGGCGTGTTGCGAATACGCAATCAACAGCTCGATGAAAATGAACTGCAAGTGTTTAGCGCTCGCTTTGGCCCTCTCGAAGAGATACCTATGGGAAGGCTGCCGGAATCAGCACGGGCGAAAATCAAGAACCGCTATGTGACCCAGCTCTCTAACATCATAGTTGATGGTAAACCAATCGGTGGGCTCGGTAACGCCGAGGCAAACTGGCATTCCGATATGACCTACGTGGAAATACCACCACCGGCCAGTGTGCTGCTTGGCGTGGAGATCCCGGCGGAGGGTGGTGACACCTATTTCGCCAACCAGTATGCAGCGTTTGACGCACTACCAGCAGAACTAGTCGCTCGCATCGACAGGCTGACGATCAAACATGATGCGGCGCATACCAGTATCGGGAAGTTACGCCCTGGTTTTGATGCCTTTGACGATCCTCGAGATGCACCGGGTGCAACTCATCCAATCATCGAGCCTCATCCGGAATCCGGACGACAAGTGTTGTACCTGGGTCGCCGTGAATGGGCCTATGTTCCGGGTTTGTCGCTGGACGAAAGTGAGGGGTTGCTTGATGAACTCTGGTCTTACGCCACATTGGCGGAAAACGTGTGGCAGCAGATATGGCAACCCTTTGATCTGATCATCTGGGACAACCGTTGTGTGCTGCACCGCAGAGACGATTTCGATCAGAATGCACGGAGACTCATGAAACGCTGCCAGGTATTAAGCAACGTCGGTGCCGATTAGTATCTCAATTTCCCGGGACAGTTTACTTAATTGAACAAGAAATCAACAAATACTCAGCAGTTCTTACTCTGACCTATACGCTGACCCAATCTCAGGCAAACAAACTCTCTTGAAAACCGGGTTCGAAATATCTTGCGTCAATCGCTTCCGGCCCCATAAATGCGGCCAGTAGTATCATTTGTAGTTCCGGATTTTCATTGATTCTTTTCCTGGCCCGGGCTCTCGTTGCTTCAGCTTCTTTTCCAAAACGTGCATTCATTTGAGTAGCAAACTGGGCAGTCAGTCGTAGTCGTCGTAATCGTTCCTTTCTCTCATGCCCATAAGGCAGGAATATTTCAGTTGACCATTGATGTTGCTGTGACAGGATCTCTGCCACCATTCGGGCATCCCGTAACGTCACCGAAAGCCCTTGCCCCAATATCGGGTCGTTGTAACCTGCGGCATCGCCGATGAGCACCACACCCTGTACCCAGGGATTATCAACCCAGGCATCCTGACTCGGATTTGATCGACAGGGGCCAATCGGTGTCGCATTCGCTATCGCCTTACTGTTGGGGACACAAGCCATATCGAAAGCCTTGAGCATTTCGGCAGCACCAGATTCACCCGCGAATCGACTGCGATCAGCCAGGTCATAATCTACATAAAGCCGCACTTTACCGTCGCCTTGCGGAAAAATCAGATAGTGTATGTCGCCAACCTTACCGATTGATTGAAGATCCGCGGGCCAGTCGTGGGCATCGTCGATCAGTAAACCTGCGATGAGATGATCAATCGGGTCTTCTTCGAGCTTCAATCCAATTTGACGCCGAACCACAGATGTGCGGCCATCAGCACCTACAATCAGGCGACATTCGCAGGTAGACGCCTGTCCATCATGCAGGTAAGAAACTTCAGGATTCTCGCCAGGTGAGATTTCAACTTTATTGACGCCCCTTTTTACTACACACCCAGATTCAATGGCGTGGTTTAAGATGATGTTTTGTAAGGTGACATGCTGAATAGTGAGAGGCCCGTCTACGCCTGCGACGAGGTTTAAAGGCATTTCGGATGACTCTGCATCTTCGGGGCTAAGGAGTTCATCATAGCCAATATTGCGGGTGATATGGTGACCACCAGCCTGCATTGTCAGATCATACAGATCCAGATTCATCAGTTCTTTGACCCCCCAGGGGGCCATCCATTCACCGCGTACCCGATCGTAAAAATCGGTTTCTCGCTCGAGTATTAATACACTCAGGCCCGAATCGGCGAGTTTGGCGCCAAGGGTACAGCCTCCTATACCGCCGCCTACAATAACAACGTCAGCAGAATCCATCTGATTGCCTCGATTTATTAATTGGCCTCACTCTAACGAATCGAAAGAAGCAATCCAAGATAAGATGGTAAAACAGCGTTCGTTCTTTTAGTCCTTAACCGGTTGCTTCTACGTCTGATAAATGTAATTTTTACCCTGACTCCAGCAACCAGACCGATGATATGACGAATACCATGCACCTGACGTTTAAGCAAAGGGTATTGTTTTCCATTGGTGGTCCCGGCTGGCAAATTACCAACTCGGTTGTCGTCTCGTTGGGGATATACTTCTACTTGCCACCGGCGGGGGCTGGGCTTGAAGCGCTGGTAAGTGAGGAGGTTTTCCTGGGTGTGCTGACAGCCTATGGTTTGGCGCGCCTGATTGGTGGTGTCGTTGATTCCCTGGCTGACCCGGTCGTCGGTCATTTCTCAGACCGGTCTAATTCACAATACGGTCGGCGGCGCGTCTTTATGATCGCAGGCATCGTACCCATGTGCGCTGTTCCTGGTCTGATATTCTTCCCACCTGGCGAACCGGGCAGTTTTAGCATTTTTGCCTACCTGACGACACTGCTTGCTTTGTACTATATCTTCTTTACCGTCTATGTAGCGCCTTACCTGGCATTGATTCCTGAAATTGCCAGAACAGAAGAGGACCGGATTGAACTGGCTCGTCTGCGTGCAGTAATTGGAGGCCCAATGATTATGGCCTACGGCGTGCTTTGGCTTGCAGGGATCAGTTTTCTGAAAGGTCAGGGTTTTGAGGCTACAACGGCAATTCAAATTGTGGTTGTCATATCCTGCGTGTTCTCATTCATCTGTTGTCTCTGCCCAATCCTGGCGGTAGACGAATCACAGTTCACGTCTATTCATTCGTCACTGAATATGCGCGACGCATTGAGCAAGACGCTCAGCAACAGGCCATTTGTTATCTATCTGTTCGCCCAGATCATTTTTATTCTCGGCATTACAATGACCGGCCCGGCAGTCCCGTATTTCGCGAGAGTCATTTTGGGTCGTGACGAGGGCTTCGCGGCCCAACTGTCACTCGCGATGCTGCCGGGTATTATTCTGGGTTTTATCGTTATTGATCGGGTCGTCGCGAAGATCGGGACGAAAGCAACACTGGTGGGCACCATCTTTCTACTGGGGGTGCCGATGTTTCCCTACGGATTCTTAACACCCAGTTCACCGGGCGAGGCGGGTGATCAATTCAATCTCATCGTGATTATTGTGCTGTCTATCATTAAGGGATTCCCGATTGCCGGTCTCATGATACTGCCAACGGTTATCCTCGGTCAGTTGATTGACCTTGATGAAGCGCGCACCGGGGCAAACCGGGCTGGAATGTATTATGGCGTTCAGGGGTTGTTCACGAAATGGGTTTATGCGGCAGCAGCAGCAATTCTCAGCTATTTGTTGTCCGCCTATGGCAGAAGTGCAGAAGAGCCCCTCGGCGTGCTGCTTATTGGACCCGTCGCCGGTACATTTTGTGTCATCGCGGCTATCTTCTATACATTTTATCCGGAACGGGAAGTCCGTCATGCGGTGGATAACTACAAAAACAGCGGATTGACAGATGTCCCTGCAGATTCTCCCAATCCCATCGCTGATGATTTTTTGATTAATGAGCGTAAGTAGGATACTTTTTGAGGAAATAATTTCCCTTCTTTTAGAAATGATAAACCGAACAATAAAAACGACTCATTGTAATATTGAAATTGCAGAAA
The DNA here is from genome assembly GCA_012960755.1 of Gammaproteobacteria bacterium. The sequence continues at coordinate 28,400 of DUAT01000119.1, forward strand.
GCGATGGTAAGGGCAAAACGATACTTTTCATACACGGAAACTCGTCTTGCAAGGAAGTATTTCGACATCAGATAAATGGTGACGTTGGTAAATTATTCCATTGCATCGCCATGGATTTACCTGGCCACGGAAACTCTGGCAATGCCTTGATTCCGGAACAAACTTATACAATGAGCGGGTACGCAGACGTCGTCTTGCAAGTCATGCGATCTCTCGGCGTGACGAGTTATGTTATCGTCGGCTGGTCATTGGGAGGTCACATCGCCGTTGAAACATTGTCTTTGACTGATGAAATCGCAGGGCTGATGATTTCAGGAACGCCACCTGTTGGTAAAAACCCTGATGACCTGGCAAGCGCCTTCCTGCCTTCAGAACATATGGCATTTACCGGCCAGGAAAACCTGAGTGCTGATGAAGCTGATCGATATGCCCGCGCTACCTGCGGGACCGCAGCAAATTACGAACCGTTTCTGGGTGAAGCGGTGCTTCGAACCGACGGCAGAGCGCGGCGTCTCATGATGGAGGCGGTTGGGCAGGGCAAAGGGGCTGATCAGCGAAATGTGGTCAAAACAAGCTTGATTCCAATTGCAGTCGTCAATGGTGCCGACGAAGAGATGGTCAATAACGACTACCTGAAAACTGTGGCGTTTGGGAATCTGTGGAGGCGCAGGATTCACTTGCTACCTAATGTTGGCCACGCCCCATTCTGGGAATCCCCTAAGGAATTTGATCGATTGATCCTGGAATACATGAAAGACGTGTGACGAGCATGCAAGACCCGATTTGTGGTATTTTACTCCGGCATTTATTCCAACCAACCCCAGGACACAGATGGCTTTTAGTTTTCGCAAGCATACGCTAACCAGTCTTTCCCGCACTTGCGGTTGAGCAGGCAAGCTCAGTTCGGTCGAACTGACAGCTTTGCTGGAGAAGATTCCGGCGACCAGTGATCCCAATCTTCTGGTGGGTTTCGACACCAGTGATGATGCGGGCGTGTATCGCCTGGATGGCGAGCAGGCGCTGGTAGTTACTGCAGATTTTATTACACCACCGGTAGATGACCCCTATATTTTCGGTCAGATCGCTGCTGCAAACTCCTTGAGTGATGTCTATGCGATGGGTGGTAAACCGCTGGTTTGTCTGAATCTGGTGTGTTTTCCGTCGGACAAACTTGGAGCTGATGTTCTCCAGGGAATAATCGAGGGTGCCAACGAGAGAATCCAGCAGGCGGGAGCCATATTGATCGGAGGTCACAGTGTGGAGGATGCAGAACCCAAGTTTGGTTTGGCAGTAACGGGTATGGTTCATCCTGAAAAATACTGGTCGAATGCCGGTGCCCAGGTCGGTGACTCAGTGATTCTAACGAAACCACTGGGTAGCGGTGTAATACTCAATGCGAACGTTAAGAAAAAGGTGTCGGAGGGTGCTTTACAAAGCTGCCTTGACAAGTTAATCGAACTCAATGCAACAACTTCTGGGGTGCTGGCGGATTTTGACGTTCATGCTGTAACCGATGTCACAGGATTTGGGCTCTGTGGCCATGCGCTGGAGATCGCGAAGGCATCGAACCTGTTAATTGAAATCGACAGCAAAGCATTACCGCTGTTTGATGAGGCGATTCTGATGTATGACAAGGGATTCACTACGGGTGCTAACGAGGTTAACCGGGCTCAGGTAGAAGCTGAATCCAGGTTTGGATCAACTATCCCGAAGAGTCTGGTTGAAGTACTGATGGATCCCCAGACCAGCGGTGGGTTGCTGGTAACGGTGCCGGAATCAGAAGCGGGGAGTGTGGTGCATGCTTTACACAGCGCGGGAGTTGAGGACGCGGTTGTGATTGGACAAACAAAGCAACGAGTTGATTCAGGGTGTCTTGCAATCCTGTAATGTAATGGGCGCTCTCGGCACGGGCTCCATGCTAGCTCGGCGCCCCCCAAAAAGGGCCCTCCTTCCAACTCAACGCTACCTGCGTTTTGGCGTTAAGTAAGTGCATTCGACTCTCACCTCAAACATCAAAACCCTGTCAGCTGACCCGGTCTTGATCGAAGCAACTTGAAACGATGGAAACCCATATCCTGCAGATGGCCGAGATCGAAATCCATCATCCCGAGAATGTCCCTGGGTTTCAGAGTCTGGGAACACTGCCAGAGGCTCATATCTCCATTTTTGTTAATTTTTGAAACACTGGGGTAGCAGATTTTCGAAGGACAAGTCATAGCGCAGCCTGCGTTAGCAAATAACATGATCCGCTGCTTTTCCGGGATTGACCGCAGAAAATCCCCGTCCTCATTGGCATCCATTGGAAGAATAACCGTATCGTATAGCTTGTAAGCTTTTTCGACCTTCTTAAGCGTGTTGATATTCTTGATAACACTGGCCTCGACCCGGTAATCCGGGAAATCGTTTTTGATCCACCTGGCCAGCTGGTCATTGGTGATGATGACCGAATTACCCGGCCGATAGTGCTTTTCCAGGAACGGCAGGCACGCCGCATATTCGTCGGCAGTGGCGTAATGGTTGGTTAACGGCAGCCTCAGGTTGATCCCCATCTCATAAAGAGAACGTAAATCGTATCGACTTAGCTCCGTACTGGTAAACACCCGTCCCCCATACAATGTACAGGGCTCTGTAAAGCCGAAAAAACTCTCAATCTGGTTGATCGGAATATGACTGAAGTTTTTCTTGATCAGTTGATGTATGGGTAGTGCAGAAGGTTTCCCCCGTGCTGATATTGTAAATTGCATAACACCACCTCCAATTGATATTGGAACTGAACCGGGCAGCGGTGAAGATGACATAGATCAAGGTTTAGATCCTTTTGCTACCCAAAAAGTGCGAACCAAAATACTCTCACCTTGATACAGGATAGTTTTCACTCTGACGCGAAAAATTTGAAAAGTGTAGCGCCTGGTAGGAAAATGTATTGGGCGTCACCATGCTTAGGGAATGAGATGCAGATTAACAAAGCGAAACGGTTGCAGTCACTGGCAGGAAAACGTATCGCGATGCTGGATTGTGGAAAGCGTGGCGGGAGTGAGATATTAAAAGCAGTCGCCCTGGTTCTTGCAGAATATCAGCAGGCCATAAACTATGAAGTCAAGTCAAATGCGCACCGAATAGGCTCACGGAAGCTCATCGAGTATCTTGCCAGTGGGTATGATGCCATTGTCTAGGGTAAGTGGTGTAGCCGCGCTGATGGCGTCAGTCATTTACTAAAGGGACCAAGGCCTTAGCGCACTGACCACAGACGTTGCTATCGTGCGTTGGTGGCTAGAAACCCAAGGATCAACTGCTCTACCGTATCAGAGAGGCCGGGAACGTATAGCAGGCTGATGACCAGGGCAACCGTGATTGCCGTGCAGAGAATGAAGTAGTTTTTAGTTTTCACAAGCGCGCTCCATCTCTTGGGGCCATTTCGAATATCCAGGTATCGCCATTCATCACTGCTTCCTTAATAGCGGCAATTGCTTCAGGTGTACTCCCTCCAGCATATTTCGCTGCCAGTTTTGCAGCAACGCCATCGATGACGTCTCCACCTTTGATGCGGTTTAGTTTTCGTTCGTAGCGCACGCCGCTAATACGTGCGACGGCAAGACCATCACCCTCGTCGGCCTGAAATGCCCAGTCCTTCCAGATACGACCCAGAAAAGACCGCATGTAACCAGAGGGTATGTAAACTTTACCGTCACTTTCCATAATGAAAATAGTGCGGGAGCTCAGTGGATTTACCAATTGAAGTTCAATTGTGGTGACATCGTCGGTAAAGCGCCAGTCCGGATCAGGACCAGAATGCAATTCCCCGGAAACAAGCTCCCCACCAGGAAAAAGAATGGACGGACCATCGGCACCTTGTTTCTCGAGTTTCAGGGTCACAATGGTGACAACTGGAATCAATATGATGACTCCGATGACTTGAAGAATAATACGTAGCATCAGCACCCTACCTTCACACAGTAGGTTCATGCTACAAGCAAGTGTGTTGAGTGTCGATAGCTGCTATCGACAATTGTAAACTCGTGGGAAACTCGCGGGACAGTTTACTTAATCAGTTTGACAAGCGAACTAAGATCCCTGTTTATTTGAAAAAACAGTAGATTTAACATTCGCCATAAAATCGTTGTCTGGCAATCTCATCGCTCGGCGACTCTGGCCCTAAGCCGACAATGTCAGGCATACGCGTAGCATCAGCGGCTATTTTCGGTAACGCCCTGGTGCGTCGGTCATTGGTGCCATCATCCAGCGCCAGGAACATATCTGTCATCCAGGATTCGATCCGCTGAATCGATTCGAAGTATTCAGCGCGCTGATCAGCATAGCTTTGTGCTCCTTCATCCCAGTCGTTAGTGTTTGTGAGTTGGTCTGACAAGATTCGAGCATCTCTAAGTGCGAGTGACATGCCACATCCCCAGGTTGGATCACTCACGCCAGCAGCATCTCCCACAAGTACCATATTACTTTTGTAGGCAGAAGCGACCCAGTTTGGCGTAGCATCGAAACTGGCGAGGGGCCCAATGGCTTTAATTTTTGTAAACCATTGCCGGGGAACGCCACTGGCATAACAAGCATTGATAAAGTCCGGAATCGCTTTTGATCCACTGAGCGTTTTTGGTGTTTTGTGTTTGTTAGTAGCGACATAAGTTCTGAAGCGGTTCTGGCCGATCGGAAAAATTGAAATCATCTGTCCGAGCTGTGCGTTTACAATGAAGTGGGATGATTTTTCGTCAACATCAATACCTTGCAACAGCAAACCAGCAAATAGCATGCGATCGTTGCCTTTGTGGCGTATAAATCCTCCCAGTTTACTTGTGAGTGATTGTCGACCATCGGCGCCGATTAAGAGCCTGGCGGAAGCTGTTAGTTCATTGCCTTGCTGCTTGTATGTAACCGAGGGAAACTCTCCAGGGATCAGGCCAGTCACGTTAGCGCCCTGTACAACATCGGCACCCGCTTCCCTGGCCGACTGGATCATGACAGATTGCATTTCGGGGTGAGAAAAACCGAGCGCACAGGTTTTGTGCGGATTGCTTGAGGCCAGATCTCGCCGGTCGATGAATTCACCGGCTTCGGCGTACTTGCTCCAGCCTTCAATAGTATTGGCGCATTTATTGGTTAAGATCTCGTAAAGCCCAATCGACCTGGCTTCGGCAACACCCCAGGGCATGAGTATTTCTCCCCTGACACGATCTTTGAACTTGGTTTCCCTTTCCAGTAACAGGACGTGTGATCCCTGACCTGCCATAACCTTGGCAACTGCTGCTCCAGCCAGGCCGCCACCAATTACAATAAGATCGTGTGTCATCATCTTTGTCCAAAGGCACAATTAGGAAAATCCTAACACTGTGTGTGCGGCTAACTGCTATGGTTTACCGGGTGAATGAGCAGGTATTCACATTTGGGGCCCTTAGGGCCAGAGTGTACTGACTGCTGTGGGTTGCGGGGTCTGCTACGGCGCCTTCTCCAGCCCACACCACATTGCAATATAAAGTGCGATGGTACTGGTCACCTTTTCAATCGAGCTGATACTCACCTTCTCGTCAAATCCATGAATATTGCCCGAGGTCGGCCCGTAAACCAGGCACGGCGTATTGTCATAAAGCACAAAAACACGGCCGTCCAGATACGCAAGGGAAGTGACTGCTTCGAGATCGCGCTGGTACACCGTCTTGTGGGCCAGGCTCAGGGTTGATTCAGCTTCACTGCCCGGTTCCAGTTCATAACCTTCGGCCATAAAACCATTGAACTCAACCTCTGGTGGATTGTTGGATAAAAACGGATGATTACCCGACACATTACGCAGGAAGTCTTCAATTTCCCTGGCCCCTTGTCTTGCGTCTTCACCGGGATAGAGCGCCGTGCGTACATCAAAGGTACACCAGGCTGGCACCGAGGAGGCCCAGTCACCACCTTCTATTTTACCGACATTGACGTTGATGGGTTTGTCCAGGTTTGCAAAATGTGGGTAGTTTGATTTCAGCGCATTGCGCTTCTTTTCAAATTCCTTCAATGCTGAAATAAGATAAGCGGCAGCATCAATTGCATTGGCACCACTGCTTGCATCAGCAACATGTACCGGCCTGCCTTTGACATGCACTTTAAACCAGATAACGCCGATATTTGTGCGCACAAGATAGTCGTTCATGGGTTCCGGGATAATCGCGGCATCTGCCTTGTAACCCCTGACGAGTGCTGAGAGGGCGCCGTTACCAGTACACTCTTCTTCTGTGACAGATTGCAGATAAACCGTTGCTGCCGGTTGATAGCCAATTGCTTTGAGTGCATCCAGGGCGAAAATGTTGGCACCGATGCCAGCTTTCATGTCACCACTGCCGCGGCCATATAACCAATCGCCGTCAACATGCGGCTCAAATGGAGGGTGCTCCCACATGTCCAGTGGTCCGACGGGTACCACGTCAATATGCCCGTTCAGGATCAGGGATTTGCCTGTCTCAGCTTTCGGTCGATGGGTTCCAACCACGTTAATAGCATTGGCATAATCAACGGCAACGGGGGAGAAACCAGGATGGGATTTTATGTCTGCGACATCAATGCTCCATCGATCCATGGTTAATCCACGGTTTTTCATTTGCGTAAAAAGAAAATCCTGAGCAGTATGTTCCTGACCCCGCACAGAGGGGAACCTGACCAGTTCTTTAGTAAAAGCAATCTGTTTGTCCATGTTTGTTTTTACGGACTGGATAATTTTGTCTTCCAGGTCACTGTTGAGTTTCACTTCGATGCTTCCTATCGAACTGTTGGATACAAGCATAAAGTATTTACCCGGAAAATTAAAAATGGAGCCTGAGCGAACAAACAGTTCAGCACCGCACAATGTTGTAGTATAGCGGCATGTTGCGACAACCAATAACCAACACCAGGGGTAAACCATGACACAAACACACGATCACGAAATCGTCTCAATTTATCCTTTTACAGATGAGGAGATCGACCAGTTAATGAACAACTCTGTTGAGTGTGTTCTGATGTGGGCAACCAAAGATGGCTGGCCAGTCGGCGTAACACACGCTTTTGTGTGGCACGATGGCAAAATCTGGATTACGTTTTCTGAACACAGGCATAGAACTGTAGCAATCAGAAGAGATAACAGGGTGTCCGTTAATGTAAGTGCGCATGGTTATCCACCGGGAATTGATGCCGCAGGCTTACCAGGCGGTGCAATTACTTTCAAAGGAACAGGTGAGTTCTTTGAAGACGATGACACCAAGAAGTGGTTTTACACTGCACTCTCGCAGAAACTTAATCCAGAAAATAGACAGGGCGAGGAGTTTTTTTATAACCTGCTCGATTCCCCATTGAGAATCGTGCTCGCGGTCACACCCACCAAGAAGATTATGTACAACGGTAAAACGGCTGGTGCCCATATGGCTGGCACTGTTGACGAAAGTCAGCTGGGCGAGCGAATGAACGTCGATAAGGGACGAATGAACAAACTCAGAGCTGAAAAAGGCCTGGATCCACGTTGAAGCAGGTACACCGGTAACAGCAAACATGTGTGTCAGTTGATCTGGAAGTATCAGCCTCTCTGGAAAGAGAGGCTGACCTTTCCTATACTCCAGACCCGAAATCAAAAACTTTAATATTAAACAGTAAAAATTGGAGCGGAAATTGAATACCAGACTAAGACAAAAAAGCGTCGTGGGCTTTGTATTGACGACCATGATAATGATGGCTACCCAGATCACCGTCGCTCGTGAGATGCCGAATGTCAAAGCGGAACGGCAAGGCATGTCAGCTGAGCGGCTGGAACGAATTACTGAAATGACGCAAAGCTATGTTGATGACAAGAAACTGGCAGGCATCATCACCATGGTGGCGCGTCGCGGCAAGATTGTGCATTTCGAAGCGGTGGGTCAGCGAGGGGCCGATGATAAAACACCGCTCAAAAAGGATGATTTGTTTCGCATTTATTCAATGACCAAGCCGATTACCGCTGCCGCAGTAATGCAGCTCTATGAGCAAGGTAAATTCCAGCTGAGTGACCCGGTTTCAAAGTTTGTACCTGAACTGGCAGATCTAAAGGTGTTAAACGAAGATGGCGAACAGGTTGCCGCTGAACGTGAAATGACTATGCAACAACTGCTTACGCACACGGCGGGCTTCTCATATGGATTTAATCCCAAGGGTGATCCGGTCGACAAATTTTATGCGGAGGCGAATCTATGGGCAGCAAAGGATCTCGATGAATTTGCGCAGAAAGTTGCAAAACTACCCTTGAAATTCAATCCTGGTGATCAGTGGCACTACTCCATTGCCGTTGATATTACCGGCCTTGTCGTTCAGCGAATAAGCGGTCAACCATTCGATAAGTATTTGCAAGTGAATATGTTCGAACCCCTAGGCATGGTGGACACTTTTTTCCAGGTCCCGCCAGAGAAGGCAGATCGATTTTTACCTAATCACTACATCAACCCGGAAACAAAATTGTTAACGACGATTCCGAAAGGTAAGCCGGAAGCAATGCAGGACTATCATTCTGTTTCTCTGTATTCAGGTGGTGGTGGCCTCGTGTCGTCCACAATGGACTACATGCGCTTTGCAGAGGCAATGCGAAATGGCGGATCGTTAGATGGCAAAAGAATATTGGGTGCGAAGACCGTCGCCTACATGGCAAGTAATCACTTACCAGCGAGTATCGTCAGTGGTGGTAGCGGAGAAAAGCCGACGCTGGGCCAGCAGCTTCGTGGTTTCGGATTCGGGCTGGGGTTTGGATTGGTGACTGATCCGGTCGCTGCTGGTGTCATCGGCAGTGCAGGAGAATTCAACTGGGGTGGTGCTGCCGGTACCGTATTCTGGATTGATCCTGTGGAAGATATTGTAGCTGTTGGCATGATTCAATTAATGGGCTCACCTTACTCTTTCAGGTCCGATCTGAAAGTGGCGACTTATCAATCGATAACAGAGACATCAGAGTAAATTCCGAGTTTTTTTCCGTTTATTAAGGCGCGAGCAATCGCGCCTTTTTGATGGGCGTGTCAGTATCGGTGCTGGATCCATTGCTGCCTGCTTTCGTTTGCGGCATTACGAAACGACGTCCGCGATCTGCCCTAACAACCATCTGACACCATCATCGGGACTTTGTCTTCTCACAACGGAGACCGTAAAGACATCTGGCTCAAAAGGCGGATCGAGGACCTGGAGACCTAGGGCGCCGGAAAATCGCTCGGCCATTTTACGGTGACAAGTGGCAAGACAGTCTGATTCTGCCACGATTGACATTGCGGTCATCCAGTTTTGAACAACGATACCGGAAGGCATTCTCGGGTAAATGTTGCTCTCTGATGTGGTGACTTCGCTTCTCGCACTTGCCAGTACATGGGATTCATTTTGATATTGTTGGTTCGACATCTTGCGCTGAATCCGGGGATGTTTTTTCCTGGCGACAACGCAATACACATCCTTGTATAACACCTCCTGCACCAGCCCCGATGGCAAAGATTCCTCCGGTCGCCCGATGGCGAGATCGAGTCGTCCCCGTCGAATATCTTCAATTGACTCAGTTGATGGCATTTGTGAGTAGTAAACAGACATGGAAGGAGCTACTTTTTTCCAGTGATTAACCAGCGCTGAGGCAACGAGTGACGTGAAATATTCCGGTGCCGCAACTGAAAATAATCTACGGCTGCTCGCAGGTATAAAGTCAGTTTGGACGTTCAGTAGTTTTTCTGCGTTTGAAAGAAACTCTTTCAACTGTGACTGCATGGCAAGCGCTCTTGTGGTGGGCTCAAGACCATGTGGTTTTCGGATAAACAAAGGATCATCAAACAGCGCACGCAAGCGGGTTAACGCATGGCTGATCGCTGATTGACTCAGGCTCAAACGATCTGCCACCTGTTTAGCATTTCGACAGTCGATCAACTCATGGAGTATCAGTAGCAGAGAACCATCAAGTCTTCTGAGTTTAGATATATTAAATTCACTCATGATTAGATATCAATATAACAGAAATCATTTGATATGTAGACTAATCCCGAAATCAACAAACTGGGAATGGTTATCGGCCAGCGTAAGTACTTTTTGGATTGGCTACGTGTTGCTGCCTTTGGTCTCTTAATCGTGTATCACACAGGCATTCTCTATGTGACATGGCACTACAATCTCAAGAGTCCACGCATCTTTGAAGATCTTGAGTTCGCCATGATTGCACTTAATCCCTGGCGGCTGGCGCTGCTGTTTTTTGTCTCGGGGGTTGCCAGTAGTTTCCTCATGGACAAACTTGGCCCATCGATGTTCGCCCGGGACAGGCTAAAACGCCTTTTACCTGTGATCCTGTTTGGGATGTTGGTAATCATCCCACCCCAGACCTATGTAGAATTATTGCGCAAAGGATATGTAACGAATGGGTACCTCAGATTCTGGTTTACATCCTACCTGACAGGTGAATCTTTTCCGGGTAAGCAACTGCCCACATGGGATCATCTCTGGTTTTTGGTTTACCTTCTGGCATATGTCCTGGCTCTGTCGTTTTGCTGGTCATGGCTAAAAGTACGGTTGATAAATCAGTCATCCGGATTCACCCTGGCGCTCATTGTCATTCCAGCAGTTTTGCTATGTGGAACGAATATACTTGTGTCTGAGGTAAATCCGACCACCCACGCATTCGTGGATGACTGGGCCGCACATCTACGTTGGTTCAGTATGTTTGCTTCAGGTGTGGTCTGTGCAAAGAACCAACTATTCTGGGATACTCTACAGCGGAATCGTTGGCATTTTGGCTATCTGACACTGACCTTTTTGGTACTTGAGCTCAGCTGCAATGCCTACTGGAAGACGGGACAGATGGATGCCTTCTGGGACGGTATCCTCTATTCTACACTTAGTGGAATCTATGGCTGGTGCGCCATTTTAACATTGTCTGGTTTTGCCGCAGGCTGTTTTGACAAGCCATCACTGGTGCTCTCTTATCTGAATGTGGCGATTTTACCGGTTTATGTATTGCATCAACCGATTTTGTTAATCACGGCATTTTTTGTTTTTCCGATGGATCTGCCGGTGCTGGTTGAAGTGGCGATGTTGATAGGTGTCACCGCCTTCGGATCACTGTTGATTTACGAGGCTCTGGTTCGTCGCTGGCGTGTCCCAAGAATTCTGTTTGGCTTGAAAACGTAATCGCTACTGACATAAGGCTGCCAGTGGAGTTCTGATAATATAGCTGACGAAAAGATGCAACCGGAGCGCAACACCCATGATCACACTTTACATCTTCCCCGAGGCATTTGGTCTTAGAAACGTGAGTCCGTTCAGTCTGAAAGTTGAGATGGCGCTCAAGTACCTGAATATGGACTACGAATTGCGTGAGGAGGCAGATCCACGCAAGACGCCCAAGGGTAAAATACCGTATGTTGAAGTTGATGGGCAGAAAATACCTGACTCTGAACTTATCTTTGAATACCTTGATCAGATTTCAAATGGTGGACTCTATGCCCGCCTCTCAGATTCTGAACGGGGTCAGGGAACTGCTTTCGTCAGATTAGGCGAGGATCATCTATACTGGATGATGGTCGCGAGCCGCTGGTTGGATGAAAGCTGGTGGCCAAATATCGTTAATGGTTTTTTTGGGTCTATACCTGCTCTTGTCCGCCCGATCGTGACCAGCATGGCCAGGAAACAGGTTATTAAGACCTATGACTTGCATGGACTTGGCAGGCACACATTGGAAGAGCAGAAGGGCTTTGCGCGGCGAGACCTGACTGCAATAAATCAGGTTGTTGCAGAAGGGAAGTACATTGTTGGCAGTCGACTGACAGTCTTCGATTTCAGTGTAGCAAGCCTGTTGTCGGGTATCTTTGACAACAAACCGGAAACCTGGCTCACGGAAATTGCAAACGAGTTCCCCGCACTCCCGGACTATGCCGAGCGCATTCAAAAAGAAGTGGGTATCTTTGGCAGGCAGGAGTAAGTAGTTTAATAATGTCATTGTGATGACTTACCCTGGCAGTGCACGACGCTGCGAATGCAAGACAGAAAGGAACAACAATGCTGCACAGAGCACGAGCTTCGGCAGAGCGCCGAGTTTCCCGGGTGGCGTGTATTCAAAATACTCCGGTGTCAGTGGGTGCATTGAACTTACTATCATCCCAAAAAATCCTTCGACAACCATTAGCGCAAACATCAGTGGAATCAGATTGCGATAGCGCCAGAGTACGATCCCATAGAAGAACACCCAGAGCATTTGATGCAAACCCCCGATGGCACTGAACATATAGATAATGTTGTTCGGGTCAGGTGTACCCTCGAAGACCATAATGCTGGCAATCGAATTCACGCCGCTGTCAGGCTTTAAAAAGTGGACTGTCGATCGGAACACCAGAGGTATCATCAGCAGGCAGAAGCCATAGAAGGCAATCTTGCCGCCGCGATAGTCATTGTTAGCCTGATGAGGGAAGATCACATCGAGTACAGTTTGCATGGTTTTACCTCTCTATTTCCTACCTGGGCAGTATAATCAATGCCGCTAATCAGGGTCACTTAAAACAAATACCGATGACAGACGTTCAGATAGTAGAGTTCGAAGATGAAGACAGAACCGTATGCGCCGAAATATTGAAGGGATTACCAGAGTGGTTTGGCATAGAAGAAGCCAATCGTGCTTACATAGAAATCCTCGGGCGTATTCTTACTTTGCAAAAGGCTTTGAACCTTTGTTTGAGTCGCTGACGCTATGGGGACCTGAGGATGCGGCACTAGTCCTTGTGCAAAAGTTGGTGTAGATATGCAGTCCACATTGGATAACTATCTGGTTCGTTTGCAGGAGCGTGACTCATTCAAAATTACCCTGGCAAAAACCGGTGGTTTTTTTGCATAAAAGGTAATACCCATAGTTACAACTGCGGTAGACTCATCAGAGGCTAACGGGAGCACACAATGCAGAAAGACGAGTTCTATAGCGACGCACGTACCGACCTGACAGGACCGCTGGCGGGGGTACGTGTACTGGAAGTGACGACAACCTGGGCAGGTCCAATGTGTGGCACTGTATTAGCGGATCTGGGCGCAGATGTGATTAAGGTCGAGATTCCATCAGGTGACGTTGGGCGCGCGATCTCGCCGTTGCTGCCAGGCACTGATGTCAGCTTTATTCACGCCACTGTCAATCGCAACAAACGTGCGCTGACGCTCGACATCCGGCAGCCAGAGGGTCGTGATGTTTGCCTCGAGCTGGCACGCAAGAGTGACATCATGGTGGAGAACTTCAAGGTCGGCACGATGCAGCGATACGGGCTCGGTTACGAGGGAATACGTGCCGTCAAACCTGATATCGTATACGTTTCCATTACTGGCTGGGGGCAATTTGGACCCCGGCACGAGGGCGCAGCTTATGACCCCCTGGCGCAGGCCGCCTCGGGATTCCTGTCAGTAAACGGCTCACCGGAAGGACCGCCAACCAAGGCCGGTACCTTCCTCGCTGACGACCTTGGTGGGCTGCACGGTGCAATCGGTGCCATGGCGGCGTTACGTCATCGCGATCAGACAGGTGAGGGCCAGCATGTGGACGTTGCGCTGCTGGATTCCATGCTGTTCCAGAGTAATGGCATGCTCACACTCGGAGCCATGGGTGTGGCGCCCGGTCGCATGGGTAACGAGTTTGGTTTTGCAGTGCCTGCTAACGTATTTAGCTGTCAGGACGGACCGGTGTATGTAGGCATCCTGCTTGATGCGCATTGGGGTGCACTCGCGGAGATTCTCGGGCAGCCCGACCTGGCCGACAATCCTGCTTTTGCAACACGCGACGCGCGTGTAGAAAACCGCGATGTCTGCAACATGATGCTCGGCGACTGGCTTGCCGAACGTACGCGCGCCCAGGCGATGGAGATCCTACTCGCGCACGGACTGCCGATCGCGCCCGTTCAAACGTTTGTTGAAGCTGCCGAAGACCCTCACATCCTTGAACGCGACATGCTCCAACCCACGGAATTCGAAAGCGGCGAGACTGCACCGATCACCGGCCCGGCTGCCAAGTTCTCACGCACCCCAACCCGGGTGCGTACCGCAGCTCCGGGTCTCGGCCAGCATACTGACCAGATTCTGGAAGAACTTGGCCTTGATGCCGACAGCCGGAAAAGGCTGGAAGAGTCCGGTATTATCAAGTAAAGGCTGCTCGCGAAATTACGCGCATGATTCGGACAACAGGAGGAAGTGATGCGAATAATTGATGTAGATGCACATTTGCATGAGCCGCTGGACTGGGTTCAACAGACAGATAGCGAACTCGCAGACGAGTTGGGACCAGCGGCTCGGTTTATGGAGATAGCCAATTCGGTTTTTGGTATCTCTAATCCAAGGCTATCGGCTCTGCCCGACTCGCAGCAGCCAACAGGTGGCTATGACACTATTCTGCCTGGGTTCACGCAACATCTCGAGATCACCGATACGCGTCAACCGGAATACCAGGCGGATTCGGGTGCCGATCCCTATTGCGCTGCCGAAGCGCGACTGACGTTCTGTGATGAACGTGGTATCGATATACAGTTTCTGAATCCTACTTTCCTGGTGGGTGCGTTTGTACAGGCAGGGCGGGCAAGGCGCTATGATCTGTTGCCAAAGATCCGGCAATGCTGGAATCGCTGGGCCGCCAACCAGGTCGCGGGTCATACCGACCGGCTTATTCCAGTCACCCAGATCGATATGTCAGACATCCCCTGGTCTATTGAGGAGATGACACGCATGCGGGGGCAGGGCAGTCGCGCGTTTGCCATACCCGAAACGCCCGTCGGTGGTCGACGTGGCGGGGGTCAGCCAGACATGGCCAGGTCTTTAACACATCCGGATTTTGATTCACTCTGGTCCGCAGCAGAAGATCTTGGCATGGCGGCATTCGCACATGTTGGTTTTGGCCGTGAATCCATCAACGTTGGATGGGCGAATAATGGCGCTGATGATCTGACGACCTATAGCATGCTGAATATGATTGTGAATCCACAAATTGCGCCACAACTACTGCTTGCTGCGATGGTGTTCGACGGTGTTCTCGATCGTCACCCCGGGCTGACCGTGGTTGTGGAAGAAGTGGGTATCTCATGGTTACCTCACCTGCTTGGCATCCTGGACCATGGTGTAGGACATGCCGCTAATACCATCTTGAATGATGGAGAATTTCGCCCGGACTTTGCGGGCACAGCCTACAAGCTGCCACTGGCGCCTTCGGAATATCTGCGACGTCAGGTTCGAGTCACGCCACTCGTGGTGTCTCAGCCGCTCACGCCGGTACTGGAACTGGCGCCAGACATGTTGTGTTTCTCAAGTGACTACCCACATGTGGAAGGCACGGCTGACGCTGTGGCCCTGTGCGAGAGACAAATGAGTGGTGTTTCCGAAGATGTCCGTGCTGCTTTTTACGGTGGTGTTGGAGAACTGATTGGTTTGTAGTCACTCGTCGCGACCTTCGTTAGAAATTAAATGCCCATCTGCCTGTGCCAGCGGGATCTATCTATCAACCAGGTGGCTCAAACTGGTTAAATAGAATCGAATTGGCCTGGATGTTGATTGAGTATCTTATTCGGAGCAGGTTGCCGAGGTGATCATGTCGACCGGCCTGATACCACGTAACCCCAACTACCTTTATCCGTGTGGGTAGTAAGTCGAATGGTTTCTATCGCGTTGCCGCCGATCCTGATCTGTTTCACAGCTATCGTGCCGCAAGCGGAGCAGTCAAACTGTACGCGTCACCGCGTCAGGCGAATCATAAGCGGGAGCCGGTTGGTAACAATGTCGGGGGTCAGAGTAACTGTCCTTCGAACCCTTCGAACCCTTCGAAAGTTACCGCAAAATTTCCCCGATTCTCAACTATCTTCAGCATGTGATGGTTAATCAATCATTGGCAACGTGATAGAAATGCGGGAATCATTGGTCAAAGTCCTTGTTCCAGCTACCGTCAAGAAGGGAATTTAGGCCGTTAATCCACGGCCTCGCTCTTACATAAACCCTTTATTTGTAAGAGAAAACTTACACTTGGCTGAAAACATACGACCGCGTGATTGAGGCACATAATACCGTCGCCTGCCTTACACCGCTTATCCGAACCCCCGCTGTGGTCATGTTTGTTCCAAGTATATCCAAGACGTTACGAACAGACCGTCAGCTAAACGATATGGAAGCGTTTCTGGCAGAGGACTTTTTTGGAGTATGAAAATGGCCAACCCTTGTAACTCAGGCAGAGTGAAGGCGCTCTCTATTTTGATATGTTTCATATCATCTTTTTGGGCTTCATCCAGTGCTGCAGCAGTCAGCGAGAACGAATTTAACATCAGTGAAATAATCGATACAGATACAGCCACGAACGAAGTGTCGGAGGATGCATCTTTGGGTGATCTGGTTGCTCTCACCGCATACGCCGAGGATAAAGATTTTAACGCATCGGTTAGCTACTATCTCGCGGACAGTGTCGAGGGGGCGTTCTCCATTCATGCAAATACGGGCCAGGTGCGCGTCGCCGCCACTCTACTTGAGGGAGATTATGTCATCACAGTCGGGGCAAACAGCTCCGATGCTAGCCCGGACGTTTCGCAGGAATTTACCATAACCGTTAAGCCTGTACCGTTTGTCATTGATTTTCATCCGGACAATAACGAGGTTGAAGTAAACGATGGTATCGGAGCCACTGTTGGAATTACTGCCGTCGGCTGGGGGTTTGATGACCTGGCGACTGTTTTTTACGAATTATCTGATAATGCAGGTGGAAAGTTCAGCATCCACAACCTGTCAGGTGTGGTATCCGTGGATGGGCCTATCGTGGTCGGGGAAGAAAACATCACGGTTAAGGCGACCAGTAGTCTGGGCGGCGAAGGCCAACGGACATTCACCATCTATGTTTTTGACAATGCTAATCTCTGGATAACCAGCAGCGACAGACCATATACAAACGAAAATGACTTTGCTTCGGTTACGATCACGGCTGACGATCCACTCGGCGGGGGTGATTTGAGCTACACCATTATCGGTGGTGAGGATGCTGCGAAGTTTAAAATACTCCTCATCTCCGGTGCGCTGTCGTTTGTTGACAAGCCCGATTATGAAAATCCCGTCGACCAACAACAAGATAATAAATACCAGGTTACGGTAGAAGTCGACAATGGCCCTCAGATTGCTCAACAGATGATCACGGTTGAAGTGCTCAACGTCATTGAAATAGCTGCGATCCTCGATACTGATCCGGATGCCAATATCGTTGCTGAAGACGTCGCGATTGGTAGCCCTGTACAACTCACCGGCTTTTCAAAGGATATTGATCCGGGTCAGACGGTTTCTTACGATTTGACTAAAAATGACAAGGGCAACTTCAAAATTGATTCGTCGACCGGTGTCGTCACCGTCGCCAACCCGCTCGACTTTGAAAAAGGCGGCGCGATCCGGCTTATTGATATCAGGGCAACCAGCACCGGTGGTGAAAATACTGTCGAGCGATTCCAGATAACCGTCACGGATGTCAATGAGTTTGAAATCACCAGCAACAACAAGCCTAAGATAGATGAGAACACAACGGATGTTATCGATGTGGAAATCAGCGACCCTGCTGGTATCAAATTCTCGATTACCGGCGGTAACGACGCATCCTTCTTCCAGATTAACACCAATAGCGGTGTGCTCGTATTCACAACGGCTCCGAACTTTGAGACTCCACAGGACGATAACAACAACAATAGCTATGAAGTTGTTGTCAAAGCAGTAGACTATTTTACGATCGTAAACTCGATAGATAACAATGTGTCGCAGAGAGCTGCGAACGGCAGGATTCAAGAAATCGACGGGATTGAGCGCACCATTGTAGTTGGCGGTATAAAGTATTTTTACGGTCCTGCAACTATTGCAGATCCTCTGCGTGTCAGGATGCTGGGTGTGGACTTTGGTGCGCTTGAATTGCTGAGGGTCGGTATGTTTGTTGAAGTTCACTATCTGCCGGGTGGGACCTACCGTATTGCGAAGGCGATGATCCAGATCGAAGCCCAGGAGCAGTTTTAAGAAGGTCTACCGACAACCCCTCAAGACGGATCCCGGTGACCTCCTTGGGGGTTGCTGTGGACACCGTATCTGCAGCGCTGCTTCGGTGATCCAGCGTTTGGTGACGTACTGGACAACGGGAGTCAGATGTTGGTTTTTTTCTGACTGTGACAAGCCTGACTCCTGAATAAGTTACTCCTGTCTAAGTAGCTCCTGAATAGTTAATGCACAATCCGGCCGTCAGGTACATGGACATGCGCCATACCTTCGCCAAAGGGTTCATCTCTTTTTCGCAGAGTTTCCTTCAGACCGTGCTCCTTGAATGACCGACCGTACTCACGAACTGCCGGTGCATGGTGCGCACGCGCGTCGTTTTCTGCAGCGAGTCTTTGTAAAACCTGTGCACCCATCAGTTCAAGACCCAGATTGGTAATGCGCTTGTTTGCCGCGAGCAGATCCGGATCGATGACGCTGAGTCGATCGGCAAGTCCTTCGACCTCATCTTCCAACAAATCTGCAGGAACAGATTTCATAACAAGTCCAATCGCCGCTGCGTCCTTGCCTGATATCGAATCACCAGTTAACTGTAATCGCTTGGCCCACTGTGGGCCGCAGTGATACATCCATAAGTTGTTAGGCAAAGCACCCATCGATCTGGCAGCCGGGAAACCTATTTTCGCGTCGTCTGCAGCAACCAGCATATCGCAGCCCATCACCAGGTCAGTACCACCTGCCAGGCAGTAACCATGAATCTGGGCAATGGTAGGCTTATGCACTTCCCAGATAGACCGGATACAACGATTATTTCGTTCCATTAACCAGACGTCATCATCATGACTGCGCCCGGTACGTCGGGTGGACTCTTTGCCTCTGCCTCGCGCTGGCAGTCCCGTCAGGTCGTAACCCGTGCAGAAGGCGCGACCCTCGCCGCTTAAAATAATACAGTGCACCTCACGATTGTCGTCAGCTTCCCAAAGTGCGTGTTGCAATTCTTGCAACAGATCATAGGTAATCGCGTTCAGTTTCTCTGGACGTGCCAGCGTAATTCGGGCGCGGCCGTCCTCCACTTCGTAGCGTATGTTCTCGTAATCTGCCTGATCCACTTTAGTTCTCCTTTTTATTAAACTGGTGATGCAACAATTATCGTCATTCGTAGAATTAAACGTTATGGCTGTACGACTTGAAGTTCCGGAAGTACGAGATTTTCCCGAGGCAGGTCAGCTAGCCACGAAACGGGATTATCCAGTAATTCAGGTGCCGTCTTTTTCCAGTAACGAAGGGCGGCGGCCAGCATTTCTTCTGTCACTTTGCGTGCAGCTTCAGCATCTCCGGCTTCAATGGCTAAAAGTACTTTCTCAGCCTTTTCAACGCTGGCCTTTCTTTGCTTTAAATTATATTGAATACCCGCACCCTCAGACATTCGATGTAATGCTTTAACGAGAAAACCCAACACCATATTGCCCGACGCATCAGCGACAAGATTGTGAAACTGCCGTGTTTCTTGTGCCAGTAAATCTGAATCTTTGGTCGCGGAGCGCATGCGAACGGTGCTCTGATGAATCGCCTGGATGTGTTGATGGGTTGCGTTTTGTGCAGCCTCGCCAGCCAGCACCGGGTAGATAGACATGCGGGCATCAACCACTGATTGGAAGGTTGCATTGGCGAACTGAAGTTGAAGTGAAATGGCGCTGGCAAGGTGACCGGTATCTGGGACACTCACGACCGGTCCGCCACCAGGACCGGCTTTAATTCGAAGTGCGCCTTGTAACTCAAGAAAACGAAGCGCCTCACGAACTGTGGCGCGAGCCACGCCCAATTTTTCAACCATCACGTGCTCCGGATCGAGGGGTGAACCAGGCCTTAGTTCACGAGCTTGAATATCCTGGACAATGTTTCGCGCTATCCGTACTGCGGCTCGTTCAGTCGTGAGATTTTTCGCCATTAATCGATTCCGGACTATTTTTTGAAAGCTGTATTGCTGATTACTATAAAACTGTGATACTGGTTATACCAGAGTAATCAGCAGGAGATTGGCATTTACTAAAGCGCCTGGCGTTGATTCAAAGCTGCCGCGTTGTCATGCAATATGAGTTGTTGCTGAGCTAAAGTGACGCCGTCAAGGTCTCCAAATACTTCCTGGGGGTGTTCCATGCCTTCCATATGGGGCCAATCTGATCCGAAGAGTACGCGATCCGCCCCCATATGTTTCGCCACATCTGAAATCTTGTCTTCCCAGAAAGGGTTAATCCATACATGTTGCCGGAAGAGTTCAGCCGGATCCTGATCATAGTACTTTGGCATCCTGGCTTTTGATTGTTCCAGCTTAATAAAAAGATCTCCCAAAAAGCCCGAGCCATTTTCGACAGAGGCGATTCGAAGGTTAGGAAAACGCTCAAAAAGCTTGTCGTAAGCCAGGGTTAAGAGAAAATCATAGATAGCTCGTTCCGAAATAAGACCCGCGACCGAAGGTTTACGCCCGCCGCCGAGCGTTGCCAGTGCCGCGTTGCCCCCATAGCCATTTGATGTGTAGCCATTGGCACCAACGTGCGCAACGACGGTGATACCGGCTTCGTTAACCCTCGCCCAAAAAGGATCAAATCGCTCATGTGAAGGCGCAAAGTAACCGTCACGGGTGCACACGGCCGAGGGGCGCATGACAAGCACTCGCGCATCCCGCTCCAATGCCCACTCCAGTTCGCTGCAGGCCCAGTCGACATCGGCCAGGGTGATGTATGGCGCTGCAAAGAGTTGCTCCTGATAAGAGAGACCCCAGTCGTCATCGAGCCAGCGATTGAAACCCTCGAACAAAGTGCACATCGCATCGATATCGTGAATCATGGGTTGTTCGTAAAGAATGCCAGCCGTTGGAAATAGCCATGCAGCCTCAAGTCCCTGTTCTTTTATCCTAGCGATTCGTGCGTCGCGGTCCATGTATTCCGGTGGCATCGGCCCTAGCGCCGAGTGTGTCAGCTCAATGAATGTCATACCGCGCGGGTTGCCATGGTAGTACTCACGAAGCACGCCGGGTTTCGAAACGGGGTTGAAGGTCGGGTTACCAACAGACTTATTTAATTTCCCGGCAATCAGGTGAAATTTCTTGCCATCTTTCATTTCCACCCATTCCACACAGCGCTTCTGCATTCGCTTCGGGACATAGCGGGTAAAGGCATCCTCCGCTTCATAGTAGTGGTTATCCGCGTCAAACAACAACCCATCGTACTTTTCAATATTGGCGTCCATATCGATCCTTTGCATTTTACCTTTGTTAATTAGTATCATAGTTAAAACGGAGACTCAACTTATATGCACCGGTGTATTACACACGAGGACTAACTGATGAGCATTACCAAACAAGCAGAAGAACAAGAGGTGGTAGGCAACACACCACTGGAAGAAATTGATGTCAGCAGGCCCGAACTCTTTCACAACGATACGTGGCGGCCCTGGTTTGCCCGACTGCGGAAGGAAGCACCGGTCCACTATCTGGCTGACAGCGTCAACGGTCCCTTTTGGTCGGTTACCAGCCACGACCTGATTAAAGAGGTCGATACCAATCATCAGGTATT
Organism: Gammaproteobacteria bacterium; assembly: GCA_012960755.1. Next base: position 49,915 of record DUAT01000119.1, read on the forward strand.
TTCTTCCGAGGCTGGAGGGATATCCATTGTTGAGGCCGAGGAGATCGAATCTCAAGAATTGCAGGGTGAAAGTTTCATCCAACTCGACCAACCCAAACATGGTCCTCAAAGAAACGCGGTGATGCCCTCCGTTGCACCGCCAAACCTGGCTGAGTTGGAACCGCTTATCCGCGAGCGCGTCATCGACATCCTTGAGAGCCTGCCTGTTGGTAAAACATTCAATTGGGTTCAGGATGTTTCGATTGAGTTGACCGGTCGAATGCTGGCAACTTTGTTAGGCTTTCCTTACGAAGAGCGACACAAGTTGATTCATTGGTCGGATATCACAACGAATGTACCACAGGTAACCGGGGACGATAGCATTGATATGAAAGGGCGCTATGAGGAGCTGATGCAAGCGGCCGCTAAGTTCTACGAGATCTGGCAGGAACGAGCAACAGCACCACCGAGTTTCGATCTCATTTCAATGCTTGCGCACGGCAAAGATACCAGCAAAATGAACGAGAACCCTGGTCTTTTCCTCGGTACATTGCTGCTATTGATTGTCGGTGGTAATGACACGACCCGAAATAGCATCAGTGGAGGCGTCATTGCCCTGAATGAGCACCCGGATGAATATCAAAAACTGCGCGACAATCCAACCCTTATCCCCAATATGGTGTCGGAAATGGTTCGCTGGCAGACGCCGGTTATACACATGCGTAGAACCGCGCTCGAAGACTATGAATTGGGTGGCAAGCTCATAAAGAAAGGCGAAAAGGTCATCATGTGGTACCTGTCCGGCAACCGCGATGAGCGCGTTTTCGAGAATGCTGATCGATTCATTATCGACCGGCCAAATGCCCGCCAGCATGTGGCTTTTGGATTTGGCATTCACCGCTGTATGGGCAACCGGTTAGCCGAGATGCAACTGCGAGTTCTCTGGGAAGAAATTTCCGCCCGATTCAGCAAAGTGGAACTGGTGGGCAACGTGGTGCGTTTACCTAACAATTTCATTCGGGGTATTAAAGATGTACCGGTGCGCCTGCATGCGAAATAATTTAGATGCCGATCGAATCGGCATACCGACCTTAGTCAGAGGTTCCCTAGCTTAAAGGAGCTCAAAATGGCGAACTATGAAGGCGTGATTTTCGACGCCGACAATCATTACTATGAAGCACGCGATGCCTTTACACGCCATGTCCCGAAAAAGATGCATGCTCGCTGCGTGCAATGGGTAACGATGGCAAACGGCCGTGAGTTCCACGTCATTGGCGGCAAAATTGACGCAAGCGGTAATCCGACCTTCAACCCGATTTCGAAACCTGGTGTGTTGCGAGAGCTTTTCCGTGGTAACCCCAATGACACTACCAGCATCGATCTTATACGTTCCTCTCTGGAGCCAATGCCACCAGAATACATGGACCGTGACTCACGCATTGCACGCCTCGATGAGCAAGGCCTGCAAGCTGCCTGGTTGTTCCCGACGCAGGGCGTTCTTTATGAGGAACCTCTGAAGAAGGACGTCGACGCTGTGTGCGCACTGTATGCCGGATTCAATCAGTGGCTTTATGAGGACTGGGGATTCAATTATAAAGATCGGCTCTTTGCCGCACCCTATATTTCTCTGGCGGACGTGAACTGGGCTTGTGAACAACTGGAACTGGCTCTGTCACGCGATGCAAGGATGGTTGTGATGCGTCCCTCTGCTGTCTATACGCGTGGCGGGCCACGCAACCCGGGTGCGAAAGAATTCGATCCTTTTTGGGCACGTGTCAATGAGGCTGGCATTACTGTTGTGACTCACATAGGTGCAACCAGACACGATAGCAATGGTTACGATACCAAGAAAATCGATGTGCTCAGTATGGCGCCGCGGCCGAGTGTGACCAATTTCCATCGCTCGCGAAACATCAATGATTTCCTCGCCAGTCTGGTATTTGACAGGTTATTTGAGCGCTTTCCAAATGTCCGGATTGCCTCGGTCGAAAACGGCTCTGAGTTTCTGGGGGATCTCTTAAGGACTTTCGATCGGACCAAGGAACGCATGCGCCACTATTTTGCCGAGGATCCGGCGGACAGCTTTCGCCAGCATGTGTGGATTAATCCTTTTTGGGAAGATGATATCTGCGAAGTGATTGATCACATGGGTCCCGATCGCGTGATTGTAGGGTCTGATTGGCCGCACATGGAAGGATTGGCAAATCCCAGTGACATTTTGCTTGAAATGGACGCCATCCAGATCATCGATCAGGAGAAACTTCTGTACAAAAATGTCGAAGGGCTGAATCAACATCATCCCATCTAGATCAATTCAACCCGTTAGCTCGTTTTTGATCTGATGTGATCTTGGTGAGTTCGGTTACCGGCCAGTGAACACAGGTTTGCGTTTTTCGAATATTGCCCGCACGGCTTCTTTACCATCGTCACTCGCCAATCCCCGACCCGTGTAGCGCAGTTCATCCCGCACTAATGCTTCGAGGTCCGCAGGCAATCCAACTTGTGTCACCAGGTGTTTGGTTTGACGAGCTGCAAGTGGTGCAACCTCGGCAATCTTCGTGCAGTATGCAAGGAACGCCTGCGAGAACTCCTCGGCGGCAACAACCTCCCCGACCAAGCCGATGGTATGGGCTGTCTTGGCGTCGATCATGTCCTGCTCGAGCAGAAAACGCATCGCTCCCTCATGCCCCAGCGCTTGCGTTAAAGTCCAGGTAAGACCGCAATCCGGTGACGTGCCAGCGCGTGCATAGCCGGGATGGAAACGTGCTTCAGAACTGGCCATTCGGATATCGCAGCACATGGCCAGCGCCAAGCCAGCGCCAATAGCGATACCGTTAACGCCCGCGATAACAGGTTTCTCGCAAAGGACTCGGATACCCGTTACCAATTGGACAACCAGGTCCACGGTTTCACTACCGGATTCGCGCTTGGCATCCCCAGCTTTGCGCGGGCTGAGATCTGCTCCGGCACAAAAAGCGTCTCCGGCCCCGGTGATGCCAATCACTCTGATCGCATCGTCCTGGGAGGCAGCTTCGATAGCACGCACAATCTCCCGGGTGACGGTGTTTGATAGTGCATTCTTTTTAGCGGGGCGATTCAATCGCAAGAGTCGAACACCTTCAACGGTTTCTTCCAGCAGCACTGGCTCTGCTCTACCTGTGTCATTACTCATCTGGGTTTCCTCTCGTGTCTGAACTTACCCGAATATCGAAGAATAACGTCAATGTGATCAGCGAGTAATGTGAAGTTAACTAGTATCATGGTTAGGATACAGGGTCTGGACGTCGCTGTCGAAGTCACTCAGTTACTTACACCGCGAACACGAGCACGAGAAAAAATTACCGTTGGATAACGTACCACCTTTGTTAGACGATTATCCTGGACATACACCCACGCGGATTCCTGGGTGGGGATTATGGGCACCTGATCGTAGAGTATTTGCTGCATCTCACCGAAGGATCGCATGCGGACACTCTGGTCAGCGGTTGAACTGGTTTTTTTGAAAAGAGCGTCGTAGTGCTCGTAATCAAATTGCATATAGTTAAATGGGCTGGTCGATGTAAAGATACTGGCGAAGAAGACGGGGTCCGTCAGGGTTCCGGCGCAGAAGCCAGATCGTGCCAGGTCAAACTCGCCGTTGTTAAATTTAACCAGGGATTGTTTGAACGTCTGTTTGTCGACTTTGATATCGAGATCAAGCGCATTGATCAATTGAGACTGGACGAACTCAGCTTCTATCTGTCGGGTTTCATTCACCAGCATTACCAGAGGTGGGAACTGTTCTATACCCATTTCTTTTTTTGCTTCGGAAAGTAAAATTCTCGCCTTGCCGACATTGTATTCTATGGCTTGTGCCGGGTACTCCTTCTGAAAGGATTCTGTTTCTCCGCGCATTCGATCAGTAAAGATACTGTCAACAAGACGAGTACCAGGAATACCCACGATCTTGTAAACATAGGTCTCTCGATCCAGTGCAAGGCGAATTGCTTGCCGCAGCTTAAGGTTGGTCATTGGTGACCCGGGTTTGAGGTTGAGCATGATCCAACTTAAGCAGTTGGTTGGTGCCTTGCGAATTCTCAGTTTGGTTTCCAAGGTATCTGCGAGTATCTCTTCGTTCAGCCTGAGAGCAGCAAGTTCCTCACTTTTGTAGAGGTTTAGCAACGAGCGCATGTCCGAGGTGATATAACCAAAATTTATCGCCTTCAAACGGATGTTTTCCCTGTCCCAATAATCTGGATTCTTACGGAGTTCCAAAGATGAACTATGCACCCAATTGTGAAGTATAAAAGGGCCGTTAAACAGCAGGTTCTTCGCATCGGCTCCGTAACGACCCCCTTGTGCTTCGATGAAGTCCCGCCGTAAAGGCCGATACTCCCGACTACTCAGCACAGTCAGAAAATAAGGAGCTGGTTGGCTCATCCGCACTCTGAACTCCCGGTCGCTCACTGCAGTGACAGCCAGGGAGTCCACGGGCTTTTTGCCATCAAGAATGTCCTGGGCGTTTTCGATCAGGTAAGCAAAGACCGTCGACCCACCTGCGCCGGTTTTCGGATCGACCAGACGTTTGAATGAATACACAAAGTCTGATGCGGTGACGGGTTTACCATCACTCCAGAACGCTTCCCTTAGATAGAAGGTCACCTCAAGATCATTGATCTCCCAGCGTTCCGCCATGCCCGGATCCACCCCACCTTTGCGGTTCGACACAACCAGCCCCTCAGTGACCAGATCAAGGACAAATCCACTGACGGTATCGGTCGACAGTGTGCTGTCGAGGTTCGGTGGCTCAGTTGTCAGACTGAGAGCAATGGTCGCGTTTTCAACATCGACGCCTTTGGCGAACAGGGTGTATGACGCTGAGCAAAGCGATATCAGCAATACGATGGTCGTTGTCTTCATTTTGTGAACTCTAATCATTACAGACCACAAAACACCGATCAGATAAGTCACCCAATGCATAGTCATGATAAGAACCCTGATACATTACTTTGGTTTTCTCGGACCACTGAAGGGCAGCAGGGTGGCTGATGCGGTGGTTTATCTGCAATATGCCCTGCTCAAATACCTGGTACTCAGCCCACATACCCGGGAAATCCTTAACACAGGCGACTTCCACCCAGGGCACCGTTTTTGTCTGTGGAAAATAACGAACACGATTGCGATGGGTGTGGCCGGAAAAGTATCCCTTTATTGCAGAACGTTCCGCCACCAGGCCAATCAATTTTTCAGATTCATCGGGCTGAATGCCAAAGTAGTCCTTCGACCGATAAGGTGTCGCCGGATCCCAGATTTGATGATGCCCAAAAACTAAAACGGGGACCGTCACATCTCGCGTGAGATCCCCCAACCACTCGATATCTTCATCATAGACAGTACCACCTGTTAAACCAGGGCACACGGTGTCGATCATCAATAGCAACGCACCCTCAAGTTCAATCTTGATTCGTTTTTGTGTTTGTATAACGGGCTCTCGATAAGCTTCATGATTACCACGAACGTGATGTAACCGATCACCAAAAGCATGCCCATAGAATTTCAGGAACTGTTCGTACTGCTCTGCTGTCCCGTCGCAGGTAAGATCGCCTTTTACCAGAATTGCATCGGCGGCAATTGCACCTATTTCATCAATAGCGGCTGCGTTCATCATTTCGGGGTACGGTTGGTCGCCATCATCAGCGGTGAATATTGGGCCCGTACCAGCACTGCTGTCGCCGCCGCAACTTACCTCCCCGAAATGAACATCGTTGACCGTCGCGAAACCTGATAAGCGGTTCCCGAGAGATGGCAACGTTTCAAATTTGAGTCCGTGAGCTTCAACCTGGGTTCCCGGATTCAGGTTTTCAATTCGATGTTCAACACCATCCAGATGGAAAGCGGCATGGTCCTGGCTAACAGTCGTCAGTTTCATATTTAAAATGGCTTGCGGCATGGTTACGCGCCTTTCCAATTTGCCGCACGTTTTTCGATGAACGCTCTTGGGCCTTCCTGGTAATCTTCGGTTTTGGCATTTCTCGCAAAAGCTTCGATGCTTGCCTGCCACAGCTCTTCATCCGATGCAGTGAAGGCATTAATCGCGACACCTCTGCTTTCCTGCACTGCAATTGGTGCCGCTGCAATCACCCTGTTCGTTAAGGCTATTGCGGAGTTCATTACTTCATTTTCGTCGACGACATAGTTAACCATTCCCAGCTGGTAGGCACGTTCTGCAGACAACGGATCTCCCGTCATAATCATTTCAAGTGCCGGAGCCATTCCAATCGTTCGGGGCAGACGAAACAAGCCACCGGCAGCCGCAACGAGAGACCGCTTTACCTCCGGCAATCCAAATTGCGTTTCGGACGAACAGACAATCATGTCACAGGCGAGCGCAATTTCAGTACCGCCTGCTAACGCGCTACCTTTTATTGCCGCAATCAACGGCTTGACCCGCTGGCGTTTAACCAGACCGGCAAAACCACCTTTTCTGGTACCCAGCTCGTTACCACGGCCAGCGGCAATCTCCTTCAGGTCGGCTCCTGCGCAGAATGCCGGGCCGTTAGCGGTCAGTATTGCCGCCCAAAGATCCGGATCACTTTCGTAATCATCAAGAATCTCTTCCATTCTTGACGCCACCGCTCCGTTGACTGCATTCCTCGCTTCCGGTCTGTTAAGTGTGATGACAGCGTAGTTGTCATTTTTCTCGTATTCGATAACCATTTTTGTACTCCAGTTATGTTTTCATCTCTTTTTTCATTTAGGTTTTCATTGTAAAAAAATTTCTGTTCTCGGCCGCGTCATACTCTACTTTCCCACGTCGACCCGTGGGCTCTGCAACGAGAAAATTCTCAACGTCTGCTTTCGGGTTTCTGATGTTCGCAATCGTGCGTTCACCGCTGTCCATATCGGCAATAACAATCAAGTTTGAAGGAGAACCATCGCGGTGATATTCGACGGTGTATGCGCAGAGTGTTGCGTTCCCGTCGGCACATGGCATTACCCTTCTTGCTCGCTGATCCTGGCTTTCCCGATATGACGTCGTGCCGGTTGCTGCCCCGGGAATGTGCGCAAATCCCGTCAGCACGGTTGCACTATGCTTTGTGTTTGCCATTCCAATGCCGGTCACCAAAAGACGCTGCCCGGGGTCGTGGCGCAGGCGCGTCAGTGCAGCAGACAGAGAGTGCAATACATAAGCGTTACCTGGCCCGCCTGCGAAAGCCAGCCCCCCCGTGAGAGAAAGTTGACGCTTATCGTCGGCGTCGGAACCCAGCGCTTGCAAAGCCAGTTCGATGGCGCTTGGGAAGCAGCTGTACAAATCCATTGCCGTAATGTCCTTCGAAGCCAAACCTGCTCTTTGCAGAGCAACTGATATTGCTTTACTCATCCCGGGACAGCTTGAAAGTGACTCACGCTCCAGGGGGTTCCAGATTTCTTCAGCACCTGCACCGCCTAAAATCGCAGCCGAATGTTGACGAACTTCCCTGGTAACGACAATGGCGGCACATTGATCAACGTCCATGATGGCGTTCATTCTTTTGGTGTAAGGATGGACAATCATCCGGTTGTTTTCGGAGACTTCGAGCAACGAATCCATTGAAGGCGAATCCCGGAACCAGGCGTGAGGATTATCAGCCGCCACCCGCGCATTGGCTGCAAGTAGCGTCGCTGCGATTTCAGACTGCTCCTCCGTCGTCCGATTATTTGCCGCCCTAATAGCGTTCTCGATAAGCGGAAAAAGCTGCAGTGGCGCGTTGAGGCCATGGCGTCTTTCCAGCTCCGAAGAGAAAGGCGCCTGTCCCCGCATTGGGTCTACTTTAGTGCTGGTCTGGGGCCAGTCTGGCTCACGGCTTTGTTTTAACGCCCGTCGTCTCGTCTTCATTGATTCCGCACCGCAAATCACCGCGCAGTTAATTTCCCCGTCCGTAATTCGTTGGACGACTTTGTGCAATATATCTTGCGGAGAGGTACCGCCAGCAGGCACCCAGAGATGTTGTACATTTCCTGAAAGCTGCAACCTGGTCGCCACTTCCTTTCCAAGTTGTTCGTACGACCACGAAAGCGGTTCAACACAAGCGAGCAAATCCACCTCATTGAAGTCTTCTACACCTGCGTCTTTGAGAGCAGCAATTGCTGCGATGGCCATGGAATCAGCAGGATGCGGCGCGTCATTGCCGTCACGAAATGAGTGCTGTGCTCCACCTGAAATGTATGCGACCAAAATTTAACTCCTGCCGGGTTGTGATTCGCAGGGTTTTTTTGATCTCGCGACTAAAGTTGTCGGGCAATCGAACCACTTCACCTGCCAGTTCAACTAACTTGAATACCATAGCCAAATGACAAAAACAATTAGAAACAATCAGGGTCAGCGTATGCAGTGGCCAAGCGAACTTGCCTGCGGGAAGCCCCGTTATTTTGTCGACTTGATGCAGTGGATAGTCTCGTCAGCCGCGCGGTCTAAAAATACTGTCGTTCGCTCTCGCCGCCTGGCTTCAATTTCGGGTGTCAGCTGCCAGTTGTGCATGGTCGCAAGCGCAGAGATCGCGACGTAAACGTCCCACAATGGCAGGTCTGTAACATCCACTTTCGAGTTCGCCAGATACTGTGCGGTGAACGCCTCCATTGCCTGTTGGCCGTACAGCACCATTAATTCTGCACGACAACACGCCAGGTCTGAGACTGCCGTGCCCAGGGTTGCATCTTCCCAGTCAATAACTGCTGCGATCCGATTTTCCGTCCACAGCACATTGCCGGGCCAGAAATCACCGTGGAGCAGGGAGTCTCTGGCTGACACGGTTTCCCAGGATGAGACGGCAGCACGCAGGGGTGCCCAGGAACTTGTCTGGGGTAAATACTCAAGTGCACCGCTAACAGGGTCTTCAAGTCGCGACAGGGGCGGTAGAGTTAACGCCTCAATATCAAGGCTGTGCAGGTGGGAAAGAAAAGCAGCGAGTTGGCGAAGGGTGACAGGCAGTTGGCTGTCAGGAATATCAGTCGTGCCATCGACCATCGCCATGACAAGATACGGTGATGGCAACACGGACGCCGAGACATCGAGAAATAGTGGCTCCGGCACAGGCAGACCCATCTGAAACAGGGATGTGAGCAACGCAAACTCAGTGGTTGTGGCATCGTCTTGATGAGACTTCCACTGGGCGTTACCGTGGCGACGCACAACTATCTGCCTGTGTGCTTGCCCAGGCAGTTCAAGTTCTAGTGCGTCGATCTGCGCAGAAACACCGCCCGTGAGGGGCCAGTGTCGAACCAGCCTGGCGTTAGGGTCGATATGTTCTGCGACACGCTGGAAAGCCAGATCAGTATCGTTCATTGAGATCCCGTGAATGATCAGTGTATGCGATTGTGAACAATTCGAGTCAGGATATAATGGTACTTACTTAACGTCAAAACGTAGGTAGCGTTGAGTTGGAAGAGGGCATGGTACGGTACTATGAATTGGCAGGTTTACTGGTTGTCATCGGGTTGCCCATGGCACAGGCCAGCGGGGGAATTCCCCGTACACCCTGGGGTGTACCGGATATCAACGGCGTCTGGAAATTCAGCATTGCGACGCCCCTGCAACGAGATGATTCGCTCGGGGACAAAACACATTTCACGACGGATGAGGCTGCGGCGTATTTAGCAAACAGTATCTCCCGCAACACTGATCTTGCCGCTGAATTTGATGGTGGGAAGGACAAGTTTGTTGGGCTTGAACTCTGGCAGCCTTACGACGAAGCTCCATTGACACGGGATTTGCGTACCTTCCTGGTCTATGATCCGGTTGACGGTAAGATTCCCTATACCCCAGCTGGTGAGCAGCGTCTGGCTAAGGTTAGCCGCCATCATTTTGAGCCACCAGCGGGTCCGGAAGACAGACCCCTGGCTGACCGGTGCATCCTGGGTTTCAACACCGGACCGCCGATGGATCTGACTTTTGAATACAACGATTATGCGCAGATATTCGTGACGCAAAACACCGTTGTTATCATGACAGAAATGGTCAACGACGCCCGCATTGTGCCGTTGAATGGCCAGGCCCATCTGCCCGAAAATATTCGCCATTACCGGGGAGATTCCCGGGGTAACTGGGAGGGAGATACACTGGTCGTAAAAACGCAGAACTTTACGGATGAATCAGCTTATATGGGGTCGGGAAGGAATATGCGAGTGACTGAGCGCTTTACGCTTATCAGTGACGGAACACTCGAATATGATTTTCGCGTTGAAGACCCTGAGAATTTCAAGACACCCTGGGCGGCACGGACTGAGATGCGAAAATCTGATGAACCCATCTACGAATACGCGTGCCATGAACACAATCGCAGTATGGAATATATGCTGATGGGTGCCAGGGTCCAGGAAGCCACCAAGCGTGGTGATCAGGAGGAGTAGAGCTCGGCGCCCTCTAGCCGGGTCCTGGTGGAACTGAGTGTCTTGGTTGGAGTATGACTCAGGTTGAATTGTCGAGTTAGCCTGGCAGTTCAGTGACTGCACGATGGCCCTGTTCGATCGCAGCTTCAAGCATGGCACTTGCTGCTGAATCGGCATTGGCAACCGTTATTCGCTCAAACGGTTTACGAGCGAGCATATGCGGGTAACGGGCATCTTCATCGTCGTCGTACAGCTGATCGAATAATGCGTGGGAAGACTTGTCGTATGCATAGCCATGGGCCCAACGATTTACAGTAATACCTGAAATGTCCCTTGCCGGATCAAAACCTGCCGAACCCAGTATACTGGCAAGCTGAATACGGACGTTGCGCTCTATGGTCTCAAAAGATGTGGTTAGAAGATCATGGCGCGCAAGCCGATATTGTTCTTTCGCCGTGAGGCCCTGGTTGTTTGTATGTGGATATCGAAACATGGCGATGATCACGGGTTGGTCTGGTCCACTCGTGCTGGCATAGTCGCCAAGGCTAACGGGATAATCCAGTTGTGCCACATGAACATGTGTGTTACTTGCGAAGACAGGCGCTGTTGAAGTTGTTGCCAGCGCCGCTGCCGATAATGTTCCAATACCATGGATCACATCTCGACGGGAAATAGGCCGGTTCATTCCAAGTTTGCGATCAGTTGAATTCACCTTAGCATCCTAATTTACAGTTTCCTGCTGCGGTTGCTGCCAGGACAGGAATAAATTGACAGGATTTTGTACAAATGCATCAGCACAATTGAACACGCACGATCAAACATCTGCCTTCCATTCATGTAGGGAGGAAGCGTAAAAGGGGTTTTCCTTTCTCCTCTCCGACGACCAGTAAACTGAAGCACTCGACTCACCTGAAGAGTGACGTTATATTGTCGGTAGTGAAAACTGAAGGAATTTAAAAGTTGAAACCTATGATCAAAATCAGAGCAATTCTTTGTTTTGCTATCGTATTGACGCCTGTGCTGCTGCAGGCCGAGACTCATAAGAAAGTTCAAGCGGCACTGGGTTACCAGGTGGCTGAAAACACCTGTATGAATCCGTCGGAATTTGCCAATACAGCGACTGTTTCGAACGCCCCAGTTCAATCATCTGGTAGTGTCGATTTCTTCACAGGAGGTGGCGCCGCAGAAAGTTCGGACATGGACTCTTACACTAGAAAGCGACTGGAAAAGAAAGAAAAGAAGTGGCGGAAATGTGTCGACAAGTACAAGGCATCGCTATTGGACGACATGATTGAATTGAAAAAAAGCGCTCAGTATGGGCTCTCACAAGACCAGGCTACTCAGTATGGGCTCTCACAAGACCAAGCTAATATCATCGCAGGGAAAATGCTGGAAATTCAAACTGTCTATATGACACCCGATGGCGTGCTTGATACCGTACCTGAAAACGAGTGACTTCTTTAAAATGACACAAATGTCAGCACGCCAAACAGCAACATTGCACGATGTACCGGACGATTTACTCGCTGCGATCGACTACTGTTTTGAACAAGGTTGGACAGACGGCTTACCCGTTGTGCCCCCTGAGCTGTCCCGTGTAGAAGCCATGTGTGCCATGGAAGGACGCCCGCCCGAGACAGTGCTCGCTCATCATCCTGCGACCGGTCTTGAGTTAACAGTACATGCACTCGGCGTCAACGCAGTGATGGCTGGTTGTTTACCCGAGTATTTTCCCGTTCTCGTCGCCGCTTTCGAGGCAATGGACCATGAACGATTTAATTTTCATGGCAGTACCGCAAGCACCGGCGGTTCTGCGCCGCTGTTGATTGTCAGCGGCTCGCTGGTCGACGAGATTGGAATGAACGCCGGGGTCAATCTGTTTGGACCGGGCAATCGTGCGAATGCGACCATTGGCCGGGCTGTTCGTTTGACGTTGATGAACGTGTTCCGCATGACTCCTGGGATCTCGGACAAATCAACCCAGGGCAACCCTGGCAAGTACAGTTTTTGTATTGCCGAACGTGCAGACTGCAATCCATGGGCATCTTTGGCAGAGGAACAAGGTTACCCAGATGGCGTAAGCTCAGTCACGGTTTTTGCAGGTGCAGGGTTCTGTAATGTCGAAAACCATGGCGGCAACAGCCCCGAGGCTGTCCTTGATTCGATGGCAGACGCGATGGCCAACTACGGTTGTATCAGCCTTGGACAAAGCGTCGTAGTTCTAGCCCCCGAACACGTAAATATTGTTGCCAGAGACGGGTGGTCTAAAGCTGAAGTGCAGACTTACCTGTTTGAAAAAGCTCAGCGCCCGGTTGATGGAATGAAACGTGTTGGTAAATTCGTTGAGGGAGAATACAAGAAACAGGGCCAGCTCGAAATGCACCGTGGTTTGTCACCATCAGATATTGCAATCACGGTGGGTGGCGGTGATGCAGGTGGACATTCCGCGTTCATTCCATCCTGGAGTCGCTCCCGTGGATCTATCATGCAACATCAGCCCATAGGCGTGTGCATTGACTGTTAGTAGCCACCATTAAAAGCCACCTCCAAAGGTAAATTCACGATGAAACTCGTAGATCCAACCGTTACCAGCAGTCAGGTGAATAATCGCCGAGCGCCAGCTCTGACGACATTGCAGGGCAAAACCATTGGACTATTGTCGAACAGGAAACTGAACGCCGATTTACTGTTGCAGGAGACTGCCGCCTGTTTGATTCGCCGCCATGGTGGACGAGCTCTATCCATGGCCCACAAGGCCAATCCAAGCGCCCCGGCCCCGGCTGATAAACTGACTGACCTGTCACCTGAATGCGACTACCTGCTCACGGCAACCGGGGACTGAGGCAGTTGTTCAACGTGCAGTTTGCATGACGGCATTACCTTTGAACAAACAGGCAAACGGGCTGCGGTCTTGTGCACCAAACCATTTGTCGTCACCGCAGGTAATATTGCGAGGGTAATGGGCTTGCCTGATTACCCGTTTGTTGTTCTCGATCATCCTATTGGCAGTTGTACCCCGGAAGAGATCCGTCAGAAAGCGGAATATGCCGCTGACCAGGCAGAACGAATCCTATTGGGAGAGTGATAGTGGTACAGTATCATTAAGCGTTACATAAGACGGCGAGATTTCGTAAAAGGTAGCGCTGTAGTTTTAGCAATACTCGCAACGGGTGGTTGTATGAAAACAATCCCAACCCCAACACCGGTTATAACGACTAAAACCGGTAAGTTGCAGGGAGAGATCGTTAGGGGTGTGCACAGATTTCTGAATCCCGTATGCCGATCCACCATTCGGTGAAAAGAGATGGCTGTCACCAACTCATCGGTCTCGTTGGGAAGACATCTTGCCGACCACACGGTACGGCGCTATCTGCCCACAAACAGATGGCATCGGTTTTGGTCTGCCTGAAGAAGGCGAAGACTGCCTTAACCTGAACGTTTGGACTCCTGATCCATCGGGCGGTGGGCTACCCGTTATGGTCTGGTCGATTCGACCCTCACGAGCGAGTTGGTGCGCCACCTCAAACGACCCGGGATGGTTGCCTCGGATCTTACGATCAGTTGAATTCACCTTATTATCCTGATTGACAGTTTCCTGCTGCGGTTACTGCCACGACGGGAATAACTTAACGGGACCTTTTCGTACAATTGCATCAGCACAATTGAACACGCACGATCAAACGCCTGTCTTCCATTCATGTAGGGAGGAAAAAGCAAAAGGAGTTTATCGGTTCTATTCAGGGGCTTTCACGATCACTTATACAATACCCAATCTTCACAACGTTATGTTGAAAGACAGAGCCGTCGTTGTTCAATAGGGATTTGGATCGTATTTTGGTCCACACATCATCTCGGCTCTATGATTTCGATCAATTTCATCAAGCGTCCTTCTTAACTGGACCCGATCTTCCTCGGACACTCTGCTGCGACACACCGTGCGTTGAAAATGAGTCCCGGTGACATGTTCCCGTTCGCAGATCATGACGGGTTGGGGTCGTTCGAGTTCAACTTGTGCACTTTGGGTTTCATCAATTGGCAGGGGCGGCGGTACGCTGGATTCCTCAACGGGTGTACTCAATGGCTGAGTTGAACAAGCATATAGCGCAGATAACACCGTAAATATCAAAAGGGACTTACTCATAGCTAGCCTCCCATGAGTGACGTCATGGGATAGAGATTACTCCAAGATGCACGTTGGTACAAACGACGAAAGTCTCGTGGTTTGCTCGAAGAAACAGGTCAGGACCTCTACTGATAAGATCGGTATCGGCACCACTTTCCATTGTTTGTGATAACGATCGTCACGCCACGTAACATTGCGAGGGTAATGGGCCTGCCTGATTACCCGTTTGTTAGTCTCGATCATCCTATTGGCAGTTGTACCCCTGAAGAGATCTAAAGCGGAATATGCCGCTGACCAGGCTGAACGAATCCTATTGGGGGAGGAGTAATAAAATTCGGGGTGAAACCTGATCTCATCCACCACATTGGCGAAAAAACGACATTTTTCGAATCGATGCAGACAGCAGCAGCCTGTTCTAACTAACCTTTGGTTGTTGAACTTGAATTGCTTCTATTCGGGCCATGAGATCTCTCCACCTGACATCGTCTTTTAACTGCAACTGCCAGGCACTTACCCAGTATTTATCCTCATCGGTTCTGGGTCCGCCGTTGTCCAGAATTTCACTGATCGACGTTTCAACATAACCCATAAAGTCGGGACGACGTCCATCGATGTCATCAAAATTGTATTCCTTAGCGAGATCCCAGCTGGAAAATACGCCACCGGATTTTGTCGCAATATTTGGGTCCGCAGCTAATACCGCGACTGCGCGACCCACGAAGCAGGGCGTTTCTGACTCACAAAACCCCTGGGCTTTTTCAGCTGCATCCATCCATGTTGCTTCCGTCACACCTAAATTATCGAGCATCATTTCGGATCGTAAAAATCCCGGTGTCAGGGCCAGTACATTGATGCCCTTGGATTTGAGTTCACTCGCCAGGGCAAATGCAAAACGAATCAACTGGTTCTTCACCAGGTCATAGAACAGGTTTCCCCTATACCCGGCATGATCACCATCGGTAATCTCGATAATTAAGCCTGCTTTCTGTTCCAGCATTAATGGCACAGCGAAGCGGCTGGTAAGAATGTGCGTCCTGACCGCGGTATCAAGAAAACTAAACCCCAACGCTAGATCGGCTTCCCAGAATGGCTTCCACTCTGCAAGATTCTCGCCGCCGATGTCGTTTACCAAAAGATCCAGTTGGCCGTGTTGGTCTTTGACCCGAGCGAACAATGACTCAACGTCTTCAGCCCTGCTGTGGTCAGTACGCACGGCGATGCCGTGACCACCGGCTTCTGTCACCAGAACAGCAGTTTCATCAATGGTTTCCTGGCGACCGATGTCAGACAAGTTACCGGTTGTGCTTCTGCCGGAACAGTAAACGATAGCGCCTGCCTCTCCCAGCATCCGGGCAATGCCGCGCCCCGCGCCCCGGGTTGCACCGGCGACGACGGCGATTTTCCCCTGTAGTGGCTTATCCATAGGTCACACCTGTGCCATTGTGAATCTGAACGTTAGCACATCACTGCTGACATCCTTATGGCAGTAATAAGACTCAGAACCGCTAACCTGTGATATCGTTCTCATGAAGCAAAAGCGGTCAAAAAAGGAACATACCCTCATGGCAGATGACAAACCCAACCTGGATCTCGCAGCACAGTTCCAGGAGTACGTGACCCAATGGGAGCGATCAGTTGACAAGGCTTACAACGATTTCATGGGAACTGAACAATACAGTCAGTCGATGAACCAATTTCAGAATTTGCAGCTGCAGATGCAAACCCGTTTTAAGGAAACCATGACCGACCAGCTGCTGAACGTTAACATGCCAAGTCGGGATGATGTTCTACAAATCGGTGAAAATGTTCGAATGCTCACTGACAGGCTTACCCGAATGGAAGAGAAGCTTGATCAGCTGTTGGATCCCGAAGGTCAGCGCGTTGCGACAAAACGTCCATCGCCACCCAGAACAAAGACGCCAACGCCCAAGGCAGATTCAGCAGACGCACCCAAGGAGTGATCGCTTATGGTAGCCAAAGAGACGGATGACAATCAGCTAATGTCCCAGATGCAGGACCTGGTCCAGAAAACTATTCAGCGAACAATTAAGGGGGTCCAGTTTGTTAATTCAGCACCGGCAAGTGTTGGGTTGACACCCAAGGATCTGATATACAGCCGGGGTACACTCAGGCTCTACCACTATCATCCCATGTCTGATGAGATTTATCGGGTACCGATAATGATTGTTATGGCGACGACCAATCGTGGCTATCTCTTTGATCTGCTGCCTGGTCAAAGCATGGTGGAGTTCCTGTTGAAACGCGGCTTCGATGTCTATGTCGTGGACTGGGAACCCCCAATGCCATCAGAAAGAGGTTTACGCCTGGCTGATTACACGGATGATTTTCTTCCAACCTGCGTCCAAAAGATTGAAGCGGATTGTGGCGAGCCTGATGTCAGCATTGTGGGATATTGCCAGGGTGGAGTTCTCTCGCTGATTTATGCCGCAACCCATACCGAAGGTCCTCTGAAGAACCTTGTTTGCCTGACGACGCCGGTAAACCAGGCAGAAATGGGGTTGTTCAAAATCTGGTCCGATGAGAGGTATCTGGATGTGGATCAGTTGGTTGACAGCCTCGGCATCATTCCCGGCGAGTTTATTGAACGAGGATTCGAGATGTTGCGTCCAGCGCAAAAAACTGCGGGTCAGCTCAGATTATGGAATCAAATATGGGACGATGAATATGTTCGGTCCTACCAGGCTTTTGAGCGCTGGGGTAACGAGACACTGCCCCTTGCCGGTGAATACTATCGTGATACGACGAAGGAATTGCTCTGGGGAAACAAGCTCTATAAGGGTACGCTGAAGATCAACGGCAAAGATGCGAACCTGGCTAACCTTAAGATTCCCGTCATGAATGTAATGGCGGAGCATGATCATATTGCGCCTTACAAATCCACCAAGCCACTTCTTGACCTTGTTGGTTCGCAAGACAAGGAGGAACTTGTGTTGAAAGGTGGGCATGTCAGCCTTATCGCCGGTCCAAGAGCGGTGAAGCGTATGTGGCCTGCACTTGAGACCTGGTTGTCGGAGCGATCAGTATGAGTGATCTGGACGGAAGATACCCTGTTGAGGTGACGCTGAAGGGTGAATCCATTGGACTCTCACTGTTAACCGGTAGTGACAAAGACGATGTTTTCGAATTTGTCAGCCAATTACCCTCCCATGACCTCTTGTTTCTGGCCCGGGACATTCAGGAACCGAAAGTGGTCGCCGCCTGGCTGAAGCAAATCGAAGCAGGCGAAATTGTCAGCGTGGTTGCCAGACGGGGAGATCAAATTGTCGGCACGACCGCGGTTGTGATAGACAAGTTGTCTTTTTCAGCTCATGTCGGTGAACTGCGGGTTCTTGTTGGGCAGGGCGTGCGCGATATTGGGCTGGGTAGAAAACTGATCCAGGAAGCGTTTCTCGTTGGCCTCGATTGCGGGCTTGAAAAGCTGACAGCCCGAATGACACTCGATCAGGATGCGGCTATCACGGTTTTTGAAGAATTAGGTTTCAGGCGGGAAGCGATGTTGAGGGACCATGTGAAAGATCGTGACGGTAAGAAACACGACCTGCTCATTCTGGGTCACGACGTCGAAGGATTCCTTGCCCAAATGCAGGCCTATGGTCTGGATGAGGCTGCGGGATCTGAGTGATTTGATTTATTCAGCCGTGGCAAGATCCATCGTCTCGTCGAATGCTTCTGATACGTAACGTTTAAATTTCTCCACATCGGCAAGTCTTGGGTCTGCCGTGAATCCAAGCACCAGCTTTCCGTCGAAACTGCCAACCGAAACGCCCAGCCCCAGGTTTCCACTGAGCATCAGGGTGCCATAAATCGCTTCTACCCGGTAACCGGCCAGGTATTGTGTCCATGTCGGCCCTGGTACATTGGTCACGGTAAAATTGAAACCGCTCTGCACTGGTCGGAAACCGGCAGATGGCAAAACAGGTGCCGGATTCTGGGCCAACAAGGCCGTCGGATCATAGGGTGTTCCCACCCCGAGGGTTGACATCATTGACGCGGCAGGCACAGGCAACTGGGATTCGTCGTTGAAGTTGAAGGCCAGGAAAAACCCTGCTGTGTCGCGGAAAGCCTGGGTCGACTGGTGTTCTGATTGGGCGTAGAATAGCTGCTCCGGTTGTCCGGAGAATTCCTGGGGGGGCAAGTCGTGAAAACAACCTATACTATCGCATTAGTCATTGCGATAGTGCTATTACTTTGGCTGGCATCTGGCCAGTTTGCTGCTGAACAGCCTGGTGAGACTGTCGCAGAATTTGATACTGCAGAAAAGAAAAAGCCCCGTGTTCGCACTCGAATCAGCCATGCTGAATATTATGTCTCACTGGTTGCCAGCAATGGCAATACACAGGCGAAACGCAGCGTTCAGATTAAATCAGAAACCAGCGGTCGAATAATCAAGCTGCCAGTAGAAAAAGGCGCAGTGGTCGAAAAGGGAGACATTCTCTGCGAGCTGGCGAAAGAAGATCGTGACATCAGGTACGAGAAGGCCAAGGCTTCACTTCGACACGCCAAGCTTGAGCACGAAGGATTCCTCAAGTTGTCAAAACAGGGTTATCAGGCAGAAGTTAATATTGCCAATTCCCTGGTTAACCTCATCAATGCCCGTGCGGACCTGAAAACCCAGGAGCTTGATGTCAGCTACCGCACCATTCGCGCTCCCTTTCATGGAATCGTGCAGGAACGGCCCGTCGATATTGGCGACTTTCTGCAGAAAGGCAGTGTCTGTGCTGAAGTGCTTGATCCTGACCCCATGCTGGTGGTAGCCCACATATCAGAGCGGGAAATTGATAGCCTGGAAATTGGCAGCATAGCGCAGATTGAAGTAAGTTCAGGTAAAACAACCCGGGGAGAAATCAGCTTTATCAGCCATGCCGCCGATTCAATTACCCGGACTTACCGTATTGAAGTTGAGATTGTTAATAAAGACTTCGCCTTGAGGGATGGATTGTCAGCGAAAGTCTTTTTACCACGAGCGGCTGTTATGGCACATAGGGTCACGCCAGCATTGCTGTCTTTGAACGATGCGGGTGCAATTGGCATCAAGATTGTTAATGAAAAAGACGAGGTCAGGTTCGTTGAGGTCAATATCGCCAATGATACCACCAATGGCATTTGGTTGACTGGTTTGCCGCAAACCATGCGCGTGATTACGCTGGGCCAGGAACTGGTGTTTGACGGTCAGTATGTTGAGGTAGTCCCGGTTGATACCATGACGGTATCAGAGGCGAAATAATGTATCGAGTTCTGGAGGCGGTCATCAATAATAGCCGGACGACCCTGTCTGTGCTGTTGATGCTCGTTCTGGCGGGATCCGTAGCGCGAAGCACAATCACCGTTGAAGCAGATCCTGACATCACTATTCCCATTGTGATGGTCACGATTCCCCATATTGGTATTTCGCCGGAAGATGCTGATCGGCTCATCGTTCGACCCATGGAAAGCGAAGTACGTTCACTGGAAGGTATTGATGAAGTCAGGTCATACGCAAGAGAAGGTCTGGCCAACCTGATGCTTGAATTTGACATCGACTTTGACCCTGATATCGCTATTAGTGAGGTGCGGGCAGCAGTTGACCGGGCACAGTCAGAAATTCCCGGTACATCAGAAGAACCCGTAATCAAGGCAGTCACCATCACGGATTTCCCGGTGATTGTTGTCAGCCTGGCTTCTGAATCTGTTCCTGAGCGTGTGCTCTACCATCTTGCGGTGAACCTGAAGTATGAGCTGGAAACCATTCCGGAAGTGCTGGAGGCAAGAATGGCCGGTCATCGGGAAGAACTACTCGAAGCTATTATCGACCCATTACAAATTGAACACTATTCGATTTCTCAACAGGAGATGTTCAATGCGGTCCGTAACAACAACCGACTAATTGCGGCGGGGGCAATGGACACAGGACAGGGTCGTTTTGCCGTTAAGGTTCCGGGATTGATTGAGTCAAGGGAAGATGTTTTCAATCTGCCAATCAAATCGACAGGCGAAACAGTGGTCACGCTTGACAAAATCGCGACGGTCCGGCGAACGTTTAAAGACCGGGAAAGTTATACGCGTGTCAACGGCAGACCGGCAATCTCGGTGGAAGTATTGCGTCGTCCTGGCGCCAATGTCATTGACATGAATAAAAAGATAAGGGCGCTGGTTGCTGAGATTGGCCAGGATTACCCGTCTGATATCAGCTTGATCTTCAGTCAGGACCAATCACCTTTTGCCGAGCAACAGGTTACGGAACTACAGGGCAATATTGTTACCGCAATGGCGCTGGTTATGATCATGGTCGTTGCTGCACTTGGTATTCGTTCTGGTTTGCTGGTGGGCGCCGCCGTACCTGTGTCGTTCCTGTTTGCTCTGCTGGTGCTTAACACCATGGGACTGTCATTTAACTTTATGGTGATGTTTGGCATGTTACTTGGGCTTGGTATGTTGATTGATGGGGCGATTGTGGTGACGGAGTATGCAGATCGCAAAATGGCAGAGGGATTACCCAGTCGGGAAGCCTATATAGCTGCATCTAAACGAATGTTCTGGCCCGTCGTGGCGTCGACAGTAACGACGCTGGCTGCGTTTTTACCGCTATTTTTTTGGCCTGGCACTTCCGGTAAATTCATGATGTACCTGCCCATCACCGTCTTTGCGGTGCTGGTTGGCTCACTACTTTACGCACTTTTTTTTGGCCCGACTCTGGGTGCGTTGTTTGGGAAGGTTGGCAGCATGGACAAAGAATCCGTAGCACAACTTTATATACTGGAGCACGGGGATGTACTCACATTAAAGGGTTTTACTGGTGTCTATGCACGGTTCCTGGATCGGGTTCTCCGTTACCCCTTGAGAGTGCTGTTAGTTGTTATGGCTGTGTTGTATTCAATCTTCAGCTACTACGGCGAACATAGCGCCGGATTTATTTACTTTACTAAAAACGATCCTATCTTCGGTCGGGTGAGTATCAGTGCCCGGGGCAATTTCTCAAAGGAAGAAATACGTGACCTGGTGTTGGAAACGGAAACGACGCTAATGCCTCTCGTTGGAGTCGATAGCTATTTCACCAGTACCAGCGCAGGTCAACAAGGCGGCTTCTTCTCTCGTGGCAGCGCACCGGCAGATCAAATTGGCCAGATATTTATGGAGATGGAGGGCGCACGTAACGCCGGAAGAACTGGCCTGGAAATATTGGAAGAGAGCCGGGAAAAACTGGCTCCTTTGGCAGGGATTGATTTCGAAATTATGGAACAGGAATATGGCCCCACCACGGGTAAAGATGTCCAGATTCAAGTATCTTCAAAATTTCGAGAAGATCTTGAACCTGTTGTTGCAAGTATTCGGGAGTACCTCGACCAACGAGATGATCTCAGGGATATCGAAGATACCCGAGTTTTACCTGGCATAGAATGGGAGCTTGTCGTTGATCGTTCCAAAGCAGCGTTGTATAACGTTAATGTGAACGAAGTGGGCAGTGCTGTGCAGTTGGTGACCAACGGGCTTTATTTAGGAGAATATCGACCCGACGACGCTGAAGAAGAAGTAGAAATTCGTTTGCGTTATCCCAGGTCAGAGAGAAACATTGAAGTATTGGACAATCTCCGGATCATGACCGCAAACGGCCCTGTTCCCCTGAGTAACTTTGTAGCGCGAACCGCTAAAAACAAACTTGATTCTATACAGCGAATTGATGGCGAGTACATTATGAACGTACGCGCTAACGTGAAACCTGGCTTTGTTGCTGACAACAAGGTGAGTGAAATAAAACTATGGGTTGAAAACGCAGAATTCAATCCCAGGGTGAAAGTAAAGTTTCGAGGCGCGACAGAAGAACAGGATGAGTCTCTGCAGTTTATCGGCTTTGCCTTCCTGATGGCGCTTTTGTTGATGTTCGTGTTACTCGTCGCCCAATTCAACAGTTTTTATCAGGCGTTCCTGATTCTCTCGTCGGTAGTCATGTCTACGGCTGGTGTACTGCTGGGCTTGTTAATTTTCGATCAAACGTTTAGTGCAATTCTTACTGGCATTGGCATCGTTGCGCTGGCGGGGATTGTTGTGAATAACAACATTGTCCTGATCGATACCTATAATGACCTGCAACGTTCCGGTATTGGTGGTGTGGATGCAATCGTAAAAACCGGTGCACAACGCTTGCGACCTGTATTCTTGACGACTGTAACCACCATTCTTGGTCTGTTGCCACTGGCCAGCAATGTCAGTATTGACATTATTAACCGTGACATTATTTATGGTGGACAGGTCTCGTCCTACTGGGTAAAGCTTGCCAGTAGTATTGTTTATGGTCTGTCCTTTGCAACGGTGTTAACGCTGGTTGTCACGCCGTTGATGTTAACGCTTCCTTCCAGATTCCTGGGTATTAAACGGGAGCTGTTTGGAAAACTTGCAGGGACGCTTCCCTCATCATTTCAAATAAAATCCAGTCTTTAGTAGTACTAGTGTAGTCTCCTGTATAGATGGCACTTTAAGTGGCCCTCACTTTTTGTCACAGGAAGTGTCACAGCAAGGCCTACACTTTCCAAGGAAAGTCGCAGGCAATGTAGGTACCTTGTCAAGAAATACAACGCGGCTGTGGCGAATTCAATGTCATTGCGAAATACCTGACCCCAGTTTGCTGAGAAATTCCGGATTCTGAAAGTCCTTTAGCGCCCGCTCGATTTCCGCAGACGTATTCATCACAAAAGGACCGTATCGGACCACTGGCTCCTTAATAGGACGGCCACTGAGTACCAGTAGTTCTACGCCTGAGGGTCCAGCCTCCAGGTGCAATGCATTGCCGTTTGTGTAGATGCCCAGTTGGCGGGATGCCACCAAATCCGTTGCGCCTTTATAAACAAACACCAGTGCCGGGTTTTCTGTACTGAAGGACAATTCGACGGTTTCGTTAGCGGTTAATTGAATATCCAGCAAAACGGGCTGTGTTGAAGTTTCTGGTAGAAGGCCTTGCAGCGCCTGTTGATTCATTCTCACATTACCTGCGATGACACGAACTAGCCCGCCGTCAGGCAGTCGCTGTTCTGTTATATCGGCACTGACAGTTTCCTGATAAGCCGCTGGTTTCATTTTTTCGGCGGCAGGTAAATTCAGCCAGATCTGAA
Organism: Gammaproteobacteria bacterium; assembly: GCA_012960755.1. The sequence continues at coordinate 73,462 of DUAT01000119.1, forward strand.
AACCGTGCAATAGGCCCTGATCCTGCTCGGGCATTTCAGAGTGAAGTACACCGGCTCCAGCGGTCATCCATTGCACATCGCCAGGACCAATGGTGCCTTCATTGCCCATATGGTCCAGGTGGCGCATACGCCCGGTTTTCATATAGGTGATGGTTTCAAAGCCGCGGTGCGGATGCTCCGGAAAACCGCCAATGTAATCGGCGGCAGTATCGGAATTGATTTCATCAATCATCAAGTAGGGGTTGAGTACCTGATGCAGGTGTCGACCCGCCAGCCGATGAATTTTAACGCCGTCACCATCTTGAGTTGCCTGGGCTGATAGCACTTGAATTAATTCTCTCATCTGTTTTCTCCAAATATTTGCAGCGACGCAGGTGGCTTAAGCAGCCTTAAGCCCTTCTCGACCATGGGTGGAGGTAAAATCCTGCGCCGGTCCCACAGGAATGACACCGGTGGGATTGATCATCAGGTGACTGGCGTAGTAGTGCGTTTTAATATGCTCAAAGTTGACAGTTTCAGCCACTCCGGGCACCTGATACAGCTCGCGGACATAACCGCTAATGGCAGGGTAATCGGCCAGTAACTGACGATTGGTTTTAAAGTGTCCGAAATACACAGCATCAAAACGAATCAAAGTAGTAAACAGGCGCCAATCGGCTTCCGTCAACTGATCGCCTGCGAGATAGCGCTGTTGCGTTAACAGCCCCTCGACCCAGTCCAGCGAATCGAACAAGCTGTAATATGCTGTTTCGTAAGCTTCCTGTGTAGTGGCAAAACCGGCTCGGTAGACACCGTTGTTGATGGTGTCGTAAACACGATCGTTCAAAGTATGGATCGTCTCGTGTAAAGCCTGTGGGTAGTAATCGCTGGTGTTGCCCGTCAAATGGTCAAACGCCGTATTGAACATGCGGATAATCTCCGAGGACTCGTTGCTGACAATGGTCTGTGTTTGCTTATCCCACAATACCGGCACCGTAACGCGGCCTTCATAGCTGGCATCGGCTTTTACATACAGCTGGTGGAGAAAGCCCAGGTCATAGAGCGGATCGCTCATCTCCCAGCCATTTTCCAGCATGATCGGTTCGACCACAGTGACATCAATATAGTCTTGCAACTGCTTGAGCTGGCGGAAGATTAGTGTGCGATGCGCCCAGGGGCAAGCCATTGACACATACAAGTGGTAACGCCCTTGCTGTGCTTTGAAGCCGGGCTTACCCTCGGGGCCTGCTTCGCCGTTTACGGTCAACCAGTTTCTGAAGCGGCTATCCTGACGGCGAAACTCACCACTGCTATTGTCAGTGTCGTACCATTGATCAACCCATTTACCCTTCTGTAAGAATCCCATTACGCTACTCCCAAAATTTGGTTGGTAGAAAGAGTCGAGATCAGGCTATCTACCTGTTGTTTGCCCTGGGTAATCACCTCCTCAGGCGTACCTTTCGAACCACTGGCGTCGATATGAAACACCTCGCTAACACCTAAAAACCCACAGATGTGCTCCAGATAGCGGCTGGCAAAATCTATCTCGCTGCCGATAGGCGTACCACCCGTAGCAGTGATAATGAAGGCACGCTCTAGTCCGAGCAAACCTACTGGTCCCTGAGGGGTGTATTCAAAGCTAACACCAACACGACAGACGGCGTCAATCCACTGCTTTAGTGAGGCTGGAATTCCAAAGTTGTACACCGGCGCGCTTAGCACCAGGGTTTCGGCGTTTTTTAATTCATCGATCAACTGCTCTGATAAGGTTAGTTGTGGCTGCAAACTGGCACGTTGGCTGTCGGTTGTACTGTGAACGGCAATCAGGTCCTCTGCACTGATGGGTGGTAAGGCTTGTTGCGCCAGATCGCGGCTGATGACCGGCTCTCCCAGCGCCTCAACAAGGTACTGCCCAATGTTACGAGTATTTGAATTGCTCAGCTGTGCGCTGCTATTGATATGTAATACGGTCATGCTCTTTCTCCAATGAGGTTAATGTTCTATAGGTAGCGTTATTTCACCCGTTGGGTGTGGCGTAATCGATCAACACTCAGGCTACCTGCACCCCTGAATATCAGAGCAACACTAATCGCCAGTAAGGCCAGGCCAAACTCGTAGCCGTTGTTCGCCAGAAAGAGGCCGTTTTGCAGGTGAACCGTGACGATCGCCACGGTCATGGTGACTGCCAGTATCAAAGCAGCCGGGTGTACCAGTACGCCGACCATCAGAAACAAACCGCCGAAAAATTCCGCACTGCCAGACATTGCTGCCATAAGCAGTCCCGGTTCAAGCCCAATTGAAGTCATCCAGCCTGCAGTGCCTTCCAGGCCATATCCGCCAAACCAGCCGAACAATTTTTGTGCGCCGTGCGCTGCGAAGATCACACCGGCGCCGGTCCGAAGAGGTAAGGTTTCCAAGCCGCTGGTCGAGGTGATTATCTGGTTGATTAGGGATTTCATAATTGCCGCTCCAATGTTGTATTTGTGTGTTTGTTTAAATGATGGCGCCATTGTAATGATCGTAATGTTCGCAATAAGGGCTACTTTCTGTTTAGAATGTTCTAAGTATTAGAACTATACTGGCCCGACTAAATGGCAAGGAATCCCGTGACTATAGAGGTTCTTGAGACGCTCGACGCTATCGATCGGCGCGGAAGCTTCGCGAAAGCAGCTGAAGAACTGAACAAAGCGACGTCGGCCGTATCCTACGCAGTGCAAAAGCTGGAAGAGCAGTTGGGTGTTGCACTGTTTCAGCGCCAGGGGCGTCGCTCGGTACTGACGCCAGCAGGACGACTAATGCTTTCAGAGGGTAGAGAAATACTTCAAATTACCGCGCGACTGGCGAACAAGGTAAAAGAAGTGGCCACAGGCTGGGAGCCCCGTATCAGTATCGCGGTAGAATCACATCAATCGTATTCGGTCTTTTTCGGCGTTCTTCGCGAATTTCTCGAGGAGTATTCCACGATTGAAATCGATGTCTGCGAATCTGTGCTTAACGGTGGATGGGAGGCTCTTGAGCAAGGCCGGGTTGATCTGATAGTAGGCTCGCCAGGGCCAGTTCCGCTACAAAAGGGCTACCGCGCTTTACCATTGACTCGCGGCGACCTGTTGCCGGTGATTGCTTCTCATCATCCAATGGCTGGCTTGGCTGGTAATCCCGAAGCTTTTGAGGCAGCCCTTCCTAGAGTCCGCCGTGTTACCACACATGATACGTCGATGGTTGACGTTGCGCGAAGTGAAGGCTTAAGCAGCGACGGACAAATGTTCTTCGTGCAAAATATCGGTTAAAATTTCGAAGCAATACTGGCAGGGATTGGCATCGGTCATCTGCCGCCACATCGTATTCAAAGTCACCTTAACAGTGGCAAACTCATACCGTTGGATCTGGGTGGTGATACTGGCCCCGAAAATTTTCTCGCCTGGAAAATCAGTAACAAAGGAAAGGGCCTGGAGGAATTAACTCAGCGGCTGTCAGCGGTATCCTGGTAAAGATTGAAACAGTTAAGCTCGGGAATACACTGGCAATGGCAGCTGAGGAACTTATGATCACTTTTGGTGGCGGGCTGTAAAACACTCCTGACATAAGGCTGTCAGTATCGCTGTCGTATAGTGACATCTCGCATCACTGTCACACTGTGGCACATACAAGGAGCTCGAAATGATCGGATACGTCACATTAGGTACAAACAATTTGGATCGCGCGGTAGGATTTTATGATGCACTTTTAGAAGTCATCGGTGCGACCCGCTTTATGGAGAGACCGCGACCGCGGGCAATGGCACAATGGTTGCTTTGATGGTGGAATCACCCGAAATTGTGCAGAAACTTCATGCCAGGGCTGTGGAACTCGGTGCGGCAGATGAAGGTGCCCCCGGGCCTCGGGGTGAAGACGGATTTTATGCGGGATACTTCCGTGATCTGGATGGAAACAAACTCAATGCGTTTTGTATGGTGCAATAGCGTGGCGTCATGAAAAACATGAATTCGAGTCCTTCGCCGTCAAACTGGTATATGACAACTACCCGAGGCCCGTACGGCAAAAAATGTTGCGCTTACGGCAGCTGGTACTGGACACCGGTGCAAAATACTCTGAGGTTGGAGGCATTGAAGAAACCCTGAGATGGGGCGAGCCCAGCTATATCACCAAAAAGGGGAGTACACTCCGCATAGGGTGGAAGGATTCAACGCCTGATCAATATGCCATGTTTTTCCATTGCCAGACTCAATTGGTTGATACCTTCAAAGAACTTTATCGCGACACATTTGAGTTCGAGGGGAACCGGGCGATTGTGTTTGATAAAAAAGACAAAATCCCTGTCAGGGAGCTCACGCACTGTATCTTTCTGACCTTGACCAATCACCAGAGAAAACACTTACCGTTGTTGGGTGCGTAATCGTGTTTACAGCGTCGATTGCGTTTCACGTAAATAAGGAAAATAAACTACGTTTTCTCTAGAATGTTCAAGTAAGGTAGAGGTACAGGAGTCTGAGAGTATTTAGCGATGGCCAATCATGCAGTCGCCATGTCACATGGGCCGATTGAAGAAATCGTCGACGATGTTTTCTGGGTTCAGGGCTCCGTCCAATTGGCACCGGGAATGCGCCTGACTCGAAACATGGTGATTGTTCGCAATGGCGAAGAACTCGTCGTCGTTTCACCGGTTCGATTGTCTGCTGCCGGTGAGGCAGAGCTTGAAAAATTGGGTACGGTGCATCATGTCGTGAAAATTGGCTTTATGCACGGCATGGACGACGCTTACTATCTGGAGCGGTTTGGTGCTACCTATTGGGCGCTGCCCGACGGGGCGCGTCCAGAAGATCCAACACCTGACGAAAAACTGAGTGAAGGTTCACTTCCGATTCCCGACGCTGAGCTATTCGAGTTCCTCGACACCCAAAATAAGGAGGGCGCTTTGTTGATCGCACGTGGCGGCGGTATCCTGATCACCTGTGATTCTGTCCAGCACTGGAACAATACCAAAGGATGCAGCCTTCCCGCAAAGCTGGCTGCTCATCTCATCGGATTTCTGCGCCGCCCGGCACAGATCGGTCCACCCTGGCGCAAGCGAATGACGCCAGCGGGAGGGTCCTTGAAGTCCGATTTCGAAAGACTCACCCAGCTTGAATTTGTTCACATGATCGGCGCCCATGGCCATCCTCTTCGGGAGACTGCGAAGGAAGACCTGACGGCAACAGTGGAAGCAACATTCTAGTATTGTTTTGATGTTTATGGATTTCGTTTGCAAGTTCGCAAATATGTAATGATGGTCAAAATCACTTTAAGGTTTTGATAAATGGACATGAGCACGACAATTTGGTTCTTCGCTGTTCTTGGATTTGTTTTGGTATTTGGTGGTTGGGGACATTACTTGTCCACCATTCCCAGGGATGTTGTACCCAAAGTCCCCATGCTGATGTTTGTAACTCAGAGCGCTGGGCTAATTTTTGCGATTAGCAGTATTGTTTTTGGCTTAAGCAGTGAAGTTACACACCTTGCGCCTGGATGCGCCGATGCTTGCCTTTGAGACTCTTGACTCAAACGGCGCTTTGGTTAGTTCTGATGATTGGCGTGGCCAAAGAATTCTGTTTAAATTTTTCCGCGGTTCGTGGTGACCCTACTGCTGCGCTGAGTTACAGCGCTTCGAAGAAATGAGGGATGAACTTGCTGAATACAACGTCAAGGTCATAGCACTAAGTAAAGAAAACGTTGAAGTCGCAGCCACACACAAACAAAGAGACGGGCTTGCGATGACGTTGCTCACGGATTCGACACTCAAGATCATTCGTCATTATGGTGTTGAACACCACAAGGCAATCGAAGTCTCTGTCGGGAAGTTTAATCTGTTCGGTATACAACTGGCGATGGTTCCAAGTATCAAAACCATGGCAATCCCCACCAGTTTGTTGATTGATGAAGAAGGCATCGTTCGCTGGATCGATCAGACGGATGATTATCGCTTGCGCAGTCACAATGAAAGGGTCTTGCAAGCCGTGAAAAACAGTTTCGGAGATCCGATCCATAACGGCTGAAGCGAGATGAAGACATTAAAGGAACAAAAAACCAAATCAGGCTTTATTGCGATTATTTTTGTTGCGATAGCAGCTGTTTCGATCATCTATTTTCACAGTAAGGAAGAATCGATTGTAACCGTGTCTGATAATGCCCAGGCGGGCGATCTGGCGTTAGAACCTTGCACAATCGAAATCGAATCGGGCGATTACGATGCTGATTGTGGCTCAGTCGTCGTTCGGGAAAATAGGGCGAAGTCTGATTCGCGTCTTATTGCTCTGCCCATCACTCGCATTCGCGCCATATCAGAAAAGCATGCTGAGCCAATCTTCTTTCTGGGAGGTGGTCCTGGGAGTAGCAATATGCAGGTTGAACCGTTTGCGGCCATATTGGTTAACCATGACTTTGTGATGGTCGGCTATCGCGGTGTGGATGGTTCCGTCATATTAGATTGTCCCGAAGTTGCTCAGGCGATCAAGGGCGATGGGGTCGATATACTCAATGCGCGATCGCGTGCTGGACTGTCGGCGGCCATGCGCCAATGCGCCGGGCGACTACAGGTGGAAGGGGTCGATTTAGACGGTTACACGATTCAGGAAGTGATTGGTGATATGGAAGTGGCGCGAGAGGGGCTTGGTTACGAGCGTATCAACTTGCTCAGCGCAAGTTATGGGACGCGGGTGGCGCAACTTTACGCCAATCAGCATCCCACCCGCATCGCTCGTTCAGCAATGATCGGCGTGAACCCGCCAGGCCGCTTCGTGTGGGAACCGGCTATGATCGATGCACAAATCGAGCACTATGCCCGACTGTACGCGAAAACTGCCAACCCGCGAACTGCTGACCTGGCCAATACAATGCGAAATATCAGTCATAATATGCCTGAGCGATGGCTGTTTTTTAAGATTGATCCTGGCAAAGTGAAAGGGACGACCTTCGCCCTGTTATACCATCGTGATACCGCTGCCATGGCATTTAGCGCATGGCTGGCCGCTGAAGAAGGTGATCCCAGTGGATTGGCATTAATGTCACTGGCGTATGATTTTGTGCTCCCCAATATGAGTGTCTATGGTGAATTCTTTTCGAAGGGAGTCAGCTCAGATTATGATCCGAGTCGTGATTATTTCACCGAAATGGATCCGCAAGATTCGATTATCGGTGCACCTCTTTCTAAATTGATTTGGGGCAGCGCAACCGATGAGGATGGGGTGACATGGCCGACGCCGTTGATGCCCGAGGAATACCACCAGATACATCCCACTGATGTGGAAACGTTGCTGATCGGCGGTAACATCGATTTTTCAACCCCGGTCGAATTTGCAACTGATGACCTGATGCCAGCTTTAAACCAAGGTACACAGGTCATCTTATCTGAAATGGGGCACGTCAATGATGTGATGAGTTTGCAACCGGAAGCGATTGAGCGATTATTAACCAGCTTTTATGATAGCGGCGAGGCAGATGATTCACTATTTGTCTACGAACCGATGGATTTTAATGTAGGGGGAGGTTTTCCACTATTGGCAAAGTTGGGAATGGGGGTGGTGTTGGTTTTGATCGCGGTTGTTGTTGGATTGGTATGGTTTGTTGTACACCGGCTGGCGCGCTTCATCAGGTAAATCTTTGAAGTGCCTGACGATACGAATCAAGGTTGCCTACATCGATGATTTCCCCTGGAATTTGCCACGCTCTCACGGTGTGATTCTTGACCAGATACTCCATCAAAAACCCCGGTGCATCCGGATTCCCGCCTTTTTCCAGGTAATGATCAATTTCAGATAACAATTCTTTTGGAATCATATACAGGGGAGCGGCGACCATCAGGCTGGTAGGGTTTTCTGGTTTTTCCTGGAATTGACGAATGGTATTGTCAGGTGCCAGCTCGACAACGCCACGCCGTTTTTGATCTTCAAGACTGGTATTGCGTCGAACGGCTATGACAACTTGATTGTGTCGGTAGAATTCTGCGAGCATCCCCTTCATTGAAAAGTTCAGCAGGTTGTCGGCCGCGACGACGAACAAATCGTCCTTGAACCCAAACGCCTCGATCGAAAATGCCAGGTCACCGGTTGCACCCAATCGATTGTCGATATGGGTCGATCCATCACTAATGATTGTTAAAGGCCAGCTAGCATCCTCGTGCCAGGCACGGAACTGGGACAAAAATCGGTCATTTGTGACGAGATGAACGTCCACCTCAAGCTCCGCCAGTGATTCCAGCAAACGGTCTAATATTGTGATACCCCCCAGCTTGATGAGAGCTTTGGGAATATTTCCGGTCACTTCGACCATTCTTGTCCCGTACCCAGCGGCTAGCACGAGGCACTTCATATCAGGCCCAATCCCTGGCTTGCCTGACTGGTAAAAGCCCACATTTTTTTACCCAGGTGCGGGAATCGTTTACGGTATCTGATCGAGACGCTTTCGATAATATCAGTCGTCGCTGCAGGATTAATCAGCGCAACGGCGCAGCCCCGGAATCCGGCACCTGAGAACCGTGCACCGTAAACACCGTCGGTGTTGGTAAGACATTCATACAATGCGATCATCTCTGGCGAGCCAGTCTCATAATCCATAATGGAGCTTTGGCAGGATTTATCCATTAACGCACCATAGGCGGCGTGATCGCTCTGCTTCCAGGCAAGGGCGCTTTCCAGGACCCGTTTCGACTCTGTAAAAAAATGGCGAGCCCGGCGTTGATGTAATGGCGCAAGATCAGATTGATATGCCTGCCATTCATCGTATAAAGAAGCACCAAGTGGTACCCGTGAATTGATTTTTCTGCCAGTCAACCTGGCCAAAGCTGAACCCGCATCAAAACATTCGTCAACCCGATTGTTAAACTTGTTAGATTGAACCAGCGGCTCTTTGACACCACTGTAAACTGCTAGAAATGTAAATGGCTGCACCTGGGCGAAATGTGTGAATGAATGTTGCTTACAATCTATTACCGTCAGTTGACGCTTTCGAGCAAGTGTAATGGCGGATTGATCTAAAATACCGTTCTTAAGACCAATGAAGTCGTTTTCGATGACGCGATCAAGCTCAATCAGCGCGGCATCATCCAGTTCAATGCCATTGGATATCGAGAGTGCCAGCAGGTAACCAAGCCCGACGGCCGCAGAAGAGGATATGCCCGCTTCGCTAAGGTACCCATCGATAAGCATGGAAACACCCTGCTTTGCTGTGTAGCCATCACCAATCGCCATTAAAGCCCCCCGGGCATAGTCGGCCCAGTCCCCCATTCGCTCGAAGTGTTCCAGATTAATTTCAATCAGCCCGGGATATCCACGACTGCTGATACGTAATACGTGATCCGTGTTTGGTGCAAACGCCAGATGTATCCCCTTGTCAACGGCGATCGCACTGACGGTGCCCAGCTGGTGGTCAATATGAGCGCCAATAGGACATAGTCGGTAGGGTGATCGAATCAGCCTGACCTCACTAACCTGGCATCCATAGCGCGCAGCAAAGTCTTGCGCCAGTTGACGAGGTAGACGGTCTGAAGTTGGTTCAATGAATTGCAAAACTAGGTCACCTCGTTCGCCAGCACCTGTGATTTACTTGGCCGCGAATCAGTTGGATGCTTGTAGTCCCAACAACCTTGCTGCGTTTTCACCCATCCACTTGGGTCTCACGCTGTCCCGGATAGGCAGCGTGTTGAATTCATCGACCACTTGCTTCGGCGAAAGTCCCAATGTCATCCATGAACTGGCGAAGAGCATGCGATCGGCGAGCAGGGTGTTGCCGAATTGGAGCATCATCTCCCAGCCACTGCCGGGTTTCGGGATGTGTGCCGGCCTGTGTGCTGCGAGATCGATAAAGAGGTTCTGGTGCCGCCTGGCGACACCCACCAGTTCCGCCACCCAGGGCCAGCCACCCAGTGCGGCGATTACCTGCAGCTCTGGAAAGTCACTGCAAACCTCGTCCAGATAGAGCGGGCGACCCAGATCCATCGGCCGGTCGGAAGCATAGTTCATGGTGCAATAAACGCGAGCCGGAATACCCAACTCCACGCACTTGGCATACAGGGGATAGTACTTCTTGTCATTGGCTCGCATCTTCTCTCTGAAACTCGAGACCTCGAGTCCCCTGAGGCCACGTTCTTTCACCAGCGATTCCAGTTCCCGGACGCCGGTCATACCTGCGTTGGGACTGATACGGGCCCAGGGAATAAACCTGGCCGGATACCTGTCGGCCAGGTCCAGCGTGTGGGCAGGCGATGCGTGCCGACCCGTGCCAATACACGCCTGAGTAATTCCTGCATCATCCAGCATGGCGATGAATTCTTCCTCGCTCGGCGCCGTATCGATCGCTCTCGCTGCGATGACTTTTCTCACCTCCATCGGGCTCATGGAAGCCTTGATGGATTCGAATTCGTCGTTGTTCATGCCGGCATCTTCTGCCCATTTTGCGCCGAAGATATTGATGTAGTTGCCCATCCCCTCATCTTCTGAAGTCTCAAGCGACACGAGATCGGCCTCCTTGACTTCCTTTGTCGGAATGTCGCATTCGATATCTATAATCATGATGAATTCCCTGATCCGTTAGTAAGAACGATTTCATTGTCGATCAGTGATTGAAGGGCAGCGTCCGACAATCCCAGCAGATCGCGCAGGACCTCGTCGCTATGTTCTCCCAGTAGCGGGGGTGGCCCCCCAGGCTCTGACTTTCCGGAGGAAAAATTAAACGGTGTGTTGAGCACCGATGTTTCTGTTCCATCGGCCAACTTCAAGTCGACCTTCATTTTTCGGTCACGAATTATGTCACTGGCTAATACTTCGGTTGAGGAATTCACCTTGCCGTAAGGGATATCGAGTTGGTCGAAGATAGCACTTGCGTCAGCGACCGTCTGACCAAGCGCCCACTGCTGAACAATGGAAATGTACTCCGCCATGTTCTTCTTTTGTAAAGCGTCTGTTTTGAAGCGCTCATCGACGATAAGTTCCGGGCGATCCATAGCCAGCACTACTTTTTCGAAGCTGAGGGCGACAGAAGCAGCCATGAATCCATCTTTCATCTGCAGTGGGGGGCGGAAAATCATATTTGGTTTCTCTGGTTCACCGCCGCTGAAGATGGCTCGCTGCAGAGTGGAATCGTTGGACGCGATGAGGGAATCGAGCATGGAAACGTCTATGTATTGGCCTTGACCCGTCATTGCCCGGTGATACAGGGCAGCGAGGATACTCACGGTCGCGTTCAGGGACGCACAGGTATCTGCGAGTGACACCGGAACTCCTGGCGGGCTGTCGGTGGTATTGCCGGACATTTTCTGGAAGGCATAATCCAGACCGCTGAGCGCCTGAATGATATCTGTGTAGGCAGGTCTACCGGCATCCGGTCCGTCCTGCCCGAATCCCGAAATCGAGCAGTAGATGATGCCTGGGTGAATCGACTTGATATCGTCATAGCCCAGGCCTATCGAAGGGAGCAGACCCGCGCGGAAATTCTCGAGCAGCACATCGCTCTTGGCCGCCAGCTGCTTGATGAGATCGACACCCTCCGGTTCGGTAAAGTCGATGCAGACACTTCTCTTACCAGCGTTGAATTGGGTGAATCCTGCCGAGATTCCACCTTTTTTGGGGGTCGCTGCTCTCAGCTGATCCCCTCTGGGTGACTCGACTTTGATGATCTCTGCGCCAAGATCGCCAAGCATCCGGCTGCAGAAAGGCCCTGAAATAACCCGACTGAGATCGAGTACTCTTACACCCTCAAGTATGTTCATGCGTCATCCTGTGCGCCTGCATCCAGGGATTGCATACACGTTGAGTCACTTCACACATCTCGCGCGAGGCAGACAACAACATTGCGCTTACGCAAGCCACTGTAGGGGTGACGCCCGTGCATCACGCGATGATTGTCGACCAGGGCAACATCCCCGTCCTGCCATGCAAGGGGTACTGTGAACTCGCGGGCAATACTCACCAATGCCGCAAGTGACTCCTGTGGTATGGCTTCATCATTGCCAAATGTCAGCATGTCGTCCGCGCTTTTGCCGGTGCGCTTCCAGCCCAGGTGCGCTGCGATAACCTGGTTGTATAACGATTCGCTGCCGTCAGGCAGCACTTTGATAGCTGGCAGCACTGGCGTTCTGGTGACGAGTGACTCATCTTGCTGCCATTGCCAGGTGTAAGCCAGTGCACTCAGTTTATTCTCTGCCTCTGCGACAGTTTCGACACTGAGTGTGCTGCGCCAGCTGCGACCCTGCCCGGATGTGACATCGTCCATCAGCGGCATTTTCATCATGTACTTCAGACCGTGGGATGCAAACTGTGCTGCCCATTCGGGGTGTCGCTCCTTAAAGGCCGCATATAATAGATCAGATCTACAGAGGGGCGTCGAACCACCTTTTTCTGCCGCACTCAGGCAACAAAAGAAAATTTTCTCCGGGGAGAGGGGGGTTTGCGCCATCTCGTGATGCAGGAAAATTTCAATATCCGGGGGTGCCTCATTGGCGCTAAACACCCTGGACGTGTGGTTGATACGAACGGCATTCGACAGTGATTGCTGGTACGTGAAGTCACCGTAGCCAAACGCGGATGAGAAGGTGTCAAAGTCATCCGCTGTTTTCACGGGGAAGCCGCGAAACAGCAGCGCACCGGTTGTCGCCAGTTGGCCTTTAAACACTTCACACTTGGCAGAAAGCCAGCTCGCAACCCGGGGCATGGCCTCGAGGCCAGCATTGTTTTCGATAATGACGGGGAAGTTCATATCAGTCATTAATCGGGTGGAACCTACTGAAATGTGGGATATCCCTGATTGATTCAAATGACTCGCGCATCTTCTTTACAGGTCCTGCTCATGGAACATCGATTTGATAGTAACTGGCTGGCCAGTCTCAATGGATTGCTGCCCGGCGAGACCAATGATGACGGACCAGAGTCCATCTTCTGTCGTTACCGCCGGTGGTTTGCCGGAACGAATGGCGTCAATGAATGCCAGGTGTTCGAGGAAACTTGCGCCATGATGCAGCCCAACTTCCTTAACCCTGGCGTCCATGCGTATGGGTACTGCCTCACCGGTCGTACCTTCCCGTTTGCTGATGTAAAGTTCATCACCCGGCACGGTAGTCTCAAGCTTTCCAATGTCACCGGTTATCGCGATCTGCTGTTCATGGCGAGAGCCCTCGGCGAACATGCAAAGATCCAGCATTGCTCTGGCGCCACTGTCGTACTCGACGATGACGTAGGCGTTGTCCAGGATGTCCGGCACTTCGCCATCGTAAGCTTCATCGAGATGATTGACGGACTGCGCGCCGGATGCCATCACGCGTACGGGTTCACCGGGCACCACCTGGTTCATCAGGTCAAAGAAGTGGCAGCACTTCTCGACCAGCGTCCCGCCGGTGTTTCGATTGAAGCGGTTCCAGTTCTCCACCTTTTTGAGGAAGGGGAATCGATGTTCGCGAATAGCACACATTTTGACGTCACCGACAGTTGGCAGGTGCTGAAGCAGGGCATTGATCGGTGCCATGTAGCGATATTCAAGGCCGACCCAGACGACCCCTTTGTGCACCTTTGCCCCCTCGTTAACTTCCATGGCGTCAGCAAGTGTTGTACCCATGGGCTTTTCCAGCATGACATGCTTGTCGGTTTTATAGACATCCCGCATGATGTTGATGTGCGTAAAGTTGGGTGAAGCAATAACAATCGCATCCACGTCATCGGCATCCAGGATGTCCTGGTAATTTTCATGAATGCGCGGAGAAAAGCGGTCGCCGCAGACTTTAGATGCCCATCTTCGTGGCTTCTCGTTAGGATCTGCCACCGCCGTGATATCCACGTCGTCCATTGCTACGAGATTGCGAATGTGCTCGCAGCCCATCATGCCTGTGCCGATAATGCCATAACGTATCGTCAATCGCGTGTCCTCATAAGGGCTAAATTCTTAAGTAGTCGAGTCTATTATCAGTCTATTTACTATAATCTAACTATAACATCGTGCAAACAGTTGACTGTTTGGAATTTAACGCTCATGTATTCTCCCGGAGATGTGTGTTGAGGCGACCTTGAACCGCCACATGGCAAGGGTTGTGCGATCGGACTGGATGAAGCTACTCTTGAAAATTAGTGTTTTAACGACTAACCCGCATGATGTTGCAGTTTTTTTGTTTATCATCAGCATTGCAATTTATTACCTCGTCAAATATATCCTTGATCGACGAGGATACGAAGTTCGCTGGTATGTCCGGCCGTTATTTTTCGACAGCGTTAGTGACTATCGCAACTTGAAAAACGCGATTCGGCTCGAAGAAAATAGAGCTGAATTGCTTAAACTCATCGTCTTGATAAGGCTAAAGGAGTTGTCCTGGGTCCTGTTCATCGCGGCGTTCTTCCTTTGGCTTTGGTCTCCTGTGGTTTCCGGTTTCCTAAAGCATCTTTTCTTTTCATATGACTTTTGCAGCCATGATCCAGATTGGTTGAGAAAATTTCTCGGCTGTTCAACCTGAGTGACCAGCTCGTTTCACCCATATTCACTTGGGGTCAGGTCTTTCGTGATCACATTTCCAATAATCCAATCTTACACAATGTAATAATGAAAGACCTGTTGTCAGCTTCAATCTGCGAGAGCTTCCAGGCATTCCCAGTGCAGATCACCGAACTGCCCGTTCGGATTTACCGGTTGTACGCAGACGTGATTCGCACCGGCATCCATATGTTCCTCAATGCGAGCCTTGATCTGGTCGGCACTGCCCCAGGCAAACGTTGTGTCGATAAACCTGTCGTTCAAGGAATCAATATCTTCCTCGGTTAACCCCATACGCAGCCAGTTGTTGCGATAGTTCGGTAAACCCTGGTAAATCCTGGCGACGGGTTTTGCGAGTTCTCTTGCTTTGGTGGCGTCAGTTTCGAGGATGACTTTTTGCTCAACGCACAACCAGGCATCTTCCCCCATGGTTTCTCTGGCCATTCTCGTGTGGTCCGGTGAAGAAAAGTAGGGATGCGCGCCCTGGCATTTCTCTGCCGCCAGTTGGAGCATTTTGGGACCGAGTGCGGCAATTAGAGTGGGCGGCTCATCCGCAGGTGCAAACCCTGTATAAGGTGCACTCGCCATCTTGTCCAGATAGCTTCGCATGGTCGCGACAGGAGGCCCGTAGCTTAATCCTCTAACGCCCTCAACCAGCGGTTTGTGCGACACGCCCATTCCAAGCAGAAAGCGACCGCCAGACTGCTCCGCCAGCGTCTTCTGCCCTGCAAGTGTAACCCCTGGTTCGCGGTGATAGATGTTGATAATGCCCGTTGCGAGAATGAGTTTCTCGGTGTTGGCGAGCAGCCAGGAGGCAAGCACCAGTGGATTTTTCCCTACCGTCTCGGGTATCCACAAGGCACTGTAACCCAACGCCTCGACCCGTTTCGCAGCCTCGGCAGCCTGGGTTGAAGACATGCCATCGAAAAAGTACCAAACACCCAGTTTACCCAGTTCCATTTTATTTCCTTCCTAAATAATTGACAAAAACCAGAACGCCCAACCATACAGTATTGTGTGCTAAAGAAAAGACGAAACCCGCTTCTTGCCAGTCCTCTTTGGGCTGTGCATTCGCATCAGCGCCAGGTACCGACAAAAATCCGTGTCTTTATTGAATTCTTGGTGGAGCGACTTTCCACTGTGAAGTACGTCTGGGGCGTCGGCTCATTGAAACTCTAGTCTCGCTGGAATTCCACACACGTCTGGGACAGGTCAGGTCTTTAGTTTTTATCCAACCCGTTGCGCTCGTTAGATCGTAGCTCATCTACTCGTTTTCGCAGTGCTGGAATCATGTCTTCATCATCATCCTGGCTGTTGGTCAGTTCGGCGAGTATTCCCGCTCTTGGCCGCACGCTGCCCAGGGCCAGTTCATTGTCTTCCAGTAGCGGAAGCATTGCTTTTAATAGAGGTCCAGGCAGTACGTTCTGCAGATACTCCAGCCCCGTGCCGCGGTGAGCCATGGAACGGTTAGCCAGTGACCGGATTGCCAGTCCAGTGGGTTGTGGATCAAGCACAGTTAACAGCAGCGCTGAGATGTAGGTTATACCTTGTATGACTCGTTGTCCCAGCGATGATTCCAACGGGGCTGTTGCGCTGACGCGACTGTCATCAAGTGCGCCAGTCGCGCCAGAGTAGGTTCAATCTGCTCAGACCAGATTCGACCGCGTTCGGTTCGCGAATGTGGTTGACCATAAGCTACCCAGCCACGCAACGCTGACAGTGACTGGTTGATTGAGGCGTTCAGGACGGCGGCGGAGCGGGCCAGGGGCGCACCGACCCTACTCTGTTGCTGTAACTCGAGCACAAACCAGATAACGAATAACAGGGTTAAGGTGGCGCTGATCAGGCCAATGACAGCAACTGTACCGCTGGAAGACAGTAGTCCATCCGTGATCCTCTTATTGACACTCAATGAAAAGCGCTTCGTCATTGAACCTGTCTGGGTAAGCGTTGACATCAGAGCTTATCCACCTGTGCGCAACATATCGTTTGCCTGAGCATCAACCAGCGCCTGTAAAATGGCTTCAAGCAATCCAACACGCTGAAAGACATGTGCCGGGAAGCGCTTGCCAGGGTAATAAGCGCGTGCAGCTTGACGTGCTCCCGGAAACTTCGTGTGGATTCTCGTTAACTCTTCCACCAACAGAGATGCCATGTCACTGACATCGTTGGGAGTCACCGTGAGGTGACCGTTATCCATCGGCTCCAGTTTCAGCATCCGCAGGTTTTTGGTATTGGCGAGGACACTGACCATCCCATAGCAACGCCTAATACGCAGGAATACATCCACTGGCATTTTGCCAGGCTCAAAGTCAGGCTCTTCAGGCAAGTAGGCGCTACCGGGAAGCGTCGCGTGCAGGGTAGCTGCAACATGTGTGGCGGCGGTCACGAGTTGAAAAACGTCGCTGGGAGAGGTTATGTCCCTTAAAAGATTGTTAATCTCACTACCGGCGACGACGATAGCATTGAATACCTGGGTTGGCGTGGTCAGTTCCGCCTGGATTTTTTCACCAATTGCGGTTTTGATATTCATATCCTGCTTGACCAGCAAAACAGACGCCAGGGCAGAGTCAACCAGGGTAAATACATCCGCTGAACGCGTCTGGCGCCGGACAAACATGCTTTCCCTGCGCACAACCCGAACCTGTTCGAATGCCAGTCGATTCGCCCGAATCTCCAGGTTCAAAGCCTGGGAGTAGACTTCGTCCGGTCGGGCGTCGGTAATTTGTAACAAAGGAGCGCGTGGCTCAACTATCCCCATGTAACGTCGTAGCAGATCCACATTAGCCCGTAGCAATTCGACCCGTGCCAACACATCAGCAGGCAGGATGCGATCAGGATCGGATAGTAACCTGCCGCTGACAGGCGGAGGCGTGGCTATCGCGCCAGCTACGCTGGCTTCCGCCGGGCGAGATTGACCAGCTTACAGGACAACCAGTATCGCTCCGACCAATAGTCGGCATCCGTACCGCTGGTTCCATGCAAGTCGATTATGTTCTACGGTATTCATTCTCTTCTTCCATGATGCACGATAAATTTCAACAGGTCTTGTCCCAGGAAAGTTCCCGGGTTTCTTACACTACTAACGTAGTCGTATCGCATTGCCGCCCAGCTGAGGCCAGGCGGCGGGAGCCCCGGCCTTTTCAAGACGCTCTTGAAGGGCCAGGTTTTCATCCCAATGGTAGCCGATAAAACGTTGGCCGGTGATATCGTTCGATGCTTCGGATGAGAGCCAGACAACCGGCGCCTGCATGATATTAGCCTGGATCATGTTGTCCCGCTGAAATTCTGCGCCATCAGGTATCATGTCGGTATTGGTCATGCCGCCTGGTACCAGGACATTCGCGGTGACACCGGTGTTCCTGAGCTCTCTGGATGCCATGGCGATCAATGCTTCATGGGCAGCTTTCGATGGTCCATAGGGAGCGCCGCCCGCGCGGTACATCGTCGTCATACTGGTGGTGACGCCAATGATCCGGCCCCAGCCCT
Organism: Gammaproteobacteria bacterium; assembly: GCA_012960755.1. Next base: position 91,405 of record DUAT01000119.1, read on the forward strand.
GGGCGATCATATGGGGGACGACAGTCCGGGTCATGTAAAAAGGGCCACTGCTGTTCACGGCAACCACCCGGTCCCACTCCTCGGCGGATATATCCCAGAAGCTGTTTTTCGCAGAGCCTCCCATGAGCATATTTTTTGGCGCAACGCCTGCATTGTTGACCAGTATATGAAGGCCACCCAATTCATCGATTGTCCGTTTTACTGAACGTTCCACGTCTTCGATGGATGTGACATTCACAACCTGGGTTATTACGCAGTCGTCGCCGCCTATCTTACGCATGTGTGCTGCAGCCTCATCCAGCCATTGGGGCTTGATGTCCATCATGGATACTCTGGCGCCTGCCTCGACCAACGCTTCGGTCATGGCGCGCCCCAGCCCGCGTGGGCTGGCAGCCCCTGTAACGATAGCAATCTTTCCTTCGAGTACTTTATCTTGCATTGTATGCTCCAGGGGTCGGGGTATGGGTCGGGGTAAGTGCCGGAGTAAAATCTGCGTTTCGGTATTCTATATTGTATCATTCAATACGAAATAGTCAGACCACAAGAAGGAGAAAACCCATGGCTGAAGCCTTCATGGCGTATCCTGAGCTCAGGCATCCGTTCCAAAAAAATCAATAGATTCATCAGGCGATACAACCGTGCTTTACCAGGGGGAGAACATTACCCTTTCTGAGAGGGGCGATGGCGATGGTTTGCTCGTCGACCCTAAAGATCTGAAGCGCATCAACGGATTTGAGTTGAAACCCGAAGGTGCATGTTTCGCAGACATGTGCGTTCCTGTCAACGACGATTTGCTTATCGTTCAGAACGGAAGACATTGGTTTGATCTCACAGCATTTGCCGAGCTGCTAGGACAACCCTACGTGGTTGATCGTGAATCCAGTGTCTGGAGCTTTGCAGAAATACCCGCCAAACGTGAAAGCATGATGGTCGATGCAATGGTACCAGATTTTACAGTGACGGATCGCCAGGGCAACGTGATAAGAATGGCGGATCTCAAAGGAAAAAAAGCGTTGATTGTGACCTGGTCCTCCTGGTGAGGCTGCCACTTGGATGTGCCCGTGTGGCAACAGGTAGTTGAAGAAATCAACGACCCGAACTTTGTCATTATTTGCGCTGCTGAGGACACCGGCGGAGAAGCAGTAGCCGTGCCAATTTTTGATGCTGTCAACCCCACGTACATTCAGATTGTGGATGAAAATCACGTCATCAATAGTGCGTTTAATTTCGTTAATGTGCCTTCAGCAGCCTGGGTGGATGAAGAGGGTAGGATCGTTCGGATTGATGAAGGCACCTATGCAAAGATCCACGAGTTTGGAGAAGGCGAACAAGCGATCACCTTCGGCAACGATGTTTATGTACCCGCACTGAAGGACTGGGTGGCAAGGGGTGCGGACAGTGAGTTTGTCCAGGGTGCTGAGGCCGTCACGGGTAACATCCGAAAGCATAGTTTTGACCAGCTAAAAGCTGATGCGGCTTTCTGTCTTGCAAATCTGTTCCGTGCACATGGGCAGAAAGAGACTGCCGAGACGTACTGGCGTATAGCGCGAGAGTTGAATCCAGACAGCATCAGTTTCATTCGCCAGGACCTGACCCTGACAGCGGAGGGGTCAGCGGGTGAAACATTTATGAAGGTGATGGGCGAATACGTGAGTCAGGGTAAGGACTATTACCGTCCTCTCGATTTGGACAGGAAGTAGCCAGCCGCTGGGCTAGAACTTGTAGACCAGGGTGACTGTTGATTCTGTATCGGTTTTTTCTTTGCCGGGTAAGACGTCTGAATTGTGCCTAACCTTGATTGCGAACTTCATGGCAAGATTACCAATAATCGCCGTTTCCAGTGACGACTCGCTCCGTGATACGGTCAGTTGTTCACCCACCTCAAAAGCCAGGAGTTGCTTGAATAGCACATTCTCAGTGATGCTTCATTCGAAAAATCCGGCAATGCGCACCAGGCCCTCGAACGTTCCTCTGATTGGCGATGCTGCTCCAGCTCAGGCTGCTCCAGCTCAGGCTGCTCCAGCTCAGGCTGAAGCTCTGCAATCCAACGTGGTTGAAGGGCAGTTGGCACCGGATTTCAGCATTGTTCAACTGGACGATACGCTATTCAAGCTCTCCGATTACAAGGGTAAGAAACCTGTTTATCTGGTTTTTTGGAACACATGGTGTGCTTTTTGTATAACCAAGGTACCCAAAATCAAGAATTTTGAGTCTGAACTGGCTAACGATATCAAAGTAATTGCCATCAACACATCGAGACAAAATTCCGTTGAAGAATCCCGACATTTCAGTCAAAAGTATGAAACAAATTATGCCCTGGCTTTTGATCACGACGAGTCTATCACCAGACTTTATGGCGTGAGAGGTACTCCTACAGAATTCATCATTGATGTTAATGGCATTGTCCGACATCGTGATGGCATTCCCGATAAACTGAATCCGCATCTCGCCATATGGAGTGCCGTGACCCCGGTTGCCCAATAATTAGTGTGTTAGTCTTCCCGTTTTGTAGATGCCGGTACTCCAAGCATGTTTTCAGTCAACAACAGCCGACTCCTGATGCTGGTTTTATTCGCCTGCGGCCATCTTCATGCTGAAACTGAGGGAACGGATATCAGTCCACTCAAATTAATTGGCTCAACAACACACGACGCAATTAACGAAATGAGCGGGCTGGTAAAAAGTAAAAGATTCCCCAATGTATACTGGGTACACAACGATAGCGGAGATAGTCCTCGGCTATTCGCCATAGACCGCACCGGCCGTGTCATTATCACTGATTTCCTGAAAGACGAATTCTATGGAGAAGCAGAAAAAAAGGGAAAAGCCTCCTGGCCGGGAATAAAAATACTGCTTGCTGCAAACCAGGATTGGGAAGACATTGCGATCGACGAAGATCGAATTTACATAGGCGATGTGGGTAACAACGGCAATGCGCGCAGGGATATGGGTGTCTATACGCTGTTTGAGCCGAATCCACACGCCGTTCACGAATCCAGAATCTCAAGTTTCATTCCCATCCGGTATCCCGAACAGCATCAATACCCGGCCCTAAAGTGGCATTATGATAGTGAAAGTATGTTCATGGCTGATGGAAAGCTGTACTTTCTGACCAAACACCGGCAACCCAATAAACACGATAGCTGGGAACAGGGAGTACACCTGTATCGTCTGGATTCATACAACACAACAAAAACCAATGTGCTGACGAGAGTTGATAGTCATGAACAGCTTACTCTGGCGACCGGCGCAGATCTTTCGCCAGATGGTTCTAGACTCGCTATCGTCGCTTATACCGCCTTATGGGTTTTCGAAAAACCAGATCAAGGTGACAACTGGCTATCTGGGAAATCGAAGATGCTACCACTGGACTACAGGATCACTCGGCAACTTGAAGCGGTTTGCTGGGATGATGATGACACATTATTGATATCGAACGAGCAACGGGAGATTTACGAGGTAGACTTGAAAGATATTCCAGACTCGCCGAAGCAGCCGTAACCTGTCGATAACGACGAGAGAGCAAAGTGTCTTGCTTTGCTAAATTGCTATAGTGTGAAGGTGTCAAAATAAGAAAAAGAAACTCGCTATCTCAACCGAAGCTTCTCTGCCTTACTTCTATAAACATATCCATTCGATATTAGTCATCTCGGTATTGTCGCTTTTAGCGGTGTATGCAGTACTGGATTTGGATACTGCCAATGTCGTCACTAGCCAACTTAGGGATTTTGTGGTACTTGAATTCGACTGACTGTTTCTCGGTGCCACAACAGTCGCACTGGTAATGGTGGTCGTGTTTGCCATGCACCCCAATGCGAAATACCGTTTAGGTGGGGAACACGAGCGTCCGGAATTTAAACGCATTTCGTGGTTTGCCATGTTGTTCAGTGCTGGTCTTGCCTCCGGGTTTCTGTACTGGGGTGTATAGGAACCCATCATCCACTTTATGGGCAATCCTCATCAGGTGTCAGCAGGGCTTGACGCCGCTTCAGCAGAAGCTGCCTCCAATGCCATCACCGTCACAGTTTTCCACTGGGGATTACACGGCTGGGGTCTGTATGTGCTGGCAGGGCTGGCCATCAGCATGTCAGCATACCGCGATGGCCAACCACTAACCTTCAGCTCGGCACTGACTCCGCTACTTGGTAACCGCAGGTTTTCCAAGCCCGCATATTCCATCATCGATTTCCTGGCGTTGTTCGGTACGATCTTTGGTGTTGCGACTTCCCTCGGCCTGGCTGTCAGCGCGATGAATGCAGCACTGGAACCTCTGTTGGGAATTGAATTCAGCCTGTTCAACCAGATTGCCATTCTAACTGTCGTCTGTGTGCTTGGTATCGGGTCGGTGCTGTCTGGAGTCAGTAACGGCATCAGACGGCTAAGCGAAATGAATATATGGATCAGCCTTGGACTACTGCTGGTAATTTTCGTACTGGGACCGACGGCTTACCTCGCCAGCCTGCTACCAGTTAATCTTCTTGACTATATGGTGAATGTCATACCTATGGGATTGTGGGCCGGTTCTTCCACTGCTGACGATGACTGGTTGAGTGCATGGACTATTTTCTATTGGGGATGGTGGCTTGCCTGGACGCCATTTGTGTCAGTTTTTATAGCCAGAATTTCCAGAGGACGTACCATCCGTGAATTCATACTGGCCGTATTGTTCGTGCCCGTGCTGTTGACCGTCGTTTGGATGACCGTCTTTGGTGGCATAGGTATATTCCAGGAACTGGAGCAGACCGGTTCTGTCAGCGTGGCGTAGACAAGGACTACAGCATGGGCGTGGTGGCAGTGATTCAAAATCTGTCTTTGGTGGGTATTGAATCCATACTGCTCATGGTTGTGTCTTTTCTGCTGTTCACCTGGCTGATTACGTCACTGGATTCTGCCACGCTGGTCATCTGCCACATCTTGCAGGTTGATCACATCGCCTGGGTAAAGGTGTTCTGGGGATTCATCCTTGGAGGCATTACTTGTGTCTTGATGCTTATTGGCGGGATATCCACGTTGCAGGCGGCTTCCATTATCATCGGTCTTCCGCTTGCTTTCGTCATATTGCTGATCGCAGCTTCCCTGATGAAAGCGATATTTATAGATCTGGCAGTTTGATGAAAAAGCCCGGTTAGATACAAGGCAAGTCGAAAATTGCTGAAAGGTGAGTATCTTGATCGGACTCGCGCACGAGGGATTTTCAACGGCGAATTGTGCTGACATGGGCTTTTTCAGCAGCCTGCTAGGGAAGCCCTGATGTTATTTCTCTGGTTCAATCACCTTCAGACTCCCAGCCTGGGGCGACGTGCCTTTCACCATAAAGTACCAGTCCCTGAACGGTCCAATGGTATTCTGGTAAAAAGTCCGACACTCAGCCTGGGTGTCAGGTCCTATTCCCCATGGTGTGTATTCATTATTCTGTGGAATATACAGGGTGCCAAACATGCGATCCCAAATACTCGTAACTGCAGCGAAATTAGTATCCCAGTGTTTCTCCAGGTAACTGTGGTGGATATGGTGCATGGCCGGGCTCTGCAGCCATTTCTCCAACCAGCGCGGATAACGGAACTGTATATGGTAATGCCGGAATGATCCTGTCAGACCAAAAAAAAGGCGAAAAAGCCGATATTCAGGATGGTTGCCTGGGTGATTCCCCCATCAAACAGCACCAGGCTGTAGAGCAGCATCCAGGCGTAATTAATTTCGAGCGCCGGTGTCGTGCCGAACATTGAAATGAGTACAGCAATAACAGTTTGCTCTGTTGCCGGACCAACCGTCGCAAAGAGCGCTACCGCCCATACGGGCCGAAGCAGGCGTTCCAGTACCCAAAGCCAGATATCAACTCTGGCAGAAACATGGGTATAAATATCCTCAGGTAACAGGAATGCCAGCAACCCGACCTTGCGTTCACGTCCATCTGCACCTTTTGATCCATGGCCACGATAGAAAACGAAAATCGCAACGGCAAAAACAGTCATTAAAAGAAGTCTTTGCCAATGAAGATCGCCGGGAATATTGCCTGAGGTGACATCCCAAACGAGGGTAAAAGCTTGCTGGATAATATCGGTAAATGGTCCGGCGACTTGTTGTGTATCTGAATCTGAGGTCATACGAATAATCGGTTGGATAAGGCGCTATTATTGATACAACTTAACAATAGCATCGGGATATTTGAAAAAAGCGCAGTGTAACAGGGGTACACACCTATTTTCCCAACGGTAGCAGATTCTAAAACGATGTTGCAGGCGTTCATCATCCCCGCGACGCTTTACTTGAGACATTACCCCGCGATTCGCGTCGGATGTCTTACATCGATTTAAGACAGTTGAGCATTAAAAGTAGATGATTTTGATAACCGGATCAGGCATAAACATGCAGGAAAATGGCATAAACAGATATGAAAAATAGAGATAACAGCGACCTTCCACTCCCTGAATATAAAGGTGAGCGAGATATGAAAGCCTTCTGGCAGGTCGCGATACTTAAAAAAGAACCATCGAAGCAGAAATGGTTTCTGCCCACTCTTATTATACTGATTATAGGCAGTGTGCCCTGGTATCGGGTCGAAGGGGAGATGGGAAATGTATTGTTTGGATTTCCGGTCTGGATCTGGACCAGCATCATCTGTTCGCTTGGGGTTGCCATTCTGACAGCCATCGGCATTCTCAGGTTTTGGAGAGACGATGACGATGTCAGTTAGGATCATCGGAATCCACCTGCCTTGAACGACGGTACTTACGAACTGGGTATAGCACCGATCATTATGCTTGCGATCTATCTCTTGGTAATGATAGCGATAGGCTGGGCCGGTAAAGTCAGCAGCAAGGAAAACTCGCTTCGCGATTTTTATCTCGGTGGTTCAAGCTTTGGCATATTCGTGCTTTTCCTCACACTTTTTGCTACCCAGTACAGTGGTAATACCATGCTCGGATTTGCCGGGCGAGCCTATCGTCAGGGCGGTACGTATGTGGTCAGTATCATGTTTATGGTGTTGACGATTACAGTGATATCGATATACGGGCCGCGCCTGTTTCGACTTTCAAGAGCTTTCGGATACATTACACCTGCTGACTATATTTACCATCGATTCGGTTCGCACTGGCTACGGGTCATATGTGTCATCCTGCTGTGTTGGGGGCTTGCGAATTACATCCTTGAGCAACTCGTTGCCATGGGTCACGCGATAGAAGGATTGTCGGGTGGGCGCATTGACTTCATGAGCGGTGTCGTTCTTCTGGTAATCGTTATGCTCATTTACGAGACTCTGGGCGGAATGCGATCAGTGGCATGGACCGACGCTATTCAAGGCATACTTTTATTTTTTGGTTTCTCTATTATTCTATACATAGTACTCACTGTTAATGGCGGCCTGCCTGCCGCAACGGAGTTAATTGCTTCGAATCAGAATCAGTCAGAGAAGCTGGCGGTACCAGGTTGGGAAGGCATTCGCGCCTGGTTCAGTACACTTCTTTTGCTCATGTTCGGCGCCTCGGTTTATCCCCATGCCATTCAGCGATTCTTCTCAGCACGGTCCCTGCGCACCTTGCGACTATCGCTCGCCGGATTGGCCTTCATGCCGTTTATTACGACCATGCTTGCATTCGTTCTGGGATTCATTGCCATCAGCCAGTTCACGGATCTCTCGCCCTTTGAGAGCGACCAGGTCACGCTGCTTATGCTGCTTGATATCATCAACGGCAATGATCTCATTCGATGGTTGGTGATGGTGGTATTTGTCGCGCTCATAGCCGCCATCATGTCCACAACCGACTCTGCGTTGCTGTCGATCCAGAGCATGGTCACCAAGGACATCTATGCCGTCTATATCAATCCGGAAGCGAGTCAGCAAGATCTGCTCAGGACTGGAAAGATTTTCGGATGGGTCCTCATTGCGTTTCTGGTTGCCATGACCTGGGTCTCACAGCAGACAGAAAGTTCCATCTGGCTGCTCATAAAACTCAAGCTCGAATTTATGGTGCAGATTTCACCGGTGTTCCTGCTGGGGTTATTCTGGCAGCGTTTATCTGGCACATCCATCCTCTGTGGTGTTGTCGTTGGTACCGCCATTACCCTCGTGCTGTGGGTTGGGGCGGCGTTAGGATATTGGGATGCAGGCGGACGGTCTCCCCTCGGGATCAGTGCCGGGGTTTGGGGGCTTGCTGCTAATTACACCATCTGTATTGTTGGGGGGGTGTTTTGGCCGGACGGTGAGTTTGTTCGGGGGTGATCAAAACGACCAGGTGGAAGGTGAATGATTGCTAATGCACAGGACCCAGGTATTTATCCAGCCAGTTACCAATTTCACTAACTACCTCGTTATGCTCAAAGTCTATATGTCCAGCATCATAGCCAACGAGTTTTTTGTGCTCTGCAGGGGTACCCAGCAGTTGCAACATTCTTTGAGACGACTCCACCCATGGGTGAATATGATCGAACTTGCCGTTGAGCATAAGTATGGGTTGATGGATTCGAGGTGTATAGTGAATACCATCAAGCAGGGGATTCAGTTTCACATAATGAACCAGGCCGCCGGACATTAGTATTCCAGTTTTTAACCGCGTTTCCAGGGCCAGTAGTAAGTTTCCAAAAAAACCCGCGCCAAAACTATAGCCCATGTACGCAACGTCTGCAGACAACTCTTCACGACTCGCAATGTAATTTACCGTGTCTACCACGTTACGATACCAAAGCACGGCATAAGGTGCGTGAAGTTCAGGCAGCCACAGGTTTGGGACTGCCAGTTCGAAGGTACCCGCCCAGATCGGCACAACCACGGCTCTACCCCCTCGCAAGATGTCTTGAAAATGAGCAACTTCAGCAACTGCGTCGCGATTCATCTGACCCGGTAGCACAGCACTCCCGTCTGGTCCGTATACAACCGTCTGAAAGGGTGCTTTACCTGTTGTTGGGGTAAAAATATACAACACCAGGGTTTCATCTTCGCTGAATTTGAGCCTGTGTTCATCGACAACCCAGTGATCTGTCTCCCGCACTCTGACTACTGACACCTCAGTCGGTTTCCTCTTTGGTGGCGTAAACTGGGCCTGCATAATTTCAAAGGCTTCATCAGAAGCCGGTTCTCTGCGTGCGTAGGGATCGTCCGATACCAGGTCTATCGGTCCCATCAGCTTTTCATCCAGTCCCGTCTCAATATGTTGGATCAGGCGAATGCCATTACCAGCCCGACGATTCATTCGCGGTACCGTCGTCACGATTGATGATGCGCCGCCATAACCTTGCCAGCTCTCTCCCTGTGCCAGCCCCAGCCCTTCGGCACTATTCCAGATCCATTCACGAACATTTCCCGAAGTGTGGTAGGTTCCCCAGGGACCTATGCCGACTGGATTCTTAGCGGGAAGTAAACCTGTTTGGTTGAAGTTACTTGCCAGTGAAAGCGCTGGTCCGACGGGATACAAGCCTTCAAGGGGTCCCAGGGCGTAGCGGGTCCAGTGGTATATGGTAGGCAATGCGAGTCTTCGGAATCGTGAGTAGGCGACTGCTTCATACCAACTTACGCCACCGACAGGAAGTTTTGATTCTCCTGGCTCGAAGTTACCTAAAGCCCAACCGGCGGGTCCATGGCGACCCGTTGTATCGACGAATCGCGACATGGCGTCTTCAAAACTGAGCTGAAGATTTCCATCAACAAACTGTAAACCATCCCAGTAGGCAGGATTGCGGTAGCCGTCCTTATCTACGAACTCCTTGTATTCAGCATTGGTCACCTCGAACCTGGAAACTGCAAATTGTGGTGTCGGTACCACTAGATCCGAACCAACCAGTTTCCGGGACCAGCCAGTCACAAACAGGGGTAAATTCGACGCCGGAACTTCAACCATATCCAACGGTATTTTACCTGGCGGAAAAAGCGTTACTTCTTCAATGGGGAATTGATTCCCAAAACCCTCAAGATAAATCAGGTTGTTAAACATTGGACCTGGATTCCTGGCCATAATGTAACGTGTTTCATAATCCTCAAGTTCAAGCTTCAGAGTCAGAACACCCCGCGGGATCGGCAGTGGCTCCGCAAAGGGTGTGACACCAGGTGGCGTGAGCGCACCCAGTACCACAATCACCAGCTGAAGATTAATTCGGGGTCAGATGATACGAGTGACCGTAAACCAACCTGACGTGGCAGTTGCAACAGCGTTGACTTCATCATCCACCTTTTTACCGTGTAGTGCGCGTCCCAAAGGTGCGTCGATGGTCAAAACCAACACTTCCTGACCCTGTGAGATTACCGTCATGCCTCCCGCACCGGGACCAATCAGAAAGAACCTTCTGTTGTTACTTTCGTCTGTGACCTCTACCAGGCTACCCAGAACCACCTTCATCGATTGGCCGATTTGTGAATTCAATCGCTTGAATGTCGCAATGGTGGTCTCCAGCTCCAATGCTCGTTTGGATTGACCATGGGCAAGGTAAGCAGCCTCCAGGCCAAGTGTGTCGTACCTGTTTTCAGCCACGTTCTCAGCGTCAGTCGCCGTTTCTCGGGCGACATTAGCGGCATTGATCGCATCCCCGAGTGCCTTGTTCAACACAGCGATGAGATCTGCTAAAAAGATGGACTTGTCCAAACCAGAATTCCACATGACTGACAGTGCTTATGTTACCAGTTACCAGCATGGCCATTCACGATTACTGGATTTACTTGTTGGATGGTCCATTGAAGAATTGTAGGATGCGACTCACACATTGAACCTGCAAGGAATTTTCATGCCTCACGCCGAAATCAACGGTGCAAGACTCTGGTACGACATTATCGGTGAGGGGGAACCTCTGCTGTTGCACCATGGCTATACAGCATCGCGGGTTAACTGGATGCCGGTAGCGGACCGCCTCAAAGACAAGTACCAGATAATATTAATGGAGTGTCGGGGTACAGGCGAAAGCGAAGATACACAGGACGGTTATTCTTTAGCACAGTACGCCAGCGATGTGGTCACATTGATGAATCAGATGGGTGTCGATAAATTCACTTATGCGGGTCACAGCATGGGTGGTGGAATCGGCTACCTGCTTGGTCTGGAATATGTCGAACGAATCAGTCGTCTGATTCTGATGGCACCAATACCCGCTGCAGGAATCCCTGGCAAACCTGATCAGGAAATACTGGCCAGGCGCTTACAAGCGCGTCGTGACAAGGATCGGGACTTCTTTTTGGCAGAAATGATCGCTACTCGCTTCCGTCATGATGTACAGACCGATGCGTGGTTTGCGAGTCGGGTTGACCATCTGATGAGGGTATCAGAAGGCCATGTTATTGGCGGTCTGCAAACCATGCATGCGCTGGATGTGGAGGACAGGCTGCCACAACTGAACATACCGACGTTAATGTTGGCCGGTGCCGTAGATGGCTTGCTGGCGGCTAACATGCATGACTACACAAAATTACCGGATGCGACGTTACATGTATTTTCCAGGGCCGGACACGATGTCGCGATACATGAACCAGCAGGCGTCAGTGACGCTATTGATCAGTTCATGCAACATGGTCCGATGTCAGCCGCTAAGATTATGGCGCGTGCTAAACCGGTGTCGTGAGCAGGTTTTTGTTCATCTGTTACCGGATGTTGCCCACTCGATTTTGTACCGACAAATGCTGCGACTTTTGCCTGAAGACCTACAACATTTGGAGCACGCCGTTAACTGCCATCACAGCAACCGCTATGCTGCCAACCAGGAAAATCATAAACCTGACCATCACATTGTTGATTGTCGAATGCACGATGCTGTGTACCACCCGGGAGCCGGTATAGAGCCAGGCGAGATACAAATTAAGGCCTGTTCCAAGTCCGGCAACGGCTAACGCAATTGCAGTTGCGTAAAAAATCGTGGGTTGTTCCATCAAATGGTTGTAATTATCTGCCTTCCACTGAACGGATTTGGGTAATTGATCCCCAAGTTCAGCAGTCCGTTGCCCGGCATCAGGACCTAGTTTGGCAGCACCAATAGCGGGTAAGCGGGTTGATACCATCCACAACATCTGTATCAGAGACCACAACACAAGGGCGAAAACGGGAAGTAAAATTGGGCTCGGTTCGAGCATCAGCTTCTCCTTATAATATTATTTTTGTTAAGCAAGCGGGAGACGCCAAATAACTCATTACCCATATAAACAACGAACGCCTACTTGCCGACAAACAACATTGTATCATTTGTCGCGGCCTGCCGCTGTCCGTCTCCACTTCTTCACCCTATGGCTGGCAGGAAGTGGACCTTATTCGTGTTGGACGCTTCTATTCGATTGGGAACGGCATCCGCAGCAGTTGTTATTGAGGAAGAATTCTAGTCGAGGTCCTGACGCTTTAGCTCTTCTGGCATTCGTTTAGCATCTGCTTCGAGTTCCGGGCCGCGCTCATCATCTGCCAGCAAACCCATCGTGTCCTTGGCCATTTTATCGCTATCCAGCATGATCCATTTTTCAGGCACGATCTCGATAATTATCCGCAACGGAGAATCAAGCCGTTCAACAAACGCGGCCGCTTGTTTCTCCTGCTCCGGGGTCAAAGTGCCACTAGTGCCTGAACCATAAGGACCACGGGCTAGCTTTGGATAAAACCATTTCTTGGTTTCTTCGTCATTGTGAACAATCGCTCTGCCCTTAATGGTAATTGCGCCATTGGGTCCGTCGGGTGCAGCAACGCCGCTGACAACCAGAGAACAACGCGGGTCACGTCGAATGGCGGAAACACGATGCCGATGCGCACCACAGGTAATCCAGCCTCGACCTTCATGCCAGACAAACCCGTGAACGACGCCCACTGGCCAGCCATCTTTGGTTGACCAGTTGAAGACGCATTCGCGCGCTTTCGACATCAGCTCTTCACGGGTCTCATCCGTAAATGGATAAATGGATACTTTTTCGTGATCTTCGTTGGACATGCTGTGACCTCGATTCTTTGAATCACTTATAAGGGAGTAATCTACCACAAAAAATAAGATACCAAAATGTAGCGAATTTGCATAATCAACCACAGTCCCAAAGCGAACTGTGAGGTGCTGAAATCCACGACCGACAATTGTTATGTAGCGCAGCGAATTCGCTCTGTACAACTAGCGCTTTAGGTTATGACCTAGAGTGTCGAGAAAACGATCAATATTTTCAAAATCCTGTTTCCCCTCAACAAACTTTCCGCCAGCATTTATACGCTGCGTTTGTGCCTCTCTCATCGTTCGCGGACAGTGATCTACCAGGAGTTGCAGATGAAGGCAGGTTGGCTCATCCATCACCAGCGACAACATCTGCAAGTTATCATGGATGCTGTCAAATCGCTTAAGTTCAACGTCAGCGATAATTTGCGCCTCGTTAAACGCCCTTAAAATATCGTTAACCATCCAGGCTCTATGCTTGAGTTGGTCTTGAACTGATTTGGACCTTAATACTTTAGCCAACTTGACCAGCACATGTTGTGGCAGCTTCTGCACGACATGCCAACCGATTCTGAACAAGCCAAGCAGCCCTGGTTTTTCTGCAATAACATATTTGGGATGGTACTCAAGCCCTATATTACAAGTTGCATAGACAGCACTAACCGCCTGTTTGTGTGTGAATTTTTCGCCGTCGATAAGACAGGCAGCCATGAGAATGTTGGACAAGTAGCTGATTTCAGCCTGGCGTTGATTCATAGCGGATGGATCTTCGATTGAAAGTACTTGCAGCCGCTTTTGCAATGCATTTAATACATCTTTGGGCCCAGCCAGCAATTTCATCTTCTCGCGTGAACCCTCCAGTTCAACATGGCTGACCACCGCTGCCAGCAACTCCAGGTTCTCAGGATCTACTTTTTCGGGCGCGTTTTCGTCAACGTCCCGGGCTTCAAATCTGTCATTGTTTTCAGCGGGCTTACTAAGACTATTCGATGCTGCACGCTTAAAATGCGCTTCTGCATCAAGGTCATAATCGTCTTCCTGCACAATGTGTTGAAGACTTAAGTCTCTGGCTGAGTCCAGGAAGCGGGCTGCTTCTTCCGGTGCAACAAAGCCTTTTTGCTGCTTCTTTACTTTCTGGTTATGGGCGGCATCCAGAGCCACAGCCGAGCATGATATGCCATACATGGCCGATTCTCGGGCTAAACAGCGCGTGAGAACTGCCTGCAACAGGTTTGGTAGTTGTTCTTGAAGCGCACCCAGGACCGGTTGTAATACTGTCCATTCATCATCGTGTATCGGGCTGACCTGGAATCGGCCATATAGCTCCATACATTCAGCGCTGCCTGGACCAGGCGTCGAATCATCTTTGAAAAACTCTAAATCATTAATGTCTGTGTTTAAGTCGGTAGCCTGAATATAGTGAGACAGAATGTGTACCAGAAAATCTTCGTCCAGTGCCTAAAGTCGCTCGACGACAAAGTCCTCGCCAACTTCCAGGATCACCTCCAGCCAGCGAAAAAACTCGACCGGATCAAATTCGTCTGGCGCACCGGGGATGGGATTTGTCCAGGTTGTCTCATCGATAATTTCTGCGAGTTGACCTGGTGTCGTAAACTCAATCAGCGTTGCTGAATCTTCAACGCCAATGCGGTCGATCAGACTTACCATGCTTGCGGTAGGCACGGTCGGTATGAATGCGGGCAGGTCTGGGTTGTCTGTGAGTGTCTTGAGGAGTTGTTTGCCGGATTTGAATCTTTGGATCTGAGCCATAATCACCCCCGAAATCAATTGGTCGCGCATTCTATGTCGAAAATAGTGATTCCAGTAGTCTGCTATACAAACTTATTTTTGTGTATAATAGATCTCATGGATGTAGTACAGATCCCAATCTAACACCCACCTGTTGCACTTCTACCAGCCCGCTTTCCGTGACCGTCAGACAATTTCAAAGAAATATCAAGAACATATCAAGGCAATGTCATCAACGGTCCTGAAGATCAAGACTCATCGAACAACGCCCTCGATATCACCAGGTTCTGGACCTCTGTTGTGCCATCCAGATAGTGTGCCATCTTCGCCGCGGCGAAATGGCGGGCGATGGGCAAGTCCTGCCGTAAGCCATTGGCACCAAGAACCTGCATGCATTGCTCCAGGCCTCGTGTCGCAGCACGGGCAGAGAACTTCTTTGCATGTGCGGTGGCTACCAACGCCTCATCGCTGTTCTGGTCAATCAAACGGGCAGCACGATCGACCAAAGCTGCGGTCGCTTCAAGATCGGTGGCGACATCAGCCAGCATCCATCTCAAACCCTGGTTGTCCGCAAGACGCTGCCCGAATGCTTTTCGGGATTTCATATAATCAACCCCCACATCAACACCACGGCGGAGTATGCCCACACACAAAGCCGCGACCAATACCCGCGCCAGGGCAATCGCATCCATCGCAGCCCGATAGGCTGTACCAGGGGGAGAGAACAGCTGGTCCTCCGTTAAAATCACATTCTCAAATCTAAAACCGCCTGTACCCGTTGCGTATCCACCCAGCATCTCGTAGGGAGCTTCCCTGATAACCCCAGGCTGATCGGCCCGAACAAGGAAGTCGAGGATTTCCCTGGACCCGGCGTTCTCGTCCGTTCGTGCGTACACACGAAGTATGTCCGCATTCGTTGCATTCGTGATCCAGGCCTTTGCACCGTTCAGAATCCAACCCTCATCGCAACGAACGGCCGTTGTGGAGATTGCCGATGCATCAGTGCCAGCACCAGGCTCAGTGAGCAGGAAGGCACCTATATTTGTCCCATCCAGCATGGATGGCAGGTACTGCGAGCGTGCTTCTTCGCTGCCTTGCCTGGCAATAGCGCTGGCAAGGTTATTATGGGGCACGAGCGCAAAGGCGAAGCCCATATCGCTGTAGGCCAGGGCTTCGGCCACGCCTGTGAGTTCCGAAACAGATAATCCAGCCCCGCCACAATCTTCCGGCACAAGCAAACCACACAATCCTGCAGCCGCTGCCTGCACGAACGCCTCGCGCGGAATACGGCGTTCACGCTCCCATCGTGCAGCATTCGATTCGATGTAACCGTGAGAAAATACGCTTGCGTTGTCCAGCGCCTTGGTCATTGTCATTCTCTTGAAACCCTTCTATCGACCCAGAATAACCTTTGGCAGCCCCGTAGGCCAACAGTCAACATCCTTTGCGTTCAATGTTAACCTCACTTCAAAATCTCACTATGGAACGATGAATATGGATTACGTGAACTATACAACGCTTCGTTTTCACTACGAGGGGCGAGTGCTGACCGTCACGATTGATGCGCCCGGGCCTGTTAATGCAGTTAATGATCCCTTGCACCATGAATTATCGCGAGTGTTTACGGATCTGCAACAGGATCCTGATTGTGACATTATCGTCTTAACAGGGTCCGGGCGGGCGTTTTGCGCGGGTGGCGATATGGACTGGTTCCAGGAGATGATCGACGATCCACGCAAATTTCGAGCAATCGGACCAGACGCCAAGAGAATTGTTTTTTCGCTGTTGGACCTTGAGAAACCGATTATCTGTCGCTTAAATGGTGCGGCCGCAGGGCTGGGTGCCTCGATCGCCTTGTTGTGCGATGTGATTGTGGCGGACCAGGATGCGTTGATTGGAGACCCCCATGTCAGGGTTGGCCTGGTGGCGGGCGATGGTGGGGCGGTTATCTGGCCACAGTTGATTGGTTATGCCAGGGCGAAGGAGTTTCTGCTCACGGGTGAAATGTTGACGGCCAGCAAAGCGGCAGAGATAGGCCTGATCAACCATGCGGTACCCACGGGGGAATTGGATGCCAAGGTCGCCGATATTGTTGCGAAAATTGCAGCAAATCCCAGGTGGGCCGTACGATGGACAAAAACGGTCACGAATCTGCCATTGAAGGAAATTGCCCACAGGGTGATGGATGCTGCCCTGGCCTACGAAACCATGACAAATCTGACCGACGATCGCCAGGAAGCCGTGCGGGCGTTCGTCGAGAAACGTCGTCCCGAGTATAAAGGAGAGTAGGCAATGTACTTTAGTACCGAACCGCACCATATCTCACTGTTGCGCGATTCTATGCGTCGATTCAGTGATCGACACTTGCCACGCGAAAATGTTCGGTTGTGGGACAGGGCCGGTGAAGCGCCGATTGAGGTCTTCCATGAACTGGCGAAGACCGGCGTTTGTGGACTCACCATCGATGAAGAACACGGTGGCGCAGGTAAGGATCTGGTCGCCGCGATTGCCGTAATTGAAGAGCTGGGGAAACGTGGCGGTGCAGCGGCTGGGCCTTTCATTCATTGTGCCTTTTATGGTGGATTGAATATTGGCGCTAACGGATCAGAATCCCAGAAACGCGAGATGTTGCCAAAACTTGCCCGGGGCGAATTACTGATGGCATATGGGCTGTCGGAACCGGATGTCGGAGGCGATCTGGCGTCGGTGCAGACAAAGGGTCGCTTGACTGATGACCAGCAACAGGTGGTTATCAATGGCACCAAGCGCTGGTGCACGGGTGCCCGATTTGCAGATTATGTTGTCTGCCTGTTGAACTCCGATGCGCAGGGCAAACGATACCAGAACCTTTCCTTCGTACTTGTGCCTACCGATGCAGCAGGAATCACGATTCACAATATCGAACATTCCGGACTGCGGTATGCAAGATCCACTGATGTGATTTTTGATGATGTCACAGTGCCAGTGGAGAACATTCTTGGTGGCTTGCCGGGCTGGAATCAGGGCTGGTCGATGCTGGCAAAGGAGGCGCTCGATGTCGAGAAACTTGAAATTACGGCGATCGCGCTCGCCAATGCGGCAGCTGCCGTGGAGGATGCCTGGGAATATGCCGGGCAGCGTAAGCAGTTTGGTCGATTGATCTCGGGGCATCAGGCCATACGCCATAAACTTTCAGTTGCCAGAACCCGGCTTCAAGCCTGCCGTCACATGCTCTATCACGCAGCCTGGCTGGCGAATGAAGGCGAGCCCTGTTCGGTTGAGGCGTCAATGGCGAAACTGTTTGTTGCCGATACGGGTTTGGAAATTGTTCTTTCCTGCCAGCAGGTGATGGGTGCCTATGGCTGCAGCGCAGACTACGATATGGAAAGATACGTCAGGGAAGCGACGTTGATGCCGATTGTCGGTGGATCCTCGGATATGCAGAAAAACAATATCGCGGCCCGTCTGGGATTGCCCACATCGTGATCATGCGTGAACATTCGTCTAGTTTAACGGATCGGGTTGTTTGTACGGATGGTAGCGCGAAGTTTTTGCAACCTCTCGGCGATGGTGTAGTCTTTCAGGTCCCGAAACTCTCCAGCGTCAAAGAAAATCCCGTAGCAAGTGGTGCAGGCTTCGTACTGGATATGAAACTGATCCTTGTCGACCATCTGAATCATCGCGTCATGGCATCGGGGACAATCAATTTTACGCATGGCGGACATCAATTCCTGCTTGTCGGTCTGGTCCAGCCAGAGACCAAAACAGGTTGAGCATCGCAGACATTCGACATTCTTGATTCGAACCGCGTCAAACGGACCGTCACACTTTGGGCATTGCATCGATTGTGCCTCGATTTAATCGGACATTCTGGTTGCATCTCCGGGTTGAAGGGTTGGACTGGATTGCATCAATGATCTACATTGCCTTTCTCACCACGGAGACTGCAACGACGATCCAACTGGAGAATCAATCTAATGCCCCAACGTCCGAATATACTTTTCGTCTTCGCTGACCAGCATCGTCACGATGCCCTGGGCTGCGCCGGTAATACCCTTATCGAAACGCCCAACATCGATCGACTCTCTTCGTCGGGCGTGCGATTCACGGATGCCTGGTGTCAGTCTCCCATTTGCCAGCCGTCCCGGGCGGCGCTGATCACCGGGCGCTATCCTCATGAACTGGGCGTGATGCGCAACTTCGGACCCGATATGGACAGTGGTTGGCCAACGTTCATGAAGCAGCTGCAGCAAGCGGGTTACAACACGGCCAATATCGGCAAAACCCACTACTACGCTGAAGGCCTGGCAGCGCCAGACGGAGAAACGGATATGCGGCAGTTCAGCACACGAGTCGCCGAGTTCGGATTCGACCATGTTGTGGAGGAATTCGACCGTTACGTACATGCGATGGACAACGTGCACACGCCGTACACCAGTTACTTGAAAGAGGAAGGTGTACACGAAACGTATTGCGAAAAGCTGAAGTCGATATGGCGGCTGACCGAGCATCACTGGGACGGCGTGACCAGTCCGCTGACCAAAGAGCAGGACCTGACCAGCTTCCTCACCCGGGAGGCGCAGTCGTGGCTGGCGCTCCAATCTGCAGCACAGCCCTTTTTTCTGCAGATGTCATATGTACAGCCCCATGTGCCTTTAATGGGTGACCCCGAGTGGGCGAGCTTTTACCGTGAGCTGCAAATTCCTCGAGGGCCCGGCGGCTCAGACGTGGCAGATGTCCCAATCTGGAATGACTACCTCAACTGGTGTGGGCAGCATGCGAGTGCCCATCTCTTGACCGACGAGTACGTGCTCGCTGGCGCGCGACAATACTACGCGATGATCTCTCTCATCGACGAGTGTATTGGCCAGCTCGTCTGTCAGCTCGAAGCGCAGGGAATGCTGGACAACACCTGGATAGTCTACAGCGCCGATCATGGCGAGATGCTCGGCGACCATAGTTTGATGGCTAAATTCAATTTCTATCGCGGCTCCGTGCAGGTCCCGCTGATCGTCCGCCCTGCGGGAGGCTGCACACCATTGGCCAGCGAAGCGCTGGCGGCTGTGGTCGATATCGGCCCTACACTGCTTGACGTGGCGGGTGCCGAGCCGCTGCAAGAGATTCGAGGTCGTTCTTTGCTACCGGTCATCTCGCAAGGTAAGGGCGGGCGAGAGGTTCTATTCAGTGAAATCCAGAAGCAAACTCGCAATGATCCGGCACCGACCTTTCGAGCGGTCAGAAATCATCGGTATCGATTAACCCTGGAAACCACCACCGAAACTCCCTGTGAGATCTTCGACCTGATTGAAGACCCCGACGAGTTACAAAACCGCGTGTCCGATCCGAGTCTTGCATCAGTGACAGCTGAACTCACTGGACAGCTTCGTGACTGTATTTCGCCTGCGGCTTCCTGATCCTCGATAATCTGTGGGGGCGTTTTTACTTGAACCGTGAGTTACGCATTTAAGTGATTAGTCGGCAGTTAATGCCAACAATTCCTCAATGGACTCAGCACCTTCATATTTTACGAAGTCTTCTACTTTATTCTGCATGGCAAGAAAACACATTCTATCTGCCAGCTCGTTGCCCTCGACGCCTGAATGACCTTTGACATGGATGATGCTCAGACTTGAGGGTAACTGGACATAGTACTCATACATTTTTTTTATAAGGTCCGCGTTTGCGAGTACCTCACCTTTGCCCCTTGTCCAATGCTTACGTTGCCATCCTGCGGCCCATTGGGTCATCGCTTTTACAGAGTAGGAGGAGTCGCTCAGGATCTGAACTTTGAACCCTTCCGTGAGCAGATTTTTCGCCAGTCGCATTGCTTCGAACAGAGCATTGAGTTCAGCCGTATTATTTGTCCCTCTATGATAGAGACCATAATACTTGGAACGAATGGTTCCTGAATGATAGACAATGATGCCGGATGCGGCAGGTCCCGGATTGGGATCACATCCGCCGTCAGAAAAAATGTGTATGTCAAAGCTCTCGTCTAATTCGAAGGCTGGACGTTTGCTGGAAGTTTTTCTTGTTTTTTTCGCTACGATGCTTTTTTCCGGTGCCTGTCGAAATGCTTCCTCCGCTAAGGCGCGAGTTTCAAATCCTTTAAACTTCGCTCCCTTGTGTCCAGCGACAGATGCCTGGGCAGTAGGCCAATCCTCGAATATACCCGTCTGCCTGCCTTCCCATATTACGTAATACTTTTTTGCCACCGAGTTACGCCTCGTTACTTTGCTGAATGATAACAGAACAGATAAACACCAGACCTAAGGCGCGAATCCCAACCTGTTGCGTGAGTATCGGAATGCGATACCCGGCCAGTCACGAGCAACGGAGCGCCATGATCGCCTGATTTCTGCCGGTTTAGGTGGAATGGGGGCAATGCGCTCTGTTGGTGAAGGGTGCGCCCGCCACCACAGAAACAAGCGTACAAAAACAACGCGGACGACAAACCATGGGTGGTATGTCAGGGTAATTGGCTCAACCAGAAGGTTAACCAGGCCGTTTTTTCGCGCAACCCACCCATCCGAGGCTGCCGCCCGCGTGATCTGATCGTTGTACCAGTTGAAAATTCTGGTCCTTAACGTCCGTGGTCCTTGCACGGTTCTAAACCTCAGATCGTTTGCGCAGGCTAATTGATACGCATTTCGTTGAAAGCTCGCCTGGTGCTTGAAGAAGAGTGTTGGGAGTAGCTCGGGCGATGTAGTTTGCTGCAGACATTGTTTCAGTATTCCTGCATCGCCTGCCGCAACAGACATTCCCTGCCCCTGGTTAGGGTTGAATACGCAGGTTGACGCACCAATTGCCAAAAAACCAGCCGGTGGATTCTCCCAACGTTCATAGTGCTTCCATCTGTTTTTAGGCAAGCGATAGCTTGTCAGGGGGCCGGTAGGCTCAAAATATGGCAGCATGTCATGTATCAGCGGCGACCGCATGCTGCTGAGAAAGCTCCGAATCCCTTCTTCATCTTTCGGGATTTCGAGTCCGTCTCCTGCTACCAGGGTCAGCAACCAGATATCATTTTCCTGACGGATTAAGTGTGCCGCAAAATTATCATCTGGTGGCACACGTTGAATGAAGGCTCCGTGGGTCCACCACCAATTCTTGGGAAAACGGGCTCCGTCTTTCAGTTTGTAGAATTGACCGCCATAAGTAAGCAATGGATCCAGTTCGTGCTCTTCTGGTGGCTGGATTCCTGCTTGCGTGAGCCATTGTGCAGCTCTCGAGCTTGCGCCAGATGCATCTATAACCAAATCAGCGGTCAACGTTGTTGGCTCTGCCTCACCCCTGCGCTTGAAGGTTAGTCCTTTGACAGACTTACCATATTGCTCATCGCGTACAAGAAGGCCATTGACGACACTCTCTTCGATGAGTTCGATATTCGATTCAGCCTGAAAGAGACCGCGCATCGTCGATTCCAACATGCCGCGAGTGCAGAACAGCGAGCGCTGCACCGGAACAGGTAAGTTGCGCCCCCAACCCCACGGTGTCATCAGCGCACAATTAAATCCAAATGCAACTCTGGGCATCTTTCGCTCATCTAACATCTTGTGGAAACCCGGGAAAATATTCTCGATCTCTCGACGACCTCGTTCCAGCAGCGTGTGAAACATTTTACTTTGTGGTACACCACGACGATCGCTAATACCATCTGGATACTCGTCGCGTTCGATTAGCAATACCCGGTCATAGTGATCCACCAGGACCCTGGCCGAGCACATACCTGCAATCCCACCACCAATAACAATTGCTGTCTTCGTCATGTTTGGTACTCCCTATTCCCGAACCAGAACAATCTTCCCAACCTGACCATCATCCAACATATAGTTGTGGGCAAGGAGAAGAGATTCAAAGGGAAATGTCCGGTCAAGTACTGGTCTTAACGAACCATCTGTAAATCCGCCCATACAATCCTCGACAAATACTTCAAAACAGCGCCAGGCTTCCTGGGGTGTTCTGGTTCTAAAGGTCGTCCCGATAACCTGCGCTCTTTTGTTTGCGATCTCATCAAGGTCAATTTGGCCTATCTCACCTGCATTTCTTCCTACACTGATGATGCGGCCTTTTACGGCAAGCATATTCAGGTTGTCTGCAAACATGGGTCCACCGACGCTGTCGATGATGATATCAACGCCTTCGCCATCGGTGTGTTGCTCGACAAGCTTCGGAAAGCCGGGTTTGCTTGTATCAATCACTACATCGGCGCCAATATTCCGCAGTGCTACCGCTTTGTTTGCGTCACGCGTGGAGGCAACAATAGTTCTGGCGTTGTAGTACTTTGCGAGCTGAATGGCTGCGGTCCCGATTCCGGAAGAAGCAGCGGTCACCAACACTGTATCGTCCTTTTGAATCTGGGCGTTCGATACCAGCGCGTCATGGGCTGTAATAAACACATTTGGAATTGCTGCGGCTTCAGCGAAAGATAGTCCGTCAGGGATTCGCATCAGCGTCATACAGCTCGCGAGGGTAAATTCGGCATAACTACCCATCCCGCGACCCATCACACGCTCACCCACATGCCAACCTGTCGCATCTTCTCCTACTTCGACAATTTCACCGGCAAACTCGATACCAGCCGCCATTGGTTTGAGTCGGGGATTCTTTGCGTTAAATCCGCCAACCATCAGGATTTCGCCACGATTGATTCCTGCCGCTATGACCTGAACAAGTACCTGACCGCCTGCTGCCTCCGGCTTATTAACCTGCCGGTACTCGTATACGCCACCATTCCGGGTTGGAATCAAGTACACGGCTTGCATTTGTTGCGCTTTCATCTAAGTCTCCTGGTATGAGGTATTGGCCTTTGCCCGCGTTAAACGATGAAACTTCCTTCAAATATATGCAAGAGGCCGATTCGCGATGCGAACAATGACTAAGATTGGGTACGGATTGAGCCCAAAATGGATGTCTGGGCATTGAATCGTGTGATCACCCCACTACTGGTATCACTAAACAAAATGTCTACATATTTTGTTATTGGGGTGGTCAATCGTTTACTGTTGTAGTCTGGGGGAGATCTACTTCCTGGAGGAAACGATGAACGAACCCGTGACTCGAACATGATAATGTACGTCACAGGAATGGGTGAGACAATTTGTAGTTTAAAGGCATGGTAATCAATTGTTAGCAGCCAATGGGTCATTAGGGGTACAGGTCAGAGGCGATGTCCGAAGAAGGGGCATAAGGCAGGTTCCTATGATATGGCAGGCGGCTTGCCTGCTCGGCTGGTTGATGCTCGTCAATCCGGTAACGATACAGGCAGATACTGTAGTCTTTGGCAGCTACGTGAACGAAAACAACGCCGAGCGGTCGGCCATGAAAGTTGCCAAAACCCTGGAAATAGAAACCCGAGTAGTCGTCAACCAGGCGGGCGGTATCGATTACCTGCGGGTTCTTGGTCCCGGCGGTCTGAGTACCGCCCAGGCACGTGATTTACAAGCGCGGGCTAAGGACAATGGATTTGATGCTGCCTGGTTCCTGGCAGAACCGGACAACGAGAAAGAGGTAACACACGTTGATGCCAAAGCAGTCGCTGCACCTGTCGCGGCGATCATTGCCGCACCCACGGTTGCGGTCGCTGAATCCGCGGACGCCGTCACTGGGACAGATTCTGTACCGCTGGTGCCAGCAAGTGCACCGGAGCGCCTGATACTGACTGCAGCCGGTCTCGACGACGGCGCTGCCATCGTTGTGCCCGAGTTCGATGAAGATGCCATCAACTTTACGCTGGATGGCAAACTCGACGAGGCCGTCTGGCGGGAAGTTCGAGGATATGATGACATGCGGGTACTGGTTCCCGACACGTTGGCGATCCCTAAACATCCGACCCTGATGCGGTACTTCTACACAAAGAAAGGACTTTACATCAGCATGCAGGCAGTCCAGCCTCCAGAATCGCTGATGGAGCGCCTGAGTTCCAGGGATGACTTCTTTTCTCGGGACAGTGTGAGTATTACCCTCGACACATCCGGATCAGGCATCTATGGCTACTGGTTCAGTGTCAGTCTTGGTGACTCGCTAAGTGACGGTACGATCCTGCCAGAACGTCAGTACTCCCGCGAATGGGACGGGCCCTGGGACGGTCGCACGTCAAAAACAGAAGATGGCTGGAGTGCCGAACTGTACCTGCCCTGGTCCATGATGGCCATGCCGGGCACGACAGGAGAACGGCGTATTGGCCTTTACGCCAGCCGCCAGGTGGGATACCTCGATGAACGTTTCGGTTTCCCGGCGCTGCCAGAAACCGGTGCCCGTTTCATGAGCGCCCTGCAACCCCTTGAACTTGACAATGTCTTGCCACAACGGCAGCTCGACTTGTATCCTTATGTCTCTGGAAATCATGATTTGAATTCAGAGGAAAGTGAGGGCAATGCGGGCTTCGATATTTTCTGGCGGCCATCCACCAACCTGCAGATGAGCGGTACGCTCAATCCGGATTTTGGCGCTGTCGAATCGGACGATGTGGTCATTAATCTCACATCCACGGAAACTTTTTTTCCTGAGAAACGGCTGTTTTTCCTCGAGGGCAATGAGATCTTCGCCACTACTCCCCGCTCGCGACCTCAGGTCCAGGGCAGCAGAACCACAGGATCCCGGCGCACAACTCAGCTCTTTTTCCCGGAGCCGACGCAGGTGGTGAACACCCGTCGCATCGGTGGAGCCCCGGATGTGATTGTCCCTGCCGGTGTGGTGGTTCCTGGTTTCGAACTGGCTAAACCGACGGATATTATTGGTGCTTTGAAGGCGACTGGACAGATTGGGGGTTTGCGATACGGTGCCCTCGGTGCCTCAGAAGACGATATGGAGTTGCCTGGTCTCAATGAAGATGGTGAGGAAACCATTGTAGACTCCGTAGGCAGAGATTTCGGTATTGCTCGCGTACTCTACGAGAGTGTCACCGCAAGCCGCCAGTCCATTGGCTATATTGGCACGTTCACGAGAAACCAGTCTTATGACGCAACTGTCCATGGTGTGGATGCTCACTACCTGAACCGCTCAGGAAAACTGGCGATTGACCTGCAATTGCTCGGTAGTGATGTTGATTCAGTGAAGGGGTACGGCGGGTTGCTTGACGCTAAGTTCACCCAGCGCCAGGGTATGGTTCATCAACTGCGGCTGGATGCCCAGGACGATGAACTCGATATCAACGATCTGGGCTTTTTGCGTCGCAACGACAACTATGGTGGTAGCTACAGTTTTAACTACTCGCGGTCCAAAGGGATGGAGCGACTGCGCAATTACAACCTGAACGTCAGCTCATCTTACTGGGAGAACGGCGACGGACAGACCACCCGTGTTGGAACTTTCCTGCGTAATACATTCACCTTCAATAACTTCTTCGAACTGCGTACCGAGATCGACTACTTTCCCAAGCGCTGGGACGACCTGGAAAGTGAAGGCAATGGGGCCTACCGGATAGATGACCGCTGGGTGCTTGACGCGGCATTCGGTACTGACGCAACTAAAGTGCTGAGCTTCAGTGGCCGCCTTGGTGGGCGTCAGGAAGAACTATCAGGCTGGTCCTATCGAAGCGCAATTGGGTTCACCTTTAAACCTAACCATCGTTTTTCAGTGGACCTGGATCTGAATTATCAGGATCGAGATGGCTGGCTGTTGCATCGCAGCGGGCAGGAATTTACGACTTACGAAGCGCAGGACTTTCAGCCAAGACTTGGCATTGACATGTTTATCTCGGCACGGCAGCAATTCCGGATGAGCCTGCAATGGGCGGGGATCAAGGCCGAAGAGCAGGAGCGCTGGGTCCTTCCCGTTGATGGTGACGGTTACCTCATCCCGGTGAGTTCGGACCCGGCTGATGGTTCCCGGGACTTCGTGCTAAACCGAATGACGGTCCAGTTGCGCTATCGGTGGCAGATCGCTCCGCTCTCTGATCTTTTCGTCGTCTACACTCGCGGCAGTAATATCACCGACAATACAATAGACGACGGCTTCGATGATATGTTCTACGATGCGTTTACTGAACCGGTGATAGACTTCTTCGTGGTGAAGCTGCGCTACCGCTTCGGTCTTTAGTCGTAAACCAACGTGTTCGTGTCAGCCGCCTAGAACAGGATGTCCAGTTTATCCCGGGCCTCGCTGATCGCATCAATGTGCGCTTGTGGGCTGGCCAGCTCCTGGTTCATCGTGACGAGGGCAAAGTGTGTGACACCTTGTTCTTGCAGCAACTTCAAACGATCGACATGGGTATCCGCTGGTACGATGCATTCAACTCCAATGGAAGCCGGGTCACGTCCGGCTTGTTTAGCGCATTCGTGCATCTGTTGAATCTGGTTGGCGAGTTCCTTGTTAGCGAAGGGGAACCAGCCGTCTGCAATACGGCCGACACGATCTATCACCTTGGGCGCCATGCCGCCGAGCCAGATAGGGATATTGCGCTGAAGCGGGAGTGGGTTCAGACCGGCGTCTGTGACTTTGTGCCATTGACCTTCAAAGGTGATAGCCTCATCTCTCCACAGCTGGCGCAGCAGCTCGATCTGCTCTTCGCATCGAACACCACGATTCTTAAAGTCCTCGCCAAGCGCTTGATATTCGACGTCATTCCATCCGGTTCCTACACCGAGGCGTAAACGGCCACCTGAGATGACATCGACGCATGCTGCCTGTTTTGCAACGAGTGCTGTTTGCCGCTGGGGTAAAATGATGACGCCTGTTACCAGTTCAATAGACTTTGTCAGACCAGCCAGATAGCTAAAGAGGACCAAAGGCTCTTGAAACATACTCTCCGTGGTGTACGGCCCTTGCCAATCGGGGCGGCTCGCAGTGTTAGCGCCAAGCACATGATCGTAGGCAAGCAGATGATCGTATCCGAGAGATTCGGTTGTAACTGCAAATTCTGCGATAGTCGCCGGGTCAGCGCCTATTTCTGTCTGTGGGAAAACAACACCTATTTTCATTTCAATCTCTCCGTTGGTTGGGTCATATTAGTGGAGTGCTATCTATACAGGACATTCCACTAGGGCCGTCTGCGCCTGCTTTGCAGGTACAGAGCCGATCTGGGAGATGTTGAATGATTGTGGATGTGATTGGAAGCTGTTAAATCGATGCTGTAAGTTAGTAATATCAGTATATCTTCCTGTGCGCTCTACAAGCCTATACAGCAACCATTTATATCAATAATATGATAGACAACAAAAACTTTGGATATTTATGTCGTCATGGTTTTTCGAAATACCGTTCTTCGATAGTACGATTCAGGATGTTTATAAGTATCGACCAAGCGATTGATCATCGGGCAACATTGACAAGCTGCATACTTGCGTCTCCTTGCTACTATTAAGAGGTGGATCTTGGTTTGAACAAACCATTCCCAGCATATGAAGGTAACGAGTCTTTTGTGTTCGTATGTTATGCACACCGGGATTCAGATAGCGTCTATGCCGATTTAGAAAAACTCCACAGTGACGGCATCCACCTTTGGTATGATGAAGGTATCACTGCTGGAGTGTCCTGGCGCGCTGAAATCGCAGCAGCAATAACAGGCGCGACGAGGTTTCTCTTTTATGTCTCCGAGGCATCACTAAATTCAACTCACTGCCTCAGAGAAGTCGATTATGCCC
This sequence comes from Gammaproteobacteria bacterium, assembly GCA_012960755.1. The sequence goes on from DUAT01000119.1 coordinate 119,580, forward strand.
TGAGTCACGAAATCGAGATTCTTCCTGTCTACCTGGACGACTCAACTTTACCGGCAGAGTTGGAGTTGGCTTTGAACAGGGTGCAGGCACTATTTCGAGAAACCGACACCAGATACATAGAACATCTGTTTGGTGGGTTAGAGGAAAATGCCCAGTTAGTTCAACTTCCCCTTAGCCGAGTGTCCGAACGTCAAAACAAGCTCAGCAAACTGCCAATACGGGTAGTGGTAATCAGCCTGATGGCATTGTTTTTTTGGATGCAAAGAGATTCCTTTTTTTCAAGGCAGGACCTCCAGCCAGAAACACCCTCTGTAGCCACTGCATTTGATCACTATTTGGAAGGCCTTGCGCTGATGGAGCGCTGGGACAAGGATGATAACCTCGAAACGGCAATTGTCCTGTTTCGAAAGGCTACAGTGCTCGACCCTGGCTTTGCCCTGGCGTTCGCACGATCCGCTGATGCGCTTCGGAGACGCTACAGCCTGACCAGGGACGAAAGTTGGTTGGACCAGGCATCCGCCGACGTTAATGAAGCCGTGCGCATGAATGCCGGTCTGGCGCCAGTCCAGGTGGCACTTGGGCGGGTCCATTCATCTCAAGGTAACATCGACCTTGCTGTTGCAGCCCTGGAGCGCGCACTTGCGATCGACGCCAACGACGCCGTGGCTAACATGGCAATTGCTTTTGTGTACCAACGTCTCGGAAGGCTGCAAGATGCTGAAGCAGCGTTTCAAAAGGCGGTGGCACTCGACTCAGAAAATATTTCCGTGCTCGATGCCTACGCAAACTTTTTGTACGGTCAAAGCCGATTCGAAGACGCAACCCGGTACTGGCAAGCAGCTATTCGTCTGGCCCCGGATCATTATGCTTCTCTAGTCAATCTCGGCTCTGTACTCAATGAGCGTGGCAGGATTCCTGAAGCTATCACCATGTATCACCGGGTGATCAAGATACGACCGACATACATGGCCTATTCGAATCTGGGCACTGCGTATTCCATGCAGGAACGTTATCCGGAAGCTATGGAGGCTTATCAGGAGGCGCTTGAAATCGACGATAACGACTGGTTGGCATGGGGCAACCTGGCCTATGTTTATTCCTGGGTAGATGGTTCGGAACAGCAGGCCAATGAAACATTCTAACGCGCAATCGAATTAGCTGAAACATCACGGCAGCAAAATTTGCGTGAACCTTTTGTCCACAGTGACCTCGCGCTATATTACGCCAAGACCGAAAAACCGGATCTGGCCCGCCAGCGCCTCGAAACCGCGATTGTCCTTTCTCCAGATTCCGGAGAAATCCAGGCTGCGGCAGCTGAGGCTTACGAGATCATTGGGGAGCGTGACGAGGCGATCAAGTTCATCCAAAAATCACTTGAGCTTGGATATCCGCGACAGAGAATCCAGCGTAACCCCGAATTGTCGGATCTACTCAATGATCCGCGAATGCAATTGCCGTTATAAGTATTCTCATTCGCCTGAGATTGTCCGGAATTCAATATGCCATCACTGACTCTACCGAGGGCAATCGTCTGTAAAAATCTGTCTATTGTGATTTCTATCTGCTAGTGTTTTCGGCCACGGTTGTCGTTATGACCTAAACCGGTGTGGGATCAGGGGTTACCAAAAAAAACAATCTGGGAGAACACGGAATGCCAACCATTAATCTCGGCGCAAATAGCAACAGTTCGAAAACTGACTTGGATAGAGGGGACACGGTAAGTTTTAGGAATACGAGCAGTTCTAAAGACATAGATCTAACCCTTCCGGCTATTTTCGATTCCCAACCTACTAATCCGGTTCGTATTAGCAAAGGCAACACAACCGCTGGGCCATATACTGTCAAGGATGATGCTACATTGGGTGATGCGGGTTATAGCTGGGATGATGCCCCCAGTATCACTCTTGCTACGCGCACAGGAACAATCAATGTTGAACAATAGTAAGTCACGCAGCTGTTGCCAGTTTTCACGGTGATATTCTCAGCGATACTATCGTAATTACGACTGTAAATTATAACCTGACACCCGCTCCTTGTGGTCAGCTCCCGGCCATGGCTTAAATAACAGGGAACAACAAAGCCAATCCCGAGGCCGACGCGTCATGATCTGGTGCCTAAAAACACGGGACATCTAACAAGTTGTTATCACTGACAAAGTACTGAACCATAGCTCAATGTCTTGTCCCCATCCCGCATTTTGTGAGCCTTTTCCTACACAATATTGAGCTTTAAACCCTATACAGTACAGCCGTTCAGAATCGATCATCAGCATCTCGTACAAGCTTTGAGGAGAGATCAATGTCAAACAAAACAACGCTGATAAACACTGCCGAGGATCTGGCTGAACATTTTCGTCAGGTGGAAGCTTTTATCAACTACGAAGATATAACGACAATAATCCGCGAGCAGCTGTTCAAGGAAATTGAGCACTCAGGTTTTGACAGCCTGACCTTGCCACAAAAAACCTTTCACGCCTTGTCCTGTTTTGAAGATGCTCTGGGTAACCTCGGTTTGTGGTGGTTTTTTGATAACACCGAGGCAGATATGATTGACTTCACCGAGTTTGCATTCACTCAACTGGGTGGCGATGATTTGTCGACTGGATTCAGTCGTGCTCGAAGTGCACTGACTGGAATTCCAGACCCTTATGAGAATCAGAATGAAATCGAAGAAGAACTCTACCTGGGTCCATTTATGGATTGGAACAATTCTTTAGCTGATCGGATATATACCTATGCTGAGGAACACGGGCTGTTTCTGTCACAGACATCAGGGAGTTCCAGGAAAATGTAAAGTTTCCGATACCTATGGGAATCCGACTGATGCTCGCTGTACATCTATTTTAGATTATCCATTTGACGTACGGTACAAATCTATTATATGTACCGGACGGTTGCTGTAACGTCATAGTCCTGCAAGGTACCTGGAGATTTTGTGCGTTACTCTGTTTCGAAACTAAGGGCCGACCTCTTTCGCGTACTCGACCGTGTCCTGGCGACCGGTGTTCCAGTGGAGATTGAGCGCAACGGCAAGATACTCAAGATTATTCCTGGGGAAGCGCCCGACAAGCTGGCAAACATTAAGGCACACCCTGAATACATGAAGTGTGATCCGGAATCGCTGATACATATCGACTGGTCTGAAGAATGGCGGCCGTGATTTATCTCGATACGCATGTGGTAGTCTGGCTCTATTCCGGGCGATTCGACTTGATTCCTCAGTCTGCAAAAGATCTGCTAAATAGTCACGAACTTCGAATATCTCCCATGGTGCGACTGGAACTTCAATACCTGTATGAAATTGAGCGGTTAACCAAGTCCGCTACGGTGGTGTTTGACGAGTTAGCAGGTGCAATAGGTCTCGTTGTTTGTACCGAACCATTTGCCGCCATTGTTACAGAGGCTGAACGACAACCCTGGACGCATGATCCCTTTGATAGAATAATTGTTGCCCAATCGGCATTTTCCAGCAGTGTTCTAGTCACAAAAGATGAGCATCCACGACAATTATGCTCATGCGTCCTGGGACTAAGTTACAACACTGCACTGGCGATAGCTGAAGCTTCTTTTCGCAGTACCACTATATTTATCCCCTTCAAAACGCTAAGGCGTAATACATTCAACGACTTCATCGAATTCGAGATCGCTACATTAAATGCTTGCCTGTCCTGAGCACGTTGGCACCGCCACGGAAGCAGCGATTTGAATGGCATCGTCGGCTCGAAACCGACCTTGGGGGCAAGTCAGTCGCCATGGCGTGCTAGATTCGGGTCCGACGCTCGATCATATAGGGCCGATGACTCAGTGATCAACCCTACCGCGTGTAAGCCTGAAGATCAGGCGGCCAATTGAACCCACTCTCGTTATCTGCAACCGATGAACGACTGCTTGTAGTGGAAGAGTTCGCATACTGCGGCGGACCGCAACGTCCTCACGGCAGACGCCGGAGTGATCATCGTGGGCATCTTCGCTGAAGGCGCGTCAGGGTCATGGTCACAGGCGACAGGTTTGCAGAACGCGAAGCTACTCCAAAATCATCGACTGATATCGCGTGGATAAGAATATAGATAGAATATAGATAGAATAATCCACGTATTCTGAACAACGATCAAGTATGGCACTTGCTTAAATTTGAGGCTATATGACTTGGCGTTCGTGTAGTTTGGTAATAACTGTAGTGAGATTAGGCAGAAATTGAGGGGACAGGTATGACTAGTGAAAAAAGAGATACGGTATTTGACTATAGAGCACTTCGTTTGCTTATAGGGATTATCGCATTATCCCTGCCTTTTGTTGTAAGCATCGTAGCGTCAAAACCCCTGACGTCTATCAGCGCGTCATATTACACCGAGGCTCGCGATGAATTTGTTGGGATGTTGTTCATTGTCGGCGCTTTTTTGTGGGCTTACAACGGTTTCTCAACGAAGCAGGCAAGGGCGAGCAAGGCGGCTTCCGTTGCGGCAATATTTGTTGCGCTTTTCCCTACTGTTTGCCAGATCAGCGAGCCGGGTTGCAACGTCGCTGGCCCGGGTATCACTTCGACTATTCACTTTACCGCCGCAGCTGTTCTCTTTTTAATTCTCGCAGGTTTTTGTTTTATGCCTTTTAGATTTGATACCAAAGGACAGGGCGGGAAAAAAGGAGTGCGGAGCAGGATCTACTTCGTCTGTGGCTCCGTCATGCTTGCCAGCATAGCGGTGATTGTCGTAGCAAAGCTCTTTGTGGATAATCAGATTGTGGAAGAATTGCGCATTGTATACTGGAGTGAAGCGACCGCATTGTGTGCCTATGGTGTTGCCTGGATTGTTGCTGGAAAATACTTTAACTTCCTGACGGATCCGGAGGAGAAGTTGAAATTGATTGAATGAGTCATGCGGGCAGCTCAACTCATATCGACCAGACCCTCGTCTGCTGTAACATTATTGTCGTTCAAATTGGAGTCCACTATGGCGAAAAGTGAGAATGTACTCAATTTCCTGCAACCACATGATCTGCCTGTACCGTATATGCAGCGATTACGTGACTATTACCTTGCGCTTGGTTATGGCAATCCATACCGTTGGGCGCAGTATGCGGATGTTCCGTTTACGGAAATTAAACAATCCCTGAGTAAACTGCGAGTTGGGTTGATTACAACCGCGGGCCCCTTGAAGAAGAATGCCGGAGATCAGGGACCAGGTGCTGCTTACAACGCTGCAGCAAAGTTTTACGAGGTTTATTCAGCACCAAGTGATGAGGACCGCTTTCTTGGTATTTCTCATCTCGGTTACGATCGGAAATACACAACCGCTGAAGACATCAACTCATTCTTTCCATTAAAGGCACTGCGAAGAGCTGCAGAGAATGGCCGCATTGGCGAAGTCTCACCCCGTTTTTATGGTATACCCACGAACCGGAGTCAGCTGACAACCATTGAGCAGGACTGTGGCGACGTCTTGACACTGCTGCAGAAAGATAAGGTCGAAGCTGCAGTCATTGCCGCTAACTGACCTGTCTGCCATCAGACCGTGAGTCTGACAGCACGTTATCTGGAAGAAAGGGGGATTCCCACCGTCATAATGGGTAGTGCCAAGGATATTGTTGAACATTGTGGTGTGCCAAGGTTTGTTTTTACCGATTTCCCCCTGGGCAATTCAGCGGGAAAACCGAATGATGCAATATCTCAAGCCGAAACGCTTGAGTTAGCCTTGAAGGTACTTGAGCGCGCGCCAGGTCCGCGTACCACCGTCCAATCACCTCAACGCTGGTCAGACGATGCAGAATGGAAACTTGATTTCCAGAATGTAGAGCGTATCCCCAAAGAAGAAATTAAGCGTCGCAGAGCGGAGTTCGACAAGATCAAGGAGATTGGACAAAAAGTGCGGGACGATACGGTAGCCGCCAAAAAGCACTAGCGATTTGGAAATATTCAGTGTAGACAAGGAATAGAAATGTAAATGCCAGTTGAACGAATTGAAATACAACAAAGAGAGCCCTTTAACGCAGGCGCCTCTTTTCAAGACCATGCCTATGAGCGAATAGATGGCATCGCATACTATGCGGTAGACCCACTCGATGAATCTAACCAGTGCATTACGGATCTACAGTATGCAGAGCGCGATAGTGATGGGCTGGTTCGGTTTTCTGGAGATGTGACAATTCTGTCGCCAGTAGACGGCGGCAATCGTGCGGCACTACTGGAAGTACCGAATCGGGGCCATCGGGTTGCCAACAGGATCATTAATTTATGCGAGCTGGTTGAAGACGACAACATTATTGAACCGGGGGATGGTTATCTGTTCCGGCAGGGATGGACCCTTGTATTCTGTGGTTGGCAGTGGGATGTGCCGACAGGAACAGGTCGTTTGGGACTCAATGCGCCCATCGTGCCGAGTCCAGAGAGTGGCCAGATGCAGATCCGCTTCCAACCCCATGCGCAGGTTAAGGAGCTACTCTTGACAGATCAGCATGTTGGCAGCATTGGTAATCACAACGCAATCCCACCGATGGAAGTTGATGATCCAGATGCAGTGCTACTGGTGCGTGACGGTGTCTATGCGGAACCGACCACAATACCCCGGAACCGATGGCAGTTCGCCAGGGCGGGTGATGGTGAAGTGTCCTATCCCAGCAACGAATATGTGTGGTTGGAAGGGGGTTTTGAGAAGGGGCGGATTTATGATCTGATCTATCAGCCGCGAACCTGTCAGGTTGTTGGGGCCGGTTTGCTGGCGTTACGCGATATGGCTGTTTATCTAAAAGAAGCACCTTTCCCTGGTAATCTCTCTCATGTTATCGGTGAGGGCGTGTCTCAATGTGGCCGGTTTCTTCGCACATTTCTCTACCACGGACTCAATGTAAATGAGCGGGGACAACAGGCTTTCGATGGAATGCTGATTCACGTCGCAGGGGGACGACGCGGTGAGTTCAATTTTCGTTACGCTCAGCCTTCTGTACAACCAACGCCAGGCGTTGGTCACCTCTTTCCCTATGCAGATAGCAGGCAAACAGACAACGGTGGGAATAATAAAGGCCTGCTGGATAAACAATATCGGCGTGGAGGCGTCCCAAAGATCTTTTACACGGACACGGCAGCAGAGTACTGGCGGGGTGATGCCGGTCTCTCACACATCGACTTTCTATCAGGCGACGATGTCGAACCACCTGCGGAAGTTCGCAGGTATCTCTTTTCGTCCACCCAGCATGGAAGTGGCCTGCTGCCACCAATAGACGAGGGTCCTTTTGGCCGAGGTGCGAACAGCTTTAATGTCATCGACTATCGTCCGCTGCTGCGGGCCGCCGTTGCCAACCTTCTGGCCTGGGTTAAGCATGACACCGAACCTCCCGATAGTGCTTTTCCAAGATGGCAGGACCAAACGGCAGCACGACGAGCCGATGTCATCATGCAGTTATCAAAGCAGCAACAGATCGCACTGCCAGATCCTGAGCAATTGAATCAGCTGCATCCTCTCGATCTGGGCAGTGCAGTGGACGAGGGGGTAGGTGTTTTCCCTGCCACAATAACAGGCCCGGGAATCGATTCACCGGTCTCAGCCGTGGGCAAAAATGGTAACGAAATTGCCGGTATCCCGATGCCCGATATCTCATTCCCTGTGGGTGTGCATACCGGCTTTAATCCACGGCACGAATCCACAGGTGGTGCCGGGCAGCTGCTTCAATACATTGGGACGACAAAGTTTTTCGCTGCAGAAGAAATCCACAGACGATACGAATCTCGAGAAGATTACCTGACTAGTATTAAAGAAGCGGCAAACGATCTGGTATCGAAACGATTCCTTTTACAGGAGGATGTTCCGCTATGCGTCAAACTGGCATCTGATCGCTATGATGCGGCGCTGGCAAAAGCTTGAGGGCGTTCTACTTCAACACAGATTGCCAATAAACCTTGCTGTACCGATGTTAATGAGACTTTCCGGACCAGGTGTGATTGACTCAAGTGACGCCTGACGAGGACGCGAAATGTCTGATCAAACTCACAGCGAATTGTTGAAACAGCTCACGCTGATGGAAAAAGCGAAGTTGTGCTCCGGTGCCGACTTTTGGCATCTGCAGGCAATAGATCGATTGGGTCTGCCGTCAATTATGGTGACAGACGGACCACACGGCCTGCGCAAGCAGCCGGATGAAGCTGATCATCTGGGAATCAGCAATTCAGTTCCGGCAACTTGTTTTCCAACCGCTTCAGGTCTGGCTGCCAGTTGGAACCGCGAGCTGATTCATTCTGTGGGCGTTGCGCTGGGCGAAGAGTGTCGAACCGAGAAAGTGAGCGTGCTGCTTGGACCCGGTGTAAACATTAAACGCAATCCCCTGGGTGGCCGTAACTTCGAGTATTTTTCCGAAGATCCCTATGTTTCGGGTGAATTGGCCAGCGCATGGATAAAAGGCGTTCAGAGCCAGGGGATAGGCAGCAGCCTAAAACACTATGCAGTTAACAACCATGAAGCCGGGCGCATGGTTGTCGATGCCGTTGTGGATGAACGCACTCTGCGTGAAATTTACCTGCCCGGGTTCGAGATCACGGTTAAACAGTCGAATCCATGGACCATCATGTGTTCATACAACAAATTGGAAGGCGTCTATCTGTCTGAAAACAAACGCCTGCTCACCGATATTCTGAGGCACGAATGGGGCTTTAGCGGACTGGTCGTGACCGATTGGGGAGCAACCCACGATAGAGTGCAGGGCATCAGGGCTGGGCAAGACCTTGAGATGCCTTCTAGTGGCATGGTGAATACCAGCAAAATATTGGCCGCCATAGAAGACGGTACATTACAGACAGACGAACTCGACTTGGTTGTTGGCCGTGTTCTGAATCTGATACTGACATCGAAACAAGGCGGCAACGACGATTTTGATTATTCAAAGCAAGCCCACCACGAACTGGCTAAACAGGCGGCAATTGAAGCCTGTGTATTACTTAAGAATGAAAATGCGACGCTGCCGTTAAAATCCAGTGATCGCATCGTGGTGATTGGCGCCCTTGCAAAAGAAACCCGATACCAGGGCTCCGGCAGTTCGCAGATTAATCCAACCCGGCTGGTTCAGCCACTTGATGCCATTAACCAATACGCCTCGGATCACGGAGTAGAAGTTGCTTATGCAGATGGCTATCTGATGACTGGCGAGGCATCAGAGGGCTTGATAACGGAGGCCGTTGAGGCGGCAGAATCGGCGGACAAAGTTATCCTTATTGCCGGTTTGACCCCTGAATATGAATCCGAAGGCTTCGATCGGAGCCATCTGAATATTCCACAGGGCCAACTGGACTTGATCTCGGCGCTGAAGGGCCTGCACCAAAAAGTCATACTGGTGTTGCAGAACGGCGCACCCGTAACATTCCCTGAGTCAAACGCCATACCTTCCATTCTGGAAGTCTACCTGGGAGGACAGGCAGGTGCATTGGCATTGGTGGATATTCTGTTCGGCCTGAGCAACCCCAGTGGCAAGTTAGCAGAAACTTTTCCCCTTGAACTCCAGGACATCCCAAGCCAATCCTGGTTTCCCGGCGAAACACGACAGAGCCAGTATAGAGAAGGTATCTGGGTGGGTTACCGTTATTTCAATACCATCCGCAAACCGGTTGCCTATCCATTTGGACACGGTTTGTCTTACACGACCTTTGAGTATTCCGATCTGAGAATCGACGCAGTCGGTGACAAAAACTCGGAAGAACCATTCAATATGAAAGAAGCTGACCAGCTGGAGATCAAAGTCACAATTAAAAACACCGGTGATTGCCGTGGAGCAGAGATTGTCCAAATTTATGTTGGCCAAACCAATGCATCTGTGCACAGGCCTGCAAGAGAGCTGAAAGGGTTTGAGAAGGTCATGCTGGAACCAGGCGAAATGCGCCAGGTTACCATTCACCTTGACCATCGATCATTTGCCTTCTGGCACTGTGACGAGAACAGCTGGGTAGTCGAATCAGATGAATTTACCATTTCTGCAGGTGCGTCCGTGGAAGACATTCGTCTTACACAAGACATCAGTTTGAAAGGTGACAGGTCGATCGGTAAGCGCAGTGGTGCGCTCACAAGTTACTTCAACCCTGAGTCACTGGATTTTAATGATCAGGTTTATGCAGCACTGCTGCAGCGTACAATTCCTGAGCCATTACCCAGCGAGCCTTTTCAGATGAATTCCACCCTGCTGGAAGTGGAGGGGACCTGGCTTGGTCGACAGCTTCGGAACCTGGTGCGCAAAATGATGCTCGCGCAACTTGGTGATATAAGTGACCATGATCGGCGGATGTTCGATGCCATTACTGCCGAAATGCCATTGCGAGGGTTGGTGGCTCATAGCCAGGGTAAGCTCAGCGAGAAACTAATGTGCCGTCTCATCCATTGCATGAATGGCGACTGGCTCAAATTCCTGAAAGGCACGCCGGTCAAGAGCGAGTAATCTGCAATCCGTCACTCAGGTCCTTTCTCCGTCACACGCGGCGGCCGTACGTTGTTTGAAGGGATGAAATGGTGACAATTAGTGCAGTACTGAATAGAAACTTGAGCCCCATCAGATTGGGGCTCCTGCGGGAGTATTGGGCAACTACAGTCTATTTATCCCGCAGGGGTCTGATTTTGAGCGCCCAATCTGCGTGATCATCAGGTCCGAGCGGTCCGATCTTTCCCTCTGCGGACCTGAGTAACAGTTTCGGGTCGTGAACAATACCTTGCTTGATAACATATTTGATATCGCGTGCGGCCTTGATATCATCAACGGGATTTCCTCTCACCACAACAAGATCCGCCAGCTTTCCAGGCTCAATTGAGCCCAGTCTGTCTTCAATACCCAGCGCCTGTGCGCCATTAATTGTCGCTGCTTTCAAGACCACGGCTGGCGGTAAACCGGCATAGGTCATCGCGAGCAATTCACGATGATAAGCGAAACCTGGTAAGAGGTTGGTGTACACGGGCTCATCAGTCCCAATGATGAGAAGATTTTCGCCACCGGATTCGTACAGCGTCATTAGCTCCAGTACCCGCTGTGTAAACTCGGCTTCATCCGATTCCGGAGGCGGGGGACCGCGCCGTTCAAGTAGTGTTTGCGTATAAGGCGTGAAGTACTTTGCTTCATCGGTCCAGAGCATTTCAGATGGATGTTCCCGACGCAGATTGATGCCGCCGTACATCTGCAGGTTGGCATCATAATAAACCTGGTGCTCCAGGATCAACTCGACCATCTGCTGCATTTCCATACTTCGCGGGCCGCCGCTTCCTAGCGTGAGCTGGTGTTCAATGCGGTCAATACCCATCAGGATAGCGTCTCGTAAGTGTATGTCATACTCGACGTTGTAATTTGCGAGATGCCCTGTTGTTGTCATGCCGTTTTTGTGCGCTTGCTCAATCAGTATTTTTGCTTCGCCGGGCGTTGCCTGTTTGATCTTGATGCTAATCACACCTTGCCCGGCCCATTTGTCCACCTCGTCTCGAATCTCCTTCTCGGTAATATCGTTTGGCCATGCCGTGCATTCGTCTGCAGCCACCTTGATGCTGTATTCGCATCGAAACGCACCGAAATAGGGCCCGGACGCAAACAAACGCGGACCAATCGCTTTACCCGCATCAATCAGATCACGTTGCGTGATAACTCGCTCGGGATAGTATTCCCCTGCTGACCAGGTAGACGTCACACCATTGGCAAGAAATATAACGCCATTGTGAACAACCTCCTCGACACGGCCCTTGTCGATAAGATCAAGGTTGTAATGGGCATGTAAATCGATCATGCCGGGAAGGATCGTCTCAGAATCCTGTAAATCCATGACATTGGTCACCGGCAGAGTCAGCTGCGACAACTCGGCGTCAACTTCAACGATTAGGCCATTTTGAATCACGATGCCGGTGTTGCGACGACGTGTATCGTGAAGAGCATCAAATACCCAGCCTCCACGAATGACAAGTTCTATTTCCTCCGCTTCAGAGACCTGTGCGTGCATGGGTACCTGCACTAGAACAATTAGAAGGGTAACGGCAGCAAATCGGAAAGAACAGTTCATGGTCACCTTTTCGTGTTGGTTAATTTTTGTTGATCAAGAGTTGCTCAGCTGAAAGTGAGCATCCAGGCAGATACAAAAACTAATTGGTATATGTTGGCGGTCCCTAATTATTTTGTCCACACTATTTTTGCCAGGGTTGCTCCAAGTCGGAAATGAATAGACATTCGCATTCAAGTCGGCGCAGCACCCGCGTAGCTAAATTGCCATGGCAATCCTCAGGAAGTAACATCCGTTAAATTGAAGGTAGAATGAAGGGATTTTTGGGGTCCATTTCCAAGTTATGCCTAAGCAAACAGATGTCATTATTATCGGTGCTGGTTCTGCCGGTTTATCAGCCGCCAAAGAACTTACTAAACAGGGGGTTTCATTTATCGTGGTAGAAGGCGCTCATCGTATTGGTGGTCGTGCTTACAGTGAAGAAATTGCCCCTGATGTCTGGTTTGATTTGGGTTGTGCTTACCTGGTCGCTGGACCTGATGCTAAAAACCATATTGACGAAAGCAACCCCTTTACAGATTTTGCGAAAAATCAGGGTGCTGTTATCGAGAAATATCATTATGCCGCGCATTACAATTACAATGGCAGGCCGCTGGATGATAACGAGTCGAAAGCACGGGAGGAGTATTTCAAAGAATGTGAAGAAGCAATACGGAGCTCCGTTGATGGTGGTAGTGACTGCGCTATCAGTGAAATCATAGATCTCGAAAATCCCTACGCGACACCGTACATTGATATGATGGCTGTAACAGCACCTAAAGATCTTGATGAGGCATCGGCAGCTGATTTTTTCCATAAAGTTGAAGAGTCTGTAAATTTTAACACTCTGCGCGGCTATGGGAATTTAGTCGCACAGTGGGGCAGCGACGTTAAGGTTTCATTGAATACCAAAGTGGAAAGTGTTGATTGGTCGGGAAAAGATGTTCTTGTTAAAACCGTCAAAGGATCAATACGAGCCCATTGTCTCATAAGTACAGTGTCCAATGGAATTTTGGCTGCTCACCATATTCATTTTAAGCCGCGATTACCCGATTGGAAAATAGAAGCCATTCAAGGTGTGCCCATGGGTGCCGAAAATAAAATCGGTGTGCATTTCACTAAGGATGTTTTTGGCCCCGAGGCTAACGGGTATCATCAGTCCTGGTCCAGTGAAGCACAGGGGGCTTACATCGACGTAAACCTCATGTCTACGAATGTCGTGTCGGTGTTTATGGGTGGGCGTTTTAGTATCTGGATGGAGAAACAAGGCCAGCAGGCAGCTCATGAATTTGCGGTAGATCGCATTGCAGAACTATTTGGTAGTGATATTCGGCAATCGGTCGGTCGTTCCATTGTTACCGCCTGGGTAACAGAACCCTGGACATTGGGTTCCTATGCCTGTGCTTTACCCGGTCAATTTCACCAGCGTGAATCATTACCGCTTGCCATTGATAACAAATTGTTTTTTGCCGGTGAGGCAACTGCTCGTGCTAATGGTACTTGTCATGGTGCTTACTGGTCAGGGGTTCGTGCTGCTCGTGAAGTAGCAGAGGTATTAAACTAAATTTTTCGAGGAGCGGTAGAAATCTGCTGTGTCCAGCCGATCCCAGTCAACCTCTATACCCAGACCAGGTCCTTCCGGAGCAACGATTTGCCCCTGCTTGAGCAGGTTCCCGTTCTTCATTCCGAATTCAAAAGCTGCCTTGGGCATTGGCGCTTCGAAGTACCTGGTACGCTCATTTGCCAGCATCAGGTGGAGGTTGGCGGCCTGAGACAGCGAGTGATCCCAGCTTTGGATCTCGATTGGCAGTCCGGCACCATTGGCAATGATCATGAGCTCGAGGGCCTTCGAGAATCCACCGATCACCGTGACGTCAAACCGACCCGCATCCCAGGACTGTTTTTCGATGCCCTGTCGGAAGAATTCAGCTGAATAGATGTTGTTACCGGCCGGGATGATTGGCACTGCGAGTCTACGTCTGAGCTCTGCATACTGCTCCAGCTGTGCGTCATCAATGAAGCCTTCGAGCCAGGCAAACAGCTTCTGATCCGTTTTTTCGCCTAAGCTGAGGGCATCATCAATGCCGTAGGCGGCCTCGAAATCGATCATGAAACGATAGGGTGTGTCTGCAAATGTCTGCTTGATCACGTCTATGAGCTGGGAATCTTTTTCGATCTGACCCCAGGCGTGAAATTTGAACGTCTTGAAGCCAAGCCTGGAGTATTCCTCGACCGCTGCGACGCATGCGGGAAGTGAGTCATAGAAGGGGAGGCTGGCGTATGGCTCAATCGAATGCCGCTTCGCCCCAAGCAACTTGTAGAGAGGCAGGCCGACTTTGCGTGCCGCCAAATCCCACAAGGCGATGTCAATGCTCGATCGAGCTTTATCGCTCAAATCGGGTCTCATTCGATCAAGTATCGCCCCAACCTCCACCGGGTCCAGAGATTGGAGGGCAAGCAGATCAGGCGTGACGCCTTGCAACTCGATCAGGTGTTTGTCGCTGAACGTACCTTGATAGTTGGTAGTCACGCCGGAGATGGCTTCGTTTCCGTCCGCGGTCGTTATCCGTAAAATGTTGTTGACCTCTTTCCAGGCTATTGGCTCATCGGTGTACCGGGCTGTCGTGCTTTCCGTTCCCACTGCGTAAATTTCGACCCTGGAGATTCTCGACTCTTTCGAGAACCGGAACTGGGACTCATATCGCTGTGCATCCTCACCTGAAAACGCGGAAAGGAGCTCAACCGCAGTGAAAGACGCCTTGCCAGAGAAAGTCACTTTGATATTTACCCTAATTCTTTAACGGCACGGTGGGCATGGCCTATTGCACTTTGCACCAACGAAACATCGTTGGCGTCGCTATTGGCAATGGTGATCCGGCCGAATGGTTGTCGCCCGACTGGACCCGGGTTGCCATGGGAGTAACCATGGGCCCATCGATTAACAGAAATACTCTCAACATCTCTGTCGAAATCAAACAATTCTTTCGGGAACATACCACCTAAATGCTCTCGGATTTCTGCTTCATAATCATCAAATGTCAGACCCAGCATCCTGACTCTTGCTTCACGAAATTGTTCAACGGCTGGGGCACCAATGGTATCTCCACGGGGCGCGCATCGCATGTGAAGAATGCACGGTTCGTCGGGGGTCCTGGTATACTCATATCCGCCCATACTAACCGGAAAATCCATTCCCACTGCCTGGTGCATATTCCCCGGGCACATGACAAACCCGATTCCCATCTCTTTCATTGCTCTCCAGTTCTTTAATCCCACGGTGGATAATTGCAATGGAACTTTTGAGAGGCTTCGCAGCGCCATATATTGTTCTTTGGGAAGGTCTGGAACAATATGAGGAATCATCATGTTGTAACAGGCCATCACAACGCCCTTGCCTTTAACCTGATACGATTTGTTGTCTTGAATGTAATTGACCAGGACCTCGCTCGAACTGTGGGGGTCGCCTCCATGCTGTACATTCACAACAGTGCTGTTTAATCGAATTCGAACATTGTTGCCGGAATTGTTGCCGGAATTGCTGCTGGATTTGTCTAACTCGGCATAATTGAACCTGGATAAGATAATCTCTTCGTCATTTGCGCCCGGCCCGATATCAGGAATCATTTTTTTCACCAACAATCGCGCAATGGTGGCATTGCCATCAGGAAAGTGATGAATGTAGGGGTCTTCTACACTATAAGTACCTCCATCTTTATTGACATATTTTTGATACGCCCCTTCCTCCAGTGCATCTTTCCACGAATCATAAGGATCTGAACCTAGTGGCCCGCTTGACAAAACATCGCTTAAGCTCAACACGTCAGTTCCGCCCTCTGTATAATCTACAGAAGAATGCCTGGCCATTCTCAATACACCCGGATCATCAACGCCCAACGTATTTTTCAGATAATCAAAGTAGGAATGAGTCTTGATGTATTCTGGCAGTTCCGCTTTGGGCACATTCAGGGCATGTTGGCCGCCCTTCAGGATGCGCATCAATTGTTCTTTGCCTCTCGCGGTCAAAGGGGTTTGCTCAACGGCTTGTTCGAACGATAGTGTTGGACGTAAAAGTCCTTCCACGAACCCTGGGTAATCACAAAAAGGGTGCTTTACGACTTTGTCCTCGCCAAATGTTTTCTTATTGAAATACATAGCGGCCCCCAAATTATGCTTTTTATAGAAGTCAGCATCATAGGCCGTTTTAAATCGATCCATGTCAACGCCTATATCTTTTAAAAGATTAAGTACGATTCCACTATATTCAAGTGTACCTTCTAAAGACTCTGAACCACCGAAGCCCAATCGTGTGACGCCGTCAATCGTATGTTCATTCCTTTTGGCATGACCCCCAAAATCGTCATGGTTGTCCAATATGAGTACCTTCTTATCTCTTCCGTGCGCTTGCTGATAGAAATAAGCAGCCGCCAGTCCACTGATGCCAGCCCCTACCACAATCAGGTCATACGCCTCTTTCAAATCGTTGGTTGGTCCCCAATCCGTCTTTTCATTCCATGCGCGACTATGGGCGTGTTCGTTTGATCCTGGATGGCTGCCGCGAAGTCCGGTCAGCGCTGGCGGATAATACGATGGTTCGAGTGTAGCCATAACTGCTGCCTGACTAGCCCCACCAAAGGGAAGCAGGGAAGTCCCAGCCGCCATTAAAGTTCCATTGATGAAGTCTCTTCTTGTGATATTGCTCATTCGCCTAACTTATGCTTGATCTTGATCCCCTCGCACATCATAACTGTCCTGCGATGGCTTTTGTTGATACTATACTGATAATTCTGGTGGAGGCCGCGGTCGTGATCTATCGAATCTGCCTTGGTTTAGTGTTTTTGTCGCTGTTAATCGGCAATGTATCGTCTGCAGCAGATGAACAAACCGGTGTCGTATACGAACTCCGCACCTACACGGCTACACCTGGCAGACTGGATGACGTCTTGGCACGGTTCCGCAATCACACCAATGCCCTGCTCGAGAAACATGGTATGAAGGTGATCGGCTACTGGACACCTACCGATGAAGAGAAAGCGGGTAACACACTGATCTACATTCTCCACCATCAGAACCGGCAGGCAGCCGATCAGTCGTGGCAGAAGTTCGCCTCTGATCCTGCATGGAAGAAAGTTAGCAAAGAATCGAACGCCAACGGCAGAATTCTTGCCGACGTGGTTCGTGAATACATGGTCGCCACAGATTTTTCGCCTATGAAGTAAGGTAAAACATGATCCGACTAATGCTGACGATAACGACACTTCTGATAGCCGCATGCCAACCCGCGGCAGAACCTGAAGCGATACAGGCCGAGGCAGGCAAAGCCTTTACAGCGCCCCGGGATGAGTACGGCAACCCGGACTTAAATGGGGTCTGGCAGACGATTGGATCTGCCCATTTCAACCTCGAAGCACATGCTGCCAGTATGGGTCCCGTCCCGCAGATGGGCGGAATCGGTGGCATCCCTGCGGGTCTCAGTGTCGTCGAGGGAGGCGAAATACCCTATCGACCCTGGGCCCGGGAACAACAGCAGAAAAATAAGGCAGACTGGTTAAACAATGACCCTGCAGTGAAGTGTTTCATGCCCGGTGTTCCCCGGGCAAACTACATGCCTTATCCACTTCAGATTGTACAGGGCTCCGACACGACAATGATTCTGTATGAGTTTGCCAGCGCAAGCCGCCTGATCTACATGAATCTGACGGAGCCTGTGACGGAATTCGAGTCCTGGATGGGTCAATCGAGCGGACGATTCGACGGCGATACACTGGTCATCGACGTGGTCAACAATCATCCGGATACCTGGTTTGATCACGCAGGAAACTTCCACTCTGACGCCCTGCAGATTGAGGAGCGTTACACACTGGTTGCTGCCAACCTGATTCAATACGAGGCTACGATCACTGATCCAAAGGTGTTTGAACGCCCCTGGAAAGTGCAGATGCCGCTTTATCGACGGCTTGAAGATAATGCACGGCTACACGAATATAAGTGTGTAGAGTTTGCCGAAGAGCGCATGTACGGCCATCTGGTGAAGGAAGACTGACCGTACTAAATCGGCCTACAGTCCGCCTTCATAGACCTCACCCCGCGCTTCGGCTTCAAGGAGTCGGTGCCCGCGCAGGATACCTTTCATTGAGTAGTTCGCTTCGTGACACGCGTATTCAAAGATTGGCTCCTCCGACTGCGACAACAGCATGGAAACGGTCCAGGGACTGGTCCAGTGAGTGGAATCATTCACGGTAATGTCCCACCTGAGCACTTCTTGTGAAACCCGTTCAAAACGTTCTACCAACTGCAGATTATCGCTGGATCCACGAAAATTGCTCTTTGCAGAGAAGTTTTTAGTCTCCACCACCAGCACATCGTCTTCCCAGCGACCCCGGGAATCGCCGGTCCATTGGCGCGTATTGTCGTCGAGCCCGGCGCTGTCATCCAGCGGGATGATTCTGGCTTCATGCGCCATCTCCTGTATGACCACGACGTGGTTAGCATTCTGCACAATGTGAAAGTAACCGTTATAACCAGCCTGCATAAAGGGTACGCCGAAAGTGATGCAGCGATCCGAATTGATACGATCGGTGTAGGAATCGGCCGGATGAGCTTCGGCGTAGGCCACCGCGGCATCCAACCGTCGCTGACCGTCTTCAGTCAGTGCTGGAATTTTACCATCGGGTGGGTCGACAACCAGTGACGTCCTTTCGTCAAACGTGCGCTCAACGATCCAGAACTGGTTGTAGTTACCGGTTTCAGGATCGTAGGAAAGGTGATCGTCTTTACTTTCCAGTGCGGCAACGAAGACCTCATCTCCAAAGGCGGCATCCGTTTCTCCGTTGAACAGGGTGTCGGCCCGCGCCTGCAGTTCCGCAATTTCCTGTGCCGACAACTTATCCCTGCCCGTCAGCGCATCGGGACGTTCCAATGGCGTTGCGGCATTATTTGCCCACACGCCCTGAATATCCGGGCGACCGTTCGGCGTTCTTGGCACCTCCCAGTTATCTTCAACAGCCACGGCTACCAATGGCAGAACAAGCAGGCAGATCGATATCATACGCATCGCGAAACCTCCTGATTAGAGATAGAGAGTATATACCCTGCTAGTCGCTTTTAACAAAGTGTAAAGGGCCAGTGAATAGTGATTTTTAACCGTATTTTCCCGAGACTTGAAAAGTATCCCGATCGAGAATATTTTAGCGAGACGATTCAATCGCTTCCGATGATATGATTGACAGGATACAGCGGTAAACTGGACCGGGGTGAACAAGGTACAATCTATGAGAAGAGGTATGGAGCCTGCTACAGATTGGAGGAAATTTTATGACTGGTGTTTGTGGATCCTGCCTTTGTCAGAACGTCTGCTATGAAATCAGCGGGCCAATCATCAGGCTGAATTTATGCCATTGTACAATGTGCCAAAAAAGCCATGGAGCGGCTTTTGCTCCTTATCTGCGGGTTGCGAAAGAAGATTTTTCGATTGTTCGCGGTCAGGAATTTGTCGCGATTTTCCAGAGTAACCAGGAGATTACCAGGACTTTCTGTCATGTCTGTGGAAGTAATCTTCAGTGGATCAGAGCATCAAGTGATGCGTTGGGTGTGGCGGCTGGAACGCTTGATTCAGTTATCGACATGCAGCCATCGGCTCAATATTGGTGTGTAGATTCAAAACAATGGCACCAGCTGAGGGAAGACGTTCGACGATATGATACGGATTGAAATGTATCACAATGTGAGTGACACTCAGGATCCGGACGGGTGCGTCCTATGACGGCCGACCCTGTACTGCGCCTTCGTCAGATCTGTCTGCTGGCACGGGACCTGGAGTGGACGTCAAGTGTGCTGAGTACAGCGTTCGATGCCCCCGTCGTCTTTCGGGACCCTCGAATGGCCGCCGGTAGATATCTCACCAATACACACATTCGTCTGGGGGACTCGTTTCTCGAGACGGTTTGCCCAACGGACCTCGCATGGGAGCGTTCTTCAACCCAGACCAGGCTTCTGGCGCGCAACGGTGACTGTGGATATATGGCCATCGTACAGGTTCCGGACGTTGCTGCAGCGTCGCGCACGATGGCCGTTCAGGGGGCAGGGCGAGGGATCGTTTCAGGGGATTGGAATGTTTGCCCTGGCTCTCCAGGCTCAGGTCTGGCCGGAGTAGAGTCAGGCCGTTATGCACTGGGTGAGTCTCTGCCGAAGAACCCCGGCACAGTTTCTGGTGTTAACGTTCAGTTTGACCCGAGGGATTTCGGTACTCTGGCAGAGATTCAGGAAAACTGGCCTGGTCATGGCGATTTCCCAGCGAACAAAGGCACTTATTTCCCGGCTGGTAATACATGGCAAAATGAAGTTGATGCACGGCGCAACGGAGGTGTCACGACCGGCTTTGCCTCTGTTGAAATCGCACTGCGTAAGGCAGATCCCGAGGAGGTCTGCCAGCGATGGATGAACGGCCTCGGTGCGGGTTGCTCAATTGACCCGACGGAACCCGCAACACTTAGATTGTCCGGCGAACAGACTATGCGGTTTGTGCAACGGGAGCAGCCTGGGGGCAGAACCGGCGTTGTCGGCGTGGATCTATGGGCTGCCCCCGGTGCTTACAAGAAGTTTGATTCGCTGGATATCTGTGGTGTGAAATGGACTCTGGTGGATTATCCGGCTCAAGCAACGCTGTAGATTTGATAAGCAGATTTGTTATCGAAGCAATTCCCCTTTCAAAAAATATGGTTTATTCCCTTTGTGTCCTACCTTACAGGAGATACGATATGACCGAAATACCAACCAGGACCAGCGAATGGAAATCCTCCTTGTAACGACACCAGCAGTAGGCGGCGGTCTCGGCAATTACTTCCGTCACGCCACTACACTGCCCTGGCATCCACAGCGCGATATCACTGAGGAAGAATTCATGGCTTTAGCCTACAAATACGGTATGAGGAGCGAGGAGGATTAAAGGAAGTGCACCAGCGAAATGAAATCACACATTTCGTCCTAGGATGAAAATGAGAGAGGCTGCCCACTCTACCCAGAACGAAAAATCTCTGGGAGGTGTTTTTTTCGTAATGGATAAGGTGCCAGGGCGAACCCTGTGGCCCTGGTATTGGGCGATTGTAGGTATTTCTATAGCATATACTGTTTATGATTTGCAGATCTGCCTCGTTCTATATGATGGCAAGCAACAAACGCACCCAATTGATATTTTCATGTATGATCGATATGCACGACACATTCAGATCTTAAGACTCTGTATGGATGGCAGCCGACAACCAAGAGGATGTTAAAATGACAGATGAAGCAAGTCTTGAAAGCTGGCAGGGCCAGTTCGAAGAGTGGGTGGAGTATGCCAAACCACTGTTGCCGAAAGGTAAAGCAAAGGAGGCGTTCTCCAAGTATCCCTGGTTCTCAACTCAAGGGGATCCTTTTCACAGGCTCGACAAACCCGCAGCAGAGACGCGATTTGGTCTGATTACAACTGGCGGCTATTCCATTGAAGATGAACAGGAGCCTATGCGTGGATATCCGACATTCGGGGATGAAGTTCCGCAGATTCGTCGAATACCGCTGGACGTTGATCGCTCAAAACTGAAAATCAATCACCCTGGTTACGACCACAAATATGCTAATGAAGACATCAACTGCAACCTCCCCTTCGACCGACTGAACGAACTCGTCGCCGACGGCAGCATCGGTTCCTTGTCTGAAGAAACCCTGGTGCTGATGGGACTCCAACCAAATGTAGCCCCTTTATTACGGGAAACAATTCCTGAGATCGTCGCTGCATTTAAGGCCGATGATGTTGAAGCCGCGTTCCTGGTACCGAGCTGACCCGTTTGTCATCAGACCGTGAGTCTGATTGCAAGAGGCCTTGAAGATGCAGGAATTGCCACAGTACTTGTCAGTGTTATGCCGCCACTCAGCAGTACGGCCCGACCACCTCGCCAGGTAATTCGGAGATTAAATATTGGGGCAACAATTGGAAGACCGAATGACGTGGATGGACAACGGTTAACACTGACCAAGATGATCTCACTGATTGAGGATGCTTCGGACTTTGGTGCGACGGTAAAAGACGCCAGGGAATAACGTTTTACGGGCAAGCTGCTTCGAAGATTTAGCGGTTGCCGGGGGTCATGCAGGAATAGTCAGTGAAGAAACTCATCATCGTTCTTTCTGTTCTTGTCACTGCTGCCTGGCTCGGCTGGCAAAATCGGGTCAATCTGCTTGTGTGGGCGATGCCTAAAATACAGTCGGTGGTCAATCCGGTAGCTGAAAATATACCCAACCCATGGACCGTAGGTCCGGTGTCTGCGGTAAAATCCAATAGCGAAAGACCACCGAATATCATCCTGATTTTGGCGGATGATATGGGCTTCAACGATATATCCCTATACAACGGCGGTGCCGCCGACGGCAGTGTAATGACACCGAATATCGATAGCATCGCCAGGCTGGGCGTTCGTTTTGATAATGGCTACGCGGCAAATGCAGTCTGTGCGCCATCACGAGCAACGCTTCTGACCGGTCGTTACTCGACCCGGTTTGGTTTCGAATTCACGCCATTTCCCAAAATTGGCGCGACTATATTCCAATGGATGGCGGACCAGAATCCACCTGTGTTACCTGGCATCATTGATCACGAAGCTCTGGGCCTACGACCGCCTTTTAGTGAACTCGGCATGCCAACCGAGGAGATCACCATCGCGGAATTGTTGAAAGACAAGGGATACTACACAGCACATATCGGCAAATGGCATTTGGGTTCAATTGATGGCATGCGGCCCGAAGACCAGGGATTCGATGACAGTTTATATATGTCGGGTCTGCTTTATCTGCCAGAGGATGATCCTAATGTGGTGAATGCTAAATTCGAAGAGGACGGGATCGATCGCATGGTCTGGGCGTCGGCTCGATATGCCGCCCAGTTCAACGGTGGCAGCGTTTTCGAACCTGTGGGCTACCTCACGGACTACTATACTAACGAAGCCGTTAAGGTTATAGAGAATCACCGCAACGAGCCGTTTTTCATTTATCTGGCTCATTGGGGCATCCACAATCCGCTTCAGGCGACCCGTGAGGACTACGACAGGTTTTCACATATCGATGATCACCCCTTGAGAGTTTATGCAGCTATGATCCATGCTCTAGACCGTGGAGTAGGCAAGGTGGTCGAGGCCCTGGAGAAAAACGGGCTCTCTGAAAATACCCTGATCGTTTTCACCAGTGACAATGGAGGTGCAGACTATATTGGTTTACCCAATATCAATAAGCCATACCGTGGCTGGAAACTGACCCTCTTCGAAGGCGGTACTCATGTGCCCTATATGGCAAAATGGCCAGCACAGATTGAGGCTAATGGCGTCATGCATGAACCAATTCACCACATCGACATGTTCCATACCTTTGCCGCAGCGGCAGGTGTTGAAGTGCCGGATGATCGGAAACTTGACGGCGTGAACCTCTTACCCTTTATTCGCAAGGAGGTGACAGGCGCTCCTCACCAAACGCTTTTTTGGAAACAGGGGCATCAACAGACGGTACAGCATGAGGGCTGGAAGCTGATCCGCGCCATGGATCCGCAGCACGGGCAGATGCACTGGCTGTTTGATCTGGGTGTCGATCCTACCGAACAAAAGAATCTAGCCAGTGAGAAGCCACAACAACTTGCCCTCATGAATAAGCTTTTGGACAACCACGAGGCGGAATTACCACCACCAGCATGGCCGCAGGTAATAGACTCTCCGAAACTTATCGACAAAACTGGCATGGAAGCCTACGCGGAAGGCGATGAGTATATTTACTGGCCAAACTAACCTTGATCTGACGTTCCAACGGAGAATGCAATGAACAGCACGGAGCTACCCAAGAAAACCGTCGAAGTCCTGGGAAAGAACATGTCCTATGTCGAACTGGGCGAAGGCGATCCTATCGTGTTTCAGCACGGCAATCCGACATCTTCTTATCTATGGCGAAATATCATGCCA
Source organism: Gammaproteobacteria bacterium (assembly GCA_012960755.1). Next base: position 143,519 of record DUAT01000119.1, read on the forward strand.
TATGTTCAGGATCAGGGCCGATGTATTGCGATTGACCTTATTGGTATGGGTGATTCAGAAAAACTGCAACCATCCGGTCCAGATCGATATACATTCGTCGAGCATCGAGCGTATTTTGATGCAGCTCTGAAAGCTTTAGACGTCAGAAATAATGTAACTTTAGTCATCCATGACTGGGGTTCGGCCCTGGGGTTCGACTGGGCCAATCGAAACAGAAACGCGGTCAAAGGTATTTGTTATATGGAAGCCATTGTTCGTCCCCTCAGTTGGGATGAGTTTCCTGATGGAGCGCGAGGTGTGTTTCAGGGCTTTCGATCATCAGCAGGTGAGGAGATGGTATTGGAAAAAAATACCTTCGTGGAACGTGTGCTGCCTGGTTCAATTGTGCGGAAATTGTCGGACGAAGAAATGTCGGTCTATCGCCGCCCATATACCACTGCGGGAGAAGACAGGCGACCGACACTTACCTGGCCGCGTCAGATTCCCATCGATGGCGAACCTGCGGATGTGGTGAAGATTGTGGCAGATTACTCTGAGTGGCTTAGCACCTGCGACCTGCCAAAGCTGTTTATTAACGCCAATCCAGGCGCATTGTTGACTGGTAGCCCCAAAGAGTTTTGCCGAGGCTGGTCAAACCAACAGGAAGTGACAGTGAAAGGAAGTCACTTTATACAGGAAGACAGCCCCGATGAAATCGGACAGGCACTCAATGACTGGATAACAATTCTACAACCTTCATAATTTGTATCCAGGCTAATTCCACTTGGATTATCCGAATCGGAATATCACTATGAACTACACTGTTGGCGGTACAAGGAGCGCGTCACACCCACTACCTGCCAAAATAGCGTCCACTCTTTGACGATCATCCCCGTCCAGTCGGGCATATTCAATTCGCAGCCACTGCAAACACTTTCCCTGATAGGCAAAGGGTTCCTGAACCCATGTCTTGCCTCCAACCGTGGTTTCAACCGTATCCAAACTGTTTTCCAGTGCATGGGCATTCGCCAACATGACAGGCACATAGGTTCGGCCCGCTTCCATCAGCAGCGCCTTGAATGTGTCTGGAATATTGTCGGCATCAATAAACCCGTCATCCGAAATTTCAGCGCCGGACAAATCTTCCATTTTACTGACCCAGGCATGCACCCTTGGGAAGCCAGCCACAGCGACCTTTGAAGGTGTCGGGTCAAATTGAGTCAGTTGTGTTAACTGACCGAGGCAACCAAAGTCTGCCGAACCAGGCCGGTGACCCATGATATAGGGATACTGTTTGAGGTGATTGTTCAAACAGGTCAGGAAGCGTTTGTAGCTATCTTCAATAACCACTGCAGTCGTGTCGTTGGACCCAACGACATACAGACGTGAAATCTGCCGATCTGAAATCACCTGTTTCATGGTGGTCAATGTCTCATCCGCCTGTGTCACATCGCCGTAATGCGGCAATATGGAACCCGCCATATCGATATCATCCTGATAATACCAACGATAATGAAACATGGCTTTGGTCAGCCATTCATCGCCATAATCTTCCAGCAGGCAGTCGAGAAAAGCCATCACTGGATCTTGAGGTATCACCGACCGGCCCGGATATTCAGTTTCAAGTCGACGAATAATGGGCGAACTATCCACTTCCGCAGCCAACTCGCCGGTTTCGTCAGCAAAATAGAAGATCGGGATTAGCTTCACCTTGGGTTCAGGGAATTTCTCACTCTCATCATGCCCGCCTTGAATGTATCGGTAGGGAATACGTCGATAGCGCAAGAGCGCCAACATTTTTCGAGTATAAGGTGAACCAGGTACGCCTCGAACGGGTAAGAGAGAACTGATCATGTGTACATCCTCCTGAAGAACATAGTGGTGACCAGCATATCGTCTTTTACCTTCAAAAAAAATAAACTACAATAAAGTGAATTCATACACTATTATTTCAAGATCAAGACACTGTTATCTTTGTTCCCTTGCGATCCCACAAAGCTCTGGTTCGCTCAAAGGAGTTTCAAAATTGAATTATGAATTGATAGAAGACACGGCTGTTTTGAGTTTCTACGATGGCAAAGCCAACGCCATTGGGCCGGACTTTATGGCTGCCATGAGCGATGGCCTGGACAGGGCTGAACGTGAGGCAAAAGCCGTTGTGATCACTGGCCGGAAGGGATTGTTGTCAGGTGGGTTTGATCTAAAGGAAATGCAGAAAGGCCCGGAAGCAGTTAAAGCGATAATGAACAAGGGCGCAAGTATGTTTTACCGACTGTTCTCCTATCCAAAACCGGTCGTCATCGCCTGCACCGGACATGCCATCGCAGCGGGGGCATTTTTGCTGCTCACTGCAGACAATCGTATCGGTACAACGGGCGACTTCAAATTGGGCCTGAACGAAACCTCCATCGGCTCAACCTTCCCCGTGTTCGGGATTGAACTGGCCAGAGCCAGACTCAACCCGGCTTATCTCACCAGATCTTTCGTTCAGTCTGAAGCCTTCTCGCCTGAGGAAGCAGTGCAGGCCGGATTTCTAGACCAGATCGAAGCAGCGGAAGGCGTCATGGACAAGGCTATGGCTATGGCTGCACATCTGGGTCAATTACCGGCCGCCACTTACGCGCAGAACAAGCGAGATATTCGCAAGTCCGCCATTGAAACCATTGGAGCCAGTCTATGATAGAACTCTATACCGCAGGAACACCCAACGGCTGGAAGGTGTCCATGGCTCTGGAAGAAATGGCCTTGCCCTACCACGTTAATCTGATCAACCTTGGCAAGGGCGAACAGCGCGACCCTGCGTACTTAAAGATATGTCCCAATGGCCGCATTCCTGCCATGGTAGATACAGACACGGGTATCAGCATATTCGAGTCAGGCGCCATCCTCCTGTACCTGGCAGAGAAAAGCGGCAAACTGATGCCAAATAACCTCGCCGGACGTTATGACGTGATGCAATGGGTGATGTTTCAAATGGCAGGCATCGGTCCAATGCAAGGGCAGGCAGTTGCCTTTGTGCGCTATTTTCCAGAAGAAGTCCCACAGGCAATCAGCCGCTACTGCAACGAATCCAGACGTTTGTATGAAGTGCTCGACCGTCAGCTGGCAGACCGGGACTATCTCACTAACGAATACAGTATAGCGGACATCGCCAACTACTCCTGGGTACGCAGCTACTACTGGGCGCGGGTTGATATTAAAGGTCTGGAACATCTTCAGGCCTGGATGCAGCGTATGTCGGAAAAACCTGGCATCCAGAGGGGTTGCGAGATTCCTCAGGGCGCGAAGAATTCCGCAGACTTGAAGAAAGGCGGCTCAAGCATTACGACCACCTGAGATTTCATGCCACCCAATACATATATGGAGTATGCAGCACGTCTCCTGCCCCCTGCATTCCTTCCTGAATGCGACCACTGAGTGATCGAAGGAAGGCAACAAGTGCCTGCTTCTCCCGGGGTTTTAATCTGAGCGGTTGAAGTTCCGGGTCGAGGTTGGAATTCTGATTGCCGCCACGTCTGCTGCTGCGCCGTGTCAGACCGCTCGACTTCGACAGAGGCACATTCGGGGCCGTCACCTCGGTTTATATCGAACTGGGTCGCATAAGTTGTTGTAAATCTTTACCGACATATTGAGCTAGCCAGGCCACACAAATTGACTTGCTCGTCACGGGAATAGTCACATTGTGACCTTATTTTGGATCGGTTTGCGGTATTGAAATTTGGTTCGGGTGAGCGGTATGATTTCGCGGGTGAATGGTAGAATCCCATCGTGAGACAATGGCATGATGATTGCGACTGGTGGATTACTAATTACCGATTTTTATCAGTGCCCACGAACTTTGAAGTGAGGAATTTCAAGTCAAACTACAACGAGGATTCTCCTTAATTGAACTAATGATCGTTATCGCGATTGTCGGTATTCTTGCGGCAGTTTCCATGCCCGCGTACCGTGACTACCTCAAGACCAGTAACATGGCCAGGGTAAATGCTCAGTTTGAGAGTGCAATTAGAGTTTCACGTTCCACCTTTGTGAAGGGTAATACTCAAATCGCCTTAGGTCTGAGTTCCACTGTTCCCACCAGTAGCGAAGGCTGGATTACTCTTTTTAATCCACAAAGTGCTCTTGCTCCCGGTGGTGGAACTGCATACCAGACAAGCCCCGACAACACATCCGGGGTTATTGGTGTTAGCGGTAATGCGGCTTCAATATCGATTGTTCGACCTTCTTACCTGGATTACAGTACGAATGTCACGGCGACTGTTGTGGCTGCAGACGAGGCATAGTGGTTACCGAGTTCTGGTCTGACTAAGAAAACTGTGTTCCAGTTCCTGGGACCCACGCCCGTCGGGTGTTCCATATTTTGTAATACGCGAGGCGATTCACGCCATATTCTGAGAAATCCGCCAGTAGCATTTGATGGCTGCAGGGCAGCTGAGAGCGGCTTAAATGACGCAAAACCAGCCGAATAACCGGTGCTTACGACCATTCAGCGGGATGAGCGAGTCGTTCTCGATATGGAGGGTTATCTTGGGGAGTGTGGTTTAGGCAATGATCGATGGTAAGACAGTTTTTTCGGACATTCCTGACGAGATGATGGAAGCCGTGGACAAGGCTGATTCAGCACGGTTTTCAATGGATGAGATCCTCAGACCAAGAGGCTGGGTATTGCTTAACTACCTGATGGATTCACGTACAGGGCTGGGCCGCTTTCGTAATTTCAGTATCTCCAACTATGACCTAATGATGCGTTTGATTGACTATTGCCGGAATCACGGCATCGACGAAATATTGCAGCTACCCGATGTCAAGGAAAGATCAGATCTTTTCGCCGAGCAAAGCGTTCTGTTTGAGGAGCAACTCAAGAGATGTGCGACGGTACATGGCAACCTGGTGGTGCTGGATCTTCGCAAGGAGGATATCATCTACGCGGGTAATCGGTTCATGATCTATGCCCTGTTCAATCAGTGCAACATCTCTATCCACGCGATCTGGGGTCGCGAAAAGGCTAATACGGTATTTGCAATTGGCGGTTCGATTGTTAATCGCAGCAGCAACACCAACATTGGCGAATTGTGTCTGTCCTATGACGGTGGCGGGCACCACAATGCGGGTACTTGCCAGATCGCCAATGAAGATGCCGAGCGAGTGTTTGGGGAACTGATCGAGAAGATCACCAGTAACGGCTAACGATTACGGTCAGCTCAAGCTTCCAGGCTGGCGCTAAAACCGATCTGTAATAACTTCTTGTTTTATTGCTGCAACAATTGCTGACTCTACTGCCTTATCGATCAGGCGGACAATAGATGCTCGAGGCTTCCACTCGTGAGGCGAGGGGCTGATATCGAATCGATAGCCTAGATTGAGCCCGATCATAGTTACTACACCATCGACAGTTGCGAAGACAGGAGCGCCAGAATCCCCCGGTAAGCTAGAGCAATCAGAAACGACGACCACACCCCGATCAGAGGGATTACTTAAGCCCCGAGTGGGAATGTGAAGCTGACAGCTAGACACAGTTCTGCTGAGTCTGCGTTTGATCATTGATACAGTGCCACCATCTTCAACGAGAAAGGAAAAGTCATCCGCCTTGGTCGTGGCCCAGGGTAAACGCTGGATTTCGCCTTCGAACCGGCCATCTAGTGTAACCACGGCCCAGTCTCCATATGCATTTTCGTCCTGGCCACGCTGGATGTTTTTAATTTTCAGTTGTTCGTTCGAGAATGACATTGAGCAATGTTCACTTAAAGTGTGCAGACCATGTGCAGCTACAATAACGATGTCGTCTATCCCTTCGACGCCAGTGGTTAATACAGATCCTAAACTGACGGTGCGAGTGCTGCTGTCTGGCTGTTTGCAACTCAGAAGTGCTACACCCAGGGGTGACTCAAGATTGACATCCTTAGCGACTAATGAAGCGTTAGCAGTAAGAACGACGGAGAAAATAACTAACAAAGTGCATGCAGGATTGACTAATTTGGTCGCGTATAGTTTGGCAATAAATCTCTTAGTCATAGATTCTTCTTACCAGGAGAACTTTTCAGATTGTAGCATTTTCTTGTACGGGACAAATCTGAATAGGTAAACTCACTCTAAATCACAAAAGGAGAACGCAAGTGTTAATACAGGAAAATTACAAGACAATGAACATTGATCGTCGCAGTAACGGGATTGTTGTGGTTTCTTTGAATCGCCCGGAGCGAATGAACGCGGTGAATGGCACCATGCATTCTGAACTTGCCAGTTTCAGCCGTGATTTTGCCAATGATCGTGAACTTAGAGTGCTTGTTCTGACCGGTGAGGGGCGGGCATTCTGTGCCGGAGGTGACTTTGGACCTGGTGATCCTATTGGGTCCAACCCGGAAGCGCCACCTATGATGGTGGAGGCCCGGCAGATTGTTGATCACATATTGGAATGTGAGAAACCAATAATTTCTGCGGTCAACGGATATGCGATGGGTCTGGGCGCAACCGTGGCACTGCTTTGTGATGTCGTCGTGACGTCACCATCAACGGTTATTGCAGATACCCATGTCAACATGGGCATTGGTGCCGGTGACGGCGGACAGCTGATCTGGCCATTTTTGATGGGCGTTAACCGGGCGAAGTATTTTCTGATGACGGGTGAAAGAATCAGTGGCGAGCAAGCGCTTGATCTCGGCCTGGCCAGTTTCTATGTTGACGACGACGATGGGCTCCTGGACAAAGCCCTGGAAATTGCCGAGCGGCTAGCTGCTGGTGCACCGAAGGCCATCGCTGCCTCTAAAATGGCAGTCAATGCGTATCTGCGTTCGGTGTCGTCTATGGTCATGCCTATCGGCCTGCAGTATGAGGAGAACTCCATGCGCTCTGCAGATCATAAGGAAGCTGTAAAAGCTTTCCAGGAAAAGAGAAAACCGGATTTTACTGGCCAGTAGGGGTTGCTTGCTCAGTGTTGAGCTTGCTTTGCTGCGATATCTGCCTGAACCTGTTTCAGTTTTGCTTCTGTTAGCGGATATGACCAGAGTAAGGGGATCCCGATAAACTTGAATAGCGCAGGGAAGACTGAGTAAACGCATGCCAGCATAAACAACGAGTATTCACTATTGGTTGTGTTTCTGGGGTCAGCAAGGGAATCAAATCCAAACCAGACCACCAGCGACAGGCCAATGGTGACACCGAGTGCATAGGCGCCTTTACGTACCATAGACCAGATAGAAAAATAGGCACCGGCGCGTCGCTCGCCCGTTTCCGCTGTATCGATATCGATGACATCGGCGCACATGGCGGACGGTAATGCGGACAATGCACCAATCGATGAGCCCTTGAGGCACATCACAATTAAGAAGAAGAGAAATTTGCCTGTATCGATGCCTTCAAAGTAATTCACAATGAATTGATGAGAGTCTGCCGACAAAAAAGACAGCAGGCGGGGAATTTCGAAGGCGGTGAACCAGGAGGAAGGTGCGATGGCGATTATCGGCAAGACCGATGCCCATAACGCATACCAGCCAATGGCCACCATGGTGGCGCGGTGTTTACCGATCTTGCGGGATAGCTTGAACCAGAGTGGAATAGCAACAACCTGGCAAAGGAAGTAGGGGGCAAGATACAGCCCGTAGAGTTCACCCGCTACCAGCACATGTTTTACAAAGAAAAATGACAGGCTGTTGGTCATTGCCGCACCCATGCTCGAGAAGGCAAAAATAATCACCAGACTTACATAGGGTTTGTTTTTGGCGACAATTTTCAAACCTTCGATCAATGGTACCCGCTTGGTTTTGGTTTCAACGATGGGCCACTCGGGGACGACAATGAGTGCATTGGCAACCACAACGGGCATGAGTATCAACATGCCCATTACCAGCACATGTACCGCGTCGGTTGGCCTTGTATAACCAAAGAACAGGATAACGGCTGGTACAAAAGCCGAGACTAGTGACCCAGTGACGGTAAAGCCTTCCTTCCAGCTCATCACCAAAGTGCGCTCGTTGTAATTGCTGGCGAGTTCGGCACCCCACGCGCTATAGGTTAAGTCCTTCATGGTGGAGCCCAGGTATAGCAGTACCATACTACCGAACATCCATGGGTAGCCGCTTGAAAATGTATTGCCAAAGACAGTTATATCCTCAAAGCCGTCCGGGGCAATAAACAGCAGGTACATACCCAGTGCATAGACCGGGGTACCAAACAGGACGAAAGGTTTACGCCGACCCCATCTCGTACGCAATTTGTCCGAGAGAAATCCAATGATGGGGTCGGTAATGACATCGGTAAATCGAGACAGGGTGATCAAAATCCCGACGACGAAAAGGGAAAGGCCGAACCCTGCTGAGTCTGCGTAGACCACAGGCAGGTAAACGCCAATAGGTAAACCGGCCAGCGCCAGCGGTGTCGCGGGCATACCGTAGGATATCATCGTCCATTTGGATAACGGTTTGCGGACCGCGATTTCAGACGGTGTGCCGTTAACTGTTGCTATTGACACAGTGATACCAGAGGTTGCTCAGAATGTGGCATCTTTAGACCCTAACACAGGTCGGTATCAATCCAAAAAATATCGGGCACACACTCTTTTCGGTGGCGTGCGTTCGTTGCCATGGAATCGCATCCCCACCCGCCTCGTCGAGCAACCAGATGTCGACCTTCTCATACCCCTGCAGTGCAGCCATAATGGCGCATCTCCCAATGCCTTCTCGACCAATAACGCTATGAATATGAAAAACACAGATCTTTCGTCTGTCCCTATTCTCAACTACAAGAGGTGTACAGAAGCTTCAGTCTTTCAACCTGAAAATCTGTTGCGCGAGGCCAGAAGGCAAAAAGATACGCAGCACGGCGAAATACCCCATATTTGTATTCTGGACCCGGACGGTGACCTGGTAGATTATCTTGCAAGTGAAGACCGACTTGTAAAGAGTGAATACTGGGCCTGCTACCATTCCGACCTGTATTCGTTCGAAGTAAATGGCATAACAGTAGGGATTATTCCCTGTGTAGTGGGTGCATCGTATGCAGTCCTGGTAGCCGAACAGTTGTTTGTTTCTGGCTGTGACATTTTGATCAGCGTTACATCTGCCGGAATCATTAATCAACCAGCGACAAGCAGACAATTTGCCTTGATTACTGAAGCAATCAGAGATGAGGGTACAAGCTACCACTATTTGCCCAGCGATGAGCCTTCACTGGTCCCCCAGGATCTGTATAAGAGACTCAAGAATGATTCAGACGACCTTCCCTGGTTTGACGCAAAAAGCTGGACCACCGATGCTCCTTACAGAGAAACAGAGACAGCCATCACCGCAATGAAAAAAGATAACGTAACTTGCGTCGAGATGGAGGCTGCTGCTCTGTATGCGTTTGCGAACGCAAAAGATAAGAGCGTGGTCTGCTTTGCGCACCTGACCAATACCATGGCGCAGCAAGAGGGAGACTTTGAGAAAGGAGATGACTTTGGCAGCAGGGAGGTGCTTGATCTTCTTGCAAAAGTGTTGGAAAAGCTATAGACAAAAAAGGAGTACCAAACCTTGCAGCCTGATTAGAGCGCTTGATTATTCTCGAGTTAACAATTAGGTTGGTGTGAATTACAAGCCAGGAATAGTTCTCCTATGCTAAAAAAAATCCTCATTGCTGTTAGTGTCATTATTGTCGTGGTAGTCGTTGTTGGCTACTCGATGCGTGAGTCAATACTCAACGCCCTGATCGCATCACTCATGAGTCCACCGCACGATTTCGATGCATCCCTGTCACCCGGGATACCAGACTACACCCAACAAAGCAGTTGGGCTGCACTACCGGGTATGGCGAATGCCTCGGAGGACAAGCCCGCTTCGCTGCCCGTTATTTCAAACACCAATAGAGTTGTTGACGTGTTCTTTGTTCATCCCACGAGCTATGCAAAAAAAGACAACTGGAATCAGCCCCTGGAGGACACGGATGCCAATTGGGTGGTCGATAATCGAATCCTGAGGCACCAGGCCTCCGTGTTCAACGGCTGCTGTGAGATCTACGCGCCTCGTTATCGACAGGCAACCATCTACTCGTTCATTGATCAATCAGGTAATGGTGAACAAGCGCTCGATCTGGCGTACCAGGATGTTGAGCTTGCGTTCGATGAATTCACCCGGCGTCGCGACAGTGAACGCCCGTTTATCCTTGCTGGCCATTCACAAGGGACAAAACATGCTACGCGCCTGCTTCGTGAAAAGATTGAAGGCACACCATTACAGCAGAAGATGGTGGCGGCTTATCTGATCGGTTTTTCAATAGAAAAAGATCAGATAGGTCAGGTTGCAACTTGTAACGGCCCAGACCAAACCGGTTGCGTCGCGGCGTGGAACAGTGTGGACGGAGATGGTGCAGGCTTATTTCCAGATGCCAAAAACCTGATTTGTGTGAATCCCCTCACCTGGATGGAAGATGACACTTATGCAGGTCACGATCTGAACAAGGGCTCGATCGGCTACCCTAGTTGGGGGCCTGTTGAAGGAGAAGATGTCGCCCGCATGGTGGTTGAGAACAAGATTGCCGATGCCCAATGTATTGACGGTAATCTGTCGGTGAGAGAACTGCGAACGGATACCTTGCCATCGAGAATGCAGGGCGACAGCATGCACGTTTACGACTACAGCCTTTTTCATATGAACATTCGGGAGAATGCTGCTGTGAGAATCATGGCTTACATGGAAAGCGCTGATTGAGTGGAAAGGCGTATCAGACGATGCCTGGTATCAGGCAGCGGCGTCAGTTCCCCATTCTATGGCGTTCCTGAGCAATTGCTGAAAAGGTTCCGTATTCCAGGCGCCTCGGAAATTAAGTGGTACTACATGGTCGGCATCAATATTCGATGCAACTGTTACCTGCACATTGGTAGTTGGGGTATGGCAATGGCCACCCGCAAAGTAGGCTACGGCACCTTTGCCAACCTGACGCACATATCCCAGCGCACGGTTCTTACCATCAGGCAGAAGTGATGAATCTTTGCCGTATATTTCTTCAACATATGCCGGTGCCTTGATATCTGACGTGGTCAGCAGTAACTGTGTGTCGTCGTGGATAATCTCGATCATATAAGGTTCATCCTGGGTGACATACGATGCGGGTAAACCCCGGGTAAGTGGGTGATCCTGATCAATGACGTTTACAGTAAACTCTCGAATGGGTGGATGAGTCAGGAAGAATGAACCCAATGCTTCATGGTAGGAAGTTTTCACCCAGCGTCGCATCGCCTTGCCTTCCACTCGAACAGCCTTTCCACCGGAGCTTCCGTGGAAAGCGACCCAGCGGCCACCATTGCTCATCCAATCCCGGATGACAGTGGTCTGTTCATCATCAGCATAGGGACCCGCAGTATAGGTTACCAACAACTGACAATCCTTCAGCCACTTATCGCAGTCAGTGAAGTCATTAGCCACGGTGGTGTGGACGTTTTCGTTTGTCTGCAATGTTTCCAGAATCCGCATTCTGGCGTAGTCCATATCGTGACCGGCGTGTTGACCAACCGGAAAACCTCCGGTAATGACGTGTGCTCTAATCGATGTTGTCGCCATCTGGTGCTCCTCGATAGTGTCTCAGGTGGATGCTTAGGCTTCCATCATAGTTGCAGGAATCATCCTGCTGCAAGACCCTCGTTCCAAATAACTGCGGTGCAGGTAGCAGACATTCAAGTTCGGGTGTCTGCGCAAGCCAATGTTGGACAACAATTTTTAACTGATGACGATATAGACCTTGCGCACGGTTTCCACAACTTCTCCGGTCCCTTTCCAACCCTTCGGGAAGACCCAGCTGTCTCCGGCTCTGACTTCCGTAACCTGTCCGGATTCAGACGTTAGAACCCAGTGGCCTTTGAGCAGGTGACAAAATTCTGTGATATCAAGATCAATTTTGAGTGTCCCGGGTTCACATTCCCATGTACCTGCATCGAGATTACCTTCGCTGAAAAATGCGCTGTCTGTTTGCTTCGGCAACGCCCCAACGGGCTCACCAAAGGACTCGACATCGATAAGGTCAGTGAGACCTGCGCACTGTGTTTGGATACTGATCTCAGGCATTTTTTGCTCCTCTAATTGTTGGATACCGTATCAAGCAATAGTGTTTGGTGAAATTCTAAAAGACCGGATGTCAGCTGTCATTTTTGCGGGTAGGGTGGGACGTCGAACAAACAACGTTGCCCCATTGTCAGACCGGAAATCTGTTTCTCCGTGATCGCTCATTGTGGAAATGCAGGCTCATTGTGGTGATCAGCCCGAGGCGCTAGCTTCTAGCTCTGCAAAGGATCTTTGCTCAACCCAGTTGTCGAACTTTGCTAACAATGGAGGTAAGAACAGCAGGTCCAGAAACAACGCGACAATAATGATAGGCGTGAGCAACAGTGCGACGTTTTGATAGTAAAAAGTGTTGGAAAGTATCAATACAAATGTGCCGATGGCGAGCGAGATTGTGGTAATAGTGATCGCCGGTCCGGCTTTTTCAAGGGAGTATTGAACGGCTGCTTCCGGCCCGTCACCTTTTCGTCTTGCGGTAATGTACTTGCTGAGAATATGCACGGAATCATCTACCACCAGCCCAATGCTGATGGAGAACAGCATCAGGATATAGGGGCTTAGCTCGCCCATCCAGAGTCCCCAAAACCCGAACACAATCGTTGCTGGAAAGAGATTGGGCATAATGCTCAGCAAGCCATATCGCCAACTCCTGAGCCCGATGATGAGCGTCAATGTGATCAATACAAAACTGATGCTGAACCCCTGCAGTAATTCCCGGGTGATGGACTGGTCAAGTCGCGCAAAGAGTATGCTGTTGTCGCCATGGAGGACCTTGTACTGCGGATTTATGTTGTTACCGATCCATCGATCGATCTTGTCATTCAGGCTGATAAGCTGACCATTTGACAGGTTCGAGGTCCCAATAATCAGGCGTATGGCAGAGTAGTCTGAATTGAAAATTGGCGCCAGATTGGGTTCAATTTCCTGGATCAGTTGATAACTCACCAGATAATCGATGATCTGCAGTTGATCTTGCGGCAGCACATTCCATTGTTCATCATTGTCATGCTCGGATTTATTCAGGCTTCTGAGCAGATCGGTATAGCTTGTCACAAAACTGACTTCCGGTTGTTCTTCCAGCCATACAGAAAATTTGTCGACCTGTTTCAAAAATGCGGTTTCGGTAATGCCGTAGTATTCGCCGCTATGCACGCTGTAGGCGAGACTTTGATCGTTACCAATTTTCTCTGATAGCGCTGTGATGACATGGTGAAAGTCAGAATCCTTGTCGACGAAACTAAAGCGGTTGAAATCGATCTTATTAAGTGGCAGTAATGCCATCGTAAAAACGATGAGTGCCACAGCACCCCAGAACAGCTGGTTACCTCGCGCCACAACCAATTCGCTGACTTTTGTGATGAAACCATTAACCCCCAATGGTTTTGGCACCTTGTGAGTTGGCAATAATAGTACCAGCGCGGGCAGTAATGTCATTGTGACAAGAAATGCCCAGCAGACACCCACTGCGACGACATTACCAAATCCGTAGATACCTGGTGAAGAACAGTAATTCAAACTCAAAAAACCCATTGCCGTCGTAATTGTCGCCAGGCTGACCGGTTGTATGTTGAGCGCCAGGCTCTGGCGCATGGCTTCAATTTTGGTGAGCGATTTGTGCAGGCCCTGCATATAGATAGAGACAATATGGATGCCATCGGCCATCGCGATGACGAAGACTACGAGCGGTCCAATGCTTGAAATCTGGTTAAAGGAGGTGCCAGACCATGCCACGGTGCCGACCGTCAAGGCGATGGTGCCAAATGCCACGGCGAAAAGGCAGAGTGAGAAGGGTAGGGACTTGAGGCAGAACCAAAGCAGAGCGATCGAGATCGCAATCACCAGGGGAAACAGGTAACGCGCGTCTTTGATCTGGGCATTGTAGCTGTCCAATTCAAACAACACGCCACCCAGGATATAGATGGTCACGCCTGGGTATTGCTCCCTGAGGGAGTCCCGCAACGTAATGACGGTGTTGGCAATACGCAGTCGGGTTTCCTGATTATCGACGCTTACCTTGTACTTGATGCTTGCCAGGGCCATATCCCCCTGCGGAGATAGCATGCTTTTGGTCAAATCTTCATCAGCAAGGGCAATCTGGCGAATGCTGTCCAGATCTTCCTCTGTCAAGGTGGACAGTTCGGGAATCAGGTAGTCCCGATCAAATTCTGCGGCATCCACAGAACTCAACCGACGGTTGATCAGCGACCCGATGGAAATGGCGGATTCTATCTCTGTGAACCGACGGTCAAGGTCTTCCATGGCGTTGAGGGCTTCAAAATTAAAAACGTCACCCTCTGGTGTCATAAAGGCAAACACCACACTGGTAGACGGCGGGAAGTCTTCCCGAACCTGTTCCACCTCCAGCCGATACGGATCATCTTCGCTGAGGATTGAATTGAACGTGCCGTCGACCCGTGCATCCGGGATGCCCGAGGAAACCATCGCCCCGCCAAGAATGGTCAGGAACGCCAGGATATAGCGCTTTGCCAACAACTGATCGACAAGGAATTGCATAGGATGTCCGGGCTATGGAAACGACATTCTATACAATTCTATACAGGACACTCCACTAGTGCTTGCACCGAAAGAAATCGGCACATCATCATCAGGTTGCTTTTCCGCCCGCGGTTTATCAAACTTATGCAACGTCTTTCCAGAGTCAGGATACTGCCCGGATGTTTGGTAATTTACCCAGAATAGTTAGAAGGCTCGCACTGCTCAGTGTGTTTGTCGCAACCCCCGGTCTGTCTTTATCAGCCAGTGAGCTCGCAAGGGTGGGTGATTTCTCTCTGCTGGATCAAGCCGGAAAGTTCCATCAACTTTCATGGTACGGCGACCAGAAGGCGGTCGTTGTCCTTATTCACGCAAATGGCGATGCAGCTGTGCGTAACGCAGTAACAGATCTCAACCGTGTACAGACGGAATTTACCGGTCAGGATGTCGTTTTTTTTATGCTTAATCCCATGGTGGCTGACAATCGCCAGAACATTGCGGCTGAAGTCGAGAAATTCAATGACTCAATCCCGGTACTGGTTGATGAGTCGCAGCTGGTCGCCGAATCGTTAGGTGCTGATCGCGCTGGTGAAGTTTTTGTTATTGACCCGACGGCGCTGAGGGTGGTTTATCGAGGCCCCGTGGGCCAGGGTGCCAATAACTTTCTTAAACAGGCGCTGAGTGCTCACCTGTCGGGCCAGGAAATTGCAAGCAACACGGTTGCTGTCACAGGATCGGCAGTTGAATACCCGGCGCGTAAAGAACATGCAATGCGCAAGATTTCCTACACCGAGGATATCGTGCCCATTCTCCAGGACAACTGCGTTGGCTGTCACCATCAAGGTGGTATTGCACCGTGGTCCATGTCAAGTCACAAGATGATTCAGGGTTGGTCCCCCATGATAAGGGAAGTGGTGATGACGCGGCGTATGCCACCCGGGCAGATTGATCCGCATCTTGGCCTGCCAATCGACGATGTGGTTGAGATCACACCTGAAGAGAAGCAACGGTTAGTCCACTGGATTGATGCGGGTGCCAAAATGGATTCCGGCGAGGATGATCCACTGCTTTCGATGAGGTTTGATGATGACAAATTCAAACTTGGCGAACCCGATATGGTGTTTAAGGTCACTGCCCAGTCCATCCCTGCAACCGGTATAGTTGATTATCGGTACATTCCTGTTGAACTCAATCTCGACAAGGATATCTGGATTCAGGCCATGGAATTTGTCCCTGGTGACCCACAGGTACTACATCATGTGATCGCCTATCTTTCGAGTCCGGTGGATAAATCTGCTCGTGGCAGGAACAATGGCTCTCCGCGGGGTGAGAACGTCGCTGGCTTTGCTCCCGGCCGCCAACCTGATCAATTTCGAGATAATAGCGGTCGTTTGATACCTAAAGGGTCGAATTTGCTCTTACAAATGCATTACACGACGTCTGGTAAAGAGACTGTGGATGAAACCGAGGTGGGGATCTATATCCACGACGAGCCACCGACCTACATCATGTCCGGTGCTGTCGCAGGGCAGCGGCGTTTCCTGATACCGGCTCACGCGAAGGAGCATAAACTTCAAGGCGAGCAACTGATTGAAAAGGACGCCTACCTGTACAGCATGACGCCGCACATGCATTTTCGCGGCAAGTATATGAGTTATACCGCAGAATACCCTGACGGCACCTCTGAGGTTCTGTTATCAGTACCCAAGTACGAATTCAACTGGCAGTTCAGCTACGAGTTGAAGGAACCCTTGTTCCTGCCTGCTGGTACGCGCCTGGTGGCGAATGGCGCAATGGACAACTCTGACAGAAACCGCGCCAACCCGGACCCTACCAGGCCTGTACATTTTGGCTTGCAGACCAAGCACGAGATGTTTTTCGGGTTCATCACGCTGCGCTATGTCGGTGCCACACCCCAGAGCCTTGACGAGGCAGCCGAGGACGACGTCGCTAGTTTGCAGTAACGGTGCCAATCCTGCAGCAGACGAAGCTGCCACCGAAAAATATGGTCTGCCGACACGTCCGCTTGGAGATGCGCCAGCGCTTCCTCCAGTTGTCCGTCTGCGATGGAATTGTACCCTGCCAGAGTTTCCACATATCCCAAAACCAGAGAATTGGGTGCACACTCGAATTGCAGCAATCGGTCGAAGGCGCGACCGAAGATTACCTGTACCTGGCTATCACTATAGTCGTTGTTATCACCACCCAGTCGGCACAACGATACTCTTAACCCCTCGAATGTTTTGTTTGGGAATAAAATTCACTAACTCTGCAACAGCCTCATTTCCCTACAGTGCGGACGCACCATCCTTCAGGATTTCAATCCGCCTGTGACGACGATTTCTTCCATCCTGTTCTTCCTCCTGTGCAAGCAGCGGTGGGCTGACTGCCAGGAGTGTGGTTACTGCTAAAACACAAGTTCTACCAACCATGCCGATACCTCGCAGGTGTTCTTTCATGGTAGCGTTGTATGGCTAACACCTGGATCCAGGTCCTAAAATAGGACTCAGAATTCACGATGAAGGCAAAAGCCTTTTGGCAGCGAACAATGATAACCTGTAGTCAGGCAGACAGTCGCTTGGTAACGGGAATAGTCACAGTGATGTTCATTTTGGGTCAGTTTGCGTGACTGACATTTGCAGCTGCCAGATCGACTTCTGAATCCAATCTCTTCAGATGCTGTTGGTGGGATTGCGAATTCAAGAACCACAAAAAAACCAGCATTGCGCTATCGGCAATCGCGACGGTATAGAAGAGCTGGTTGTATTCCAGGATTTGGTCGATCACACCTGCCATTGCGACGCCGATGGTATCCGAGAAATTTGAAATCGCCATATAGAGCGCAAATTGACTCGCCGCGACGCGTTGCCAGCACAAACCCATACAGATTGAAAAAAATGCAATCGTGATCGTAACGACCAGAATATCCCTCAGAATGATGTATGTGACCATCACTGCTTTGATAGACCAGAGATCGGGCATCGCACCCATGAACACCGTCAGCAGGATCAGAGGGATTATCGCCATCAATATACTGCGTGTATGGCCCAGCCTGTCGATCACCGTTGCACCAACGATCATGCCCAGAATTCCACTGGTCAACCTGGACAGGGCCATTAACTGGGAGTAGTCGGTATCCAGCCAACCCAGATCACCAACAGTGAGCACTGGCATGATGACATACAGAATGCCTTCACCTATCCAGAGTACGAAGAAACAAATCGTCGCCAGTAGACTCATGGGTAAACTAACCGCCTTAAACAGGCTTCTGGCAATACTGCCCCAACTGGTTAATTGAAGCTTTTTGCCTAAAGCTGAAGCCTTGCCAGACGTCCACGGTAGTAACCGTTCACCAGGTCGTTCGCGAAGAAACAGGGGGAATATGATAATCAAGCCAAGGAACCCGGCAACAATCAGTATTGCGACACTGAAACCATAGGCACTGAGCACAATACTCCCAATAGCAGCGGCTACAGCTCCCCCAATCGCCTTGCTACCCCACATGAATCCATTGGCCCGGGCCTGCTGATCGGTTGGCAGTAAATCTATGGCCAATCCGTCGACAGCCACATCCTGAAAAGACGCGCACAAATTGACTAAAAAACCTGCCCAGGCGAGGGCTAATATATTGTTCACGGGGTCGGGGATGGTTGCCATCAGCATGAAACTGATTAGCAGGCTGATCTGTCCTCCCAGAACCCACGGCCTTCTTCGGCCCATGGGTAAGAAACTGAAGCGATCCATTATTGGGCCTGTTATGAGTTTAAAGCTCCATGGCAACCAGGCAATTGTCAGGAATATGCTGATCTCGGCTGTCCCCTTTCCCTGGGCAACCAGCCACGCTGGCAGGGCGACTGCCAACAACCCGTTAGGCAGGCCTTGCGCCAGGTACAGGGCAGAAAAAGAAACATAACGCAGTACACTACTCTCAGACAAAACGGGTAGCTGGTTCGGGTTTTTCAAAATTGGCTTCTTAGTCTGAATGTGATGACGCTACAGCAATACAAACACGCTGCTCGTCAATTCTTTACATGAGAGTTTATACTAACAAGGGTATGTGTTCTGCCGTAAATTGCATTATCGGTCTTGCGGCAGGGCGCCAATAGAAATATGGACGTCTATTTGGGGTTCCGGAATGCAAGGGATTCTACCGTACAATGAAGACTGACAGTAAGTTTGTCCATCTACAACGAGTGTAATCAGTTGCCTGCGTATTTGACTCGCAGCCAGGAGTTCAGAGATTACCTGGATTCTCTGCGAGATTAAAACACCCCTAAGCCACGACCGCAGCCAATTACTTTTTTAAGCTGCATCGTCCTCACCGAATCCACCACTTAGAAATAGAAAAGCTGCGATCAAAAGAAGAATCAGCAAAGCCATGAGATAGCGCCCTGCAATGCCATCACCCCCAAGAATAACGTTCCAAGCCAGCAGTATGTTACCG
Source organism: Gammaproteobacteria bacterium (assembly GCA_012960755.1). The sequence continues at coordinate 162,455 of DUAT01000119.1, forward strand.
ATAAGAACAAACAACGGGTTAGCGAGCACATAAACCTTGGGAAGCAGTGGTACTGCAAATAGCGGAAGATTGAAGCGTCGAAGCGCCTTTAAGTAGCTCCAGTACCCTGCCACCCACATAGCCAGGAGGGCTAGACTGGAAGCACGCCATGTAGTAGAAATAGCGATGCCATTAGCATGCAGTACTATTGGTAGCAGACTGCCACCAAGCACGAAAAGTCCAATCAGGGCCACATCAGCCATGAACTTTTGTCTCAGTTTCGAGTGTTGTGTCTGACTTCTGAGCGCACCGATTATCATCGAGAATCCAACGAATGCGGCGGAAATTTCAGCAAATACGAAAAGAGAGTCTTGATGCTCCATTGTCTTTATCTATTCTCCAAACATTTCAGTGAATAACAGTGTTTGATTGCATAGGTCGACGCGCCAAGCCAGGCACGACCCCACCTCAACCAATAGATTTTGATTGTTAACTTATCCTTTTTGTTGACGCTTGACCATGCAGTTGAGGCCCCGGTCACACTCAATGCACCCATTGCCGATGCCGTTTTAAGTAAGTCTCGACGTGAGATACTGACATCGCTTTTGATTAAGGATTCGTTGGTTTTTTTTGGTCATGAAAGTCAATCTTCCCTGCAAACTGTGATGATAGCCCTACTATATTGAATCTGGTGCGATTGCTCAATTTCGCCGACACCTGTTTTTAGATTGACTCCTTCACAGAGGTTTAAATCGGTGGTGAACCCGCTATTCGATTCGGGAACAAACTGATTCAAGATTCGTGAAAAAATGGGTAAAGTGATCCCTAGTCGAATAAAGAGGTCGCGTAATGGGTATTCTGGTACAACGTGAGTTTAGTGTTGCTAAAGATCATCGGGCGGAGTTCGAGCGTCAAAGTCGTCTTGGACTCTGGGAGAATATGAGATTCAACGGTGCTCAAATGATTGGCTTTGGGAATTGGGCATTTGGCGGTGATGGTGACGTAGTTGTTACCCACTCTGTGTACGAAAACTTCGATCATTGGACCGCGACACGACCCTGGGGTGTTTTTACCACTGAGGAGGCTCGCATCGAGGAAACTCAGACTATCCGTCAGGTGTTCGCTGGTCGCCCTCGGCTGATAGAAAAATCTCGCGCCACATTGATTGAATATGATTCTGAAATTTCCTCCCCTGAACCAAAATGGCGATCAGTGGGCGAAGCGCTGGCTCCGTTACCACAGAGTTTTGGGGCTCAATCCGTTATTGCTGAGACCCGCTTCCAGCCGGAAGACGAAGAGCAGTTTAAAACACTAACGATTGACGCATTGTGGCCATGGTATGTCGAGAATGGCGCCAGACCACTGATTTATGGCTGGGACCCTTTGGCGTCACCGGGAAATGTAATCACCTATATTGCATTCAAGGATGTCAGTCATTTTCAAGATCTGTGGCGGCCAGATCAATCGATCAAACAGAGCTGGTCGCTTCGCGACGGAATTGCAGCCCGGCAGTCGACTCGATTACTAATGGTGACGACCCGTTATGGCGCAGATAGCAGTAGCTAGTGCCTATCCATAAATGATTATGTGTGCTTTTCCAGTCACGTTTTGTGCTATTAAAATAGACTCAATATGGGCAAAGTAGGGTGCTGAAGTCGAAATTTACCTATTTATGGATAAGCACTAGCTAACCAGAAAATGGGGTAATCCGGCGCAACTTATGGCCAAACCGGCGGATGCGTTCCGGGTGGCACCGACGGCCGCGCCCAGCGCCATCGCGTTTCTGAAAATGATGCGGCGTGGGGCATGGCCAGCAGTGTGCCGTAGCCCGCGTCATAGGCCCGCAGATAACGGGTCAGTGGTCTTAAATCGCCTTTACCGAAGGTAAGATGATCCAGGTGATCCCGCTGGCCCATCGACCTCAACCAGTTGGCGGTTTGTGCGAGAGAAATCCGGACATGCCAGCTCCCGCCCTGCTCAGCTCTTTTCAGTAGGGCGACCTGTGCGGCGAAAGCCATTAAGAAGCCGGAGGCATAGTCCAGTATCTGCACCGGCATCGCCTTCGGCCCTGCAGCCCCGAAGGCGGCTGCCTCAGCATGATTGAATCCTGTTGCTGTCTGCACGAGGGAATCGAAACCCCTGCGGGATGACCAGGGGCCCCGGTGACCGTAGGCAGAAAGTGATACGTAGACCAAACCCGGCACCCGCCTGCAAAGATCATGCGCACCAAATCCAAGGTCGTCCAGACCGCCTGGACGATAACCCTGAACGAAGACATCGGACTGCTGCGCCAGTGTTCTGAGTGCCGCGATCCCATTCTCTGACCTCAGATCGACGTGGGCGGACAACTTACCGCGGCTGGTGTCAATGATGCTGTCTATATTCGGCAGTTGAGGCGCGTTGATCAGCATGACATCCGCGCCATAGGCTGCGAGCGTTCTGCCGCAAATGGGTCCCGCAAGAATGCGTGTCAGATCCAGCACCTTGATGTGAGTGAGTGGTTGCTCACCGGTTGTTATAGCAGGTAAAGGAAGCGGCGCGGATTCAGCCACCTTCTCGATCGAGATCAGGGGCTCACTGTTCAGCATCTGAGCCTGGGGGTGGATGTCCCATTGTTCAAAGGACCGTGAAAATGAGGCCACCAGCCCATGCGCTGCCGCTGCGGTTTCAAAGTCTTCGCCCTGCCAGGATTGCAGTGCCTTTTCTACATCGTTTTTCTCTGTTTTGTCAGCTTCGGGCAATCCCAGCAGGTTGAGGATGCCGTCGCGATGATGTTCAAAATTTGCATGTATGCGCACATGGCCGTCCCGACAGGGGTATAACCCGGAGAACTTTGCCCAGGCATCAGGTACACGATCATCGATACTGAAATAACCTGTGCACTCCAACTCTGCAGCATTCATATCAACGCTGACGTGTTGCCTCGCACCGGTTCTTTTGAACCAGATTTCTGCGGCGGCAAGTGCGGCGGCTGAAATACTGGTTTGAGCAGCCACACCAACATGGAATGATGTTGCAAAGACAGGTACTTGTTCAGGGGTCTCAATATAGTTCAGTGCCTCTTCATCAAGGCCTGAATCCCGCCAGAGTTGGCTGAGTTGGTTAATTGAATTTGTCATAGATGTACAATCTGATCCTGGGGTACAAACTAGTTTTTGATTACTTTGTCAGGCTCTTTCCCTCTGAGTAAATATGTTTGTTTAAATAGATAAACTTTTCCTCTGGGCCAATTAAGCCCTTCCAGAGTCTTACATGCGCTGATCGAAACAATACCATTAATCCTACACTCACCCGTTATAGGCTTGTCCGAATCCACTATTAATTTCAAGTCGATCGACCCCCAGGACTGGGAGCTGGAAATATGATTTCACAGGCGTGATAATATCACTTCGTGCATTTTTTCACTGCCATCAATCCAGTCTCCCGGCACATCTCCTCTTACACCAAGTAGGTCCGGATATATCTTATTGCCCTGAATCTCTAAACTGGTCTTTTTTTTCCCAACGGCAGTGATTAGTGGCGTCCCGAATTGCATGAACCACTCCAATGTAGATTGTTTAAGAGACAAATCATGAGTTTCATCTATGCCAATACTACCGAACGTGAGCGAGTCAATATTCTTATCTGCAATCGACACTTCATATTTTACTCCAGATAAATACATTCCTTCTTTTTGTATTACATTTTCAACAACGGGTTTTATCTTTAACAATACCCCATTTACTACCATTTTGCCGTCAGTTTCAGAAAAGCTGATATCGTTTTGTGTAGCAATATTCTGCACTCCTTGTGAAACCAATTTATCAATATAGTCGACATTATCACCCGCATAGGAATGAATTGAGAGTAAAACGATTACGGAGGAGATGTACAATAGGTGCTTGTTCATTTGGTTTGTACCAGCTGCCAATTGCAGCTACGTTGAGAATTGCACAGCACAGGCGAGTTGGTGCGGATGTATTGGCAGAGCATCAATGGCACGACAATACGTTCGCTTGGCTCATATCGTTACCCCGGTCAATGTCAGGTAATGTCAAAAGAAGTTACTGACTTCATGCTGAATTCACTTGTCGGCGATGTCAAGGTTGATTTAGCCGCTGTAACCTCAATAACCCGCCTTGGCTCGAGGTTATCTGTTGATAGAAGGAATCATCGAGCACCTCATATTGGTTGCGACCCGTCAACTGAAGACGCTAATGGCCAACCTTTGAATGTCGGAAGAAAGCATAGAGTGGTATCACCACCCTTGAAGCGGGCATTGTTGTCAAGGGATCGTTGTTGCCGGTTCCCTGGCTGCACTCACGATAAGCGACTGGACGCGCGGGGCTGCCATCAGACCATGTAGAGCATTGGGTGGACGGTGATGAAACCAGCCTGGCCAATACGATGATGATCTGTTCCAAACACCATCGTTTGCTGCATGAAGGTGAGTTCACCATTCACAAGGACTTCGAGGACAAGCGGTACTTCCGCAACAACACCGGCAAGATCATTCCTGATGCACCCGGGGTCAAAACGTTTGATTATGATGATGACGAGATTGATCTTGAAACAGCATTAGCAATTTTTCTGACATACCACCGCAGTACCCTCAATAACCCGCCTGGCCCGAGGTTATCTGTTGGTAGAAGGAATCATCGAGCACCTCATATTGGTTGCGACCCGGTTTTAATACGTAAATCGTATCCGTGCATTTATCGGGATGATAAGCCGCTTCTCGCAGGTCCAGCTTCTGCAGCTTGAATGTTCCGGTTAGCGGCAGATCCGGTAGGATGCGGAGGAAGATTGGTCGGGCATAGCTGGCCAGCTCACGGGTCACCAGTGCTGATATTGTAACGGAATCAAATTCGAATCCATTGTGCATAACGATCGCTGCCATACCAGCACGGCCATCGGTGCCGGTGACCTCTACCCCGTAGACATTGCATATTTGCACTGACGGATGTTGATTGATGATCTCACCGATCTCGTTGGTCGAGCAGTTCTCACCTTTCCAGCGAAACGTATCCCCCACCCGGTCAACGAATTGATAATGTTTGAACCCAAAAGCGAAACCGGCATCTACAGACTTAACCAGATCGCCGGTATTAAAATATGCATCATCCTGTTTGAAAACGTTGCGCAGTATCTTCTTCTCAGTAGCCTCCCTGTCAGTGTATCCCTCGAATTCTGACGCTGCGGTGATGGGCCCAAGGAGTAAACCGGGTTCGCCTTTCGCGACCCGTCTGCACCAACCGGCTTCATCTCGAATGATCGTGTCCGTGCCTACATCGTACTCGACCATGGCGGGTGGAATAATTGCAGTGCCGATGGTGCAATCCCGGTTGAACAGATTCATAAACCCTGTATTGCCTTCCGATGCGCCATAAAACTCGACAATGCGCTGAATACCAAATCGATTCTTGAACGCCATCCAGATGTCGGGTCGCAAACCGTTGCCAGTCATTTTGACCAGAGGATTGTCAGCATCATTCGGTTGTTCGGGTTGGGCGAGTAAATAGCGACACAACTCACCGATATAGATGAAGCTGTTGCAGGCATGTTCGCGCACGTCGTCGAGAAAATGGCTGGCAGAAAACCTGCGCCGGAGAAAAACGGTTGCCCCGGCATGTAACACAGGAGAAAAACCGATCAACAATCCTGTCGCATGGTAAAGCGGCAGGCAAAGATAGAGGCAGTCTTCCGAAGTTACCTTGAATCCGATATTGGCCCCTGCATCCATGCCGGTAACCAGCTTGTTGTGCTTTTGAATTGACGCCTTTGGCAGCCCCGTGGTTCCGGATGTGAAAATATACATCGCAGGTTCCCGGCGGGTGGTGGGCGGAATGGCACTCGATGGAATAGGATTTGCGCAGTCGCATGCAGCACTGAAATCGACCACCCAGTTCGGTGCGGGTTCAGAACCAGCATCGGAGACCCAAAGAAAATCCTCACCTTCTGTCAGTTCACAGTCTCCCTTCACCTCTGCAACAGCTTGTGCAAGTTCGCTACCCAGAATCAGGGCCTTCGCCCGGGTGGTGTTAAAGCAATGGACGAGTTGAGGACCGCGCAGGTTTGTATTGATCAGTGACGCCACGGCACCGGCTCGCGAGATGCCGAACAGGTATTGCAGGAATTCGATGCGGTTTTCCATCAGCAGACTGACACAGTCACCGGCAGCTATACCGCGGTCATGCAGTGATTGCGCAACCTGACTGACACGCTGATCGAGCTCAGCCCAGGTGATGGACTGGCCTTCGAAGATAATTGCGGTTTTCTCGGGGTACGCCGCGGCTGTTTTGGCCAGGCGTAAACCGAGGTTGTCCACCTCATCTTCGTCAGGTTTGTTTACCACGGCCCGATAGATCACTGGTGCCAGAGAGACGAGCACCTGTGCAGATGAAATCGCTTCTTTAACAAATGACATACTTCGTTCCTTTTGTAACAAAAGTACCTGGTTTGTGCCGCAAATCTACTTTGGTAATAGTTATTCTAAACCGCATTTTCCCCGGATTGTGAAAAATCCTGGTCAAGAATAAAACAGGGCTGGTTTTATTTCCGTTGTTGGGAATCAGGCTTTGGGTGCCCGCCTCAAGAGAAATGACTGCTGAATCTTTGATAAGGAATCCATATAGAGTGTGGTCAGACCAGCGAGTTGACAGCGCAGGCGGTGCGATAAAAAGATAACAATGATAATAAGGAGAACGACATGCAGATGACATTGAAGATCCTGGTAGGCCTCATCGCACTACTGATGGCTTTCATGGGCCTGAACGTGATGTTAAACCCGGCAGATGCTGCACAGCAGTTTGCAGTGACACCCGAAGGCATTGCAGGCTTGAGCACGCTCCGCGGAGACATTGGTGGGATGTTCGTCACGTCTACCGTGTTACTGGCTTTGGGACTCTGGCGGGGGCAGACCACCTATTTCCTGGCCGTGGCGATTCTGATGGGTCTTATTGCCTTAGGACGTCTCATCGGGTTTGCCATGGACGGCGTCACGCAGGCGGTGGTCGTGCCATTTGTGTTTGAGCTCGTTTTCGTCGTTGTGCTGGTGGCAGCACACTACAAGCTGGCACCCGACGGGGGGAGTGTCGGATTGAAGCCCGGATTCGGTGTGTCTGGTTTTTTTCTCCGGAAGGTTTTGGGGGGCCTATGCGGATCTGAGTGATTCCAGGTCAAAACAGTTGAAGAACTGTAGTATCTCTTCCTTGCCCGGCGTTACTTCTACGCCAGGTTCGGTCAAAGACTGATCCAGTTTAGCCTTACCGGCAAGAATATGAGCCCATTGTTGATGGGAAATCGTCAGGGTAAGTTCAGCATGACTGCCATCTGTCGGGACCGCGACCTGATTTCGAATTCTTAACCCGGCGCTGGACTCATCCTCAAATGTAATCCGTATCTCCTGATTAAAATCCGCCGCTCTCTCAGGTGAGAGTAGAACTTTAAGAACCGGGATTGAATCGATGGCAGGGCGGCTGAGGATTGCAGCAGCCCCGAATCTGTGCCCCCTGAATCTTTCCAGGCTCAGGCTGCCTTCAAGTTCCAGTGCTCTTGTGAGACACCAGTTACGAACATTCGTTGAAGTAGTTGATTCGGCTACACCACGGAGACTCCGCGCCAGCCTGTTGCGATCCTGCTGATCACCTGCGTCTGATCGGCCTGCTGCATTTTGCTCACAGCGAACCAGCCAGGTTGATAGCTCTATGGCCCAACGATAGTCACCGTCGATGATTGCGGTGTCTATCGCGGACCTCACATTAGGTTTACCTCCAAATCCAGCAATGAGTTTTAAGGTGCGTTCTGGTGATGGGAACAACTTTGATTCATCTTCATCGAACCAGCCAAAGAGTCCGTTGTAAATTTGGCGTACATGGTGTTCAACCAATCCATATAGCTGTGTTGTCAGATAACTTTTCTTGAAATGTGCAGGCAGTTGGACAAAAGAGGTTAACTCGTCCAGGGTTAACCCGAGGTTCGCACCCCGCACGGTTTGATCCCACATGAACTGAATCGAATCTCGATAGTTGATAATACTGTTGTGAATTAACTGGCTGCCTTCTATGGGCGGCCCATGGCTACCCATCAGATAATCGGCTCCGAGTTCATCAAGCTCGTCCAGCCCGTTTAGCAAAATCCTGGGGTCACGATATTCTTCACCACGGATTGCAAATACATTGAAAAGAGCAGGCCATAGCAAGTTGTTGATTGCCAGCTTTAGCTCTGGGAACCAGATCGTAATTGAATCCGTAGAATCCGAGGGGGCTGGATCTAATCTGACCTTAAGGCCAGCTATCTTGAATTCGGTTGATTTTGTGATGGTATTTTGCGCTGGTACATGGCCGTGCGTGAAAGGTGCATGTTTCGGGTTGCGAAGGAATCGGCCAAGGCCGACATTGACAAGGCCGTCAGGACCTTCTTCAGGTAGCATGACGGCAAACTGATGGATCAGACCGCGGGCACTTCTGGGTCCTACTTCGCCACCGAAACGGCGGAGATTGCCTTCAATACCCTCGTGGCCAAAAACAGGCAGATCATCATTGCCCGAGGCTTTTATAACAGCAGTTGTACCCGACACATAATGAAAATGTGAATAAATACAGGCGACGATTGGTGCCTGGGTTTCTTGCCTTATAGCTGACAAGGCCGCTTCCATCTCTTCCACACACTCGCCGGTATCGATTACGATCAACCCTTCTGGTCCTTCTACGAAAGATTGATTCGACAAGCCATTGCCAACATAGGTCCAGGCGTTCTCACCCAATTTGTAAAGTTTCTCCACCAGGCGGCTGCTCTGCTCAATCACTTCCGGATGAGCTCTTTGTCCGGCGGGGCCTGTATCGGTTTGGCCAACCTCGAATGAATCGGTAATCTGACGCATTTTATTATCCCTATAAATCCTACAGGTGAAAGAGCATACAGCTATGGGCTGCTGCATGCGATTGGATTTAGGCGAGGTGAAGATGGTGCTCTCTAGTGTAGACCCAGGCTCTTCAGGTAAGTACGTTCCTTGTCGATGAGCTTGAATCCGCAGGATGAATACAATCCAAATGCCGGATCGTTGAAACCTGCCGTACCAATCTTGGCACTATGCATGCCTTTCGCTTTCATCCGCCTCAGACCTTCATAATTTACCAGTCGGCCAAGTCCCAGTCGACGATAGGCGGGGCGAGTACCTACAGGTTCGAATGAACCTACACCCACTGTCTTATCTACCCAGCCTATGCAGTAGCTGGCAAATTCACCGGTGCCGGTTGCCACCACAATATCAAGCTCCGGATCATACATATCAATCGCACGAAGCTCCAGATAGGTATCCATGGAATAGGTGGACTTAAACCAGGCATCCCGATGGGTTTCGACACGTTCGTCAAATTCGGTTTCAGAGACGTGTTTCAGGATCATGTTATCAGGCATTTCAGGTTCTGGAATGGGGATATCGAGATCTCTGGTCATGTAATAATGGAACTGCCGGGTTGACTCATAACCCTGGTCTGCGAGGAATTGAATGCGCTCTGCATCCAGGTCAAAAGCACCCAAATGGAGTAAAGACTGATCCCCCGCCTGCAGATGCAGGTTGTTAGACAGGGCCGTTTCCCACTCCTGCATCGAATTGAGAGTTACAGACCAGGGATTAAGGGGGCCAAACAAGGTTCTTCTCTTCTCCAGCCATCGGATCATCTGCAAGGGAATCTCGCTATCCCAGGTGATATCTTCGCGAAGATCAAATGTGCAAACATCATTTAGCTGGAACCAGGCGTAGCCTGCGATTCCAAGATTGTCGAACCAGAGACGAATATTCTCTTCCGGACTGGAGCCGGGCAGACGCCAGGCAATATCACTGTTCAATAAATAGGTGACACCTGGCCAGCGCGCATTGGCATTTGCCTGGGTGATCGACAATAGATCCGGCAGCAGGGATCGTTCAAAAGGTCTGGACGTGATCGAGGGCATGAAAATTTTCCTGAAAAAAGTGACGATGCGCGATACATTGAAATCGAGGTCTTCTTCAGGAAATAATCATCGGCGTGCTCATTATTAGCTTAATTGCTTGTTGGCAACTATTTAAGCATATGAGTCACATCAACTCCATTTGCTAACAGCCTGTGGCCCCTTAAAAACTTGTCAATGTTATAGTACTGGCCATCTCGAAACGTAATGGTGAACACGCCGAGTGATAGCAGTAGCCCCGATCGACACAAAACTATGGACAGAACGCAGCATAGTGGCAGAATAGATAATCGTGATGCGAGGTTTTGGTCATGTCCGACTTATTTTTTGACGAGTCAAGTTAGCGAATCAAGGATTCTAGTCCTTGATAGAAGAATGAAGGAAGAGGCTTCGGCATAACATGAACAAAGTATTTTTATCCTACAAGAGAGAAGATGCCTCGTACGCGAGTGTCCTGGCCCAGTCTTTGAAGGTAAGAGGATACGATGTCTGGTGGGATTTTGAACTCCTGCCAGGGGATAAATTTGCCGATGAGAACGGAGATCGTTGCGGGTGGATCGATACTGATTTATCCAAAAAGAAGTTTATCCGAATTACGGGACGATGATTGCAGAAGAAGAAATATGACCACTCAATCACTCATCCTGACCGGGGTCGGAATTTACATGGCGCTCATGATCGCCGTCGGCTATTACGCTTCCCGCAAATCCCATTCCCTGACAGACTTTGTCATTGCCGGTCGCAAGATGCCATTCTGGCTCTGCTCAACTTCAGTTTTTGCCACCTGGTTTGGCAGCGGCACCATGATGGGTGCCGCAACCGCGGCCTATGAAGGTGACACGCTGCTGATGATTGGCGAACCGTTCGGCTCCGGTTTGGCGCTGTTGATTACCGGTCTGTTCTTCGCGAGGTTATATCGGCGCTCCAGACGGCTAACCTGGCCGGAATTCTTCGAGGCACGATTTGGTAAGCTCGCCGGTACCTTTGCTGCGATCGCGGATGTCACCGCCAGCATTATCTGGCTGGGGGGAGTGCTGTTCACGTTCGGTGTACTTTTGGAGTCGCTCACCGGCGCGCCAATGGCGGCAGGCATTTTTGGCGGGCTATTTGTCATCGTCGTTTATACCATGATCGGTGGCATGTGGGCGGTTGCACTCACTGACTTCGTGCAGATGCTGGTATTCATCGTCGGTATGTTTATCTTGCTCTATTTTGTACTGGACGACGCTGGTGGCTGGAGTAACGTTGTTGCACAACTACCCGAACACTCTTTCCGGCTGATGCCGCTCGAACATAGCGTCGCCAACTGGCTTGAGTATATCCATGTCTGGATGGCGATGGGGGTCGCCGCGGTCGCAAGCTCGTCAATTATCCAGCGTGCATTATCTGCGCGGACGGAAAGTATCGCGCAAAATTCCTTTTACCTTGCCGCCTTCGGATATTTAACTATTGGCCTGGTTCCACTGATGCTCGGGTTCGCGGCAACAGTGACGATGCCCGGCCTTGACGATCCTAATGCGGTCCTGACGGATCTTGCGATCAAGCACCTGAACCCGGTGTTTGTTGCCGTATTCATCGGCGCAATCCTGTCAGCGATCCTGAGCACGTCGGACAGTATTTTGCTTGCCGTCTCGTCGATTGCCAGCACTAATTTGTTGCCCCTGTTAAAGCCCGCGCCAAGCGAAAAATTGCGTCTGCAGGTAGCGCGTTTTGCGATTCCTGTCTGCGGATTGCTCGCAACCTATATTGCTTTCAACGCCGACCGTGTCGTCCAGGTTCTCATTGACTCGACGGCTGTGCTATTGGCCGCCATCATTGTGCCGTTTGTGCTCTGTTTTTGCTGGCAAAAAGCAAACCGCTCTGGCGCGCTTGCCGGTATGTTTAGCGGACTTGTCACCTGGATGGGTGCAAGCGCCATCGGCACAGAGTTTCCGGCCGACCTTATCGGCTTCCTGGTGTCTGCCGTTGCTATGGTACTGGTGTCGCTGCTCACGCAAACGATCGATGCGCCGCAACCACTGACGGATATCGACGGTAACCCAGTCGACCTGTCCCGACGTGTTCGCGTTGCGCCCTCTACCAGAAGCCTTCCTTTCTAAGATCCTCCATCGCCAGCGTGATCCCCTGACGCAATATTTCAACCATGTCGTCGATCTGTGCGCGCGTGATGATGATGGGTGGGGACATAACACACATGTGGTAGATCGGTCGCACCAGGAGGCCGAGCCGCTGGCAGTGCACATCGATTCGGTTACCAATCTCGTAGTCCAGCTCGAGCGACTCTTTACCCGGGATCGCACAAACGACACTCGCCATCAGCCCAACTCCGCGCACTTCTGCGACAAGCGGCAGATCCTCCAGCGTGCCAAGCCGCTCCATGAAGTATGGTGCTATGTCACGCGCATAAGCGAGCAGATTTTCGCGCTCGATAATATCTATGTTCTCGAGTGCCGCGGCACACGACACCGGGTGTCCGGAGTAGGTGAAGCCGGTGGCAAAGCTGCCCTGATCGTCTTCGTCGCCGCGTAGTTGCTCCAGCAGACGTTCCGAGATGAGCAGGGCACCGAGTGGCACGTAACCGGACGTCAGGCCCTTCGCACAAGTTATCATATCGGGCACGATGTCAAAGACCGCTTCGGATGCGAACATATGACCCAGTCGGCCGAAGGCGGTCACGACTTCATCCGAGATATAGAGCACATCGTGTCGACGACAAACTTCAAGGCTCGCCTTGTGATAACCCGGCGGCGGAATCACAACGCCGCCCGAGGCGAGGATAGGTTCAGCAATGAACCCGGCCACCCGATCAGGACCGATTTCAAGAATCTTGTCCTCCAATTCCCTGATGGCTGCATCGCAAAACTGCTCAAGCGACATGTGGTCGGGCCTGCCGGATGGATCTGGCGACGCCAGCAGGTGAATAAAATCCTGCTCCAAATCCATGTGTTCTTTATCGCGACTCTTGCCGGAGACTGAAGCAGCCAGGTAGGTGCTGCCGTGATAGGCGTCCTGGCGCGAAATAATGTGTTTCTTCTCTGGCCTTCCCAGAAAGTTGTTGTAAAACCCTAAAAAGCGAAGTGCTGCATCCACCGCGGTAGATCCACCGGTGGTAAAAAAGACGTGATTCAGGTCGCCGGGCGCAAGCCTGGCAAGTTTTTCAGCCAGTATGCCGGAGGGTTCTGAGCCCACCGAAAAAGGCGAGGAGTAAGGCAACTCGATCGCCTGTTTTGCCATGGCATCAGCGATATCACGCCGACCATAGCCCACATTGACGCACCACATTCCCGCAGGACCGTCGATAAGTTTATTACCCTCGCTGTCATAGACGTAAATCCCCTCTGATTTTGTGACGATGGTCCGCTTGTTGGTGCCACGTTCATACATATTTTCCCAGGGGTGCAGGAAGTGATTGTCCTGCTGCTGGAGAGTCTGGGTATAGTTTGAGTTGGCGGCGCTCTTGTTATCTCGCGGCGTATCTCGCTTGGTCATCTGGTTCCTTCTGCCATTGTTGCCTGTCCCCACTATAGCTCACAAAAACGGCCTACAAAACAGCTCACAAAATCGAATTATTGGCGCCAGGTATTCCCAGGTGAGTCACAACGCGAGGCTCATCACTGCAACAAAAATTCCAGGCCGCGTTCAACCAGCACGCCGCCAAACATCGAGCCCAGTGGAATCAACAGATACAGCGCAAATCGCGTCAGGGTGGGATTGTCGAAGGGCCAGTTGCGGATGCTCTCAATCAAGGTCTGGTAGGCGATTAACTCGGCGATAGACTGTTTACTTTCATCACCAGACTTCATCTGGTTTCTGGCGGCTGTCAGCGCCTCGGTACACCAATCCAACTCCTGTTTCTTCGCCAGGGTTATCTTCTTGCGAATGCCGTTCAATGGCAGCATCACAGGGCAAACATGACTGAAAGCTGGATAAACAAAATAACGAATCCAGGCTCAAGCAGGAACAACGACAGGATGGAAGCCAGCCCGACCACCAGTAACACATTGGTCAGCCCCAGTCGGATCAGTGGCCGGTACGGGCGCAGGTCGAGAAGATCGATCGAACCAACACTGTTTGACAGCCAGGACAGGCGCTTTGACTCGATAGCCAACGCTACTAACAGGCAGCTTATCCAGCCGCTGAATATCGGGCCCATTACTCGCATACACTTCGCATCGAAGTTCTGCTCTTGCCAGACCCAGGGATTCGAACCGGCAGTGGTGACTGTCGTCGCGTAGATATCGATCAGTGCCCCGGACAATCCCGCCAGCACCATATGCCACCAGACGTGTTTGCCGATTTGACCCAGTGTATTTTGAACAGCAGGGTCATTTCCAAACACCGGTGTCATAGCCGCGGCGACCTGCTTCGATACTGATAGCACGTACACATAAGCAGAAGCCGCATAGGCCGTCAGCAGGATATAAATAATTGCCAGCCGAAAATCACCTGGCGTTGAAGCAGGGTCGTCCACTAAAGATCGACTCATAAAGAACGCCAGTAATAGTACGGCAGCAACACTGGCGCCTATCGAAATCGGGTTGCCGGGTAGCCAGTCGTAAACCCTTACCGTCCAGGGCGTGACATGAAGATTTAACGCTGAGTTATCAGTGATCAGTGAATTTTGCATCGGTCGATATTAGGGTAATCAATTTTGAGACTCAACCGAACTGTTTATCGCGCTAACGTTTCAGCTGGATCGATATGCCACCACCATTGATCTGGCAAAGGCTTACTGATCGGCCAAACCTGGTCCAGCGTGTCACCTTCATATAGTGCTCCGCCTTTCATCACAAACCGGATATCCGCACTATTGCGGATGTCATCAAGCGGGTTGCTGTTTAACACAACCAGGTCAGCTAACTTACCCGCCTCTAACGAGCCAATGTCCTGTTGCAATCCGATCATCTCTGCCCCCATCAACGTTGCAGAGCGTAATGCCTGGCTGTTCGAGCCACCACTGGCAACAGACCAGAGTTCCCAGTGATATCCCAGCCCCTGTAGTTGCCCGTGAGCGCCAATACCCACCTGTCCACCCGCGGCGACAATTTTCGAGGCCTGTTGCGCAATCCGGGTCGTCGCATATTCTTTTTCGTGGAACCAGCCGCCGCGCCTGAGCGTCCTGGCAGCAAGTGAATAATAAGGCGTAAAACGCCGGAGCTTGGGGTCATCGTGAGGACTTTCATTGGCGTAGAATCTATTTTCGGTCCAGGGACCACCGTAGGTAACAAGCAGTGTTGGCGTGTACGCGATACGCGTTTGTGCAGCTAACTGCACAACATCATCGTACAGGTCCGGCAAGGGAAAGTTATGTTCGTTGCCACTAAAACCGTCAATCATGTGGGTCAGATCCAGTTTCATATCCAATGAACCCTCAGTGGTTGGCATCAGTTCAAGCTCTCTGGCTGCCTGTAGCAGCCACTGCCGCTGCTGCCGGCTGCCGGAAATATAGGCTTTCAGGTTCCTCACCCCATAGTGATCCCGGTAGCGCTTCAGCACACCATAGGCGTGTTGCTTCGAGGTAAATTCATTGTTGCTAAAAATACCGGGGCCCGTGGAATAGACCCTTGGCCCCAACATCTGCCCGGTATCCACCAGGTCCTGTGCCGAAATAAGGTCTATCGTGCTGGGTTGGACATCGATGCCGGTGGTCACGCCGTAAGCCAGGTTCGCCAGGAATGACCAGTTGCTGAGGCTGGGTACTCCTTGTCGTGTCCTGTAATGAGCATGGGTATCAACATAACCCGGTACAATCACCTTGCCGCTCACATCCTTTAGCTCGAATGTCTGGGATATTTCTATTTCGGATTTCGGACCAACTTGTACGATGCGGCCATCGGAAATCAGTATGACACTGTCCTCGATGACACCTTCTGGGCCCATGGTAATCGCGGTTGCGCCAACCAGCGCAATTGAGCCAGGAACTTCAGCTCGTGGCTGATATACCTGTATCTGCTGGACAGTAACCGCGTCATGGGCTTCTGCCAATGTCTGCGATTCGATTTCTTCAGATTCTTTTGAAGACGCCTTTTCTTCCTCGGTTTTCTCGTTCTTCCGAAAATCTAAAGAAGATAGTGGGCGCTGGTAAAAGTAATTTCCAACAGACCAGGTAATGTTGTCGCCTTTTGCATCCCAGCGGACGAAGTTCGCGCCCACATCGGTTATTTTCATTAACGGCAAGTCAGACTTGGCGATACTGACTTTCTGCTGCTGAAGATACGGATTCAACAGGGCGGCAACATACACCTGGTTAGCATGTTGTATCAAGGCGTGGCTCCCCTTCGGTGAAATTTGCAACAGCTCCGATGGGACATCAGCCTCCGCAGTGAATGTGCCTGGCCCGGCTGAACTTAAGATTTCCCGACGATCTGTACCATCATAACGAATCGATACCAATAAGGTGGTTCCCTTGTTGGCAAACGGACCTGCCGATAACTGCAGGTAAACCCGGTCAGATTCCGGACCAAAGTGTGGCCGTGACAAGCCTCGAGCCGGGATAACAAGCTGTGCCTCTCCACCCCTGACAGGCAACCAGACGACATCGGAGCCTACCACGAGGCCAAAATCTCCTTCCCTGACCTGGCGTTCATAACCGGATCCACGCAACGCGACAATTCGTGCGCCATCCGGTGACCAGGCCGGGTACAGGTAAAATGCCGGGTGCTGGCTTATCTGCTTCGGTTTCGCACCCTTTCTTGCTCGCTGGCGATAAATATGTCCGCCGTCTTCCTGCCAGCTGACATAAACCACCTCAGAACCCCCGGGTGACCAGGATGGAAAAGCAGCTACAATACCTTCCGGCGAAATGACCTGGGCTTTGTTGTTTTCGAGATCATAGAGGTAGATTCTGGAGAACGCGGAGAATACAAGCTTCTTTCCGTTGGGTGACAGCACTGGATTTGAAATGATACGGGCCTGCACAGGGCCAACCTCTGCCCGATACGGAAAATAAAGCCGACTGGCGATCTGTTTTTCAATTGCAACCTGGAACGGGATATCAGCAATGGTTTTAGTCTGCAGATCAATACGAACCAGCTTTCCCTGTCGGGTGGTAACAATAGATTTGCCATCTGGTGTAAACGCATAACCTGGCAGCAAATCACGAGTGAACATTGATTCCTGGTCGTCTTTTTGAACGGGGAATGCCAGCCACTCATCCACACCACTGTTCAGGTGCCTGATACGTAAACCTGTCTGTTGTTCATAGCGTGTGCCATACACCAGCAAATTGCCATCGGGTGATATCGCCGGTCGAAACGCACTGCCCTGGGCCCGGGTCAGAATGTCTTCATGCCCTGTCAGGAGGTCTTTTCTGGCAATCTGCCATAACGGAAATCGAAGGTTATAACCAAATCCCCCGGACTTATGGGAGTAATAAAGGTAACGGCCGTCTGGTGAAAAAGTCGCCCCCAGTGCATTGTGTCTGTCACGGGAAGGCGTTTCATCTGTCGCTTTGGCTTTGGTAATCTGGACGCCATTTCCACCGTCTATGTGGTAGGCCCAAAGCTCATATGTTCGAAGGCTCCAGCTTGATTTGGACACGACTACACTGATGCCATCAGGAGACCAGGATGGAGAAGCCAATTCCGTACGGTTGTCCGACTTTGTCAGTCGCCTTGGTTCTAATCCTTGTTTGTCAGGATCTTGTGTATCAGCCGCAGTTTCCCCTGGCACAGCCATCAGCCAAAGATCTTCCTGACCACCTCGATCACTGATAAACGCGATTGTCGATCCATCGGGCGAGAAACGCGGCTGGCTGTCAAAATGCATACCCGTGCTCAACGGTATAGCCTGACCACCATCGACAGGTAGCAGATATAAATCTCCCAACACTTCGATAACCAGCCGGTCACCCTGTGGAGAGACGTCTAGCGACATCCATGTCGCTTCATCGACACTAAAAGTCAATGTTTTGTCTGGTTTCAGAGGGAGTTCGATACCGTTTTCCGGGGTATCTTTCGGTTCGGAAACCGCGTTTCCAGCATATCCAGAAAGACCTGGAATCAGACTACTGACGAAAAAGAGCGATAGCATTACCGAATTACACTTCACAAGCGCTTCCTAATATTAAACTGACCGGAGTGCCATGTTACCATTTCTACCCGTCTCCGGGTGTGCACGCAACTGTGGATGACTGACTCCAAAAGGTATTTCGGCTTTCATCTCCTCAACCAAATCGTCAGGTAGAATCGTCGAACCACGCAGGCAATGAAACGGGAATTTGTATGCCATAAGGATTAAGTCGTGGGTAGCAATTTCTCATATTCCAATTTCGTTACTCAGATAAATACTATAAACAACTTCTTCCAGACTGTATGCATCAATGATGGGAAGGGACTTGCGACCATTGCCTTTCAGGCGTTTCCGGTTTAGTGTCCATTGATGTTGTTTTCGAACGCAATGCGCAATAGGCTTACCCGAAAGCTCAATATTTGCCTATTTGTTCGTCAGCAGCTGATTGTGCTGATTGTGGTTACGGTGTTTTAAAGCAAATTGGAGTTCAACAATGAACCTGCTATTTGAGCTACGTTTTACGTTGCGATTATTCAGACACAATCTCAGCTTTAATCTGTTAGCGATGCTGGTGATAGCCCTGGGACTCGGTGTCATTCTGACACTGTTTAATCTGACTAACAATTTTTATGGCAAGTCTCTGCCGTTCAAACACGGTGAACGCTATGTACGCATAGCAGCGCTTGATATGTCCAACCTGGAGGCTTCAGCTGGAACAGGCGGGCGCACGGGCCAACGTCTCGAGTTTCGTGCGGCAGGCGCTGACACTAATGCTTATCTCGTACACGCTTGTCTTCTCGGGATGGGGGCTTGGGGGATTGAGCACCAGCTTGAGCCGTTAAAACCTGTGCTAAAGAGTGCATACATGCGTCAATCTCAGCTGCCTAAATCGATCAAATTCCCAAGCGGATTACAACAGGCCATTGCTGCGTTTCGAAAATCCAAGGTCGCGAAAGAGTTGTTTGGCAGAGATTTTGTCGAAATGTTTGCCGGTACAAGACAAGCACAACTCGATGCACTCACAGACAAACGTGGTCGTGTATCTCATGCCGCAGAAATGCGCACGTTCCTGGCAGGCATCTGACCGCAAGGATAGTGCTTTGTAGATTTGCGTACTTAAATTCGCCCATGGTCCCAAAGTCGAGCTGGGCGCTTCCCGCGCCAATGAGTGCAATTTTCTTTAACACTTGGATTGAAAATAGGTTGGTATTTTGGCTACTTGAGAAGTTAACTTGCCAGAACTATCATACAAACCAATGACATGCATAATCTATAGATCTATAGCCTGTCGCATTGCGTAAACCTATAAATTCGGATGGAACAATGAAGAAGGTACTGATCGGTCTTCTTGGCCTGGCGGTGGTCGGAGGTTATCTCCTGTCACAATATTGGTATTACCTGCCGGGGATTATCTCTGACTTTGTGAGTCCGATTGGAGAAAACCAACCCATTACATGGGAACAGGGACCAACCAAACCCCGACCAGAGGGCGGTGAAGTCGAGCGGCTTCCCAATGTGGTGCTTATTGTTGTTGATGATCTCGGGTTCAATGATATTACTTACTATGGTGGTGGCATAGGCGGTAGCAGTGTACCGACACCGCAGATAGATTCAATTGCAGCGCAGGGTATTCATTTTACCAACGGATACACTGGCAACGGAACCTGTGCTCCCTCTCGCGCTGCGCTGCTCACAGGACGTTATCCCACGCGGGTCGGGTTTGAATTCACACCGGCATCGCCGCAGTTCATGAGGATGGTTGGCGGGGATAGTTTCAAAGAGGAAAACGCAGAGAACTATCCATCCCCGAGTTCACTGGGTTTGCCTGGCAGTGAACAGACATTGCCTGAAGTACTCAAAGAAAAGGGCTACCACTCTATTGCGCTCGGGAAATGGCATCTTGGCGCTGACGAAGGCATGACACCTAATGATCAGGGGTTTGATGAGTTTCTGGGTTTCCTGGCGGGAGCTGGAATGTTTATGGAGGAAGATGATCCTGAGGTTGTTAATTCAAAGCAGGACTTTGATCCGATTGACAGGTTTCTTTGGCCAAATCTTAAATACGGCGTGAGGTTCA
Organism: Gammaproteobacteria bacterium; assembly: GCA_012960755.1. Next base: position 182,451 of record DUAT01000119.1, read on the forward strand.
ACAAGGGTGATCGATTTAAACCCGACTCACATATGACGGATTATCTCAGTCGCGAAGCCGTCAAGGTGATTGAGGCTAATCGTAATAGGCCATTTTTTATGTATCTGGCTTACAACGCGCCGCATACGCCGCTACAGTCTGAGAAACAGGATTACGATGCCTTAAGTCACATCGAAGATCATACCGAGCGGACCTACGCCGGTATGATACGTGGGCTTGATCGCGGCATCGGTCAGGTGTTGGCGTCCCTTGATGAAAATGGCATTTCGGATAATACCATCGTAATATTCACGTCAGATAATGGCGGTGCGGGTTATGTCGGTCTTCCAGATCTGAACAAGCCCTATCGTGGTTGGAAAATAACTCTTTTTGAAGGTGGAATTCATACGCCGTATTTTATCAAGTGGCCAGAGAAAATTACCGCAGGCAGCCAATACAACTCGCCGGTTGCTCATATTGACATCTTTTCAACCGTGCTTGCTGCGGTTGGAATTGCACTACCTGATGATCGCATCATCGATGGCAAGGACATTCTTGAAGTGGCGCTCGACCCGGAACAGCCACTGCTGGACAGGCCGCTCTTCTGGAGGTCAGGCGGCTATAAGGTTGTGCGACAGGACGGGTGGAAACTCCAACTGCTGGAGCAAAACGGTAAAACCTGGCTCTTCAATCTGAATCACGACCCAACCGAGCAGCGAAATCTTTCTACATCACATCCTGAGAAACTCAACGAGCTACGCAAGGTGCTCTATTCGCTCGACGATCAAATGGTGGAACCCTTATGGCCCTCGCTAGTTGAAAGTGAAATTGCGGTTGACTACACCATCAACACAAGGCCTGATGTGGAACACGAAACAATTATCTGGGAGAATTAGACTTTGGCCGGTAGAACAACTGGGAAGACTGGCTTTGATGGGAGAAACATAACGATGATCACCAATAGAAAAAAGACAGGGACGACATTGGGATTTGTTGCCTTGGCAGTCGTCATACTGACAGTGGCACTTTGGTTCCGCCAGGCCAATCTGGTGGCGATTCCCGAGGATCGAACGCTATTTGTCGCGGCCTTCCTGATGGCTGCTGGTCTTGGCGTCGCAGCCTTTGCAATTGGCACGCGCTGGTTTGGTGGTGTTCCTGCAATCTTGGCAATCGCAGCAGGCTTGTTTATCCCGTTCACAATCGCAATCAGCCCCCAACAGGTTGCCGAGAATCCCATTCGTGTCGGTGACACCATCCCTGTCTTTACTGCGCTGGATGATGCAGGTGATCGTTTTAGATCGGGCGAACTCACCGGTTCACCGGTGCTTATCAAGTTTTTTCGCGGACATTGGTGACCCTATTGTGTCGCCGAGTTACGGCGATTGGCAGAACTTCAGGGAGAGTTCGATAAGCGAGATGTGCAGGTGCTCACAATCAGCACGGATGAACCGGAGATGATTCGCAAGAGGCGGGGGGTACATCGTCTTCAGGCGCGGATGTTGTCGGATAGAAACTTGGCCGTGACCGACACCTTTGGTCTGCGGAACCAACTGATTCACTCAGGGCCACTCGATGTCGAAGCGTTGCCGGTACCGACAACCTTGTTAGTGAGCAGTGATGGTGAGGTTTTGTGGATAGACCAGGCGGAAAACTACCAACGGCGATCAGGGCCTGAAGTAGTGCTGGCCGCGCTGCAGACACATCTCGACGCTCCGTAAGTGAATACGTTACGGCTGTGCCAGGTCGGGTTGATTAAAGACGGGTTCGCGTTTTTGCAGGAATGCCATCATGCCTTCTTTGGCATCTGCTGTGCCCCGGTTCGCTTTTATGGCTGCGCGTTCGGCGGTTAGCAATTCGCCCAGTGATTTGTCTTCTGAACCAACAATAACGTTTAGCATACTGCGGACAGCACCTGCAGGTTGCCTGGCTAATTCGTGGGCCAGAGCAATTGCCTTGGCTTTTAATTCTTCTACTGGCCATACCTCATGTACAAGGCCAATGCGATAAGCCTCTGGTCCAGATATTTTTTTGGCACGTAAAATCATATCAAGCGCATAGTTACTTCCAACACATTTGGAGAGGCGTGCGCTGCCACCCCAGGCAGGAACAGCCCCGAGTTCCATCTCGGGCAGTCCGATTTGGGCGTTTTCTTCGGCCGCCAGTCTGAAGTGGCAGCCTAATGGCAATTCGAGACCACCACCCAGGCAGTAACCAAACAATGTGGCTATCCATGGTTTACCCATATTCTCGATTTTCGAGATCACATTTAAGCGTTGATCGAATAGGGCGTCTGCACTACCTTTTTGTTTGATGCCTTCGGGTAGCTGTTTCAAGTTCATGCCCACGGAAAAGTTATCAACGCCTTCGCTGGTAATCACGACCGCCCGAATTGTGTCGTCCTCAGCAATTTCATTGACAAGAACCTCAAGTTTGTCCATGAATTCCAAAGACATACGATTATAAGGCGCATCGTTAATCGATATGATGACGATGGCATCATCACGCGTAAACAATAGAGGTTCTGACATAAAGACTGTCCTTTGTAATTTTTTTCGGTCGATGAGTCTATCACAGCATTAAGACTAGGCGCCGATACAGAACCATGGGCTCGTAGTTGAGCCAGGAGGATCGTCAGGTCGCGTAAGCTATTTTTTCACATAGTTTGGCTCAGGTGGAAGGTTACCGGGTGAATAGTCCGCCAAGGTCAACCTTGTCTTTACCGAGGTGTGAACCAGCGCAGTCTTACTGACTGATCTGATCTTTTTCCCAAGTGGTTTCCAGATGCCCTGATAGGAATCATAAATAACGCCTTTGGGTTTTGGTTTCACTTTCTTCATTTCACTTGCTTTGAATCGCATCCCGTGTTTATAGGCCGAGTCGACCATCCACTTCAGCGCTATATCGGATAAACCTTTTTGCGGATGCCCGCCACCGACATCGGCATGTGTCCCAGCAAACCAGACCTGGCGGACCCTTTGCTCATTGTTCCATTTCAACACATTGAAGAGCTTGCGCTTTTCATCGATGGCCATGGCGTGATAACCGGCGACGACGCAAGCCGGGAGTTTGTGGTCGTTGAAGTCTTGATCCGTTGTCGTCTTGACTGTGTCCCAGACGCATAGGGCTTCTATGGGTACCTTGAAGAGGCGGCCCTGTTGAGTAAAAGCATTCACACTGTCCTGGTCCTGGTTCAGGTAGAGGTGCCAGGCAACATCCACATCTTTGGCCTTGACGGGTAAACCACAGAAATCAACGAGCCCGGCCAATCGGCGTGCGGCATAAGAACCACGACTGAAGCCGAACAGGAAAATCCCGTTTTGATCTTCTAACAAGCCCTGATCCTGGAATCTCCTTCGAAGGAATCGGTAACCACCGAGTATCTGACGATCGATATTAGCACCATAGATTCCCCCGGGCAGCGCTTCCCAGTGCGCGGTGCCAACCCCTTCTTCGTAGTGAAACTCCTGATTATCAGCTGAACAGGCGGTGTAAATTTTCTTAACGTTGCTGTTCGAATGGGTGTCGTTCCAGGTGCCGTCGAAGAGCACCACCAGGTTTCTTTTAGTCATGAATCAGTCCTCGGGCCGGTACGCATCACCATCATCATCGGCGGCTTTGGTCCCATCACACCACCAGGTGACGTTTTGGGGCACGTAAAGGCCAAGTGATGCAACAGAAGCGAGCAAATAAACCGCATTGGTATGAGAGCTGACTCTCACTATGCCTTTTTTGTTATCACATTTCTCAACATCCCAATGCGACCACTCAATGCCATAGAGTGAGCCGTGGATCGTCTCACTCTCTTTCTTTGAGTCAGGGGTTTTGGGCAAATCACCTTCCAGGGTAAAAGTCATACAGCCCGGGACCATCAAGATCAAAATCAAACTGAACAACATCCTTTGCATCTTACTTCCCTAGTTTTAAATTCTCATCGCATAGTTGGGATATAATTCACCATCTGATTTTATGGGCTGACACTATGACATTATTCAGAGCAGTTGAATTCCTCGAAAATGGTGACTGGGAAGCAGCCCACAGCATTGCCCAGAAAGATGAGTCTGAGTGGGGGAGTTGGGCGCATGGCATTGTGCACTTAATGGAGGGAGACCTCTCCAACGCCGAATATTGGTACAAACGCGCCGGTCGTGAACCTGCGGAGCCTGGTAATATCGCACAGGAGATTAGCGCACTGAAAGAACAACTAAGACAATAGGAACGCCAGATCATCCTGGCTCATTTCCTTCACGAGACTGTTATCCGCCGTAATAATGCTTTCCGCTAATTTTGTTTTGTTTCGTTGCAGCTTCATCACCTTTTCCTCGACCGTGCCACGACAAATCAAACGATAGGCGAAGACATTTCGTGTCTGGCCAATTCGATGTGCCCGGTCTATGGCCTGGGCTTCCACTGCTGGATTCCACCAGGGATCGAGCAGGAATACATAATCTGCTGCCGTTAGGTTCAATCCAACGCCACCGGCCTTCAGGCTAATGAGAAATAACTGGAAGTTATCATCGTTTTGAAACAGGTCAACTTGCTTTTGTCGATTTCTGGTCCGGCCATCCAGATACAAATAAGGCGTTTTATCGGCATCCAGTTGTTGCCTCAGGATCGATAGAAAGCTCGTAAATTGTGAAAAGACCAGCACCTTGTGCCCTTCCTCCAAAACTTCTGTCATCGTCTCCCATAAACAATCCAGCTTGGCACTGGCTTCGTCACGCCTGGCGTCATCAATCAACGCGGGATGACAGGCAGCCTGGCGCAACCTCAACAGGGCTTCAAGAATTTGGATCTTCGAACGACTTAAACCCTCGGCATCAGTTTTTTTCAGCAGGCTCGCCTGGTAATGCAGCTTCAATTCCTCGTACAACTTTTTCTGTGGCGGCTTCATCTCACAGAAAATCGTCAACTCGGTTTTTTCCGGCAAGTCTTTGGCGACCTGGTTTTTAGTGCGTCGAAGAATAAATGGGCGCAATGCTTTGGCGACTGCTTCCCGGGACCTGATATCCTCATGGCCAATTCGCTGCAACGCTTTGTAAGCATGAAGTTTGCCCAACATGCCTGGATTAAGAAAATCGAACAGGGACCACAGATCGTCGATGTGGTTTTCAATTGGTGTGCCCGTCACAACAAGCCGGTTGTCCGCCTTTAATATTCGAACGGCCTTTGAGGCCATGGAAGCACTGTTTTTGATCGCTTGTGCCTCATCCAGAATGACATAATTGAATTCAAAGTCTTTTAGCGAGTGAATATCACGCCGCAAAATGCCATAAGTGGTTAATATGATGTCATAGCTATTGAAGTGTTCACTCGCTTCGCCCCGGTCAGCTTCGGTAAATTCCAGCACCGAAAGATCAGGTGAAAACTTGCCGACCTCCAGCACCCAGTTAAATACCAGCGAGCGTGGCACAACAATTAACGAAGGCTTGCACTTACTTTTCGATTTCTCTAAGGCGAGCAAGGCGAGCACCTGAACGGTCTTACCCAGACCCATGTCATCTGCCAGGCAGCCTCCAAAACCGAGTTCATTTAAAAAGACCAGCCAACCCAAGCCTTCAGCCTGATAGTCCCGCAAGACACCCTTAAATCCTTGAGGGGGATCAAGCGGCTTAATGCCATCAAATGCAGCAAGTTGCTGGCGGTATCTTTCAAATTCGGCATCGATATCAACATCCGCCTGGTCAGCCAACAAGACATCGAGCAGCAACACCTGCTGTCGATCAAACACGACCTGATCCTTCTGGACATCACCCCAGCTTATGATATTTGCATACTTCTTCAGCCACGCCTCGGGCAGAATACCGACACTGCCATCATCGAGAGTGACCGTATTCTTGCCCTGTTTAAGACTCCTGAGCAGCTGCGGCATCGACGCATTCTGTTGGCCAAACTTGACTTCACCGGTCACCTCAAACCAATCGGTGGCGGACCTGACATTTACGTTGCTCGAACTTGATTGTCGATAGATTTTTCCTTCAGCTTCAACATGCCAGTTTCGCTTAAGTAATAAAGGGATTAATCCGGGTAAGTGTTTCTTGTGAACTGTCAGGTTCAGGTTTTCTCTCTCTTGCAGTGCACCGGTGACCGGTTCCATGAGTCCCAGCGCATACAACTCCAGGTAGGCGTCTTTTTCGAGAACATAGTCACGATCAAAAGTCACTCGCCTTTCTCGCACCAGAAATTTCACCTGTGTCGAACTCGCCGGAACCAGCTCATCTTCATACTTGAACTTTACTTCCACAATCAGGTGATGACCCTCCGCTGGCAGTGACAGGAAAATCCACTTTCCGGGCTGAACCACTTTTTTCTCCAGTTGGATTTCCTGTGGGAAATGGGTCGGCGGTAAGGTGGTCTCGTGTAGCGCTGCGACAAAATCAGACAACTGATCCCGCGGTACAAGGAGATTGCCTTGTTGGCGCAACAAACCAATCCATGCGAATGCATTATGGTCTTCAAACACACACACAGTATTTTCGACAAACAACAAACCACCCGGCACCAGCAACAACGGCTGGTCGATATTCATGCTCGTTTGATTGCGACAAAAGTAGCCTGACAATTGAAATTGATCGTTTAAGTCTGGTTCCAGCTCCAACTCAAATACCCAGTCGCCAGAATCGTCCCAATGCAACCGGACCTGCTCATCTTCCGAGATTTGGAGTGTGCAACGCTGAGTGGCACATATGGACTTCAGTACTTTGGCTTGCATACTGTGGGGTATGACAAAGACTGCTTCGTCTTGCCGCTCATAGAAACGGGAAACATAGGTCGAGCTGGTCAGGCCCGACTGCGCTCCCATCAGCATTTCCAGAATGCCATTATCTTCTTCTGATTGCGCGCCCATCAGATGGCGATCAATCTTAATGACTTTCGGCTTACCCAATCTGCCATCTTTTCGGCGCTCACGGGTGCAAACACGCAGGCAAACAAGACCTTCAGTATTCGATTTTGACAGGTCCAGGAAATAATGTAGTTCGTTGCCACTTTGATAAGGATCTAGCCCTGTACCGGCTTTTTTGGACGAGTGTTTAAGACCGGCGACCAGATGCTGCCAGTTCCTGCCATCTGACTCGTTAAGCGTTGGGGCGGAAAAGGCTGCCATTTCCTCATCGTAGCTTGCCACGGTATAAATAGGCTTGTTTGAAACCCCGAATGCGCTGAGAAAACCCGATCTCTCAGCATCCAAAATAGTCGCCCAGATATGTTTGCAGTTTTCCTCGTCATAACAGAAATGTGGGCAATCACAATCTATCGCCAGATTAAATGTGTCCTGAAACTTCAACATCACGTGATATTCAGACGAACCAAATACCCTGGCAGACACAATGGTATCCGAGCGACCCTGAATTTGAACCGCGCCGTCCACAAAATATCGGTTCCCGCGCAGCCGGATCTGCTCGGAGAAATTACTGTTTAGTCGTTGCGTAACGCTCATGAAAAATACCGGCGGGTCTTCTTTATTGATTGGCTGAACAAAACCAGACTATCACAACCGTTGTGGTGCCAGCCGGGATAGATTGACTTTCCGTCCTGTGTCAATCAGTAGACTTCAGGTGACCGAAAACTCTCTCCAGTGCACTCGGCGCGCCCATCCTTCCATCGCCGGATACCGGCATGTCGCCATTGTCAAAGTCGGCGAGTGTTACCTGGCCGTCGCGGATGTTTTCGGGGGAGGGTGCAACTTCCACACCTTCCTTCTCGGTGGCAAACAGGGGTGCTGAACGCGCCCAGTTAAGCTGCGCGAAGTACCCTGCACCAGCCTCATGAATCGAAGCTTCTGCCTTGCAGCTGGCATGTGCCAGCCAGACAACCATCGCAGAAACCTTGTTGGGTGACAGGCGTTGCATTACTTTGTCTGGCGCGCTACGGGCGGCTGGCTTTCCTTGCCTTAACCGACGTTCATTGACTGCGCTGGAAAAGTCCTGGGTCATTCTGGTATCTGCCTGGGGGATGAGAATATTGCACTTGATGTCGAGCTTTAATTTCAGGGCTTCGAATTGTAACGAGTTTGCAAGACCAATAACACCCGCTTTACTCGCTGCGTATGCGGCGACACCAGCGCCATATATTGCAGGTGACGAAGTCATAATGGCGCGCCCATACTGTTGTTCGACAAATACTGGCCAGGCTGCTTTCATCACTGAAAAGACACCCGTAAGATTTACATTGATCGTACGCTGCCAGGATTCGAGGGTAAGCTCTGACCAAACCTCGGGTGTGAGTATACCGGCGTTGTTAACGACAATATCCAGGCGGCCATATTCCTGAATGACGAATTCGACAATACTTGCTCCGTTTTCCACCGAATCGTAGTTTGCCACGGCTTCACCGCCATTGGCCTTTATCTGCTCGACTACCTGGTCGGCAACCTTACCCTCGGCTGCGCCTGTGCCGTCATAAGCGATTCCCAGATCGTTAACGACAACTTTGCATCCGCGGGCTGCAAGTAACAAAGCGTGTTCTCTGCCAAGTCCTCGACCGGCTCCCGTTACCAGGGCAACCTGCCCATCAAAGCTTAAATCGCTCATCGTTTACGCCATACTCAAAAAGATCGCTACTGATGTTTCCCGATAGAATATTCGTCCATTGGGACCCTTAAAACTGATGACGATGAGTTTACTGTAATCACCAAGATCAATACCAACCAGGCATGACCTTATAGTCACGGTAGATGTAGAGTTATTAGTCTGTCGTAGATCATGATCTGTAACACCTGGTCATGGGCGTCGCAACTTTGGCGCATTTTGAGCCTGCGGAAGTATAGCGCTTCCAGTCATAACGAAGAATGTAACTAGCATTACTCTCAATTGGCGGTCTGATAGTGGCTGGTGGCATGTATGGCTACTATCTGTGGAAGAGCGGTGGTCTTGATTTGTATGTCCCCATGGTCAAGGCTAGAATTCATGCATGCGTCCTCGCTTGGCTTAACTGTTTTTGATGCCGTTCTTGAATATATGAATCATAAAGCGTATTTTTCCAAGATCGCTAATATATGCCGACAAGGTTCACATTACGCGGTATGAAGAGAGTTGAGCACTGTGGCAACCTCGTTTGTGAGGATGCATGGTATGCGATATTTTCCTTGGCATCCGACGTAATATTCAAGAAAAATTGGAATTATTTTGATGACATCTACTCAGCGGTTGATTGTTCTGGTTTTCATACTATTGGTGTCCCCGCTTTCTTTTTCGGAACAGCGACCCAATATTCTGTTGATCGTCGCGGACGACCTTGGTTATGCAGATCTTGGCGTCTATGGTTCAGACATCAATACTCCCAATATCGATGCACTCGCCGATGAAGGATTGTTGTTCACTCAATTTCACACGGCGGCGACCTGTGCACCATCGAGAGCAATGCTCTTGTCCGGTAACAACAATCACGTGGCTGGCATGGCGAGCCAGTTTTCGAATCCTGATATGACGGAACGTGTTGCCGGTTATGAAAAACACTTGTCGGATCGCGTTGGCATCCTGCCAAGGATACTCAATGCCAGTGGCTATCGTACCTATATGGTCGGAAAGTGGCATCTTGGTTATGGCGAAGAACTGTCTCCGGCAGTTTATGGCTTTGATCGCAGTTTCAATCTAAGTGGAGGCGCAGGCAATCATTATAACGAAGTGGGGATGAGACCCGCGCGTTCCAGTTATTATGAGGATGGAAAACGAACAACCTTCCCCGCGGGTGGTTATTCTACCGCCGTCTATACCGATAAATTAATCTCTTACCTTGAAGCGGATAAAGACAGCTCGAAACCCTTCTTTATCTTTGCTGCCTATACTTCTCCCCATTGGCCGTTGCAGGTGCCAGAGGATGAAATTGACCGCTACCAGGGTCAATATGATATGGGTTATGACGAGTTACGTGAGATGCGGGTTAAATCGTTGAAGGCAGCTGAAATCATTCCCATCTCGAGCCAGACGCCGCCAAGAAATACCGGTGTTAAACCGTGGTCAGAACTCAGTAGGGACGAAAAAAGAATTGAATCGAAGAAAATGGAGCTCTATGCCGCCATGGTCGATAATCTCGACGGACATGTAGGGCGCCTTATCAGCTACCTGAAAGAAAATGAACTGTATGAGAATACGCTGATTGTATTTATGTCTGACAATGGTGCGGCGAGTGAGCAATTCTTCGAATCTGGCCGTTTTTCAGAATATCTTAAGGCAAATTATGATAACAGCTACGAGAAAATGGGGCTTGCTGCGTCTTGGGTGTCCTATGGCCCAGCCTGGGCAGAAGCAGGCAGCGCGCCTTTTCGGCGCCACAAAAATTTTGCAACAGAAGGTGGCACCACGGCCCCAATGATAATCAGTGGTGCCGGTGTAAAGCGAAGGCATGAAATCAACAGCGCATTTGTCTCGATATCAGATCTGGCGCCAACATTTTACGAGATTGCCGGTGCAACCTACCCTGATGACATGGCGGAGATGACGGGAAAATCTATTGTACCGATTTTGACGAGACAGTCTGGAACCGTTAGATCTGAGACAGATATTACGGTCTTCTTTCAATCGAACCACGCTGGACTCTGGCAAGGCAACTGGAAGCTGGTTAATGTTCAAATTCCCTTTGATGAGAAGAATTTTGAATTATTCGATCTCAGCAAAGATCCCGGAGAGACCATTGATTTGTCTGCATCGCTGCCAGTAAAGAGAAGTGAATTGATTGCCTTGTGGAGAAGCGAGCGAAAAAGGTTGGGTATCTTGTTGCCGGAGGATCTTTAGTAATAGATGTTGAGATATCAGCTGTTAACAGGTGAACCCAAGGCCCAACAGGTCCAAAAACTTCAACCAAAGACCACGCTTGCCGCCATTTTTGTCGGCTTGTATCAACGCCAACTGAGTCAGCCTGACGCCTGGCCAACAAAATGGCTCCGGTGCCCAGGGCAGGGCTCTTTTGGTTACAAATTTCATCTTAATGATGTCTGTAGGTTGATAACCTAACAGTTCGATGCCGATACGTGCACCAAAACGCGAGGCACCTACACCATGACCGGTGTAACCCACTGACCACGCGAGTCGACCGTTGTAAATGACACCGGGCACCATACAGAAACGTGTTGAGGTTGCGATGATACCTCCCCACTTGTTTGAAAATTTCATCTCTCCCTGCAACTGGGGAAACATTTCAAAAAATTCTGTTGCCAGCTGCTCGTAACGTGCAGGGGCATCCATGAGTTCCGTTTTGATGCCGCGATTAAAGTAGTACCGGACAGCGCCACCTCCGCCCCAGGTAATACGGTTTTCTTTGGTCAAACGAAAATAGTGAAACATATTGTTGACATCACTCAGGGCATGGCGAGATTCTGGTTTACCCCAGTTGATTTTATCGAGTTGCTGGTCCGTCAGTGGTTCGGTTGAGATCTGGTAGTCCCATACCGGAATAATCGAGTGACGAATTCTTGGGATTGAGCTTGTAAATGCATTAGTCGCTAGCAGTACTTTGTCACTGAGAATTACGCCGCCGTCACAGTTGGATTTCATCCTGACTTCATTGAGCGGTTTAACCGTCAGTAGCTTAGTGCCTTCAAAAATACGAACGCCAAGTTGGTTAAGCAATGTGTCTTTTAGACCTAGGCACAATCGCACGGGGTCAACGACCCCATCCTGTCCACTGCGATACCAGCAACCGCCAAAAAATGTCGGTGAATTGACTTGTGCGCGCATGCTCTCTTTATCAAACCAAACAACGTCCTCGCCCTCCGCCTTTGATTCCTCATACTCTTCATGTAAGCGAATAGCTGATTCCTCGTCCAGAGCAACGCTGGTCGAGCCGGATTTTTCATAGCGAGCATCGATATTATATTTTTCAAGGGTATCCAGGAGTTCTCTCATGTTTTGAATGCCCAGTTCTTCCAGCTGGTCCGCTTCCCCAGGGAAGTGGGCTTCGATATTTGTTTCACCGTGTGCAACCGTGGTATTAAGAAAGCCACCATTACGACCGGAGGCACCGTCAGCGACGAAGGTTTGTTCGATAATAATGATATCTAACTCCGGCTTGCGTTCTTTTGCCTGCATGGCAGCCCAGAGCCCTGTGAACCCGCCGCCCACGATAAGCAACTCACACGTTTCGTCAGAAGATAATGGGGGTAAAGGCTCAGGCATGATCTCAGGGTCGTGCCACAATGGGCGAGCGACTGCATCTTTGAGTGCTTCACGGTGTTTAAACATAACGTCGTTTTCTTCCTGGCTTTAGTTACAGAATCTTAACGAGAAGTCGAAGACATCCAGCATATCAACACTACCACATTGTATTGTTACTGGATGACGAAGCGATTCTGGCGGCGATGGTTTATGTTGATCTAAACACGGTTCGTGTGGGGACAACGCTACATGCATCTTGAAGTATATTGGTGTCCAACGGATCGTCGGGGCCCAGAATGACAATAGGATCGAGACCAAATCCGTCTCCGTGGGTCACCAGTTTGTCAGGATCACCGTCGATATTGAGCTCAATAAATACCTGAAATATATGCACCTCATCCGCGTTTTCACCCCCGCAGAAAACGAGCGGCGATGCGAATCCGGATGATAGAACGCCAACTAACGTCTCCTGGCCCTGAACGGCGCAGCAATAAAAGCCCCAATATCATCTCCCAATATCTCCTGCCGGGTGGAATCACCGGCCGCATAGCGTCAGCATGATACTTAAGAGCAGATCAAGTGATAAAATGCCGGTAAGCAGCTCGAGTCTTTCTCTAGCTCTTTTGTTTGGCTTTCTCCATGGCTTCTTGAACCCGTTTGGCCTCGGTACCATCAAGCCGTTCCTGTAAGCCCTTTTCCATCTCAGCGATAATTTTTGCTGCATATTCATTTTTCTGAATCTTCTCCCAGTATGCGGCAACTTTGGTGGTGCCAATGATTGGGTTGTCAGCACCTAGCCGGGGTACCGTGCCCTGACACATAAATAAAGCCGGTACCAATGTACAGTCGGCTCTCGAGAGAGAGTCACCCACCGCAAAGTCACCGTCACCAAGATGATTTTCCAAAGCACCAATACCTCGTTTTACCTGGCCGATCAATAAGTCAACGATCGCATCCACACGCTTGTCTGGCATTAATTGACCCAATGACATAAAGATATTGTTCATCAGGTATACGTCTGCAATTCTTGAAATGACCCGAACATCTGCGCGCTCTTTCAGGGTGTTACCCAACATTGATTTTTCGGGGTAAAGTTCGTCCAGGTATTCGGCAATCACTTCTGACTCGGGAATAATTCCCTCATCGACCACCAAAACCGGAATTCGTCCGATGGGGGACTTTTTTATGAAATTCCCGGAAAAGAACTCAGCGACAGGCAAATCGAATTCGATATCCGTCAGACCCATTGCATAAATTTGCATTCTGACTTTTGCCGAATAAGGGCTGAGGTCACCAGTGTAAAGTATCATTTTATTTCCTTTTGTTATGCCATTGCATGTCTGGATGTGCATGCTAACGAATTACTGCATCCGAGTATCGGTTGCAAATAAATTTATTAAGAACATTGAGTGATATCGATAGACGTCATCCGAACATCGAATAAATGCGAAGGACTAATGAATTCCTGCTTTTAAGCCTTGTTGCAGCTGACAATAGTATGACGGTTTCCGTTTTTCATAAAGCACCGGGTTGAAACCGCTCCTACAATTTGTCGACGACCGTTTCGCCACCCACTACCGATAGTAAAACTTGCGTCTCGCCGACGTCGCTTATTGGCACCTCGAAAACATTTCTGTCCAGAACGATGAAGTCCGCATCCTTGCCGATTTCCAGTGAACCGGATGACTCTCCGACTTTACTGACGACCGCACCGTTGATCGTGAAAATCTTGAGTGCAGTTTCAAGATCGACGGCCTGCTCCGGCCAGTCCTGGACATCACTTGCGCCGGTCGGATCGCTACGCGTCACTATCGATTCAATGCCCGGCCACGGGTTCGGAGTCGGCACGACCGGCCAGTCTGAACCGTAGACGACGAGCGCACCGGCTTGGGTCAGTGATTTCACCGGCCAGACTTTCTCACGGTCCGGGCCGAGCCACAACTCCCAGTCAAGACCGGAAATCGGGTACCAGAGGATCGGGCACATCTCTGCCGCGACATTCAGTTCAGCGAACCGCGGGATGTCGTCTGCGTGAATCATCTCGGCGTGCGACACCTGGTGAATCAAGCCGCTGTCGCCATTGGCTTTTCTAGCGGCTTCGAACGCATCCAGTGCGATGCGGAGTGAACGGTCACCGGTCGCATGAATCATGACAGTTATTCCCTGCGCATCCAGAGCGGTGACGTCGGCAGCAAGATCCTGGGGCGTGTGCATCAGTTTGCCACGCCACTCGTCACCGAAAGCCTCACTTGGTTCATAGGGTTCAAGCAGAGCCGCCGTGTAAGTCGGCGGGATGCCATCGAGCATGATTTTGGCGAAACCGGCGTCGATGCTGTCGGAGGCATAATCGGCACGTGAGTTGATCAATGCGAGTTCCTCATCATGCGAGTTTGCCCACGAGCTTTTCCACGTCAGGTGCGTTTTGACGTTCAGCGGCAACTCACCTTTATTGTCCAGGTCAGCATAAGCCTCTATACCGGCAGTAGTCACAATCGCTTCTTTGAACGTCGTGACGCCGAAACTTGCAAGTTGCTCGATGCTCCACGCGAGCGCCTCGGATCTCTGCTGCAGGGTGTATGCGGGTAACACTCTGCGATAATTGTATGCGGCGTTATCCAGCAGGATGCCAGTTGTCTCGCCGCTATCGAGATCCCTGACAATGACACCACCACTCGGGTCCGGGGTGTCGTCATCAATACCGAACATCTCGAGCGCTTTGGAATTGACCCAGGCGTTGTGCACCGACCAGTCCATCAGGAACACCGGATGATTCGGTGCGATCTCATCGAGAATGGTCTTCGGTGCCTTTTCTGTGCCGATAAAAAGTCCTTCGTTCCATTGACCACCGCGTAGCCAGTCGCCTTTGGGTATATCAGCGAGACAGCCTTTTAGTGCGGCTAGCGTATCAGCGAGATCGTAGGTCAGGAAACTGCATTGGATCGTCTTGCCGACCCCAGCATCGGAGGGATGGTTATGGGTGTCATGGATACCCGGCATTACCATGCGACCGTTCAGATCATGAACTGTAGTGGCATCGCCGGTATGTGTCACAATGTCTGCATCACTGCCAATAGCGATAATCTTGCCATCGGTGACCGCCATTGCACTGGCCCAACTCCTGTCGGCGTCTACCGTGTATATCTTCGCGTTCAGGTAAACCGCGTCAGCGGCGACAGATTGCGGAACCTCGTCGGATGGGCTGCAGGCGGCCAGTATCGCCACCGCAACCGGCAGCACAAATCTTTTTTTCACGTGTCCACTCCTGGCGGTCTCGTACCGCCATCAGTTGTTTTCGTATACTGAACCAGATAGTGCACCGGCAATGCAGATGTAAAAGTAGGGCTCATCACCCTCATAGGCTGGGACAGGTTTGTCTGCCATGAATTTCCATATCCTGGCTTTGAAGAATATACCCTGTACCCGCCGTAAGCCAGAAAGGAGGACGCTGTTAGCTGAAGCGGCGGGAGGTGACGTGGATTCGATTTCGGTTTCAGTTTTCGCATCACCTCCGAAGGATGATGTAGTGGGCCAGATTCCGTGATACCACTGTTGAAAGAATGATCCTGATGGTGCCGTCCAGAAATGAAGCTGAAACACTGTCGCGGCTGGACAGGGTTGCAAATTGGGTATAGCCGCCGTGGTGTTGCTTAGGACTTAAGCAATATCCTGAGTTTCTGGTCCATGAATTCGACCATGTCTCCTGACACTATTTTTTTCCGTTTCCTGGTTTCAACCTCACCGTTAACCAGGACCTGGCCATCACTGATCACAGCTTTCGCTTCACCGCCGCTTGCGACAACACCTTCAAACTTGAGAATTTTGTATAACTCCACTGGTTCTTTTGTAATTTCAACCTCCTTCATGAGCGGTATCCACCTTCCTCAATTGTTAACTGGCTACGCGCTGCTACCACCATCAGCCATATAGACACCACCTGTCAAAAAAGCGCTCTCATCTGAAGCCAGGAAAAGCATAATGTTAGCAATATCTTCAGGTTCACCATACCTTTGCAACGGTATGCCAGCCGCGATTGTGTCGTGAACCTGTTCGGCGTCTTCGGCATTAATACCAGCTTCCAGGCTACGCATCATTCTGGTCTCAACGGGACTGGGATTAACGGTATTGACACGGATATTATGCGGCGCCCCGTCCAACGCAGCTGAGCGCATTAAGCCAATAACGGCATGTTTGCTGGTGTTATACGCAGACAGTTGCGCAGAACCTTTCACGCCCATAATTGATGATGTAATAATAATACTGCCACCACCGGCAGCCTGCATGATAGGGAATAGCGCTTTAACGCCGAGCCAGACACCTTTGACGTTCACCGCTATAACCCTGTCAAAGGTCTCCTCATCATAATCCACAATCGACGCAACCATTCCCTCGATGCCAGCGTTGGCAAGATAGATATCGACACCACCAAACTGTTCCACCGCAGTTTGAACATAGTTTTCCGTCTGTGATGCCTGCGTAACATCCGCGACACAATAACGTGCCACGTTACTGCCAAGATTCTCAACCGCTCTCTTTAGCGCTTCTTCATCGAGGTCTACGAGCATCACTTTAGCTCCTTCACGGACAAATCGAGTGGCCGCAGCCGTGCCAATACCGCCTGCTCCACCCGTAATAACCGCGATCTTATCGTCCAATCTTCCCATTTCACGTTCTCTACTATTGATTTCTCGATTATCGATTATTCGATGCTTGTTCCAGCGTCATCTGAGCACCTGTCAACATTGCCACCCGGTGCGAGCCAGTCAATTTGGTACGACGGACGGAAGTGGAGTTTATCAAACAGCAACGGAAATGTGCGAGAGCTCTTTTTGCCGGGATGCGCGACGACGTTACTTGACGGTTCTTGAGAAACTATGGTTTATTTGTCGGGGCGATTCAATGCACGGATCATACTATCTACGTTAACGTTACCTACCAAAATAAGGAATAACATGTCTGATTTCCCCACCCCTTACGTCTCAAATGATCTATCCGGACGAGTTGCTCTTGTCACAGGTACAACCTCCGGCCTTGGACGACGGTTTGCCATCGTCCTCGCCGCCTGTGGCGCCAAAGTAGCCGTGACAGGAAGAAGGGCAGAGCGACTGGATGAACTGGCCGAAGAGATTCGAGAGGCAGGCGGTATTTGTGAACCGATCCCATTTGATATCACCAATCCCGAAGAAATCCCTGCTGTGGTCGACAAAGCTGAATCTGCCCTTGGTCTGGTCGACATCCTGATCAACAACGCCGGTATTCCGGACGCCCAACGGGCTCACAAAATGAGTAATGAACTCGTAGACGCTGTCTTTGATACCAATCTTGTCGGTCCTTTCAAACTCTCCTGTGAGGTCGCTCGTCGCCTGATCGCAGCAGAGGCACCAGGACGAATGATCAATATCTCATCAGTTGGTGCCTTCAATTATGGTGGCAACGGGGCTGCACTTTACTCCATTACCAAGTCTGCAATCGTCAGGATGACTGAAGCCCTTGCAGTCGAGTGGGCTCGATTCAACATTAATGTCAACGCGATTGCGCCTGGCGCATTCTCATCTGAAATGATGGACGGGATGCTGGAACGTCTGGGTGATATCGCCAAAAACTTTCCACGTAAAAGAATCGGTGACCCGGCGCAAATGGACAGTACATTATTATATTTTCTTTCACCGGCGTCGGAGTTTGTCACAGGCACCTACATCAAGATCGACGACGGCCAGGGTACGCGCTAGTTTTTTCTTAACTGCCATACCTGCTCTGATGGCCATTTTTTTGCCCATTCAGCCGGAATCGAAAACTTGGTCTGAGATGCGCTTTCGGGTGGCCGCAATTCGAGATAATTGATCACCTCGAACCCGGTTTCGCGAAAAAGGCGCAGCCAATCTGAGTGGGTCAGATTGAATTCTATCCCGCCTGGATCAACTTCTACGTTACGCCAGTCCGTTTCGTGCATGTCAAAGTACGCCCTGTGCGCTACCTCGTCACAAGGCGCGCCATTTAGCGGTGTCATCATGATGGCCATGGGATGGGTACCCAGAAACGTCAATCGACCATCGGGCTTAAGCAGTCGATGGGCTTCAGGAATCCATTTTAATGGATCGCACCAGATTGCTGCACCGTATTCGCTGATGGCGAAATCAAATGAAGCGTCTGGATGAGGAACTTCCTCGGCGTTTCCGTGAATAAGATCAATATTGATATTATGCCTGGCCATGAGTTGCTCGGCAGTTTTGAGTTGCGCCAGCGAGTTGTCAATCCCAATTACCTGCGCTCCCCGGCGTGACATCCATCCGCTGACGTAACCAGTACCGCAGCCAAGTTCAATTGCCCCCGTGTTGCGCATGTCTGATGGCAGCAGGTTCAGCTGGGACTCGGGCAGTGCCCATATCCCCCAGCTAGGCGACTTCTGATTCCAGCTTCTTTCTCCGGCACTCACCCAGTCAGATGCCATGCCATCCCAGAAGGCTCTGTTTTCCCTTACGTGCTCAGGTAGAACCAGGTTTGCTCCACCGGAAGACTTGATGGTGTTGTTGGAATCAATGGCCATCGGGCGAAATACCTGCTTATCAATCATTCGGGTTGTAGTCACCTAGGGAACGGCATACCGATCTTTATCAGAGGTTCTCTAGAGCAAATCGCATTTGTAACAGGTTAGAATGTCACAATCAATCGCCACGAAAAGAAGAACGCCATGACATATAAAGTGTTGGGCGAATTTATCGAAACCATGCGTAAAGCGGGCGAGGATGATGCCGTTCGGGTAGTAATTCTGACGGGTACGCCCCCTACTTTCTGTGAAAGTATTCGTAGTTGCGAATTTATCTGATCACAGAATCGTCAGACAATCTTTGGATTTCGCTGGCATCAAAGCCAAATTCTTCCAGAATCTGCTTGGAATGCTCGCCTATTTTAGGCCCTCGCTGGGGCGTTTTTTGGATCTCGTCACTCAGATTGATAGGGGTCGCAAAAGTGTGCGTATTTCCGGGAACCTCAGAGTCCGTCGCTACAATAACCCCATTTGCGATCAATTGGGGATCCTCGATCACTTCTAGCGTGCGGGAAACCAGACTGTAGACAATACCGGAAGCGGCCAACCTATCGCAGACTGTCTTTGCTGGCAGTGCACTGAAGGCCTGGTCCATCTTGTCTTTAACATAAAAACGATTTTTCAGCAGCACCTTGCCCTTTGCCATTCGCTCATCATCCAACCATTCCGGGTGGCCTAACAATTCAGCCAGCTTCGGCCAGTCGCGAGCGGCGTTTTGGACCCCGAGCATGATGTACCGATCATCAGATGTGGTATATACGTTCGATACCGGGTTGGACCATCCCTCCTTGTTACGCCGTGTTGGCCCATCGAGTCCCGCCATTGTCGCTTGCAGGTTGAGCCCGTTGGCCCAGGTGCCAGTTGCGGCGAGTGAGGTTGCTATCATACTGCCCTCGCCGCTACGGTCACGTTTGTACAACGCCATCATGATGCCTGCGAATAGCGTCATCGAGGTTGCATGGTCGCCAACCCCTCCGGCGGGCGGAGCAGGCGGGGCGTCTTTATTGTGCATAATATCCAGTATGCCGCTACGGGCGAACCAGCCGGTCAGGTCGAAAGCCCGGCGTTCGGCGTCCGGGCCTTTTAAACCATAGGCTGATATCTGGGCGAATATTAAACGCGGGTTGTTTGTTTTGAGGATGTCGTAGGTCAGCTTGTATTTTTCGAGATTTGCCGCGCTAAAATTGACGACGAACACATCCGTCTCTTTCAACATCTTCATCAACACGTCATATCCCGCTGGCGTCGTGATGTCCATAGCCAGGCTGCGCTTGTTGCGGCCGGTCAGCTGCCAGGAAAATTCAGATTCATGACCACCGGCAATTGTCCGCTGGCGATCACCCGTCAACGGTTCAATTTTAATTACATCGGCACCATAGTCCGACATGATGGTGGCAGCACAGGGCCCCGCCAGAAAAGACGCAGCATCAATGACCTTGAGGTCTGAAAACAGACTGGGCATCGGATTTATTTCCTCACGATAAATATGTCATCCATTTTCGATTTCGCCCCCCGCAGAAGCTCAACATATCGATTGAAGCCGCCATTGTAGGTGCCGTCCTGGCGACGATTGTCCTCACCTTCAAAGTTATAGTAGCCAGGCGTGCAGTCCTTGTTGCGGTCTGTCTTACCTCGATGTTCAATGACCTCCTGCACCCACCACTCCTCGATTTCCGGGGTGATATCGATCGACTGGTAATCACTTTTACGTGCATGATCGATACACGCAGCGATATGCGCGCCTTGAACAGTCAACACATCAGTGATGTTAAATTGGAATGATGCCTGATAACCAGCCATGATAAACAAATTTGGATAACCGTTGGAATGAATACCGAACAAGGTTCGAATACCATTGCTGTAGTAGTCGTTGATTTCGGTGTTGTTTTTGCCAACTATCTCATTGTAAATGCCGGTTTTTTGCACCTCAAATCCCGTCGCATAGATGATTACATCGACATCATAGACCTTGTCATCAAAAACCGGACCTCGATCTGAAATTTCTTTCACGCCCTTGCCATGGGTATCAACCAGATGCACATTAGGTTTGTTGAAGGCAGGAAGATAGTCTTCATGGAAGCAGGGGCGCTTACACATAAACATGTACCAGGGCTTAAGGGCGTCAGCAATGTCTTTGTCATGGACGATATCGTCGATGCGCTGGTGTATCCACATCATGTGGTCGATGTTGGCGTTTTCCTGACGGCGAATTTTCTCATCAACCGGCATGCTGGCACGCTTTTCGAGTTGCTTTGCGGTTAACTGAGGGCCATCGATGGTTTTCTGGCGTCTTTTCGCCTGCCAGCCGGGTTTCAGTTTACGCGCCCAATTTGGATCGGTTGGCCAGTCTTTTCGGATGTCAATTGACGATGGCGTACGCTGAAATACGTAGAGTTCTTTTGCCTGTTCGGCGAGTTTGGGCACGGCCTGAATCGCAGTTGCACCCGTACCAATAATGGCGACTCGTTTGTCCTGCAGATTTTCCAGATTATCACCACAATAGTCGTAGTCCCAGCGGCCGGTATGAAAAGAATGGCCCTTGAAATTTTCGATGCCGTCAATTCGGGCTAATTTCGGTTTCGACATTGGCCCGTTGGCGCAAATGACAAACTTGGATTTCATATGATCGCCACGGTCAGTTTTGATATGCCACAACTGCTCTTCGTCATTCCATTCGGTAGAGGTGACGGTGGTCTGAAATACAGCAAGGTCATAGAGATCATAATACTTCGCAATGTTCTGGCAATGTTCGAATATCTCCGGCGCCTTGGCGTAGTGGTCCCTGGGCACATAATCCATTTCATCGAGCAAAGGCAGATAATCATAGGAGACGACGTCGCAGGCTGCACCGGGGTAACGATTCCAATACCAGGTACCACCAACATCAGCACCTCGTTCGACGATGCGAATACTCTCAACACCAATTTCCCGTAGTTGAGAAGTTGTCAACAGTGCCGAGAAGCCACCACCAATAAAAAGTACCTCTACTGTATCGTTCAGGGGCGCGCGGGGTTTAACTTCCTTGTTGTACGAATCTTCTCCAAAACGTGACAAGCCGGCATCAAAGTTTGTGTTAAATTGCCGGGTACCTTCGGGCCGATAGTTCAGGCGAAGATCTCTTTCTTCGGCGAATTTTTGTTTAATTTTATCGTAGTATTCCTGCGGGTGTTGGTTGGCGCCCCCGGTCGGATCAAAGGAGGCCAGGTTAGCGGCGTTTTCGTTGGTGTTTTTTGTTTCGCTCATGCGAGAGATCCTGTTGCTGCTTCACAGTTATTGAGACAATCAGATGCATTGCTCGACTTCAAATCAACATTAAGTCTTTAATCGTCGCCGAGACGACTAACGGTTCACACTGGCAAGCAGGGCAAATATTTCGAATTCAAGTAAGGCAAAATTTTGATAGATTGATATTCCTGATATGCTGGAACCTTATTGATGTGATTACATACTTATGTCCAACGACGATAGAATTCATGAAAATCCGGTAAATAGCAAGTAATGCGCAATCTTGTGCAAAAGGAGTAGGAGCAATCGTATATGAGTATTTCATTTGATAACCGGGTAGCCGTTGTTACGGGTGCTGGCTCTGGTCTTGGACGCAGCCATGCAAAGGTCCTTGCCGCTCGCGGTGTGAAAGTTGTAGTGAATGACCTGGGTGGCAATGTCGCGGGGCAGGGAGGTTCCAGTGATGCCGCCGATGAAGTTGTTGAGGCCATAACCGACGCTGGTGGGGTAGCGGTTGCCAACTATGACAGTGTGGCGAGTGCCCAGGGCGGGCGAAATATCATTGAGACCGCCATAGATAATTTTGGCCGTATTGACATCCTTATCAACAACGCCGGTAATGTGCGCGACAAGAGTTTCGCCAAGATGGATCTGGAGAATTTTACGGCTTTGCTGGACGTCCATCTAATGGGGGCAGTGTACTGTACCAGAGCTGCCTGGCCGATCATGCTGGAACAACAATTTGGGCGAGTCATCATGACCTCTTCATCATCCGGATTGTTCGGTGCTCACGGACACACCAATTATGCAAGCGCCAAATTGGCGTTGGTGGGTTTCATGCATGCATTAATCCAGGAAGGCACCAGCAAGAATGTCCTGGTGAATTCGATTGCCCCCATGGCTTTGACGCGCATGACCGAGCAGGTAGTATCGCCCAAGTTCGCGTCGACGATGCAACCTGAATTCGTTAGTGCGATGATCGCTTTTCTATGTTCTGACGAATGTGGCCTCTCGGGTGAAATCGTCGAATGCGGCATGGGCTACTACAGCAAGGTACAGATTTCGGAGGGTGCAGGCATTTTCCTTGGTGATGGTGAAGTACCTACTCCAGACGATATTCAGGATAACTGGGCTGCGATCAGTGATATGTCTGACGCGAAAACTTATCGTCATGCAGGGCAGGTAAGTCGCGCGGTATTTCGCAAAATGAGGGATGAAGGATTGGTACCGGAAGAGTAGGATTACATGATATGACTAACAACGATATTCTGCGTCAGTTGCGTTTCGTATTCGACTATAAAGATCTATTTATGGCGAAGCTGTTTAACCAGGGAGGACTTACAGTTTCGAAGGAACAGGTCGGCAGTTGGCTGAAAAAGGAAGATCACGCTGATTTTCAGGCGCTCGAAGATCCCGCACTTGCCAGTTTTCTTAATGGTTTGATTATTGAAAAGCGCGGCAAGCGTGAAGGCGCTGAACCTGAGATTGAAAAGCGACTGACCAACAACATCATTCTAAAGAAACTAAAAATTGCATTGGATATGAAGGCAGAGGATGTCATCGGGACCCTCGAAATCGTGAACCTTCGAATTGGTAAGTCGGAGCTAAGTGCATTTTTCCGTAAGCCGAAACACAAGCACTATCGCGTTTGTAAAGATCAGATCCTTCGAAACTTTATCCATGGCCTTCAGATTCAGCATCGACCTGATGTTACATCTGGCAGTGAGATTGGCAAGGCCGATATCGGCCAGCGCGCTGACAAAAAAAAGGAATCAGTCTGGAAAAAGAGACGTTGTGATTAACTGTGTCCTGTGCGAATTCCTAATTCAAGCTGCGGCCTGTAATTGATACGAGTCTCTTCTGGTGGCACTGAGAACCCGTATGTTCAGTCGACCGCTCTGTTATCTACGCTGAATCCCCCGGTACCAAGACCTGCAACCACGAGCAGGCCAGCAATAATGCCCATGTTTTTGTAGAAGTTTTGCAGTTCATGGGCACGTTCCAGGCCTTCTTCATAGTCCCAGAAATTGTGCATAAATACACTGATAACAATTGTGAGTCCGGCGAGTAATAATGCGGCGTATTTACCTTTGAAGCCGACAATGAGTGCGCCACTGGCGCTCAATTGAATGATAATCGTGATGACCAGTAGCACTGGGATTAATGGCACATTATGAACCGCCATGTATTCGCTCGTGCCTTCAAAGTCCGTGATCTTGCTGATGGCGGGTAGAATGAAATAGACTCCCATTAACACGCGGCCTGCCAGTAGACAGGCATTCTCGACAATTGGGGGCATCGTAGTTTCCTCTAACTGTTATTGTTGAATTACGCTGGCGTGCTATTTGCCTATCCTCGCATCACTAATTCTTGATATAGTCTGGTCAGCTATTGCTATCTGCTCCGTAACGGGTCGTCACCATTAATAATCGAGTCGACCACCGGGCCGCAATTCCGCAGCGAAGCGACCAGCTCTGTTTGATTGATTTGGCCGCCACAGATTTTGAAAATGACTGACATCCTTGAATGCAATATTGGTGATTACATTTCCCGGCGATGCCAAAGGGTCCCAGCCCTAGATCAGTGGTCTGGCACCATTCTCGACATACCATGGCCACATTGCGTCGACCTTTAGCGTTTTAAGCTGCTCTTTGTCTTCAGGCTGGAAGCGGGTCTCAGCAATAAAACTGACTGAGCCCCAAAACTGCCCGATCCAAAATTCTTCTCAGTGTAGGCCAAAACGTAACGAGGCCATCGTCCGCCGATTAATTTGACCCGAAACGATAGGTAAAGTCGATGCCAAAAGCTTCACCCCTGGCCGGGTGTATGAAATAACCTCCAAATTCAGGGGCAGGAATGACTTCTTCGATATATTCCTCATCAAGAATATTCTTTCCCCAGAAAGTCAGCGTCCAGTTCTCAGCCTTCAAACTAACAACAAGGTTGAGGGTTGAGTAATCGTCCCGCTGGCCTTTACTGTATTCGCTGGTCCCGAACCCAATGATTCCATCTGCAGGTATACCGGGTCCGGGTGGAGTCTGGGTCACGTCGCCAAATACGGTCCCTATAAACCGGTAAGTGTCTGAAACATTGGTAAACGCATTTAAAGTGACATTATCCTGCACTGTACTGAACCAGGTTTCACCGACATAACGCCAGTCGAGCCGCGCCACCAGATCGGTGCCACTAAAAACTTCACTGACCCATTCAACGCCGAGATTAGTCGTTACGTCTGGTGTCAGTGGCATTTCATTGCCTTCTGTATAGGGTCTGTTGGTGTTTTTATCTATTTCACTGTCAACCATGCCAACGGATCCGAAAAGGGAGAGGTTCGAGGTGACCAGAAACTTGGCATCCACCTCAAAGCCCTGCAGGGTGACTTCGTCAATATTGGTGACAACACGCAAGATACCGAATCCACCTGCAAGAAAGTTAAAGAACTGACTGTCTTCGACTTCGTTATGAAATACCGCCGCATTGACTCTGAAACGTCGCTCCATCCATTCAGACTTCAGACCCAGTTCAAACGAGGTTGAGACTTCCTTGTCGTATTGGTCCCTCAAGTTGGCCGGGCGGGTATTGATGGTTGCATATGCAGTCTCCACCAGGGCAGCACTGCCAATGTTGTTGAAGCCACCGCTGCGAAATCCGACACCATAACTTGCATACAGAGATGCCTGATCAGCAACTGCCCAGCGCCAGCTGAGTTTTGGCTGAAATTGTTTGAATTCTTCATCACGCCCCGGGATGACATCGGTAAAAGATCCATCGTAGGCCGGGTTGATTGGTGCACCCCCACCGAATGCCGAAGCAGAGGCAACGTTGGGCACGTTGTTGTCAACTTTCCTGTCTTCGACATCATAGCGACCCGACAGTGTAATCGTATGATTGGCTCCAAGCGGAAACTCATACAGGCCGAAGATTGCATAGACATCAGTTTCAAAGTCATCCCAGAACAGCAGGTCGGTTCGACCCTGAACGAAAGGCGTTCTGCCAAAAAACCCGTCGCCCAGATCAGCCCCATAAGACACAACAACTTCACGGTCGATCTGTGAAAAGTAAACGCCTGCCATCCAGGTAACATCACCACCGTCCGGTGACGCAATTCTTAGTTCCAGACTGGTGCTGTCCTGGTTTCGCTCCTGGTATTGATAGCCATCACAGGTGCTGGGTGTATAAGGTGAGAGCAGGGCGTTGAGACCATAGAAAGGTGCAATGCCAAGGTCCACGGCCACGCCGGGAACGGTGCCGGGAAATGCGAAGAAAGGCGGGTTGCTACCCGGGGCAAAACGTCCTGAAGCCACCAAATCCTGATAGCTTGCAGAGCAGGCGTTCTGGGCGGCACCTACATTCGGCCCGCTAAGATCCGGCGCTCCGCCAAAGTCAAATGAATACAGGCCGAAAGCAGCACTTGTGCCGTCTGACAAGAGGTGTTCTTCTAGCTCATCGTATGAGAACACTGCTGTAAACAGTGCATTGTCCATCTCATAATCCGCTTTGAGCGAGAAGAATGTATTTTCCTGTTCATTTTCACCCGGGACATTGAAGTAAAACCTAAAGTCATGATCATTGACGTCTTGATAAAGTGCGGGGTCGCCAAAATTCGTCGCTGCATCCGGTAGCGCAAAGACTGCATTAAAATTAATTGCACCCGCGTCAACATCGCGAAAACCCAGAATCGCGTCAATCGTCAGGTCATCTGTTGGATTCCAGACAATACGTCCACGCGCATTTGTCTCTTCGATAAAGTCGATGACGTCATCTTCGCCAGAGAATTCGTTCTTGAATTGACCCTCGTCGTCACGATTATGAAACGTCAAACTGCCCAGGGCGTTATCCCCTAACGGACCACTGAAGGACAGCCCGACGCTTCGCAATGAGTTGCTACCGGCACCGACACGAACAGTACTCTCGAATTTATCCGTCGGATATTTTGTATTGATCAATATTGCACCGGCAACCGCATTGCGGCCATAAATAGCACCCTGTGGACCTTTCAACACCTCGATGCTTTCAATTTCGAACAACTCCTGATTGAACCCATTTGGATTGGTGACCAAAACGCCGTCAACGACTAAGGCAAAGGTTCCCTCTGCGTCGCGGGTAGAGGTAATGCCGCGAATATTAACCTGGGTATCACCGGCATTAGCCGTATCAATGATACTCACATTCGAGGTCAATCTGATAAAGTCCTGGGGCCTCTCAATACGAGCGCGTTCAATGGTTGTGCTGTTGAACACGGTGGTGGTGATAGGTACTTCCTGATCAAGTTCTGAACGCTTTCTAGCGGTGACAACAACCTCTTCAAGTTGAAGGTCAGCAGCAAGCACCTGCGAGCCAGGTAGCGCTACCCCCATCAGGCCTGACGATAACATCAAAACGCCTGCTATGACTGTGTATCTACTCATCTTTATCTCCTTTTGTTAATACCGGTGTATTTGTTTCATTTCTTGTTTTAACTGCAGAGGTTAAATTTCTCTACAGCTGCATAATCTCCTGACTATCAACCACATCGGAATATTTCGCGGCCAAATCAAATAGATTCGCATCATGTGCTGTCTGACTCCGATCTCCCACCGCATCTTTCACAACAACTACTCTAAAATCCCACTGCAATGCATCAACCGCGCTGGCACGCACGCAGCCGCTGGTTGTAAAGCCGGTAACGATGACGGTATCGATCTCCAACAATCGTAAGCTGTCGCCGAGATCTGTGCCGAAGAAAGCCGATGCAAAACATTTTTCGAACACTGAATGCGTTGGCAGAACCGGCAGGCGCGGGTCGATCTCCACCCACCTGGAATCCGCAGTTAATATATTGAGCCCCGGAAGCTTTGTTCTGAATACGCTTGCACTCGCCTCGGAGCGGTACACCACCGACGACAGATAGCATGGCCAGGATTTCGATTCCGCAAAACGCATGAGCCCGCCGATAATTTCAATTTCACCGGAAAACTCCGCACCCAGTGGTGACTGCGGGTCTGTGAATCCTAAAGTCGCATCCACCACGAGCAGGCACGGCCGTTGGCCAATTCCGGTGGATTTTGATTCCAGTTGCTCGTTCACGTCATTGTTTACTTTTACTTATTGTTCAAAGCCAGGTTACTGATTTGCAAATACAGGTTGCTGCGGTGGTTCAAGACCGGTTTCTTCGAAGCAGCGGGACTTTATTTCTTCAATCGTCCCGCCAAAATCGAACAAGCTAATTTCCTTTCTTTTGTCGCCCATGTCTTTTCGCAGACTTTCAGTTGCCGCCTCATCCACATTGCCTGCCTGATCCAGGACCACGCCATAACGCTGTGCACCAGCTACCGATACAAGGCCACTTTTGACATCAGTCGCAACGCGACTGATTTCCCGCGTCAGCGGATCACCAGCGCCGCCACCACCCCAGGTATTGTAGTAAAGAAGATCTCCCTTCTTAACCTGGATGCGATCACACTTCGATGGCAGGATCTCCTCACTGCCGTCGGAGCGGACCAGACGCTTCGTTCCCCTTGCGCCGGGCAATCCGCCATTAACACCCCATGGATAGGTTAACCAGCGATCATCATGTATCGATATCTGACCATCCTCGAGGAACCGGTAGGCCATACGAATTCCATTGCCTCCCCGGTTGTACCCCGGCCCACCGGAATCTGAAATAGTTTCATATTCTTCGATACGCAACGGAAAATAGGCTTCGATATATTCGTTGGGCACATTGGTGAATCCAGGCCACAGGGAATGACCGTCTGGCCCATCACCCCCGGGTCGGCCCGGAATACCACCGAAGCCAATCTGGAACAACTGGTACCACTTCCCTTCACCATCGTACCCCGAATACATCAGGTGAGGGCTGTCTGAAAATCCTGCGGCACATAAAAAATCGGGACTCCCCTGGCCCAGCAATCCCGAGATCACATCAAAGATACGCCCCAGTGCGTGAGTTCTGCAGGAAAGTGCCGCAGGTCTGGCCGGTTTGAGAATGCAACCGTCCGGGATTCGAACATCCATATAGTCATAAAAGCCATCATTGAATAGAATCTGGGGGTCAAAGACCGATATCATAAAAGTACCGCAGAACATCTTGAACATCTCTTCGTTGAGAAGAAAATTGATGGAACCCGAGCTTTGCGGGTCTGTACCGTCGAAGTCGAAGATAACGGTATCACCCTCGCGCCACATGGCACACTTGATTTTATAGGGCCCCATACCGATGCCGTCGTCGCATATATAGTCTTCAAAGACCTGCTTTGTTTCAGATACGGTTTGCTGAATGAGTTTCGCCATGGCCCGACAGTTTCGATCCAGTAATTCATCCAGAGCAGAATAGAACACATCATCACCAAAACGCTCGGCTATTTCGATGCAGCGACGTTCGGCCATATTGCAGGCGGCGATGACGCCATTGAAATCTCCTTCGTTCCAATGAGGCATACGGGAATTTCGCAGTACAATATTGATGATATCCTGCTGCCTCTCACCCTTGCGGAATAATTTTACCGGTGGCACGGCCACCCCTTCTTCAAAAATCTCTTTGGCATCAATGGGCAGTGAGCCAGGAACCTTGCCGCCGATATCGGTCATATGCCCAAAATGCGCGGACCAGCAAAGATGCCGACCGTCTTTGAATATCGGTTTCATGACCAGCCAGTCATTCAGGTGGGACACGGCGCCACCACAACTGTAGGGGTCGTTGGTAAATATCATGTCACCCTCTTCAAGGGTGCCATCGTAGGCTGAAAGAAATCCGGGAATAAATGACCCGAACTGACCCACCACCATTTTGCCTTCAACATTGGCAATCATCGGGAAGGCATCTCCCTGCTCCCGGATGCCGGGGGACATTGCCGTTCTGAAAAGGGTTGCATCCATTTCGACCCTGGCATTGCGCAATGCATTCTCGATGATATCAAGCGATATGGGATCGACCTCCAGTCGGTTGAAGGGGGTATCATTGGTTTCAATAATTTTTCCGGCCATGGTCGTCTCCTCAGATATCGTTTGGATTGATCAGCAAGTTTCCCTGCGCATCAACGACGGCAGAATGATCAGGTAAGATCAGCGTGGTTGAGTCCATTTCCATCACCACCGCCGGGCCCGGAATGACATGACCCACACCTAGCCTGCTGCGATCATATAATTTCGCCGGGTGATCCTGACCTTCCGCATAGATGGAATGATCACCCACGACGGCGTCTTCAATCGGGCGTTCGGCAGAGACTTGACTCGCTACACTGACATCAGATTCCGGGCCTTCGACGACCACTCGCAGGTTAACCAGCTCTTTCTCTGCCTCAAGTGAAAAGGTAAACAACTGATCGTGCAACTCATCGAAACGTTCTCCGATGCCTTTAAAGCCCTGGGTGGATAATTCCTCAGCATCTGTTTCGATTGTCAGCACTAGACCCTGCCCCGAGTATCGTAGATCAACCTGTAGCTGCGATGTCACTTCACTATCCGAAATCCCTTGCGGCCCTTTATCATCCGATCCTGCGCCATCAGCCATCAACATGGCATTTCTAGCGGATTGATCCAGTTTCTGCAGTTCTTCGAGAATAACTTCAGGGTTTGTTGCAGCGAGCCTGGTAATGAATGTCCGCGATGCTTCATCCCGCATTCGCGTGGTCGCGTCACCAAATGCACAAAGTACGCCAGGCCCGGGAGGAACGATCACCGGCCAGGATTGCATCAGTACACCCAGCGAATTCCCGTGAAGCGGTCCGGCGCCACCAAAAGCAATCAGGGCAAAGTTCCTCGGGTCATAACCTTTTTCGATGGAAACCAGGCGCAGCGCTCCAAACATATTTTCATTGACAATTTTGACGATGCCTTCAGCCGCCTGTTTTAACGTCAGACCCATGGCATCGGCGATGGTCTGCACTGCTGTTTCGGCTTTTGCCAGGCTGATTTCCATATCACCACCGAGCTTTTGCTGCGCTGGCAGGTACCCAAGCACAATATTTGCATCAGTCACCGTTGGCAGCTCGCCGCCCTGGTTATAGGCCGCGGGCCCGGGCGCGGCGCCTGCCGAATCAGGGCCCACTCTTAACGCGCCGGTGAGCTCCGGCACATAGGCAATGGAACCACCACCGGCACCAACCGTTCGCACATCCATCGAACTTGCCCTGACGTTCACATCGCCGACGGTTGTTTCACGTCTGAGCAATGCCTTGTTGTTTTCTACCAGCGAGACATCCGTTGATGTGCCCCCCATATCGAACGTCAGCAAGTTGTTGTATCCCGTATTCTTCCCAATCCACAGCGCACCTGTCACGCCGCCCGCGGGGCCACTCATCAACAGGTTCACCGGGAACTGCTCTGCTGCTGCAGACGTTGACAAGCCACCATCGGAACGCAGGATAGACAGTTGCGGTCGATTCATTCTGGCATCCAGCTCTTTCTGCAGATTGCTGATATAACCTTCGACCACGGGTCGAACATACGAATTGGCAACGGTGGTAATGGTTCGTTCATATTCCTGCATTTCCGGAATGACTGCCGATGAAATAGAGACCGGGATATCCGGCATGACTTCCTTGGCAATTTCAGCGACCCTGATTTCGTGGGCAGAATTCGCGAAGCTGTTTATCAGTGATATGGTCAACGCCTCAATTCCAACTTCACTCAAGTGTTCCAACGCAGCCCGGGTCGCGACCTCATCAAGTTCAGAGACAACGGAGCCATCGGCGCCAATTCTCTCCGGGATATCGGCAGTACACTCGAGCGGTGCCAGTGGCGCCGACTTGTCGTAGACCACCCAACCGCCTAATCCTCCCGGAACATAAGAACGCGCTATCTGCAGTATCTGACGGTAACCTTTAGTGGTAATCAGCCCGACTTTTGCTCCCCGCCCGGTAAGAATGGCATTCGTTGCAACCGTAGTACCATGGGTAACCTGGGTTATCATATTCATTTCAATGCCTGCATTGTCACAGACTCTCGCAATACTATTGATGACACCAATCGATGAATCATCCGGCGTCGACGGCACTTTGGAAGTAAATATCTCTTTGGATTCCTGGTTAACCAACAGCGCATCGGTGAAGGTGCCTCCCACATCTACCCCTAATTTATAACTCATCAGTAACTCCTGCTTTTTCTATTTTCTTCAAGCTATTTTCTTCAAGCTATGTTCTTCAAACTATTTTCCTCAAGCCGCGGCGCCTCTCAAATAAGCCAAAGACCTGCCTCCAACCGGATGTTGAACCAACTGTTTAATCAGCTCTACAGAATCCAACAATTTGTCGATGTCGATGCCGGTATTGAAACCCGCCTGATTCAACATCAGCACAAGATCTTCGGTGGCGAGATTGCCCGCCGCTCCGGGCGCGAACGGACACCCGCCAAGACCGCCAATGCTCGCATCGAACTTACGGATGCCACACTCCAGTGCCTGCCAGGCATTTGCCAGCGCAAAGGCACGGGTATCATGAAAGTGCGCTGACAGGTTCGGCGCACCAAATTCTGCAACCAAACGGCTGAACAGTGACTTCACCTGTGCAGGATTACCGGCACCGATGGTGTCGGCGATAATCACTTCTTCGGCGCCCGCGGTAAACATCATTGCGGTAAGTTCCGCAGTCGTCGTCTCTTCAACCAACCCTTCGTAGGGGCACTCAATGGCAACCGAAATATAGGCCCGCGGCTTGATACCCTCGCGTTTGGACAATTCCACAATGTCTTTGCAGACTGAAATGGTTTTATCCAGGCTCATATTAATATTCTTCTGATTCATCGTCTCAGTTGCGGACAGCACGACTGCAATACTTTGGGCGCCCGCCGCTTTGGCCAACTCATACCCCTTCATATTAGGTACCAGTGCACTGAATTCTGCAGCCTGCTGATCCAGGGCAGCAAAGACCTGGTTTGCCCCGGCCATTTTGGGAACCGCCTTCGGGCTCACAAAGCTCGCCACCTCGATTGATTTCAGTCCTGCGGTCAGCAGTGATTCGATCAATCGAATCCTGTCTTGCGGCGTTACCGCGGTTGCATCATTCTGCAGGCCATCACGGGGGCCAACATCATTAACCACCACATCGAGACCAGCATCACTGCCATCATCGCTATCAAGCACGTCCATTATTCCCCCCTGCGAGAAAACCCGCTTCAATACCGGCGGTGACCTTTTCCTCCGGCAAATCAGTCCATTCACGAAATACTTCCTTTGTATGCACGCCCAACAGGGGTGGAGAGGTGAAGCTTTCGCCCCCTGTACCTGAAAACTTGATCGGATTACCCGGCACCTCTGCTGTGCCACCCTCGGGATGTTCGAGTTCTACCACCATATTGCGATATCGAACCTGCGGGTCGGACAACGCCTGATCCAGGTTGTTTACTCTCGCGCAGGGTACACGAGCCCGCTCCAGTTCAGCTAACCAGTGATCTGCAGTTTCACTCGCCATTACCTCGCCGATCTTGCCTTCGATGAACGACTTCTCAGCCAGGCGCATTGATGCGGTGGCGAACTTTGGATTTCGCAGATCTTCGACATCTATTAACTCAACAACCGCAGGCCAGAATTTATCGCCAATGACCGCAATAATGATCTGATCGTCGAGCGTATCGAAAGTGTTATAGGGCGTGTGCACAAAGTGAGAATTGCCAATGGGCGTAGGGACTTCGCCGGACATTGAGTACATGGTTGCCATGTAGTTCAAGAGGCTGATCTGACAGTCGAGCATTGAGATATCGACATGCTGGCCGCGACCGGTAATCTCCCTTGATAACAACGCTGCCTGAATACCCATTACCGCAAACATGCCACCGGCCAGGTCTCCGATGGGAATGCCTGCACGTACTGCCCTTCCCGGTCCCTCGCCGGTAATCGACATGCCTCCACCCAGACCCTGGACGATCTGATCAAAGGCGGGTCTTTCAAAGGCTGGCCCACTTTCACCAAAGCCACTCACTGTGCATGAAATGATACGCGGGTTTACCTTCTCTAATGCGCTGTGATCAATACCCAGCCGCGAGGTGACCCCGGCAGAGAAGTTGTCCAGAACAATATCGGCAACTTTCACCAGTTCGAAAAGGTAATCCAGACCTTCTTTTGTCTTCAGATCTATCGCAACACTGCGCTTGTTGCGGTTCAAGGTAAAGAAGTAGGCACCCATTCCCCTGATGGAATTATCCGGGTCATCTTCCAGCAGACGTCTGGTCCCTTCACCCTTGCCAGGAGGCTCGACTTTTACCGTATCACAACCCAGATCAGCCAGTATCATACCGGCGTAAGGACCCGACAGCATGTGGGTGAGGTCAAGCATCCGCAAGTGCTCAAGGGGCTTGTTCATCGCGTTCTTTTCTTTTTTGTGACTGTTCTGCTCGCTGTGCTCATAATCGTTCTTGTGGATGTCCTTGTGATTTGTTCCTTTTCGTTTTTATCGCTGTAAGCAAATATCGCATACAATATATCGTAAACTCTGGATCAATCCCCGGTCAATAGCGCATCTCTGGCAGCATGTATATGAGATCGCATGATGGATTCTGCCCATAAAACGTCACGGGCTTTGAGTGATGCCAGCAACTCTCCATGATGATGGTGTGATCGTGCAATCCGTTCAATGGAGTATTGTCGTGCCGTCTTGATGACTAGAGCCTGCTCTATCAGCAGGCCCAGCATTGACTGGAGACGCTCGCTGCCTGCAGCCTGCCAGACGACGGTATGGACAGCCTGGTTCAATTCAAGAAAGTCTTCAACCTTCTTCTCATTGGTTGCATTGCAACTTAAAACATCGTCCATTTTGTTGATTGACAGTTGCATATTATCCAATTGAATCAATGAGATATGTTCTGCAGCACGGCCAGCCGCATAACCTTCCAAAAGCGCACGCAACTGGTAGAGGTCATCAATATCATCCATGGTCCAGGCCTTCACCTGAGCCCCCTGATTGCGATTAAGCAAAATGAAATCTTCGGCTGCCAGGCGACGCAGTGCTTCGCGCACGGGGGTTCGGCTAAAGCCAACGCGCTCAACCAGTTCGGCCTCCTTAAGGCGGCTGTTCGGCGCAAACTCGCCCGAGAGAATGCTCTCCCTTATGGTGCGATATGCGTGCTCACTGGCTTTTGACATTTAGAGACTGATTTACCGGCATCATCAAACTCGAACCAGGATTGTATACAATTTGGCCTGGAGATCAATAATGGGGTCGGAATAAACTCACCTAGTCAGCTGTGCTCGGATCCGCTGGAACCTTCATCCCAGTTTCCCCGCTCACTTTGTCTGAATAGACGTGCATGAGCAAGATTTCACGACCAACTGCCAGAACTACGATGTTTTTTTTGACAGGAAACGCTTATGCCGCTTGTATTAATTCACTCAAGCCAAACGGGCGCTATTTGTCAGGAAATCCCCGTGTTTCCGTAATGATTCGTTCGGTCCTTACAACTCGGAGCAGTCGTCATCGCATTAGGGGTTCAGGGAGATGAATGAGAATCCTCGCTAACTGGCTGCTAATCTTTCTCAGCGATGCTATGGCGGTGTGAGGCGATATGCCTGTGCAGCAGTACCACTAAAGACGGCGGTTTTTTCCGTTCCACTTAGTCCTAGCTTTGCAGCAATCCGTTTGAACAGGTTCCAGCATGCCCTGTAGGAGAGACATTCACGGTCTACCGGAAAATTGCTTTCAAACATACAACGTTCAGGGCCAAACGCCTCGATCGCATACTGGTACCAGGGCAATAAGGTTTCGCAGAAGAACTCCGAGTTCATTGGTCGCTTTGTTTGCTTCATATGGTACGGTGGCTCCCAGTCACCAACTCTCATCTGGGCACCACCTAACTTCATAACCGCGTTGGGACACGCCGCGACTGCATCAATGCACCGACGCCAATCCGAGATGTCACTTTCACCTGCGGTGGGGTCAATACGCCCACCCAGATGATTAACGATAACCGTGGTTTCGGGAAACTGGTTAGCAAGATCCGCGAGTCGCGGCAGTCGAAGGTAGTCCGGTGACCAGTTGTCGTAACTCAAGTTATGTTTGCCCAGTAGAGCGAATCCATCCAGAAACGTATCATTCAGATCGCTTGGAAAAGCACTGCGAATACCTCGAAAATATTCCGATGCGTGAAGGTGCGCTTCTAACACAGGTTCTGCTGCGCTACCGAGCCGAAGATCGACCGTGCTAAAAATACCTGTGCAGAGTCTCGTGTCGCCGTAGATACCGGAACGGCTCATCGCGGTCACACCGTTAACAAACTCCGTCTCTCCAACACACCGCATTTCAGAAGGACCGTCAGCGCGATAGAACGCGCCACACTGGGCGAATACGGTTTGCACTACGTTGTGCCCAGACATTGCAATATCTGTAGATATTTCATCGCACAGATAAAGTCTTTGCCTGAAACTTTGAGGTTCGAGTGGGACACGACGCATGTCCCACAAATGGTGATGTGGATCGATGATTGGGAGGCCTGGCTCTAAAACTGGTTCGGGTTCTTCCCCTGCCAGCCATGTCTCTAACTCGCTGTTTTCCGGTATCGTCACAATTAGCCGCCTGAAAGTTGTTGAGTGGGTA
The DNA here is from genome assembly GCA_012960755.1 of Gammaproteobacteria bacterium. Next base: position 218,783 of record DUAT01000119.1, read on the forward strand.
ATCCTACCTCATCCTGGCGGTAAAAATTAAGGGTGTTGAACACCGTCAAATCTATTGACTGTCCTTCGCAAATATTGATCCGATTATAAATGACGTCTTCGGCAACCCACAGCGATCGACGTTAGCAACTTGATCCATGTGCCTTCAGCGAATGCCTATTTGTACCCAGCCGGTGGACCAAATCCGCCACTTAAATCCGGTGGTCCCTGGTAGAGCCAGGTAAGTTGCCGACTGGCGAAGCACCAACGGCCTTCCTCGATTTTATATTGATCGTCATAGTGACCGGCATAGAATATGGTTTTTCCAGTCACCGTTCGCCCGTACTCGGTCATATACCATCGGCCCCTACCGGTTGAACCTTCGAATGTCGCCTCGCCGCTACCAACAAAATGGACGACAGATTCAAACAATTCCATCGATCTATCGAAGGCCGCTACGATTGCCTCTCTACCTTCATTGGCACCACGTCCTATCTGCCAGATACCATCTGTGGCCCATGTCGTTGACCAACGATCTGTATCATGGTGTGTAACTGCATCGGCGTAACTATGTACGAGGGCACGTATCGCCTCGATGTCCGAGATCTGGCTCGAAGATGGCACATAACCTCCAACGGTTGCCGGGTACAAAAGCAAATCGATCGTATGAGGCGACTATCTTTTTGTCAAGATCACCATTGCTATGAATCCACGAATATCACGTTTTTTTAGTACTTACCGTCCGTTTCAAGTGATGTGACTTACACCTTTACTTTTGATGAAGCAGTGACCGGTTTCACCGCAAGCGACATCACCATCAGTGGCGGTACCAAGGGTACCTTCACGCCAGTGTCTGGGACAGAGTACACATTGGTAATCACCCCGGACGCAGACAGCAATACGAACATGACGGTGGATGTGGCGGCAAACGTGGCACAGGATCTGAACACCAATAACAACACGGTCGCGATCCAGTCGGTACAGGCCGTGGATACAGCAGCGCCCTCCATCGTAATCTCTGACGACACGGCGGGAACTGCCTCCGGTGATGTCACGTACACGTTTACCTTTAGTGAAGCTGTCACCGGTTTCACGGCAGGCGACATCACGATTAGTGGTGGCACGAAAGGCACGTTCACGCCAGTGTCCGGGACCGAGTACACCCTGGTCATTACGCCGGACGCAGACAGCAATGCCAACATCACAGTCGATGTCGCAGCGAATGTGGCACAGGACCTGAACAGCAATAACAACACCGTTGCGATCCAGTCTGTACAGGCAGTGGATACAGCAGCGCCCTCCATCACCATTACAGATGATACGGCAGGTACTGCCTCAAATGCTGTTACTTACACGTTTACCTTTGATGAAGCAGTCACTGGATTTACGGCAGCTGACGTTACCATCAGTGGCGGTACCAAGGGTACGTTTACGCCGGTGTCCGGGACCGAGTACACCCTGGTGATCATGCCGGATGCAAACAGCACGACTAACATCACGGTCGATGTCGCCGCCAATGTCGCACAGGATCTAAACACCAATAACAACACCGTCGCCATCCAGTCGATGCAGGCGGTGGATACGGTATCACCTTCAATCACGATAACTGATGACATGGCCGGGATTGCCTCAGGTGATGTCACCTACACCTTTACCTTTGATGAAGCGGTCACGGGTTTCACCGCAGCAGACATTACGATCAGTGGCGGCACCAAGGGCACGTTTACACCGGTCTCAGGGACCGAGTACACCCTGGTCATCACACCGGATGCAGACAGCAATGCCAACATCACGGTCGATGTCGCAGCCAATGTCGCACAGGATCTGAACACCAATAACAACACCGTCGCGATCCAGTCTGTTCAGGTTGTCGATACCGTTGAGCCGTTGGTTTCCAGTGTCGTCATGTCTGACAGTGCCCTGGATGTCGGTGAAACATCGATACTGAGCATCACCTTTAGCGAGGCTGTGACCGGGCTTGATAATACCGACATCAGTCTTGAGAACGGCAGCCTTACCGCTGTCAGCAGCAGTGATGGTGGTCTTACCTGGGTCGGGACCTTCACGCCGACTGACAATATTGAAGACACCACCAACATCATCAGCGTCGGCACAACCCTGACCGACCTGGCAGGCAATGCACCATTGGCGGGCAACACAACAAACTACAGCATCGACACCATTCATCCCAACGTTGCTCCGACTCTCGCAGCGACGGGTGCGAGCCCCACATTTACCGAGAACGGCGCTGTTGCAGATCTGTTTGGTACCGTCAGCATCGACACGATCGAGCCTGGTCAGACGGTGGATGAGCTCCAGTTCACGATCTCTAATATTACCAATGGTGCCGATGAGATTATTGTGATCGATGGTGACGATGTTGCTCTAACCAATCTCAACATTGGCGTCACCAACACTCTCAGCTTTGGGTACAGCATCACTCTCTCGGGGACAACAGCCACGGTGACGCTGAACACGACCGGAGCGTCGGTTGTCGAAGCGCAAGCCCTTGTAGATGGGCTGGCATACAAAAACACCAGTGATGACCCGACAGCGGTAAATCGTGTCGCGACCCTGGTCAGCATCAAGGACAGCGGTGGCACCGCCAAGGCAGGGTCAGATAGTTCAGTGTTATCCACTGCTTCCACCGTACCGGTAGTCGCGGTCAATGATGCACCGACAACGTCTAATCCAATGACTGATCAGAGCGTGTTTGAAGGTGATTCACTAAGCTTCAGACTTGCTGCCGATGCGTTCGCTGACGTCGATTCAAATGTACTGACACTCACTGCATCGTTGGATGATGATTCAGCGCTACCGGCCTGGTTGAGTTTCGATCCCACAACTCGGACATTTTTCGGTCAACCCGACGAAGTTGACGTAGGCAGCTATTCGGTCAAAGTTAACGCAGAAGATGACAGCAGTGGGCGTGTTTCGGATATTTTCAACATCACGGTTGTCAATGTCGAGAATACGCCAGTGATAGGAGGAATCAGCACGGGTTCAGTCACAGAAGATATTGACCCTGATGGCGATGGTTTCCTCGAAACCTCTGGCGTGGTATCAATTTCAAACGCCGATGCAGGCGAATCAGGTTTCGTGGCTGAAACTATCTCAGGGGCCTATGGTGATTTAACGATCAACAGCAACGGTAATTGGAACTATGTTGCAGACAATGATCAGAATTCTTTGATGCTGTTGAAGTCCACTGAAATCGCCATCGACACCTTCGCCGTGACGACCCTGGATGGCTCACAGACTGATATTACCCTGTCCATCACCGGCGCTGACGATGATCTGTTTGTCTCCGTTAACTCGACCAGTTTCGTTACTCAAACCAATCTTGATCCCGATCCTGAAGAAGAAACTCAGAATCCTCGCGTAACCAAGTTGACAATCCAGAGTCAAACTGAAGGTCAGCCCGTAACTGATGAAGAGGAAACCGAAGTAGAGTCGGGACTTGAATCACTTGAGATTGATGGGTTATCTGAAATTCTATCGGAACATAAACTGATACAAAGCCCCGATAGTGGTTCCCGGGATGCGGTAAATAAGTTCACTCAACCAAAATCAGTTGATTTACTCAACCTGGATCTTCTGGAGTTTCAACCCGAAAATCTGGAGTTGATCATGCTGCAAAAGCTTATTCGAAGCAACTCATTTACCAGCTCTCTCGACGACCTTGAAAACAGCCTGGGAAAAGTGGTGAGGGATGATGGTGTTCGATCACAGCTAAATGCTGCGACTGTGGCTGGTCTTGCAGTGCGCATATCGTCCGGAGTGATGACCTGGGTACTCAGAACCGGAACATTGCTGACGAGTTTATTCACCGTCATGCCGCTGTGGCGACAATTTGACCCGCTACCTGTTTTAGCATCAGACGAGAACGAGGATGAAGACGATGAAAAAGACAAAGATGAATCCACCGATGCCCTTGAGGATTTGTTCGACAGGCAGAACTCATAAGTGCGCCTGAGAGCGAGCGAAAAGCACATTTTTTTGACACCTTCCATGTGTCTTGTGCTTGATCAATATAGCCAGTCAAAAAAAGGCACTGCCTGTGTTGCTGTCCCGGCCACCATATACCAGGTGACAAAAATGCCATTGATAAAAGCGCCGGTGTAAATATTCCCAGTGCGTTCGAAGCAATAGGTGGAGACGGCGCCGACCATAAACAGGAGTGGTACAAATTGAAAACCGACGATGCTCAATAAAGGCTGCGATGGGATGGCCAGGGTGCCACCCAGCAGCAGTGGTAAATACTGAATAAGGATCAATATCACGAAGCCACTGCTCAGCGTCAGACCGTTTCGCCATATCGCCTTGCCAGGGCTGATGTTCATGCGCAGTGGATTGTGTAATGACAGAGATAAAACCAGGAAGTAAACCGTAAACGGTAATAGGTAGATGAGGAAGATGCCGAACTGAAGTGGCGACAGAAGCTTTAGAGCTACCACCCAGAATCGAAAATCTACAAGCAGGAAAAAGTCAGCCATCAATAGGTTGAGATAGAGAAAACCGCAGCACAGAAGGGCTATACCGGCCGCTTTCAGAATGATCTCCCAGCTCACTGGCATACCGAATTCGTTTAACTTTCGCTTCTGCTTTCGTTGCCAAAAATAGAACATGCCGAGCGTGATGAAGCCGGTTCCCCAGGCCCAGAGCAGAACGCCATTGGTGATCTGTTGGGGTAAGAAAGAATTAGCCGGTAAGAGGATATTGGCGATGGTTTGCAAAGGGAAGAAGGTGAGCACGGGTATGATCATGGTTGCGGTGACGTTGAACCCGAGTGCAAAGTGACTCTGATGGCTAATGGCTGGTGGGTTCGAGGTGACAGACTTAAATAACGCCAGAGAAAATAGCCAATCAGCAACTGGAAAAATGAGCAGCACAAGTCCAACCAGAGCCAAGGCAGTGCCAAGTTCCTTCCAATACCAGATCTGGTCTGTTGGTAAGAGTGATGTTCCATTTTGCTTTAATGTCAGTTCAAACCATTCAATGGCAGCGCCGATCGCGTCCCTTGATAAGTGGTCACCGGGATGTGTTACCGCTGGCATCGCGAGTTTTCTTGCTGTGCCTGCCTGCGGGTCACCATAGATTTTGTCGATGGCGATTGAGGTTTGGCTGCCGAACAGCGATTTCAGTTTCTCTGTAGTGGTGATATCTGCAGGTATTTCAGCGCCCCACATCATTTCAGAGAATTCATCGAACAAGCTGAACACCAGCAGGAGATTCTTAGGCTGATCGGCGGTGCCCTCGGGTACGCCAAATGATCCTGTAGATGAACCTACCAGCACCATGGATGTATAGTTATCCGGTGCGTTGGCAGCAGCCATCTGCACCGCCCAGCCTCCCATTGAATGTCCTTCAAGCCCGATATTTTGTGTGTCCACAAAAGGCAGGCTTCGAAGGTATTCCAATCCATCGGGTCCTCCAAAACCATGAGCGAATGCGGGTGGGTCGGAATAGCCATGTCCAGTCTGGTCAAGTGCAAGGACAACGAAACCACGCCGTGCGAACTCGATAGCAAATCCGGATTGAGTCTCTCGTGAATTGATATAGCCATGAATGGCGAGTATGCCGGGGGCAGGTTTTTGGGTACTGGCTTGGCTTGGAACGTAAAGCAGGGCGCCCATCATATTGCCGCTGCTACCTGCAAACCGAACTTCCTCGACGGCGATTGACGCGGCATCATTTTGTACATAGTGTGCAAGTAGACTACCGATGAGAATCAGTGTGGTTGCAACGAGAAAGTGAGATCGCCTTTGCTTCATAATTCGGCCTACTGGTGGAGTGAAGCAAGCATACACCACTATTCTCACTCGCTCCTCCGGGTATATCCTTGTCCTTCGTCCTTCGTACCCGTTGCCGTCATTGCCTTTCAGACATTTCCGAATCCGCAATGTACAAACTCGCTGCCAGGGTGCGTAGAAGGCACCAGGGATACGGGAACCCCGCCCGAGTTCTGCGCCACTGTGTGGTCGATGTATCCGGTTAAATCAGATAATTTGGCGTGAGGCTTTGGAAATCAGCAACTGTCTCAGGTATGGCTTCGTCATAACGGAGCCATAATTCGAGCAATCGCGCAAAGAAGTACATCGCACACAAAGCACGAATAATCTCTGGTATGCCAGTGTTTCGCTGTTGCGTTCGTGCCCCGGCATGAAGATGGTGTAACTTCTGCTTTGGACACTGTTGTCCTAATGAAGGGTGAAGCAGCACGTGAGACGTTGACGGGTGAGGGTTTATGCCCTCATGCTAAATACGAATTAACGTGGTCCTTTTCCAGGTACTAGAGCTGGAAGGTTCGTTGCTTTGCAACGCTTTAGCTCTGGCTGACGTCAAATATCCTAAAAGTGGTTTAACCTTACTGAAAAGGATGTAGGTTCTATATGTTCAAAAATTACGTCACAGTAGCCTGGCGCCGGATCCTCAGAAACAAACTCTATTCTGCCATTAACATTCTAGGTCTGGTTGTGGGGTTGTCAGTATTTCTGTTCGGTTCACTGCTGGCAAACTACGAGAAGACTCACGACGTCTTTTTTGAGAATTCGGCCCGTATTTTTACCGTTGGCACCTTGTTCTCACCAAAGGCGGATATTGGCATCAGCAAGCTCGACAGTGCCCATAGCGTCGTTGGCCCCCTGATCAAAACCGATGTGCCCGAGATCGAGTATGTCGCCCGCACCATCCGAAGAGAAATGCTCTTTTCCATAGCCAATGTCGATTATTATCAGGTGCTTCGGTTTGCCGACGCAGACCTGCTTCGAATTTTCGATTTCACGTTCGTTGAAGGTAACAATACAGCCCTCGACGCAAAAAATGGACTGGTGATTACCGAGAGCGTTGCACGACGATACTTCGGTGCGGGATCCGCCCTCGGCAGATCGATTGAACTGGACCACGACAAAGTGCTGAATGTAACCGCCGTAGTTGAAGACCTTCCCGCACATACGCATTTCAATTCATCTCTGGTGGTCCCTGCAAAATTCGAAATGGTTGCCCACATCTCCGTACTTAACACGGAGGATAATGACATGGAAAAAGGTGACTGGAACAATCTCAGCCTGGGTGACTTGACCTACCTGCTGGTACCCGAGGGCACCAGTCAGACATGGCTGCAGTCCAGACTTGATGGGGTCTTCACCAGTCACTACCCAGGTGAAGACGATATGCTCACCGGGTTCGAAGCTAACAGACTTCAGGACGCCAATACTTTTCTGTGGTCAGCCATTGGTATGCCAGTCATTGAAACCGTACAGTTACTGGCAATCCTGGTGCTGGTGATATCAATCGTTAACTACACCAACCTCGCCACCGCCCAGGCGCTGGGCCGAACCAGGGAAGTTGGCTTGAGAAAAACCATGGGGGCGAATCGCAGACAGTTACTGATCCAGTTGCTGATTGAAAGCGTACTGATTGCAGGCATTTCCATGGTCATCGCTCTGTTTGTCCTTGAGATCGCAGTACCCCTTTTTAACACGGCCCTGGGTAAGAGCGTCAACATCGACTATACCACCACGTTGCCGTGGCTGGTGTTGACGGCCATGGTCGTCGGTCTCATAGCCGGAGCCTATCCCGCCTATCTTATTACCCAAACCAGTCCGATTAGTGCATTGCGGGGTATGTCACATCCAGGCATCAGCGGAGCATTTTTTCGTTCATTGATGCTCGGTGTTCAGTTCGCCATATCAATATTCATGCTGGCAATTGTGCTGGTAGTTTACTTCCAAAACAACAAGTTGCAGCAGAGCGGGGATGTCTTTCCGCGTGCAGAAATCGTTTCACTGGAGCGGCTCAGTGTTCCTGAAATCCAGTCACGCCTTGATACCCTCAAAAACGAAATAAGTGCAATTTCCGGAGTGACAGGCTTTGGTTACTCAAGTCAGATTCCGTTCCAGCAGAGCAATTCCAATTTGAGAGTTTCACCTACCCGGGGAGACGACCTGAACGTCTCTACGTCACTGCAAGTCTCAATAGATCCGGGGTTCTTTGAAACCTACGACATTCAACTGCTGCAGGGCAGGCAACTTGGCATGGAAATATCAGACGACACGATGAAAGAAGGTGTCTTAACCGTAAATGTTGTCGTCAACGAGATGATGTTGGAACGACTCGGCTACACCCTGTCGACCGAGAACCCGGTGTTTCATGATGTCACGGGTGAAGAAAAACGCACGTACTCAATCGTTGGGGTAATACCGGACCAGAATTTCCGCGGCTTCCACAATCAGGTAAAGGCTATGGTGTTCCTGATGTCGCCCACCTACTACGGTTACACATCACTGCGAATCCAGGGACGTGATTTCCAGTCAACCCTGGCTGAAGTCGAGAGCGTCTGGGATGAAATCGTGCCGGAGTATCCCATTCAGATGAAGTTTCTCAACGAGACCTTCAATGATGTATTTAAGATTTACTCAGCCATCACCCTAACGTTGACGGGCTTTGCATTCGTTGCCATGACCCTTTCCATGGTTGGACTGTTTGGTCTCGCTGCATTTATGGTGGAGCAACGCACCCGCGAAATCGGCATCCGCAAGGTCATGGGAGCGAATATGATTTGGCGTTTCTCAAAACCCGTGATGTGGGCATCACTGGTAGCGCTGCCTGCTGCCTATTTTGGTTCCAGCACCTATCTTGATTTTTTTGCCGACCGCCTGTTCCTGCCAGGTGGAATCGTTGTTATCGCTGGCATCCTCGCTGTTTTCCTCTCCTGGGTCATCGTCTCTATCCACGTTGTCAGAATCGCCAAGATCAATCCGATCCACTCCCTGCGCTACGAATAATTTCAGCAATCAGCAAGGGCACACTGGAGTGGCGAGCCGCACGCGGACGTCGAACGGAATCTTTGGGAACAGATCTTGAGAAGGCAACGAGCCCGGATAAAACCAGGAGACGATTCATAATTCTAAACGGTAGAGACTGACAAGTCTCGGCGCCTGCTCCTGGTATTTTTCAAAATGCATTCCAAGTTTCAGCAGCAGGGCAATTGAGCGCTCGTTCTGCGCATCCACAATTGCAAGCAACTTATCCAGGCCGAAGCGACTTTTTGCCACTGCAACGGTAGCCATTGCCGCCTCCAGTGCATAACCCGATCCCTGGAAACCAGGCAGAAAGCCATAACCCAGATCAACATCGTCAAGATAATCCCGTTGAAGCAGACCGCATACACCAAGAGGGATCGAACCATCACGCAGCTCGACCATGTACATTCCGAGACCCCGTTTTTCATACATCTTCATTGGACCCAGCCGAAGAAACGCCTTTGCATCACGTAGGTTGCGAATTTGACGATCACTAATAAATCTTAGAAAACCTTCAGTATTGTAGAGTTCTAAAATGAACGCAGCATCATCCAGGTCAAGGGTTCGAATGATGAGACGAGTGGATCGAGTGATTTCCAAGTTTGTTCTTCACATATTGTCTAGCGATAAAAGGTACGGCATTTCCCGACAACGAATGGGGCTAGTATGGCCAATTGGGTTGCGAAGAGTCGAGTGAATCGGGCCAACGAACTAGACAATATCGTAGTCCCGGTCAGTTTTCATATTTGGATTAACAAGTATCTGTCCGCGATACCCCATACCCGCCAGTTGTAAGATGGGTAAAGATATGAGATTAATGAGAGCCGACAGTGAGGAGGTTAGGTGTGCTTGAAGGCAAATTGGCGATTGTAGTAGGTGGCGGGCAAACACCCGGCGAAACCATTGGCAATGGCCGTGCGACGGCTATCCAGTTCGCTCGCGAAGGAGCCACTGTTCTGGTTGCAGACATTGATGAGGCGTCTGCGGAAGAAACTGTGACAATGATCACGGACGAAGGCGGCAATGCTTCAGCACATCATGTTGACGTGACCGATGAGAAATCGCTGGAAGCGTTAGTGGAAAACGCCGTTACCAATTACCAACGGGTTGATATATTGCACAACAACGTCGGTATGAGCCTAGCCGCAGGTGACGCCTTCGTGACAGAAATTACAACCGATGCTTTTGATCGGATCGTTGCTATCAATCTTCGATCAATGATTATTGCCTGCAAATATGTGTTGCCGCATATGCGGGCAGCACAATCTGGTGTCATTCTAAATATTTCTTCCATGGCTGCATTGCGCCCTTACCCCTACGTGACCTACAAGGTGACGAAAGCCGCGGTGGTTGCATTCACAGAACAGCTGGCACAAATGAATGCTCGATACAATATACGTGCGAATGTGATCCTGCCCGGATTGATGAATACACCTATGGCAATTGAATCCCGCGTAACCGACGCAACCCCTCGTGCAGAGGTTATTGCGCGAAGAGATAAACAAGTTCCTCTTGGCCAAAAAATGGGCACCGCATGGGACATCGCTCATGCCGCTGCATTTCTCGCCTCAGACAAGGCAGGTTTTATTACGGGCGTTTCTTTGCCCGTTGACGGAGGTTCAAGTGTCAGCTGATTACCTGTCAGAATTTTCACAGCGGCGCTCGCCTCCCAAGATGTTGAATTAAATTTTCACTGGAGTTTCCATGAACAGCTATTGCCTTGAAGTCATCCGACAAGATCTTAGACAAATGAGAACGATCGAACTGCCCGATCCCGGTGACCTGAGTCTCTCGAATGGCGAGGCAGTCATTAAGGTTGAACGATTCGGACTCACCGCCAACAATATTACATATGGCGTGGCTGGTGACATCATCGGTTACTGGAAGTTCTTCCCATCCGAGGGTGACTACGGCCGTATTCCAGTCTGGGGTATCGGCACGGTCATAGACCCAGGTCAATCCGAACTGAAGACCGGAGATGAGTATTATGGTTACTATCCGATGGCGAGCTACCTGGTGGTGAAACCCGAACGCGTGACGGCTCGTGGATTTACAGATGGCGCCGAACACCGTACCGCATTACCGCCTACCTATAACCAGTATTCGTTGATGACAGCAGCCAACGGGTTTGACCGCCAGTACGATTCACATCGAATGGTTTACTACCCGCTTTTTATTACGGGTTTTGTGCTGGACGATTACCTGTTTGACAACGATTTTTTCAACGCCGATGAGATTATACTGTCCAGCGCATCAAGCAAGACTTCCTTCAGCCTGGCATTTCTCCTTAACCGGAACCGCGATCGTCACGTGGTGGGACTGACTTCTGCGGGTAACAAAGCCTTTGTGGAAAACATGGGCATCTATGACGAAGTGGTCACCTACGACACCATCGAGACCATGGATGCGTCTTCCAAAATTGCCTACGTCGACATGGCTGGAAATCAACAGGTCCTCGAAGGAATTCACAATCATTTCGGAGACAACGTCACCTGCAGCTGCGGTGTCGGTATCACCCACTGGGATTCGAGGGATGGGGCCGAACCGTCAACTATGCCCGGTGCCAAGCCAACCATGTTTTTTGCGCCCACGCAGATCCAGAAAAGACACCAGGAATGGGGTCCGGAAAAACTGCAGGCAGAAATGCAAGATGCCTGGGCAGCATTTCTTGAATCAGTTGATGGTTGGGTGACGATTAATGAACGCAAAGGTGCGAGCGAGATGCAGGAAACCTATCAGGAAGTGTTGAACGGCGCAGCGCCGGATCAGTCTTTCGCGATTTCAGTCTAAACCCAATTCGGACTCCGCCAGGTAGGATTTGCTCGAACAACTCGCCTGATTCAGGTTCTTCAATGGAAGTCGTTGAATCTGTGCTATACCACTTTGACATTGCTCTGACTGTTATTCCGAAGCCTGTGCAGGAGACATGTTGATATGATCGGTCATCCAGGATTTTCCAATGGCCTTGGCAGGTAACAGGAGGCCCAGTTCCGGCACGGTGAGTGCAACCCACTGGGTAAACGAGTTGCTGTTTGGTCCGGGCCACATGGTGTACGTTCTGGCATAGGGGTAATCTGTCACTGCCTGTCGAATCTCGGGAATCAGCTCGTGAGCTTTCTGGCCTGACAACTCGTGCAGCAGAATTGCCGGTGAGTTGAACCAGGGTCGATCAGGGTTGCCCGTGCTGACTGACAGAGTTGTGCCGTTGCGTCGGAGCTTCCACCCGATCACCTGGTGGATAGTAAAATGTTTTTCTTCAGCTGTTTTGGTCGCGACCCAGGTATGCATAGCAAAGTGCCCGCGTAAACCCCAGACGTCCGCGCCATAGATTCTTACAACGGCACCATCGCTTACACCGCTTGAAGATACCGGCTCAGGTTCCAGGTAGGCTGATATACCCCAAAGAGATATCGACATAAGGCAGAGTAATGAAATACTGTATAGAAGAAACCTGGTAAATCCAATCATCTGCTCAAGATAAACGAAATCTCATTGTTGTTCACCCCTTGATTTCCTCAGTAACTCGCCGTGATAAACCCCTCAGGACTATCTCGTTTGTAACAGTCATGTTTAAATGATTCTCTGAATAGAGGAGAGGGAATATGACGAGTCGTCTGCAGCCAAAAAGCTTTGATGAGTTGACAACTGAACAACAGGCTCAATACGAAAGAATAACAAAGACACGCAGCCCGCGAGCAGATGGACAACTCGGCGGTCCATTTGATCCATGGATTCGCAGCCCGGAGGTAGCGCAACGCGCCATGAGCCTTGGTAATTTTGTCTGGGAGCGTACTGCCGTTGGCAGGCGTATAGTGGAACTTGCCATAATCGTCACTGGTCGCCACTGGCGCAGTAATGTTGAATGGGTGGCACATTCGAAGATGGCTAAAGCCGAAGGTGTTTCGGACGAGGTAATTCAATCAGTGTTCGATCAGGTAGAACCTCCAGCCGATGCACCCGATGACGAGAAGCTAACTATTGAGGTTTGTCGCGCGATCCACGACACCAAAGACTTGCCGTTACCTCTCTATAAAGCTGCAATCGAACAATGGGGTGAAACTGGTCTGATGGATATCATTCAGACGATAGGTTTTTATTCATTTGTTTCTATGACGTTAAACACCTTCAATATTCCAACGGCAGAGGGTGATCCCACACCGTTTCCCCGCAGTGACCAGGAAGAAAAAGGGCCTCGTTAACGAATCCGTGGCCCTCGGATAAGGTTTCACCTGCGAGATAAGGCCTACTCGCCTCCTGGGCACTAGCTCACCAACCTGTCCCGTGCGAATTCCTAATTCTGGCTGCCATTGGCAGTTGATACAAACCACCGTCAGCAAATGCCAGCTGTGTACGGGAGATAAACAGGCCGGGCCGCGCATCAGTGCCGCGCTGGTCCTTCCAGACCGTTTCACCGTTGACCCATACCCTGATAATCCCGTCAGATAGGCGATCATGTTGCTCGATGGTTGCGTTGTCAGTAATGGTGTCTGGATCAAACAATACTAAATCCGCCGCATATCCAGGTGATATTAGGCCTCTCTGCTCAATACCGACGTGTGCGGCGCTGAGTGAGGTCATTTTCCGGATCATTTCCTCGAGTGTGACGATGCCTTGTTCCCGCACGTATTGGCGAATGGCACGTGGAAAGGCACCGTGCCCCCGCGGATGTCCCTCTGATGATCCATCAGAGCAGATATTGGCATGTGGCCAGGCAACCAGTACAGAAACATCCTGTTCTGACATGCTGACGCCAATAACACTCTCACGAGCTTCCTGCAAAGCGACCGGCTGCTCCGCTGTAAATCCTTCATGGGCATCCCGTATCAGCTGCAAATAGGTTTCTTCATTGCTTTTTTCCCTGGTGGCGGCGATTTGTGCAACGGTTTTGCCAACCAGGCTGGGGTCGGGTGCATAATAGGCCAGGGTGAGACCGTCGGCCGATGCCAGGTTTTCCAGTGCATAACGGGCCGCCTCAAGATCATCATAATTACGATCCGGTAACAATACGGTTAGTGTGGATTGCCAGTAAGTGTAAGGATAAACATCAGCGCTTACATCAATGCCTTCGGCGCGCGCCGTATCCAGACGTCGTATTACCTGCTCAGCCTGACCCCAGATATTAACGGCAGCCAGCTTCATATGTGAAATCTGCACCGGCAGGTCTGCCACACGTCCGATCATGAGCAGTTCTTCCAGTGCTTCGTGGAAAGCACGATCTTCACTTCGCATATGACTGATATAACGACCACCTGCGGCAGCAGCTGTTTTTGCCAGTTGAATCACTTCATCGGTGCTGGAGTAGATGCCGGGATCATACTCCAGACCAGTGGCCAGGCCGAGGGACCCTTCTTCAAGGTCTTTATTGAGAAGGTCGCTTATTCTGTTGATTTCATCTGTATTAGCTTCTCGTTTGTAGTCGGTCTCCATAACTTCGAAACGTAAAGAACCATGACCTGTATAGCTGGCTACATTGACGGTTGGCGGATTGCTCAACAGTGTTTGCTTGAAATCACTTAACGGGAAATCTGATAAACCATCATTGCCGATCACTATTGTGGTGATGCCCTGGGAGTTGGCTGCGACTGCCTGTGGGTTTTTATCAAGACCGCTATCATGATGGCTGTGTGTGTCGATAAATCCAGGCGATACCACCATTTCATTCGCGAATATAACTTCATCTGTAGCCAATATATCAAGCTGGCCTATGGCGATGATACCTTGCTGATTGAAACGGAGGTCGCCGGGATATCCTGCCGTACCACTACCGTCAATAATGATGGCATTCTTAATGAGCTGAGTGGTTTTATCAGGAATATCCGGAGAGGGTGTGTGTTCGCCGCTGCAGGCAGCGAGACCTATCAACAAACACAACCATATATTTTTCATACGACTATTCCTTCAACTGCTGACATGCTTGTCGAACAAGAGGTTGTTAGCCGGTTTCTGCTATTGCTTGACCCAAAAACTCTCCAAACCTCGAAAACTGGGAACCGTGGCTCGAACGTATCCTTTGTTGCTGTGTTTTAGTTTGGGGAATCGTTGTATCAACGCCAAAATAGCTTCCTGGGCTTCAAGCCTTGCCAGGGGTGCACCCAGGCACGTATGACGACCACCGCCGAATGATTGATGGTGGGTATCCAGCCGCTCGATATCAAAGGTCTGTGGGTCCGGGTAAACAGCCGGATCATGATTCGCCGAGGCGAGTGATAACAGAACACTCTCCCCAGTGCGGACGGGGCAGCCTTGTACCGCCATATCTCGATTGGGGATTCGCGCTGAATTCAACACTGGGCTATCGAAACGTAGTATTTCTTCAACTCCATTCTTGATGAGATCTGGATTGTTTCTCAATTTTGCGAGTTGTTCAGGGTTGTCCAGTAGCGCTTTAACACCATTGCCAATCAGATCTGTTGTTGTCACATTACCAGCGACCAGCATTAGGTTACATTGGCCAATGAGTTCGAACTCCGACAACTTGTCACCGGCCTCCTCAGCACGTATCAGGTCGCTCAGGAGATCATCGCCCAGATTGCGACGACGATTCTTTATTTCCGCTTCGAAAAACTGATTGAGTTTCTCTTGTGCTGTATCGGCGAGTTTGACGTCCTCCGGATCGGGAAAAGGGCTAAAGGCTGTCTTCACTGCTGCGTCAGACCAGGTTTTGAAATCGTCATGGTGAGTCGCGTCAATGCCTAACAACTCGGCAATCACAACCGTGGGGATGGGATTCGCGAAATCCCTTATCAGGTCAAATTCTGCATTCTGAATTTTATCCAGAATTCTGCTGACAACTTCAATCGTTCTTGGCCGCCACTTCTCAACCGCTGCGGGCATAAAGGCTTTACTGACGAGAGATCTAAGGCGTCTGTGGTCCGGTTGATCCATGAGTAACATGGAGGGTTCGTTGTCCGGGTCGTTACCCCCGAGCAGTTCGTATATAAAGCTCCCAGGCTTGCCTTTGCGGGGATCGGTCCACATTTCCTTATCTCTGAGTATTGATTTTACGTCGTTGTGATGGGTGACAATATATTGATTTAATTCATCATCATGGTGGAGGGCGGTTTCTTCTCTGATTCTATCCAGGATCGGGTAAGGGTCGGCCCGATAGTCCTCATTCAACACGGTCAGGGCGATGCCCTTTGGTAACTGCTGTTTGCTCATGTCCAGATCCGATTCAACAAATCGTCCATTGGTTCGTTCGCTAAGTGGTTTCAAGTGCTATTCTGGCTCCCTTAATGGCACCCGCATAGATAGCGGTCGCGACGTTGATTGCTTGTGCTTCATCAACGCCGCGCGGTTCGAATGTACCTGTCCAGTTTACAGTGCTACTGCCGTCACCGTTGTCTGTGATCACAACTGTCGCCGAGTAGTCACTAAAGGGGAGAGGAGAGTCTTCGTTGATAATCACGTATGTGAATGTTCGGTTGCTGCTGTCGTGCTTGTCCAATCGCTCCACTACACGTCCTGTGCTCAGGTTCATGGTTCGTACCATACCTATCCCCTCGCCTTCTACACTCACAGTCTCAATTGCGCCGCCGGGTTTTATACCCCCAAAATCGCTGAGCTGTTCCCATACCGCGTCCGCGGATGCTTTGATTGTTTTAACAACTTTCGCTTCGCTCATGACGATGAATTCCTGTTCATTTTGTGACGTGCAACGGATCTTGTCACCGTAAACAAAACCGTCTTACGCGTCAAATTTCCAGATTGAATGACGGTGTCTAATTTCAACTCTCATAGGCAAGCTTGATGTCGTCGCACCCGGCACTCAATAACAGGGGTGCTAAGTGAATAAACCATCAATATTGCGCTTTAATTTCTCATGACCATGGACTTTTGTAACCCAAGCATCCGGAATACCTTTGTC
The DNA here is from genome assembly GCA_012960755.1 of Gammaproteobacteria bacterium. Next base: position 235,432 of record DUAT01000119.1, read on the forward strand.
ACCCCCAACACCATACACGGCACCCAAAGCCGCCCCCAACATAATCGATCTGCCGCAGTTATCGCCCCCGGCAAAAATATTGCTGCGGATCGATTCCGCATAGCCAACACTGGACTTCAGATTAAATAGTATACTGCTCATGCCGGACCCCAGGTCACAATGCAAGCCAAACTCTTTCGTCAACTCGGAGATACCGCAATTTCTTGACAAGGCGGTCGACAATTGGTCGCGGCTTTCGTCGTGGGCAGTCTGTAGTCCGGAGTTAATTGCCGAAGTAATGCTATATCCGTTAACAAGCGAAGAAAGTACTGTTGTACAGATCATGCCATAGTCCAGTGCGCGCGCAGTATTGTTCGTTACCTTGACGGCACTGATAGCACGCTCATGCAGGTCAGGTGCGGTTGAGTAACGGGCAATCAACACAGGTAGTTTGCTGATTGCCGGAAGCTGCTCATCCTTTGCACCTGGGAAATCGTCTGTCCCCTGCAGTGCGTCTATCAACGAAAGTGCATAACTAAGACACGCGCCTGAATCCTCAAAAGCCGCAGAAATTACTTCCGCTTGTTGTTTCAGTCGTTCACCGCGATATTGTTTCGCCGCCGCTAGCATCTTGATGAGAATTGCAGGTTTTTGCTTACGGTCGCCATCAAATGGGATTCGGCCCGCTTTCTCAAGGGCATCGTATTCCGAGCGGTATATAGTGTCGAGTGTTTCCCGGGTCGGCCGATCAATGTAGCCGCGGAATTGGCCGCCATAGCCGAAGTGATCCCTGAAGACATCCTGATAATGGTGCTTTTCGTAGTGACCATTATTCATTGTCATCGAATTCAGCATTACCCAAGCCTGTTCACCGTACTGGGAGAACTCACCAACGGTCTTGCCAGCATGGGCGAAATAGCCGACATTACCAACGAAATCCTGCTCATCGGGTTCCCTGAATTCGGGATGCTCTGGTGCGAGCTCAATAATACGTCGCTGACTGTATAGCCAGTGCATACCCATCGTCGCGGCGTCAGCGACGAAAGCGCCCAGTATGGCGTTCTTCGCACGTTGTGTTTGTTCCCGGTTCACATCGTTCATTTGAGTTTCTTTTGCACCTTTTCCTGCATCAGGATATTGCCAATCCATGGTGGGGAGCAAGGATCGTATTAAGGTATGCTCAGTTTTTGTATTCTGTCAGTTTGATAGTGTAACCTCCGGATCGCTCATCAGCCTCCAGCTTGAGCAAACCACGACTTTCTGCCTCCTCCAATAAATCACTAAATGAACGGGCGCCATAGAATCGTTCATTAAAACCCGGGCGCCGACGCTTCAACGTTTGTTTAACCATTGATGCCCACAGTTTTTCTCCATCACCCTTGTCTGACAACAGGCCCTCTGCCGTTTCCAGAATCAGCTGGATTGCATCGTCGATTGAGGCTCCTTCCTTTTTGGGCAGATCAGGATTATTTGTGCTGGTGCCGTCTTTTTTAGTCGGCTTTTTTATCGCTGGCTTCTTTCGCACCCGCTTGATGGTTTGAGCATCCCGCTGAAGGTCATCATAGTAGATGAACTCATCACAATTGTTGGTGAGCAGTTCCGAAGTTGAATTCTTCACACCCACACCGATCACTGTCTTGGCATTTTCGCGGAGTTTGCTGACCAGGGGTGAAAAATCGGAATCGCCGCTGATAATCACAAACGTATCAATATGTTCTTTGGTGTAACATAGATCCAGGGCGTCTACTACCATTCGAATATCCGCCGAATTTTTGCCGGACTGCCTGGTATGCGGGATTTCGATCAATTCGAATGCCGCATCATGCATTGTCGCCTTGAAATCCTTGTAGCGTTCCCAATCACAATATGCCTTTTTGACGACAATGCTCCCTTTCAGCAGGATCCGCTCCAATACCAACTGGATATTAAACTTTGCATATTTGGCGTCACGAACCCCGAGGGCCACGTTCTCAAAATCGCAAAAAAGTGCGAGGTTCAGATCTTTGGAATCTGTTGTCATGTATCAGATATCCTAATTTAAAGGTGCGTACAATGCTTGACCACCGGGCTAACTGCAAGTTGATTTAGCCGCTGTGTATGGGTTTTTTAACAGACTGCGTTGGTTCGCAAATTAATGGGGCCGAACCTATGCTGGCGGTGTATGACAGTTTCGTGAACATTGCGAGGATGCTGCAAAATCAAGGTATCGCGGAATGTCGATGTCTTGACGGTGTGTCTGTGCCAAAATGCCTAGACAGTTAATCGATTCTTCGCACACTCACCGGGAATATATCCAACCTGAATCCTATGTCTGCAAGCCCAGCTACCAGGTCCGGATTACCCATTGATGAAATCCTCGATGAAGTAAAACGCCAGTTCAAACAAACTGACCAGGTCGTTCTTGAGGCACCACCTGGCGCGGGTAAAACCACGATTGTACCTCTGGCCCTGATCGCTGAACCCTGGCTGCGTGACAGGAAAATTCTTGTTTTGGAACCTCGCCGGATCGCAGCAAGATCAGCAGCAATACGCATGTCAGCGCTTATGGATGAGCCCGTCGGCGAAACCATCGGATACAGAATGCGCCTGGAAACCAGGGTGAGCAAGTCCACCAAGGTCGAGGTGATTACCGAGGGCATACTGACTCGCATGCTGCAACAGGATCCATCGCTGGAACAGGCGGGACTGGTCGTTTTTGATGAATTTCATGAACGCAATCTGGACTCGGACCTTGCCCTTGCATTATGCCTCAAAGGTCGATCAATTTTCAGGGACTCAGACCCCCTGAAGCTGCTGGTTATGTCCGCGACACTCGACAGCAAGAAGATCGCAGAACTTATTCACGCTCCGGTCATCACCAGCGAGGGAAAGCTATTTCCCGTAGAGGTTATCTATACCGGTGCCAGCAAACCGCGAGATCGAATTGTCGACCGCATCCTGATCACGATCCGAACTGCCCTCAAGGACAACCCCCAGAGCAGTATGCTGGTCTTTCTGCCGGGTCAGGGTGAAATTGGCCGGGTGCGAGATGCTCTGACAAATCTGCCGGTGGGACTGGAAGTCCATTGCCTGTATGGCAATCTCAGCCTGGCCGAACAACAATCCGCCATTGCGCCAGCCGGCAAGGGTGTGCGTAAAATCGTACTTGCCACAAATATTGCAGAAACCAGCCTGACGATTGAAGCGATCGATGTTGTGATTGACTCAGGGCTGGCTAGAGAAGCGCGATTTGACCCGGCAACCGGGATGACGCGACTACACACGGTTAAAATCTCACGATCTTCGGCGACCCAGCGGTTAGGTCGTGCGGGTCGGTTGCGACCAGGGCGATGTTACCGGCTCTGGTCTGAAGACCAACAGCAGCAACTTGCACTGCAATCCACGCCTGAGATCCTCCATGCAGACCTCGCGCCCTTTGCGCTGCAACTACTGCATTGGGGTGTCTCTCATCCGAGCGAGCTGGACTGGATGGACCCTCCTTCGAACGGCCAATGGCAGACATCGATGGCTTTGTTGCGGCAGCTTGGTGCTGTCAGACCAGTGCAGGAACACACGAGTACACCCGGTCTCACCGCGATTGGTGAGGCCATGGCGATTCTGCCAACACATCCTCGGATCGCCCACCTGCTCATCTGTAGTAAAGCGATCAGTGTCGTCAACACGGCGTGTCTTATGGCAGCAGCATTGTCCGATCGTGATCCCTTCCAGGAGCACACCGATATCAGTTACCGGATAGAGATTCTAACGGGTGAGCGCAGCTGCCCACGTCAGCACCGGGGCTGGTTGCAGAGAACTCGTGATCTTGCCAGGCAGTTTGAACAACAGATATCACAGATCCCGGTTGAAGAGTCTTCGTTTACGGTGCTTCGTTCCCAGCTTGAAGGCTACTTGCTGGCTTGCGCGTACCCGGATCGCATCGCGCGAAAAAGACATTCAGGGGGTTACCAACTCGCCAATGGACGCAGCGCAAACCTGGCTGGCAGCCAGAGCCTCGGTAAACATAGATGGTTAGCGGTGGCTGCCGTCGGTGGGCTTGCCCATAGTAAAGGTGACACCATTCGATCTGCGGCATGTCTGGACGAAGAGCTGTTCGGGAACGCCTTGGCGCATCTGAAGACAGAACACACCGTGGCGCAGTGGGAAGATAAATCGAAACGGTTTATTGCAGAGGAACGAGCCTCGATCGGCAAACATGTGATTACCAGGAAGACTCTCCTGGCCGTGCCCGTCGAGATCAAGAATGCTGCGTTGATCAGTCATGTACGCGACGCTAACCTCGGCACACTGACCTGGACACCAGACCTAAGGCAATGGCAGGCGCGGGTTTCGCTGGTGGGCAATACCCTGAATAAACCCCACTGGCCCCAGGTCGATGACGATTACCTCAGGGATCAACTTGAACAATGGCTGGCACCCTTTCTCGACCCGGTTACCACCCTGGGTGATATCAGGAAACTTGATCTCGCATCCATCCTGGAGTCATTGTTAACCTGGGATGAACAGACAGAGCTCAAAACCCTCGCACCGACGCGTCTCAAAGTGCCTTCGGGTTCAAACATTCTTATTGACTATCAACATTCACCCCCGATCCTTGCAGTAAAACTACAGGAAATGTTCGGCTGTGAAGAAACACCACGCCTGGTGGCAAATGAGGTCGCCGTTGTTGTCCACTTGCTCTCTCCGGCCGGTCGTCCGATTCAGATTACCCAGGATCTGGCGGGATTCTGGCGATCCTCCTACCATCAGGTCAGGAAGGAAATGAAAGGCCGCTACCCGAAGCACCCGTGGCCGGATGACCCACTTCAAGCGCTACCGACGCGGAGAACCAAGGTACAATGATCTGAATAGCGCATCACCACTGGACAAGCCGTACAAATCGGAAACAGGTGCATAGATCACCTCTACAGGTATAGTCTGATGATTGAAAACGAAATACGGATCAGTGGGTACTCAGCTGCGTGGTAAAGCTACAGGTACTAAGAAGGACGGAGTACTAATTTGCGTTTACAGGTTTATGGACAAACTCACTCACCATGGGTGCAGGCAGTACTGCTGGGTCTGTACGAAAAACGTATCGAACATACTTTAACCACCGCAACACCTCTCAAAGTTCTGAAAAAATGGGGTGTGATGATGCCTGCGGCCCGGGTCGATGATGACGATTGGCAACTGGAATCTGCTGAGATTCTGCAACGCATTGGTTTTGGGACGATAGACCCTGCGGATATGAAGGCCATCTATACTGCATGGCAGGGTGTTATGCATCGCGCAGATAGTGCGACTAGATTTTTTCACCGTTTCAGTCTCGCTGGTGATCCACATCCTTTTATCCTGAGAAGACTCTGGAGGAACTTCTGGCGCAGTTTTTCGACGTTCTACTTTTTCATTCTGATCCGTTTCCGTGTGATGACGGTTGGCTACAGGGACCCGGAGGACTTTGCGGTGCAGTTTCTGTACTGGAACGAGAAACTTGCAACATCGGATGGTCCTTTTTTAGGCGGAGACCAACCGAACACAACTGACCTGATACTCTTTGGCATTATCCAATGTCATTGCAGTATTCCGGTTCCGCCGCTGACGGCGTTGACTGATGATGAAAGGCTGACTCGCCTTCGAGAGTGGATGGGCAGTATGAATGTTCGGTTCTCAAACTATCCTTATCTGTACTCCGGCGCTTACTTTGAGCCTTGGAACATAACGTTCGCGCCAGCAACGCTGCTGGATCAAGCCGCTTTCTGGGAGGGAGCGATCATCATGGTCTGTTTGTTTCCTGTCACAGTTCCACTGGTGTTCTACCTGATGTCGAAGGTGCCGCGTTAGTGAGCTGTTACCGGAAACCCATCGGGCCTATGTCCGGCCTGGAATTACCACCAAATAATTTCATTTTCCGTGTTTCTCATCATCCGGGTTGAAGTAAACTAGTGCCCAATGTCAGATTCAGGATGAGACACATGTCGCAGCTGTTAGCAGGGAAAGTTACTATCGTCACTGGTGCCGGGTCAGGAATCGGCGCTGCCAGTGCAATCCGCTTCGCTGCCGAAGGGGCCAGTGTTATTGTCGCAGACATTCGCCTTCACAAGGCAGAGCAGACTGCTGCCGAAATTGTTCATGCTGGTGGGGCCGCCCAGGCCGTTGCAGTTGATGTGTCGGAAGAAAGCGCCGTTGAACAAATGGTCGCAGAATGCGTGGCTCACTTTGGCCGTCTTGACGTGCTTTTTAACAATGCGGGCACTTTGCGACCAGGCAACGCAGTCAACCTAACGGTAGAAGACTGGGATCTGGTAATGGGCGTCAACGTCAGGTCGGTTTTTCTCGGAGCCAAATTTGCTGTGCCACAGATGCTGGTCAACGGCAGTGGTTCTATCATCAACACGGCGTCCATATCTGGCCTCCATGGTGATGGCAATGCCGTTGTCTACGCTGCGAGTAAAGCAGCGGTGATCAATCTGACCCGGGCGCTATCAACCGATCACGCACCGGACGGTATCAGGGTCAATGCGATTTGTCCGGGGACAATCAGCACACCACCTGTTCAGCGAATGATGGCAGATCCCTCAGCACTGGAGGTCAATCTAAAAGCCCATGCGCTTGGGCGACTGGGTCAACCGGAGGAGATAGCTAACGTTGCCGTGTGGTTAGCTAGCGACGAGTCCTCGTTTGTTAGCGGGGAGTCTATTGTTGTCGATGGTGGCCTGCGTGCCCAGTCACCTCTCGGTCGTATGGGTGATCCCCGACCCGGGCGTACTCAACAGAAGGCATGAGGAAACTTTCAGGCTGTGTTCCTTATCCTCTACATTGCCGATCGATAGCCGATATTGAAAATATTTATGCTTCCGTAACAATGGCAAGAGTAGCGAACATGGGAATCGGCCAGGACACGGGCGCAGTTACCGGCGAACACAATAATGAAGGCAAAACTATGATTTCAGAGTTTTGGCGATATGCAGTATTGTCTATGACACTTTTCGGCGTTGCATGTAGCAGCGGCAGCAATAGCAGCAATACCACTTCACCGCCCCCGCCACCACCACCACCTGCGGAACTCACTACCGGACCCGAAGTCTGCACCGGTGACATGGCCGGTGACTTCGCGTGTTCGGGAATTTCGTTGCGCAAGAGAGTGGCCACTGACGCAATGGGCGGTGGCCTTGGCAATGACATCTGGGGTTGGGCTGATACGCAAACGGGCGATGAATACGCTCTCATGGGTCTGACGAACGGCACTGCATTTGTCGATGTGACTGATCCCGACAACCCGATCTATCTCGGGCACATGGCGACCAATACTGTGGACTCAGCGTGGCGGGATATCAAGGTCTACATGGACCACGCATATGTCGTGGCTGACGGTGCCGGTGCACATGGCATGCAGGTGTTTGACCTGACCCGGCTGCGAGGCGTCGGGTCAGCGCAGACGTTCACAGCCGACGGCATCTACAGTGACTTCGGCAACGCGCACAACGTCGCCATCAACGAAGCAACGGGTTTCGCCTATGCCGTCGGTACAGACACCTGTAACGAAGGATTGCATATGATCAATATATCGACACCGAACAATCCGATGTTCGCCGGTTGCTACGACGAAGCCGATATTCATGATACGCAGTGTGTTGTTTACCAGGGACCGGATCCCGATCACTCCGGCAGCGAAATCTGTTTTAACTCAAACAGGAATAATCTGTCGAACCAGCATAATGTCGGTATCGCGGATGTCAGTATCAAAGCGGCGCCATTTACCATCTCCTCGACGATTTACCCGGAAGCCGGATTTGCCCACCAGGGGTGGTTGACCGAAGACCATCGGTACTTCCTATTGGGTGACGAGGCTGACGAGACAAACTTCAGCGCACCAACCCGTACATTGATTTTCGATGTCACGGATCTCGATGCACCCGTATTTGTTTCTACCTACGAAGCTGCAACTGCGTCGATAGATCATAATATGTACATAGTCGGAAATCGTGTATTCCAAGCGAACTACACCTCCGGAGTGCGGGTACTCGAGTTCGGTGACTTGTCGAACAGCGAAATAATGGAAATCGCATTTTTTGACACCTATCCTGACAGCGCTAGCGCATCATTTGACGGCGCCTGGAGCGTGTACCCGTTCCTCCCGTCTGGTAACATCATCGCCAGCGACAGAACGAACGGCTTATTCATCCTGACGATGCTGTGAGTCATAGGGTCGCATTGATACTTATCTGTTGCTGTACCAACGTTGATAACAGAATAGAACTATTAAACGCATTTTCACTTTGTCATTCTTAGTCTATACTCAGGTGATAGACCTTCAATTCACCAGCCCGACACCGCCGGAAACGGGTACAGCGATCGAGCCAAACTTCACGGGCGAAAGCGGGCTTCCGTCGGTTTACTGGCATGATGATCTCCTGCTGACCACGCAAGGCTGTATCGACGGCGCTGCCAGTTACACGATCGTGCTCGGCAGTGGCGAGGAGGTGGCTACCGGCGACATGGCCGAAAATCCAGACGGAGTTTACAGCGCGATAGTTGACCCGCTTGAACCGAACACCGGCGTCGCCCGTGTCAGCATCTTCATCGACTGCCCCGGCACCATGCCAGACGAATTCATCGAGTTTGACATCTACATCGATCCAAGCGGCCAGGTGATCACGACCACGGGCGCACCGGTGGCGAGCGCAACGGTGACCCTGCTGCGCTCATCTTCCGGCGAGGAAGGTACCTTTAGCGCCGTTCCTGACGGCTCGGCTGTCATGTCGCCTTCGAACCGCATTAATCCGGACCTGACCGACGCAGACGGCTTCTTCCGTTGGGACGTCATGACCGGGTTCTACAAGGTGCGAACCGAAGCGCTGGATTGCGTGTCCCCGGAGAATCCGACGCAGCAATTCGTCGAGACGCCGGTACTACCGATACCGCCACCGGCACTTGACCTGGTACTGGTACTCGACTGCACGCGGGATATTGACGAGGACGGAGTCGATGACGACGTCGATAACTGCCCGAACGACGCCAACCCAGGTCAGGAAGACTTTGATGGCGATAACATCGGTGATATCTGTGATGACGACATTGACGGCGATCAGGTACCGAACGACTCCGATGCGCACCCGCGGTCGGACCTCGGCCCGACCGTCGTGGTCAATAGCTGTGATTCCGGAGTGGCCAACGACGTGCTCTCCAGCGGTTCCAGCATTGCCGACCTTGTGACTGACGCTTTTGATACCGGTGGCGAACGTGCTGTGAAACGTCTGCTGAAAAAATTGCAGCGCAATAACATCATCACCAAGAAAGAAGCGAAAGCCATCAAGAAATGCGCTAAGCACGACGACGATGACGACTCGGACAGTGACAGCGACTGATCCCGGTCACCAGATTGTCCAGAGAACCCCGCTTCGGTGGGGTTCTTTTTTAAAGTGATAGGCTCGGAAGTGGTCTAATTGACTGTCCGTTAAACCCGGGTCACTCACTCCGACTCCCTAGATTTCAGCCGTCACTGGGACGCCTCAGGTATGTGGTTCTCTAACAGTTGGGCAACACGACTGTGACCATGGCGACGGGCATCCCCAATCGGTGTGCCTCCCCATCGGTCACGAAGGAACAAACTTATTTGACCGACATCGCTATCGTGGTCTTCGTCTCTAATCGAGTCACCTCTTACGCCACCATGTTTTTGCAGAAAATCGGGACGGCCGGAAAGTGTTGACATCACCCTGTCTACGGAAACAAGATGAAAACTGAAAGAAGGAACTCTCGGATCATTTGCCAGTCTGGGCGGAATTTCGAACAGACCAGGCGGATGACGACCAGGTTGAATTAGTAAATAGACCGTTTTGATAACAAGCTGGAGAATTAGCATGTCAGGTATTATCAGAAAAAACCAAGAAGGATTAACTGGGTTGAGTTCCCTTCGTTCACCCTGACCTGTTTTCTAGATTCCACAGTTCCGGAGCCGTCAATTGCTGGTGGCCCTTTTCATTGGTTCAGGCTGGTGTCAGTGCGTGAACAGGCCCAAAGAAGCATCGTTGCAATGGCTTATACCAATTATCGGTCGCAGCTTGATTATCGAAAATCGCACAGGACATGCTTGAAAATATCCTAGATTGAGAATCCAATGAAGTATTCATTGTTGCTGATTAGTTTGATGACATCCTCTGTCAATGCAGATTTTACAGATATTGTGTCAGATAGAAAATGGATCCACGGCTCAGAGAATTGTGATTTAGACACTGAACCGGCAATTGATCGGCTCAAGGTTAACAACAATACTTTTATCTTGAGACAAAATAAATGTATCAATGTAGAGGCGCCATTTATCTATGTCCTGTTTGGAGAGCATACAGTCTTTATCCAGGATACAGGCGCTACCGAAGATCCTGACAAGTTCCCTATCTACGAAACCATCCAACAATTGGTAAGTAAATGGAAGGCTGAAAATAGTATCAGCAAGATGGATATTCTGGTGACACATTCTCATAGTCACCTGGATCATCGCGCCGGGGATGCGCAATTTAGAAACAAGGCAGATGTTATTCTGATTGAAGCAAATGAAGCTGCCATCATTGAGTATTTTAATTTTGCCAACTGGCCTGATGGTGAGACCGTTGTTGATTTGGGGAATCGAAAACTGACAGTGTTCCCAATTCCCGGTCATCATGATGAAAGTATCGCCGTCTATGATACTCAAACCCGTTGGTTGTTAACAGGCGATACATTTTATCCTGGCAGACTTTACATCAACGATTGGAAGCAATTTAAAATCAGTATCCAGAAGTTACTGGTCTTTGCGGAGGAACATCAAGTCAGTGCCCTCTTGGGTACCCATATAGAAATGACCAGCTCTGCAAGGATTGACTATGCCTTTGGAGCAACATATCAGCCCGAAGAAGCGCCTCTGCCGTTGATGGTATCTGACCTGTTGCTATTGAATAATACGCTTAAGCAAATGGGTGATGAGGCAGATGATAAAATACTCGATAAGTTCATCATTGCACCTGTAGGTATAGTCCAGCGAGTCCTTGGTACAGTACTGGGTTGGTTTTTTGTTTAGTTAAACGGGGACATCGATTCCATAAGTACTTAAGAAGATACCTACTTGTTGTTGCGGCTAGAGTATTGCGATACACACTGGCACCGCAACTGCCAGATTGATCCAATTTTTCCATCTTCAATCATCTCCTTGAGCGCTAACAGTTCTTTGACGGTCTCCCGCGCAAATGCAAACCCGGCTGTTTTGTTTGTAAATCGGGTTGTAAAAACCGAACGAAGCATGACCGATAAACGGGGATTACCAGAGAAATAGCGGCCTTTGGGATTGAGCGCCTTGATACAGGCGCTATACGAACTCCCCGGCATCATGTCAAAAATGACATCATAGGTCCGGCCGGTGCGTACAAAATCGTCCTTTGTATAATCAATGAAATGGTCCGCTCCAATGCGTCTCAACAGGTCTTCTTTGATGGCGCTGTCAACGGCAGTGACTTCCGCGCCCATGGATTTTGCAATCTGCACGCTGTGCGCGCCGATGCTGCCGCCAGCGCCGTTGATTAATATCGTTTCCCCTGCCCGGATTTCTGCCTGTCGCATGAAATGCAGCGCATTAAGCCCACCCAGTGGTACTGCCGCGGCTTGCGCAAAACTCATATTCATGGGCTTGGCAGCAATGGGGTAGTTTGCCGGTAAGGCGACATACTCGGCATAGGCACCCAGCCGAAGCCTCGCGGCGCCGAAAACCTCATCGCCCACGGAGAAATCCTCAACGTCTTTCCCGAGCGCTTCTGTCACTCCAGAGAAATAGCCACCGAGGATCTGTCATTTTGGTTTTCTCACGCCAAGTGCAATCCGCAGGGGCAGCCAGAACCACTTCACTGAGTATTTAAAACTGCGCATCTCACAATCGGATTTTGTCGCTTCCGCCGCCCGTACTCTTATCAACACTTCATCGTCCATCGGATCGGGTTTTTTTACCTCCCTGAGTTGCAGAACGTCAGGTGGCCCGTATCTTGAGTAAGTGATGGCTTTCATGTCTTTTTGCTCCCATGGGAAATCCTGGCGCTACCGGCCCAATCCACCCTCTCTGGTTGCCTTGATTTCGCAAGCCCCCTGATCTGGGCGACAGTCTCACCGGTTGCGCCGGTAATCTTTGCATGTAACAGTTGGATGGCTTGTTGAACACAATCCACCAGACCGTCTAGGACGCATTTGTATCCAGACCTGTGGTGGACAAGCGAGCGCTTACCGAGTTTTTACCACGGTAAAGTACGCCACCGGGGTCAGTGATGTCCGCGATGACACGCATGGTGCCACCGCACAATGGCATGTGGTGATATCAATGTTGAAGACCCGTTTGAGCCGTTGAGCTCAGTTTAAAACCGCGATCAATTCATCTGTCGCTTCAGCTGCGACCTATTTGTGTCCGCGGTGATCAGTTTTGTCTAAACAATCTAGCCACCAGGATCTTGCGCCAATGCCAGATCCGCTTGCTCGCGAATATAATGCCGTAGTGAATTGAGGTGACTGTCCGACAAGGCAGGATATGAAGGCATGCCAAAGGCGCGTTTAGCGCCATTTCTTACCACATCCGCAAATGCCTCCTCAGACAAGATCATGGGAGATGTACGCAGATCAGGTGCCAACCCACCGGCAATGGCGGCTCCACCATGGCACCAGGCGCATTGACCAAAAATATCTTCACCTGTCGTGGCGAAATCCTTGTCTACTTCAAAAAAAGGCGCAGTTAATGGCACAGCGACCGTAGGAGGTGGCTGCGATGGCATGTCGAGCTTACCTGATAGCGAAAAGACCATCAGGCGGCGTATATGTTTACGATAATCCCAGCCTAAATCAGAAGCTTCCTTGCCGCCAACGGCCGCCATTACAGAACCCCACCCGACCAGCAGGGCGACATATTGACGCCCCTTAATAGAATAGGTGATAGGTGGTGCTGCGATGCCAAGACCTACGGTTGACTGCCAGAGTGTTTTACCGGTTAAGGCGTGATAAGCAACAAATTCTCCATCAGCCCGGCCCTGGAATAACAGATCACCAGATGTTGAAAGCGTGCCCGGGTTCCAGGATACGGGCAATTCTCTCTGCCATACCCGTTTTTGGGTAATGGGGTCCCAGGCTTGTATTGAGCCGCGTGCAGCGCCCGGTTCATAATCCATTTGCTCGAAATCTACTGCGGAGCCGTGAATCGGAGCAGCATCTTGCCAGTTAGGTGGTTGCCAGGATTCCTTGTCTACAGCGTCGTCGTCATATTTCCAGTACTGATGGATGGTGGGTATGTAAGCGAGGCCGGTTTCAGGATTGAAAGACATAGATGGCCAGTTATGACCACCCAGGGGGCCAGGGGTGACAATGACCGCTTCCTTCTCATAGCGGGCACCAGGAACTTCCACCGGACGGCCTGTCTTCAAATCTATCTTTGATGCCCAGGATACGTCCGTAAAAGGTTCAGCCGAAATCAGCTTGCCAGTGGCGCGATCGATAACATAGAAAAAGCCGTTTTTCGGCGCATGTAATATAGCCTTAACGTTTTTTCCCGCTATCTTCAGGTCAGCCAGAACAATATCCATATTGGAGTTATAGTCCCAGGTTTCCCCTGGCGTCGTTTGATAGTGCCAGCGATATTCGCCGGTATCAGGGTCGAGGGCGACGATAGAACATAAAAACAGATTGTCACCACCACCAGGACTGCGTACTTTTCGATTCCACGGTGCGCCGTTACCGGTGCCGATGTAGAGGGTGTCGAATTCTTCGTCGTAGGTGAAGCCATGCCAGGCATTGCCACCGCCACCGTATTTCCACCATTGCCCCGTCCAGGTTTTTGCGGCCATTTCCTGGGCCTTGTCTTCGAAGCCATCAGCAGGGTTGCCTGGAACAATGAAAAACCGCCAAACCTGCTTGCCTGTTTCTGCGTCATAGGCAGTAACATAACCCCGCGTGCCGCCATTCTCGGTACCACCATTACCGATCAATACCTTGCCTTTAAAGACCTTGGGTGCGCCGCTGATATAAAGTGCCTTGGTGGGATCTACTGTCAATACACGCCATACTTCCTTGCCAGTGCTGGCGCTAAGGGCAATCAGATAGCCGTCTCTGGTGACTGTGTAGACCTTGTCATTCCATAACGCCACGCCTCTACTGCCGTGCAGAAAGGCAACTTTCATTCGATCACCGGAGTTTTCTCCGACTTTAGGATCAAATTGCCAGATCAGTTTGCCATTACGAGCATTGACCGCGCTGACAACATTGTGTGACCCGGTAAAATACATGACGCCGTCAGACACCAGTGGTGTCGCAGCAAGCCCCACGGCGGTTGGCAAGTCAAGAAACCAATCCAGTTTCAGATTGGTGACATTGGCGGCGTTAATTTGGTCAAGGGGGCTGAATCGCTGTTCACTTTGGGTGCGACCGTGCGCGAGCCACTCGGTACTGGATTCATCTGCAAGCGCAGCGTCGTCAATGGATTGCGCCAGTACTGAGGCACTGTAGAGGATGGTAATTGTAACGGTCAGGATCGCTGAAATATGAGAATAAAAACGCGTCATGGATTGAACCCTTTTGAGTTGGTTTCCAGTCCCAACCGAAAACGCCAAACTTCAATAAACAGTTAAACATCCTAACGTTTATGAACTTGGGCGAAAGGTAAGGGCCATCTTAATATCCAGGGGAACAATCGGGCAGTGTCTAACGAATAGCGCCTGCTGACAATCGAAATTATCCCTGCCAAGCAGATTAGCAGCTGCCAGCGTCAGCATGCAATATTGCATTGGTTTATTTACCGAGAGATGTGATCAACTTTCTTGTTACGAATGCTGGAGGACAAATGTTCCTAAAGTAAGATAAAGGCGTATACACTATCGCTGTTTACAAGGTGGTCAGGTAGATTTACCACAGCCCAAAGTAACTGATGCCAATTTTCTATTTTGCCGACGCATCCGGAGAGCTGGTGGCAGAGTGGACAGCACACCTATCGCTTACGAAGGCCATGTTCCGTTATCGCTGGAATTATCAGGATGATATTGATGACGGGTTCTGTATTGTCCCATTATAACGAGGTGAGCCAGCCTGAGTGATCAATGTCTGTCATGATGCTGATCTGCTGGTTTACACGCGGTAGGGTTGATCGCTGAGAATAATTTCGACGGGGCTGGATATGACAGCGCACGCCGCCACAAACGAATTTACATGGATGTTCGTCGGGGTTAGAATTTTCTCAGCACCGTCATCCTGGACCCATAATGAAAAGAAGCCCGGAACCAATACTATTTAGTCTGATCTTTTCGTTTCTGCTTACATCACCTCAAATGCTAGTTGCAGAGGACGAAAAGCCGAAGCACGAAATCCCCGATCTCAGTGGTAATTACAACATTGCCACGCTAACCCCGCTGCAGAGACCCAGGTTGTTGGGCGAGACGGCGAATCTATATAAATACGTGGCAGATTTTCTTGCCTGGGGAGTTGAGTTAGGGCTCGCGTTTAGCGCCAGTGACAGCGACCCAAACCGAGAAGCACCTCCTGTCGGCGGCGATGGTTCCCAAAGTGCCGCTGGCAACGTCGGCGGTTACAATACATTCTGGATTGATGTCGGTGACCGCGGTTTCATGCTTGATGATAAGTATCGCACCTCGATCATTGTCGAACCATCTAACGGCAGGATGCCGGAAATGACCAAGGTCGGTACGGATAAACGAAGTGCCAGGCTCAATTTTTTCCGTCCCAACAAAGGCGAGGCCTGGTGGTTGAAAGAAGAAGGCGAGGGTCCCTACGACGACCCCGAACTGCGGCCTTTGGGTGAGCGATGTTTGCTGGGTTTTGGGTCGACTGCCGGTCCTCCCATGTTGCCCGTTCTATACAACAACATTAAGAGGATTGTTCAAACTGAGGATCATGTATTGATCCTTAACGAGATGGTTCACGACACCAGGATAATCCGGTTGAACAAACCTCACTTACCGGAAGAAATCCGCAAATGGATGGGAGACTCCGTCGGGCACTGGGAGGGGGACACACTCGTCGTTGATACAACGAACTTTACGACGCAATCCGGTCTGTTTTTGGCAACAGAAAGCCTGCACGTCACCGAACGCTTCAAACGAATCGACGAAGATACATTGCTCTACAGTTTTACCGTTGACGATCCAGCGATATGGACGAAACCCTGGAGCGGCGAATATCCCTGGCCACAAACCCAAGACCAGGTCTTTGAGTATGCCTGCCACGAAGGCAACTACGCGCTTGGAAACATAATGAGAGGAGCTCGAATGCTGGAAAACGATGTGCAAAATGAAAATAAGCATGAAGCTGAAAACGAATTTGAGAGCGGCGAGTAACGTCAGCCTTGCCATAGTAGCCAGGCAGTTTGATGAATTATGAGGGCGGGCCTTGTGAAAACTTCCAGCGCCTTGATAACAATGGCACCTTCGTCCGGGGGCAGACGGACCTTGATCTCGATCATCCCCAGTTCATCCTGAAACCAGTTGAGCGTTTTGTCTTTTTTATATTCCGCGTAACGCGCTTCCTCTTCGTGGTGCTCTTCATGTAAAGCATCTTCTTCAGATTGATCGTTTTTGTCCGAATTTTCTATGCGTTCCAGGCGTTTGCAGAGTGCATACTTTTTAACGAGAACTTCCATATGCTGGGCGGTGCCATATTCGGCGATCTGCATCAGAAAAGATTCGTTCTCTGGCGTTGCGACTCTTGTCATGGCCCTGACTTTTGAATAGCTGATTTCACCCCTTGAAAATGCCGCATCAATCAGAGGTAGATCACCCAAAGCGCGAGCGACCCTAACCTTCTCACGCCCCATCATTTCTCCCATACCGATTTTCCAATTCAGCCAGTGGGAAAACGACCGGATACCGTCGCCATGCCAGCCGCCATTTTCGTCAAATTCACCTAGCAGGGTGATGAAGTGATAAGTAGCCGCGTTGATTTGCACCGCTGAGGTCAATATTTGTATCTCGAGTTCCTCGCATCGTACGCGTCTGGCGAAATTGGCTTGAACAATTTCTGAAGGTGTAGGTTCTTGCGATGAATCGTCTGGTTCTGGTGGTTCTAACGGTTAAAACATGGTGCTATCCCTGTCGATTTCCCGATTTAGCGAGGGTGATGTTTACTACTGTTATTATATACAGTAATACAGGAAATGTCAGGTTATCTTATTGATAGTTAAGAACTTTTAGTTATGAAACGCGGTGCTATCATGGGGGTATGTAGACTCTTTGCTGGTTCAGTCTGATGGAAACTTGCTGACACAAGCGAGTGTGTTCCTGGTGTATCAGAGCTGGCTATTTTGCTAACAATAACTATGGTCTACTATGGTTATAAATAACTTTCCATCCAGCAATCAACTCAAGAGGTATTCGATATGACGATCAAAAGAATTAAATGTGGCGCTCGTATGAGCCAGGCAGTTGTACATGGGGGTGTGGTTTCCACAGCGGGCCAGGTTGCCTTAAAGGCGCCGGGTGAAGATGCGGGTAAGCAGACCGAGGCGATTTTGGCTGCGATTGATGCCCTGCTGACTGAAGCCGGAACGGACAAAACACAATTGTTGACGGCGAATATCTGGCTGGCCGATATGGCTGATTTTGCAGCGATGAATGAGGTCTGGGACGCCTGGGTGGTGGAAGGTGCGACGCCAACACGTGCTTGTGTTGAGTCGAAACTGGCTGCGCCGCAGTTTACTGTTGAGATCGCGGTTACTGCGGCTGTTTGACCTGGCTTAAAAAACTTACACCAAAGTTGAGCGAAAAATCAAAACCTGACCCTTGATTTGTTTTCTGGAAGGTGCAAAATGGAAGGTGTAATTTTACATTAACCCAACCAGAGGAGTGCACGTCGGAACGCTTTATCAGTAGCAGGATAAGGCACTTACAATACAGATCACATACAAAATCAATTTTTGACCAACAGGTGTTTGTACAACGATGGCAAAAAGATCACATGTAAACTGTTCCGCGAACCGAAGAAAATCAATCGAAGGGAGAAAAAACAAAAAACATCAGCACCAGCAAGAACGGCAATCCAGACGACACAGCGCAGACATCTATACACTGCCTGTCAACTCGCCACAGACAGAAACGGCTTACGCGCCTCAGCGAAGCTACCAGGCTCTCGAAGCAAAAACTCCATCCCAGCAACGTTATATCAGCGCAATTAAAAACAATTGTCTTACCTTTGGCATCGGCCCAGCGGGTACCGGCAAGAGTTACTGTGCGTCTGCAATAGCAGCAGAAGCCCTGCAGACCGGCCGAATCGAGCGTCTTATCCTCACACGTCCCGCTGTGGAGGCCGGGGAACACCTGGGATTTTTACCCGGGGCGCTCGATGAAAAATTCGCTGTCTATATTGAAGCCTTTCGGGATGCCTTAAATGAACGACTGGGCGCTGGCGCCGTGGACTACCTTTTGCGCCATGGCCGCATCGTCGCCGCACCGCTGGCATTTATGCGAGGCAAGACGTTTGGCAACGATAGTTTTGTCATTCTGGACGAAGCCCAGAACACAACAATCTCCCAGATGAAAATGTTCCTCACCCGCATCGGCGAGCACTGCAAAGTCGTCGTCAATGGGGATATCGATCAAAGCGACATCCGCGGCCCTAACGGGTTAGCTGATGCGGTGCGGCGGGTGAGGGGCCTCCCAAATGTGCATATTCATTCCTTCAACAGGAGCGATATTGTACGCAGTGGTTTGGTGAGGGATTTGATGGACAGGTATGAGGTGGGCGGATAGCTCACCTTTATACTATCCAGGCGGTTATGTGGATGATC
>DUAT01000120.1:0-432 GCA_012960755.1 Gammaproteobacteria bacterium
AGACTCAATCACGAGACGCAGCCCCGAGTCACTACAAATATCAACGCCATCTGCCCACGCCGCCCTCAGATACGCTGCAACAAATACCTCTGCTTTTCCCTGCCGTGTAACCCACGGGTACAGCGAAAAAGCTCTCTTCACGGGTTCACCCAACGGATCAACGAAGTTTTGAAATCTGACTCCTGCAGCCACAGACTCGCGTTTCGAATCAGAAATGATATACAACTGCTTCTGGCGTGGTGCCGGAACCCCGCGCATCATCATTGGCATCACCGGCCGGAGTTTTAGAGTCACTCCGCTGCGTTTTACCAGGTCCATGACACGTTGATGTCCCACTGCAGTGTAAGGGCTTCGGAGCGAAGGAAAGTACTCCAGGGTGATGCCTGAGGCATTTAACCCGGTGGCTGACTCCCCGATTGGACGCGGCACACA
>DUAT01000120.1:478-2005 GCA_012960755.1 Gammaproteobacteria bacterium
GAAGCCTGTCTTCCAGCAGGTACAAACGGTCCAGACCCCAGTTCCATTCTCCTTCGAAATAGAACATGGCGCCCAGGTAATGTCCTTTTGACTGTCGGATGGTGTTGCCTCGCTGCAGGATATCCCGGACGAGACTATCTGAGTCATCGCAGTTTTCTTGCTGAAGTTTACCGGACCATAAATCATGACCTGTTTTCTCGGCGTGACGAACGAAAGTATCAGAATCCAAACAGGACGCTAATAACTGATTCGCCCATGCAACAGCACCACTGGTTGGCAATTGCGCTTCAGCGGGGAAATGGGTGTCATAATCTGCCGCAACAGACTTCGCATCAACCAGTGCCCATTCCCTGAATCGATTCACATCCCCCTGGAAAGCTGGTAATGGCGCAGAAACGAGATGCGGAATCCAACGCAACGAGTATCGATTCTGTAACTCTGCCAGTTTTTGTATAACAAGATGGCTATAGGGGTCGTCAACCTGGTGGAAGTAGAGTACGTGACTTGCCTGCCCGCTGAGCCGGCGCTTTGTTCTTGCGAGCAAACGCAAACTGTTTCTCTTGAAATCGCTCGCCATAAAGCCCATCAAACGCGATCTTATTCTGGTTTTTAGTTTCATCGGCGACAACTCGCTCCTTCAGGTGTTAGTCATTATGCAGTCTATTTGTTTTGTTGATTTGAACTAACTTCTGAAGTGATAGATCTTGAGGGCTTTTTCCGGAAACCTGTCAACAAACTCGGCGCTTGCCGGAAACTCTCCCAGCAACCTGAACCGCGATTGATATCGCTGCATCAAATTGGGCAGATAGTCGGTGCCAAGATACGGACTGTTGATTGTGGCAAAAACGTCAGCCCCTTTCTGACAAAATCGCCCCAGACGCTTTAGTACTGCAACATAATCGCGCTCTGCCTCGAAGCTGCCTCGCTGGTGTGTCGGCGGATCGATGATCACCGTATCATACGGACCAGGTCTCTCAATTCGTGACCAGGATTTGAGAATATTGTGCGACATCGAACGGACACAGCGCAGATCCTGTGAGTTCAGTTCGTGGTTTCTGTTTCCCCAACTGACGCTTGGTTTGCTCATATCAACACTGACCACCTGCCGGGCATTTCCCGCCAGAGCCGCGACCGAAAAAGAGCATGTATACGCGAACAGATTCAGGACGTTTTTATCAAGGCTGTTTTCCTTTAGCCAGACCCTTAACGGGCGCATATCAAGGAACAATCCCGCGTTCTGATGCACACCTGGCTGTACTTCAAATTTGACGCCATTCTCAACGACTACAGCCCGGGGAATCTCATCACCCCAGACCAGGGTGGAAGCCGCGCCTTTACCTGATCGTTGTTGATGGACAATGGATCGAATTTTCTGATGACCATCAGATGCCTGCGCGAGTGTTACGATCTCCTGCAGATCGGGAATTGGCCTGTAGCCTGTGATGAGCATAACCGGTGGGTACCAGTCAATGTTGATATGCTCGAGACCTTCGAACATGTGCCCACGCCCGTGGAATATTCTCAGGG
>DUAT01000120.1:2034-2981 GCA_012960755.1 Gammaproteobacteria bacterium
TATCGGCTCGTACATACTGGACATCAAAACCGGATTGTGACAAAGAGTTGTAACAGAGGTGGTCGTGGCCTGGCCAGATTAGAGCGAAACCCGGCACCAACTGGTGCTGTAACAGACATTGTAACAAGGACAATCAGTTTTGTCCGAAGGTCTGTTCTAGCTTTGTGCCGGGTTATCGTATTCCTAGACGCGATAGATTCGCGTAAAGCGCTGCAGTTTGTTGTTTCTGATCATGGACTGAACCTCGCGAACATATGACATTCCACGCTCGGAATACCTGATGAGCCCGTTCGCCAGCAGTTCACCCATGTAGAACTGTTGCTGTTTTCTGCCGTCTGCCCTTAATTCCCGAAGGTAAGCATAGGCAAAGTGACTGTTAATTGTTCTTACGTAATAACGGACACTTTCCTCGACATTATCAAAGGTCGCGACCTCATGATGCCGCCCAGATAGTCGACTTAACGGTGTTAATCCGCATCCCCGGTAGAAGCACCAGATGCCGAAAAAATTGTTTCCCTGGGTTGCGAACCTGGATGTTCCCCAACCGGATTCTTTCGCTGCCTGAGCGACTATCAATGACGCAGGTACCACGTCAACCCTGAGCAGCAGCGCACCAATTCGTTCTGCAGTACTTCGATCGCTGTCTCTTACCTTGTATCGACTTTCAAACTTCACAAGTTCATCTAATTGTGTGGAACTTAAAGATTGTCGCGCCAACAGTTTGTCTGCCATCGCAAGCAACCATTGACGTTCAAGTATGACTTCTGAATTCGCTTTATGGGCCATCGGTAAAAGGTAACCGAAAAAAGCTTCCTTTCTCCGGTCCGTGACTCTTATCTTGCTGAAGTCAGGGGGAGAGTACCGATCTGCGTTTCCAATGGCGACGAGAGTCGGGTGATAGACAGAGACTTCAGGCATAACCGTTACCTTGCTTGAAGATATCTCTG
>DUAT01000121.1 GCA_012960755.1 Gammaproteobacteria bacterium
AGGTTCGCAGTCGTTAGATCCTTCGACTGCGCTCAGATACCGTCTTGCTGATCAAGCTTTTTTTGAAATCACTTATCTGGTTTTCCTCTTCCCCGTTAGACCTTTATGGTTCAATTAGGAGGGCGTTTTACCTTCCGCTGGACGTCGTGTTGTCTTAGCGCATAGCGAGGCGTCCCCGGTAACCTAACGATTGAAGAGCGTGTTACCAGGAAGGGATATGGATCTTTTCGTTCGCCTTACAGTTTTATGAGCGCTTCACTACCTGGCGCTGACTTTCGTAAGGACGCTGGCTTTTCAAGACGCCATAGCAGATATGTACCAACTTCCTCATCGCGGCCCCGATCGCACACATCTTCGTCTTGTCGTTTGCCAACAATCTTTCGTATTGCGCCTGAATGTCCGGGTTTTTTGTTGTGGCAACAATTGCCGGAAAATATAACGCTTGTCGATAAAAACCATTCCCTGCTTTTGAGAGTCTTGGTCGTCGATACGCCTTCTTGCCTGATCGTTTTTCGATCGGGTTAAGCCCAAGAAATTTCGCGGCTTCTTTGGCCGAGGCGAAAGACTGACTTTTCAGAACGATCAGCATTATCCATGCTGTTTTCTCGCCAACCCCGGGGATGCTCAGAAGTAACTCATAGTCTTTGCGAAGTAAGTCGGACTGCTTGATTAATTTCCGAATCGCTTCCTCGAAACGTTTGATTTCATTTTTCCGCTGCTTCACAAGTCGCTGAATGGATTGTTCCTCGAGCTTGCTAAATACGCTGGCTTTACCGGACTTTTCCTGTCGGTTTTGCTCTCGACGATGATCTTTTGCCAACGACCGTATACGGTTCATGAAGCTTGTTAGAGTACAAATATCCTGGCTCAAGGGCTTAAAGACAATCAACTTCTTTGCCGCCAAACCGTAATGGCTGAGCAAGTCTGCATCAATGACATCATTCTTGCTCAAAATGCCAATACCTTCAGCAAACTTTCTTACCCTGGCCGGGTTAGCCAGATAGACGGTGGCGCCACAAGCGTACATAAACGCAACCAATTTATCATGGTAGATGCTGGTGGGCTCTATGATGAAGGTCAGGTCTTTAGCACATTGACCTGAGATCTTCTTTGCCCAGATTAACAGTGAAGAAAAGCCTTGCGGCGTGTTTATCGAATGATGGCGGGTCGTTTTTACTTGATCTATATCGTTCCGACCGGCGCAATCCAAACGGTCTTTACTAACGTCTATTCCTATTGTGTATGACATTGGGGGATTCCTCAAAAACTTAGTGTTAAGCTTCCCGGACTTTCCTTGTATGCGGGCTTCGAAGCTGGTTGAAGAGCTTTGGACCTTTGATACCGTACAGTCTCAAAAGGGAAGCAGTCCATGACCGGGGACTAGATCTGAGCGACTGGCTTGAAGCCGAAAGGATGACATCGAGTTCACCCGGTCATGGACAATTTACGCCTTTTTAGTCCCTCAAAAACCAAAATTTGAGATTTGGTAGAGCAGAGGTTTAAAAGACAAAATCAAAGATACAAGGATGACCCCTACAGGGTCACAATAATATTCTTCAGCGCATCACAGTTCTTCACCCGCTCCTCGGTTGTTGTTCCCAGGAACCCAACATTAAGTGACGTGACTCCTGCCTCTTTGTAGGCCTCCAGTCTGTCTTTGACAAACCCTTCAGGCCCAACCAGAGAGGTGGCGTCCAGGTAACTCTGGGGAATGGCGGCCTCGGCTTCGGATTTCCTGCCTGACAGAAAAAGATCCTGGATAGTTTCAGCTTAGTCTTCGTAGCCGTATTTTCGGAATATCTGGTTATAGAAATTCTTCTCCTTGGCACCCATACCGCCGATATACAGCGCAATTCCGGGTCGGGACATATCCCGGTAGGATTCGATGCCTTCTCCGATGGCAACTGCACCTCCGGCATAAATATCCAGGGGAGGTCTGCCAATATCGCGTTTTTCGGAACCACGCCGCAGTGCGTCTCCCCAAACGGCATCTGCACCTTCCGCCATAAAGAATGCTGGCAGCCAGGCGTCAGCGATCTCGGCGGTCAGTTCAACGCTCTTGTTGCCCAGGGTGGCCAGCGCAATGGGGATCTCTTCCCGATAGGGGTGATTGATGATCTTTAAGGGTTTACCCAACCCCGTGCCTTGTCCGGGTGGCAACGGAATCTGATACTTCCGGCCATCATGGGTGAGTTTTTCTTCCCGCCGCCAGACGTTCCGGCAGATTTCCACGACCTCACGCATTCGCGTCACCGGTGCGTCATAGGGGACTCCGTGAAAACCCTCGATAACCTGTGGCCCGGAAGCACCCAGGCCCAGCATACAGCGTCCCTCCGACAATGCATCGATGCCTGCGGCTGTCATTGCCATCAGTGTGGGAGTTCGGCTGTAAATATTCAGAATGCCGGATGCAATGGTGACCCTGTTCGTTAAAGCAGCCAGGTAACCCATGGCGCTGACACCATCAAATGAATAGGCTTCTGGAACCCAAACGACATCGAGCCCCGCTTTCTCCATTTCTACGATTTCTTTTGTCGCACCCACATAGCCCTGGGCATAGCTCATTAACATCGATATTTTCATTTTCTTAAACTCCTTTAGGTGCACTAGTGTAAGCCTATTCGACCATTGCCTTCAATCTGGGCAGGTAGTACCAAAGGGTGGCACCCCGGGCGAGGAAATAAAGATGCAGTGACATCCACAATCCATGGTTGCCAAACAGACTATGCAGCCAGTACCACCCGCTCAGGAAAACTATCAGAGAAATGATCATGGCATTTCTCATTTCGACGGTGCGGGTGGCGCCAATAAAGATTCCATCCAGGAGATAACACCAGATCGATAACACCGGCGCAATGGCAGCCCAGATAAGATACTGTTCCGCAACTTCGCGGACTGGCTCGATGTTGGTGAGGATATGGATAACTGGAGTGCCCAGCAGCCAGATCATGATTGAAAGAAGCAGTGCGGTCACTGCCC
>DUAT01000122.1:0-4175 GCA_012960755.1 Gammaproteobacteria bacterium
GAGATCTCGATTCCTAATTTCAGTAACTCACCATGAATCCTCGGAGCACCCCACAATGGATTTGCTTTTGATAGTTTCAGTACGAGGGATTTCACTTCAGCATCCAGCTTTGGTCTTCCCCGATTACGTCCCCTGGATTTGTGTCGCCAATACAGTTTGAACGCTCGACGATGCCAACCTATCACCGTTTCTGGTTGAACAATTTTAGCTGTGGGCGATTCTGGTTTCGACTCAATACTATTAGCTGCTGGCGAAGGGTAAGATTCTCTGCTGTCAGATAGGCAACGATATCGAGCTTTCGAGCTAGCCATTTCTTGAATGTTTGGATCAAAAGTAACATCAAGAGACACGAATCTGAAAATGTCTGAAAGGCAATGGTATCAATGCGTACGAATATTTGCGAGGGACAATGGTATTTCCGATTGATCTCTACACAGCATTTTTCGAAGCGTCAATCTGGAATACTGTGGTATCCGTGGTATTTCCTTAGTCGGCTTGCTCTGGCTCAAGAAGCTTTATGAAGGTGGCGATGAAATGAATGAGCAGTTCAAATATTTCCGGCATGACGCAATTTTATAGTTAAACAGACGCAAAGATGTCCAACCTGCTGTTTCTACTTATAAAATTAGCAATTCACACAGCACAGGAGACGATTCGGGCCGAATTTGTACTCGCCCTGGCACAGATGGACGTTTGATCGCGCTGCCATCGTCCGGAAAAATCTACTCTTCAAATACCAGGTGAACCCGACGATTGTGTTTACCCTTGTTCTGGATTTTCGAAATACGTACTTTGCCGATTTCGGCGGTATTGCGTACATGAGTCCCGCCGCAGGGTTGATAGTCGACATCTTGTACGCGGATCATACGGATGGTCCCGGCTCCCCGGGGAGGCTGCACTGACATGGTACGAACCAGGTCGGGATTCGCCTCCAGTTCGGCATCGGTGATTGCGCTGATTTCAATAGCGTGACCTTGTTCGATCAGTTGATTGATCTGGTCAGTCAACACTTCCTTGTCTAATTGCAGCTCACCCACATCAAAGTCCAACCGGCTTTTCTGCGCGCCAACCTGACCTCCTGTGACTGGAACATGAATCAACGACCCCAGTAAATGCATTGCCGTGTGCATCCGCATATGGCGATAACGTCTGGACCAGTCGATCGCCACGGTTACCGTTTGACCTGCCTGCAGGTTGTGATCCTTCAACTGGTGCACGATGTTCCCGGAGTCGCGATCCCTGACGGTATTGACTACCGCATACTGGTTGCCCTCGACCGTGCTGAAGTTTCCGGTGTCGCCCGGTTGGCCACCTCCTGTCGGGTAAAAAATTGTGTCTGCCAGAACAACACCATTTTCATCAGCAGCCAAAACAGTGGTTTCAAGCTCAGTTTTGTAACTGTCGGCGTGATACGCTGCTTGGGTCATAAACTGTTTCCATTAGTCAAAGACGATGACGCTGCGCGCGATATCACCGGTTTCCAGAATCTCGAAGGCCTCATTGATCTGCTCCAGCTTGATCCGTTGTGAAATAAGCTCGTCCAGGTGCAGTCTGCCCTGCAGATAAAATTCCACATAACGTGGCATATCTACCCGAAAGCGATTTGAACCCATGCTGGAGCCCTGGATGCGTTTTTCCTGCAGAAAGTCGGCACCCCTTAAATCAACCGTTAACGGCGGTGCTATCATACCAATCACGGTCGCAGTCCCACCACGTCGAAGCATCTGAAACGACTGTTCCGCCGCAGACTTGAGGCCAATTGCCTCAAAACTATAGTGCACGCCGCCACTGGTCAGTTCCATCACCGCTTCCACCGGATCACAATTGTTGGCATTAACGACATCCGTGGCACCAAAAGTCTTGGCCAGTTCCAGCTTGGAGTCCAACATGTCTATCGCGATGATTCGTGCCGCGCCGCCGATCATGGCGCCGTTAATCACTGACAGGCCGACCCCACCACAGCCAATCACCGCCACAGTACTACCTGGGTCAATACGTGCCGTGTTAAGCGCCGCGCCTGCTCCGGTTGTTACGCCACAACCGATTAACGCCGCGCGATCAAGGGGCATGTCCTCGCGAATCTTAACCAGCGAGTGTTCGTGAATCAGCATGTACTCGGCAAAAGAACCCAACCTGGCAAACTGGCGTAGAAATTCATCGCCCTTGTGCAGACGCGGCGGTTCGGTCGGCAAACGGTTCACCTCTGGTTCCTGGCACAACACCATACGCCCGGTAATGCAGTCCTCACAATGACCGCAGAATGTTGAAAGGCAGGTAATGACATGATCACCAGGCTTAACATAGGTGACGTCCTTACCGACTTCTTCGACGATGCCCGCTGATTCGTGCCCTAGAACCATCGGGAATCCTGCGGCCCAGGTGCCGTTGTAAAAATGCAGGTCACTGTGACAAACACCCGCAGCAGCAACTTTGATGACCACCTCTTTTGCATGCGGCCCATCAATCTCTATATCTTCTATTTCCTGCTCCCGAACTCCCCTCAACACTGCTGCTTTCATTTTCGCTCTCCTTTGCTGGATGGTTCAATATACACCTTAAAGGGCTATATGTAAGATTCTGATGAACCTGCCCCGATGGGTGCCGCCTGGCAACATTCTTTGCCGTATCTTCCAGCATGGCGACGGTATTCTTCGAGAACTTTCCAGATTGGGCCCACTGATCACATTGGTATCCGACTGCTACAGCGAACGACGCGCCAGCTCAGTCTCACAGAAGCCGGTGAGCGGTATTTCGAGCATGCCTTTCTTGCCTTGGCTTCGGCCAGACAAGCTGAAGATTCAGTGACGGAATTGCAAGGTGAGCCGAGGGGAAAACTGAAAATCAGCAGTCCAATGTCATTCGGCCGTCTACATGTCGCGCCGTTGATCACCCAACTCATTAAACGCTATCCCAAAATCGAGATTGACCTGATGATGGACGACAGACCGATTAACCTCGTTGCCGAGGGTATCGATGTAGCCATTCGGACAGCTTCTGGAAATCTGGCAGATTCAGCGCTGGTGGCGAGGAAGCTCGCCCCGTTGCGCCAGGTTATATGCGCGTCACCGAGCTATATCGACCGTTATGGCCTACCGCGTACACCAGCTGAACTAACTAAGCACAATTGCATATTGTTCAGTTACTCCAGTGATGCAAACGAGTGGGTATTCCAGAGTGACGGCCAGATTGAAACGGTCCTGGTATCCGGGGGTTATCGGGTTAACAACAGCGAAGTATTGCGGGAAGCGTTGGCAGAAGGAATCGGTATCGGCAGACTGCCAACCTTTGTTGCGGGTCCCGACCTGAAGTCCGGCCGGTTGTTAAGGTTATTCGAACATTTCCACATACCCGACCATACCTTCTACGCGGTATTCCCCGAGCGACAATATCTACCTGCCAAGGTTCGAGTCTTCCTGGATTTTGCGGTGGAGTACTTCGGAGGAGATCATCCCTATTGGGATGCCTAGGCTCTCTCCTATTCGCCCTTAAAAACGGGTTTGGTTTTCTTGAATAAGGCTCTGCCCAAAATGATCCGGAGCAAATTCAAGCAGCTTCACGCCATTCATATCTATGGTGTCACTACATAGAAACATTTCTCAAACGCTCCGAACTGTTCAAATAATAGTCACCTCATCAAGCGAATCATTCTGGAATCAATTTCACAAACGAACTCAAGCAGACAATCCAAAAGAACACCACGTCACGGCGCCCAATATTTCAATGAACATCTACAATTGTGATACCTGACCGTCCCTCGAAAAATGCGGTTTATAATGACTCATATAGACGCCCCTATATCAACCTTACTTCTCTCACCATTGTAGAGTGAACTATGACCTTGGACTCGGCGTCCCCGACTCAACATACTCATATTCGCGTGCTGGTTAACGCATTAAGATCTGTCCGTTTTGGGGGGACGCCGAGTCGGTTACCACAACCTATTCACAGGTACTTTAAACACTAAGGCATTTTGCGTGGGCTTCCCGATCTCTCGTCTTACACTCTTTAAAATAGTTCGATTTTCAGGTTAATAAAAACAACAGAATTTAGTTCAAATGTATTTATACATACGGTACCGTATTGATCTCATAACGACTACATCTGTTAATCTGATGGCTGTGTCAAGGCTTGCGTAGCAACCCCGAAGGGGTACAGCGGGGTCGCCGAGACCTTGA
>DUAT01000122.1:4191-17857 GCA_012960755.1 Gammaproteobacteria bacterium
CACTGTCAGCAGATTAACAGAAATTAATTGAGTGAGATCAACCATCCGACTCAACCAGCCCCCCCCTGCTTTTCATGCTCATGCTGCCACCTTGTTCAGTGATTCCCAGACGAAACCAATCATCTCTCGGGCACATGCCACCTTGACCTTATTTGGATGTTTACCTGCTTCCAGTAGTCGATTCCCTTTCTTACTCAATCGCCTTAGGCAACGATCAGCAATCGCA
Organism: Gammaproteobacteria bacterium; assembly: GCA_012960755.1. Next base: position 4,418 of record DUAT01000122.1, read on the forward strand.
ATGTATTCGGGATTCGCGTTGGCCCGCCTGGTCTTGATTTCCCGGCTGAGCTTAGTCGTTCGATAGGCCCTTTGGTTAGCCTCAATAAATGCCGTCCGTAAATAACGATTGCCCTGCTTCGTAATACCAAATCGATTGTGCTTCCCACCCGATGAATATTCTCTAATGTCCATGCCAACCCAGGCACCTAATTGCCGCGGATGGGAAAATCGTTTGACATCACCAATCTCCGTGATCATCGTTAGCGCAAACAGATTCTTGATACCCTTGTAACAGGTCAAGGCAGAGACTGCTTCTTTATAGTTGGGCTGTTTCGCCATCGACTCAATCTCCTCACCATAAGCCGCGACAATCTCGCTGATCGATTCCAGCTGTCGCAACAGCAGTCGTAAATTGACTCCAAGACTTCCGGAACTCCCTTCCTTTGTTCGTTCCAGCCAACAATAATGATGCTTGGTCCAGTGAGTTTTGTTCTGTGTCTCGGCTTTGTAGTGTAGCCCGTTACGTCGCAACAACGACTGTACATGACGGCGCAGATCAACCTGTTGCTTCATAAGCTGCTGACGAGATCTTAGTAGATCACGATCCTGCTCCGTCTCCGCATCCGGAATCTGGACAATCGTTAGCAGATCGTTGGCATAGAACTGGGCTAGATCCAGCGCATCGATGCGATCTGTCTTGATCGCTTTTGATCCTTTTCGTGGAATGCTGCCTGGCGAGATCACATCACAATAATAGCCAGACTGCATCAAATCACGTTGCAAGCAATGACCGATATAAGACGCTTCGTAGCAGAGCTTGAGTGATTCAGCTTCAAAGTACTTTTGCATTTTCTCAAGCTGTGAAACCAATCCTTTCAGTGTCGGTCGACATTTAAAGCTGACCATTTCGCCGGTTTCCTTGTCAAAGGCTGCACCGTGATATTGAGTATCATCGACATCCAGGCCGATATAGATTAACTTCTTGTTCATAGACGCCTCTCTTTTTTGGGGTGGTACAACGTACCATATTGAGATATCCATCATTGATGGTAGCTCTCGGATCTAGGCGGGGCGTCTATATCTTCTATTCTCAGGAAACTGTCCAATGGTTGGAAGAAAACCCACAGCCATCTTTAATATTGATGGATATCGAGCTTTCCGATGGACGTTGTTTTCATATATTTGATTTGTGCGACATCGACTGCCCGGTCATTTTTTGCACGCCTTACGATCAGTATGCGCTTGAAGCATTTAACGCCAACGGCATTCAATACCTACTCAAACCCATTTCCAGGAATCATCTATTCGGTGCGTTGCAACGATTCAATCGCTTTACTACGCCGAAACGCGGACCAAGGAGCTAAAAGTCTGGTTAGGATCGCGTTGCTAATTCAGGTGGCTGTATCGGCCACCTGAATGCTTATAAATATCGGTATCAACGATTGAGATCATTCCAGCTCATTAGCGCATTGTAGACAAATGCATGATCATGTCGGTTCACATCCCGATGCATGGGGTTCCAGTTAAACAAGACGACATGGCCTTTGCCCTGCGCCCGGGATATCAACGCTGGTTCTCCATCGATAGCTTTGGCTCCACTGACGATACCCCCCGATATGACCAGCGGTGGTTTTTTCTTTTTACTTTTGTCATCTTCGGCTTCTTGGTCTTGGGGGGCATCCGGATCTTCTTTATAGTCTTTGACGCCAAACTGCAGGCTGACCCAATCCCGTCGATGATCCTTCACAGAAAATATCGGTCCGTTACCACGAAAGACATGCGTCAACTCGTCGTAGCCATAGACCAGCGGTGACGTCGAGGTTACTTTGGCGGCGAGTATTGACCCAGGTGTATTCATTTTTGCGGGTCGTTTTACACTGATGTCAGTAACAAGCCCTGATTCTGCAGCAATCACACCGCCAGAGGCCAACGTAATCAAGGTTCCACCATCGTCGACAAATTTTTCGATTTCCATCATGCCGCTGAATCCGATACCGCCGGTGATATCCTCGCTGCTCAGCAGGTGGCCAATATTGGGCGACATCTGGCTTTGTGTGTAGGCCAGGGGTGACCACTTGGTATCAACTCCCGCTAACACATCCTTGAACGTCGTATTGGCTCTAAACGCGGGGACCAGAATGACATCATACTTGTCACGCAGGTTTCCCTTTTTGAGTTCGCCTTTTGCTAACAGCGTAAACGGCACGCTGGCTTCATCCAGGCTATATCTCACCCAGCCTGCATTCTGGGTACTCACCCACGAATGTAACACCGCAATTCTCGGCAGGTCCAGAGGATGCATGGCGACTTCTGGTTTCTTCCTTAACGAAGTGACGTCGATAAAATGCTTGCCAAGAACGCCACGTACCTGGGCCCGATTATCATCGTTGACCGAAACCAACAGGCTGCCTTTCGGAAAGGACTTGCGTCCTTGCTTGAATTCCTCATCCACCATATCAACCGGAACGTCCCCAAGCGCAAATCGAATCGGCCCCAGTTCTGCCTGTCCGTGGTGTGGAATCACAAGGTAGTTGCCTTTCGAAGGCACGTTACCCGCTTTAAGAAACGGCTCGCTGGTTTCAAATTCGGACGAATTGTGATCCAGCACTGCCTTCTCTAGAATTGGCTTAACATCAACACCATAAGACAACCCGAGCGTCCAGCCGACGTCATCGTAAGGGGGTACCTGGACCTTCTCCGGGAACTTTTGTTTTTCCAGCAGTGTTTTCGCCAGCGGCCCAAATGGCTGGTTGAGCTTGATCAAGAGATCTCCCTTTTTAACCTTGACCTTGCCGAAAGTTTTACTTTTCTCTGCCTGTTGAATCTCTATGGCATGACGGTTCAGCACTTTCACCAGATAGTTGGCACCGGCACGATCTTTTTGTTCCGCCGGAATGACGAATGCAAATACGGGTCCATCGTCTGCCGCATGTAGCGCGTTTACACCCTTCTGGTAATAGTTATTGAGGAACATTTTTTTGCTGTTGGAGACCATTTCCAGAGATGCAATCACGCCAGATTGCATGTAATTGGTATTGTTTCGCATTGACCAGGTCAGCTCCCTCGGTGGTGGTGATGCGCGATACCAGGTCTTTTTGGTCACCTTCTCTTCGGCGAACTTGTAACCTTTGAGAGTTCGTTCCATGGTTTCTGCACTGGCGTTACCAAAGGTCTCATAAAAACGCCCCATGGCATTGTGGTTGTTCGTCGTCCAGAGTAAATAGCCGGGATACCAGCCGGTGTAATAACCCCAGGTCCAGACACCCTCTAATCCCAGCCCGGTCAACCGTGAAATCTCGTAGCTGGACAACGCCTGCCATTCGCCAATGGTTATTGGGCTCACACCCGGGTTATAGGGCCCGGTACCACCGGCAACGTACAGTAACGGGACTGATTCATGTAGATCCAGGCTGATTGTGGGCTGCCATTCGTACACTCCCTGGGTGTAGTTACGCGTTAATGGTTGGCTGATGGAGATGCCATCGCGGTTATTGTCGTGGTACGTGTAGTGGCCCCAAAAGGGTACGGAAGCGGGAGGGCGATCATAGTAGTCTGTCTTACCTTTCTGGTGAAGACGATACCAGTCGACTTGCCTGGCACGACCGTCAACTTCGGTGACCGGGGTGATCAACGTGATGATGTTATTGCGTATATCGGTGAAGGGCTGCCGTGTTTCCACCACTAATCGATACGCAAGTTCCATTACCATTTCCGGTGGTCCGAGCTCGGGCGAATGGAGCCCGGCGGTCATCCAGAATATCGGTTTGGCTTTTTCGACGATAACATCAGCTTCAGCCTGGCTGGTCGCACGTGGATCAGACAGGGCGCGTAAATAGTCGCGATATTCATCCAGATCCTCCAGGGTTTGCTCATCTGCCAGCACTGCCATCAGCATGTCCCTGCCTTCAAAAGAGCGACCCAGGCTAACAACTTTTATTCGCGTGGAGTGCTTGGCCAGTTCTTTGAAATAGCCGTGAATTTCTTCGACCTGGGTTAACTTGCCCGGTGTCCCAATGACGTAACCAAGATAGTCTCGGGGGCTTGGGATTGTGGGGTGTTCGGGTAGTCGCTCTACCCAGCGCGTCTGGTATTTGGGATCTGTCACCGATTCGGCAATCGTCCGGGTTGCCACCGCGTCAACGTTAAGCGTGCCCACCATTTCAGCCGCGATCGAATGACCCGGGTTTAGGAAAATCACCGTGAGAGCGATCGTTATCATAAGGTACAATTTTGCTGGCATGGAATCTTCCCTTAAACGGATTGGGTTCTTTAATGGATAGGTATATGGACAGGAATCAAAACAGGAATCAATAGAAAATAAACCACATGTTAGTAAGAACGGTCAAGTGAGTCTGATTTGTGGTAAATTTCTTTTGCTGCGCCCGGCAGCATATTGAGCATTAACTGATATCGAGAGCCAGGCAAATGACACACAGTCAAGACTTTGTAATGAACCAGACCATGTTGAGAATTAAGGATCCATCGAAGTCAGTACCCTTCTATGAGAATGTGCTTGGTATGACATTGCTGGAAAAATTCGATTTCCCTGACATGGAATTTAGCCTGTACTTTATGGGTTATCCCGTCGAGAGTGTCCCGGAGGATGCTGCGGCCCGGGCGAAATGGATTTTCGAACAACCTGCGCTGCTTGAGTGAACGCACAATTATGGAACAGAGGCGGATGCTGATTTTTCATATCACAACAGCAATGATGAACCACGCGGTTTTGGGCATATTGGAATTTCCGTGCCCGATGTGTATGTAGCCTGTGAGCGCTTTGATGAATTTGACGTTGAATATGTGAAGCGGCCTGATGATGGCACCATGAAAGGGCTTGCGTTCATTAAGGATCCAGACGGCTATTGGATCGAGATACTGTCTGCAACCGGGCTGCGCGATTTGATCTTGAAAAAATGAACCTCTTGTCGATTTCCGGCAAGCTGGTAATTTAACACCACAGAGGAAAGCGATATGTCGTTACCACAAAATATTAGTCCAGTGAATAGTGAGTTAATGGACACGCTGGTCGAAGCTTCGAAAATGGACTGGATCCAGACCGATGAAAAGGCGTTTATGAAGATACTCTTCACCGGTTCAGAAAGTGGCACTTGGGCCGTTTTGCTCAAGTGGCTGAAAGGTTACGTTGCAACACCTCATAAGCACTTAAGCGGTTCCCATACTTTCATTTTAAGTGGCAAATTACAGGTACGCGACGGCGTGCTTAACGCCGGGGACTATGTCTATGAACCCAATGGCATGTTACACGGCGAAACCACGGCCCTTGAGGAAACTGAATACCTGTTCATCAGCAACGGCCCCGTCCTGTTCTTCGACGACGAAAAGTTCACCGGTTACCTCGGTTGGGAAGAACTGCAACGAATGCAGAACGCCTGAGGACACGCGTTATAAACAGGGACACTCATCGAGTAGCCCAACCTGCGGCGGCTTCATCGGTCGTTTCGATGCGGGATAGATTACGATCCTTAAGGTGTGAGAGGCACTCAACCGCCCAATCCCCCTGAAGTTCTGGTATCAAACCCGGTAGCAAGCACCAGGATATCAAAGTCATGGCTACCCGCTGAGGTTTTCAAACCGGTTTCGGTAATCTCCTGGATCGGTGATTCACGCAGGTCGACAAGCTCGACATTGGGTTGGTTAAAAATGTCCGCCTTTCTGCCACGCAGCTTCAAAGATCGCATGGCGAATTTCTTCGAAAACTTCCTTTGCGCCGCGATCATCAGCGACGATATCAAACATTGTTGAACTGGACACCGCACGTTGGCGGAACTTGGCAGGGTAAGATGGCTTTAACATCTCCTGTGTCTCAACGCTGAGCTTACGTTGCTGCATCGATAACGCGATCATTGGGGTGCATCACAATTGGCTGACGTAGCGAATGATTGCTTCAAATGCGCGGGCATCATATTTCCTGCCGTTTTCGTGATAACCACTGAGGGTGGGCCATGAGGAGAACTTAACAATGACAAGCCCCGCTTCAGGAAGTATGGTTATACGCTGCCCAGCGACCCCAACCGCCGAGTAGGAATTAGAATTGACCCACCACTGGCTACGGTAGGAAGTTCCAGGAAACCCTGTTTCAATCGCACCGTTCTGAATGTCATCGACGAATTGTTGAGGCACTATCCGCGTGCCATTATGTTTGCCTTTCTGCAGCATCATCAAGCCAAACCTGCCTGCATCGCGCAGGGTTGCATTGAAACCGGCACCCATCCAAGGTGTGCCCTGCAAATCAGTAATGACATAGGCATCGCGTTCAGCGCCCAACTTGGACCAAATTTCCGTGGTCAGCATTTCTGCAAGATGCCTTTTGGTGGCACGTTGCAAAACCCATCCCAGCGCATCTGTATTGGCAGTGACATAGTGAAACTTTTCCCCATGCGTGCCTGCTTTTCTAAAGTTGGGCAGAACGTCGTACAGCGCCAGGCCTGTGGGATTGGGATTCGCGTTAGACGCTGCCGAATAGACATAAACATCGGCCTTTGGATCATCATAATTTTCGGAATAATCTATTCCAATGGTCATGTCCATCAATTGTCGCACTGTGGCGCCTTCATAAGCGCCACCTGCCATTTCTGGCACGTAGTGGGTAATTTGGGCATTGACGTCGAGTTGACCCCGCTGAGCGAGAATACCGGCAAGACTCCCGGTAAAAGACTTACTCATGGAAAAAAAGTTGTGATAAGAATCGGCGCCCATTTCATTCATGTAGGTTTCACTGATGATCTTTCCCTTGTGCAGAACAAGAAAACCGTCGGTGTAACTTGATTCCAGCCAGTCAGTAATCGAGCCTGGCTTGCCGCCCAGTGTTTCAACGGCTAGTTCATTTACTGGTAATTTGCTTGTTGCCAACTCAGAAACTGGGCCGGACCCGCGTGAAATTCGTCGGGTTGCGGTAATCTCACGAACATGTTGCAAACCCCAACGATTAAACGGCCCAACATACCAGTTAGCTTTGGTGACCCTGGCGCTTTCATCGGGTGGTGCGCCTTGCATAAAGTCAGCCGCCCCCGGGGCCGCGTCGACTATATTGGGGAGGAGAATCAAGGATACGATTAACAATAGGGTTTTGTTGGACATGCGTGCTCTCGTCGTTTCTCTAATATTAGTGAACCCCAACTCTAATGGGCTTACCCGGGAAGATATTGTCGATCAGTACTCCATGGTCAATGACAGCAATGCCGTTGACGAAAACGTACTCTATGCCTGCCGAATACTGGGCGGGTTTAGTGTAGGTCGCCCGATCAATAATTGTTTTTGGGTCAAACAGAGTGATATCGGCATCGGCACCGACTTGCAGGCGCCCCTTCTTCTTCATGGAAGGAACGTAGGTATAACCTCGAGCCCAGGGGTGCCCGGCGCTTGTGCCATAGTTAGTCGGCGCGGTATTTTCCCGGGCGGCATACCAGGGTGAGACAGGATAAACACCAATTTCTAATTCCAGGGTCGTGGTGACGCCATCCGCAACCTGAAATTGATTACTCACGGTGTCTTGTCCATGGGCGCGCAAGTCAATAAAACCAGGAGCAAGGACCAGGCCGGTGGCGTCGATAATTCTCGTTACGGAAACGGAACCGGTTGATATCACAGTGATTATTCCATCTTCAAATACAACATTGCTTACCTGATCGAAACCCGTTTCCGGATCCATCACGCGGCCATTAACTATTGCAATGCTCTCTGCTGCTAATGGGCACGAGAGGCAGGCGAGGATGCAAGTGACGATTGAACTTCTAACCAAAGGTCGATTCATTATCAATATCTTTTTTCAATGACATGATCGAAGGTTGCACCAAAGGTCATATCGAATCAAGGCTGAAGCATTCGCGATAGCGAGAGAACATCAGAAGGTTTGACCTATTACTCCCAAGAGGGATCAAGGCGTGGCTGCGGATTTTTAGATCAGTAAAACGCTTGTTTTAAAGTATTTCTGGTTTGGCCAGGCAATGGCTGATACGGTGTTGTTCAGTATCGACTGACATCCTTTTAAGCTACCCAGGAATCCAACGTGACTGACAATCAACGGTTTGCGGAAGCGGTCGCCATTGCCAACATACCTGTGCTGCTCATGGTACTTGTGCAACTCACCGGCAATGAACAATGGCTTGAACCTCCCTACCGCCCCCAACGCATCCGGGGTATGGGAGACAACGATACCGGCGGTCTATCGACTGAGGCATTGGCCGAGGTAAGAGCTGCGGCGCTGGAAGCAATAATTGAATGGCGATCTGGAAAACCGATTGCTATGCCGGAACCCAGTCACGAAATGCTTGTGCGAATGCTGAGTGTCGCGATGGCTGAACAGGTTCCGGCAGAGTATGGATCGATGACAGCCGCCCAACTTGGGCAAACACCATTTCTACACGACGAACCTATCAAAGTCCCTGACGGTTTTAACGTGGTTATCATCGGCGCCGGGGTATCGGGGCTGTGCGCTGCGATCAATCTCGATCACGCTGGCATCCCCTTTACGGTGTACGAGCAGCAAGACACCGTAGGTGGCGTTTGGTGGGAAAACCAATATCCTGGTGCGGGTGTGGACACGCCGAATCATCTTTATTCATTTTCGTTCGCCAAATACGACTGGTCGAAATACTTCGCCCTGCGAGATGAGCTCCATGCATACCTCGAGCATATTTCCCAAAAGTTTGATGTCCGCAGGAATATCCAATTTAACACTCGCGTGATATCAACGATTTATCAATCTGATCGCCAGTGCTGGCAGGTGCGTACCAAAACAGCAACCGGCATGGAATCGAGCATCGAGGCAAATATTGTCATCAGCGGCACTGGCATCTTCAATCCCCTGGTTTATCCGGACATCGATGGACTCGCTGATTTCGCCGGGCCATCATGGCACACCGCCGACTGGCCAAAACAAAGCAGCCCGAATGAAGCCACTCGTGGGAAACGGGTTGCTATCATTGGCAACGGCGCAAGCTGTATGCAGGTTGCGCCAGAGATTCAACACGACGTTGAATCACTCACTATTTTTCAGCGGTCGACTCACTGGGCTGCGCCCTTCGAGCAGTTTCGTCGTGAGGTGCCTGAACCTATTCGGTTCCTGCTCAACGAAGTTCCACTCTATCAATCCTGGTATCGCGTTCGTCTCGGTTGGACATTTAACGACCGGATCCACTCTGCGTTGCAGAAAGATCCCGATTGGCCCTTTCCCGAACGCGCGCTGAATGCCAACAATGATAACCATCGTGCCTATTTTTCAGAGTATGTGAAGAACGAACTTGGCGATCGAGCCGACGAACTTCTTCCCAAAGTACTGCCAACCTATCCGCCGTTCGGTAAGCGAATGCTTATGGACAATGGCTGGTATCGAATGTTGCGGAACCCCAAGGTCGAACTGGTGGACGAGGGTGTCACGCGCATAGATGGCAATAAGATATATACAAAGAATGGTACCTATGAGGCGGACGTGCTGGTGATTGCAACAGGTTTCGATGTACTGCGATTTATTACCTCGTTTGAAGTCGTCGGACGCTCAGGTCGTAGCCTTCGTGAAACCTGGGACGATGATAATGCCAAAGCCTATATGGGAACAGTAATCCCGGACTTTCCGAATTTCTTTACCTTGTACGGCCCGAACCTGCAGCCCGGACATGGTGGCAGTCTGATTTTCGTTGTTGAAATGCAAATGAATTACATTATGGACGTGATTCGTAAGATGCAGACTGAATCGTTGGGTGCTGTGGAGTGTCGTCAGGATGTTCATGATGAATACAACCGAAAAGTCGATGCTGCACACGAAAACATGGTGTGGACGCATCCGGGTATGCAGTCCTACTATCGTAATGCCCGTGGTCGAATTGTCGTCAATTCGCCTTTTCGTAACGTTGATTTTTTTGAAATGACCCGAGAAGCGCATTTGTCGGAGTATGTAACCGAGTCTCTGTTTGGCGAAAAGTGAAACAGACAGAACGACAGACGAATGTAGTTAAACAGCGATAGCTAAATAGCGATGATTTGTAATCACAGAATTACGGCAATAATCTGCCTCAGAAAGACATAATCGGAATCCCTTGGAGGATCTATGTACGACATTCTCATTCAAAATGGGGAGATAGTTGATGGCAGCGGCGCTGATGCCTTCACAGGCAATATCGCGATCAAAGATGGCCTCATCGTTGCGGTTGGTCCGGATGTTACAGGACCCGCTTCAGAAACGATCAGTGCCGAAGGCGCAATCGTCGCCCCGGCGTGGATCGATATCCATACCCATTACGATGGGCAGGTCACCTGGGATTCAGAGATGAACCCTTCTGCCAGCCATGGCGTTGGCACGATTGTAATGGGTAACTGTGGGGTTGGTTTTGCTCCTGTCGCTAAAGATGGCGTGCAGGATCTGATCGACCTGATGGAGGGCGTGGAAGATATACCGGGTACGGCCCTGCATGAAGGGATGCCCTGGGGTACCTGGCAAACCTATCCGGAATACCTGGATGTTCTTGCCGGTCGTGAATATGCGCTGGATATCAGCTCGCTCGTCGCACATGGGGCCGTTAGAAACTTTGTGATGGGAGAGCGGGGTAGAACCAACCAGGCGGCTACCGAAGGCGACCTGAATCGGATGGGTGAAATCGTTGAGGAGGCGCTGCTGGCTGGCGCCGTTGGTTTTTCGACCTCAAGAATCCTCGGCCATCGATCGATTCAAGGCGAACCGGTACCGGGTACATTTGCTAATGATACTGAAGTAATGGTTATTGCGCAGGCGTTAAAACGGGCAGGTCGTGGCGTATTTCAGATTATTCCTTCGAGTACATTAGGGCCGGGCGTTCCCGAAATGGAAGAACACTCTGCGCTTGAGGCAGAAATTGATCTAATCTGCCGCGTCAGCGAGACCAGTGGCCGGCCAGCCACGTTTACCCTGTTCCAGGTCGATGCCTGGGCTGACAAGTGGAAAGCCGTGGTCGCGCAAGTCAAAAAAGGCAATATGCAGGGTGCCCAGGTGTTTCCACAAGTGGGAAGTCGACCGACGGGACTGGTGTTTAGTTTGGAGACGTACCATTGCTGGATGCTGAAACCGTCCTATGTTGCCATCAAGCACCTGCCCCTGGCAGAACGGCGGTCAAAAATGTCGGACCCTGCCATCAAGGCTCGAATCCTGGACGAGATCAACAGCATCGAAGGTGTGCCCGTGGGTTCGATGGAATTTGGCATCGCCCATCTTGAACCCAATTTTGAACAAACTTATTGGCTAGGTACTGATAGTACTTACGAGCCAACCCAGGCAGAGAGTATTGGTGCAATGGCAGAAGCCGGTGGCGTGTCGCCGGAATCCATGTTGTACGACTATTTAATCGCCGACGAAACCGAGCTACCGATGGCTATCATGTTTTTTACGAACTACTCCGAGTACAACCTGGATGCAGTCCGCGAGATGCAAATGGATGACGCTACGGTGACCGGATTGTCCGACGCTGGTGCGCACGTCTCATTGATCTTCGACGCCGTAAATCCGACCTACCAGCTAACCTATTGGGCGCGTGATCGGTCAAGGGGAGAGACCCTGCCGCTCGCTCATGTCATCAACCGGGGCACACATCGAAATGCACAGTTGTTTGGGTTTGATGATCGAGGCTTGATCAAGCCTGGGTTGAGGGCTGATCTCAATGTAATTGATTTCGATAATCTCCAGTTGGGTGAACTCATCCTGCAACGAGACCTGCCAGCCGGAGGCATTCGATTGATGCAGGGCGCCCACGGTTATATTGCAACCCTCATTAACGGCGTGGTAACACGAAGACATGATAAGGACACGGGTGCCAGACCTGGCAGGTTGGTTCGTTCGTCCAGCTGACACCGAGTGGCTTCTAACCAACACAGGCAATATACGCCTGCGGCCATGGCCCGGTTACGAGACACTGGTGCAAAAATGTGATCAACTCAACACGCGAAACGGTAGAACAGTGAAAACGAAACCATTATTCCAACTACCGAGCAGATATTCACCATGCTCTAGCTCCCTCCAGGTTGGCATCTTGGAGTGCTTATTCATCGGATCCCAGTCTGTTTCATTGGTAAAAGCCTCAACCTGGAACTTTACTGGGCGGTGCTTCTGGTATCGGGCGGGGCTGCGGAATTTGAGGCGTCTTGTAGAAAATCAAACCACTATCTGAGTAGTGAACTGATACGCCTCACCCAGGACGCCGAAGCCAGCGATGATAATACTATCTACTTCATCCTCTTTCACTTTGTTGCGAAAACTCTCCATATAACTACGGAATTCGGGCGTAAATGCATACGGGTTGTCTTTCCACCAGGCGTAGATGCCCGGAAGGTTCATTAGATGTGAGAAGCCCTTTTCCTCGGCTAACAGTAAGCTTTGTGCACCTACAACCAAGGTCAGCTATCCCTGGTATTGCAGGCAAACAAACGACTGTAAAATTATTTACCGGAATGCCTCCAGTCGGCCAACTGCGGACAAAATCCATCATGTTGTAACATGACCTAAAACAATAAGGAGGTCATCAATGGCAACTGTTGGGCTTACAGGTATCTGGGCACTGGAGCAACTGGACAAAACAGGCCTTACTACGTGGAAACTGGGGTTGATGCTATCAACTGGAGGCGCGGTTTTTGGTGCCGCACTAATTATTCCATTGTTAGGTGATCTAAACCCAGATTCTGTTCTGGATTCTGCGTGCTACTGTTAGGGCTTCAGGGGATGAATATATTATTTAGCAAATCATCAACGACTACAGTTTCCAGTTTTCCAGATTGACCTGTAACAATTCAATCAAGGTGCCATCGGGGTCCAGACAAACAGCCACATCTGCCAGCTTTCCTTCATCCCTTTGTGGCTCGGAAATAAACTGAAAGCCATGCGCAGTTAGGCGTTCATAGTCCTGCTTGAGATCTTGTGAAACCAGGCAAATTCGCACTAGACCAAGGTCTGCATTAGCCAGGGGCTTTTGTTGTTGTTTGCAATCAAACTCGGTGAGGTCCAGTTTAGGGAACCCATCATCTAACTGCATAATACATGCGCGCCCACGGGTAGATTCTGGCACACCTAATGCACGGGCACTGGATTCAGGTACAGTCACAGCATCTTTTTGAGCCAAGCCAAGATAGGGAATCGCCGGAATAAATTGCTGAAAACCCAATTTTTCATAAAAAGCAATTGACTGCTCAAGATTGCTAACATTGATATTAATATGGCCCCAGCCAAACTTTGGTGCTTGATCGGTCACTTTCTACCTTCCCTTAATGTAAGTGGAATATCTATTACTGCGGCATCAGGCTCAATGCTAACAGAGGTGGTGCTACACTGTGCAGAAACTGGTCCTGTTTGGTCTCCTACCGCCCCTAACTTGGATACTTGTAGCGATGATTGAAAATACCATCTGATGGAGGGACTATGACCGCTTCGGATACAATGCGAAGATTAGAAAACTCATTGTGCAAAAAAATAGCAAGAGACTCGTGA
>DUAT01000123.1 GCA_012960755.1 Gammaproteobacteria bacterium
GGAACCTCCGGCTTTGCTGGAGGATATTTATTTGTCATCTTTGAGAGGCACTAGATGCTTGGACTTAAATCCCGTTCCTGGGGACTCATGCATTATCGACACGCGATCCTTACCTTATGTTTTACCACTGCGCTTAGTCTTGGGTCCGGAGCCACCAGCCTAAGTGCGGGCACGCAGCAGGCAAGCCAAACAGAGCCCGGGGCGAGGCCAGGTGTCACATTTTCGGGGGTCGAGCCCGTCATCCGCAATGTCAGCATCACCTTTGACTTCACCGTCCAGTCTGCGACAGCAATGCCCGATAGCTGGATCACGCTGGTGCGCAAAGGCACCCACTGGGCGCGCAGTGGCGATGGCGATTACGACTATACCCTGGGCGGCAGCGCCGGCACACTGACACTGGCTGCGCCTGTGCCGTCGGATAGTGCACAAGAGTTGGATCTGGTCTATTACCGGGATGAGGGTGAGCCCTATGAGGAAATCGCCCGCCATAGCGGCATCACCCTTCCCAAAGCTGATGTAGACCGGGACACACTATCCCACCGCTATTCCGTACATGACGCCTTCAACACAGCTGATGTGGTGAACAACGTGGTCAACGTGGTACGAGAGAATTTCTACGACGCCAAAATCGCCCGTAAAACAACTGATCTATTGTTGCGGAAGCTTGAACAGGGAAGCTACGACGGTTTGTCATCGTCTGTACTGGCAAGCAGGCTGAGCAAAGATCTCATGGCCGTGAGTGCGGACTCCCATTACCACATCTCTTATGATCCCACGCGCTATGCCTATCTGAAATCCCATGGTGCGGGAGACCTGTATGAGCCGGCCGAGGTCAGAGGCGCCAAGGCCCGAGAAAATAATTTCGGCTTTACCAGGATCGACATCCTGCCCGGTAATATAGGGTATTTGAAACTGGATGAATTTAACGGTGAGCCCAAAGCCCTGGACAAACTCTATGCGGTCATGGCTTTTCTTGAAGATTGTGAAGAGATCATCCTCGACTTTCGCGACAATGGTGGCGGTGAATTTCCCGTGGAGGAGGCGTTGATTTCCTACTTCTTTCCCGCCACTCCGAAATTGCCCATAAACGAATTTATTTTTAGGGACCCCACACGCAATCAAAAGAACTGGACCCGCGATGACCTACCAGGCAAGCGTCTCACAGACCAGCACGTTTTTATTTTAACGTCGGAGGAGACCTATTCTGCCTCCGAGTCTGTGGCCTATCGTCTTAAAGTACGCGGCCGGGCGACCGTTGTCGGAGAGACCTCCTCAGGGGGGGCCAATTGGGTCAACTTTTTCCCGCTGGTCGACAACTTTGTCGCCAAAGTGCCGGTCGGCAAAGAGATCGATGCGGTCACAAAAACAAGTTGGGAAGGAATTGGCGTTGAGGTGGATGTGTCGAGCCCTGCTGCTGATGCTTTGGCGAGGGCCCATGTGCTGGCGCTTGAACGCCGCTTGAAAGATTGCCAGGGGGATAATTGTTCTTCGTTGCAACATCTCCATGACCTAAAGAAAGCTATGACCTTACCGGCAGTACTCTCCGAGAAACATCATGCCGGTCTGATTGGTCGCTATGGCAGTGCCGAGGTCGCTGTTGTTGACGCGGCGTTGGCGCTCAAAGTGCCAGGGCTGAGTGCGACATGGTTTCAGCTGCACCCGTTTAAACATGACATCTTCATGCTCGAAACTCCGGACGGTGTAGATGGTTTTCACGTAACATTTCACGGCTCATCAGATCAACGCAAGCGTTTGCGGCTGAGCTTTGCCAATGGCAAACTCATTGAATTCGCCCGCACGCCTTAAGGCGTGTCCCTCGCCTGTATTGGCGTTGTCAACTCAATGCATCCAAACGGGGAAATACAGAAATGAACCGTTTAGGTGATATTTTGGATGCAACTAACCTGTGACCATTCGTTAAATGCTCGATCATGGAAAACATGGCAATGAATTGCCTTCATAAAATGACGACCAAGCCTAAACAGTTTGTTTGCGATACCATGGCAAGATAGAATCCGCTGCATGCCCCTGTGCGCCAGTAGCATGCTTACTAACGGACCAATCAATGCAACTCAATACAAGCAGTCATCGTCGAATATTTGTGATCGGTATCGCGATACTAGAATACTATGGGGTCAGGTAGAAGCTCCCCCAGTTTAATGGATACTTTAATTCAGCGACAATGTCGCCTAAGGAGTATCCCGATGACCAAGAAAAACAAGATCTACAAGACCTACACCAAGGAATTTAGGCTCGAAGCAGTACGGATGATGCGCGAGTCAGATCGACCGGCTAGCGAAATTGCCACAGAACTGGGTATTCGCCGCAATCAGCTCTACAAATGGGCGGAACAAATAGAGGCCGACGGTGAGTTGGCCTTTAAAGGTCGCGGCAGACCGAAAAAGGAAGACCAGAGCGATACAACATCGCTGATGCAGGAAAACAAGCGGCTGCGTGAAGAGGTCGAGATTCTAAAAAAGGCGGCGGCGTACTTCGCAAGAAACCTGAAGTGAAGTACGCCTTTATTCAGGCGCATTGCCATCAGTATAAGACTGCTCGCCTGTTAGAGGCCCTGGACGTATCACCATACCTGAACAGAAAATCTACTAACCACACCCCGTTTTTATTTCCTATACTTCGTGGCAATGTAGACATACCTGAATAGTTAATCTGAAGAGGATGCCAAGATGATTTATCACACTGTTGAAGGCTTAAAGGGGACAGACCGGGACGTGCAAGCCAACGGTTATACTTCAATGCGTTTCCTGCTCAAAAAAGACAATATGGGATTTACGATGACGGAATCTTTCGGCGAGGCGGGTTTCTCGGAGGAAGTCGAATACGTTGAAAATATGGGGGATTAGGACGAATAACCACCCTTTTTCCACTTTAAGAAAAGTACTCCCACCTCTACGGGTTGCCTACCCTCCATT
>DUAT01000124.1:0-384 GCA_012960755.1 Gammaproteobacteria bacterium
GCGATTGATAATTTTTCGAGAGTTCATCCTGCTGGATATCATCGTCCTGATGACTCGTTAGCGTTTGATATTACTCCAAACTACAGGATACAGGCATCTATACCTTTTGAAATTGAAGCCTACGCTATTTGGGGGAACGCCTATGGTTGTTTCGACGATGAGTGGGCTGGAGAGGCACTTAACGGTGGTATCTATCTTGCGGGCGATAGCTTTACGTGGGGGTATGCCAGCTATGATAAAAAGTTCGGTACTATACTTGAAGGATTATTAGATACAAAAGTGTATGCCTGTGGCGTGACGCATACGGGGCAGGCACATCAATTCAGTAAGTTTACGAGGCTATTTGAAGAGGGGCTGCGACCAACAACTGTAGTTGTAAATATT
>DUAT01000124.1:461-2931 GCA_012960755.1 Gammaproteobacteria bacterium
GAGACATGTGGAGGAGGTTTTCTAAGTAGCGGTTTTAACTACAGAAGGTTTGATAGATCCGAGACCGAAAGGTACGTGCTAGAAAAAGTGTCAGAGGAGAACCAATCCCTTAGAAGCTTTCTTAAAGAATACTCTTTAGCTGCTAATGTTGTGGCAGGAATGACGCGTAAACTTAGAGCCAAATTCAGTCATAGTTCTAACCAAAACTCAGAGTGCAAACGCTCGATTTATGGGGGTCTGCACAAAATCGCGGAAGGGTATTCAACCTCTGACTACACAGTTCAAAATCGTGACATCATTACGAAGTGGATCGCACATGCTGATCAAAATGACTACCGACTGATTTTTTCATTCATTCCGTCTAAAGAGGTTGCTGGAGATTTAACTTACCCGTTCATACAAAAGTTTATTATGAAATAGATGGTCATTTTGACGAGGTTGGAAACCAGCTCTACGCAGATTATCTTTTTGAAATACTAGGTCATACTCGTCAAAGAAGTGAAGCTAAGTGAGCTCTTTTGAATTGGTTTTGCGATGGTAACCTGAAGCCAAAAGCGGTGGGTGTCAAGCTAGTTGACACGTCTCTGTGTAAATTCATGCTGCCTTTTTCACCTCCTTTTTCTCAGATTTCTCGTTCCGTGGGTTGAGTGATACTGACCTTGCTGGCGACCAGTTCCTAGTCTCGCCAGACCAGCGTTCTGGATGACGTCTCTTGGCAGCTTCGTAGACTCGTTTGCGTGCTTGTAGTACGCCAAGGTCTTCACCTCGATGTCGTTGACTCGGCGTCACATAGTGGATTTCGCTATGTCGGTGCTCCTCGTTGTACCAGCTAACAAACTGGCTGACCCAATCCCTTGCCGCCTTTAAATCGCAGAACGCTTGCTCGGGGTATGTAGGCGTGTATTTCATCGTCTTAAACAAGGATTCCGAATAAGCATTGTCGTTACTGACTGATGGACGGCTAAATGAGGGAACAACCCCCAACTTCTGCATGGTCGCCAACATCGTTGCGCCTTTCATCGGACTGCCATTGTCAGAGTGCAACACCACACCATTGCGTGCACTTAATCCTTCTTTCAGATGGATCTTATGCAACAGTTCCCCCGCGGATTCTGAAGATTCATGTTCAAGCACTTCCCAGCCAACGATTTTACGACTATAGATATCCATGAACAGATACAGGTAGTAAAAATTGCCCCGTACAGCTGACTTTAAATAAGTGATATCCCATGAATAAAGTTCATTCGGGCCAGTAGCAATATATTCCTTCGGACGCGATACACCCGTCACCTTGGACGAGCGACCCCTGCGGTTGATCTGCATCTCTTGCCTGAGTATCCGGTAGAACGTCGATTCAGAAGCCAAGTATTCACCCTTGTCTGCCAGGCGTGGCACGATTTGCTTCGGCGATAAGCTCTGGTTGTCAGCACGGTTGCTACAATCAATCACTGCCTGCCGTTCTGCACCACTTAACTGGTTGCTGGGTGCTTGAACACGGCTTTGTCTGCCATCAGCAAGGCCATCATTGCCCCACCGATAATAGGTCCTCACACTAATTTCCAGCACGCCACAGGCGCGCGACTTACGTGCACCCGACGCATGCGCCTCATCAATTAAAGTGACGGCTTGTTGGCGATCTGCGGGACATATCAGACGTCCTCTTCTTCCCCCCAGATCGCTTGCGCCTTTTTTCTAAGCACCAGTAAGGCAGCAGTTTCAGCCAGGGCCTTCTCCTTGCGGCGCAGCTCAGATTCCAGCTTCTTGATCTTTCGCTTGTCTTCTTTACGGCTACTTAATTGTTGCTGTTGGCGCTTCTCGTCACTGTCGTAACCTTTGAGGGCTGCCTGCTTCCAGCGATGGACCTGCTCCGGATACAAACCCTTCTTGCGGCAATACTCACTGACTTCTGAATCATTCAATGCGGCGGTTTCAATCACAACAGCAAGCTTATCTTGTCCCGTCCAATTGTCTGGTTTGATATCATCTCCTGGCACGGCAATTCCTTTGTTCCTGTATTCGTTTCTCCATTTGTACAGGGTAACATCCGAGGCACCAGTTTCCCGACTCACTTCACGGACGGGAACGGCATTCGGCGGCATCATTTTCTGGACTGCAGCTTCTTTAAACTCAATTGAATATCTTGTCATTTAGTTGTCTCTCAATACGCCCTAAAATAGTTTTTGCGTAGATCAAGAGACGTGACAACTAGCCTGACACATAGGGATGCGGCCTATGATGCAAGTTGGCGGGCGGTGCAGGAGCAAACCTCAAAAAAAACAGCTAACTAACCGTTATGTCCCTGTAGTTACAGATAGTCATGGCAGTTCAGTCTATTGTCATAGTGGTGTTATACCTGCCAAAGAACACGTTTGTTTACTTTATGGTCAGGGAACACCGGCCCAGGTTCCTGTCGATACCGGCGGAGTTGGACGGATGTTTGCCTGCCTATACAGACAGCGAGGTCGAGCGA
>DUAT01000125.1 GCA_012960755.1 Gammaproteobacteria bacterium
ATAAGGATCGAATAGCCCTCGCCTCATTCCATGACGCCGTGGATACAAGCAAATTGTAATTAAGAACCCAGATACCTTGACTTCCGTCGCATGCTCTCGGCAACAGATTATTGAACGCCAATAGAAAATTCAGCGAATTTGCTTCAAACGATCACCTTTGATCGGACGATAAATGTGCAAATTTTTCGCAATAAGGTGTGTGATTCTCGTCCCATGCAAAGCAGGCGGCTGTGTGTTAGTATACTTTATTAAATGTTAATTAAGTTTTACGAATTCCAGCGTTGGTCAAAGACCAAAACACAATGAGGGAAAAATTTTATGAGTATGCCCGAGGATATCGGAGACGCTGAAGTTAACCCATTCGAAGCTATCGGCGAAGCGGCTGGCGCCGCTTTCCATGAAGCACTTGAAGGCGGCGCAGAACCTGCTGCGGCCTTTGCGGCTGCGGCGGACGCTGTCACAACTGTCGCCAATGAATTGGGTATTTCCCCTGAAATCTCTGGGTCTGTAATTGAGGCTGCACAAGAGGCATTCGATAGTGCCATCACCGACGGTGCTTCCCCTGAGGACGCATTTGAAGCTGCGGGTGGCGCCGCAGGAGAGGCTTACGGCGACCCAATCGAAGCAATTGGCGAAGCCGCCGGTGAGGCCTTCAATCAAGCTTTAGCGGATGGTGCGAGCCCTGAGGATGCCTTTTCGGCAGCGGCAGAAGCAGCCTCGGACACGGCAGGTGATTATGGCTTCCCCCCTGAATTGGTAGATCCCGTGATTGAGGCTACGCAAGAGGCCTTTGATGCTGCCATCACTGATGGGGCTTCCCCGCAGGACGCCTTTGATGCTGCGGGCGATGCCTTTAGGGAAGCCGTCGGCGAGGAGGGCGAAGGCGGAGATGGTGGCGCTGACACCCTAGACGGTGGCGCCGGTGATGACGCCCTAGACGGTGGCGCTGACGCCCTATCCAGCGGAGATGGTGGCATGGATGCCCTGGCAGGAGCTCTGGGTGAAGAAGCTAGTGACCCTGGAATTGCCAGCGATGAAACGGCCGATTTAGACGCATTGCTGGGAGCTGCGCTAGATGCCGGCACTGCTCAAGGTGGTGCTACCGCTGACACTGGAGCAGGCGCCGGAGAGATACCCGCAGAGCCTGTGGGAAGCGATCCTGAAGATGAAGCGGAAGATGAAAGCGCTCCGGAGGAGGTTGAAATCGTCTGAGTAGAGATTTTTGATCGCTACGAAATTTGGCAGATTTAGTCGCCTAATGGCGTAACTTAATTCAAGCTATGCCATTGATTTATAAAAGATAAAAAAGAAACGGTAAGAAATATGATTAAACGTTTACTAGGGACTTCTGCGATAGGCATTACCGCCGTGATACGAAGATTAGTCTCTGGGAAACACCCGGGTAGTTTACGAAGATACGGCCGCAGCATGGAGGAGCGTTCACTAAGAGCCGCTGCACTTGGCATTATTGCTATTGCGCGACAATTAGGCGTCCGAATTACCGCGGATACCATCGACAGCGCAATTGAAAGGGGCAACCTCAATAACCGGGATGAACTCGAAAACGCATTTTCTGCTCTTGGCGTGACGGCGCAACTTAGGCGTGTAAAACCAAGAGAACTTCGAGACAAATCATATTATTACCCTTGCGTTGCCTTATTAAAAGACGGTACTTCCAGAATTGTTACAAATTGCACAACAGATGAAAATCATTTGCCGGCTTTCATTTGTATTGATCCGCTGGATCCGAGTGCCGCATCCGAAACGGTAGGTGAAAGTGAATTTCTTGCTGATTGGTCCGGACTTCTTTTCCTGGTCGCAAAACGGTCCGGTCAGGAGGCTCAAGATCGATTTTTTGACTGGCGTTGGTTTTTACCTGAATTATTCAGATACAAGTGGCTACTTCTCATCACGGCTGTCGCTTCCATAATTATTCATTTAATTGGCCTTGCTCCGATTATATTCATTCAAGTGACGTTGGATAAAGTGTTGGGATACAGCGCAACATCCACGTTGTATATCCTGACATTTGCGGTAATTTTGGCGCTCATATTTGGCGGCATACTAACTTACTCACGGGATTACACGATCAATTTTATTGCTACCTCTGTAGAGGCGCGACTTTCGGGTGACTTGTTTGACAAAATAATAGCTCTGCCAGCTCAAACATTTCAGACAACTCCCACCAGTGAACTCGAGAGCACGATGCAAGCGGCATCCAACTTTCGAATGTTTATATCACGCCAAATTCTGGGCACCGTATTTGATTCTATCGGCATCCTAATCTTTGCACCGATACTAATAGGTTACAGCCCCATCCTGGCTCTCATTGCATTTAGTTTTGCCGTATTGAGCGGCCTCATATCGCTTTATGGCAAAATGAGAGAACGTGAACTGGGCA
Source organism: Gammaproteobacteria bacterium (assembly GCA_012960755.1). Next base: position 2,402 of record DUAT01000125.1, read on the forward strand.
AGGATGTTAGCCAGGCCGAAGGTGCAAGGGCGCGCATAATGCGCGAAAGCATTACCGGAATAGAAACTATTAAGACGTTTTCACTTGAAGGTAATCAACGCAGAGATTGGCGACAGGTTTCCTCGCAATCAATTAACCGAAATATAAAAAGGTCGGTTTTGAATAATATCATTGGAAGTCTAAGTTCAACATTACAACAGTCTATGACCATTTGCGTGGTATTTGTTGGCGTTATTTTGGTGATGGGAGGCAATCTCTCAGCAGGCGCAATTATTTCCAGCAACATGCTCGCGGGAAAGATCGTTGCTCCTATAAAACAATTATTCACATTTTTCGCAGACCTTGATGGTTTTCGCCGTAATTTGGAACTAGTTGCTAAAACTTGGAATGGCTCATCCGAACGCGGAACAGCCGGTGCTCAGCATGTCATTAGAGGTGAAATTGCATTCCGGAATGTGACCGTCAATTTTAATGATCATAAGGCACTTGATTCATTATCGTTAATAAT
>DUAT01000126.1 GCA_012960755.1 Gammaproteobacteria bacterium
TTGCTCAAGATTGTACTTGGACGCTCTGTCTTTACTGATCGAATAGCGATCAGACAAGAGCGACTGCTGCCCATACCTGTATACGTGCTGGGAGGCATTTCTGCCATGTGGTGTATCGAGCGCGGTTTGGAAGTGGTGGGTTGAGAGTATGGGTGAATTAACACCCAGAAGTGACACTGATAAGCCCTAACCCATGAAAAAGTTAACTTGGCAGCACTCACATTTCATACTGGAGATAACAATGAAAATTCGCTACACCCTTATCATGCTCGTTTGCATGTTCAGCTCGACCATCACCTCGGCAGATACCCATTCCATCGTAGGCACATGGGCATTGGAAGTCAGCTCCCCACGCGGCGTTCAGCATCCGACGTTGATGGTGGCAGGCGACAAAGACACCTATCACGGTGTCCTTACCGGCCAGCGCGGCGAAGTAGTCATTAAAGAAATACAGGTTGAGGGAAACACATTCAGTTTTCCACTGAAGGTACCTACACCGATGGGGAAATTAGAACTCCACTACAGTGGTCAAATCGACGCTAACCTTTTGCAAGGCAAGATAGATACTCCGCGCGGCGCCATACCATTTACGGGCAAACGCACGAAATAGTTCTGCGTGAATCGAAAAGACAGCATTGCTCAAACGGCTTCAATCAAATACGTGTGTTTAACCCAATACACTCGCATGGAAGTAAGATATGAATATTGTCCGCCGTATACTAACTATAGTTGTTTCTCTTACGTCAATTCTCTCACAGGCCGAAGAGATAAGGCCTGGTGTATTGCGTACCCCAGATAGTCGTTTTGAGAACCTTCCTGACTATGATTTCGAGCCTAACTATGTCGAAATACAAGGCTATCGTGTTCACTACGTGGATGAGGGGCCCAAAGACGGAGAAGTGATACTCATGCTTCACGGTGAGCCTTCCTGGTCGTATCTCTACCGGAAAATGATCCCCATATTTGTTGAGGCTGGTTATAGAGCTATAGCACCTGACCTGATTGGGTTTGGCCGCTCAGATAAACCCACCAGCATGGATACACACACTTACCAATTTCATGTGGATACCCAAACTGCGTTAGTTGAAGCGCTAAATCTCAACGATGTGACTTTCGTAGGCCAAGATTGGGGAGGCCTAATAGGACTAAGAGTCGTGGCTGAGAACGAAAACCGATTTTCCCGTGTCGCTATTGCTAACACTGGCTTACCGAACCCACAGGCTGATCAAGTTCCTAGTGGCGCATTTATGACCTGGAAGCGGATAAATCAAGTGATGATTTTTTTCGGGTATATTCCTACAGGAGCAATGATCTCAAGAAATGTAGGAGATCCATCTCTCAAAGAAGCCTACGATGCTCCGTTTCCAGATTCGAGCTATAAGGCAGGCCCTTTAGTCATGCCGCAGCGAGTTCCAGTAGCTGTAACTGATGCCGGAGCGGCTGAGGGCGCGGCAGCCTGGGAAGTGTTTAGGCGTTGGGAGAAACCTTTCCTAACTTCCTTTAGTGATAGTGACCCTATAACAGCGGGCGGTGACGTTGTATTTCAAAAGCAAGTACCAGGCGCTCAAGGTCAGCCTCACACCACGATAAATGGCGCTGGACACTTTCTTCAAGAACAAAAGGGAGAAGAGTGGGCTGAGACTATTGTCAAATTTGTACGAGCCAATCCAAAATAGATTGGTCATTTGATTCAGTGCTAACCAAACATAAATGGTGGTCGGCGAAGCGCGAGGCACGGATGGCTGATGAAGCCGCATAATTTATTAGGTTTATAATTTTATAATGAATAAGAAAAGGCAGTCTGCCAGAGGTCCATTGTGTTAGAGCCAGAAAACAATCCGAACAGATCGTTCATCGTTGATCCGCCTCGTCTGATACGGTTTCTAGCGTCCAGATTCATGTCCCGTGCCGCCAGCGCGAGTCGAATCGCGGACGCCCGCGCGAAGGCCGAGACAGAACGGAAAGCCAAACGGCAACCTCACCGCGTGCACTATTTTCACCAGCTGGACGATCCCTACTCGCATCTTGCTGCTCAAGTTGTTGCTGACTTTGCTGCACGATATGATATTGAGATTGTGCCCCACCTGGTCCGCGCATCAGGTGGCCGCAATCAGCCAGAGGAAGAAAAACTAGCCATTTGGGCGCGAAGAGATTGCGGGTTGATCGCACCGCATTACGGTTTGTTGTTTCCTGAAAATGCAGGAAGCGTGCCAGAACCTGAACTACAAAAAGTTGCGGGACAAATTCTCGCTGGTCTGGCTACGAAGGAGTTCCTCGGCAAAATAAAGGATATCAGCACAGCGCTCTGGTCCGGAGACCCTTCGGGCGATCTATCGTCCTCTACATTAAATGCGAAACCGCAAGAACTGGGTACAGCCCTTGATGAAGGTTCTGCATTACTTGCTGAAATGAATCATTATTCGGGCGGCACTTTTCATTATGGCGGTGAGTGGTATTGGGGGGTGGATCGCCTGTTCCACCTGGAACAAAGGCTTCGTGACCTTGAAGCATGTAATGCCTCGACTGAGCCATATCTTGTACCGCGGCCTTCTCATGACTTGGGTGGGGTCGATGCTTCCGGTCTAACGTTGGCATTCTTTCCATCTCTCAACAGCCCCTATACGTCAATCATTTATGATCGCACCATTGAAATGATCGATGCTTGTGGGATCACACTCAGCCACAAACCCGTACTGCCGATGATCATGCGCGGTGTCGCCGCAACTAGTGCCAAAGGCAGATATATATTTTTTGATACAAAGCGGGAAGCAGATTTTTTTAATGTACCCTTTGGCCCCTGTGTGACACCCATTGGTACGCCAACACGTCGTTCCTATTCGCTTTTACCCTGGGCGAAAACCCAAGGCAAAGACGTTCCCTTACTCAGCAAACTAT
>DUAT01000127.1 GCA_012960755.1 Gammaproteobacteria bacterium
GCTATAATAAACAAATAGATAGAGGTCTAGTCATAGAGAGACCCTCGGTACCATATTAAGAGTCGAGCACGTCCTGTAACACCCTAAATTACCCAAGAACACCTAATTTTTAGGCTTTAAAGGTCTATCAGCATCCGAGAGCGTTTATTTAAATCCTCGTTCATGTGGGGTGATATATGTGGGTGGGGTTAGGATGAATAACAACCTTAATCCTTCTCCTACATCCCCAGGCAACCCCACCAGAGCCAAGCTACCTGCCCGGTCAAGCCTGATAGCAACCTAGGTATGTTCCCAAAAATGATTTTGTCTACAACCCCGACGACCCTAATCTGGCAGCCAGTTGCCATGGAACCCATAGGGAACTCTCGGCACATGAATACTCGCCAAAGCAGGTCTCGTAAGATCGCGGGCATCGGCGATCAACAGTTCGCTGGCAGCAGATGTTTCGTCATAGACGAATGTCATCAGGAAACCATCATCTTCTGCGTCGGCACCATCTCTCGGCACAAATATTGGCTCGGCGCCGTGTCTGCCTGCACCGAATTCAAATGAGGTGGATTCTCCTGTCTTCAGATCGTGTTTCAGCATTGCGGGAAAGCTTTTACCTTCTGCCCTGAGCGCATAACCAAATTGGTACGGTTTACTGTTGAGGTCCGGATGGCAGCGAGGGAATTCCTGATTTCGCTCGTCAATCACCTGTTCACTTAATTTCGCTAGAGCCGGATTAATGGTCCACCGATCAAGCCGCGGCAAACTGTCTCCGAACGGTCCGTTAACGTCCTGCAAAAACATGTTGTCGTAACGACAAATGTCAATCACAACGTTGCCAGCTTCATCCTCATAAGCATTCATCGGATGATAGGCATAACAGGGCGCAATGGGACTCCAGATGATTTCTTCAGGTGTGCCGTTTCGCGGCATCAATCCGACACGAGGCTCATGATCAGTGTCCCAGCGAAACGGAAAGTCATAACCCATCGCCAATGCTTTAAAACTGAGGGTGACCGGCAGATCATAAATCACCACATAGTTTTGCGTCAGACTCATGTCATGAATCATAGACATACCCTGCATGGGTATGTCCACGGATTTGCTGAGATTAGCAGCAGAATCGACAACCAGATATTTCACATGGTCCCGCATATTGGCCCAGTCATAAGCCAGGGCGTGCAGCTCTCCAGTGTCGGGATCAATTTTTGGGTGCGCGGTGTAGCCGCCCCAATCTGCCGCGCCGATTGTTTCTAACTCGTAACTAAGTTCAGTGGCTGCACCGCCGGATTCAACGATCGCGAAGGTTCTTTCCGCATGACCAATTACGTTGGTATTGGGCGAATCACCTGCTACCCAGCGATTTCGATACCAATCTGCACGGCCGTCTTCAAGTCGAACCCCATGGACCATACCCTTGCCGGTAAACCAATGATGTTTGGCAATATCTACATCGCCTGTCGGATTCGGACCATTGCGCAAGAACCGACCAATCAGCTCTTCCGGAATGGTTCCAGTGACCTTAAGTTCTGTCAGTGTCTGCTCTTCCACGACTGGCGCATAGTTTTCTGCAAGGTACATGCCCTCTTCATAACCTGCACTCATGGAAGCCAAATTCTTATCAGGCGCGCAGCCAAGAATGGACGCGCCGATGGGCAAAGTGAGCCCTGCTTTAACAAGTGTTCGTCTTTTCATTTTCGAGTCACTCCAATGTGTATTTCAATCACCGGCAATCGTTCCACCCCAATGACACATGTTAAAAAATTAAAAGCATACCAACCGGCTCACCTTGAGACCGGAATCAACATTCAGCGATCAAAGGTTGCGGACGCAGATCGTACGCCTTGATCATCTCATCAGCATAAGTGATCTTGCCTGTTATTTCTTTCGCATCGCCGTGCACAAGCCTCAGACAAGCTTCAGCCATATCCTCAACAGGTGTCACCCGACTCTTTGACTCTTCGGTGATGAGATTGTGAAAAACTGCGCCCGGTGTTGCTATTAGCCCCGGTGAGATGACATTGACACCGACGTTTTGATCATAGACCTCTGCCGCAAGCCCTGTCGTAAACCGCTCTAACGCTGCCTTACACATACCATAGACAATTCCGCCTTTCGAACCCGCATTAATCGGTGGGTGGATAGCCGCGTGAGATGAAACGTTCACAATCCACCCGGATTGGCGCTGAATCATGCCCGGCAAGACCATCTGAGAAAAATGAAACGGAGCAACAACCTGCACTTCCATCATCAGGTCATATCGCTTCTTGGAAAAATCCGGTGTTGACGCGTAGTAAGTGACTGCGGCGTTGTTGACGAAAATATCGATGGGTCCGAAGGCTTTTTCTGTTTCGTACACCAGGTTTTCACGATGTTCGCTAAGCGCCAGGTCCGACCTGACGGCCAGAGCCTCACCACCTGCCTCATGAATATTGTTCACAACAGAATTGATGCCGCCACTGAGTTTGTGATCACCATCTTCGAGGGTGCGCGCTGAAACGACGACCTTTGCGCCTTCCTGCGCGTACCGGTAAGCGACGGCTTCACCTATGCCGCGGCTTGCACCTGTGACAACGGCCACCTTGCCAGCCAACAACCCATCTTTATTTACTTTTGCGGAATTCATCCCATTGATCTCTTTTAGATTCAGCCTCTAGTTTACCCAATACTTGCGTTGCATAATCAAACATCTCAACGAAGGTGATCTCCACTTGGAAGACTATCAATCAATTATCGGCATCATCTCTTTAACGATGGGTGCCTCCTGTGCGAGCGGCATCAATCTGTACGCAGCACTCTTAATGCTGGGCATCGGTGGCGCAACCGGCAATCTGGAATTACCCGCTTTGCCGCTATCTGATGGTTGAAACCACGGCAGCGCATTTATCCCTACGCCAACAGAAAA
>DUAT01000128.1:0-2408 GCA_012960755.1 Gammaproteobacteria bacterium
GGCGCAGGTTCTGCAGGGTTACGCTTGCAAACTGATGCCAACTTATTCAAACAGAAAGTCACGCAATGCTTGGGTCGTCTCTAGATGGCTTGGCATGGAATAGTGACATTGATTGGCTTCCCTCTACGGGAAGTAGAAACAAGAAAAGGAAATTAAAGTCCTTTCTTCCTCCTAAGAGCCCCACCTCACCTGAGGTAGGTCACCATGGAGGCGTTCGGATGAACGCTAAAAACTCAAAAGTCGAACCATTTGGACCACTAATGGTACCTCGAGAGAGGTCCCACTAATGAATAATAATCTACTATGGCAACTGCCACTTAAAAGAGCAGTTGCAACGAATACTATGCAAATGAACACCAGTCGCTCCAGAAATGTTAGCGAATAAGTGTTATTTCAGACCAATTACATCTTGTGTTTTCTTTTGAATAAGATATGCAAGGGTGGTTTGAAATTTTATGCCCCTATTAACAGCAAACCTAGGTTTAACCCTAGGGTAGCAGTGGCGAGGGTACTTGAACCCTGCATCTTCTTCGGCAAGGAATATCTTCCATAAGATTTGATTTTACTCAACTTCTACTAGGAGTGAGGGAACTCAAGATAATCAGGAAAGTTCTGCGCACATAGGAGGCTAAAAAGAACTACTAAACGAACGTTTGGTGGGGACTAAAGGCCAGTACGCAGTTACTACTAGTAACTGGAAACTGGAGAAATTCACGTGTATATGGAATTAATACTGAAGTGAGATTATCGCTAACCAAGATGATTGGTTACGAGCATCGCACGGTGACGAATTCGTTGGAACGACTATCGATTGCAGACACGCCGGCAAGGCTACGTTTGCAGTGAGAATGAGAAGAAAAGACTATGAATCTGGCAGCAGAGGGAAAGCCATGGAAAGCGTGGACGCCCTACCAAGCCAAACAAACTACCAGCATCCGGCTCCATATAGAGAGCGGACTGGAAATCTTGTGACTATGATGAACAAGAACTTGGATAAAAAGAGTGGGAGGACCAGTGATGGTGCACTCACCGCAATCAATATTGCCGACGGAAGAGACAGTGTCTCCGCTGAAGGTAACCTGAATGGAATGGAAAATCATGCCTTTGTCTCAAAAAGAGATAGAGCAGCAGCGCAATCTCCTGAGGAGATATGGAACTCGAGTCCCTACGGGCTCGAAAATACCGATAAACTTTCGGAAACGTACGTTAGAGGACTGGATAACAGACCTACTATCTAAATATATACAGGCAGAAGCAAATTTCCCTAGTGGAAGTTAGCGACATTGCCAGAACTAAATCTTAATGAGATTAAAGATGGGATGTATTTCCCTGAATTAATGTAAAGAAGACGAGCACTGTCCAGATACTGAATGGTGCTCATGATGTCAATGACCAGTTCACGCTGGTCTAGATGACAAATAAAAGTCAAATGAATTCAGCACAGGGATAATACCCTGATGAATAAGAGAAAAGTAGAACTTTGGATTCTGTATAGAATCTAAAAGAAGCACTTATGCATATACAACACACCAGACAACCCTCCGGGGTGACATGGATACCTCTGCCACTGGTATTAAATCTCCATTTAAGGAGCCCAAACCAGTCGAACTAAAACAAACGTAAGTTTACTCCTACGAACACCACCCTATCTCCGCTAAAGCAGAGACACCAAGGTCGGTTCGAACACGAGATAGTAAACTTCGAACGTTAGTTATGGCAAAGAAAAACTCACGGGACCCATCAATAGTTGGCGAAATATGGAATTAAAACCATATTACTACCGCTATCTGTTTGGCGTCCCGGTAGATGAGTTGCAAACTATGCACAAGAGCACCATTGCAATAAGATAACGTAGGTTTCCTACAGTTATAGATGCAACACAAAGTATGATAACTATCTACTAAACTGATAATGAATCACTGTGGTACACATGATATTGTGGGGAACTCTTTGTTTCCCACACATATCACAACCGCAGGACCTCTAATTCATGACAGCAAGCGGCAGCCCCACTCAGTGGGTGATTGCCAGTACTTCTGCTGACCAAAACATCATTGCTTTCTCTGAAGGCAACGCACAAACGTGGGACTGCGACGCAGTTCAGCAATTGTGATGACTAAAACACTTTACAAAAATCGACAAAGAAAAACATGGGAAGAAGAACTTCTTTCCATATCTGTGGCAAAGATATTGCATAATGTATACTTTAGGACAGGCAAACTTAGGTTTGTCTACCAGAGTAACACCCTTATGGGCACGCAATCTTCTGCCAGAACATCTTCGTTGATGACACAAGATACGACATCCGTGATTTGGGAAGAAAGGTACCAACCTTTCCCCTTTCTCCGGATATAGTTCGGCCAGTTACAAGTGTGTAACTAAAGTAGAGACTGGATAAACTCTACGAA
>DUAT01000128.1:2430-2841 GCA_012960755.1 Gammaproteobacteria bacterium
TTCAGCAATGCGGGAAAACGATAACTTGTCTCTAGCAAGTTTGGTGGGTTCGGTCCCACATCATTTTAATCCCTAGTGCGATATGATAATACACCCGCAGATAACACAGTACTCATAAGGAGTACATAGACTATGGTTGAATTTGCAGACCAAGTACACGCTTGTAGAGCGGCTTCAGTGCCGGCTATAAGTGTTGTAACAGTTGAACAAAAAGATGTTAGAACACATCTTTGTCAGTATGCGGTAACACGCGGACAACAAAAAACCGGAGTACGCCCTCGAATCTTTGAGTGGCGACTCGTTGATGGTTTTAAGGAACTGTCCATTTACAAAAAGGTAAACAAGAGTACAAAAATCCTTGAGAGTGCTAAAGACCAAGCCGATTTCGTCGGTACTAAGGTCGAGTACGTC
>DUAT01000129.1 GCA_012960755.1 Gammaproteobacteria bacterium
CGAATGCCCTCTTCGATCGCGGTTGGAAATTTCCCCGTTAATCGGCCTTTGACAAAATCTCCGAGAAAGCCACCTACGATCAAAGCCTCGTGTGATTGTGAGAGATAAAAATGGGCAAGGTGATTCATGTTGCATGTTTAACCTGGCCCAACAATATCCCGGTATTGTTGCTGGATTTTTTGCAGGTAAGTATCAAAGTTTTCCTCTCTGGATTGTTCCAGCTGATGTTGATCAGCCGTAGACGTGGCTGCCAGGTCATTAAAGTACGCAAGTTCGGCAACGGAGAGAGGCTGTTCCTGAAAGTGGTTTTTGTGCGCGAGTGCTTTGTTCATTGCGAATCGAAAGAATGGTATGGACTCGGATTTCATGTCATCCATAATCTGACCGCTGGGTGTCAAATGCGGGTTGTTTAATTTTTTCTGCTGGCTTCGGATACTTTGCTGGTGGACTCCTTCACCTTCATTTTGGCTGCCATCTGCGGCATCGAGCAGGCTGGCCAATGGCAGAAGATCAGCCAAAATTTCCTCACCCCACTCTGAAACTGAGCGTTGTGTGCCCTGGTCGTTCAATTGAGCAGTCACGTCTCGACCCTTGCGGACGATCTCATCCACGTTTGCCTGTACGCTTTGGCATAGTTTATCGTCGTGATTAGGGCTATCAATCAGCAAACAGTAAAGCAGGAAAGTATCAAGGAAGCGTATTGTTTCCTCATCGATCCCCAGCGGGTGATACGGGTTGACGTCCAGAAGTCGAACTTCAATATACTCGACACCCTCATCAAGCAATGTCTGGAGAAAATTTGCGCCTCTGGCAGGTACTCTCTTAGCCCGGATTGTCGTATAGAATTCAGCTTCTGATTGTAAAATAGAATCATTCACCTGCAGGTACTCTCCATCCCTGCAGGTACCAATGTCCACATAGGGTTCAAACAGCGTCGTGACTGCCCTGGCTATGTTCATAACGTAGTTATCCAGACTGTTATAGCAGATGTTCATTAATTCGGACTGTGTGTCACTCTGGTAACCCAGGTCACCATTTCTCAATGAAGTTGCCCCAGGTCTGTAGAGGCTGCCTTCATCAAACTGATCGAGGTTGTGAGCCTGACCCCTAACGAAACTGTTACAAATGGCTGGTGAGGCGCCGGTGAGGTAGACAGCAAGCCATGAGAACCGGCGGAAATTGCGCATGACATCAAAGTATCGTTTTGTGCGGTAATCAGAATTGTTGGTGGCTTGCTCGATTCTTGCCAGTTCGCGCCAGAGTTCTGTGGAAAAGGAAAAGTTATAGTGAACAGCGCATATAGTTTGCATGGACCTGCCGTAACGGTTGCCCAGTCCGTTTCGATAGGTTGTTTTCAGTTTTCCAAGATTCGATGAACCGTAGTACGCAAGAGGAACATTTGTATCACCCTGCAGGACGCAGGGCATACTTGCAGACCAGAGTATTTCGTCTTTGAGACCTGTGTATACGAACCGGTGAATATCGACCAGTGTACTCAGCGTTTCGTCCACGGACTGCGACACCGGAGTGATGAGTTCAAGCTGGGCTTCGGAAAAGTCTGTGGTAATTGTGGGATGACTCAACTTCGAGCCAAGGAAAGAAGGGTGAGGGGCCTGGGAAAGGTTACCCTGCGCGTCTACCCGCAGAGATTCTCGTTCGATGCCTCGATTGAACTGCAGAGCCTGGGAACTGATTGTTCGCAGCGCCTCGAGGGTCTTTGTGTATGCTGTGGTCATGTCAATTATTTACCAGTCGTTCAAAGTGTGGTCGTGTCGGGTCTCGTCAGTCGAGATTTTTTTCGCGAAATTGATGAATAAGGCGACGGTTCTTCTTGCTCGGACGCCCGGTGACGCCGGTCTTTCCCGCTGATTGACGTTGTGCAGCGACTCTCAGGCGCAATTCACTACTCTCCTTTGTTTCAAGGTATAGTCCCTGTGCTTCCGGGGCACCACGGCGCTTATCCGATAGACCTGTAACGATGACCGTTTTCTCATCCCAGCCTTGCCTGATCCTGAGCTGATCTCCCAATCGGAGTTCTTTACCAGCTTTACCACGAACGCCTTCCACGTGGATTTTGCCACCATCAATGGCCTGTTTTGCCTTTGCACGGGTTTTAAAGAACCTTGCGGCCCAAAGCCACTTGTCGAGCCTGACCTTTTGGGCGTCATTCATAGTTCGAACCTTAATATCAGTTTGCCCTGATCTATCCGATGCTCGTGTTGACATAAACTATTGTTTTTGCTCGGCTATTATCAGATCAAGAAAATGTGAATATTGCCTCTCAATATTCACATCAACTGAAGTGTGCGTGCAGGAGTACCATAGAGCCCCAAAACTTGGTATTTTAGTCATCAGCCCCAGATCAGCTCTCTAATCTGGCCAGGAATCTCTTTATTTCAACATTGTGAGGCATTCTAACCTGAACATGGAACAATTACTGGAAGGTATCTCTGCGATCTGTCGTGAAGCTGGCAAAGCGATTCTCGAAGTTTACGAACGTGAGGATCTGGGTATTCAAACAAAGTCTGACCAGTCTCCTCTGACAGCTGCAGATCTTGCGGCTCAAAAGATCATCGTCGCTGGTCTGAGTAAGCTGGCACCCGAGATCCCAATATTGTCCGAGGAATCCAAGCTGGTTCCATTTCAGACAAGGCAAGGCTGGAATCGGTATTTTCTCGTGGATCCCCTTGATGGCACCAAAGAATTTATCAATCGTAATGGTGAATTTACGGTTAATGTTGCGCTGATAGAAGAAAACGCTCCGGTGCTGGGTGTGGTCTATGTGCCGGTTCAGAACGTGCTTTATACAGGGATTGTTCAAGCCGACAAGAAGCTGGCG
>DUAT01000130.1 GCA_012960755.1 Gammaproteobacteria bacterium
TAATCGATATTGCGGATATGAAGGTTTACAGGGGTTCACTTCGGAAGGGATTACGACTTCGAAACCTTCACCATCTTAGGAGGTATGAACAGGACAGGCGAGCCATTTCCCTTCACCAGCAAGCGTTCGTTAGCTCGTTCGATGCTGGCTACCGGGATGAAGCCTCCAGGATGTTTGCGCCGGAATAAAATTTGTTCGCTACTCTACTTAAAATTCCAATTTTGCCTACGGGCTTCGTCTGTGTGGGCAATTAAAAAGATGTAGTCGTGTCTGCTCTTCTCGTTACATTTATTCAGCGACCCTTTGTAACTGTAAGTCGCCCGGGGCAAAAACTCAGACTTATAGAGGCTAGATTAGAGTGCATTCGTTTGCCACCTCCGGTCAATCTAATCCTTTGGATCAAGCTAACAAGTCGGTGGAGATTCAGAAGCTTAGGGTTTCTGCAGATAGTCGGCGTTGATGTTGAAGGTAGTCAGGTGGATGGTGAAGTCCGCGAACTTCAGCGTGTAAATCACGGCCTGATGAGTGTGCTGCTGCCGGATGCAGGGTTGCACGATATCAGCCTTCGCTATCGGCCCACCTACTGGCGTTCCAGTTTCGTCATCTGCATGTTGGGGGTGTTCTTTGCGGCGCTTTATTTGCGATTCAGTCGTCGTCTCGGTCGAGAAGCTGAGCTTCCAACACCACATGGGTATAATGAAGTCGAAGCAGATCGTGGCATAGGTGAATCTTGACATCCCAACCGTCATCAACAGGGAAGAATCTTGCGTAGCCTTCCGGTGAGCGCACATTCTGCCCACGGTCGCGTGAGGCAAGGAACCTGGCAATGGGGTTCTGGTTATGAATATAAGCGCAGTCTATGGTAATCAGCCTACCCGTTGGCCGGAGTGCCCGCTTCGCAGTTTCAGCAAAAACCACTATTTCCTCATCCTCAAGGTGGTGCAATAGTCCGCTCGCCAACACCAGGTCATAGTTCCCTGAAGATTCCAATGTCTTCTTTGTTACCAGGCCTTGCTTGAAATCACCACGGCTGCCGAATTGCAGGCGGGCATGCGCGATATAGTCGGCGCTGGCATCAAAGCCTACGTAGCGCACCCCTTCGGGCAGATGCGAGAGAATTTCCGCCGTGCCGCAGCCGACATCCAGTAGATCCATGCCCGCGTACGGTCTAATAAATCGCTTTACAATTTTGTCTCTAGTGGCGCCGGCACCCAAAAGCTTTTGTAGCGTATTGTAAATTAATGGGCTCGAGAGAACGCTGTAGATTCCACGGGTTACCTGTGACATCTTGCCATCTTCAATAACTTAGGAAAGATTTTGGAGTGTGGTCTCAACTATCTACCATCACGAGGCCTATACCAACTACGACAACCGCGCTTCCTAATAATTTTTGGGTAGACATTGTCTCGCCGAAAATAAACAGCCCAGCCGCTGGCACCACAATGAACGTGATCGCGACGTAGGGGTACGCTTGACTAAGCTCCAGTTTCGAAATCGCTAGTATCCAGGTGATACCACCCAGGAAGGTAAAAAAAAATGCGGCGACTACCCAGGGTCGTAATAGGAAGTGTGCCAAGAAGAGTAATTTTGAGTCCAATTCTTCGAGCTGGTCTTTAGTCAATGAAGTTTGCCATTTCATCAAAATCTGACTGATGGCGGCAAAAATTGGCGTAGCCAGTGCCAGCATATGGGCTTGCAGAGTGCTCAAAGTGTTTCCCTCTTGGTTAAATGTTGGTCAACCAGCGCCAAAGTGAAGGGGGTGGACGCGTTGTGGTTACTTTCTCAGTGTGCATATTTTAGAGGCTAGATGCTAGAGCTTTGCAGACACGGCCAATCTCTTCGGCGGTCATGCCCACCCACAGTGGTAGGCGAATCAGGCGTGGCGCCATGGCCTCAGTGATGTTCATCTCACTTCCCAATCGGGCGAACTGTTGACCGGCCGGCGAGGTATGTAACGGCACATAGTGAAAAACAGCATTGATCCCTGCGTTATTTAACCGGGCTAGTAGGGCATCACGGGAGGTGTGATCCGCAAGAACGATGTAGTACATGTGGGCATTGTGAACGCAATGCTCTGGGATCGACGGCCTGCGAAGGTGGCCGGCGGCTTCTAGTGATTCTAGCGTTTGTTGGTAAAGCAACCAGCTATCAAGTCGGTTTTGTGTAATCCACTCTGCGCGCTCCAACTGTGCGGCCAGGAAAGCGGCGGTTATTTCGCCTGTTAAGTAGGAAGAACCCAGCGCTTGCCAGGTGTATTTATCAATAGAGCCGCGCTGGAACTGGCTACGATTAGTGCCTTTTTCTCTGATGATTTCAGCGGGTAATACTAATTCTTGCTTGTTGATTAATAGGGCGCCGCCTTCACCAGAAATGACATTCTTGGTCTCATGGAAGCTTAAAGTGCCTAGCTCGCCGATACTGCCCAAGGGGCGTCCCTTGTAGGTCGACAGTATACCCTGTGCTGCGTCTTCTGCCACCAGCAGGTTGTGGCGGCAAGCAATGTCCATAATGGCATCCATTTCGCAGCTCACGCCAGCATAGTGCACCGGGACTATGGCGCGCGTGAGTGGCGTTATTGCAGCTTCAATTTTCGTCTCGTCAATATTGAGTGTATCTTCCCGAATATCTACAAATACCGGTATACCGCCACGCAGCGCAAAGGCATTCGCGGTGGATACGAAGGTGAAAGAGGGCATTATGATTTCGTCACCTGGCTGAATGTCCATCAGTAATGCTGCCATTTCCAAAGCAGCAGTGCAGGAATGCGTTAACAGTGCGCTTTCGCAGCCTGTGTGCGTCTCAAGCCACGCGTGGCAGC
>DUAT01000131.1:0-1938 GCA_012960755.1 Gammaproteobacteria bacterium
TGGAGCCCCGGGCACGCCGCCAAAGGCAAGTACGGCACCTGATGCGAGAACTTTGAGCACACCAGCCCCGCCATCCACGGCCGCTTGTGCTTTTGCCCGAAATTCATCAGGTCCTCGCGCGATACCCTGTCGCAAATGGGCCGGAATATCTTCTTCCGGGAAATCCGGGGTAACAATGTCACCACCCCCGCCCGGAATCGACAGATAGAAGGACGAAACCTGCATGCGAGGGCCAATGGCATCACCGCGATTGATCTCATCCCGCATTAAATTGCTTGATCCCCCGTAATACACCCCAAGATTTCGCACCGTCGTAAAGCCAGCCATCAAAGTAGTGTTGGTAAACTCCCGGCCCTTCTGCATCGTGTACTCAAGGCTGTGGCTGTAATAATCGCTCTGGACTGTGTAATCATCCTCCATAATATGTGTATGCATATCGATGAGGCCGGGCAGGCAGGTGTAATCCGATAGGTCGATCACGGGTGTACCCTGTGGTGCTTCTATGGTTGCGCCCACTGATAAGATTTTTCCATCTTGAATGAGAACAGAGACATTCTTGCTTGCGTTATCACTTTGCCCATCAATAAACGTCCCGCATTGAACAAACAAATCCCCGGTGTTGTCTTTTGGCGGAACAGCCGATGCTGGTTTGGAAGAGACGTCGGGAGAACTGCCAGGTTCAGAACAGGCTACAAGCAGCCCAGTGAGCACTGTCGTCAGGATGTAATATTTGTGAAATAGCAAAACTGTCCCCATGAACGAAGTGTAAAAATTGGCACATTAGACTGACACAGATCAGTTTTGTATTTCAATTTGCGATTAAATGACGGATCAAAGAAACTATTGTCTGATCCGAACAACATTCAATTTTTTAAAAAGGGGAAAAGCATGATTGATTTCGAGATACCGGAAGAAACTAAAGCCATCCGCGCAAAGATCCGTAAGTTTGTTCAGGAGGAGTGCATCCCTGCAGAGGAAAACTGCACTGCGGAAAATTATGAATCGGTGCTGGCTGAATTAAGATCGAGCGCAAGAAGCCAGGGTTACTGGTGCCCGTTTATCCCGGTAGAGCACGGTGGTATGGGTTTAAGGCCGCTTGCGAATGCTCTGGTTCAGATGGAACTTGGTGAGAGTTTCCTTGGCGCACTTTCAATGAACACCCAGGGCCCTGACGATGCAACCATGCTCACCCTGCTGGAGCATGGTACCGACTATCAGAAAGAGAAATTCCTGAAACCGCTTTTAAATGGTGAAAAGCGTATTTGCTATTCAATGACTGAGAAAGCAGCCGGGGCTGATGCGACAGGTATGCAAACAACAGCGGTACTGGATGGTGACAACTGGGTGCTTAACGGCGAAAAGTGGTTTAGCTCGTCGGCGAATGTAGCTGACATTGCAATTGTTATGGCGAAAACTGACCCTGATGCGCCGCGGCACGAGCAATACAGTACTTTTATTGTAGAACTGCCAAATCCTGGATATCAGATACTGCGTAACATCGAAACAATGCAGCCGCATACCGAACTGGGCCTGAAGCTCGGCGGATCACATTCAGAAATTAATATAGAGAATCTTGTGATCCCGCGGGACAATATTCTCGGCGGTCAGGGACAGGGGTTTAATATGGGCCAGCACAGATTGGCTTATGGTCGCCTTCGACATGGTATGCACAACGTCGCAATGGCACAAAGGGCGCTGGACCTTGCAGCGAAGCATGTGATCAGCAGAAATACGTTTGGCAAGCGCCTTGCTGATCGTCAGGGTGTGCGTTGGATGCTGGCAGATTGCGCCGCCGAAATTTACAAGGCGCGTCTGATGCTGCTGCACATTGCCTATAAGGCTGAAAATGGTATGGATCTGCGGCAGGAAAATGGTATTGCCAAGGTATTTCTCGCCAATATGGTGCACCAGGTTGTTGATACCGCGCTGCAATTGCAT
>DUAT01000131.1:1948-2800 GCA_012960755.1 Gammaproteobacteria bacterium
CCTTGGATACAGTCATGACACACCACTGGCTCGCTGGTACACGGGCATTCGAAGTCAGCGGCTGGTTGATGGGCCGGATGAAGTTCATCGCTGGCGTACCGGTGCCAATGTCATTAAGGCCTATGAAAAGTATGGAACAACCGCATCAGCCTGCGGAGGCGAGCTGCTTTAGAGTTTGGTGTATTGCCGGGGAACTCGCGCCTGAGTAAGTTCAGGCGCGGGATGTTCGTCAAAACCGTGGTTGATGACAGATTGGATATCGGTGCTGTAGTTGGATTATTATTATACCTGACTCTTTTTTTGGGAACTGGACATGTCTTGTCGAATCGTTCTGTCGCTACTGCTTTTAACATCTAACGCCAGCTTCGCGGTCGACTACGCCGATAAGGAGTCCTGGTTATGTCGACCGGATTTTATGAATGCGTGTGATACCAATCTGGATACGACGATTGTAGCTGCAGACGGGTCGCTGACCGTTGAACCGTATGTTCCACATAAAAACCCGCCAGTCGATTGTTTTTATGTTTATCCGACAGTCTCGAATGACCCGACTGGAAATTCTGACATGGTCGCGGGTCCGGAAGAAATGACGGTGATTCATGCGCAATTTGCCCGGTTTGGTGCAGTCTGCCGAACTTTCGCGCCCCTTTACCGGCAGGTTACTTTAACAGCCTTGCGTGCTGGATTCAGCGACAAACCAATACAGAGTGACAGAGCGCTCGGATACCAGGATGTTGTTGATGCCTGGCGGTATTATTTGAAACATGATAACGACGGCAGAGGGGTGGTGTTGATCGGTCATTCCCAGGGCTCAGGTGTATTGACCGGATTGATCGCCAGTGAAATCGATGG
>DUAT01000132.1:0-14965 GCA_012960755.1 Gammaproteobacteria bacterium
ACATCGGCGATGAAGAATAGATACAAGGGCGTGGTGATGCTGAGCCCGATGGAACCGATCATGAAGGCCAGCACCAGTTGCTTGAACGGGCGGTTCTGCCACATGAGCTTGAGGCCCTCGAACACCGGCACCACGGACTTCTCGTAGGTCTGGGGTTCCGGCACCTTCCACAGGCAAAGCGACACACAAATGGGCATGAGGACCAGCATGGTGGTGCCCACCATCATCAGCACTTCGCTGCTGCCGCCTATGCCGAAGAGCAGCAGTGCTGCCCCGGGTACCAGCTGCGCGGATAGGCTGCCGGCGATGCCGGCCATGGCGCGTCCGCCGGTGATCCGGGAGCGTTCGTTATAGTCGGTGGAGAGCTCGGCACCCCAGGCATAGTAAGGGATCAGCATCATGGTGATGGCGATGGAAAGGCCCACACTGCAGATTGCATAGTGCAGCGTGCCCGCATCCTCCGGGGGCATGAAGAGCATATAGATGGAGAGCATCATGATGGGTGTGGCCAGGAAAATCCACGGCTTGCGGCGGCCGAAGCGGCTGTGGGTGTGGTCGCTGATGTAGCCCATCAACGGATCGGTGATGACGTCGAAGAGACGCACGGCCACGCCGATCGATGCGAGCGTGATGAGCGGCACTCCCATGTCGGTGGTCCAAAAGCGCGGAATGAATACGGCCACCGGAAATAGTGACATGGCGATAGGCAGGTCGGCCAGGCTGTAATAGGCCAGCGTCGATTTCTTCAAGCGGTCCAAGTGTGGTCTCCTCCTTGCTCTAGGCTATACGCGCCAACCCATTGCTATCCTCTCAATAATGGGTTGTGTATTTGCACCAATATTTGAGGCTGGGAGGAGACCCTTCACAGGTTCACCACCTAGCGTGACAACAACATGCGAAATGTTCATCATCCTGCGTTCAAAAGCTTTGTTACGTCTTCCGAATAATTCTTCTAAATCTCTGTATATTTGTGCTTTGTTGAGTTTACGTCCTTCATGATCGTGTCCTGTGCGATTTCTTAATTCACGCTGCTACTGGTAGTTCATACAGTCCATTGCAATGTGATTTCCAACGATAATCGTCAATCGAAGCAATATTCTTTTCACCTGCATTTTCCATTGCCATCATTCGAGGTGTTTTCATATTTAGCGATGAGTGAGCGCGATTTTCATTGTAGTAATCTTGAAAATGATCGAGTTTTCGCTGCAAATCAACCCCGTTAAAGAAGAAAAGCTGATCCAGGTATTCCCTCCTGGTTGTACCAATGACCCGCTCGATAAACGGATGTGATGTCGGCGTGCCAGGAACAGATTTCAATTCGTCTATATCAAGAACACGCAAATTCGCCTTCCAACGATGAAAGAGAAACAGCGGATCATTGTCTGAACTCAGATATTTTGGCATTGGATTACCGGCTGTTATCTGATTAAACATTCGACAATAGGCAACGCCATCACAGTCACCAGCATGCACCGCAAAGCCAATAATCCTCCGCGTAAACTGATCAATGACGACCATCATCCAGTGAGATTTCAAGGTTGCCGATTCACATCGAAACAGATCTTCTGGCCGGCATTCCGGGGACCATAGGCTGTCCTTCACATGGCCCATGAATGTTAACCAGGACGGGCCATCGCCAGTAGGCAGGTTGCGTTTGTTTTTGCGTAAAATTCTACCAACAGCGAAACGGCTGATAGAAATCCCGAAAGCTTCAAATATTTGCATCGAAATGCGACCATAACCAAACGATGGATTACGATTTTTCATATCGATGACAAGATCAATCAAAGCCTGATCTTGTGATTTCCTACCAGGGACTTTCTTTTTCTTATTCGAATAGAGCAGGCTATATTTTCGTTTCACCAATGACTTGTGAAAGGCAAGAATGGTGGCTGGTTTTATGATGACAGCAATCTTTTGAAGGCGACACCGACCTAACAACATCGTTAATAAGCCAAACAAAAACCGATCTCGAGTAGCGAGCGTTGGCGACCTCTTCCTATTACGGTTCATGACGATGAGCTGTTGTTTCATTGCAATCGTTTCAGCCATCACCACTTTCACTCCTCCTGGCTTTAGAAGTTTGATGAAGGTGATAACGAAATGAATTAGCAGTTCGATGATTTCAAGCATGGCACTATTTTATCACTCGATCTGATCTTGAGTATCCTGCTGTTTTTATACAGTATTAGTAATTCGCACAGGACAGGCGAGAAGTTCTCGAGAAAGTATTCGAAGTAGAACAGGTAACCCACTAGCACCAACATTCAGGGCTGCGAGCTAATCGTCCGCCAGACCTTCCATGCCCGCCTTGATATACGCCAGTGCCATATCAATCGCGTGTTTACGGTCGAGTTTGTTCATCGCAACCCACTCTGCGGCAGCAATTGATGCACCGGAGGACATGGTCACTGCCAACTGCGCTTGCTCAACGGTGAGTTTGTAGGTTTTGGCGGTATTCTCAACCAGATAGCGTGCGGTTTGTATGCCCTGCTGCTTACGCAGTTCCCTGATACTATCGGCTATTTCTGGTTGGCTCAGTAAAACAGGCAGTATGTTGCCGGGTGCATGATGATCGAAGTTATTAGCAACGAACATTCTAATAACCTCCTCAAAGCTGTTTGCGTTGCCAACTTCGGAGAATAGTGTACTGCCGATTACCCTATACTCCCGCTCCAGTAAAGTCCGCAGCAGTGCCTGGCGACTTGAGAAATAATTGTAGACCAGTGGGCTCGATACAGCTGCCGTGCGTGCCAGTGACTCTATTGTAAACAATTGCAACCCATCGCTCACAATCATCTGTTTGGCGACATCGAGTAGCTGGTCGATTCTGGCTGATGGTGAGAGTCGAGTTCGTTGTTTAGCGCTCATCAGTAGATTGTACCTTATTATTGACACTCACAAATAAATACACTATTTTAGACCCTCTTAAATAAGAACGCTCTGCCTGGACTCCCTCATAACCTACGCGGACACCGCCGAATCATAGATGTCGATACCACTTGTTTGAGCTGGATGATTTTCTTGTCAACTCCGCAAGGGATGGACATCGGGCGCGGCCCGGAAAGAAGGTCAAGAGTTGCTAACACCAATCCATTTATATAGGAAATAATCAACATGAACCAGCCAACAGCACACTGCGCCAACCGGACAGTCCACGATGCCGATAGCCACATTACAGAGTCCGGTGGTTCGATGGAAGATTATGCAAGCGAGTACGTTCGAGAAAACCTCGACAAGCCCTTTATAGATCTTGAAGCCATTCCACAATTAAAGCCTGCCTTTGCACAGGCTGAAAATCGATTGGCAGGCAACGACCCTGAACTGACCGAGCTTTTGAAATCTGACTTATACGGCAGCCCCGGAAAACGAAACCTCATGGCGGCATACGGTGCAGTTAATGGCGAGGAGCGCCGAGACTCACTCGACATTGCAGGCATTAGCAGCCAGTTAGTATTCCCCGGCCTGGTGTTTGCCTCTCGCTTTGCAAATTCTAAAGACCCAAAGGTGGTCTACGGCGGCAGTGAAGCCATGAATAGAGCCATGGTCGATTTTTGCTCCGCCGATAAGCAGCGCCTTTTATCAGTGGGCTACCTCTCACAAAAAGACCCGGAACTGGCGTTGGAAAGTGCCAAGCAATCCATCGACATGGGCGTTAAATCACTTTGGCTACGCTCAGACGCCGTTGAAGGACGCGCACCTTCACACATTGCCTACGACCCCATTTGGGCGCAAATGGAAGAAGCCGGTGTGCCCATAGTGCTGCACATCGGTAGCGGTATTAACATGCCAAAAAAGTACAAGAATACCGGCGCCAATCGTGAGCTCGACCCAATGTCGATGAATGTAGAAACAACCTCGCCAAAAGACCTGCCCGTTTTACACCACTCTATAGAGCGCTGGCTTACCTGCATGATCTATGACGGTGTGCTGGAGCGTTTCCCAAACCTTAAGATCGGCCTCATTGAGCTGGGCGCAAATTGGTTGCCTGCCTGTTTGGCAAATCTGGACCTGGGCGTGTCCTTGCTGGGCAAGTTTGATCTCGGCTTGAAAAACTTATCGATGAAACCTTCAGACTATATGAGGCGTCAAGTAAGAGCCACACCGTTGCATGTGGAAGACACAGGCTGGGTACTGCGCTGCGTTGGCAAAGAAATGTTGATGTTCAATACCGACTACCCTCACCCCGAAGGTGGCAGTGATCCGTTTGGCGATTTTGAACGCAGCCTGGACCTAGTCCAAGCATCACCAGAGGAGTTAGATAACTTCTACGCCAAAAATTTTGAAGATTTGATGAGCATTAGCCCAGGTATTTAAAAAGTCCCTAAACGCTGTCCGTCTCAATCAGCTGAGGATAGGTGATTCAAACCGAGTTTAAGCGTTGGTAAAATCTTCGTTCGCTTGAAGCATTTTATGAGTCGCTTCCGCAGAGCAATCAAGCAATATTGATAAAGATAGACAACTTCGTCGCTAAACCGGCTTCACTAGCGTGATGGACAAGCGTCCCGTTACGCCAGGAATACACTAACTTAACCTCGCCGCGTCAGCGGCTCGCGGGAGGGAAGAATGACCAGTACCAGTGCGGAGACGACGCCTTACGAAGGTGCGAACGATACACCCGTTCCCGATGATCTTGAATTTGCCCGCGTTCTGCAGATTTTCCTGCGCACCTGGACTTTCATCAAACCACTGACCCGACACCTGATCTTCTTTGTGGTGTGTTCGGCGCTGGTCTTTCTGTTTACCACTGTTCTCGGTTTCATCATCACCGGCCTGTTGAACGGCGGCATTATCGGTGCCAAACCACTCGGGCCTCTCCATGTTGGCATTTATGGCCTCGATCCAGCGGTATTCGTCGAGGTGGAGGAACTGTCCGCGGACGCCCGGCGACAGCTGCCCTGGCTGGTGATCTGGTCCCTCATTCCGCTGGTCGGAGTATGGATCATCGCTGGCATGTTCCTGTACCAGTACAGCGTCTGGATTTTTCAGTGCATCAACCAACTGATGCGATTGCGCCTTATCGATCAGTTGCAGATGCAATCGCTGGCATTCCACAGCCAGGCGCGAACGGGCGATACGATCTACCGGATCTACCAGGACAGTGCGATGGTAACATCGATCATCCGCTCGATTTTCCTGGACCCGTTGATGTTCCTGGGACGCTACATGTTCGGTCTTGGCGTGGTCGCTGCGTTCAGTCCCTTGCTGGCCTTTATCCTGGGCATCGCAATTGCCCCGGTGCTGTTCCTGGGGCGTTACTTTTCATCACCGCTGCGGGTTGCCTTCCGCCGCGCCCGGGAACGCAACAGTCGGCTGACATCCTGGATCCAGGAGAGTGTGGTCGGCATCCGTGTCATCAAGGCCACCGGCAACGAAAGCCAGCGTGAATCTGCATTTAAACACCTGTCGCAGGACGCCTTTGCGGCAGCATTCGAAGCCCGGGTCATGTTGACGGTAATGGGTATCCTTGCGTTCGTGGTTGTGGGCCTGGCGGTTCTTGCGACCCAATCAGTGGCGGCGCTCTATGCCAATGCGGAAGCGGACACCTACGCGCGGAATCTGCTCCTTGGTTTCGGCTTTGCAGTCTGGAATCTTGGTTCGTTTACCGCTGCGACGACCCGCATCAATGATAGTGTGGGCTCACTGGAATCGCTCATCACCATCTGGGGGCGCGCCCAGGACATGGCTGTCGGACTCAATCGGGTGTTCGAGATTCTTGATCTTGAGCCAGAAATAATGGATGCCCCCGACGCCAGTGACCTTGAGAACATCGGTGACGGTGTGACGTTTCAACATGTGACGTTCGGCTACGACCACCTGCGCCCCGTTCTGTCAGACATCAACCTGGTATCGACCCCCGGTAACATCACTGCAATTGTTGGTCCCACAGGTACAGGAAAGTCGACTCTGATGTCGCTGCTGCTGCGGCTCGCCGACCCCCAAAAGGGTGCCGTTACCGTGGGCGGCAAGGACATCCGTGAAATCACGATTGCGTCACTGCGCCGCAGAATTGCGATTGCCACGCAGGAGAACATCTTGTTTACGGCCTCTGTGCTGGAAAACATCCGTTATGCGGTACCGGACGCTGACCGGGATGCCGTGATCGCCGCCGCCCGGATCGCCTGCGCTGATGAGTTCATCGTTCAGCTATCGAAGGGGTATGACACCCCGCTTGGTGAACGCGCTTCCAAGCTGTCGACCGGTCAGCGCCAGCGCATCGTCATCGCACGGGCCCTGGTCAAGGACTCCCCCATCCTGATACTCGACGAACCCACCGCGGCCCTGGATGCCGAGACCGAACTACGGGTGATGGATAATCTGCGCCAATGGGGTGAATCCCGATGCGTGTTCCTGATTACACATCGACTGTCCACCATCCGCCAGGCACACAACGTGCTCTACCTGCGCGATGGCCGGGTCGCGGCGTTTGGACCGCACGATCAGCTGATCCGGGACAACGATGCCTACCGGTCATTTGTCGAAGCCGAAACAGGGATGTCAATCGAGGCACAGACATGAGCGGGGAACGGGTCACCACTGGCGAGACACTGGCCCTTATCGGTCGCTCTTTACGTTTTGTCTGGCCGTACTGGCCGCAGATCCTCGTCAAACTGATCCTCAGTTTCATCGGCATTACGGTCATCCTGTTCCTGCCCTGGCCGCTGAAGATTCTGATTGATTACGTGGTAATGGGGCTACCGGTCGGTTCTTCACCGACCCCCTTTCCGCCCTATATTCTTCCGTTTGTCGACCTGCTGTACGGCATGACACCATTTGAAATCGTCTGGGTGATCATCGCCGCGAGCCTGGTTGGCATTCTCCTGATCGGCTCATTCGGAACCGGTATCGCCGTTGACACCGCCAATGGCAACCTGGCGCAGGGACTCGACACCGCTACCCAGAGCGAAAACCTGGCGAACGAGTCCAGCAGCCGGGTCAGCGGTCTGCTCGGTCTGTTTGAATACCGCTTCCAACTGAAGACCACGCACCGTATTAACCACCAGTTGCGCAGCCTGGTGTTCCATCGCCTGTTGTCCTTACCGATGACCCGGTTCAGCGACGAAAGCGTGGGTGATGCCGTGTATCGCGTGATGTATGACACACCGGCAATCTCCAAGGTCTGTTATGACATCCTGGTTGTGCCGATCAGCAACCTCTTTCTCATCGCGGTCGTCATCTGGACCATGCAATACAGCTTCTCGGCTGTACCTTCCCTGGTACTGCTGGCCTGGCTTGCTGCACCCATGGTACTGATCCCCTCGTTCCTGATGACCGGTGTTACCCGACGCCGGTCGCTTGCCAGTCGCGAGGCCGGTGCTGATACCACCGCGACCGTCGAAGAAGGGATGAGCAATATACTCGCTGTGCAAAGTCTGGGTGCCAACCATCGGCAACGGGATGAGTTTGATCGCGACAGTAAAGAGTCGTTCCGCCGGTACCGGTCGTTTGTGTGGATGAACGTGATGTTGATCGGCCTGCAATCCGCGATCGCCGCTGGTCTGGTCATGTACATCTTCTTCGACATCGCCGAGGCAATAATTGACGGTCGTATGTCGCCAGGCGATTTCGGACTTCTGTATGCCTACTTTGGCCAGTTGCTGCTCAACACCCTCTCCCTCGGTGGGCTGTGGTTCAAGCTGCAGGACAAACTCATTGGCATGCGCAGGGTGTTCCAGATCATAGATCAGCAGGCAGACCATGAACGCCACGGCAATGAGACACTGGAAACGGTGCGTGAAGGACTCAGAATTGACCATGTCAGTTACGCCTACCCAGACGGAACGCGTGCGCTGGACGACGTGACCCTGGAAGCCCGGGTGGGTGAGATGGTCGCCCTGGTTGGCGCGAGCGGTGCGGGCAAGACGACGTTGTCCTATCTGATCCCGGCGTTTATACAGCCAACCGAAGGGCGCGTGCTGCTCGATGGCATCGACACTCGTACGCTGGCAGTCGACAACCTGAGGGATCTCGTCAGCTTTGTCTTTCAGGAACCAGCGGTATTTGACGATACGGTGGCGAATAACATCCGCCTTGGTAACCCGGATGCCAGCGATGCAGAACTGGAGTCTGCCGCGGCAACCGCTGGCGCGTTGCCGTTTATCCGCAATCTCCCGGAGGGATTCGACACACGTCTCGGGCGCAACGGAGACACCTTGTCAGTCGGGCAGAAACAGCGTCTGGCAATCGCCCGAGGGCTGGTCAGTCGATCGCCAGTGCTGGTACTCGACGAGCCTACCGCAGCACTCGACCCGGAGACCGAAAACGCCCTGGTGCAGGCGTTGCAGACCGAACGCAAAAGGCGCGTCCTGATCGTGATCGCCCATCGCCTGAGCACCATCCGTACGGCAGATCGGATCTGTTTTATCGATGATGGCCGGATTGTCGAGTCAGGCAGCCACGAGGAACTGATGCAGCACCCGGAAGGCGGCTACCGGCGATTTGTCGAACTTCAGCTGGGTTAGGTCGCCTAACCATCGCTGCATTCTTCCAAGACGCAACGGAACCCAATGGCAACAGTGGGTACGGATGAGATTCAATAAATCGAAATCCAATACCTACAAGGCACTTTCATTTCTCGGAGATAGCATTCATACCAGCCAGAACGTAGGTAACAGCGAGATCAATGATTTCCTTTCGATCAACGTCGAGTCGCGCTGCGTGTTGTGCTGCCGCCATTGATGCACTAGAAGACATGGTGGTAACTAGTTCAGCTTCAGCGATCGTCAACCGAAAACTTTTTGCAGTTATGTTCACTAGGTACTCTGCTGTCTGACGAATATTCCTTCTTTGCTCATCTCGAATTCCGATGAGAATTTCTGGCTGACTTTGCAAAATAGGCAATATGTTGCCCGCTGAAAAGTGATCGAAATTGCTCCTAATGAAGACAAAAACAATTTCTTCAAAGCTCTGAGCTTGTTGGATCTCAATCTGAATTTGCGCATTGAACGTCCGATATTCTTGAGCAAGTAAGGCATGTAAGAGTTCAGGCCGGTTCGAGAAATAATTGTAAACAAGTGGTGTCGTCACTCCGGCCTTTCTCGCAAGCGCTTCCATTGTGAAACTTTGTAACCCCTCACTGACGATCATCGCGCTCGCGGTATCGAGCAATTGTCTTTTACGTTTTTCCGGTGCAAGTCTTGTCCGAGTTACTTTTGTCATGTTTGCTCATTTCTTTCAGTATGGCCGCACTATACTCTATATTTTAGGCTTCCTAAAATAAGCTTGCTACTTTAGATTCTCTAAAGTAACCTGCGTCAAATAGAAAGAGGTGACTTGGCAGAATCTCTTCGAGACATAGCTGCTTATAAAATCTCATTGTATTTAGTGGATGTAACCATGAACACCAAAAACCCGCTCCTCAGCGAAGAAAAAGTACTAGAGCGCATATTCAATCACATCGATAATAAAACCACGGATCTTGGCGATACTGTCCATAAAGAGCCCGTGGCGAACTACTTGTCCGAAGAACGTTTCGAATCTGAAATTGAGTTGTTGCGACGCTTGCCTGTTGTTTTTTGTCTTTCAGCGATGCTACCTGACAAGGGCAGTTACATTGCGAGAAAGGCTGCAGGTTCACCCCTGCTCGTGGTGAGAGGCGATGACGGCAAAGTTCGAGCCTTTATAAACGCCTGTCGACATCGCGGCATGCAGGTTGCCAAGGACAGTGGCTGCTCTCGTGCTTTCGTATGCCCATACCACGCGTGGACTTATGGTCTTGATGGTGAACTCAGACATATACCCGGACACGCTGGGTTTCCAGGCGTGGAGCTAAAAGACAACGGTCTCGTTGAGGTCGGTGCTCTTGAGAAAGGAGGACTCGTCTACGTTAATCAGCGTGGCGCGGTAGATGCTTCGATGCTTGAAAATATGCCAGACTTTTTTGCTAACGAACAAGCGTACTTTGATCAGAGTGAATATATCGATGAAGCGAACTGGAAACTGCTAGCTGAAACCACCATGGAGGGGTATCACATCAAGTCTCTCCACAAAAAGAGCTTTTATCCCTATGGGCTCGACAATATTACGGTGGTTGAGAATTTTGGTTCTCACTCACGTGTCATTTTTCCGTTTAAGAGAATTGAGAAACTTCGCGATATTGCCCCCAATGATCAGCATCTGAATGGCATGGTGACATCGGTGTATCAGCTTTTTCCTAATGTTGCCATTTCGATTCTCTCCAAGCATTCAACCGTAACCATCTTTGAACCGCTAAGCCCAACGCGCACGAAAATGTTGATTCTCCGAGCAACAAACAGGACAGCTGAAGGGGTAAGTACAGATATAGAGGAAGCAAAACGGGATGCTAGCTTCGTTAAAGATGCGGGCTTTGATGAAGATCGCGAGGCTGCTTGCGCCATTCAAGGTACCTTAAGCACAAAAGCTAACCAGCACCTTACGTTTGGGCATTTTGAAAAAGCGATTGTGCATTTTCATCAAAACCTGCGACAACATTTATCAAACTAGAATTGGGGTAGAGTCACTCTCACCCCATTACTTTTTTACATAATAACCATACAAATAGTCACGAGGAATATCAGGATGTCTGATACAAATAACAAGTCGACTCAAAACGCTGACACTGTGAAAAAAATTCCCATGGTTGATTGGCTTGACCTTGAAAACAACCGCGACAAGTTTCTTGAAGATCTCCGCTATGCTCTTGCAGACTGTGGGTTTCTTGTTCTAACGAATGCACCCGGCCTTGATGACGAATTCCAACAGCGAGCCTTCAGTGAAGTCCGAGGTTTTTTTGATAGACCTTTGGACTTCAAAAAAACGGCGGCCATCGAAAACAGTCCTTACGTTCGAGGCTATTCTCTACCAACGCGTGGGGACTCTGGCCGTGGTCAGGTGATTGAGAGCTTTCAGTACGGATTCGACGAGAAGCCTTTGTGCGCCCATGATGACGAGTCACAGCCCATCCACGAACGCTTCTTTCGGGGACCCAACACGTGGCCAGAATCAACAACGGTGCCAGGCTTTAAGCCAATGCTCGAAGACCTCAACTTGGCCTATCACGGTTTGACGCTTCAATTAGGAGAACTGATCGTTGAGTCGCTAGGTGAAGATCCAGCCGAATTTCGACAATATTTTAATCTCGAAGAACCATATCTTTTTGCAAGTTTAAACCACAACTTCAGCCTAGACGCGATCGCAGCAGACAAACAGGATTTTATTCGCGAAGAGTATAAGAAGTTTGCTAGCCCGGTAACGGGTGCACACATTGACGGACCTCCGTTCGTCGCCTTGCTCATCAACGACCGACCTGGATTGCAAGTAGTCGCGGGCGAAGGGAAATGGATGGACGCCCCAGTGACATGTCGGACAGCCGAGGGCGACTATGACGTGCCAGTGATACCCGGTTCTGTGATCGTCAACACAGGAGGATCATTGATGCACCTGAGTGAGGGGCGTTACTCCGCAACGCTCCACCGAGTGAACACCACCATGATTCCCGCAGGCGACACACGCGTATCGATGCCATACTTCTTGCTTCCAAAGATGGCAGGCGACCTGATACCGTTCGGCAAGTCCGCCGCTTTGAACAATGACACTGTCGGTTATAACGAAGGGCGGGATCGCGGAGCCAATGCAGCTGCCAATCTCATGAGAACCTATCCAAAATTAACACGTCGTTGGTGGATGAAAGAGTTCACAGAGCTGAAAGCCGCGCACCAGGAGGAAGAGAAGGCCGAAACACTGGCTGCCTTCAAATTGGCAAAGGAACGAGGCGAGCGGAATAAAGCAAAGTCCGAAGAATGAATAATTGGTGTGAGGTGAAATCTACAAAGTGAGTAGATTCGCTAATGCAGATTTCGACCTCCCTTGTTCTACTCAGGATACAGATAACAATAAAACTATGATTTTTGGGACAGAAGGATTCTTGGAACAGAAAGGTTCTTGGGGCAGTTTACTCATTTTCAGAACCCAATTAGCTCGGCTGCGTTCAAACACCTGCTCCCGAGCTTCTCTACAAACCAACGACTAAACAACCTTTGTCGCCCAAATTGTCATACTCTTTCTGCACAAAACCATCGTTTCCAAACAACATTTTGTAAGCACGGCAGTGGTCTTGTTGATCGGTAAAAGTCATATCCGTTAACAATCGTTGTTTTAGATCATTCATGACCATTTTTTCGGGAGACATGCGAACACCCCCGTCCAAAGAAGTATCTAAAATCATTAGGCGATTTCTATTTTCACCATTTTCCCAAGCCATCCATTCAACCTGTTTGCCATGATACCTGTCCTTCGCAAATATTGATCCGGGGAAATTCAAGCCTTCTCGCCACTCATATCGATGATGAAGCCCACCTACTTTCGAAAATTCCACCAACTGAACTGCTCTTGAAGTTTTCTTGGATACTTGGCGAACAATTGGCGTTTGTTTGCTGAGACCTAAGTGAGTTCAATCACTATTGTAGTAAGCAAAATAATCTTTAAGAATTCTTTTAAGATGTCGTTCATTCCAAACAACTATGTGATCTGTACATTCTCTTGGGATGGGGCTGCCTAGGTACTGCCATTGAGTCGTTCAACATAGGCATTTTGCCAAGGACTTCGATGTGCTGTTAATACTTCTTCGATACCCATTGCTTTAACGCGATGTTGAAAAACGCTACCGAATATCCTGTCTCTATCCCGAAGTAAGTATTTCGGCGCTATATCCCAAGCGAATGCTTCGGTAATCTGTTGAACAGTCCACTGCGCGGTTGGATTCGCAGTGACATTGAAGTGAATCACTTTTCTGCGATCATGGCTCAGTACAACAAATACAAATAGCATCTTTAATCGAATCGTCGCTACAACCAGAAAATCAACTGCGACCATGTCCGTTATATGGTTCTTAATAAAAGCCTTCCAAGTCTGTGGTGGTGGTTTAAGGTTATTTCGACGAATGATTCCTGATACTGATATCTCGATTCCTAATTTCAACAATTCACCATGAATTCTGGGAGCACCCCACAACGGATTTGCTTCTGACAATTTCAGTACCAGTGACTTCACTTCAGCATCCAACGGCGGTCATCCTCGATTATGTCCTCTGGATTTGTGTTGCCAATACAGTTTGAATGCTCGACGATGCCAACCTATCACCGTTTCAAAAGACACTAATCTGAAAATGCCTGAAACGCAATGAAGTTAAGGCTTACAAATATTTGCGAGGGACGGGTGGATGAATTGTTTGGTGTGATGCAGACTGCGGATACCACAGTATTCCTTGTTATATCTGGAAGATGGCAACAGCATTTCAACTATTAAAGGAAGATACTGCGGTATCTTCGGTATTTGAAGGTTCAGTTATTTGATGGGTAGATGAAAATCGAAGGGATTAGGGTATCGAGTCGATAGGAAATCGTACACTGACGCTAACCGACACACTTATAGAGGGGCGATAACAATCCCATGGTCTGCCGAATCACATTAGAAATTAATATTTCTGTGATAAAATTTCCTGATGAATAGAACAATTTCCTTCATGGCTCGCACTCTTCGTACCATCGACAGCTGGCCAGATAATGTCCGCGACATCGTAAAACTAAATCTTCAGTCTTTACAGAATAACCAAGCAACAGCGTTTAGCGATTTACCCGACTGGAAAAATCAAGGAAAAGTTACCGACAAACCGTTGAAAGGAAAAATCAAAGGAACTTATCAACTCACAGTTAAGGACAAGGATAGCTATAGAGTTGTGTACGTTGCGCAGTACAAAGATAAAGTCTTTGTACTGCACGCGTTTAAGAAAAAAGTGGAAGGCGCTGATAAAGCTGCTATTGATACGGTTAATGGGCGCTGGAAGCAACTCAAAGCAGACCGCAAAGCCAAACGCATTTAGCGCCGCCTAGATATAATACCAATTTTGGTATATATTAATTATATCCACTAAGCATATAATGCACGAACCTAGATAATGAGCACCATTGGAAAAGTCATGTATACCGAAGTATCAAACGTATGGGAGTCGCAAGCCAGCAGTCCAGAGGAAGCATTAGCACTTCAAGCTCGCGCTGATTTAATGATTAATTTACGTGAAATCATTCATAAAAATGGCTGGAATCAAAAAGAAGCAGCCATTCATCTTGGAATTACTCAGAACAGAGTAAGCTATATTAGTACGGGACAGGTTTCTAAATTTACCACAGACAAACTTATAGGCCTTCTCAGCAAAGCCGGCTATAAAGTTTCGTTAACCGTAAGAGCGGCTTAGTTTTACACCTACGTAGCAGCTGATAGCTAGATATTTGGGCGGGTGTAAATCTCGACAATTCCAGCATCATCCATTCCCACGATTTCTTCTAACGTGCAACATTCGTGGGTATTAGCGATTCTTCAAGGTAGGACAATCAGTCTGAAAATCCCCGTGTCGGTGACCTGGGCGGCCCCGTTATTCCACCTCTGGCCACCATTAACCTTCGCATTTCTTGCGGGGTTCAAAGAATCCACGATATTTCCCAATTGTTAAAACAGGTGCGGAAAGTCGTAATTATCCCATGGTCCACCATCAAGGCCACGTAACCTGCATCTGGTAAAAATTGAAGCGTCGGAATCTCGGCATAGTCTTATTATGGGAAATACTACGGATACTGCGGTATTTTCTGTTGGGAATTGCTCTGTAATCTCAAATTATTGAATCGTCTGAAATACTGTGGTGACGGTGGTATGGAAAGTACTGCGCCGTGATCAACCCGATCACTTGTAAGCAGCAGATCAGCACCAGTAGAAATAACCCCAACCTAGACAGGCCAAATGTCATTTTTACACTGACCCCAATTATTACTTAGTCTTTGTTATTGGCGGGATGGCAAAATTTCTCCTTAGCTCGCCACAGCGCAATAGCGAGAACGATAAACGGTATAGTACTGATGGCCGCACCGATTAATCCGCGACCACGCTCATCGAGAAGTGCCCAGACAAACACACTAATGGCAACTTGCACGACATAAAGGCTGGCCCAGGGAAACAT
>DUAT01000132.1:14975-16507 GCA_012960755.1 Gammaproteobacteria bacterium
CCAGCGCAATAAATCAACCAGTGTAAGGGTTCCGTTGCTTTAGCTGCCCAACCCCTCAACAAAATTCCGAACCAGACCTCCGCGTCTTCTGCCACTGGCTTAACAAAAAGATCCCAGGGTACATAGATAAAGGTCATATAGGTGCAAAAAAACAACAGACCATTCATCCACCAGGGACGAAGCTTCAGGTTGTTACGTAGAACTTTCCATGCGTTCATATTAGCTCGCATTGAGTCTGAAAAATTTTGCAGGAGCGGTCATTTGGACCGACATTGAATACCTAATTATCCCTCGAAGTACGAGGTTCCAACGCGACAATAATACATGGGAGAAGGACAAGCACGACAGGAATAGAAAACAACATTCCAAATCCCATTGATATCGCAACCGGTCGCAAAGGTGCCGCTTGAATTGAACCACTGATTATCAATGGCGCTAAACCCACCAGGGTAGTCACACTTGATAGCACGATCGGACGAAAGCGATCGCTAACAGCCGTTGCCATGGCTTCAATGGGTGTCTTATTGTCTTGCAGACCTTCGTTATATCGCAGGTGCAGTAACAGCGCCGCATTGATGACCAGCCCAGCTAAGGCCAGTATGCCAAGAAAACTGCCAGCACTGAATGCTTCACCCAGTACGTAATGACCCAGGAATGCACCCGCGGCGCTCAGGGGAATGGAGAGCATGATGAGCGCGCCGTAACGGCTGCTTCTTGCGAAGGCGGCAATAAGCACAAATATCGCCGCCAGAACGGCAAATGTTGCAATCAGCAAACTCGTCGCTGTTTCTCCGTCTTCATCGGTATCTATTGCTTCGTCCCAGGTGGTAAGACCGGGGAATTGGGTTTCGAGCTCGGGCAAAATGTTGTCACTCAAAAAATCCTCCACCAGGGATTTTGATATTTTGAGCTGATCGATGGAGGCTTCTATCCGTTCAATTCTCTGGCCGTTTATCCGTCTCAGTTGTACGGGCCCACGGTCCCAGTGAACGTGGGCAATGTCGCCCAATGCGGCTTGTTTTCCATCTGATGAGATCAGTACCAACTGGTTCAGGTCGGGCAGTGACCCGGATGCCAATACGTCACCTCGTACCATTACTCGGACTTCATCCACACCACGGGTAAACCTGGTGGCTTCCAGTCCGTCCAGCTGGGCTCGAATCTGGCTGGAAATAACGGATTCATCAAAACCCAAAGCACGACCGGCAGCATTGAGTTGCATGTTGATCTCCGGTCTAAACGCATTACCACTATAGGAAATTTGTTCGACACCTGTGATTTCGTGAAGACGACGAACAAGCTGTTCAGCAGCAGCTCGGCTCACGGATTCATCGGCGTGAGCCAGCTCGATGGTGAGTTCGCGTCCACCTCCGGGGCCTTGCAGATAATCGACGGAGAGTTGGGTCAGTTGCGCTGGTTGCCCGATTTCTCGGCTCCATTGTTGAGCGAATTGCTCGGTTGTAAATCCGCGCTGCTGCGGGTCAATTAATGTGAAGGTGATTGAGCCTTGATGGCTGGAAGGCGTTGCCAAT
>DUAT01000133.1:0-15552 GCA_012960755.1 Gammaproteobacteria bacterium
GCTCAGTTGGATAGAGCATCCGCCTCCTAAGCGGAGGGTCACAGGTTCGACTCCTGTTCAGGGCGCCATCTTACCTATGACTTAGGCTCAACGCATAGGCTACAGCGGTCCCGGGCGCACAAGGTACACTTTTGGTATCACCTACACCCGACATGACAGTAGGACGGTCTTCCATCTTAAGGTACCCCGTAAAGTTAACTTCATGCATCCTTGTACTACTGCTAGGCTATCTACCTGTGCTCACAACGGCAAGCCGACCCGTGTCACTTTAAGGGTAAGGATTCTTCTCGGATGAAAGACATTCATCTTTCGATATCGATTGTCATCTACGAACTGGATGAACCCATGCTTCGCCAGTGTCTTAATGCCTTGGAAGCTGCGCTTATTCCCTGCCTGCTGACAAAACGCCTATCAAACTGGTCACTGACAATCATCGACAACGGAAGCAACGGCGAGTTACTGCTTCCGTTTCATTCAGACAACACTGATGTTATCGAAAACGCTGAAAATGTCGGCTATGGCGCCGCCCATAATCAGTCCATCATGTCTGGGACATCTGATTTTCATTTGATTCTGAATCCGGATGTCATCCTGGATCCCGAGTATTTTTCCCAGACCCTCGGGTTTATGCACATTCAGTCCGGCGTTGTCCTCGCAGGCCCCAAAGGCATGACCGCGAACGGCAGCAATGCATACCTGTGTAAACGCTACCCCAGCTTGGCGGTGCTTTTGGCTCGCGGGCTAGGCCGGGGACGAGTTTCCACCCTATTTAGCCAGTATATCGCACGGTACGAATATCATGACCTACCAGAGTTAACGTTTTCTGACGTAGAACTGCTGAGCGGATGCTGCATGTTCGCTAGAACCAAAGCACTCCAACGCGTAGGCGGGTTCGATGACCACTTCTTCTTGTACTTCGAAGACTTTGATTTGAGCTTGAGAATGCAAGCGGTGGGAAGAGTTGTCTTTGTTCCCGCATCAAAAATTGTTCATTTTGGCGGCAATAGCGCCACAAAAGGCTTGAATCACATCGCCTTGTTCGTTCAATCTGCGCTGAGGTTTTTTCGGAAACATGGATGGAAAATTACTTAGACTAACGCGAACTGGTCACGCAGATCGTTTTAGACGCCGGTTGCAAACATACTTCAGCCACCCATTCATATTCGACAAAAATCGCCTATTTACAAACGATGCGTCAAACCAACGCAGACACCTGGCAGGGAGCCTATTGGTTAGCCGCACCCATGATGTTCTTGACCGTTGAAACCCTTCCTATAGGGTCTGCATTCAAGTCTATGGGATGCTAAGCGGTCGCTGACAGTATCGCGGCACTAGGCATAAAGCACCCAACACAATGCCATAATCACGTGCTTATGATTGCCAAGGATGTGAATACTGGAAGCGCAGTTTAAAATCGCCATGCCTTTAACAACAGGTTACTTTGTCACACATCGTTTTGAGCGCCAAAAAGTCATCATCGCCCATTGCGTTCAGGAACATGGTGACCCGGCATCGGACTTGAAGAATAATAAATAGTTAGCGTTCACCCTGATGGTCGTCTCGCTAACAAACATTTTTTGACTTAACTTGACACGCTACGGAACATTACACTGTAATGATTGTCTCACTGACCTGAACATTTTTGATTTAGAAAGGAGTGATTTTGAACCCTGGAATTATTTTGGTCTGGCTTTTATCAATGCTCTTCGCCTACGAAAGCTCAGCCGAACCCAACATCGAAGTGATTGACGCATACAACCGGTTAACGATGGGAGAAAGCTACAAACCCTACGAAAAGCTAAAACAACAGTACGCACAGTCAGACCAATGTACAGTCGTCAACGGACCCGGCGTCAGGTTCCGTACCTTCGATGTATGGATTGAGGGAGCAACGACTTTGATTAACCTACGCAACGTCGACTGGTCCACAGTCCGCTACCGTAACTTGCCCGTCAAGAAAGATAGTATCGAAGTTATCGCTGAGTGTCTTAAACCATGCAGATCCTACAAGGACGTGGATGGCAACGATTGGGGCACTACGCTTGTAGCCGCTGCCAAACAGCAGGGCAACGAAAAGGCAGTAGAAACCATGGGAAAGTTTTTTGACAAAGGCCGTTTTTACGCCACTGTGATTGGCAAACAAGCTACTTTAGAAGACGCGATTGCAGTGCTTTCTAACGCATGTCCACCGGACACTGAAAACCAGTAGTCATTGAAATGTAGCAAGGAGAACGCAATTATCGCCATGCATCTGTAGAAAACGCAATATACTTTTGTAGACGGCGAGTTTCTCTGCGGTAAGCAAGCCTAAGCAGAAAACGACAGAAAGGTACCTCCCGTACATCCGTGTTCAGTGTGAAGACAAGCCGAGCGGGAAATACTTGGCGCGGCAGCGCCAAGAAATCAAAAAGTTTACACAGCGTCGCATCTTGTTCTGTCCTTAAAGATTCGTTACTGATCACGTGCACTTGTTCCCTAGAAAACACTTCGTAAATAGCCTCTAATTGATCGCTGTAATAGCCCCTATGTCTATAACTCCACAAACGGTTTGCTGAGTTTCCGCTCCTGGGCCTGGAATCTTTTTTGAGCCTGAACCATTCCAGCCCTAGTGCTACCCAAAAGGGCCAGCGCTCGTTACCTCGCTCGTACTCCATGCAATAATGTGAATAGGCGCGCTCTACAGGGTTTCTCAGCACAATAATGATTTTTAGTTTTGGATTGTAGTTATGCAGTTGCCGCGCGATATCCGTAAAGTACATGTAAATCGGTGTAGCTTCGCCTAAGAGCACGTTATTGTGTTCCGTTCCAGAGAAAGCTGAGGCATAGGACGTGTAAATGTTCTCCTGTGAGAGTTCTGTTTCCTCTGCATCAAAGGCATGCACTTCCTTGGGCTCTGACATCTTAATACCGGGGTGCTCACCTAGAAACTCAGCGAGTGCCGTGGTACCACTTTTTTGAGCGCCCACCACCATAAAGTCTAATGCCCTCATTGTTTCAAACGCCGGTATTCCGATTCTATTTCAGCCGCAGAATAATAAGGTTCTGCAACGTTGGGATTCGATAACAATAGGTTACGCAGCGCCGTTAATTTTTCAGATGACGTTCGTCCTATCTGTGTTTGCGGGCTCAGGTGCAGAGGGTCCTTAACCGACGAATTAGCGATGACATGCAGACACCCGCCACTCGAAGCGATCACGTCTTCGTATCGTACAATCCTTGCGTTCGCTAAAAACTGATCGTATCGCTTAAAAAACCATTGGATCAGCATGAGTTGCCTTTCTAAAACACTCTCTTCTTGGTTTAGGGATGCATTAAGGACTGGATCAAAACGCTCGCCCATAGGAACGCGGCCTTTATTGACGGGAAGGTCAACAGTTTGCCATGAAATGAGCAGGTGCAATGGGTTCCTTATCACTGCATAGACATCGAACACTTTTACAAGGTCTTCTAGTAGCGCCGTAAACAAGGCGTTGTGTTTAACCACCAGTTTGAAATCTTTGGTTAAAGGTGTATCGATTTTAACACGGCCTAGCGTCACTTTTTCTTTTCTAAGGGCAACCGTATCAGCGTTAACTGGATTGGTTGGCAATTCGCCGCCTATCTGTTTTGTGGTTATCGTACCCGCCGTGAGAATCTCCGAGCGAGCATCGGTGCAGAATGTCGTTATATTCTGAGTCGCTTGCGCTCTGTTGTTAGCGAAGGTGTCTGGTTTAATAGGTTCATGCAACGCGACAGTATTAGTAAAACGGTTAAGCAAATGGCAACACAAGGTAGTGCCAGAACGGGGTACACCTGTAAGTAAAACAGAGGTCATATCATCACAGTCGTTACTTGATTTAGGGCCTGGAATTGGTGTGAATACGCAGTCAACAAGGTATTTTGCCGCAGATAGTAGTACTGGCTATGTGGCGACGCTTTTCTTACAGGCAAAAAAAAAGAAGGGCCGAGGCCCTTCTTTTCTTCTTACTATGTGACTTACTTTACAAAACAGTTTACTAATTAACAACAACTGTGTCTGTAGAGCCGTCTGACAGATTGACCTGGTTTGTTGCAACACTGACGCTAGCATCAGGAGCAACGATTACAAGAGTACCAGCTGTTCTTGTCTTGCCGGTCATTGTCACCATGTCACTCACCTTGATCGACATCGTAGTGCCAGCCGCTACTGTACCACTCGCAGCAGTCCCTGCCGTTGCCGTTGCGTCAGCCTCAGACGTAAACGTCGTTGTGTAGCCCGCGTCAGTCGATCCCCTGTTAACAATCACCAAACGCTGATTGTAATCTTCAAACGTTGTCAGGTAAGGAAGTTCAACTGTTGTACCGTTGTGAGCAATACCGCCAAAACTGCCAGATTGTGCGGCCAAAGGAGCTATGAATGTAGCGTCCGCTGAGGTCAGGGCAAGACTTGCCGTGTAAGCCGAAGCTACCGGCGCCACTTCACCTGCGGTTGCATCCAATGTCACGCAAAGCGATGCCCCTGTACCTGTTGCAAAGTTCGCTGCAGGGACAGTCGCAGTGTCCATCGCTGCATTCAGCGTCAGCGCAGCTACCGTTATAGGTACGGTGGCGGTGACACAGTCATCATCGGATACTGACCACGAACCGAAGCTGAAGTCACCAGAAATCGTAGTAAGCGACGTTGCGGCGCCGGCGGTTACCGAGTCAGCCAAAGCGTGCACGACTAACGTTAGGTGGTCCCTGGCGCCGTTTGTGGCCGAAGCCGTAGTAGCTAAAATTTCACCCAGATCCGCACTGTAGCTGGCTGCATTTCCATTTAAATCAAAGGTTGTAAACAGCGTTTGAACTTGAGCCGTTATGCTGTTCACCGGGGTAGAGACTACAACTGAGCCCTGAGCACCGACCAACATTGTAGCATTCGCGGTTACGATTACATTAGTTTGATTTGTCGCATCACTTAGCGCCTCGTAAATGCCGCTGGTGATTGTAGCCGCGCTAGTAGCATCCCAACCATAATTGGCTGTAGCAAAGGTAAAGACGTCACTTTGATCAACAGCATTAGTGGCAGTGGTGGTAAAGATCACGCTACTTGTTCCAACTTGTCCACCTTGCGCAATCGCGTCCATGGGATCGGCGGTGGCGCCGACTATCAAATTACCTGCAGCGATAACTGTGGAGAAAGCTGCGCCAGTCAGGTCGAAACGCACCCAATACTGATCACCAACCGAGAAGCCGACGCCAGCCACGACTTCAGCGTCGAGCTGGTTGGTAACGTTTTCAACCCGGTAATAAGTCGAGCCAACGTTCGCGCCCGTGCCAGTTGTCTTGTTAACAGCGCTAATCGAGTCTGTAGCTATCACCCGCGTGCCGACTGATGCAGCCACCAGCTCATCCAGGTCAATAGCAGCCATCGCAGTACTAGCCCCCAACGCAGAAACCAGCCCCATAGGAATTAAGAGTTTTTTAAGCATTCTAGTACTCCAATATTTATGTCTAGAAAAAAATTTTAGTTTTCCATAAGTGAGTTATCTCACTTATGCGTTTCTTGCCAGCGGCCTAGCCGTTCATTTAGGTCATGGTTCAACCAAGCAATGGCGCTATCATAAGGCCTCATATAGCGGTTGTAAACCCCTAATGACCTACTGTTTCTGGTCGCTAACGAAGATAAGCTTACCGCGTTAACTCAAGTGATTCCAACGCTCGGTCGCTTATTTTCATCGCTTCGTCTGGATTCTCGATGATGTAAGGAATCACCATCATAATCAGCTCAGTCTTATCACTGACCTTCGCGTCTTTTCGGAACAGCCGCCCAATACCCGGCAGCCGACCTAAACCTTTCACACCATTTTTAGAGGTTGAGGAGGTTTCTGAAATCAGCCCACCCAACAGCACTGAACCACCATCTTTCAGGGTTACCGTGGTTTCCAGCTTGCGATTGAATATCGTTGGCGAATTAATACTGCTCGTTGACGTTTGCTGGGCTTCACTCAGCTCCTGCGATATTCGTATATCGACGTATCCGGAAGAATGGACAACCGGCTCAATCTGCAATAAAACGCCTGTATTCCTGTATGTAACGGTCTGTATGACCGGGCTTCCCGGGACATCAGTGGATTGCGACGTGCTGGTGACCACGGGGATTTCATTACCCACGTCGATCGACGCCTGCTGTCCACTCTTGACCATTAGCCTGGGCCTGGATTTAATATTTGCCCGGTCACTCTTATAAAAGGCATTGATCACAGCTCTGGTTTCGCCTGCCCTGTTGAGGGTCGCCGTCATGCCACTACCGCCTAGCCCAATACCGCTCATGGTAGAGAACGTCACGTCGCCGGATCGCGCCAGAAATTCAAGACCTAGTTCATCCTGATCATTGAGCGTTACCTCGGCCAAAATCACTTCTACCAACACACTTGGCGTGGGTTGATCCATCTCTTTTATGGAAGGAAGCAACTCGATCCAATCTTGGCCGCTACCTTTAAATATAATCGCGTTCCGGTTCTCATCGGCTATAAACCTTGCTCCAACCGCACGCCCCGCTTCTTTATCATCAAGACCACCCACCGAACCAACTTGTTCAAGTTCCATTAAGAGGTCAACCAAATATTCGGCGTCTGTATTTCGGACCTGATAGATAAAAAGGCCGCTTTCTATTGACGTCGTCGATTTTTTATCCAACAGTTTCACCCAATCAACCACGTGATCCAGAACTTCCTGAGCCGAAGCAATGACAACGAGCCTATTGCCACTTACAAGTGGCAATAAGAGGACTCCGCCTCCGGGCGGACGCATGCTGGCATCGTATCCTTCAGACCTTAGGATCTCTATAAGATCCTTCGCGATCAATTCGCTGTCGCCATAAGCTGGCTCGACAATTGAGGAAAACTTGCCTCTCATGGCAGGTTGATCGAGTAATTCCACGATACTCAGTGCTTCCTCAATAATATCCGGCTTGCCCTGAAGTAATAGCGCGTTCGATTGAGGGACGGTTGTTATTTGCAACTCCTGACCACGCATGGCGTTACCTAACCAGCCGTTCAGGGCATTACTGCTGACGACATCAATTTGAACCCACACGAACAAGGGACGATGACTGGCAGGCACCTCCGGCAATGCTTGACCGGTCACCACAAGGGGCGTTCCGCTGGCCGTTGCATTATCACTCATCGAAAAAGAATATAAGCTAGATTGAATTGTCATGGTGACACCATAGCTGGCTAGCGTCTCCAGCCCCACGGCAAGCAACTCGGCCGCGCTGACTTCATTCACCAGCCTCAGGCTCACCAGGTCACTCAGTGCCTGCACTTCAGGTTCAATCGAGAACGAAAGCCCAAGCTGGTCGCCAAACACCTCATTAATGAACGTGCTCACTGCCATGTTATTGTAACTGCCTTTGAACTGAGCATCGGGCAACGGTTGATTGGTTTGCAACCCGGAAAAATCCGCGACGCCTGGCTTATAACTTGACAAGGGACCGACATTGACCTGCGTTGATTCCAACGATGACCCAGCCAGATCTTCTTTATCAACCGGGCCTACGACCGTTTGTTTCGGCTCACGGAGGCTCGAAAACTCAAAGTCGCTACGCTCCTGCTGGGTGGCACAGGCTGACACCATCAACGGAACAATTAAGAAAGACCAACGTTTTACCAAGCGCCAACCGAGCTTAGTTACCAGGGAAAAGTTCAAGTGCTTGCTCCAGGCCGTTAAACGTAGCGATAATTTTTCCATTCCCGATTTCCTGTATTGTCCAATTCAGGTTGATCATGTCGCCTTCTGCTAACCGCAACACCTGACCCTCCGGGGCTTTAGACTGCAGAACTGAATACTTTGCGTCTGAATTAATGACGGCAATCAACCGAAACAAGGCCCCCAAATCATCCACCTGCACCTTGCTGGATTGCATTGTTTCCAGTTCAACCTCCCAACGATCATTCTTGGCTAGCCGCTCGAGAGCTCCTTTCTGCCATTCACGACCGGGGACTTCGGTCGCGCCCCAAGGGTCCGCTTGGGCCAAAGTGGAGGAGTCTCTCGCATTCACACTAAAAACACCAAGGAAAAAAGCCAGTAACAATATTAAAACGATAGGCACGAACGGTTTCATTGAGAATCCTCAACGAAGCATGCATACAACATTAGGTTAATGATCCCATTTCTTTTCTCAGAGAAAAGAAGTCGTTCGATCCCGAAATAGGAGGAGGGCTTATCGAGCGCACTCACAAAACTGAGTAACTTGGAAGGCGTAGCCTTACCGACAATTTGAGCGCGGATCTCCCAGGCTTCTCGACCTGCTATCTCGTGAGTCAGGGGTGGCGACAAGGTTAGCCTGACATTCTTTATCAAGTAGGTGCCGGTTAGCTGTTGTAGCAATGTTTGCATATCTGCACTGGCCAGTCCCGCCGAGGGGGCTGACCAACAACCTTTCACCAACAATGATTGCGTTTCTTCTTCCGTCGCCAACCTTTCCGCCCATCGCTGAAGGTCGTCAACGTCCACTGATCTGGATGCCTGACGCTCCATTTGAGCTAACACTATCGCCAGACTTTCATTTTTATCGTTTAAACCGAAGACAATGTAGATTGCAAGGATATAAAAGACAGCCAGAAGCAATCTAACCAACCTTCGATTAGAGTCCAGCTCGGCCAGCAGCGCACCTTGCATCATAGATGCCTTGTCAGCGAGCAACTTCACCGAACAACCTTCAGTCGAATGACCGCCGTGTTTTTAGCAATGCCAGGTTCCACACGCACTTCCGAGAATCGCTCCCCCTTGCTCAGGCTTTCCACATAAGCCCTGTTGTCCAGGTTTTCATCTTCAACCGTCACTTTTAAATCACCGTTTTGATAGTCCCAGTCAACAATGCCGACTGTTGAAGGCGTCAGTAGTTCATCAAAATCAGCCAAAATGCCGATCTGGCTCGGGGTAGACAACCAGGAAACCAGTCGCCCGTTTTCCTTCTTCATTACCCGCACTTTTTCTCGAAGGGCAAGCACTTCACGTACTTCTTTACGGCTGGAAGATAA
Organism: Gammaproteobacteria bacterium; assembly: GCA_012960755.1. Next base: position 8,982 of record DUAT01000133.1, read on the forward strand.
ATCCTGACCAAGCTGCTTTGACTCCCAGAGCAATCTTGACATTGCCCCCAACTGAAAAAGGATAATCGCCGCGAAAACCAACACGCCACCGCGGGCCAGCAGCCGCTCATCAAAAAACCCTACAGACTTTCTCTCTCCCCATGGTTCCGCTAACAACTGCATATTTCCTGCGGCGGCAGACGACGGCATCCATTGCGAGCTGACCAACTTATTTTGATGCCATTTCTGCCGATCACTGCCACTGAAACAAGTTTGGGTAACCTCTCCGTGTTCTAAACACGGATGCAACAACGCTTCAGGTAGGGGGCGCAACTTTTGAACGTGGCCTGCAAGGTTGCCTTGACGTTCAACCAGAGCATCAAGCGCAATCTGCCTTGCGGATTCATCCCACATCCAGACCATGGCTGCGTCATCGCGATGAATAGCGCAGTGACCAGGCTGCTCAAACGGGGCGAACTGCCTCACTTTTTGGGCAAGCACCTTTAAGCGGAGGTTCCCAGGAACACCCGACAGATCGATAAGTTGATACAACAGCAACTCTCTTCCGATGATCCAATAGTCTTCTTCCGGCCATATAACATCTGCAGAGACGCTTTCTTCCAGCTGAAAGCTAGCGCCCGTCTTCAGATGAAGACAGCTCCCGAGAGAAGTACTCTGCCGCGACAACCCGAGCAGGTTCTGCAATGTCGAAGTCACGCTCATTTTGATATCGATGATCTATTTCCCAGGGTGAGCTGGCGCTCAGTGGCTTGAAAAGGACGCTTATTGTACTCAATTTATGATTTTTGGCTGAGAAAATTCTAATCCTGAAATGGTCTGAGGGTATAAAACCATAATAATTATCGGCCAACGACACGCGGTTGTTAAGGAACAGGCTAAAGTCAGAATACCCCCGGAATGGTTTTACACGACGTTGCGCTGCGATCGCCTCTGCCTCGACCGAGGTTACGGGGAGAACTAGCGGAATGAGGTCTTCGGGCATTGTGTTGACATTGAGTCGCGAGCGCCAACCTGCGCCCAACCAATCGCTGGCCTTAAAATCCGGATGCTCTCGAAGCCAGTCACTCCAGCCATAGACCCGGTGCAGTTCGGCCGGTGACTTCAGATGATCATTCGTTGGCAAAGGAAGGCCCGCAACCCGGTAGGCCGGCGCTTCTTTTCCATTGAGGTGGGCACGGTCATTGATATCGATGTAGTCATACAGGGCATGCAGCAATGCTTCGCGCCGGAGCCCATCACTCTCAAACGCCTTGAGCAATCTTTCAAGATGGTAATTTGGACTCGGGTTCAATCCAATCAGCCCCTGTTTATCACTGATGGCAAAGTAAACCGCACCAAAACTTTGGTAGTGGGTGCCGTCAAGTTTTATTCTCGCGCCCTCCCCGTCGTTCACTTTAAGCCCAGCGCGGTCGCTAGCTGAGGTTGCGAGCACATAGAGCAGCGTCTGCTCCGTTGACAGACGATTGATTTGGTCATTAATACGTAATTTCGACTGCTTTGCCTTGGACATCTGTTCTGACGCATAGAAGCCAAAGAGACCCGCTAAGACGAGCATAATCAGAACAAACCAGATACTGCTGACTAATACAAAGCCCGCTTGCGACGGCCTATTCCCGGTCACGGCGCAGCTCCTCCAGCAGCAGGTCAGGCTCTAAACGTACCTTGACCGCTGCAAAAAATATCGAATGGTCTACTCCTGCCACCTTAATAGCGCCTGGTAGTTCATAACTGTTGGGATCCTCAGGCCAGGATTCTAACCATTGGCCCTTTCGGTTCAGATAACGCAATTCAGCACTTCTTAACAACCGCCCAGCAGGGAATGCCTGGTCGCCTTCTTCATAGATCAGTGCACCATTTAAAATCGACCACTTAATCCTCGCCGGTATACCCGGGGCAGCCAACAGCGGGTTTATCGTCGTGGCAAAAAAACCCTCTCGGTCACCTATAAGGGACTGTCCTGGCTCGGATAAAGCCATCAGACTACCGTTGACCTGTCTGAACCAATGTGACGAAAGGACATCACGCTCTATTTGCCTTCCCCGGTTTTCGACCCGGTCATACAACGCGAGGCCAAAACCAAGCCCCTGGGCAAGCACACTCGAAATCATTGAGATAATGACGAATACCACCAGCAGTTCAAGTAGGGACAACCCATACTGCCTGGATTGAATACTCAACCTTCACGCCTAGGGTCACGCACCCGACGCGAGGTAACCCTGCGCACAACATAGGCTGACACCGGCACCGCTGACCGAAACACGTTAATCTCTACGTCGTAAAGGGTGTGGTCGTAGTACCCGCTCATCCCCCGATTGTTCACGCCGCTTTTTCTCTCTAGCGATATAGCCTCCCATTCCAACCGCAAGTCTTCTAACGACATCGCTCCGCGGTTGACCTGATCCAGGTCAATCAGTTCCAACTCTTCAGTCAAATTGCCAATCAGCAATTCCTGCGTCATTACTTCATCAGACCGAAGCAACATTTGGATGCTGACATTGACCCAACTGTAAGTGGCCACGAGCGACATCGTGAGAATAACGATCGAGACCATGGCCTCGACGAGCGTGAATCCTGACTGACTATTCCTCATAACTGTTCTCTGCAGCAGCCTGACAATACGGAGGGACCAATCGAACTCGCCGGGAAAAATCTTCCCGGGCAAACAAGAACTCACCCCCAAGGCACACCCCGTTCGAAGTGACACTTAACGGTACAACCACTTCGATTCGCCATTCGCCGCCCGGCTGCAAAAGTCCAATGGCATCTGATGCTGACGCGATGTGGATACGCTTTCCTGAAGAATAGGCTTTGTAGCTCAGAGACGTTGCCCGCAAAATCATTTCATCCATCTGACTACGATTCTGGAAGCCCTGATATGCACTTGAAAGATTTGGTATCACTATTGCAGTGGCGAGCGAGATCATGACCAACACGACGGAAAGTTCAATCAGCGAATAACCAAGCGCTTTTATCGGCATCCTAGCTGTCGGGCAGATAACCGACATCAGCGTTCAGGTCCTCGCCCCCAACAGCACCGTCTGCCCCATAGGCATAAAGGGAAAAATCAGAGATGCCAGATCGGGTTGACTCATAACGATAAGGGTTCTGCCAGGGATCCATGGGTACTTCGTTATCCAGATAGGGGCCTCGCCAAAAATCGACGTCTGATGGCTCACGCACCAGCGCTTCCAGGCCTTCTACAGTGGTTGGCAGTCGACCTACGTCAAGGTAGAAAAGGTTGACCGCACTCTTCATCATTTCGATTTGCGTTTCTGCGGTCTGCACTTTAGCTATATCTGCCCGCCCAAATAATCGCGGCCCCACCAGACCCGCAATCAAACCCATAATCACCATGACCACCATCAGCTCAATCATGCTAAAGCCGGAATGTTGTTTATAACGCATTTTAAATAGACACCGTATTAATACTTGTGATCGCCAGGATAATTCCCAGCACCAGAACGCCGATGACGACGCCTATAAAAAGAATAGCCAAGGGTTCGATCAAGGCAATGACTGTTGTCATTCGATTCTTACACTTGACATCATAAAGCTTGGCGACTGATTCCAGCATAGGCGCCAGCGCGCCGGTTTTTTCGCCAACACGGATCAGGTTATTAGCGGTCGCAGTCAGCACTCGATGATCTGCCAGCGATTTAGACAGCGATTCACCATTACGCACATTGTCAACGACCCGCAACAAACTCTTGCGCTTTACGTCGATGCCCATACCCATGGCTGCCATGTCCAGCGCAGTAAGGAGCTCTACCCGGCTAGCCGTCATTGCTGCCATCATTGCTGCCCAACGCGCGATTTCCGTTTCAAGCAACCAAGGCCCGAGAACTGGCAGGACCGCAAGACGATTATAGCAATAAGCCCTCACCTTCGGCTGCCTAAGATACCATGCCGCCGCCGCCACCAAGGCCAAAGCCCCCACCAACAAAAACGGGTAATAGTCATTAAAAAAAAGACCGCTGGTTAACACCGCAGTCGCCAGCCAAGGTAAATCAGCATCACGTTCAAGGATATGAGCGAACCGCGGCACCACCAGGACGAAAATCAAACCGACCGCCACCACACCGGTTAATAACAGTACTGCTGGATATATCAGCGCAGAACGAAACTGGGACGTGATATCTAACTCGTATTCCATCTGCTGCACGCCTCTTCGAAGACACTCGGGCAGACTGCCGCTGAGCTCCCCACTTTGCATCAGCTGAATCAGGTAGTCTGGCAAATCAAGATCCGATTTTTGCACAGACTGAGCAAGAGACTCACCACTACGAAGTCGTTGGCTAACCGCATTAAAAAAAAGATTCAATCTAGGGTGATACTGCGATTGCGATTGCGAATCGATCGCCTCGGCTATCGACACACCGGATTCAAGCAACGTTGACAGTTCAAACAGCGCAAGGACGACCTCCTGTCGACTGACATCTCGCTGAAACCTGGGCGGCGCTTGCTCTTCACAAACGCGAATATCAACCACCAGCATGCCGTCAACTTCAAGCTGACGAATAGCTTCACGTTCACTGCCAGCATCTAACTCACCCTTAACAAGGTTGCCGCCGTCCGATTGCAAAGCCTCGTACTGTAGCTTCATCTTATGTTTCCACACCGCTGGTGACGCGGATCACTTCTTCTAGCGTGGTTACCCCCCGCGCAGCCTTGATCAACCCATCCTGGTACATATTCCGATGACCTTCCGCTACGGCCAACGCACGCATCTCCGACGTCGCTACTTTCTTAACCACCAGGTCACGCATTGCAACAGAAATCGGGTAGATTTCGTAGATACCGATACGCCCACGGTATCCAACATTAAGACAGCGCTCACAACCCACCGCTCGCTTCCATTTGGGCGCTATATCAAGACCTAGCTGGTCGAATCCTTCCGCAACCTTGTCGGGTATTGCCATTGGCACAGCGCAATGTTCACAAAGACGCCGAACCAAACGCTGTGCTTGCACCAACTTCATAGGGGCTGCTACCAAAAATGGCTCTACCCCCATGTCCACCAGGCGGGTAAACACCGACAGGGCGTCGTTTGTGTGCACCGTAGACAACACCATATGACCTGTTAACGCTGACTGAATAGCGATATCAGCCGTCTCTTTGTCCCGAATTTCGCCGATCATAATGACATCAGGGTCTTGCCGGAGAATCGCGCGCAAGGCCTTCGCAAAGGTATAGCCAATCTCAGCATGGGCCTGTATTTGCGTGACTCCCTGTACGACAAATTCCACAGGATCTTCCACCGTGATGATTTTCTTCCGCCCATCGTTGGCAGCACCGAGAGCGCCAGACAAGGTTGTCGATTTACCAGAACCAGTGGGCCCGGTCACCAGGAACATGCCGTTTGACTCACCAATCGCCTGACTGACCGCCACAAGGTGGTCGTCCTCTAAGCCAAGATTCTTTAGCTGTACGACATCACGTTGCTTTGGCAACAGTCGCATGACGATCGATTCCCCGTGAACACCAGGAACCGTCGATACGCGAATATCCATATCCGAGCCCGAAATCCTAGTGGTGATCCGACCATCCTGAGGCAACCTGCGCTCTGCGATATCAAGGCCTGATATCAACTTGATCCTACTCGCCACCGCAGGGAAACGCTCCGCCGGCTGACGGAACTTCGTATACAAAATACCATCTGTGCGGAGCCTAACAGCAAACCCTTCCTCATCCGGCTCAATATGAACATCGGACGAATCCGTATTAATCGCCTGCGCTAAAATATTGTTAACCAGCTCCACCACCGGGGCCTCTTCTGCCAGTTCGCGCAGCGCTTTTGAAGAACCAGAATTGTGGATCAGGTCATCCACTGATTTTTCCTTCCTGATAAAGTCCAAAACCGCATCCAACTCCTGATTCGAAATCAGGCAGTACTCGATTTCGATATCCGGGAAAAAATACCGCATCGCATCCATGACAAAATCGGACCGTTGTTTACATCCGCAAACTAGGCGATCGCCATCCAGCCAGTGAACAACTTGTTGATCAAGAAACCAATCAAAGACAATACCGCTGGCATCCATCCCCATAAAAAGCTCATGAAAATCGGGAAGGTGCACATCAACGCCAACGATTCTTTGTCCGTTCTGCTCGGCCAATGTCTGCAACAGCGCTTCTTCAGACAGCGCGCCAACCCTGATCAAAATGGAGCCAACAGGACCACCTACGGACGTCTGAAGATCCAGCGCCTTACGCAGGTCTAACTCGGTGATCGTTTTGCTTTTTATCAGCATTTCACCCAGCAACGGCTTCTGCCTGTCTGAGCTAACCTCTGATTGATTCGTCATTATTACGCTGTCCATCCCCGCATTTTACCTGAAAACTAGCGCTTTGGCCTTGACTGAAAACTAAAGAGCCACGAAGCCACTAATTACCATTATAATGTCTTTGAATTTCCACACGTTGCACACTCCTTGAATCGAAAAGGCATCATCCTCGCAGGCGGGTCCGGCACAAGGCTCCACCCCCTGACCATATCAATCAGCAAGCAACTATTGCCTGTCTTTGACAAACCGATGATTTATTACCCACTGTCAATGCTGATGCTGTCGGG
>DUAT01000133.1:15612-16295 GCA_012960755.1 Gammaproteobacteria bacterium
GGCAGTCAGTGGGGCATCCATCTTCAGTACGCTGCACAACCCTCGCCGGATGGCCTGGCTCAATCCTTTATTATCGGCGAAGAATTTATTGGCTCAGACAATGTCACCCTGATCCTGGGTGACAATATCTTTTATGCCCAGGGCATGAGCAGTTTGCTGGCTGAAGTGTCTGCGCAACAAACAGGCGCGACCGTTTTCGGTTATTACGTCAGCAATCCGTCGGACTATGGCGTTGTCTCGTTTGACGCAGATGGAAAGGCTCAATCTATCGAAGAGAAGCCAACCAACCCTAAATCCCATTACGCGGTCACCGGGCTTTACTACTACGACAATGATGTTGTCGAGATCGCAAAGGGACTCAAGCCAAGCCCAAGGGGCGAACTGGAAATCACTGACCTGAACATGGTGTACCTGGAACGCGGCGATCTGGACGTACAACTTTTTTCACGCGGCACGGCCTGGCTTGATACCGGGCAACATTCACACCTGCTGGACGCCGCCAATTTTGTCCGTATTGTCGAAGAGCGGCAGGGCCTGAAAATTGCCTGCCCAGAAGAGATCGCCTACAAGATGGGTTTCATCAGCGCCAATGAACTGAGGCAACTAGGCGAAGCGCTCATTAAAAGTGGCTACGGTGAATACCTGCTCCAGGTTCTAGACTCAGCGGATATAAAATGAAAGAA
>DUAT01000134.1:0-1237 GCA_012960755.1 Gammaproteobacteria bacterium
CTCTTTTTGCTATGTTTTGTCGCGTGGCCGCCTGGAGTTCCTTCGAACTGGCCGGGCAGTGGTCCACGCAACAGATTCAGGCAGACATGATGATGTCGATGAGCCGGGTTCGAACAACATTTTTCGATGCGAATCCGTCTGGCAGACTGATAAACCGGCTGGTGGGTGACTATGGCGTGTTGCGTCTGGAGGGCGTGATGTCTGTGGGTGACACGGTGAACGGTCTTGCAGAAGTCCTCATGGTTGGCATTCTCATCATGCTGGTCCATCCCGTCGCGGGCCTTCTTATCGTTCCGGTTGTATTAATGTATGTTTTGCTGCAACTGCAGTTGGCACCGATGATGAGTCACGCGAGGGAAATCAGGGCGGTGAAAATTGGTGAGGCGCTGCATCGGGAAACTGACCTGATTGAAGGTCGGGCGATTTTCAGTTTGTACAATAAGCAGAAAAATCTTCTCGAGAGGATACATAAGGCCTTCGCCGAGTCCATGAACATTCAGTTGTTTTATTGTCGTTTGATGAGCTGGGGCATGCTGTGGATGGGGTTGATATCTGCATTTTACGCCGTCGTGGTGTACGGTTTTCTGGTTTATGGCCTGCACACAGGTGTACTTAGCGTGACGCTCGCTGCGGTGGTGATCACTGCGGTGTTCAACCTGAATAATATTTTCTTTGGCCTGGCCTGGGATATGTCATTTCTGGGTGAAACAGCGTCACATGCGAGGCGGGCTTTCTACATGATAGATCTGCCCCACGAGACAACGCAGGAATCGAAGGTATTCGGGCGCAACAGCCACAGGAACAACCTTGTTGAAGTGGACGATACGGAGAAGCCATTAGCCGCAGAGAAGCCTTTAACCGGAGAGAACCTGTTGGCCTCGCCAGAGTCTTTAAACGGTGACATTCGTTTTGAACATTACACGATGTCTTACCGTGAAGATTCCAAACTGATACTCAATGACCTTTCACTGACGATTCCACAAGGCAGGAAAGTTGGTATTGTGGGCAGGACAGGTGCGGGGAAATCCAGTTTGATGCAAGCTCTGTTCAGGATGGTGTATCACCACAGCGGAGATATTTTTATTGGTGATCAGTCCGTGTTCTGCGTTGATATCAACTATCTGCGTAGTCGGTTCGGGGTTGTGCCGCAGGACCCCTATCTGTTTATGGGCACCATTCGATTTAATCTGACCGGTGAGTTGACCGGCCTCAGCGATGATCAGCTTCGGATGGCCCT
>DUAT01000134.1:1274-2721 GCA_012960755.1 Gammaproteobacteria bacterium
CGATTGGTGTTACTCGAAAAGCAGTACATTCTCATGGATGAACCAACGAGTTCGCTTGACCGGAAGACGGACGAGCATATGCAGCGTCTGTTACGTACGGTGCTGGCTGACAAGACAGTGATTACCGTTGCTCACCGTTTGGAAAGTCTGGAGCGCTATGATCTGATCCTGGAAATGGCTGAAGGTAGGTTGTTGCGCCAGGGACCACCAAAGAAAATTATTCCGCTGATACGGAATCAGACCCTGAACGAGAAGGCTGGATAGTGCAGTTCCTTGTGCCTGGGAGACTGAGCCGCTGGTATACGTCTTTTCGTGTTGCCATTGGGCGTTAAACGTGATTAATTCTCACTGCCAGAGAGTGAAGTACAAAGGAAATCTGTGAAAATTGCACAAAAGCCGAAAGATGAAGCCAAACGTCTCGAAATGGTTCGCTCATTGGGATTGCTGGACACGCTACCGGAGGAGCGATTTGATCGCTATACAAGGTTTGCAAAGTTACTTTTTAATGTACCCATTGCTTACGTCAGTTTTATTGATGACGAAATTCAGTATTACAAGTCCGTGGTGGGCCTGGATATTGAGCAATCTCCGCGGGAGTCCTCGTTTTGCAGTCATACCATCATCAGTGATGGAAGTTTGGTTGTTGAGGATACGATAGATGATCCGAGGTTCAATGATCATCCGATGGTTGTTAATCCTCCATATATCAGGTTTTACGCGGGTGTGGGAGTGTTCTTCGAAGGGGTCTGTGTTGGCACGCTGTGTGTGGCAGATATTAGACCCAAATACCCGACGGACGAAGAATTGGGGTTCCTGAAGGATCTGGCGCATATGCTGGAACAGGAACTCCGTTCCGAGAGTCTATCCACAACCGACAGGATCACAGGCTTGCCTAACCGGCAGGGCTTTTTAGCGACCGCACGGCACGCAATTGCCATGAGCGGGAGGATGAAGTGGGTTGCGACACTCATGTTTATCCGCCTCGATAATCTGAAATCCGTGATCGAGAGTTTTGGCCGTTCCGATGGTGAGAAGGTCGTACGCGAAATCGCTCAGTTGTTACTGTATGAATTTCGGGATTCAGATGTCATCGCGAGAACAGGAGACGATCGATTCTGTGTCCTGCTGACCGGTACGGCAACTGAAAATACGCAGAAGCCGCTCGAAAACCTCGCAGCGGCCCTTCACGAGGAAAACATGAACCTGCCTTTTTCAATTGAGTACAGTATTGGTACGATTCCATTTGACCCGTCCAGTCCTCAGGGAATTGACGAGATGATAAAAGCCGCCGACGTGGCTATGAACAAGCCCGAGACCACAACAACTGACTAAAATGGGGCATTCCCCGGGGTTCTGGGGAATGGAATCGCATCACGGATATTCTCCATGCCGGTCACGTAGTTGAGCAATCGTTCAAACCCGAGTCCGAAACCGGCGTGAGGTACTG
>DUAT01000135.1:0-1717 GCA_012960755.1 Gammaproteobacteria bacterium
CGTGGAGTGGGGTATCGACAATAGAACAACAGGCTTTAGAGTGCCGCGTAGCGATGCGCCGGCGACTCGAATCGAAAACAGGATTCCCGGATCAGACAACAATTCGTATCTGGCGATTGCTGCAAGCCTGGCCTGCGGATACCTCGGGCTGACGGAAAAACTGAAACCAGGTCAACCTATTAAAGAAAGCGCGTGGGATCTGGACTACACAATTCCTCATACGCTCCGGGAATCGCTTGAGATGCTGTCGTCCTGTGAGCCCCTGGTCGATCTTTTCGGAGAACGTTTTATCAAGCTCTATCTCGATATCAAACAGCGTGAAATAGATGCCTTTTCAGAAGTTGTTACTGCCTGGGAACGGGAACACCTGCTGCTCACCGTATAACGACGGCCTGCTCCTTTTCTGATGCCTTTCATGATGACCAAGACGAATGGATATACCGCATTCGATCTGATGAGGATTGTAGCGTATAGGCTGAGAAGCCCTGTGCAGGTGACCGCAATAGGCTCAATTTAAATAATGTCCCAGCAGTTTTAACTTGACTCACTACGATACGATTATCATTGGCGCTGGTCACAACAGCCTGGTCTGTGCAAATTACCTTGCACTGAAAAAGAAAAATGTCCTGGTCGTTGAGGCGGCAGAAGTTTGTGGAGGTCTGGGGGCCAGCCATGAATTTCACGACGGCTTTCACGCTTCCGTGGCACATCAGGCAAACCATTTCCCGCAAAAAATTATTCGAGAACTCGGTTTGGCAGAGCATGGGTTGTCGTTATCCGGAAATCACAAGGCCTGTATCGGGCTAGATAGAGATGGCCATCACGTCATGGTGCAGGGCAACCAGGTTAGTGGTGTTCCTGAAAATGAAGTGGATGCCTACAAGCGTTACCACCATCTGATGAAACGCTACGCGGATATGCTGGCGCCATTCTGGCTCAGGACCGTCCCGCCAATCGGTAACAATTCGCTACCTGAGACGATGGCTTTCGCGGAACTCGGGCTCAGGATCAGGTTACTAGGCAAGGAGGACATGCGGGAATTCTTCAGGATGATTACGCTGCCTATGTATGACCTGATGGATGAATATTTCAGTCACCCTTTGCTGAAGTCACTGCTGAGTTGGGATGCGCTCATTGGAACGAAACAGGCGCCGAGGTCACCGAACAATTCTGTATTGCAGCTGCTTTATCGGATGGCCGGCGACAGCCACATCACGCTCGATGTGCCGACATTGATAGATGCATTGCAGCGTGCTGCTGTTTTTCGTGGTGTCGATATCCGTACCAATTCCCGGGTTTATGACATAGTGGTCGAGCAGAACAGTGAGACAGTCAAGGCCACTGGTGTCAGACTTGAAAGTGGCGAAGTCGTAACGGCGGAGCAGGTCGTGTCTTCAGCTGATCCGAAGACGACCTTCCTCAAGTTGTTGGGTGCTGAACATCTCGATATCGAATTCACCAACAGAATTGCCAGGATCCGTGATGATGGTCTGGTGTCAAAACTGCACCTTGCGTTGAACAACCAGCCATCTTTTCCAGGCTTGTCATCTCCGGCGGGGCGACTCTTTATTGCGCCCAATCTTGAAACGATTGAAATCGCCTTTGACCACGCGAAGTACGGTGAGAGCCCTGTTGATCCAGTGATGGAAATCACAATACCGACACTCGAAAATCCTGGGCTGGCGCCGGAAGGGCAGCACGTTTTGTCTGCCCATGT
>DUAT01000135.1:1791-2720 GCA_012960755.1 Gammaproteobacteria bacterium
ATGGTGAGAGCCCTGTTGATCCAGTGATGGAAATCACAATACCGACACTCGAAAATCCTGGGCTGGCGCCGGAAGGGCAGCACGTTTTGTCTGCCCATGTGATGTACACACCCTTTAAACACAAGTCGGAGTGGGACGAGACCGCCCGCGCTGAACTGACTACACAGATTATCGATGCGATCGAAGTCTATGCCCCGGGTATCCGTTCGTTGATTGTGGGGCAGGAGTTGCTGACGCCTGTCGATCTGGAATCGAGATTCAATACGTCAGGCGGCCATTGGCACCATGGCGACTTTGCCCTGGATCAACTGCTTATGATGCGTCCAACCCATGGTGCTGCCCAGTACAGCACGCCGGTATCCGGACTGTATCTTTGTGGCGCTGGTACTCATCCCGCTGGTGATATTACGGGGATGCCTGGTCACAATGCCGCGCGGGAGATATTGTCGTGAAGCGCTACGATGCGATCGTCATCGGTGCCGGTCACAACGGCCTGACTAACGCGGCTTACCTCGCCAAGGCTGGACTCGATGTGCTGGTAGTTGAGAAGAATGACTACATTGGTGGTGCAGCGGTTTCCCGTGAATTGCATGAAGGGTGGGTGTACTCAAACTGTTCCTATGTCTGCAGCATGATGCGACAGTCGCTGCATCGTGATCTTGATTTGAGCCGCCATGGCCTAATGCTGGTGCCTTATCTCGGAACGGTAAATTTCGATGACCATGGCAATACGCTGATGTCATATCACAGCGAAGCGGCTGCCTATAACGAACTTAAACGTCATTCGCGGCATGATGCAGATGCTATGTTCCGTCTTCAGGCGGATCTTGGCCGGTATGCCCAGGTCATTCGAAAAACCCTGTTGCGGACGCCGCCTGACCCGACCAGTTTTCGAATCCGCGACATCCAGGAGCTATTGTTCCTTGCTA
>DUAT01000136.1 GCA_012960755.1 Gammaproteobacteria bacterium
GATCAGGTGCTCGGGTAGGTCGAAGGAAAAATCACTAACTTTCATGACGGAAACTGGCGCCTGAGATTAGCCGGAGCCAAATCACAATGGTGGGAAGAAAAACGCTATCTAAACATCCAGCTTAAACCCTGAAACATCAACAGCGCGATAAGGCAGTGACGTGTCTTTCGGCTCGGGAATTCCCGCGCATTGAATGACCTGCACTATTATACCTTCTGTACCTTCTATACCGTCTATACTTTCGTCTCGTCCAATTCGGCTCTAATGCCGGAGGCTTCCTTTCATACCAAGGATAACCCATCAAGTGATTGTACTTATTAAGGGGTCTCACTCAATTGGCACTGCCCCGGGCAACATCAGAAACCTCTTCAAAACCTCTGTAGTCCAGGATTCGCGCGCTTAATCGTCGATAATTCGCCGATATATTCCACCGCATTCGAAGAGTACTGGGCCGTTTCAAATGCTAGGATGCTGCGCCTACAAAAGAAAAAGATATCAGCATGAAGGGTCAGCATCAGGGGCGGATTGAAGTCGTCAACCGACACGCCGGTTTACAATTTTCCCGTCACCTTGTTTTAGTACTCTGTCTGGCCTCCTGCGCCGCCCTGGCTGAATGTCTAAACACGCCGATCAACGCGGACCTTACATCCTTCTATAGCAACAGCTGGGGCATAGACCATCGCAACACCCGTTACCAGCCTGCCTCGTCTCTTAATGCGGAAAATGCCGCAAACCTGAAACTAAAATGGGCCTATGGCCTCGCACACGAAACACCACGGTCCTTTCCCCTGGTGACCAAAGACACGATATTTATCGGCGACAGCAATCATGGCCTTCTCGCACTGGAACGTGAAACCGGCTGTGAACGCTGGGTGTATGAACATGACGGCCTTATCACCAGCGCCATCATTCCCGGAAACATCCGTCGGGCCAAAACAAAGGATCAGCCCATACTGGTATTCGCGGACCGATTCTCTGGGGTTTACGCAGTTGATGCGCAAACCGGCCAACTGGTCTGGCACATCACACTGCAGGACCATATTGTTCCGCTTTACTCGGGTACACCGCTTGTAACAAACGATACCGTCTTCGTACCGATCTCATCATTGGAGGTCGGACTGGCCGTAAACCCTTTCTACGGTTGCTGTACCACCAGCGGTGGTATGGCCGCTTTTGATATCAATACCGGGGAAAAGAAATGGTACCTGCCAACCATTGAAGAAGCAGCGAAGGTCTCAGGGAGCCACTTTGGTTTCGTTGACGAATGGGGTCCCAGCGGCGCACCTGTCTGGGGCGCTCCTACTTATGACAGCAAACGAAACTGGCTGTTCTTCGGCACAGGCCAGAACTATAGCCACCCAACCTCTGAGTCGAGCGATGCCATATTTGCCGTTGATGCAGCATCCGGCGAGGTTCAGTGGGTGAAGCAATTTACGGCTAACGATGCATTCAATGCAGCCTGCACGGTTTCGCTTAATCACCCTAACTGCGCACAACCAACCGGCCCTGATGTCGATTTCGGTGCGCCAACATTGCTGGCCCACACCCCGGATGGCAAAGATATCCTGCTTGCCGGACAAAAATCTGGAGACGTGCATGCGATGAACCCGGACACCGGCGAGCTTCTGTGGAGCCGGAAACTCGGCCGGGGCGGCATCATTGGCGGTGTGCACTGGGGGCTTGCGGTTAACGAATCAACTGGCACTGTCTTCGTGCCGATTAACGACAGATCAGCGATGAATTACCCATCACCTGGCACACCAACCCCCGGGCTCTATGCGCTCGATATCGAGTCAGGAGAGCAGCAGTGGCAGTTCTCAAGGGATTCCCGCTGCGACGATGAACAATGCATGTACGGACTATCCAGTGCGATTACCGCGACCAATGACATCGTGATCACCGCAAGCATGGATGGCTATCTTGAAGTCATAAACGCCACTGACGGTAAGTTATTGTGGTCGCATGACAGCTGGAAAACCTATGAATCAGTCAATGACGTCACCGTCAAAGGGGGGTCTTTCGACAGCCATGGCCCCATGATTGCAGATGACCAGGTAATGGTAACTTCGGGATATCGATACATCAGCAATCAGCGCGGCGGTAACGCATTCCTGGTTTTCCAGGTGGTGGCCCCTAATGACTGATATCACGCAGACCAATCTGTTTCTTGCCAGTCGCTGGCGCCGACTCCTGGCAACCGGCTTCGATGCCATACTGGTTCCGGGCGTGACGGTTTTTCTGGTGATGATCCTTGACGTGATAGAACAGGCCGATGATTTTATCGACCGGTGGTGGACAGTCCATGTCCTGGCTATCGCGATAGGCAGCTACCTGGCACTCAACGGCTACACACTGTGGCAAAGCGGGCAAACCCTGGGTAAAAAAATCGTTGGCATCGCGATCATTACCCGGCAGCCACAACCAGACGGCGCATACGAATTTCTACCCCCTCCTTTTTGGAAACTGATCGCCGTTCGCGCGTTGTTTTTCCCACTACTGTTTGTCGGCATCATGCCATTCCTGGTTTGGGTACCGGTGTTGGACCTGATCTCCATTTTTGGTAAACAGCGACGTTGCCTGCATGATTATTTCTGTAGCACTGTTGTCGTAAAAATCAACTAAAGGAAACACCTTATGAAAATCCTGTTCAATGTTGTCCTGATACTATCTTTTTT
>DUAT01000137.1 GCA_012960755.1 Gammaproteobacteria bacterium
CTCAGTTACAGCACACTGACAGCACAGTCAATATTTGAAGTTCGATTTTTTGATAGGGGTCCCATCCCCTTCTCCCAGGTGATTCCCCTTTTTACTGGAACGATGCCTGTCCCTTAAGGCATTGAAATAAAAACACACACAGATAATCCAGCTGATGAGTTATAAGAATTTAAGAGCCGAGGGTATGGTGGAAAGATTGGGATGGCCTGTCTTGCTGAGAGGTAATCAGTAGCGACTCGCGCAAACCTAGCAATCAATACGGCCACCCGATCGTGGCTTGATGAGCCGAACTCCTTGCCGCTGTGACCCACCTCACAGACAGGAGTATTTTTATCGCTACAGTTTTCTGGTCTCGCAGCCCTAATCCCAACAGGAGGCATAGCATGGCAGCTTTAAACAAAGCCGTATTGATGGCCCTTATCGCCTTGAGCGTTACGCCGGTACCGGTCGTGGCCTATTCAGGAACCCTATCGTACGATTGCGTACGCTGGCTGGCGTGGGTCAGCGCCAGCCCGGATAAATCCCGGCTGTGGTTCCGCTACAATGACCTCAACCGCCGCAGCATTCCTGGTGTAGTCAGGATATATATCCAGACGGTGGCCTCGGCTCTCCAGTACCTGACGGACCCCTTCGTCAATGCGGCCTTCCAGGCTTACTACCGCGGGGAAATGCCGAAAGGGGGCGAAGGAAGACGGGAAACTGTGTGAGGTTATGCGCGGTGCGTCGATAGCTTCCTGAATATCCATACCAAAATGGAAAATATTAAGAAAGACCTGAAGCATAGATTGCACCTGAGCATCACCGCCGGGGGCGCCAAAAGGTACGACAGTGCCGTCATCACGCCGAGCAATTGCCGGGTTGGGAGTAAGGCGAGGCCGTCGGCCCGGACCTACGCCGCTGGGGTGGTTCGGGTCGGTCCGTGACTGGGTGCCTCGTGGCGACGGAATAAGACCGAGCCCAGGAACAACGGGGGAGCGCCACATCCCATCTGAAGGCGTCGCTGAGAATGCATTACCCCATTTGTCGACCGCACAAAGGTACGACGTGTCGGGATCACGTACTGGTAGACCTTCGGTTGCTGGATAGCGAAAAGGTTCGTTAACACCATGTGGTACCGGCATGTCAGGCATGGCCTTTTTCGGATCAATTTGTTTGAGCCATTCATTGATATTGGCCTCGCTATGTAGTCGCTCAAGAGGAACGTCTACAAAATCCGGGTCACCATAGTAATATTCACGGTCTGCAAAGACGCATTTGATGACTTCAATCAGCAGATGGAGATAATCTGCGCTGTTCTGGCGCAGCCCGTCCAGGCCTGCCTTTTCCATCATGAGCAGAGATTGAATCAGAGTTGGTCCCTGACACCATGGCCCGCAAGTGAAAAGCTCGAAATCGCGCCAGCGCCCCTGTACGGCCGGTCCGATTCTACTGCGAAAATTAGCGAGATCATCACGCGAGAGATAACCGCCTTCGCTCTGCATGTGCGCAACAATGCGCTCGGCAATGTCGCCGACATAAAATGCCGCCCGGGCCGCTTCCAGCCCCGCTTCACGTCCGAGATGAGTGGCCGCCTGCTCCTCATCGACCATGAACTGGATTGTTGCTGCCAAATCGGTCTGTACGAAACGGTCGCCAAGGCGTGGTGGCCGGCCATTGGGGAGAAAGAGTGCCGCACTGGCGGGCCAGCGGTGGTGCTTCGCATTATGTTCGAATGCCGACGCAAGAAATTGAAATACCGAAAAGCCATCGCGTGCGAACTCGATCGCCGCCGCCGCCACATCGCCAAATGTCATCGTTCCATATTCGCGCAGCGCCGTGATCCAGGCGTCCGGCGCTGCTGGCACAACAGTCCGCAGCACCCCATAGGGCAGCTCGCCACCATACTCACGCATGAAAATATCGGCTGGGATCGACAAGGGCCAATGTCCCAAGCCCGCAATCGTGACAACCTTGCCATCTGCCGTCCGGATTATGATTGGCGCGACACCAGCGAAATTTACTTCGTCTGGATGTAGGACAGCGAGCGCCATCCCTGCACAACAACCCGCATCGATCGCATTTCCACCTGCGTTCAGGATCGCATTTCCCGCCTCAGCAGCAAGATAATGACCGGCGGACACAGCATGGCGGTTACCGTAAAGCGTTGGGCGCATGTGAAATTTTCCCCCGTGGATGAGTAGCGCAAATTTACCGAAAAAGACATCCGCTTTTACCCCAGTTCGGAAGTTCTGAGCGTGCGGATTTTTGCCAGCAGTTACAATATCTCCCTGCCGTCCTTGCTTACCATATAGCCATGAAACATTACCGAAATATAAAGTAGCGGCCTGCCAGCACAGAGTCGCTACTGCGAAGCAATCTTGTCGACGGGCAAAACAAGGTGACACCACTTGCGGTAATAATCACACCTATGGGCACATTAGCGTTCTTGTCGAATCGAGCATCTATTCCTGGTTGAGGGTGAGTAACATCGGAGGCGGTGGCTTATCCTCACCAACTATTTTTTCGCTTAACGTGCGGTAGTTCGTGTCCCACTCCTCTCCGGTCACGAGGTTGACCAACCTTCCTTGTTGGTTAAATACCTTATCGGGGAGGTGATCGTTGGGCTCAGTTGAAGCTGTTTCATTGTTTGCAACAATCAACAGCACTTGCCCAGTGTCACATTCGGTCACTACAATTCTGTACTGTTTAGTCTCATAGGTGGATGGATTCGTAAGATGCCGAGGCAATAGGTGATCCAGTGAAGACAAGACTCGACTGCCGTCTTGTGGATTGTAGAGCCTATCTACCAGTCCGTAGCAATTGAAATATCCTCGGTCTAGTTGAACAAAATTATCTACAACGACAGAGACGCTGGGATTGGCTCGTGCCAGCAACGCTGCTTCAGCAACTCTAGTTAGCTCATGCATCCGTGATGCTTCATCTGTCGGAGCACTAATCGGATCAAACCCAACGCAGGGTACATGCAATATAAACTGATAACCTGTGCCATTAAGAATACCTCCTACTGCTTCAAAACCGTCGTAGGGACGAACATCCTGCCTGACGCCAAAGACGAATCCGTCTACAGCCTGGCCCAAATCGGGCCGACTCAAGACCCAATCAATTTCCTCTACCAGATCAGTGTGCAATCCATGATGAGATGTCCAGCCTTGAACTTCCGGTCGAACTGGATTGAGGTAAATCTGATAGTCCGAGTGTTCCCGCAGCTTGGCCAGTGGTTCGATTAACCCCTGCCATTCACTGAACAAAGCTACGACTTCTATTGCCGTTATTCCCTTTCCATGAGAAGCCAGTGCTGCACGGCGATCTTCGTTGGGCATGCCGAACATAACCACAGTAAACTTGTGTCCCAAACCCATGAGCTGGGCTACCCGCGTCGAAAGCCGTGCGTTCGTTATGTCTGAAATTGAAATACGGAAATTCCTGATCCCCATTTCCCATAATGCTGACAATGGATAGTCATTTCGCACAAGCTTGCGTTCAAATATCTCAACGCCCCAAGGGGTCGAGATATCTGCCTCATCACACCATGGCATCCTCAAATCCATAGTTAGCGACCCACCGTGATTGCGCCAAGAGTGAGTTAGGTGGCGATGTTCGCCATTCGTACGGACCAGATGTGGCACATGCCCATCAGCAAATACGTCTATCCAGAAAAAACCCGTTTTAGCTGTGTCGAAACGTCCCATTTCACGATTCGGCGTAGTTCGGAAAAATTCAAGGTAATCGTGCCTAACAATACTCGTCGACGGCAAGACAAATTGGTGCATGCCATCGAGGTAATTGTAGAAAAAATTATGGACGTGCCCTGCGTAGAAACCTTCAACGTTAAACCGTTGCAGCAGGTCAAGCATACGGGACCGCCCAGGCTCATCAACATTGTCATAATGTGCGGGCTCGTCTTTGGCCGAGAGATAGAGCGGGTAATGTGAAAATACAAACACCCTGTCTCCTGCGCGAATTTGCAATGTCTGTTCGAGCCAGTCCCACTGTTCTTGCTCTTCTTCGAGGCCCGAATTGATCAGCATAGAATTAACAACGATGAACAGACAATCCTGATGCTGAAAACTGAAACGCTGTCGGCCAAAATGCTGCTCATACAGGTCAATGTTGTATCTCGTTATGGTAACTTGCTGGTCTGGTTTAGGTAGTGCTGGAAATATTTTCTCCCCTACATCGTGATTACCGGGTACCAGGTAGTACGGCATAGAAAAGATTTCAGACGCCTTATGAAAAGCCAGTGCAGTCTCCCCATAATCGGGGGAGTTTGGTGTCGGGTGGGTAATATCGCCTAAGTGAACAACAAAAGCAGGCTCCATCGAATTCACACGCTCAATCAGGTCGCAATACACGCTCGCGACATTGTTGCCGGTTTTGTAACTGTCAACAATCACCCGCCCCTCTTCATCAGTGATGTGTGTGTCTGCAATGATCACGAAACTGAAGAGGGGCCGTCCGGCATCACCGATCATTCATATATCTCCTAAAGTTGATCTAGTGCGCTCGACAAACGCTGACGAATCGTTGTGTGCATACGCGGCCGCGGTGTCTTGGCACAAAATGATTGGTGGTGTTGTATTGCCCATTATTTGTATTCAAATTATTGACTATTACCAAGCAACCATAAGTTAAACCAAATTGAGGACTCCACACTACGAAGTCAACAACAGGCCACTCTCTACCGGCCACACCACCCACACCTCCTCGACACTGTCTATCCTCAAGCGTGTGGAGCTTTGGCGTTCATTCAGGTTCGCCACGGTCAGTTGACGTGACAACCCTTCAATGTCAAGGAAGTAATAGCTGCGATCGCCGGCATAGGACTCGGCTATCAGTTTTCCGCGGAGGCCGTTGTAGTCGCCATCGGGCACCTCGCTCGCGATCCGCAACTTCTCCGGCCTGATTGCTAGCACTGCTTTCTCGCCCGGGCGGGCCTGGGACTGCCCCACCGGCACCCTTAATCGGCCCGTAGAGCCCGTGTCGATCACAACGCTCTCCCCGACCGATTCCACCGTTCCTGGTAGCAGATTGATGTTTCCGATGAATTCGGCAACCGCGGTGCAAGAAGGAGCCTCATAGAGTGCACTCGGAGTGTCAACCTGGACGATCTTCCCACTCATCATCACGGCGATGCGATCGGCCATGGTCAGGGCCTCTTCCTGATCGTGCGTCACGAACACGAACGTGATACCCACTGTTCTTTGTAACTGACGAAGCTCGACCTGCATCTCCTCGCGAAGCTTCTTGTCCAACGCACCAAGCGGTTCATCGAGTAGCAGCACCTTCGGTTGACATACCAGGGCTCGCGCCAGAGCCACTCTTTGGCGCTCCCCACCCGACAGTTGATGCGCAGCGCGTAGCCCATAACCTGGCAGCTGGATCAAGTCGAGCATTTCATCCACCGTATCGTGGATCTGATCTTTAGTCATCCCTTTATTCAACAGGCCATAAGCGATATTTTCGCTGACGTTGAGATGAGGAAAGATGGCGTAATTCTGAAACACCATGTTCGTGGGGCGCTGATTCGGTAGAATTTCCGATACGGGTTCGCGGTCGAGGAAGATCTCACCGGCGTTGGGAATCTCGAACCCGCCAAGCAGGCGAAGCAGTGTCGTCTTGCCGGAGCCGGATGGACCTAGAATGGCGAAGAACTCGTTCCGCGCGATGTCCAACGTCACGTTATCAACGGCCCTCACCGGGCCGAACAACTTGGATACTCCAGAAATCGAGATCATCGCCTCAAGCGGGGGCATTACTTTCTCCATTGACGTTAGGCCTTATCTTTCCCACGGCGTAGCCATTCTGCGATCGAGACCAGAACGGCTGATACGACGAGAATGCAACTACCCAGCGCCAACACGCCCGGCAGAAATTGGGGAAAACGAAGAAGACTGTACATGTAGACTGGTAGAGTGGGCTGGTTGCCGCTTAGGAAAAACGCCTTTAGGAACTCATCGAATGAGACCAAAAAGCAGAGTAACAGGCTGGCCAGCACGCCGGGCATCGCCAGGGGCAACGTCACCCGCCGCAACGTCTGCCAGGTGCTCATCCCAAGGTCATAGGATGCCTCCTCCAGGTTGCGGTCGAAACCTTCGAGCCTGGCGATGAGGACCAGCATTGAAAACGGAATACTTAACAGCACGTGTGCCGATCCAACGGTCCACAGAGTTAATTCGATGTCGAGGAATTGCCTGAAGAAACTGAGCAGGGACGCACCTAGAATAATGGACGGAATAATCAGAGGCAGCATGATGAACCCAAAAATCACGCCTCTTCCGCGCATTCCGTACCGTGTCATCGCCTTAGCTGCTAGAAATCCGAGAATGGTGCTGATGATGGCCGAGAACACGGCGATTTTCACACTTGCCCACAGCGCCTTCATCATTAAAGTATCTTCAATCATCAACACATACCATTTGGTTGTGAATGATTGCAGGGGAAAGTTCATATAAATGCTGTCGTTGAATGAAAACAGCGGTAGAAGCAGCACGGGAGCGTAGAGAACAAAAATGTAGAACCCCAGGATAAGGGGCACCAGGCCGGGTGTGCGCAATCGCTCCATCAGGTTACGCCTTTTAATCGCTTGTGCCCGCCGGCAAGGAGTACAAACGCGCACACGATCAATGTTATCGACACCATCATTGCGATGGAGACTGCGGCAGCCAAAGGTTCGTTAGACATTTCAGTGAACAAAGACACGATGATGTTGCCCAGCATCGTACCGGAGACACCACCGACCAGGGCCGGCGTCACGTAATCGCCCACGTTACGAATAAACAAAAGTAGAGCAGCCCCAAGAACGCCGGGCATGGAGAGTGGCAGAGTGATGCGCCAAAAGCGACGCATAAATCCATCACCCAGATCGGACGCAGCCTCCAGTAACGAGCGGTTGATTTTCTCCAGTGAGAGATAGATCGGTAGAATAGCGAAAGCTGCCCAGGCATGGGTCAGCGTCACAATGACGGCAGAACGGTTGTGCAGGAAAATATCGAGCGGTTCGTCGATGAACCCGAGTGTCATGAGCATCCAATTTAGCACCCCGTTATATTGAAGGATGACCTTCCACGAGAACACACGGAGGAGATAGCTGGCCCAGAACGGAATGGTGATGACGATCAGCCAAAATATCTTGTGCTTGTGAATGTGGAAGGCCATGACATAGGCGATGGGATAGCAAAACAGGATCACGCTGACCGTTATCATTAGTGACATCCACAGTGAGCGCAGCAGCAGGGCTCTGTATATCTCGCCTTCAGGCGTGAGCAGAAGCGAGTAATTGGCGAGCGTGTATTGCACGGCCTCGCCCGGCGCGGTGTCCACCCAGAAACTCTGCACGACCAGCGTCGCAAGCGCGACCATCAGCATGAAAAACATGAACAGCAGAGTCGGCAACAACAAGAAATAGCCGCGAAGATCTTCGTTTAGGTACCACAGCCGCCAAAGCCGACGTCTCAGGTTCAGCGGAGTACGATCCACCGGCGTTTGAATCAGGGTTTCGTTGGAATCTCCCATCTGCCTAAAAGACGCTACCTTGTGGGAAAAAGGCGCGCCCGGGGCATTGTTTCAGCCCCAGGCGCGCGAGGATCTTACTCTATGAGATCGTGCGAAGATCAGAAGCCAGACTTCACGCGATTGTAAAGATCGACCATCTTATCCTTGGTTTCCTTCGGGACGGCCCTGGACCACAATCCCTTTTCAACCGCCTCGTTAACATCCCCGATACCGATACTCGCGATCGCTTCCGGGCTTGCGACATCGAAGGACTTTTGGTTCGCGGCTCCATATCCCAGTTCTTCAATGATGGCGGCACCTGATTCAGCCGTAAGAATAGCGTCAAGAAAATCGTACTTTTCCTGCTCCGGTGCCGAGCCGCCCTTGATCATCATGTAGCCATCGACCCAGGTCGGCGCCCCTTCTTTTGGCATCATGAAGCCAACCGGCACACCTTGCTTCTTCAGCGTCGCATAAGTGCTATTCCAGCCGCTCATAACAGCAATCTCGCCACTGGCCAGTGCCTGCTGCGCATCGGCA
This sequence comes from Gammaproteobacteria bacterium, assembly GCA_012960755.1. The sequence continues at coordinate 8,032 of DUAT01000137.1, forward strand.
GATGACGTCCAGTAGAAACGAACCAATTCGCGCTGTTTCCGCAGCATGTCACCGGTCATTTCGATTTCATCATCGGTCATATCGTAGGCGTCTTTGGCACCCCCATACAGGGCAGCAGGGAGCATCGCCCCCATAAATGCATCACGAATTGCGATCTTTCCCTTGAGTCTCTCATCCCAGAGGATGCCCCAAGTGGCGTTCTCAGCGTAGTCAGCAGGCACCAGATCGGTGCGGTATACCACGGCCGTTTGACCCCATGCCCAAGGCACGAAATGCCTGTTGCCATCAGTCTCAAGCGCCTTTAAGCGATCAAACAACATGTGCCAGTTTGAAAGGCGTGAAGTATCAATTTTCTCAACCAGACCTTCGTCCATCCAGAATGGCGCATGACTCCATGAGGGCACGGCCAAGTCCGGTTGGTAGCCGCTGCGAACTTTCGCTCGAGCCTTGCCGTTTGACGAGAGCAGGGAAATCTCGGGTGACTTGCCATACTTATCTGTAAAGCTTTTGTGCAGTTTCGGATTATCGTAGCCAGCCCAAGTGAAAACCTGGAGCACCGGGTCCGCCGCCAATGCCGACCGGCCAAGCCCGAACCCGGAGGCGGAAAGTATGCCAATCGATGCCAGTATTTTGTTGACCTCACGACGGGTTAACGCCCCAGAACTCAACTTAGTTTTAAAGTCTTTGGAATTCATAGTGTTTTCTCCCGAATTTATAAAGAATTTTTGACTTGTGCTCAGTGAGGTTAGCACTACTAGTAAAATCGAAATAGTGTTCACATTTGAGCAGAATTGTGCATCTTAGAGCAGTAAATGCGTCATACTGATCAATTTATGTGGCAGCTTGAAAATTTTATCTATTTCGATAAGCAGAATTTTCTCTAACTTTGCTGCGCCAAGCTAACTAGCGAAATTTTGAAACTTTGTGAGGAAAAAACTGGACAATGAAACACGAGCTCCCAATTCAATTGCCAGTTGACAATTTTGTTCGAAATCTACGGACTCTATGTACCGCGCACCGCTCGGTTTCGGAGATTTGCCGACTGACTGGAATCAATCGCCAACAGTTTGGCCGATACCTAAATGGCAGCTATCGGCCATCTCGTTTCAATATGCGGCGTATATGTGAATTTTTTGGTGTTCATGAATCTGATCTCATGTTACCTAGCTCCGATTTCGAAACATTTTTCAATTCGCACTTCATGGAAATCAGACAAGGCGGTGGTGCAGGTTGGCTCGGAAGGACCTTAGAGAATATAGTGACAATGAATGATCCCAGTCTCCGCAAGTACATAGGCTGGTATCATTCTTACTCATACTCTTTTGGATGGCCCGATTGGGTCATTCGGTCGTTGGTAAGTGTTTACGAACATCAAGGACGGCTACTTAGCAAGACGATAGAACATCTAAGAGACCCATTACATGGTGCGCGTTTCGTGTACAAATACAATGGTATAGTAACCACGAGTGCAAATCGAATATTCATCGCTGAATATGACGCATTACAACATGATGACTTTTCGCTAAAGATTCTATTTCACACCCACCGAAGTCACGTTAACTTTCTATCCGGCCTGGTGACAGGCACGTCTAGTCGGCCGCATCGCCAACCAGCCTCCGCGCGCATTGTCTTTCAGTATCTGGGAGGAACAATCGACACAAGAGCGGAGTTAAGGAAATGCGGGATGTTCGTCCCAACCCATTCCAACATCAATCCGAAAATATTGTCACTTATTGACAATACGTTCGCCGAGGGTGAAACGGTCCTCAATGCCGTAGCCCACTGAGGAAAGGTCTCGAGAGAGATTGCCGTGAGATTAGATCCCGCTCGCGAGGCTTGGGCGAGAAGAAGATACATACTGTCAACAAAAATTACAGCAACTGGATCGAGTCTCAAGCGGACACAGGAGGCCTTTTTTGATCCCTGCGAGGTGTTGTCAAAATCAGGTTTAGATCGATTTGAAGGTTAAATGTTGGTGTGCTGAAACTGTGCTGAAACTGTGCTGATTTCTGACCACTCAGGGCTAATCAGGGAACTTTGCGTGGAGTTGATGCCTGATAATAAAAGGGTTTTTGGGCTGTTAGTTGGTAGAGCACTGCCTTCGGGAGGCAGGGGCCGGAGGTTCGAATCCTCTCACCCCGACCATTAACTCATTGATTTATCGCTCGTTCTACAGTTTTTAACGCCTGTTTCATCTACAACTCAACGGGCACTGTGCCCAGAATGTGCCCGAAACTTCTCTAACTTATGTACTGCATCGTGTAAATCTGTTGGGTCACTGTGCATGTACCGATCTGTCATGGTGACACTGCTGTGACCTAACAAGTCTCGAATAGTTAGGGCTTCTACACCTGACATCTGCCCCAACCAGGACGCACAAGTATGGCGAAGGGTGTGAAAAGTAACACCCGTCAGCCCTGCCCTTTTACAGGCCGACTGCATGGCTGTCTTCACGATCACCCACTTCCGTGTTTCTACACTTCTCGATGCGAAAGAACACCCAAGGCGTGGAGGGACAGTGCTCAGACCGCACACTTGCTCTTCGAATCAATACAGACCGAACAGAAGGATTGATAGGAACCTTGCGAGGCTTGGCTTCGCACCTATTCAGTCGACTTGATATTTTTTCTAATCCTATGCATTCAAATCAGTTTGAATTAATCAATTCGGCGCATTCAACAAAACGATGAACAGCGCGGTTGGTTTCTTGCACACGGTATCCAAGATAGAACAGGTCTTCGAAGGTATACGTTTCGGTACAAATCGCTCGCATTAGACCATTGTCCACCCAGTGCTGAGCAAAATGATCCGGTAGATAACCGATGTATTTACCAGAGAGTATCAACAGCGCAGTGCTTTCCATATGCGCTACTGCGGTACGCTGAGGAAAGTCAATTGTGGTCGGGGGTTTGGATTCAAGCAGGTATGAGCGACCGGCGTATTGAGAGTTGATAATCTCTTGGCCAAGAATACGATCATCCTGTAGATGGAACAGGGTATTATCCTTGCCGCAATAGAGAAGCTGGCGTTCACTAAACATGTAGTTGTAGGTCACGCTCACGTGCTTACGCAGCATTGGCGTCAAAACCACATGGTAACGCTCCTCCAACAGTCCCTGATGTAATAGCTGGGGTGAGCTGATATCAATATAGAGCGTTACTTCAGGAGCAGAGTTCGAGAACGAGGATATTACGCGGTCCATATGAATAGACGAATTCGTTGCAACAGCATCGACCACGCCAAAATGTAGGTCGCCAACCAATTGTCCTCGTGTACTACCTACGATTCCTCTAAAGTTCTCTATAGAAGTAAACAACCGCAGTATCGCGTCGTATATGACTTGCCCCTGTTCCGAGATATGAAACCCTTTCCTGCCACGCTCGCACAGTCTTACACCCAGGCGATTTTCCAGATTACGAATGTGAATGCTGATCGTTGAGGCTGAAATTCTGAGTTCATCCTGAGCAGCCGCGAAGCCACGATGTCGAATCACAGCCGCGAACACTCTCAACAACCTGAGGTCGATGTCAGATAAATCTGCGATTGGAGGTAGCTTTTTGGACATACATTGATATCTATCAAACTAAAGGTGGGTACACTAGTATTTATAAATGTTTCTGTTTTGTCTAGGATTTTTTTATTCGACCGATTCACCCCGAACCAGTGGGCTGTTTGAAGGGCATCTCGGCCGAATATATACAAATACTCACTAATCACTGAAGTGGAGGATTAAAGAAATGAAACGATTCTGTTTACAGTTGTTTCTCTCCTTTGTATTACTGTGCTCATTCAACATAGCTCAAGCCGAGACACTCGTATTAGGTCATTCAACATGGGTGGGTTATGGACCTTTTTATATCGCCCGTGACAAAGGTTATTTCGAAGAAGAAGGCGTAGAGGTCAAACTCCAGGTGATGGAAAACACGTCACTGAAGATGGGGGCATTGATGGCTGGCAAAATCGACGCGGTTGCTTCAACTGCTGATGAGTTCCCGCTCTATATGAAGCCTGGTAGTTTGGTAAAGTACATTTTCGCAGTCGATAACTCTAAAGGTGGCGACGGAGTGGTTGCTAGGAAAGAGTTTGAGACCATTGCCGATTTAAAAGGCAAACAGGTGGCATTTGAAGAGGGTTCGGTTTCACAATTCTTCATCAACGCCTTGCTGAGGGAGGCCGGACTGACCCAAGACGACATCAACATGGTGAATATGACCGCAACTGATGCTGGCGTAGCGTTTACAGCGAATCGCGTCGATGCGGCTGTTACCTGGGAACCGCATTTATCTCAAGGTGCTGCCACCAGCCACGGTAAACTTTTGGTCACAAGTGCAGAAAAACCAGGGCTGATTGTTGACGTTGTCGCTGTAACCCAGGAGACATGGGATAGTCGTCGTGCCGAACTTGAGGCCTTATGGCGAGGATGGAATCGCGCTCTTGCCTTTCTGCAGCAAAACCCTGATGAGGCTTATGCGATTATGGCTAAAGGTGTGGGTGGATGGCTGGAGGATCCTAAAGAATTTGCTGCCACCGTTACCGGTATTGAATACCTTGATGAGGCGAAGAATCGAGAACTGTTTGGTCAGCCGAATTCGCCTGGGCAGCTATATCAAACCTTGAGTTATGCGCTCGATATCTGGCGAGATTTTGGGCGATTACAAGTGGATGTCACAGGCGCCGATATTATCGAGCATTCTATCGTAGGAAATTAGAACTATTTAGCCGTGGGTAGGCTCACACGAACACTTCTCACTCCTAAGAGAAGCCTTCCCGCTGTCCTAGAGATCAGCGTAAGCATCGCTTTTGGTGCTGCGCTGATCCTGGGATGGTGTGTGTTTACTTACGGCGGAATAGTAAGTGAGAACTTCTTGCCTCCGCCCCATATGGTGGTTATGGCATTTGTCAAAAAAATGGCGGATGGCTCATTACCCACACATATTGGCGTATCGTTGAGTGAGATTTATCTGGGTTTTGTTCTCGCCTCTGCCGCCGCAATCCCAATCGGTATTTTCATGGGTAGTTTTCGCATTGTTGCAGCAGCCATAGAGCCAATCATCAACTTCGTTCGTTATCTGCCTGTTACCTCGATGATCCCATTACTAATTCTATGGATTGGGATCGGCTTGGAAGAAAAGGTGGCTGTCATTTTTATCGGAACCTTTTTCCAGCAGGTAGTGATGGTAGCCGACGTTTCAGCTCGTGTGCCGAGGGATCTATTGGATGCTTCCTACACACTGGGTGCTTCGTGGGGCCAAGTGGTAACCCGGGTATTACTTCCGGCGACCCTGCCAGGAATTATGGATACCCTCCGGGTGACAATGGGCTGGGCCTGGACATTCCTGGTAGTGGCAGAGCTGGTCGCGGCTGATGCTGGACTGGGCTACATGATCCTGCAAGCAATGCGCGGCTTTCACCCGGATGTAATTTTTGTCGGCATTCTTGTGATCGGCATTCTCGGCTTACTTACCGATAGGTTCTTCAAATGGGTTCGAGATTACTATCTATCTTGGGCAAGTACGGACTGAGTGGCAATAGACTGTGGCCTCGTTATCAATTAACAACGTGACGCTGGAATTCAGTGACCGCAAACAGCCAACGGTTACTGCTCTGGACGGTCTATCACTCGATATTCCTGACAGACAATTTGAAGTAATCGTGGGCCCATCCGGTTGTGGTAAGTCAAGCTTACTGCATCTTTTAGCTGGACTTAGTGAACCAACATCCGGGGAATGCCGAATTGACGGGAAGTTGATTGAGGAACCCGGGGCAGATCGCGGAATGGTGTTCCAGTCATATACTTTATTCCCGTGGCTAACAGTACGTAAGAATATAGAATTCGGCCCACGGTTGAGAGGAATGACCGTATCTGATTGCGCCAACACGGTTGATAGATTCCTTCGCTATATGCACCTCGAAGATTTTGGCGACTACTACCCCAACCAACTTTCAGGGGGAATGCGGCAACGCGTTGCCCTGGCTCGAACTTTCGCCAACGACCCAAAGGTGTTGTTAATGGACGAGCCGTTTGGGGCCTTGGATAGTCAAACGCGAACCGTAATGCAGGAATTATTGCTAGATATATGGAACAAAGACCAGAAAACTGTCTTATTTGTCACACATGATATCGATGAAGCTTTACTTCTCGGGAACAAGGTGCATGTGATGTCAGCAAGGCCGGGGCAAATAATTGAAACAATAGACGTTGAGGTTAAAGGTCCGAGAAAAGCTGAATTGATCACAAGCGACTATTTCGTCGAACATAAACGAAGAATCATGGGTTTACTGCATGACGAAGTCATCAAGGCGATAAGATCATGAACTCCGTAAATAATATGGTTTCGAAGCTATGCCCCGTACACCCCTGAAAATCCCTCCCGCAACTATGAAAGCAGCGCTCCTAACAGCATATGCCGAACCGTTGGAGATCGTGGAAATGCCGATCCCTGAGCCTGCTCGAGGTGAAGTGTTAGTGAAGCTGGAGGCATGTGGGGTTTGCCACTCAGACCTCCACTTTTGGAGAGGGGAGCATAAATTACCCGGACCTTTGCCACAGGTTATGGGTCACGAGGGAGTTGGCCGCGTCGAAAAAGTCGGATCACAGGACTCTAAATTCGAGGTCGGAGACCGTGTCGGTGTGGGTTACGTATTCGACACATGTGGTACTTGTCCGGAATGTCTTACTGGCCATGAAACCAATTGCCGAGCAGTGACCTGCACGGGCGTCAATGTTAATGGCTGTTTCGCTGAATATGTCGTTTTGAGGGAAAATTGGACAACACGAATCCCAGAGCCTATCGCCACTATAGAGGCAGCACCATTATTATGCGCAGGTGTCGCCGCGTACAGCGCAGTGCTCAAAGCGAATCTTAAACCCGGTGAGTTAGTACTGGTGTTTGGAGTCGGCGGTTTGGGTGCTTACGCTATACAATATGCGAAACTAAGTGGTGCCCGTGTTGCTGTCGTAGACATTGATGACGCCAAGCTTAAGTTGGCGGCAGAACTAGGTTCAGACTACACATTTCGGGCTGATGATAATTTTGTCGAAACAGTTCAATCTCTAGGAGGGGCAAACGCCTGTTTCAATTTCGCCCCAGTCGCATCCACCTGGCAGAAAATGTTAGCCAGCAGTGCTCCGCGGGGGCGTGTGGTACTGGTCGCGTTGCCTCCTGATCCTCTTAGTTTTGAAGCGCCTCAAATCATAGAGGCTGGACTTACTGTGATGGGTAGTGCGGATGGCACGCGACAAGAATTGCGACAACTGATGAATCTGGCTCACTACGAACGGGTTCGAAGCATAGTAGAAGCCATACCATTCCAGGAAATCAATACCGCCCTTCGACGGCTGGATGCCGGGGAACTGAGGAGTAGGCTGGTGTTAGACTTCGGTAAGTAGGCAAAGGATTCGCTTGTGTAATCCCAATCATTGCTCCAGCATCCTGGTTCGATGCTACTAACAATCCTTTCGGTATAGCCTATCCATCTTCACAATAATAGTCTTCTGGACGATGTGCGCCTGGTGCTTCACGCAATTTATTTCAATGTATTTTTTTGAAACATACAAACTAATTTGGGGGGTCAAAAAGTTGTTACATCGAAATGTACTTTGGAGGTTTGACCCACTTTTGATGCAGATTTACTGCATTCCTCCATACATACATGGCCACGTAACAATTCGTTTTTGATGTTTTTTGGATGGTTTTCTCAGTTTGCATGGTATTTACCATGGTTTCTGGGTATGGGGGGTCACAAAAAGCAGCCAAATTTGAAATGTATGTATGTATGTTTGGTCCAGAAACCATTGTAAATATCGAGCAAATCTGGTTTTACATACAAACTAATTTTACTTTTCAGGCGTCGAAAAGTTCGAATTGATCAATTGACACGTATTTTGCTATTTTGCTATTAAAGAGGG
>DUAT01000138.1 GCA_012960755.1 Gammaproteobacteria bacterium
AGTCGAGAAGCGAGACTGGAAAGGCTTTCTGAAGCATCGGTAAGGCCAAGAGAAATACAGGTTACATCCAGGGGTTTTGCAAGAAACTCAGATGTGATTGCCGAAGTGCTGGTGAGAGCAAATGGCGTATGTGAAAGATGTAAGTTGGACGCGCCATTCCTGAAGAAGAAAGACAACTCGCCGTATCTGGAAGTGCATCACAAGATCCCATTGGCTGATGACGGTGACGATACGGTGGAAAATGCGATTGCCCATGCCCGAACTGCCACAGGGAATTGCACTACGGGGCCTAGCTTGGCCCGCATCGCATTCCCGGAAATAGAAAAACACGGATCACAGAACAATCTTTGCGATATTAGAATCAATTGTTCTTTGACACCTATTTCGTTTAACTAGAAGCCGAGTTTGAACGGCGGTATAAGAATCGACCAACACAGTAGAACTTAGGAAAATCTTCAAATGCGCAAATCCCAGTCAATTAAGTCGTTAGAAACTCTCGGTAGAGTGCGGTTGTCCAAATCATTCTATATGAGGGACTTTTTATACAGTGAGATATCCAATTTTCACGAAATTTCAAATATCCCCGATTACCCGGATATCGAGATTGAAGCCTGCTCGAATTTGTGTAATGAGCTGCTAGAATCACTTAACGCCACTTTTGGGCGGATATCGATTTTTTCCGGGTATCGTTCGCCACCAGCCAATCAGTTTGGCAATGACAATAAGTTAAATTGTGCCTCGAACGAATCCAACTATGCCGCCCATATATTTGACTACAAGGATGCTAATGAACACAGAGGAGCCACCGTCAGTGTCGTAATCCCATGGTTTGCAGACCAATACGACAAAGGAAGTGATTGGAGGTCACTCGCCTGGTGGATACATGACAATTTGCCGCATTGTGGGCTCTGTTTTTTCCCATCACTGGCCGCATTCAATATTAACTGGCATGAGGCCAACAAGGAAAAAACGATCCGCAGCTATATAAATCCCAAAGGATGTTTAACCCGAGCCGGAATGGAAAATTATGAAGGTGACCATTCTGATTGGTATGGGAGATTTCTGGAGTTGAAGATCTAATGCGCGGCAAAGCCAACGCTGAAGACAGGTTTGTTGGCTGCCTGTTAGGCGGTGCAATCGGGGATGCACTCGGTGCCCCCGTCGAATTCAATAGCCTGGATGAGATCAGAACTCGTTTTGGATCCACAGGAATATCAGACTTTCATCCTGCCTATGGAAAGTCAGGCGCGATCACAGACGATACACAGATGACTTTGTTTACCGCTGAAGGTTTACTTAGAGGTCTGGTACGTTGCCGGGAAAGGGGCATCGGTGGTGCCGAAGTGGCAATCGTGCACAAGTCCTACCTTCGATGGCTGAAAACACAGAGTTCAGCTTTCGATAGCACAGAAGATTACGGGGATGGTTGGCTAATTCAGCAGGAAGGGCTTTGGTCGAGACGCGCACCGGGTAACACCTGCCTCAACGCATTGGCATCCAAAACTTCACACGGGATTCCGGCAAACAATGATAGCAAGGGATGCGGCACCGTAATGAGAGTCGCACCAATCGGCTTGTTGTATGACGATGATCAGGCTTATCAGATGGGGCATCAAACCAGTGAGCTGACACACGGTCATCCGACAGCCTCGATATCAGCGGGTGTTCTATGCCAGATCATCAGTCAACTGCGCGAGGCGTGTCCTCTGGAGCAAGCCGTGCTTGCAGCGCTGAAAACAGCCGAGGAAAAGGAAAACGAACTTGGCGTTGCTAATGAAACCAGTGAAGCGATCAAGGCGGCGCTATCGCTGGCGAAGGGCGATGAAACCCCATCGCCAGAATTAATCGAAACACTGGGTGCGGCCTGGGTGGCAGAAGAGGCGCTTGCGATATCTATCTATTGTGCCCTGGTGGCCCGTGATTTTTCGCATGGCGTGCTGTTAGCGGTGAATCATAGTGGCGACAGCGACAGTACTGGGGCGATTACCGGTAATATGCTTGGCCTGATCTATGGCCAGGATCAGCTCCCTGAAGTGTGGCGAGAAACGGTAGAGCTGAAGGAGGTTATCGCACAGGTAGCGCTCGATCTGGTCGAAGTGCCCGCTAACTATTTTGCTGATGATGAGCGGGGCTATCGCGCCGAAATTTTTCAGCGTTACCCAGGGTGCTAAAGGACCGATCGCAGAACTATTATGACTTTGGGGAGATCGAAATGGACACACACGCCTATTTCTGTAGCTCAAGCTGCATTGGCTGATGCTATTTTGGATCGACTCATGCACAATGCACACCGCATCAAATTAAAAGGAGAATCGTTGCGAAAAACGCAGTCAAATTTGACTGATCATGAACACTTAGAGGTAAAATAACCAAAACGCAATGCGTGAACAAGGGAGGTGATCACGATGGTAATAATGAGCGTTCATGATCATAAGAATACGCAAGTATGATTAACGGCGAACTGAAGTTCAGTGGGAACTTGTCCGGCTGGGTGTTCATTTCTTTTCTGTTGATACAGCGTTTTCCTATTCTCTAATATCTTAACATCAAGTCCTTTATGTCTTTGGTTCGGTGTAACAAACTTGATCCGACTATGACGGTGTTCATTGTTGTACCAATAGACAAAGCCTTTTACCCATTGTCTTGCTCCGTCCAAAGATCTA
>DUAT01000139.1:0-35702 GCA_012960755.1 Gammaproteobacteria bacterium
ACCTATTTATGGATAAGCACCAGTTAATCAGGTTCTCCACCACCTCGACCTTGTTGATTTCATTAAGCATTTCGTGGCGGCCATCCGCATAGTATTCTGTGGTGGTTGTCAGACCCCTTTGCTGCCATGCATCGAGCATTCGATTAATATTCGCCAGTTCGCCATGAACCGGGTCTGCGGCTCCAGAGAACAGGTAAACAGGCAAGTCCAGCGGGATGTTCTGAATGCTGTTCACATCCTGGGTGGCCTTGAGTCCATCGAACATATTCATCAGTGAACCCGGAAAAGGCACGAAGCCGCAGGCTTCATCGTCAATGTATTTTTGTACCTCCCCGGCATCACGACTCAGCCATTCGAAGCCGGAATACTCACCGCTTCCTGACTCAAAAGACTTGTTGGCACTGCCGAAGATCAGGTAATTGAGCAAAGCACTTTCCTTGTGGGGTCCAAGTCGCCAGTTTTCGAACCGCGACAACATTCGACTCACCCAAATCAGTATGCCAGGACCGAATCCGGGCGACCCTGAAAGCACCAGTGCGTCAATGCTGTCACCAAAACGAGTGACGTATTGCTGACTCAACATGGCACCCATGCTGTGGCCGAAGAGAATCAAAGGTGTATTTGGGTGATCTCTTTTGATCTGCTGAAGAATTTCATGCATATCCTCGATGATACGGTTCCAGCCATCGTCACCAAAATCACCCAGTGTCTTCGCAGTCTGGCCATGACCCCTGTGATCATTTGCCGAGACGGTATATCCAGCCTGGTTCAGTTTCCCGGCCATCCAGTCGTATCGGGCTGCGTGTTCACCCATGCCGTGGGCGACATGGACAAGAGCGGCGGGACTTTCGTTAGCAGAGAGCCAGCGGTAGCAATGAACCTTGGCACCATCGCTGGCGATGTGTTTGTATGACTCCATTAATAACACCCCTGTTGAGATTAGAACCGGCCTTACCGAGTATGTGGCGCCATACTACTCGTTGCTAGTTGGTGTGCAGAGGCTGTCCAGCACCGTAAGGCGCGAATCTGACTGACTTGTTGTGGCTTGCGGAAGGTCCGTCAGCTCTCAGGAAGCGCCTCAAATTCCTGACGCTTGGACTCATACCATTTTTCCATATTTTCTGGATTCTGCATGAGCGTCTGCATTTCTTGCATGGCTTCCAAGCGTGCGGAATCCTGGGCTTGGTGCATCTCCATTCCGTGTTTCTTGCTAAGCTCAGCCATTTCCTCAAACGTGTTTGCTTGGAATTCCAAGTCACAGCCACCACCTAGCTGCTTGCACGTCATCAATTTCATCTATTTCTCCTCATATTGCTCAGCGACACATAGCACATCAATAAACGGTCGCAGAGAAGCGGAGCGCCGGTATCGAAGGTAGGTGGTTGATTGATATTTTTTGGTTCTTCAGTATTACAGATATTGCCATGTTCGAGCGTACCAGTGCATAAAAGAAGCTTTGCGGCAGGTCGGCTATCACTTGCAACGGTTGCTTAGGATCGATTTTTGCGTGCCTCGATTCGTACAACGCCGCACAGATCGCGCAAGATAACCCAACGTATAACGACCACTCAACTAGCTGAACCAACGTAAACCCAATGTTCATCGATCACCTCGTGGAACATAACCCAGTTAAGCGACGTGGACGTTCTGGCAGAGAATTTGCGACAGCAAAGTTGATGACAGGTTGCCATGTCCGAGCGAATGAAATGAGTGCCTTCAATTGCATGTTATGTTCCTGTACTTGGCCTCAGCGTCTTCAAGCTGACTATCGTAGAATGCCTCTAAGTTGCTTGGAAGCCTAAGCAGATTATGAGCAGTAGCTTCGTTATACTACATGCCTGTGACAACACTTAATCGTAATCCAGGATAGTTCCATCTCTGATGGCGTACAGGTGAGATCATCCTCACCAGAAGCTACGTAGCTATTGTCTTCGTCGGACCACTTAGCGCTTTCTTTCACTTCATTGAATCCTCGACAGCTCTCTTTACGGCTCGAACCTGATAGTGTTTGGCATCATTCCCCAGTTTACCAGTAATTTTGATTGTCGCAGCAACGTTCGGAAGAACAAATTATGCGATATACAGAAAACGCCGCAAAACCAATTCCCCGGCCCAGGTTTGCAAATCGAAAGGACCCAGCAACAGCATGATGGTCCGACGGGTCCTGGCCCGGGTTTCTGAAATACTTCACCTGGTTGATTCAAGTGACTGGTTGAAGATGGGCCAGCGAGTAAAATACGTAATCCAATATAACTGTCCCAGAACATCCACTTGGGATGCGGGAAAACGTTCTACGTCAACACCCTGAACTCATAGCCTGGTGAATCGTTGGCATGGAGGGTGTCGGTGTTCGTATTAAGAGCGAAGATGCGGTCCAGGAGTAAAACTCGTCAAGGCTGTCCTGTCTCGAGCAAACGGTCTATCGCCAGGGCCACGCCATGATCCATATTGGATGCGGTTACCGTGGTCGCTGCCGACTTAACCAAATCGCTAGCCTGTGCCATCGCGACGGATGCGCCGGATACCTTGAACATCTCGATATCGTTCTCTGCATCGCCGAAGGTCACCACATCCATGGGGTCAATACCGAGAAATTCACAACTGGCTAACAACGCTTTGCCTTTATTCGCTTCATTTGCCGTGATAGTGATAATGATCTTTCCGTTGGGACCAATCGAATCGTAGATATTTACCCTGGAAGCATATTGTGGGAACAACTCGTTTTTGATCTCTTTCACAATAGCCGAACCCTGAATCGCAGCTATACGAGGTTGCTTGTGATCGGTTACGCTGAGCTCTGGCACCCAGGTAATTTCGTTAGGTAACAAGGCGGGGTCCGGTTTCCCATCGAGCTTAATCAGAACATCATTTTCAGTAGTGATAGTCGCGACACAACGTCGATCGTTACACAGAGCATAGAGCTCAGACACGAAATCAGGCGGCAATCTATGATCAAAAATATCCCTGTTTTCGGTTGGAACAAAAACCTGGGCGCCACTACAGGCAATAATCGGATTGCTGATGCCGATTTGCCGGGCGACACCTTCAGCCATTTGCCGCCATCGTGCCGTGGCAATAATGATCTCGAACCCCGCATCGTTGGCTCTTCTGACAGCGTCACGGTTCTCGACAGAGAGTTCTTCTCCAATCAACAATGTGCCATCTAAATCTATAGCCAGGGCGTTAAATGTCATCAGGGCGATTTGTTAATTAAATAGTTGATTATTATTATGGATATTTCAAGGTAACGCTAGCATGATCAGGCTTCATTTGACCATGGGAACAATAAATGGACCAACAAACGTGGCTGGCACAAATAACAGAAGAAGTACTCGAACCGGAGCTACCGATCTGTGATCCACACCATCACCTTTGGGATCATCCGGCAAGTCGCTATCTTCTGGATGAAATTCTGTCTGATACTCGAGACGGTGACGGCGAGCATCACAACATCGTCAGTACTGTTTTTGTAGAATGTTCATCAATGTACCGCTCATCGGGTTCTGCAGCATTGCAGCCCGTGGGAGAGACCGAATTTGTCCAGGGAATCGCCGCCATGAGCAGTAGCGGCGGTTATGGCAATACTCGAATCGCACAAGGCATCGTCAGTTTCGCCGACCTGACACTGGGAGCAGACGTGAGAGGGCCCCTCGAGGCGCACCTTCAGGCAAGCCAGAACCGGTTTAAAGGAATTCGACATGCGGCAGGATGGCATGAGAGTGACGCGATCAGAAATTCACATACCAATCCTCCGGCCCAACTGATGAGAAATGACCGGTTTTTGGAAGGCTTCGCAGTACTCGACAGCATGGGGCTTAGCTTCGACGCCTGGTTTTATCATTACCAGCTACCGGAATTCGTTGAACTGGCGCGTGCTTTCCCCGGTACTACCATTGTCCTCGATCACTTTGGTGGCCCCCTCGGCCTTGGGCCTTATCTGGGTAAGTTTGATGAGGTCTATTCGCAGTGGAGCGAGAATATAGCACCCTTGAAAGACCTTGATAATGTTGTTTTCAAATTGGGTGGCATTAATATGAAAGTTAACGGATATGACTGGCACAAACGTGATTTACCACCGACTTCAGATGAGCTGGTCGAAAGAACGGCCCGATACTATGAGTTTTGTATTGATACATTCGGTGCTTCACGTTGCATGTTTGAAAGCAATTTCCCGGTTGACAAGGATTCCTGTTCTTATCATGTTCTGTGGAATGCTTTCAAGAAGATGAGTCAGTCCTACAGTCAACAGGATCGGGCAGAACTGTTCCATAACACAGCAAGCAGAGCCTATCGGTTATCGGAGTCATAGTGTCTACAATCAGCGGTCATTGTTTGTGCGGCGATGTGAAGTTTTCGACCGAAGCGGAGCATTTGTGGTGTGGCCACTGTCATTGCACCATGTGCCAGTTGGGTCATGGTGCGGCGTTTGTTACCTGGGCTAGTTACCCGGACAACGCGGTCATCTTGAAAGATAGCAAACTTGTCTGGTATCAATCATCGAAAAAGGGAGAGCGGGGTTTTTGTAGCCAGTGTGGGACCACGTTGTTTTTTCGAAGTACGAAATGGCCGGGCGAATTGCATATTGCCACGAGCCTGATCCAGGGTAAGACTAACCCGCAACCCACTGGTCATGCGCACTATGACACGCATTTCAGCTGGGTAACGAAACTTAACGACCTGCCGGTGGACGAGTAAAATTCCCCATGGACCGGCGGCGATTACTCACTCGAATAGTCCAGGGTTTTTCTGTTACCGGGCTGGCGTTTTTTACCTATCCGTTCCTTAAAGCATGGATTCCGAGTTTCGACCAGGATCTGAGTCTCGAAGTACCGCTGGGGGATCTGGCCCCCGGACAGTCAAAACTGGTTCACTGGCTCGGTCGTAATCTGTACATCGTCAGAAGAAAACCTGAAACCATTGCCGCACTGACAGTCCCGTCACGGAATTTAAAAGATCCTGATTCCAAAATTTCACAGCAACCGGATTTTGCCAACAATGTCTTTCGGTCCCTGCGGCCGGAATTTTTCGTTACCTTTAGTAACTGCACCCACCTGGGTTGTGAGGTGGTCCCTGAAGATGGGTCATTCAAGTGTCCCTGTCACGAAAGTGACTATGATCCAGCGGGCCGGGTTGTTGAAGGCGCAGCGGCGCCGACGAATCTTGAAATTCCTTCTTATCGGTTCGTCTCCCGCAAGCTGATTCTTCTTGAGCAGTTGGATACCTGAAATGAAAACTGAACCACAACAGCAGACCCGGCAAAAGCAGGTCGCGCTGTTTGTTACCTGCCTTATCGATAATCTGAGACCCAGTATTGGATTGAGTGTGGTGAAGCTGTTGGAACGATGTGGGTATGAAGTTATCGTTCCCCCGGTGCAAACCTGTTGTGGCCAGCCGAATTACAACAGCGGTGACAAGAAAAACGCCCAGCGCACCGCCCGGGTTGTTGTTGACGCGTTCATGGATTTTGAATACGTCATCATTCCGAGCGGATCATGCGGTGGCATGATCAAGTATCACTACCCGGATCTCCTCTCAGATGACGCCAACTACAGCCTAAAGGCGCGACAGCTCGCCGCCAGAGTCTATGAATTATCCAGCTTTCTGGTGGATATTGCCGATTATCATCCCGGCAACCACGCAGAAACACTCCAGCATTCTGGTAGAACGGTGACCTACCATGACGCCTGTGCTGGTTTACGTGAATTGGGAATCAAACAACAACCCCGCGAGTTGCTCGTTGACGCTGGACTCAGCATTATTGAAATGTCGGACCCCGAGGTCTGTTGTGGCTTTGGTGGTACTTTTTGCATCAAGTATCCGGATGTATCAGATGCCATGGTTAACAAAAAAATACTCGACGCCATGGATACCGGGGCAGATGCCATTGTTACCGGTGACCTTGGATGCCTGATGAATATGCAAGGCAAGTTGCATCGGCAGGGAGTTGACCTGCCGGTGCTACACTTTGCCGAGTTGCTTGCGGCAGATGTTGTCTCAAACCAGGATACAGCCTGATGGACGTGTCCAGCGAAAACTTTATCCCCCTGGCGAAAGTCGCTCTTGATAATCAGGATCTTCAAAACACGCTGGGATTGTTGGGTAAGGGTTTGGGAGGTCGTCGGGCAGAAGCAGCGACAGCCTTGCCGGAGTTTGAGCAACTACGGGACGAAGCCCGGGATATCAAGAATCACACCCTTGCCCATCTGGATCTTTACCTGGAAAAGTTTGAACAACAGGTGATGGCCAGGGGAGGTACCGTTCATTGGGCATCCACCGATGATGAAGCGCGCCAGATGGTACTGGATATTTGCCAGCAGAATAACGCCAGGCATGTGACAAAGAGCAAATCCATGGTGACAGAGGAATTGGACCTGGTCCCTTTTCTTGAGGACAACGGCCTGGAGACGGTGGAGACTGACCTGGGTGAGTACATTATTCAACTTCGGCACGAGCGGCCAAGTCATATTGTCGCCCCTGCGGTTCACCTCACAAAAGCGGATGTCTCAGACACGTTTTTCGAACACCATCGTAAATTGGGTTTCAATGAAAAACTTGAGGCACGGGCAGATCTTGTGGGCGAAGCGAGAAACGTCTTGCGGAGCAAATTCCTCCAGGCTGATGTCGGGATCTCCGGTGCCAACTTCCTGGTGGCAGAAACGGGGTCGATTGTGCTCGTGACTAACGAGGGCAATGCTGAACTCACCACATCGCTTGTCGACACGCATATCGTGGTCACCGGTATCGAGAAGGTGGTACCAACGATGGAAGATGTCTCAACATTCGTTCGCGTACTCGCAAGGTCTGCCATCGGAATGGAAATCTCAACCTATACCTCCTTTGTTACCGGTCCCCGGCGAGAAGGGGATATGGACGGGCCGAAGAACTTCCACGTCGTTCTGGTCGACAACGGACGGAGCAATATGCTGGGCACACAATTTCAGGATATGTTGCGATGTATTCGTTGTTCAGCGTGTTTACATCACTGCCCGGTCTATCTCTCGGTAGGTGGTCACGCCTACGGCTCGGTTTACAATGGCCCCATGGGCGCGGTTCTCACTCCCCAGCTGGCGACTTTGAACAAAGCTGCGCACCTGCCTAATGCCTCAACATTTTGCGGCCGTTGCGAGGAAGTCTGCCCGGTTCGAATTCCATTACCTAAATTAATGAGGTTCTGGCGTAACCGGGAAATGGAAACAAAGACCCCTAGCGCTGCAAACGATAAAACGATGCGATGGGGTTTGGCGTTCTGGGCCTGGATGAACCGAAATCCCGCAGCTCATCGGGTCATCACTGCTATTGTTGTTGCAGTCTTGTCCCGGTTTGGTTCAGCCGGGTTTATTCGCCAACTCCCCGGCGTCGCTGGCAACTGGACGAAATATCGCGATCTGCATCAACCCGAAGGTAAAACATTTATGCAGCTGTACAGGGCAACTATGACACAACGAAAAACAGGTGATTGAAGATGCCGAGAGAGCAATTACTCAATAAACTTCGCCACCAATTACATGTCGATGCCGACGACAAGGCCCGCTTACAATCGGTCAATGCGCGCATCAGCCAACATCCGAACAATACGATCCCGGCGAGAGCCCAGCAGCCTCACAGCATGCTGGTCGACCTGTGTGTAAGACAAATCACCATAGTTCACGGCACGGTGGCACGTATAGACCATCTTAGGTCCGTGCCTCATGCAATCGCTGAATTTCTTGAGCAGCAAGATGTGGAAATTTGCTTGAGCCCGGCAGTCAGTGACCTCGGATTGTCATTTGAGCAGGAACCGGGACTGAAATTGGTGGATTGGTCTCCAAAAACCAGCCTTGCCGTTAGCGTGACCACTTGCTTTGGTGCCGTGGCCGAGACCGGCAGCCTGGTCATCTGTTCCTCGGCCCAAAACCCGTTAAGCCAGAGTTTCCTGGCAGATCAACACATTGTTCTGTTGAGATCAGCGGATGTTGTCGGTTCTTATGAAGACATCTGGCAGAAGGTTCGTACCCTTGGCGGCATGCCCAGGGATATGACCCTGGTTTCAGGCCCATCCTGTACCGGAGACATTGAAATGATTCTGGAGTACGGCGCTCATGGTCCGAAAGCACTCCACGTTATAATTATTGCTGAGACCTAACCCCGGAAAGGATCAGAATATGACAAGATTGATCTTATTGCTGCTACTAACTACATTTACAGTCGTCACGGCCACAACAGCGGTCGCCGAAGATCTACAAAAACCCTGTTCAGCTCCGGAACACCAGCAGTTTTCATTCTGATTGGGGAAATGGACCGCTTATTCCAGTGAAGGTAAGAAACTGGGGACCAACCACTTGCACCAGGTGATGGGCGATTGCGCCATGCAGGAAAACTGGAGCAGTGGGAAATTCAAGGGGACGAGCTACAATTTTTATGATGAGGGCAGTAAGCAATGGCACCAGACCTGGATTGATAATGGCGGTGGTCATTTGTTGCTGAATGGAAATATGGTTGGAGGCAGTATGGAACTGTCAGGCATCCGCACGAGAGCCGACGGCAAGGTCGTAACCGATCGCATAACCCGGACCCCTTTGAAAGATGGGGGAGTTCGCCAGCATTGGCAATCCACCCTCGATGGCGAGACCTGGACCGAGGTGTTTGACGGCTACTACAAAAAGGACTGATTCGCAGATCATGAAACACCTGCTGATTGTATATCACAGTAAAGATGGTAGTACCGGCAAGATGGCAGACGCCGTTCTGCGAGGCGCTGAACACCCTGATATTGATGTTGAAATAAACCGCGTGTTGGCAAAAGAAGCGGGATTGGACGAGCTGCTGTGGGCGGATGGGCTGATACTGGGAACTCCGGAAAACTTTGGCTACATGTCCGGTGCTATGAAAGATTTTTTCGATCGCACTTTTTACCCCGCAGAAGGCAAGGTGGAAGGCTTACCCTATTGTGTGTTTATCAGTGCGGGCAACGATGGCTCAGGTGCGCTGAGCAGCATCCAGAGAATTTGTAGTGGCTTTCCGTTCAGGCAGGTACATGAGCCCGTTATTTCCAGGGGAGAACTGCATGCTGCGACGCTTGAATCCTGTGAGGAACTCGGCATGTATATGGCTGCTGGGGTCGAGGCCGGGATTTTCTGATTCTTTGTTTCAGAATGAAACGTGATACTGTTAATATGTACAGTAGTCTGGTAGCCTCGGTACTTTGCGGCTATTAGTGAAATGGCGATGATCGACGGAAAGACCAGGGCGAACGCGGGTAAAAAGACTGAGGCAGTTCTTGTCAGCCCATTGGCCCAGGTCGTAATAAAAGGAAGAGGCGCAGTCAGTAATCCTCACGTCCGATTTCATCAGCAGATCAGTGAGCCGATTGTCGATGACTGGTGGCATCCGGAAGGAGACGGGCCAGAAGACTATAAACTTGAAACGACCATCATTGAAGACCGTGGCCGCACGATTATTACCTCAAACTCTTCTCCCGATATACCGTTTACCTATTCAATTAATCCGTATCGCGGATGTGAACATGGTTGTATCTACTGCTACGCGCGACCAACCCATGCATATTGGGACTTGTCACCAGGTTTAGATTTCGAGACCAAAATCATTACCAAACCCAATGCGGCGCAGCTACTGCATAAGGCGTTGAGCCATCCGAAGTACGAATGTTCGACGATTCATATCGGCGCCAATACTGATCCTTATCAACCCCTCGAGGTGAAAATAAAAACGACCCGTTCAATACTGGAAGTTATGCAGACGTTCCATCAACCGTTCAGCATCATCACAAAAGGTACGCTGATAATCAGGGATCTAGATATTCTGGCTGATATGGCGTCTCGCAATCTCTGTTCTGTCGCGGTCAGCGTTACGTCTTTGAGCACGGATTTGAAACGAATTCTGGAGCCTAGAACCGCGTCGGGTGCGGCCCGCCTGAAAACGATCAAAACGCTGGTTGATGCAGGCGTACCGGTGAGGATGATGGTCGCACCGGTTATTCCCATGATCAATGATAGTGAGGTGGAAGATATTCTCCGGGCCGGTAAAGAAGCGGGGGTGACCTCTGCCGCTATGATATTTATTCGCCTGCCTCGTGAAGTAAGCCCGCTGTTCAGGGAATGGCTTGCGGTTCATTATCCGCAACGGGCAGACCATGTCATGAGTCTCATTCAGCAGAGTCGCAATGGAAAAGACTACCAGTCAGGCTATTACCAGAGAATGACAGGGGAGGGTGTCTTTGCCGAGATGATACGCAGACGTTTTGAGGTTGCCGCAAGAAAACTGGGCATTAACACCGCGGCGCGCACAGATCTCGACACCAATCAGTTTAAGCGGGTTCATCAGCAGTTATCCTTGTTCTAGCGTAGTACTTTATACAGAAGGCTGGCAAGCGGCTGGAGACTAATGAGTCGCCGCCACATCATTGACGATCAACCACATCAGGCGAATGTATTCGAGGTAGGCGCTGACGCGCAAGAATTCGTCGTTGCCGTGGATACCATTATTTTCTCCCATGTAAACGCCTGGACCAAAGCCGTAGGTGGGGATTCCCACTGACCTGAGTTGGGCAGAATCCGTTGCACCCGTGAGCATCGTTGGCAAGACCACGGCACCGGCATGTTCCCGGGACAAAACCCGTTCGAATGCGTTAAAAAGGATGGTACCAAGGGGCGCAGGATCATGGGCGGGCCGTGTAACCCGCATTGGTTCTAATTTTACATTAGGATCATTAATAATTTGATTAATGGCTTCGAACAGCAATTCCGGATCTGTGCCGGGAAGGGCGCGAATATCGAGGGTCGCCTGTGCGCTCGAAGGTATGACGTTTCTCTGGTAGCCCCCCTTAAAAATTGTTGGCGTTATCGAAGTGCGGATGATGGAGAAGAATGCCGGATTGATGTCCCGCAGTTGTTCCTGTACCTCCATGGATGGATTTGGTTTGAGTATTTCCCGGTATATATCTGCTTCTGCTTTCGGGCGACTCTGCGCCAGGCGAGTAAAATAGGATCGGGTAGTTTCGTTTAACTCCATTGGCAAGGGTTGTTCGAACAATCGTGCCACGGCCACAGATAAAACGCCGATTGCATTGTCACGGGTGGGTACGGAACCGTGACCGGCTTTACCTACGACGGAGAGGACAGCACGTCGCGGCGTCTTTTCTGCGGTTCCGATGGAAAAACTCAGATATTTGTCGGAACCGGGGTCGACAATTCCTCGCCCACCTTCGTTGATCGCGAATTCAGCAGCAATATCCTGGAGGTGGTTCTCGACCATAAAGGTAATCCCCAGTCCACCGCCGCCTTCCTCATCTGCAACACCGAGAAAAATGACGTCTCGATCCAATGGGATTTTGTACTTCTTTAATGCCAGTAGTATTTCAAATGATCCTGCCACAATACCTTTATCGTCCGCGGCTCCGCGGCCAAATATTTTGCCCTCCGCAATAGCCCCTGAGAATGGATCAAAGGTCCAGTTTTCTCGTTCGACAGTCACCACATCGGTATGTCCCAGCAATAGAATTGGCTGCTTCGAACCGTTACCTTTTACCCGCGCAACAATATTGGTTCTGCCGGGTTCGGCTTCATAGATCTTGTAGGGTATCCCCGCTACATCCAGGCGTTGGCTGAGATAGTCTGTTGCCCGATATTCGTTTCCGGCTGGCTGAGAGGTATCGAGTTGAATCAGGTCAACCAGGGTCTTCAGCGCCCGGGATTCCATGGTCGGCCAATCAACGGAGACCGTATCAACCGACTGGCTATAGATGGGGTGGGTAATTCCACCCGCGAGCAGAATAAGTAACGTCAGTGTGTAGGCTATTTTTCGGCGGGTGGTTTTCTTATTGGCATCGGGCATAGCTTCCTCCGTGATGGAGGAGCATATCTGCTTAGGGTTGTTTTTGCACGGATGAAACGCTAACCATTGCCCGGGCAGCTTCCAGCACATTCTCTAGATCCGGTCTGTCTTTGTAGTCCTCTTCCGCGAATTTTGCCCGGATAGTTCCGTTTTTATCAACCAGGAAAATACCCGGCAAGGGTATGCCATAGGCCCAGTGGCCTGGCTCATATTTATCATTAAGGATTCCGAATGAATTGACGTGTTGAACATTCACGTCCCTGAGAATAGGTATTGCCAGTTCATGTTGTTCGTGAAATTTCAAGGCATCCGGGTAGTCGTCATATGTCATCACGATGAGATTAATACCCAGATCGGTGAAGCTGGATCGGTTGCCTGACAGCTCAACGAGCTGTTTTTTACAGAACGGTCACCAGACCACAGAGCGATTGAACAGGAACAGGAAACCATTGTCGCCGCTGAACGCTTCGTTCGACCATATTTGACCCGATTGATCCAACGCCTGAACGGAGGGGAACGGGCTACCGACTGGGAATGAAACTGCCCATTCTGCACCCAATGCTGTCACTGGTAGCCCTAACACCAGGACGAGGAGGAGTAATAATCGTTTCATAAATGTACCCGCTGATTGTTCTCATTGAATTGTTCTTCCATAATCCGTCTAGTACCACTTATCGTATTGGACCCGTCCCGATTGCAGTTTATTGCATTTCGACGCATGATAATATTTTCTCAGACATCTTCGTGCCCTCAAACGTGTACAAACTAAAACCAATGAACGAAGAACATGCGCGGGACATATTAGGATGGCGTTATCCCACGCCCTATGATTTCTATGACCCCCCTGGTGACGGTCCGGTTGAACACTACGTTCTCAAATTTACCCGGCCCGAGTTACAATTTCATGCCGTCCTGAACAAACACGATCAATTCGTAGGATTCTGTTCATACGGTATAGACGGACAGGTACCTGGTGGAGACTATTCATACCCGGCGCTTGATATAGGCTTGGGTATGAAACCTGAATTTACCGGTCAAGGAACAGGGGTTGTTTTTTTTACGGCTATCCTGCGCTATGCAAACAAGGTTCTGGGCGCCCGGATGTTAAGACTGACCGTGGCAAACTTTAACCAGCGAGCGCTGTCCTTGTACGATAAATTCGGGTTTTACGCCACCAGTGAATTCACAGATGCCCGTAACCAGGTCGAGTACACAATTTTGCTGGGTGAATATGGATCACACCAATCTCAGTAGAATTTGATTGTCACTGCAAGATTTAATCGATAGGCTGTTTACTTTTAATCCAGCAAACAGGGATCATCCTTTGACGGATGAATTTGTTGATAAAGTGGTCATCGTAACAGGTGCGGGTCGAGGCCTCGGGCGCGCTCATGCCCTGGAATTTGCAAAGCGCGGTGCCAGGGTCGTGGTAAATGATCTTGGCGGTGGCGTGGATGGAACCGGATCGAGTAATACAGCCCAGTCTGTCGTCGACGAAATCACTGAACTTGGCGGTATTGCGGTCGCAAACATTAACTCTGTGGCTATCCCTGAAGGTGCAGCAAGTATCGTTGAAACCGCTGTCGACGAGTTCGGCACCGTTGATATCGTTGTCAACAATGCCGGTATCCTGAGAGACAAGACTTTTGCCAATGTGACCGTCGCAAACTTCAAAGCAGTGCTGGATGTTCACCTGCTGGGTGCTGTTTATGTCACCAGTGCCGCCTGGCCAATTCTATCAAGCAAGGGCTGGGGAAGAGTTGTTTTCACCAGTTCAGGCTCGGGAATTTTCGGTAATTTTGGTCAGTCGAACTATGGCGCAGCGAAGATGGGCCTCGTTGGACTGATGAACGTCCTGAAACTGGAGGGCGTGAAAAAAGGCATACGAACCAATTGCCTGGCACCAGGTGCCACGACACGTATGACCGAGGGTCTGCCTCGTGGGCTTGACCGGGGGAAACCCTGTCTGGTCAGTCCTGCTGTTTTGTTCCTGTGTTCTGAGAATGCACCGAATGGAATCATACTCCAGGCATCCGGTGGCCGCTTCTCGATCCTGAAAATGTGCGTCAGTGAGGGCATCGATCTCGGCCAGGACGTCGACTATGAGTCCTTTTCAGAAGTTGCCCATGCGCTGATGAAGGATGACAAAACTTTTCGGCCGCATCTCTAGATTTGCAAGTCGAGAGCCTGCCAGACCTCACCACTGAGCGCCTTCGTATTCGCTTGCTGGAATTCCATGAAGCTGGTTTGATGGCGGCGTTTCGCGTTGCCAACCGAACGCACCTTGAAATCTGGGAACCAAGACGCAATCCGGAATTTTTTACCCGGCCATTCTGGGAAATCCAGGTTCGGATCGCCTTGCGAGACTATCGACAGGGAAACAGTTGCTGCCTGACTATCATGAACAGGGCAGAAGACGAGATACTGGGTATTTGTAATTTTACCAACATCATCCGTGGCACCTTTCAGTCATGCCATCTGGGCTATGCGCTTGCGGAACAAGAGCAGGGTCAGGGATATATGGAGGAAGCTCTGGTTGCTTCGATCGATTACATGTTCCGAATCCACGGCCTGCACCGGATCATGGCGAACTATCTGCCGAGAAACAACCGTAGTGGTGCACTGCTAAAGCGACTGGGATTTGAGGTAGAAGGGCATGCAAAACGTTATCTACTGATAAACGGCAAGTGGGAAGACCATGTCCTGACGTCGCTGATCAATCCCTGTAGTGTGGACTAGGACGCTGACCAAAAATATCTACTTTATCAGAGGTTACCTGGTTAATTTTCGTCTCGAACCCTGACTTCGATCCCCTCTGCCTCAAACCGCTGCAGTACACTGGCTGAAATTTTTGGACCTACGATTTGAGTCCATTGTTGTACGGCGGACAAACTGTCCTGCATCAACTGGGGCATAACCCTGTTCGCTTTTTGCCCGATCGGGGATTGGTTGAACGCGATCAGCCCCTGCAACTCTTCCAAGGTGAAGTATCGCGCATAGATTGGGTAGATTTCTTTCTGAAGCTTTTCGCTGGTAAATTCCTGGTCAATCATTCGCTTGACCTCATCCTTCACGATTTGAACAGCCTGTTCGGAAATATCAGGGTTGCCAACTTTCAGCGCCGAGATTAACTGTTGCGCGAACGCACTGGCGAATTGCTGGTTATTGACCCCGGCACCGGTCACAGTCATTAACTGCTTGATTGCGTGCAATTTTTCTTCGTCAATTTTTTCTTTCGCAGTGGCTTTTTCTGTCGCCCCGATAGAGGCGAGCGGAAAATAGGCGAGCGAAAAACCTAATGTTCCAGCGATCAGCAAGCATTTCAATAGTTTCACGATAAAACTCTCTGGTAATCTGTTTTTGTCACTATCGGCAGCATAGCCAGATATCCGGAAATCATGCTGTCAACTTTATGATGACACTACAGCTTGAACGTTAGCATACTTGTCTGTAACCTCAAGCGATAATTAACATTAAGATTATATTATAACTCATTGATATATATGTATATTTATTTCTTCACCTGACTTTTAGAAGCAGCACCAAGAGTATTGGGGTTCCCACTGCCTGCAGGAGCATAAATCTCACTAGCACCTGAGTATTCGACCATCCCATGTTGTGTCGAACGTGATCATGAAGGGGATACCTGATCTGGCCGAAGATACCAATCTTGAAGAATCTCAACAACGCCACTTTAATCAATCCGGTGGCGCCGTTCACCAGTACCACAAAGGCGACCGCAAGAATAAGAAAGGGATTGCCGCAGGCCAGCACAAGGACACCGAGCATTAGTCCGATTGGCCTGGAACCGGCATCGCCCATCAGCACAGCGCTGGGGTAACTGTTGTGCCAGAGATAACCCGTCAAACAGCCAGCCAGTACAAAAGCCATAATGGCCCAGTCCGCCCCGTTTTCATAATGTGGTACCAGCAGATAATTGGCAATATCGACATGGCCAACAATCACATAGAGAATGCCTCCAAGGAACAGGATACCCATACCAGACAGGCTGGCGGACAATCCGTCGACACCGTCAGTGCAATTGGTAGCGTTGATGGAAACCCAGATTAGTATCGTGGCACCCAGGGTAAACAACCAGGGGCTGATGATAATTGGATCCTTAAATAGCGGTAGCCAGATTGTGTAGGGTTGGAGCTGGCAGATGATCATGGAAGCAAAGAAAGCGACAATGAGATCAAATCCCCCTAGCCGATATTCGCTCCAGCCGCCGATTGCCCTGTCATCAAGGTATCCGACCATCATTGCCACCATGACGCAGGCGAGAATTTCGACAAACATCCAGTCAAACGGCACGACCAGCAGACTGATGATGACGAATAAGGGGATAAACAAAATACCGGCACTCACCGGTTTACCGATACTCTTGTCGGCGTCCACGGCAAATTTCCTGCCGCGATCAGTCGGTAGAAGGAACCAGATTTTTGGCAAACCCCACCAGGTTACGCCAGCGCCCAGAGCGATCCCCAATCCCGCAAGAAAAATATAGGACGAGAACAACCGAAATGGTCCGGCAATGTCGGCCAGATATTGGCCCAGATAATAAAGCAAGATATGGCCCCGTTAGTGATTTGCGCTGATTATAGGGGTTTATGTCGCGAAGAAAATGGATGCTTGTCGGAGAAACCGTTTTTATTGGCTGAAATTGGTGAACTGCCTACCCTGGAATGTCCCCCTGCCATAAATATCGACAGTGCCTGAGTGTGATTCCCTGGCTGTCTGCGTAGGTTGCATAGATGTTGTCCAATTTATGCGACAGGTCGTCTAACGTCGGAACCTCCGCAGGAGGTAATCCCCAGGTAATCATTGTATACAGCTCTTTTGCATCTGCGAATGATTCCGGCACATCAAAACCCCAGCCGCTGTGCAGGGTCAAACCCGCTTGATGCAGACGGTTTGAGACGGACTGGTGGATTGATCCACTGCCTGTATGCCGACCGGAATTTTCGTAGTGCAGCTTGGGCGGCAATTTACTAGACCAGGCTGGAATGGGTTCCTCCATCGGGCACAATGCGATTAGTTTGGCACCGGGCCTGCAGACCCGTTTTGCATCGGCAATCCAGTGCATGGGTGCTCTGCGACCAATAATCAGGTCAATACTGTTGTCTTCCGCTGGCAAACGTATCTCACTGCCGTTGTTGGCGTTGTAACAGCTGTATTCGACGTTCTTTATATCCGTTTTTGCCAATGCCTGTTTCGCCAGGTCAATATAGCCTGGGACCCGATCATAGGCCGAGATTTGCTTGCAGTGTGGTGCCAGGGATAGGGCAAGTTCGCCATGTCCGCAGGCAACTTCCAGGACTGATGTGTCCTTCGACAGGTTTTGCATGACCAGATCAATAAAAGCCTTCTCTCCATTATTGGCCGCGATCTGTGATTTCCAGGGGTAGAAGTAGCCTGATTGAACAGCCGCGAGATTATCGTACCAGTCATCTGAATGTGCGCGAGGGATTTTTAGCTCAGCCATACAACAGTCCATATAAAACACAACGACATTTCTAATTTAACACCGGGCAAACACAATTCACACCTCGTTCGTTGGCGATCGTTAGTCAGGAAGATCCTCGATAAAGTCAAAATTGTCAGCATCTTTCCATACAGGAAAGGACTGCCGGTAGTCGTTTAAGGCCAGCTGATCGAGAGTGACATGGCCAACGCAGGTTTCGTTTTTAAGATCGAGCAAGGTCTCACCATGGAAGTCATACACAATCGAATCGCCAGAGTATGACAGGTTCTTGTCCGCTCCAACCCGATTGACACCAACGACATAGCACTGATTTTCAATAGCCCGGGCCCGAAGCAGACTCAACCAGTGGCTGCGACGAGCCGAAGGCCAGTTGGCGACATAGAGTAAGACATCGTAATCGCCGCGATGACGACTCCAGACGGGGAATCGCAGGTCGTAGCAGATCTGCGGGCATATCTGAAAGTCGTTGAGACTGAAGCCGACTCGCCGGGCACCAGCGCTGTAATGGTCATGTTCCGTCGACATTCGAAACAGGTGTTTCTTATCGTAGGTGATGATTTCAGCATCAGGATGGCAAAGGATGAACCGGTTATAGAAATTGCCTCTTTCCTGCATCATCACACTGCCGCCAATGGCATAGCCCCCTTGCTGGGATTTCGATTTCATCCAGCTCACGGTGTCCCCGGACATGGGCTCTGCAAACTGGGCTGATGACATGGAAAAGCCAGTTGTGAACATTTCCGGAAGCACCACAAGGTCCGTGTCCGTTGATGACACTTCCGATGCCAGCAGCTCCGTAAAGTGGCCCAGGTTTGCCCCCGGGTCTTCCCAGACCAGTTCAGTCTGAACCAACGCGATCTTCAGTAGTCCCGCCCCAGGTGTTGTCACAATCTCTCCATGGCCGCTAATTTTTCGCAAGCCCGGTGCAGCGTATCGTCATCTTTGGCGAAACAGAAGCGTACCAATCTCGCCTCGGGAGGAGAATCGTAAAACACGGATACGGGAATGGCAGCAACGCCAACCTGCTGCGTCAAGTGGGTCACAAATTCAATGTCGTTTGTTGCGGATAGTTGGCTGTAGTCGGCGAGCTGGAAATAGGTACCGGCCGACGGGACACATTCAAAAGCCGATTGACTTAGGAATTCCAGAAACAGGTCTCGCTTCGACTGGTAAAATGCAGGCAATTGCAGATAGTGCTCGGAGTAGTTTTCCATATACTCAGCTAGCGCCCACTGAGTTGGTGTGTGGGTGGTAAATGTTACAAACTGATGAATCTTGCGGAATTCATGAGTGAGCGCCTGCGGTGCAATACAATAACCAACTTTCCAACCGGTGGCGTGGTAGGTCTTGCCAAATGAAGAAATCACAAAGGTTCGCTGGCGTAATGCTTCATGCGTTAACAGAGAGTGATGGGGCTCAGCGTCGAAAACCATATGCTCATAGACCTCATCAGAGACTAAGTACAGGTCCGTCTTCTGCAGCAATTCAGCCAGTGTCTGGAGGTCCTCCTTGGATATCGTGCTGCCGGTTGGATTGTGGGGTGAATTCAGTACGATCGCCCGTGTTTTTGGGGTGATGGCGTCTGCCACCTGATTCCAGTCAATCCTGAAACCGGGACCGAGTGACAAGTGAATGGTTTTACCCTGGGCCAGGTTAACTGCCGGTTCGTAAGCGTCATAAGCCGGGTCGAACACGATGACCTCATCTCCAGGGTGCACGATTACCTGCAAGGCAACGAATAATGCCTCAGTTGCACCAGAGGTGATGGTGATCTCCGATTCAATATCCACTTCTGCGTTATACAAACGTTTGATCTTTTTGGCGATTTGTTCCCGCAGATACGGGACACCTGTCATGGGTGGATACTGGTTGTAGCCCTGATTGAGATATTTGCTCATTAGATCCAGCAACGGCTGTGGCACTGAAAAGTCGGGATAGCCCTGGGACAGGTTGATAGCGTCAAATTCACCCGCCATCTTTGACATGGTGGTGAAGATTGTTGTCCCTACGCCGGGTAATTTAGTCTTCATGCCCGATCCAATCCCTCACTGGCAGGTACTCTTCGTATAGCTTTGCCTCAGGTGTGCCGGGATCAGGCGCCCAGTTGTATTTCCAGATGGCCCTTGGGGGCATCGATGCAAGCACAGATTCAATGCGTCGACCGGACTGTAATCCGTAACGCGTACCGCGATCGATAGCGAGATTGAACTCGGCATACCGGCCGCGTCTGTACAATTGGAACTCTTCTTCCCGGGCTCCATATGCGGTGTCTTTTCGTTTGTCCAAAATAGGCTGGTAGGCGGGCAGGATATGATCACCGACGCTTCTGGCCAGGGCGAAACTTTTGTCAAAGCCGCCTTGCGTCCAGTCATCGAAGAAGAGACCACCAACGCCTCGCGCTTCCTGCCGATGATCGAGATAGAAGTAGTCATCGCACCACTGTTTCAGCTTCGGATAGATATCGGCTCCAAAAGGGTCGCAGGCGTCCCGGGCAGTCCGGTGCCAATGGACCACGTCTTCTTCAAAGGCGTAATAGGGTGTCAGGTCAATACCCCCCCCGAAATACCAACTGGATTGATCGATGATAAAAAAGCGTAAATTGGCGTGGAAAGTAGGCACATAAGGGTTGCGAGGATGCATGATCATAGAGATTGCAGTCGCCTGGAAGCCTTTACCGGCAAGGTGAGGATTTCTTTCACTGGCGGCGGCGGGGAGGTTGTCTCCAATACTGTAGGAGAACTGCACTGCACCTCTTTCTATATGCGGGCCATCATCGAGCACTCTGGGCCTTGAATGGGCTCCATTGTCCTGCCTGATGTCCTCAATGCTGAAACCCGGACCGTTATCAAGGCCACCCAGGGCGTCGCAGATCCTGGTTTGTAACTTGAGGAAGTAGGCTTTAACTGGCTCGATGCTCGGAGTGTCTGTCATTTGAAGAAGGTGTCCGAAAAAAAACACGATAGCGAGTTCATGGACAGAAATCACTACCCGTAAAAACTTCTTTTGTCCCAACTGGCCGCGCAATGAATTGCAAATCTCCTTGCGGGATGGTGCTACTCGCTTTGGGTGTATTATCATAGCAACTTCAATTGTCGGCATTGCTATGCGTGCACATCTGATTTCCGGAGGGTTGCCGTCAGGTTCGACGCAAGTGTTGTCACCGATGACAAGACCAACAGGAGAAGTAGTGTATGGCGTACTCTAAATTCGATCTCACCGGCAAAGTCGCATTGGTAACGGGCGGTAACTCAGGCATTGGACTTGGCTTTGCCGAGGGACTTGCAGAGGCGGGAGCAGACGTCTGCATATGGGGAACTAACGAAACCAAGAACCAGGCTGCCGAAGAAAAACTTAAAGGCTATGGTGGAAGCGTACTGGCCCAGCGCTGCGATGTAGGAGATCAGAAACAGGTAAACCACTGTTTTAGTGAAGCGGTCGACAAACTGGGGCGAATAGACTCCTGCTTTGCTAACGCGGGTATTGGGGGCAGGGGTACACCGTTTCATGAGGTTGACAACGAGGAGTGGCAGAGCATTTTTCGCGTCAATATGGATGGTGTTTTCTATACTCTGCAAGCGGCTGTGCGACATATGATGGGACGGGATGGCGGCGGTTCCCTGGTGGTAACCAGTAGCGGGACGGCTATTTTCGGTGCGCCGCAGTCTGCACACTATGGCGCAACCAAGGCCGGTATTAATGCACTAATTCGCAGCTTGTGTGTCGGTTATTCTCGCTACGGTATTCGTGCCAATGCTATCATCCCGGGCTGGATCGACACACCGATGACAGAAACCGGATTCCGCACTGACGTAATGAAGAACAAAGTGTTGAAAAGGATCCCCCAGCGCCGCTGGGGCGAACCTGCTGATTTCAGTGGTCTGGCGGTTTATCTTGCCAGTGACGCCAGTGAGTATCACAACGGCGATGTCATGATGATTGATGGTGGCTTTGCCGCTTTTTAAAAGGAAGACCAAATAATGCCAAAAAAAATCAACCGCCTTGCCGTTATTGTTTCAATGTTTCTGGTGCCCTGTATGCCGCTCAAGGCTGCTGAAAATTATGGCTATATATGTACCTACGAGACTGGTGTGAGGAATATTGAAGTCGTTTACCTGCAGGAAGCTAGTGCGGTTCCCTGTGAGGTACGCTACATCAAAGACTCGGTTTCCAATACGCTATGGAATGCAGAGCGCGAACCAGGTTACTGCGAGTCAAAAGCCGAAGCTTTTGTTGAAAAAATCAAGGGTTGGGGCTGGTCATGCGACCGGGAAGCTGCTGACTAGAACTGACAATGTCCGATCATATCGTTGTTTTAGACGGTTTTACGCTAAACCCTGGCGATATCGACTGGGGTCCGGTGTCGTCCTTGGGAAGCCTTGAGATCCACGATCGAACGGCTGATGACCAGATCATCGAACGGGCCAGCGGCGCGAACTGCCTGCTGCTTAACAAAACACCCATCAACCGGACGATCCTGGATGCACTTCCACAACTGAAGTACATTGGCGTGCTCGCCACTGGTTACAACGTGGTTGATACGGTCGCCACTGCAGAACGTGGAATTATCGTCACTAATATACCTACCTATGGTACTGATTCAGTCGCCCAGCATGTTGCCGCGCTCTTGCTGGAATTCGCAAGAGGGGTTGGCGTCCACAACCAGGCTGTGCACGAGGGTGAGTGGACTGACAACGCTGACTGGTGTTTTTCACGGCAACCGATGTTTGAACTGACCGGTCGTACCCTGGGGATTGTTGGTATTGGTCGAATAGGGCAGGCTGTCGCCCGCATCGGCGCAGCCATGGGGATGACGCTGATTGCTCACGATCTGTTCTGGCCAGATGCGGAAAAGCTGGCGGGTCTTGAGGTTGAACAGGTAGAACTGGACGATCTCTTTGCACGGTCTGACGCCATCTCATTGCATTGTCCTTTAACCTCGGAGAATCATCACCTGGTCAATGGGGAGAATTTGAAACGGATGAAACCCAATGCAATCCTGATCAACACGAGCAGAGGGCCGCTGATAGACAACCAGGCTCTGGCAGATGCGTTGCATGCCGGTACCATTGCCGGTGCTGCGCTGGATGTTCTGGATACCGAACCACCGCCATCGGACAATCCATTACTCAAAGCACCCAACTGTCTGATTACCCCCCATATTGCATGGTACGCAGTTGAAGCAAGGCAGCGGCTAATGCAAATTGCCGCGGAAAATGTGCAGGCATTTCTAGCTGGAAATCCCCGAAACGTAGTGAGCTGATTCCACTTGGATGTGCGCCACGAGTCCAGATAAAGACATACCGTACTCGTAGCGTATTCCAGTCAAACCAAGACTAGTACTGCGATTTCTTGGCTTCCATATTGGACTTCACATCAATCAACACGGTCTGGCCATCTGCATTGAGTTGTTTGGCCTGTTCCAGTGCCGGTGCCATTTCTGACACTTTTTCGACTCGAAGTCCGGTAGCACCCATACCCTCGGCAATTTTTGCGTAGTCACCCTGCATATGAGAGACCCCGTACTTTTCCCGCGCGTTAGGAAATCCACCCGGGTAGGTCGCCATGCCGCCGTTATTGAGTAGCACCGTGGTGATGGCGAAACCGCTACGGGAGGCTGTTTCGATATCAAGCCCGGACATGCCAAAGGCACCGTCGCCCATCAGGTTGAGACAGAATTTGTCCGGGTTGGCGATCTTGGCTCCAATCATCAGAGGAATGCCAAAGCCAAGATGCGTCGTCTTTCCCCAGCCGACATAGCTCCTGGGTGCGGTCGCGGTGTAAAACGGTACAATTGAATCCCGTGGCGCACCTGCATCGTGGGTCACAATACTGTTCTCGCGGTCAAGGGTTTTGTTGATTTCGTTGATGATCCTGTAGGTGTTCAACGGCTCCTCATCCGACTCCAGCAAAGGTTGCCATTCCGCGAGCCATTCAGCTTTCACGGCGGCAATTTCAGCTTTGTTTTTTTCTCCGTCACCCATGCCCTTGTCACCAACCCGGCCTTTTATTTCATCAATCAACGCGTCGATGGTCAGTCTGGTATCACCCAGCAAGCCAATATCAACTGCCTCATCCTTGTTGATATCAGCCGGGTTGTTGGTGTTCTGGATTAGAATTTTCTTATTGCGTATGGGTTGCCCATAGAAGGTGCGGGTCAGACTCGACCCCAGGGCCAGAATCAGGTCGCACTCAGTCAGCCATTTTGCTGCCGCCTTGGTGGTCAGACCACTACCGGCACCCAGGCACAAGGGGTGTCGTTCATCCATCGCGGATTTACCAGGCATGGTACAGAAAACTGGCAAGCCTGTGAGTTCAGCCAGTTTTTTCAACGCGTCCGTCGCGTCACTCAGCAATACACCCTGACCAGCCCAGAGGAGGGGGTTTTTAGCCGATATCAAGGCATCGACCGTATCTTTGATATCACCCGCTGAGGGTTGATGTTGTGAAACAACCGGGGATTGATAATTCTGTCGGTTTTCAGGCACCTCTTTTACGCAAACATCGGCTGTCAGCTCGACGACTACGGGGCCGCCAGGCCCGTTGCGGATCGCATGAATTGCGCGCCGCATCACAGCGCCCACATCCTGCGGGCGATAAATAGCTTCTGCACTTTTTACAATACCCGGGTAGTTACGACTTGCTGAGAAATTAGGTTTTACACCCAGCTGATTCAGCATAATACCCCCTGGCAGAACCAGAATAGGGATGTTGTCAGCGTAAGCCTGCGCAATACCGCCCATGGCGTTTTCCGCTCCTGCCTGGGACTGAATTGCCACGACACCAAATTTCTGTCCTGAGCTGGTTCTGCTGAACCCATCGGCTGCCATGATTGCACCGCGTTCGTGTCGAAAGGCTACCGGGCGGATGCCTTCAATGGCTGCAGCTTCGATCAGTGGGTTGCTGGGGTAACAGGTGATTGTTTCGACCCCTTCGCTTTTCAGTATCTTTGCGATGTAATCGGTACCGTTCAATGCGTTACTCCAGAATTGGTATTAACGGCTGACCATATCATACAGCAGCTTCTGTTTGTTGCTTGGCGTGCCCGTCTGCTTCGGATACTTTTTTCCTTCTGTGCTTCTGCTTGGTTTAGTATTCATCTTTTCTATTTTGGGCGCCTGAACGTGCAGCAAACCATCAATAATTCCCAGCTTGAACCCCTGCTGGCGAAACTGGCTGAATCAAACCTGGAATTTGCCTCGCGTTTTCAGGGGTTATCAACCCGACGGCAACCGGTGCATACGCTTTACGGCGGCGCGAATTTGTACAAACCCGGGGCAGCGCAAAAAATTGCCATGCTGGCCCAGCGTCATTTCGCTTCTTATGCACAGGACTATACTCAAATGGCAAGAGCGCTTGGGTTTGCCGGTGAAGAATCCCTCGAAACCGAGGCTGAGGTGCCCGGATCACCTGCCTGGATTGCGAAGGCAGTTTATGACCGCGTAAAACTCAAGTTACACTCAGAGGCCATAGAAAATCACCGGGTTGATTTCGAAGACGGTTACGGGGTGAGAAGTGATGAGGAAGAAGATGGTCACGCGCTCAGTGCATCAGACGCCATGGCAGACGGGTTTTCGAAAAGCGAGCTGCCGCCATTTGTTGGTATCAGAATCAAAGCACTGACCGAAGAAGCCAAACAACGTTCACTCAGGACTCTGGATATTTTCGTAACGAATCTTGTAGCCAAACAGGGGAAACTGCCGGATCAATTTATGGTCACCTTGCCAAAAGTCATCTCTGAGGTTCAGGTCGATGTGCTCTGTGAGTTTCTTGATTTACTGGAGGACAGAGTAGGGATTGAGCCTGGCCATATCAAAGTGGAACTGATGCTGGAGAACGTCCAGAGTCTGTTCAACGTCGACGGTAAAGCGGGATTGCCAGGGTTCGTGAGGGCAGGTCGTGGGCGTGTGAGCTGTATGATTCTTGGCACCTTCGATTATACCGCGACGTGTAATGTTGCCTCAACATTCCAAAGTCACGTCCATCCGGCTGCAGATTTCGCCCGGCAAATGATGTTAGCCAGTTTGATGGGGACTGAAGTGGCATTGTCAGATGGCATCACCAATATTATACCCATCCCGCCCAACAAGGGCACTGATCTTAGCGATGAGCAGTCCCTGGAAAACCAACAAGTTGTCTATGCCGCCTGGAAGCTTCACTTTGACAATATTTTACATTCAATGAAATTAGGCTTTTACCAGGGCTGGGACCTGAATCCCGCACAGATTCCGGTTCGCTTTGCTGCCGTTTATTATTTTTTTCTGATGGGTTTAAAAGATTCGACGGAGCGCCTGCGAACGTTTATCGACAAGGCTGCCCAGGCCTCCCTGGTGGGCAACACGTTTGACGATGCAGCCACCGGACAGGGGCTGGTAAATTTTTTTGTTAATGGTATCGGTTGTGGTGCGTTAACGGAAGACGAGGCGCTGGCGACCGGTCTCACCCTTGAAGAGCTCCTTGATCGTTCATTCCAGAAGATAGTGGAAAACAGAACCGGGAGCCCCTCGTAGTGCTCGTTAGTGAAGTGCTGGGCCAGTGTGAACAGTTAGTAGCTAAGGGCTTATCCTACATTAAGCAAGCGACCGAAGTTGATGGAAAGGTTGCAACTGCCAAACTGGATGATCACCAACAGGCGATCTATGATCTGGCGGTGAGTTACGCCGAAGTAAAGAGTGCGCAACATTTTTTCCTGTTTGCGACAGATCACGACGCACATGAACAGGATCTTTCAAATCTTTTCAGTGCCGAGGTGATCAGTAACATCCTGTCAAGATTGCGGCGTGCGCCTTCTGATATGGGTCTGGCCCCTGACGATTTTGAAATCGAAAAGTCCGCATTTGAATATATTGGCTCACAGTTAGAAAAAAGTACCCTGAGGCGACTCGGCGCCCGTATTGCAGAAACAAATGGCCATCTCGGCGCCCGCGGCCTGGAAGAAGACAAGCAAATGATGGCGGATACATTCCACCAATTCGCCGATGATGTGGTAGCCCCCCTGGCCGAGGACATTCATCGCCAAGACCAGATGATTCCCGATGAAATTCTCGATGGACTGCGCCAGCTCGGTTGCTTTGGACTCTCAGTCCCGGAACGATTCGGCGGCTTGTTACCCGATGATCATGAAGACAGCCTGGGTATGATTGTGGTCACCGAAGAACTGTCCCGGGCATCACTCGGCGGCGCTGGCAGCCTGATCACAAGACCTGAAATTATGGCCCGGGCGCTGTTGGAGGGAGGAACAGCGGAACAACAGGCGACCTGGCTTCCAAAGCTCGCCCAGGGAGAACCCTTGTGCGGGATTGCTATTACAGAGCCTGACTATGGGTCAGATGTTGCTTCCATGCGTCTCAAGGCAATCCAGGTCGAAGGCGGCTGGTTGTTAAGTGGCGCCAAAACCTGGAGTACCTTCGCCGGTAAGTCGGGCGTTCTGCTAACCCTCGCACGAACCAATCCCGATGTGAGCCAGGGTCATCGGGGATTAAGTTTGTTTATGTGTGAAAAACCGACGACAGACGATCACCAGTTTCAATTCGAACAAGCCGGGGGGGGCAGATTAACCGGCACGGCAATAGCCACTATCGGATACCGCGGCATGCACTCCTATCAGTTATTCTTTGATGATTTCTTTGTTCCGGACAGCCACGTCATTGGCGAAAGCCAGGGATTGGGCCGGGGTTTTTACTTCACCATGAGAGGTTTTATGGGCGGCCGGATCCAGACCGCTGCCAGGGCTTGCGGTGTGATGCAAGCGGCATTTGAAAAGGCCGTCAGCTACGCCAATGAACGCAAGGTGTTCGGCGAATCTATTGCCAGCTACGGCTTGACCCAGACCAAGCTGGCCAGAATGGCAGCCCATCTCGCTGCCTGTCGGCAGTATACCTATGCCGTGGGACGTATGATGGACCAGGGAAAAGGCCAAATGGAGGCTAGCCTGGTGAAACTGCTGGCCTGCAAAGCCGCAGAGTGGATCAGCCGTGAATCCATGCAGATCCACGGCGGCATGGGATATGCGGAAGAAACTGCCGCGAGCCGGTACTGGCTGGATGCGCGGGTGCTCTCCATCTTTGAGGGAACCGAAGAAACACTCGCGTTGAAGGTGGTGGGCAGAAGTCTTGTTGAGAACGCAGACTAGTTGTCAGGTGAAACCGATGTCCCCCCATGAGAAGGAATCCGACGTTTTACTCATTGATGCGCATACTCTGAAGGATTTGGAAATCTTCGAATCCGACACAGGCGGGACCTGCCTCTTCCAGTTCTGTAATCTCTCGCAGACAGGCGGCGGAGCGAAGGCACTGCGACGGCGTATGGAACACCCATGGTCAAATGCTGACCGCATACGTGCAACCCAGGAATCCATCGGCTTCATCCTCGCGCAACGGCAGG
This sequence comes from Gammaproteobacteria bacterium, assembly GCA_012960755.1. The sequence continues at coordinate 27,695 of DUAT01000139.1, forward strand.
CCTTCGACAAGCAGCCGCCCGCTCACGCGACCAGACGGGTAGCGCGCTATTCGCATGAGGCTCTGCCGGTTGTGACTCACGATAACCCGCTGGAGTTCAGCCTCGGCGCCTTATCGCTGTGGGCTAACCAGGGCCGCTATTACTTCAACATCGCATACGGGGTACAAATTACATGCGGCCTGATCCGTGCGCTGCGGCGTTTTGTCGATCAAGATGCACTGGTGTCACCTGTCGGCGAATTGGCCCCTTACTTCGAGGAAATGCGGGAACTGCTTACCCGACCGAGATTGTCCCGGGTCCCCGATCAGGAAATAGGCGGCGGGATCTGGAAGATCCTGCGTCTCGATCAGGTTTTCCGCCTGCATGAGAAGGTCGCAATTAACCGGCTACTACAGCTCATCTATGAAATCGACGCACTGGTTTCAATGGCGGATGTCACCAACAAGTATGGGTTTATCCTGCCGCGTATCGAAGCGGGGCAACTCCACGTACGCGCAGAAGGCCTGGTACACCCCTTTCTGCCGGAAGCTGTGGCTAATCCGGTAGCACTTGATCAGCAACGCCGGGTACTCTTTCTGACCGGGCCGAATATGGCGGGTAAAACAACCTACCTGCGCGCCTTCGCCACGGCGTTTTACCTTGCGCACATGGGCATGGGTGTGCCCGCGCGCAGCTTTGATTTCGTGCCCGCACAGCGCTTGTTCAGCACCATATCACTCAATGACGACCTGAGTGGCGGAATCAGCTATTTCCGAGCCGAAGCGTTACGCGTTAAGGCGATCGCCAGCGCCCTCGCAGAGGGATATCGTGTCGTCGCTTTGATGGACGAGCCCTTCAAGGGGACGAACATTAAGGATGCGTTCGATGCTTCGCTGGCGATCCTGGAGCGGTTCGCTGTCAGGGAGAATTGCCTGTTCATGTTCTCCTCTCACCTGATCGAGTTGAGGGAACAGCTCGATACCAGCAGCCAGATTGACTGCGCTTATTTTGACGCGAAAGAGCACACCGAACGTTTGAGCTTCGACTATCTGCTGCGTCCCGGCGTTTCGAACCAGCGGCTCGGTATGCGCGTGTTGCGCGAAGAGGGAATCTTTGAACTACTGGATGGGAGTCCCTCGGGGGCCTGAGGCTACCTCCCTAAGCTAAATTCACGCCGGTGGGTCGCATCCATGCCGGACTTCATTATAATGAGCAATTTTAAAGTTTAGCGATTGCTGTGAGCAGTAACAGGGGATATTGATGGACCTGAAATTTAGCGAAGAAGACTTTTTATTCCAAAAAGAGGTACGGGAATGGATCAGGGAAAACTACCCCGAAGAAATGCGTCAGCGGCACAAGCGCAGTGCCAACGGCCACCTGGATAAGGAGGACCATGTCTACTGGCAGCAGGCCTTGTATAAAAAAGGCTGGGCAGGTCTTAACTGGCCAGGTGAGTATGGCGGGCCCGAATTCACCCCAACCCAGAGATATCTTTATGACCTTGAAATGGACTCTGCCGATGCGCTGGGCGTAATGCCATTCGGGCAATCCATGGTGGCGCCGGTCATCATGAAATATGGTACTGAGGAGCAGAAGCAGCAATTTCTGCCTGATATTCTCTCGACCAGGGTCTGGTGGTGCCAGGGTTACTCTGAACCTGGCGCGGGCTCTGATCTTGCCTCCCTGCGAACCAAAGCTGTTCGTGATGGCGATGACTATGTGGTTAACGGCGCCAAGACATGGAACACCTTGGGTCAATACGCCGATATGATTTTCTGCCTGGTGAGAACCAGTGACGAAGATATCCGGCAAATGGGGATCTCCTTCTTGTTAATCGATATGCATACACCAGGTATCGAGGTGCGACCCATCATTACCATCGATGGACCCTCAGAGGGTCGGCAGGAAATCAACGAAATCCACTTTGCCGACGTTCGAGTGCCGGTCACCAACCTGATTGGTGAGGAAGGTAAAGGCTGGACTTATGCCAAGTATCTGCTGGAATTTGAACGCGGTAATGCGTATTCCCATGGACTAAAGGCTGGTCTGGCAGGCTTGCGTGAAATTGCAGCGAACGAGTCTGGTTCTGATGGCCAACCCCTGATCGAAGACGAATCGTTCCAGGCGAGGTTGACCCAGGTTGAAATTGATATTCATGCGATGGAATTTACTGAGCTCAGAATTCTAAGTAGTTTATCCACGGGTAAAAATGTTGGACCGGAGTCCTCGTTGCTTAAATGCCGGGGTACTGAGTTGCAGCAGATACTGACTGAATTGACACTTGAAGCCGTCGGCAACTATGCCGCCCCGTTTGAGAACACCGGCTCGATTAAGGGGAGCAATTTCGAACCCATTGGTCCTGAATATGCCAACGCCGCCGCCCCCTCGTATTTCAATGCCCGCAAAGTATCAATCTATGCAGGTTCGAATGAAATCCAGAGGAACATCATGGCAAAAATGGTCCTCGGGCTCTGATTCTGATTTTCTTTCGCTAGTACAGAGGCTAAGCCACCTGTCCGAATGAGGATGACAAAAACCTGCTTTCGGCTAGTTGATCTGCCATGATCTGAGTCGACGCCTGTTGTTCTTCGGACATGGTGAAGAGTTGCGACAAGGTGTCACCAATGCTGTCAATATGCTTGATCACTCTATGGTGATCGTATTGAGTGGAATCCTTGTTTTTGTGAACCTCGTTATTTTGAACCTTGCTTTCACGCTCGTAGTAGATGTCTATAATTCCACCCGCATTGATAACGTAGTCAGGCGCATAAATAATGCCCTTGTGGAACAGGTAGTCTCCTGCTGCGTTGTTCTCCAACTGATTGTTGGCTGCTCCCGCGACAACGGGCGCGTGCATTTCGACAAGAGTATTTAAGCTTAAGGCACCGCCGAGAGCACAAGGTGAATACACGTCAACGTTGAGTTTGTGTATTTTATCATGATCAACAACGCCAACAGCACTAATCCGCTGCACCGCTTCAATGGCGGGGGCGTACCTGTCAGCGACAAAAACATCAGCACCGGCGTCAACTAACATTTTCACCAGGTTGCGGCCAACATTGCCAACACCTTTTACGGCGATTTTTACGCCGTCCAGGTCCGCTGTGCCAAATCGCTGCCGGACACTTGCCCTGATGCCAACAAAGACACCATACGCCGTCGAGGGTGATGGGTCGCCGCTGGCCGTTGTACCATCTTTAAGTTTCTTGTCATGAATACCTGCAACAAACTCGGTTGTGGTAGCCATGATTTCCATGTCCTCAACACTTGTGCCGGAGTCTTCCGCTATGATGTAGTGGCCCTGCAGCGTGTCCACAAAGCTGCCCATAGAGCACATCAACCCTTTCGATTTAATGACCTGCGGGTCGCCAACGATGACGGCCTTGCCACCACCCAGGGGAAGATTGGCAACCGCTGATTTGTAGGTCATCCCCCGAGATAACCTGAGTACATCTTTGATTGCATCCGCCTCTGTTTTATAAGGCCAGATTCGGCAGCCGCCCAGGGCTGGCCCTCGGTTACGATTGTGGATTGAAATGAAGGCCAGTAAGCCGGTTTTCTTATCGTGACAGCGCACCAGTTTTTCATGGTTGGCAAAATCTTCGTGGCTGGATACGTCTACATCTTCGATGTTCATCGTGAATTCCTGTGTATTTCTCATCCGTCGTTGACGAAAAGCTATCTGTTCTCTTGGATTAGCGATTCAGCTAGGCTGCCTTGGGATCAATAATTTTCACTGGCTCCGGGGGGGCACCCAATTGGCCGCGTAGCTGTTCACGTTCCCGCCCGGCAAATTCCGCATTTCGATGTTTAATATAACCGAAGCCCCGTATCTTTTGTGGCAGTTGTAGAAGCTGGCGGATTATTGCGGTGTTCTCCATAGAGTACTGCTGCTCGCATTGGTTGATTACATTTTCATACTCCTGCACAAGAGAACGCTCGAGTCTTCGATCCTGGGTATACCCAAATGGATCGAATCGTGTTCCGCGGAGAAACTTGAATTTTGCGAGCAGGCCAAATGCCAGGAGCATCCAGCCGCCAAAAGTGATCTTTCTTGGCTGTCCGAAATGTTTGTCCACCGGGGCGAGAAGGGGTGGTGCAAGGTGAAAGGTCAGTTTGTAGTCACCCTCGAACTGTCCTTGTAATTCGGTCTTAAACTGTTCGTTAGAAAACAATCGCGCGACTTCATACTCGTCTTTGTAGCTGAGTACCTTGAAGTAATTGACCGCCAGTACTTCAGCTAACTCTGCCGACGTGGCTTGCATGAATTGCTGAACCCGTTTGATGTAAGCATCAGCATAGGCCTTATTCTGGTACCGGGTGAGGAACTGATGTCGATCAGCGAGGATGTCGTCATAGCTTTCACTGATCAAGACTGTCTTTGGCTTCACCTGGATACGATCAGGTTCAAACGCATGTAATCGACCCAGGCTAAATGCAAACAGGTTCTCTTCAACGGAAGCACCGTTTAACTGGATCGCCTTGCTGATTGCTTCGGCTGTGATCGGTATCAGGCTCTGCTGGTATGCAAACCCGGCGAGGTACAAATTTCCAGCCATGGTGCCGCCAATTAACTGCTCCACCGCATTTGTGGAATTAATAAAATGGGATCTCTTTTCTCCAACGCAACTGGTAATGATGTCGTGCATGGATTCAGCCGGAAAGTTGCAGTCCGGATCGCGGGTAAATTCTGCCGTCATTGATTCGTGTTCGTTGATGACCGCGTAGGCATTGCCGCGGTTGACCTTGGCCATTGCGTCATTCGCCGCCGCTACCACCAGGTCACAACCAATAACCAGTCGAGCGCCACCGGCAGCGATACGGGATGCGTAGATGTCTTCCGGTTGCCTGGCAATTTGCAGGTGCGTGATGACCGCACCAAACTTTTGCGCCAGACCTGTCATATCCAACACCGATGATCCATTACCTTCCAGATGCGCGGCCATACCGAGGATTGCGCCCAAAGTGGTGACACCAGTGCCACCCACACCGGCAATCACAATGCCATAAGGAATATCGAATGCTGGCAGGTCCGGCTCGGGAAGTGTCGAGAAGTCAAAGTCATGGGGATCAGTCACTGGTTTTCTTAATTCTCCACCTGTCACGGTCACAAAGCTGGGGCAAAATCCCTTGATACAACTCATGTCTTTGTTGCAACTGGATTGATCAATCCTTCGTTTTCGGCCGTACCGGGTTTCTTCGGGAACGACGGACAAGCAATTAGAGGCGATGCCGCAGTCACCACATCCTTCGCAGACCTGGGAGTTGATAAAGGGTCGAATTTTGGGGTCTACCATTTCACCGCGTTTGCGCCTGCGGCGTTTTTCTGCGGCACAAGTTTGATCGTAGATCAAAACAGAGGTGCCTTTGACTTCCCTTAAATTACATTGCAGCGCGTCCAGGTCATCCCGATGATGGATTGTTGTAAACGATGGAAACTCGGCTGGCTTGTATTTAGCGATATCGTCGGAAACGATGGCAATTCGCTCCACGCCCTCACCATGAAGTTGACGAGCGATCTTCTCTACACTCAACTGCCCGTCAACAGGTTGCCCTCCGGTCATGGCAACGGCGTCGTTGTAAAGAATCTTGTAAGTTATGTTCACCTTGGCGGCAATGGAAGCACGTATCGCCAATAATCCTGAGTGGAAGTAGGTGCCATCGCCCAGGTTCTGGAACACGTGCGGTGTGTCTGTAAAAGGTGCCTGTCCAATCCAGGTAGCGCCTTCGCCACCCATCTGGGTGAACGTATCGGTCTCCCGGTCCATCCAGGTCGCCATATAGTGACAACCGATTCCCCCCATGGCACGGCTGCCGATGGGAACCACGGTCGACGTATTGTGAGGACAACCGGAACAATAGTGCGGCGTTCTTTCAACAATGTCTTTGGGTCGATTCAGGTATTTTTCTTTTGCGGCTAAAAATGCCAGTCGCTCTTCAATACTATCATTGGTAAAGAAGCGGGTGATACGAGAGGCAATAGCCCTGCCAATCACTGCCGGTGTGAGTTCGCCGCTTGAAGGCAACAACCATTGACCGGTCTCGTCATGTTTTCCGATAACCATCGGCCTGACATCAGAATGCCAGTTGTAAAGCTGACTCGTCAGCTGGTCCTCAATGAGGCCACGTTTTTCCTCAACTACCAGAACCTCATCCAGACCTGAGGCAAAGTCACGAATACCGTCTGGTTCAAGCGGCCAGGACATGCCGACCTTGTAGAGACGCAAGCCAATTTCCGTTGCCAGGGATTCATCAATGCCCAGATCCTGCAACGCCTGCAATACGTCCAGGTAGGACTTGCCGACCGAGACAATACCGAGGCGAGGGTTCTTACTATTCATAGTGATTCGGTTGAGATTATTGGATTTGCAAAATGCCAGGACAGCGTCCAGTTTCTGGTTGTGCAGGCGCAGCTCCTGTTCCAGGGGTTTATCTGGCCAGCGCACGTGATTGTCCGGGTCATCTCCGGGAGGAAACTTAATTTTAATCCGATCCGCATCAATGGCAGTCGAGAACGAGGCGTCCACGGTTTCAGCAATTGATTTCAGGGCAACCCAGCAGCCGCTGTAGCGAGACAATGCCCAGCCGAGTAGACCAAGGTCAATGACTTCCTGCACGCCGGAGGGGTTAAGTACAGGGATCATGGCATCAACGAATGCATATTCCGTTTGATGGGGCAGGGTAGATGACTTACAACCGTGATCATCACCGGCAACCACCAGCACACCACCATGTTTTGAGGTACCAGCATGATTAGCGTGTTTGAATACATCGCCGCTTCGGTCAACTCCTGGCCCCTTGCCATACCACATGGCAAACACGCCGTCGTACCTGGCGCCCTCAAAAATATTGACCTGTTGTGAACCCCAGACAGAGGTTGCGGCAAGTTCCTCGTTAACACCAGGCTGAAAGTAAATATTGTGTGCTTCGAGAAATTTCTGGGCCTGCCAGAGTGTTTTATCCAACCCGCCTAATGGGGAACCCCGATAACCGGATATAAAACCTGCGGTGTTGAGTCCGGCGAGTCGGTCTCTTTCCTGTTGCAACATGGGCAATCGGGCAAGCGCCTGACTACCTGTGAGAAATACACGCCCCTCGGACTGTAAATACTTATCGGTAAGCTTCACGTTCTTTACGACCATGACTGGATGCTCCTGAACAACTCGTTGATTGATTCGTCGGATTGATTCAAACCGCGAATCAGCGAATAAGAAAGATGGATAGGTAGCTTGAGCTGAGTATCGCTGGAGGGATCGTACAATTTTGAATAACCATAATAATTTCCTCGTTACAGGATCACTGTCACGGAAAGTCCATGTCTTGAACGTCTTCTGTACTCATCGACACGTGGTTCTTACGTGCTAACAAATGTTGCGCAGTGGGCTACAAATGTTGTGAGCGCTGTTTGGGGGATCGCCCCATATCAGCTTGTTACAGATCGTATGGCCGGATAGACCAGTTTGCGAATTTTAACAGTTCCAGGTGGTCGGTCAACCGCCGGTGGCCCGCATGGCCGGTAATTGGGTGTTTCCATCGGCAGATTTCTTTGCTGCTGCGACAGCAGGCAAGGATGCCTGGGTCAGCGCCTTGGCCACCAGGTCAGGGATGCCCAGCATCCGCAGAATGTGCCGGGTTGTCTGCGGCATCGCATTCCTGTGGAGATTGCCCTGCATGACCTCCAGCGTGACATGCCGAACCATCCCCATCACCAGACTGCAGGTAAATTGTACGTCATCCACCTGAAAGCGACCACTCCTGGCACCCCACTGAATATCCTGCAGGCACTGGGCCTGATCCTGGTGCAGGAAATGTTCGCCCGAAATACCGGACCAGGAGATAAAAGATCGCCATTCCTCATCATCCAGGGCCTGTTCAAAGCAGTATCGAAGGGTCACCGCGATAACCGTGGCGGGGTCCTTGAGTGGTTTTCGGAGTTTGAACAGCCTTTCGTTGAAGCTGGTTCGCATATCATCCAACACTGCTTCGAAGATTTCATATTTTGAATCGAGTCAAACAGATAAAGATAATA
>DUAT01000139.1:35712-47168 GCA_012960755.1 Gammaproteobacteria bacterium
TGCCCAGGCCCACATGGGCTTCTTGGGTAATGTCCTGAATTGAAATTTTTTGGTGTTGGTGCTCGTTGACCAGGTTTCGGGTTGCAGTAAGCAGGGAACTCCGTGTGCGCTCTCGCTTGGGCAGTATTCGGGCTGATTCGCTCATTATCACTTCGTTCTACCTCCCGGAAATAACAGAATTGATAGGCTAGCAGGTATTTACCTTTCAAAACTGAACATAAAATGGAAATATTAAATCAAGTACGATAGCTTTCGATCAGGCGATTCGCTTAATAAATTAATCGGTCCTAGTTGTTCATATTAGAGGGGAACTATGAATTTCGAACTTTCAGAAGAACAGATCTCAATTCAGCAGGCAATTCAGCAACTTTGCGCCAAATTTGATGATGATTACTGGCTCGCACATGATAAGAGCGGCGAATTTCCTGAAGAATTTGTAAAACAGATCGTGGACGGTGGCTGGCTCGGTATTGCCATGCCCGAGGCTTATGGCGGTTCTGGCCTGGGAATCTCTGAAACAGCAGTCCTCGCCCATACCATCGCACGTTCCGGTGCCGGTATGAGTGGTGCCTCGGCGGTGCATCTGAATCTGTTTGGCCCGAATCCAATTGTCGTATTCGGTACTGAAGAGCAAAAGCAGGAGTTCCTGCCCCGGCTCATTAAAGGCCAGGATCGGGCCTGTTTCGGCGTCACTGAACCCGATGCGGGACTCAATACGACAAGGCTTGCGACCCGGGCTGTACGCAATGGTGATCATTATGTGGTTAATGGCCGCAAACTCTGGACTACGACCGCACAAACTGCCAATAAAATACTCCTGATCACACGCACCACCGATCTTGATCAGTGTAAGAAACCGACCGAGGGTCTGTCGTTGTTCTACACAGATCTCGACCGCGACAAGATTGAAGTGCGCCTTATCGAGAAGATGGGCCGCAAAGCCGTTGATTCCAATGCTCTGTTCATTGATGACCTCATCGTTCCGGCAGATCATCGGATCGGCGAGGAAGGCCAGGGCTGGAAGTACCTGCTGCATGGACTTAATCCGGAGCGCATACTAATTGCAGCAGAAGCTATCGGCCTGGGGCAGGTTGCCCTTGAAAGAGCAAGCAGGTATGCACAGGAACGTATCGTTTTTGACAGACCCATTGGTAAGAACCAGGCAATCCAGCATCCGCTGGCGGTTAACTGGATGGAACTGGAAGCCGCCCACTTAATGGCTTTTAAGGCGGCATCGCTCTACGACCGGGGACAACCTTGCGCTGCGGAAGCGAATTCAGCCAAATATCTTGCTGCAGAAGCCGCATTGAGTGCCTGTCAGCGTGCCGTACTGACCCATGGCGGGATGGGATACGCGAAGGAATATCATGTTGAACGCTACCTGCGGGAGATAATGATTCCTGTAATTGCACCCATAAGCCAGGAACTGGTCAAATCATTTATCGCTGAACAGGTTTTGGGTCAGGTTAAAAGTTACTAGGAGGCTGACCGAGAATAGGATCCGCGACTCATTCATCCTTACCCTTGTCATTGCGTATTCGACTGATAAAGCCGTCAGTACCTTCTTTAAGGTTTTTCACGATGCCACCTTTCTGATATTCCCCGACCAGCAGATCTTCCACTTTCTTGATGTAGGCATCTGATGATGAGGACTCATCGTCCGGATAATGTTTACTGGCACCGAATAAATTTATCCAGCTGTCGGTTTTTCGGCCGAACTGAAGCAGTTGATTGAAATATTTCCCCGGGTTGTCCCTGTGAACCGCCAATCCATATAACGCGGCACCAATTGAGACCGGGCTGAGAACCACATCGCGTATTCCATCCATGGCAAGTTTGACTTGAAAAGACAGCACATCGCGCAGCAACTGCCAGTGGTTTGGCGTGTCGTTAGTTGTTTCTACAGGTTCTTGCTGGTCTGTCATTGTCTGCTTTCCTTTCACAACATTTAGACTGATATGTCCCTGGCATCTGATGTCGATTCAAGATAGGCCCGCAAAGAATTCCTATCTCCGGACTCTATGATTCGCTCACTTTTCAGGTTTATCTGGTATTCATACATAGGGTCATAATAAAGGCATAGCAGTTGTTCGATCCAGTCCTTGTGAGCCTGATGCTGCGAGTTTTTGTCTCCTTTGAGATGTACGGCAAACGCATGTTCCATCAGGCCGGAAATTCGCGTGTGGGCAACACCGCCCAATCGTTTGCGGATCGCCAGCAGGGCTGCGAGATACTTTTGCTGAAGATGTTGTACCGGGCTTTGTTCCTTGCACACGAGCAGCTCAGCAATCTGGTCAACGATGTACTCCTGGTAGATTCTTTCGACGCGATTTTCCAGGGTGTCTTCGAGCAGTACGATGGGGGCACTTTTCATGGCCCCATGGAGTGACAACGGTAAGTTAAGACGGCCAATCATCCGGCCTTCGTCTTCAAGCACCAGGGACCCGTCTGCTTTCAGGATGGCGATTGCCACGGCATTTTCAAAATTGATCTGGTTTGGTTGAGGCGTGGCCCGATTACCGAATGCCGAACCGCGGTGGTTGGCGAATCCCTCAAGGTCAACAGAACCCTGAATTTCATTGATCAATATCGTTTTGCCGACACCGGTCTTACCGGAAACAATGGTGATTGCTGGCAGCTTCTCAAATATGCCGAGCAGGTAATTGCGCATGGTTTTATAACCGCCTTCGATTCGTGGTATGGATCCACCTGCTGATTCGATCCATTGTTTTGCGATTGCAGAGCGCTGACCGCCCCTGAAACAGTACAAATGGGCACCTGGATGGTTGTCGAGAAAGTCCATCCAGTATCCAGTGCGTTCATCCCGCGAAGTGCCTTTGACGAGCTGGTAACCGAGCTTCTCCGCTGCGTCGGGACCGTGTTGTTTGTGGCAAATGCCCACCTGTTCCCGCTCCTGGTCGTTTAGAATTGGATGGTTCACGGCAGAGGGGAAAGCGCCCTGCTGGAATTCAACCGGTGCCCTGACGTCAAGCAGCGGTGTATCGGTGGAAAAAATCTGCTGCAGTAAAACCGTGTTCATCTGGATCACTGGGCTGGCACCGCGAGCAACTTGATCAGTTTCTGCGTATGGCTGACTACCTTGTCCCTGGAGTAGAGCAGGGGCATATGACCTTCATCCGCCCAGGTTTGCAGCATGTCATCATAGTGCGGGCTGGCTGGATCTCCCGACTGACCGGGCGCGTTGGTCATGACCGCGGCATCCCAGTTGCCCACATCAACCACCATTCGCCACGAGCCGCCACTGGCAACTGAGAAATCAGACCGATAGCGGGTTGAATTGGGTGTGTCTGCGCTGCCGCCGCGAGCTACCGGCGCAATTCCAAGCAGTGTCCTGTCCTCATCGCTGACAATATCGTAGAGCGGATGTTTGAATTTCATTTCGTGCAGGTCTCCCCAGCGCCAGCCTGAATAATCCTGGCCCAGCAATTGACTCGTCTCCGATTGCGCTGAAGTCAGGGTCGAGACTGCTATGGACTGCCGCTCTTTCTTGTCAAGGTGTTCAAAGTGCTCTATTGCCGCTAACTTGTCGAGGCTGCGCAATGCCGAGATGTCGTCAAGCTGGGTGCCGTGTCTGGTCAATTCAGGGACCAGGTAATGGTTGAACCAGATTTCAAACAGCGCTGCCGACGCGGAGTCCCGCGATATTTCGTAGTCCCATTGCTGAAACAGCTGCCTGGCTACTTCGGGCAGGGCAGCGACATCGACGAGCGACAGAATGCGCTTCGCTGGTTCAGAGAAGTAGTCCCGTTGTAAACTGATGGATGTCTGCAGCGTGTGTGGATTGGTTTCCTCAAGCACCCGTTCAATTCTGTTTATTCGCCATGGGTTCGCCCATTCGAAGCCGATTATTTTATCCTTGTAGGGGAATCCAACCGGCAGGCTCATCGCGTTGGCGGTGGCGACATAACCGGATTCCGGATTGAACTGAACCGGCAATTCGTCCATGTCGTAGAAACCGTGCCACTCATACCGTCCATCACCTGGTATGGGCAGCAAACCATCGTAATTGCTTCGAATAGGCGTCAGGCCTGCAGGTTTGTAACCAATGTTGCCGTCTACATCCGCATAGACCTGGTTCTCTGCAGGCGCCCCCCAGCGATTTAAGGCACCGAGAAACTGATCCCAGTTTTCCGCCCGCATATATTCAACTGAGCCGAAGTAGGGCGCCATACCCGGCTCCAGCCAGGCTGCCCGAACCGCAAAAGCCCTGTTCTTTTTCGCATCGGTGTATATGACCGGTCCGTCTCTTGTGAACAAGAGGTCCATATTCACAGTCGGCGCATCCCGAACCTTGATCTGCTCCGTTATTTTGTCCATGGGTTCGAATTTGCCCCGATACTTATAATTGTTCTTGCGGGTCTCATAAATCACCAGGTCTTCCTGGTCAATTGAAAAAATAGTCAGCCCAAAGGCAATCTTTTCGTTATGGCCGATCGAAATACCCGGCAATCCCGGTTCCCCCGCGCCAATGACATTCAATCCCGGTGCAACAAGATGGGCGACGTAACGCAATGAAGGCACCGCGTGACCACGATGTGGATCGTTGGCCAGAATAGGGCGCTCTGTACTGGTCTTAGCCGGAGATACAGCCCAGTTGTTGCTCCCGGCGTCAACAATGTTGTCGGCCAGCATGGCCATGGCATTCCTGTAGTCCGGCGGCAGACCGGCGTTAACCTGCAACGTTCGACTAAAGTCGACTGGCGCTTTGGCTAAGGAATACAGCTTGAGGACATCGTTGGGTATGTCACAGGGGTCAAGGCCTTCGGGAACCTTAGTCTGCCAGTCCGGTTCGAGTTTTTTTCGCATCGCGTCGATTCTCAGCCCATGAGAACACACCACGTTAGCGCGGATTACCTCGGTTCTCACGTTACGCCACAATCCATTGCTGCGAATCCGAACCGGGTCTTCAGGTGACCACCGGGCGGGCTGATAATCAAGCACCCTGAACTCCATGGGAAGTAAATCAGGCTCTGCCTGGACCAGGTCGATATAGGCGTTAATTCCCCGCGTAAACGAAGTCGATATACGCTTTGCATCAGAACCGTAAGCCAGCCATTCACGGAACATTGAGCCCCGGTACAAAAACAGTCTGGCTGCTTTGTCCTGCTCAACAAAACCTGCACCCAGCACCTCCGCCAGTTCACCCAGACCCCGGCGTCGCCATAGGTCGATTTGCCATAATCTGTCCCTGGCAGCATTAAACCCCTGAACGAAGAAAGCGTCGTAGTGATCCTGGGCATAAATATGCGGGATGCCCCAGGTATCGACCCTGATTTCGGCATCCTGATTTAAGCCCGGTACCGTGTACTCGACGATTTCTGCACCAAAAACAGGGCTGCACAGCGTAATTGCCAGTATCAGATGCGTTTTAATGCGTTTGTTCATCTACTCTCCCGCAAGAGTTTTGATTTGTGCTGACTATACCGGTGTCGTGGCTCAACGGATACCAACGGCAACGGAGGATTATTTGGAGAGGGCGGTTATGCCTTTCGTCCCTGGTGTTCAGTTATCAACGATCAGGTAATGTAAACTGCAACGTGTAGAACATTAATTTTTGAATCATTTGGAGCCACGATGTCGCAACTTGCTCGAAAATTGACACTCGTCATTTGTGTACTACTCATGCCGCTGTCCGTGCTGGCAGACAAGTATCAGGATACTGTTAAGACATTTCGAACGGCGTCGGGATCTTCTTCTGTATTTGAATCAGCCTATGGCTATGCGGTTTTTCCCAATATTGGCAAGGGTGGTTTTGGCATCGGTGGCGCTTATGGGCGAGGCAAGACATACGTTAAAGGTCGCGTTACCGGTGATGTAAAAATGACCCAGCTCACCGTAGGTTTTCAAATGGGTGGTCAGGCCTATAGCCAAATCATCTTTTTTAAGGATAAGCGAGCCTACGATCAATTCACTGCCGGGAGTTTTGAGTTTGGCGCCCAGGCTACCGCTGTGGCGATTACGCTGGCCGCCAGCGCCGAAGCTTCAACAAAGGGTCACGCTATCGGTTTAACAACAGGCGAAGACTCACAGGCCATGACCAGGTACTACAAAGGGATGGCAGTCTTTACTCTCGCCAAGGGCGGCTTGATGTACGAGGCATCCATAGGCGGTCAGAAGTTTAGTTACCGCCCGAATAAAGACATTCCAAATGCCAAGGAAGTTTAGACACTAATCTCGAAATTCATTGAGGGCAGTAGGGTCCCGGTGTCCAGATCCTGCATCGGTCATTCATGGATATCAACACATTCATGGATACCGACATTCCGATCTTAAATTTAACATAATATAGATTATACGACATCGAACGATGTCCCGGGTACAGATAGGAAAGTGATTGATCTGCTGTGAGGCTAATTTCCGAGTCTTCAAGGGGAAATTTCAATCATCTGCTATCACAGGATTTTGATCAGACGGACTATGCATCCTATAATCGGAGTCAGGTATACTTTTCCTCAGATTCACCCTTAACTTGTTTTCTAATAGACACAAACCATCAAAACCATCAATCAAACCAACAGCGAGATCAGTATGGAATGCCCAAAGTGCCATTCAGCCATGGAAGAAATAACTTACGGTCGAAATATGACCGTCGACCGTTGCACCAACTGTAAAGGCATCTGGTTTGATGTTGGCGAGGCAGAAACCCTCAAGGGCAAATGGATGTCAGAGTTTATCGACAGTGGTGATCCCGAGCTTGGCAAGGAATACAACAAGATCGAAGATGTTGACTGTCCACGATGCGGCAAACGCATGGAGAAAATAGCAGATCCAAAGCAGCCGCATATATGGTATGAAGCTTGTAACGATCATGGCATGTATTTCGATGCTGGCGAATTTACCGACTACAAGTATGAGACATTACTAGATAGGTTTCGTGACCTGATTACCGGCAAGCGAAGCGGCTGATAATACACAACCGGCCGTTTATTCTCTGGAAAATTGGAATTGTGAGAGTTATCAGGTAGTTATCCTATGCGTGTCGTCTCGTTCAACGTGAACAGCATTCGGGTCCGATTGCATCAATTGGAAGCCGTTATCAAGAGTCACAACCCGGAGATTATTGGTCTTCAGGAAACCAAGGTAACTGATGAGGAATTTCCCGTTGAGGAGATCAATCAACTCGGTTACGAGGTCAGTTACCACGGTCAAAAAACCCATTACGGCGTTGCTCTGCTATCCAGGAAGCCCGCCACCAGCATTGATAAGGGATTTGCCGACGACGATGCTGACAGCCAACGGCGGTTTATTACCGGCCGTTTTCCATTGTCCGATGGTCGTCATTTGACCGCGATAAATGGCTATTATCCCCAGGGCGAAAAACGCACCCATCCAACTAAATTCCCTGCAAAAGAGAAGTACTATGCTGACATGCTGACTTACCTCAGCACCCATTGCTCCGCGCAGGAACCCGTTATCGTCATGGGAGACATGAACGTCGCCCCGCTGGATCTGGATATTGGCATTGGCGAACCGAATAAAAAACGTTGGTTAAAGGATGGCAAAACCAGTTTCCTGCCGGAAGAAAGAGACTGGCTTGCGAAAATTACCGATTGGGGCTTGTTCGACTCATATCGACTCCACCATCCGGAAGTTGAAGATCTTTTCAGCTGGTTCGACTATCGAAGTCGTGGTTTCGAGCGGGATCCCAGGCGAGGATTGAGAATTGACCTGATTCTGGGTTCAAGCGCATTACGGAGCCAGAGCGTAGCGGCTGGTATTGATTACAATATAAGAGCGATGAATAAGCCATCTGATCACTGTCCGATCTGGACTGAATTCGATATCAGCCTTGCCTAGGGCGGCTCTTCAACCGGAACAAACAGCAGCCCGAAGCTGACTGGTATGGCCATGGTGATGGACTTTAGCCCGGCCACCTCACGTAATGCTTCAATGCCTGCCACCAGGCTGAATTGACCCGCATCAATCACAACGGGTTTTTGGCTGCTGACGTAAAAGCTATCCGGGGTTACCTTGACAACGGTCAACGGAATTTCCAGATCAACTTTTTTGCCATGCAGATCCAGCTGGGCGCTGATTGTCATTGATTTTGATCCACCAGCGGGTGTTGAGGTAATGGAATCCACCGGGATCCGGGTACTGATGACAGCCCGCGGGAACGACACCGTCTCAAACAACATGCCTAGCATTCGTTCATTACGAATTGGAATCAGGGTCTCCACGCTGGCCAGATCGATAATGACGTCGACCCTCAGCGCTGCTTCATCAATTTTCGAGGCTGTACCCGCTACGGACCTGAAATAGTGCGATTCAACCACTGATCCATTTTTCACCGAGACAAAACTGACCGTCGAGGCCGTGGCATCCAGTTTCCAGTCGGCAAATATCGGGTACGGTAAGATCCAGCCAAGGATCATCAGGACGCAAAAGAAAGGTTTTATCGATTTATTATTCGTTGTGTTCAAAATCTCACTCCCCAGCCCTGAGCTCACGCAGGCACTGTATACGGTTAATCAAGGGCCTCAGAACCAGGTACAAGGCAATCCCCAACAGGTCTGCAAGCACATCGTTCCATTCGAAGTATCGATAATCTAGTGACCACTGTATACACTCAAGCGCGATGCCATAGCAGGCCAACCCGAGCCAATTGATCCAGCCCAGCGAGGGGAAAGAGAAATCGGCCAGCAATGCCAGCACGATAAACGCGAATGAATGATTCCACTTATCCCCGACCAGATCAATACCACCTGGTGGATCCGGCGTGACAGCCAACCAGGTAATGACCAACAGGGTAAATGTAAAGCAGGCGCGAAACAGTACTCGTCGAGCCGAGAGGCTCACTTGCCGAGAACGCTGATCTGGTCCCGGGTGTCTTTGGCTACCTGCCGTGCTTTTGCAGCAAAATCAGACTGATCCGACGCATACAACACGGCCCGGGCAGAGTTAACAATCATACCGCCGCCCTTCCCTGCCTCCATCATGGCCTTAACGTCGGCTTTCTGCGCTCCAACACCCGGCAGCAGTAAATTCATCTTCCCCACTATCTTCCTGATGATGGCAATCTCTTCCGGCCTTGTGGCACCCACCACCAGACCAACATTGTGATTCTGATTCCATTGCGATGCTGCGAGTTCCGCGACGTGTTCGTACACCCGCTGACCCGAGTCCAGTACCAGGTTCTGGAGATCGGACCCGCCAGGGTTCGAGGTCCGGCAAAGGATAAAGATGCCCTTGTCTGCGTATTCAAGGAAGGGCTCCATTGCGTCGAAACCCATGTAGGGGTTTATCGTCACCGCGTCCGCCCCGTAGCGCTCAAAAGCTTCTTTCGCATACATTTTAGCGGTACTGCCAATATCACCGCGCTTGAAATCCAGCAAAACCGGGACGCCTTTATCCTGAGCATATGCGATGGTCTTTTCTAGTGTTTCTTCCGCTGCGACGCCCGCGTAGTAGGCAATTTGTGGTTTGTAGCAGCACACCAGGTCACTGGTGGCATCAATAATCTCGCGGTTAAAACTCCACATTGGATCAGGATCATTCTGTAGTATCTGCGGGATTCTGTCCGGATCTGTATCCAGACCAATACAAAGCTGAGACTCGCGGTGAATTCGCCTTTCCTCAACAGAATCGAAAAAATTAGGCATAACGCGCTCTTTCAGGGGCCAATCAGGTTGACTCATATTGTCATTACACGTCACTTGTGAACGCTTTTACGTCAACGAAGTATACTGAAAAAACACCCTAAGTCCATCAGTATTACGTTTAAGATACTGTTTTTATTGAGTATTTTGACATTTTGAGGCAGTTGGCATGGCCTTCGCATTACTCTAGGCAGTGTTTCATTTCAGGATACAATCTATTACATGACTACTTCACTACTAAGGTCCAAGATTATCAGTCTAAACGACGCACATCGTCTTGTTCGAAAAGACGGGCATGATATGAATGAGCAGAGTGAACGGCGACGGGATGCCCGACACGACGCCAACGAGCGCCTGTTTGTACAGATTGTCGCTTGTAAGCAATCTTCTCTGGTCGGTACCACGGTTTCTTGCCAGGCTATAGACATCTCGGCCGGTGGTTTAAAGATAGAGACGGGTTCAAACATTCCTAACGGTTGCCGTTTGGATATCTGGGTGGATATCGTTTCGAGGCCAGGCAAGTTCTTTCTCACCAGCGACGTGCGCTGGAGCCGTATGACGGATGAAGGTCTATGCCTGCTCGGTGTTGAGCTGCATGAAGGTGCTACCACCGATATTGAGGAATGGCGAAGAACCTGCTCCTCCTAAAGTCCTCTGCCCCCTACATTCATTAACCAGGGTCACTGATTTACTCTTTTTTGACCCTGGGTCCCTCTTTCGTATCTTCGATCACATACCCTGCTGACAAGGCTTCATCCCTTAACTCATCAGCTCTCTGCCAGTCTTGTTCGCGCCTGGCCGTTTCCCTCTTCTGGGCTATTTCGAGAATCACAGACGGTATTTCAACTTTCTCTGGCTGCCAGTTTTCGATCCCAAGACCAAGCACTTCATCAAACGACAACAGGGTTGCCTTCTTGGCGGCCGGGTCTGCATCGGCCCGAACCAGATCCCAGGTAACAGCAAGGGCCCGGGGCAGGTTTAAATCTTCGTTAACACAGTTCATGAACCGTTGTTGGTACTCAGGCAGGATCGCTGAGGGTTCACCCCAGCTGTAGGCGGCGCGGTAGAGTCTGTCCAGGGCCACCTGACTGGCTCTAAGGCTATCCCAACTGAAAGACATCTGGGTTCTGTAGTGCGCACTGAGGCAGAAAAAACGGTAAACAAGTGGGTCGACACCCTCCTCTATCAAGGAGTCAAGCCTAAGGAATTCTCCCGACGATTTAGACATCTTGGCATTGTCCAATTGCAGAAAATAACCGTGCATCCAGAAATTTGCCAGCCGTGTACCCCGGCTCGCCTCGGTCTGTGCGATCTCATTGGTATGGTGTATCGGAATATGATCTTCACCGCCGCAGTGAATATCAAAGAAGTCTCCGAGATACCTGGCCGACATGGCAGAACATTCGATATGCCAGCCTGGAAATCCTGTTCCCCAGGGGCTTTCCCACTCCATCTGGCGTTGTTCATTTTCGGGTGAGAACTTCCACAGGGCAAAATCGGTGACGTGTTGCCGCTCGCTGTCCACCCTGGCTCCAGCCATCAATCCATTGGTATCCAGACGAGCCAGATAGCCGTAGTTATTCAGCTTGCGAGAGTTGAAATAAATACCGTCACTGGTTCTGTAGGTAAATCCCTTTGACTCCAGATCTCCAATGAATTCAATCTGCTCTTTAATATGATCTGTTGCCCGACACCAGATGTCGGGTTCATTAATCGCCAGTCGGGCCAGGTCTATTTTAAAGGCGTCTGTGTAGTAGTCAGCCATCTCCCAGGCGGTCATCCCGCTTCTTTTCGAGCCGACTTCCATCTTGTCTTCGCACGTATCGGCGTCGGAGG
>DUAT01000139.1:47197-236367 GCA_012960755.1 Gammaproteobacteria bacterium
AATCAACTGCGTAGCCATTTTTTTTCAATACCCGGTAGAGAATATCCTCGAACACATAGGTTCTCAGGTTACCGATGTGGGCAAAGTTGTAAACAGTAGGGCCGCAGCAATACATACCAACCTTGCCGGGGTTCAGGGGCTCGAATTTGCGTACTTTGCGCTTGTAGGTATCAAAGAGCTGCAGCTCTGACATGGTCTCTGTCATAGGGGTAGATGTTGGCTCGTCGGGTTAGGCTGTGAAAGTGGCGAATCTTATAGCATCCATAGTGGAGTGTCCTGTATAGATAGCACTTTTAGCAAGTCGCTAAATGGTCAGATGGTAGGCGCACTTGCGAAGACCCGATTTGTAAATAGATAGGCGCATAAGTCGAGCAAGTGCAACAACGCAGCTGGCCATTTAGCGGCTTGTGTGAAGGATGGCCCGCAAAGGGTGGCCATCTATACAGGACACTCCACTAGGTGATCTCAAGCGCTATAACGTGCTTCCATGACCCGCTCGACGGTATCAACGATGACCCGGGTCTGGTGTTCAATCTCCACGTTGGCCCCATCACCGGCCCTCATGAGCACAAAATTAGTGCGTTTCAGGGTTTCGGGAATGAGGTTGATGCTGAACTCTGAGCTTTCCCTGTCGATCGCAGCAACCGTGAGGCTGCAGCCGTTCAGGGCCAGAAAGCCCTTATCAAACACATACTTTAGCCAGTCCGGATGGCCTTTAAAGGTAATACGGCGGTTATTTTCCTGTTCACTGACACTGACGACCACCGCGGTATCAACGATATGGCCAGAAAGAACGTGTCCACCGATCTCGGCGTCGTGCTTCGCAGATCGTTCCACGTTGACCTGGGTGCCTTTTTCCAGGTATTTGATATTGGTGAGTTCCAGGGTCTCTGCGATGGCATCAAACATCACCTCTTCCCCATTCATGGTCGTGACGGAGAAGCAACAGCCGTTTATCGCGATGCTCGCCCCTAACTGCAGGTCTGCCCGCAACTGTTGGGGTAACTTCAGCCCAAAAGTAAGCAGACCGGTTCTTTGTCGGGTAGAGCTTATGGGTAACATGGCCTGAACAATGCCGGTATACATATTGATCTCCTATAATTCGAAGTAAGCGTCCTGGCAAGCCTGCAGGTAGAGGGTCCAGGGCGAAACTGCCAATTCCCGGACTGATGTTCGGGGTGCTTTACCAACTAGCTTCTGCGCTTCATGGTAGTGACGCAAACCCATTTCCTGCCGACAAACAATATCAAGACATTGCATATAGGTTTTGTCGCTTGTGGAACGGGACAGCTGCTTTGCCTGGCGTTTTATCTCCCTAATCCGTTGTGGTGTGACTGCTTGTACCGGCATGGTTATCCTTTGGTACTTCCAGGGAACTTACAGACCCACCCCACTACAGGTCGGTAGAAACATAAGCTATTACAAATGCTATTACAGAGTATTACCAGTACCTGGGCTTTGCCAGTTGTGGGTGGCCGGTGCCTGTTTCGCCGTTACTGAACAAAACCTTAAGCTTGGGCAGGGTTTTTGTCAACGAGGGACCAGTGGATATCAAACTGCCTAATAGCGGGTTCTATCTGACACGAATGCACCTGCCAAATGTCCTGACTTGAATGGCACGTATTTAAGGCTTATCGTGGCTCACCTGCCATTTAATGCTACCTGACTATATCCCTACCCGTACTAATCTGGACCTTTAGGGCGATGGGTTTTGTCTATCGGGTCGGTAAAAGGAAAACAACTTGATTGATCTAAGAAGCGACACAGTCACCCGACCCACAGAGGCTATGTTGGATGCCATGCGATCGGCAGAAACCGGGGATGACGTTTATGGTGAAGACCCGACCGTGAACGCGCTCGAGGCATATGCCGCAGAGTTAACAGATAAGCAGGCAGCACTGTACCTGGTATCGGGAACCCAGAGCAATCTGTTGGCGCTGTTGAGCCATTGTCAGCGCGGGCACGAGTACATTGCGGGCCAAAGTGCCCATACCTACCAGTTTGAAGGGGGTGGTGCAGCTGCCTTAGGTGGAATTCAACCCTACACGATCCCGTTTAACAGCAAAGGTGAATTGCCACTGGAAGACATAAAAAAGGCGATAAAACCCGATGATTTCCATTTCGCGGTTACTCGCCTTATCTGCCTGGAAAATACCCAGGCTGGCAAGGTGCTTGATATGGACTATCTGTTCAGTGTAGCGGCGCTGGCACAAAAATCAGACCTCAAAATGCACCTGGATGGCGCCAGGGTATTTAACGCCGCAGTCAAGCAGCAAGTACCGGTAAAAGAGATCTGTAAGCATTTTGACACCGTCTCTATTTGTTTATCGAAGGGACTGGGGTGTCCCGTTGGATCACTGTTAGTGGGAGATGCTGAGACGATTCAACGCGCCCGAAGGCTTCGGAAGATGATTGGAGGTGGCATGCGGCAAGCCGGTGTCATCGCTGCCGCGGGGTTGTTTGCTTTAACAAATAACATTAAAAGAATGCGGCAAGACCATGAAAATGCAAGAAAATTCTCTGATTCCTTATCTGATTTCGAGCATCTTCGACTGGCCGAGGCCCCACAGACCAACATGGTTATGCTGGATTTTTCCCGGTTGCATATTGAACAGTTCAAGCAGTACCTGACTCAGCGGGATATTCGAATTTCAGGAAATCGCTGGGTATTCCACCAGGACATATCCACCGCAGACGTGGAAACCATTATTGAGATTTGCCGCCAGTTTGAAAAGGAGCAGACTGGCTGATCGGCCAGGACCTTGTTTAGATCAGCAGCCCGGCAATAGCGCCTGTCATGCAGGTTGCGAGCGTCCCTGAAATCAGAGTCCTGGGTGCCAGTTGAACAATTTCCTCGCGCCGCTCCGGACACATGCCAGCCAGCCCACCAACCATAATGCCGAGGCTACCGAAGTTCGCAAAGCCGCACAGCGCGTAGGTCAAGATCAGTACGGACTTCGAGGATAAAGCACCGGGTTCGACTGCTGCCAGTGCAAAAAAAGCAAATAACTCATTCAGTACCGTTTTTGTCCCCATCAGGGAACCTGCGGTAAAGCTTTCTGCCCATGGAATACCCATCAGCCAAACCACCGGGGTGAAGACAAGTCCAAAAATCGACTGCATTGATACCGTCATCCCGCCAATTTCCGGCAGTAATGATAGAGCACTGTTAACCAGCGCAACAAGTGCAGTAAGAACGATGAGCATGGCGCCAACATTGACCATCAGGCGAATGCCATCCGCCGTACTGCGGGTAATGGCGTCGAGCAGACCGGTGTATTCCACCGGATTGACAATTTCATCACTACCGGTCGACGTGTCCCCGGGAATCATGATTCGGGCGATCATAATCGCAGCCGGTGCACTGATAACTGATGCTGTCAGGACATGGCCGAGGGCATTATCGAGCACGTCTTGAAGAATCACGGAGTATAGAATCATCACTGAACCCGCGACGGTTGCCATCCCGCAGGTCATCACAACGAACAGTTCGCTCCGGGACAACTGGTTAAGGAATGGCCGTATTAACAACGGTGCTTCCACCATGCCCAGGAATATGTTTCCTGCTGTACTCACGCCCACCGCACCCCCGACGTTGAGAGTTCGCCGTAAAAGGTAAGAAAAACCACGGATAATTATCGGTAAAACCCGGTAGTGCCAAAGTATCGCTGACAGTACAGTGAAGAACAAAATGAGCGGCAAGACCCTGAAAGCCAGGATAAATGTAGCGCCTGGGTTCTCGACTCCGAATGGGTAGGCGACATTTGACACATCACCGCCGAGGTAGCCAAACACAAACTGGGTGCCGGTTTCAGTCGCGGAAACCATCGCAATCACACCCTGGTTAAGTAGCCCCAGCAAAGACTGTATTGCGGGTACCTTGAACATCAGCAAGGCAATAACCACCTGCACTCCCAGCCCCACAGAAATTAGACGCCAGTCCGGTCGTGATCGTCGTTCACTCAGTCCCCAGGCAATCAAAATAAATACGATCAAGCCAAAGACTGCTTGAAGATGTCCAGTTACACTCTGCATCAATTGGATTCGTCGCCTATCGTAAGTTGACGGTTAACGGGTCTCAAGACCTGTACAGCAGAACGGATACTTCCATGAACACCTACGGAAATGCAACAGTCCCCACTATAACGATGCTGAATCTATGAAGTCAGTACTGGTCTGCGGCAGTATCGCAACGGATGTCATCGGTACCTATGCTGGTTCGTTTACGGACTATGAAGAAAAATACCCGACTACTGGCCTCAACATATCGCTGCAGCTACAAACTCTGAAATCCAGTTTTGGGGGCTGCGGCATCAATATCACCTACGGCCTCAACCAGTTAGGCGTATCTGTTATCCCGGTGTCCTCTGCCGGTCTTGATTTTGAGGATCACTATCGCCAGCATCTGGAAGGACTGGGGATTAACTGCCGGTACATCTCAGTTGATGCAGCTTACGACAACTCCGCCCAGTGCATTATTTTCTCTGACCTCTCAGGTAACCAGATTACGGCCTTTCACGCTGGCGCTTCTGTGTCAGAAACCCGCTCCCTGCCCCGGGATGTCGAACATATCGACGATGTCGCCCTGGCGATACTGGCTCCGGAAGACGCGCCGATTATGCTCAAGCAGGCCCGGGACCTGAATGCATTAAATATACCGATCATGCTCGACCCGGGTCAGGGGGTCGCTGAATTTAACCAGCCTGAAATTGAGGAGCTCCTGTCCCTGAGCCAATATGTGATCACCAATGCGCACGAATGGGAGATTCTGCAAACCAACGTCGGCCTGACGGAGGCAGACATTCGTAAGACGCATCACGTCATCGTCACGCTGGGCAAGGGGGGCGTAGATATATTTCCAGGGCATACAGCATCCGCTGAACCGATTCACGTCGACGCCGCACCCAGCACCGCTCAGATGGATGCCACAGGATGTGGCGATGCCTTTCGTGCCGGTTATGCCTTTGGTTTAATGCAGGGAAAGGACCCAGGGCAGTGCGGTGAGTTGGGGTGCTTGATGGCGACATTTAACCTGGAGGCCAGGTATACCCAGCACTATCAGGTAACCCGGCAACAGTTGCTGAAAAAACGCAAGCTCACTTATGGTTAGGGTCTCAAACGGTTAATTAACGCAGTTTTGTATCAACGTTTCTTCTCAACGCCAGCCCCGGGCTTGCCAATATAGGCCTCAAAAAAAGCCAGCGTTTCGCGGAACATGATGACTTTGTTTTCCTCATTCCGGGGCGTGTGCAGCTCATTTTTCAGTTCCAGCAGGCGTGGCTCCGGTTTTCCTGCTGCGACCATGGCTTTCTGCAACGCTTTGGCGTGCTCGATCGGCACTCGTTCGTCTTCTTCGCCGTGAATTAACAGCAGCGGCGTCTTGATATTTGCAACGTAGTTAGTCGGCGATGCCAGTCTTCTGTCTTCTTTGCTGGGACCGATGACCTTGTCGATGTACTTCTTGCCCCAGAGGGTTCTCGTCGTAAAGTCAGCCTCGGTATACTGGATCTGCTGGTCATAAACACCGGCACCTGCGACGGCACATTGATAAAGCTCTGGTTCTATCGCGATGCTCATCACCGTCGCAAAGCCCCCATAACTCCAACCGAAGATGCAGATCCGGTTCGGGTCGGCGATGCCCTCTTGAATCGCCCAGTTGACGGAATCAGTCAGGTCATCCTGCATTTTATTCGCCCACTCCCTATGACCCATGCGCTCAAACCCAGGTCCATATCCCCCGGAACCGCGGTAGTTGATTTGTAGCATCGCGTAACCGCTGGCAGGGATGAATCCCTCGAACCATTGAAAACCCCATTTGTCACGCTCGCCATGGGGTCCACCATGGGGCACGATAATTAACGGCTCGTTTTTACCCTGGCTGCCATTCGGCAGTGTCAGGTAACCATGCAGTACCAACCCGTCCCGGGCGGTAACTTTAATAGGCTCCATCCGCGCCAGTTTTAAATCGTCGATCCAGGGGCTCGAATCAAACAAACTTTGAAGCTGATTTTTTTCCGCATTAAAAAGGAAGAATTCTGGTGTTTTGTTGTCTTGCAAAACCGCGGCAATCATCAGCCGATTGTCTTGGGTTGAACTGGTTATCTGCACAGAACCATCAGGGAATACACCTTCCAAAGCCTGTACAGCCATTGATCTCGGGTGGTCAGGATCTATTGGCGTGAATTCGATTCTTCCGGGCATGGTATGAACCCCATAGGGAACCCCATCTCGATCCTGAACAATAGCGGCATCAACGTATTCATGCCGGTAAACCAGCTTGATCGAACCATCTTGCGGGTCCATGACGTAAATGCCGTAGGGACCCTCGTCCGGCGAATGGCTCACGAGAATTCTGCCATCCTCAAGCGTGGCTAACGGCGTGGTCTGGGCATCGCCGTAGGATGTACTGGAGAACTCCTCCCAACGCCCCTCTTTTGAATTGCGCAGATGTACCACAAGGTTCTGATTACTATCGGTGTAGAAACTGAATCTGATTTCCCCATTTGCGTCTGCCAGCAGTTGTGCGTTGGCGGCCGGAGCACGAATCCGCTTTGACTGCCGCCCGCTGTAGATGTTCAACCAGGCGGCTTCCACTGGATTACCCAATCCCCTGGACCACTTCACTATCTCCACCAGAACGTACTTTGGATGACTTGGTAGGCGATCCATTAGGAAGGCGCTGGCATATTCGTTATTGATATTTTGAGTCCGCCCCCTGGACTGGTCGGCTCCTGCGCGCAGACCAAACAAATGCTCGCGTTTCTTGCCATTGGCGTTCATGGCGAAGAGCTCTCCGGTTGCCCTGGCCTCTTCCCAACGGTCATAGTTTCGGGCAACATCTGCGAGAATTCTTTCATCATTGACCCACCAGAAATTACCCACTTCGTCTCGACCGGGATAACTGAGCAAACTTGAAAACTTCATGGCGGGAAAAGTGAAGATGGCCACTGATCGCTTACCATCAGACTCTCTCAAGACACCTATGTAGTCTCCTTTGGGTGATATTTTGGCTAGCAGGATTTCTGCATTTTTTGCCAGATCCTGAATAATATCCGCTTGTGCTGATCGAGGGGCGACCAGGTTGATAACTATCAAGGCAAGGATACAAAGACTGGAAATAAGATGTCTCATGAAGATCCACAGGCTAGTGACTTGGTGACTAAGATTGAATCTAAACCACAGCGTGACTGGACGCAACTTGCTACAAGGTAAGCGATTCGCGCATTCGACCGACAGATCAATCAGACTGTCCGGGCAGGAACAGTGATCTTATCCAGCTGGTGATTCGATTACCTGCGAGCTTATCCTGATACCACTTGTCCTCGAACTCATCATAGGGTGTTTCCATATTGAACAGATGCTCCCGGGTTGTAGTGTCATCAGGGTCTAGCTGGCGCACAACCCGGGCGGGATTACCGGCGACGACAACATTGGCCGGTACGTCTTTTGTGACCACGGACCATGCACCTACTATGCTGTTGTCGCCAATGTTCACACCCTTGCAGACGAGTGCGCTGTCACCGATCCAGACATTGTTCCCCAACACGATGGGTTTGTGATTACCCGGAGCAAAGATTCGATGTTGCAGATCGTGCCAATCGGCATCCGATAAATAAGCGTTCATCGCAAACATGCAGCTGTGACCGATGGTTATGGCGCTGGCAGAAGAAATCCTGACGCCCGGATTCACCAGGCAATAATCGCCTATATGAATTTCACCCAATCCTTCGAATACCGCCAGGCGAACCGGTTTGTCTCTCAAGGCCATAAAATGGACATGTTTACCGACTGTAATTTTAGGACCTGAAACCTCCAGGCAGCGCGGATTCATGACTCTCAATCCAATACCGGAGGCATCAAAGTGAGGTCGGCAGAAGTGATCAACATACAAACCGTTGCACTGATCAAACATTCGCTTCAACCAGTAGGGTTGGAGGCTTTTTCTTGGCATGGTCATTTCCCTTGACGTCTGGAATATTCATCAGCTTACTCGTATTTCGATACTGGGCTGGATAAAACACTAGGTATGAATCACTTACGAAGGAAATAACACCCACGAATCTGTTTCCGGACGATAAGCAGTCTAGTTATACTCCACTCCCGTGTTCACAGCAGCCGGGAACCGTTTCGAAAACAGGAGTCATCACAGGTGGTAGAAAATGAAGAAAATTCTGGCCCGACCGGCAAAGGCAGGGTCATCTTTCTTAACGGGACCTCCAGTGCGGGTAAGACGACCCTGGCACATGCATTACAGGAGCAATTGAGTGAGCCATACATTCACGTTGCGCTGGACCAGTTCAGGGACGGGATGCCTGACAAGTACCGTGGATTGAACGCTCCCAGGGGAACCACTGGCGACCTGGGTTTAAACGTGGTTCCCATGACCGACACCGAGATTCACTATACCCAGATCCGTTTCGGTAAAGATGGCCAGCAAATGTTGCGAGGCATGCGCAGGGCGATGGCGGCCATGGTGGAAAGTGGCAATAACATTATTATTGATGACATTATCCTGCAGCCGGAATTTCTGGCTGATTACCTGGGTGTTTTTGAACCCTATTCTGTAATTTTTGTCGGCGTGAAATGCCCCAAAGGAGTGATTAACGAGCGCGAAGTTGCACGCCCGGGCCGGTTCCCGGGTACTGCGATGGGGCATTTTAAGATTTGTCATGCTCACAAACTATACGATGTGGAAGTCGATACATCGACCACGCGACCTGCAGCATGTGCAGCCGCGATCATTACATTTCTTCGTGCGCAGCAACCCATGGCATTCGAGCAACTGCGTCGATCAAGTCTTAGCCATAATTAATTCCGGGGGAGTGACATGTCTGAGCCTGAAATATCCAGTGAAGAGCTGATTGCTTTTCGACGTTTAATCCGGGGAGCCAGCAATATCGTTATATTCACCGGTGCGGGAATAAGTACTGAATCCGGCATACCGGACTTTCGCGGGCCTCACGGTATCTGGAAGAGTCAGACGCCTATCGATTTCTCGGACTTTGTCGCTTCCGAGGATGTTCGGCGTGAGTCCTGGCGTCGCAAGTTTGCTGGCAGAGGAATGGATGGTGCCGAACCGAATTCCGGCCATCTTGCCGTGGCGAAACTGGTTCGACTGGGAAAGGTCTCTCACATCATCACCCAGAATGTTGACGGCTTGCATCAGAAGTCCGGTGTGCCGGATGCACAGGTGATTCAGTTACATGGCAATGCCAACTATGCGACCTGTCTGCAATGCGGGAAGCACTATGAACTGGCTGATATTCGCAGGATATTCAGTGACAATGAGACGATCCCCTACTGTACCGATTGTTCCGGAATAATTAAAACTGCGACGATTTCCTTCGGTCAGGCAATGCCGGTTGCTGAGATGGAACGGGCCCAACAAGCCACCCTGGATTGTGATTTGTTTATTGCAATAGGCTCATCGCTGGTAGTTTATCCGGCTGCGGGGTTCCCACGCCTAGCAAAACAACAGGGAGCCGGTCTGGTTATTGTCAACAATGAGGTCACAGATCTCGATCCTGTTTGTGACCTGGTGCTTCACTATCCCATCGGTTCAACACTTTCCGCCGCAGTTGACTAGCAGGCCAGGGAGTCAGGAGTCTGGCGATAATGCCTAATCAACAATGGCGCTGACCATTTGAGTCAACTCGCTGATATCGATGGGTTTGCGGATAAAATGCTTTATTCTGACCTCGTCACTGTACTGCCTTGAGATTAGTTCAGGGTCACCTGTGCAAAGTATGATGGGTAGATCAATACTCACGGACAGCAATTCAGTTGCGATGGAAATCCCGGACAGCTCTGGCATTATCTGATCCATAATCATCAGGTCTATTGATTTCGCATTGGATTTGCAAAATTCAAGCGCCTCGGGGCTGTCTGTAAAGGTCGTCACCTTGTAGTGACGACCCAGCATCAGTTCACTTAAGAATTCAGCAATGGAGGGTTCATCGTCAACCACCACAATATGCTTGCGGTGTAACGGCACGGCGAACTGATTGGGAGGCATCTTACGTTGCTTTTGTTCCCTGACCAGGATGTCGGTATGTTGCAAACCCTCACGCACTTCCCCCTGGTATCGCTGAACCGACGCGAGCCGTTCTCCTGATAATGTCTGGTGCTCTTCCAACATCATACCGATCAGTTCTGAATAACCCATGGTGGTTGTCAGTGTGTTGCTGATATCGTGCATGAACTTTCTTTCTGGCTGTCTGCTTTTCTGTAACTGTGAGCTCAGGGCGATTTGTTCAGAGACATCTCGAAGAAAAATCACCCGTTGACCGGTTTCGTCAGGTGGCTGTGAAGATAGTTGCACATACGAGCTATCGGTATCATGAACGAACTGCACCTGATACTCCGTTGCCGGATCTTTTAACGCTTGTTCGAATTGTATCTGGGAATCCGGGTGGACTAGCGGGCCGAGATCCTGCCCGACCTCAACGGCCAGCAGGGTCATCGCGAACTTGTTCGCGGCGATAACCCGGTTCGCCGGATCAATCATCGCAAGACCCAGGGGCAGATCATCAATCAGGTCACTCGTGAAATAGGCACCACTTGTCATGGGCATCAGAACCTCAACACAAATTAATGAACCTCATCGTCCTCCGCTCCATCAGGGTCTTTCATGCATAAATCCACCAGGTCGAGTAAGCGGGTTACATCGACGGGCTTCTTTAAAAAACCCGCGGCACCTGCCTTTCGTGCCAGAACTTCAGATTCAGGGGAACTATAACCGCTACAGATAATGATGGGTAGCAGTGGCCGGATTCTGTGAATTTGCCGCACGAGCTGCTCGCCTGTTATATCCGGCATCGATTGATCAGTGATAACCAGGTCAAAACTGGCTGATGCCTGTTCGAACTGGTCCAGTGCCTGCTTCGCATTCATCATTATGGTAACGTTATAGCCCTCCCGGCTGAGAACCTCGCGCAGGTATGCACAGATTTGAGGTTGATCATCCAACACCAGAATATTCACTGACTTATTGGCCCGGAAGTCATCTCGCCGTAGTACAACGGCGGGGGATAACTGATTGGTAGTATTTATTGCAATTGTGGGGTCCATGGCAGGCTCCAGCACAGATTCTGGCAAGAATAATGAAACCTCAATTTTGTTGACCGTTGTCAACACACAGACGTGTCCACCGGCCTGATGTATCATTCTGCTCAGGCCGCCAAAACCGTTTTCGGATGAAACCGAGTTGCGTCGGATATCAGTCGTGAGAAAACCGGCATCCATCCGTTGAAGCATATGATCGCGGGGACTGCCGTGGGCTCGATTTTCAATGCAGAGTTTAAAGAAAGCACCATCAAGGTGCCTGCTGCAATAGCTACAGACGCTTTTCGGGTAGCGGCGAAAATCTGTCCTGACCAGTATATTTTCTGCATCAAACCCTGGCGAACGGGTATCTCCGGTGAGATCAACCAGGTATCGGGTAATCAGTTCATGATCAATGTCGATCCATTTTCCGGGATTAAGGTGAACCACGGAGAGGATGCCTAACTCATCACAAAATCGATTAACTGTGGCATAGACGCCAGTTTCCGGACTCTGGCTGTGTAATTGAAGCTCAAGTTGCTGATAGGCTTTTTCGGCTGCCTGTTGGATCTGTGCGGCATAATTTGCAATCTGGCTGTCGGCATCCTCCCGAATCAGCTGGGCGAAACCGGTAATTGAAGCGAACTGATTGGCAAGGTCGTGACTTAAATCGCCGAGCTGCATAACCCTGGGTGAACCGGACACCTCGTCAGGTGTCGACACAACCTGGTGAAAACCCCGCAGATTGACCGGGGACCCATTTTCTGAATACTGGCTGATGTAGCCGATACTCGACACAGTAACCTCCACACCACCCTTTATGGCGATGCGGTATTCGCCGTTGATGCGGTCAATCGCTCTGTTCGTTACCCCTTCGATCTGTGATTCCAACGCATTCCGATCATCGGGATGGACCAGTGCCAGCCATGAATTGACCAGCTGATCATTGTTTTCGCCGCCGTAGCCAAGATACCTCAGCCATTCCTGGGATTGACTCAACCTGTTCGTCACCAGATTGAGTTCCCACAGGCCAGTCTGTCCGTCGACAAGGGACTTCAGCAGACGCCAGTCTTCCGGCACCGCGGACTCCTTGGTACACACGAGTTCGATTTCATTCCAGGGCTGGACGACAAAGGACCAGTTCAGTCGGTCGGAATAGCCACCGGCGATGACACTTGGAACCGGTAGCGAAAATGCTGCGTGACGCATGCGCTTTTGCATGATCCGCATTATCCGGGCGCGATAATTCTGGCTGATGAGTTGAGTGACAGAGTGACCGATAAGGAGTGTCTCTCCAAATAATTTGCTGGCGGCATCATTAAAAGAAATCACCGCGAGCGAGCGATCAAATTTAATCTGCGCAATGGCCATAAAAGGTGAGTTTGTGTCCGCATCTTCTGGATGCTCAATGGTCAGGTCAACATAACGATCAGACGCTGATCCCAGGATCGACACAAACATCGGCACCTTTGCCCTGTCCCGCTGCTCCATCTGAACTGTTTCAACCCTGGCGGGCAAGCGTTCTGCTGATTTAGCCCGTACCAACACAAGCGCAAGATCGAGGCCGGGGAAGTGTCGCGTAAACTGGTTGATTAACAGGCAATCATGACCAGTCGCATACCCAAGCGTTGTAGCGAACTTTTCATTACATCGAATGATATTGCCTTCGGGTACGCTGACTCGAACCAGGGCCACAGGATAGTTCCGGTAGAACCTGCGTTCCCACTGCCAGCGCTTTCGTGCCTGCAATAACCACATTGAAACCAGACCCAGCGCGACCACGAGGATCGCTATTAACGCATAGGTCACCATGTATTCAATCCGACACTCTGCCTTGAAAGGTTACTACCCTGATCCCAAAAAAGTACCACGATCCTCGGGCTCCAAAAAGCGCGAACCTCTCACCTGGTCTGATTGTTTGACCCAGCGGTTGATTATCGGGTCGTTTGTCGGTTCCTTCACACCTTTATGGTTCCAATTGGTCAGTTGTGTTTGGTATTATTCAAAGTTACTTATCATGCAGTTATCCCATTGATTTTTAAGAATTTAACCTTCCAGGTATTTCTGGCCGCGTTGTTAGGCGTCGGAATTGCTCTGTTATTCGGTGATGTATTCGCTGCCGACAACGAAAATAGCTTCTACCAGTTTATCCTGCTGCTGAAATCAGTATTCCTTGCGGCGTTGCGAATGCTTATCGCGCCGATGATTTTCTTTTCTCTGATTGGCGGCATTATCGGTATTGGAGACGTCATCAAGCTTAAGCGATTGGGTGGGATAACCATCGCTTACTATTTCGGAACGACCATCATTGCCATCATGCTCGGTCTGGTTGCGGTCTTTTTTATCCATCCATGGACTCAATATCCTCCCACCATTGAATTTTCCAGCCAAGTCGCCCCATCGAAAATGATCGAAGCCGGTAGTGATTCCATCGTCCTTGTTCTGCAGCAGGTGTTAAACCTGGCCTTGACTAACCCCATATCTGCCTTGGCCAACTTGAATATTCTGGGAATCGTCACTAATGCGTTTCTGATTGGCATTGCGATGGTGCTCGTGCTTCCAGTGGATGCGCCGTTGTTCAAGACGGTTGAACAGATCAACGCAGTGATAATGCAAATCCTGCGCTGGGTGATCAAGGTAATGCCCATTGGTATCTTCGCGATCCTGATGGATTTTACATTGCGCCTGAACATGGGCGATGGAAATTCCGCAGCATTTCTGACGCAGTTATTTCAATTCTCACTGCTTATTGTCATTCTGACGTTGGTTCATGGCTTGCTGGTTCTGCCAGGTATCGCCTGGTTGCTGGCCAAAAAATCTCCTGTCGAGTTGTTACGCAAAATCTCACAACCACTCATCGTGGCATTTAGTACCTCGTCCAGTTCTGCCACCCTGCCGGTTTCAATGCGCACCTGTTCTGATGAGTTTGAAGTTGATGCATCCGTCACAAGTTTCGTCCTGCCCCTGGGTGCCACCATGAATATGGATGGCACGGCGCTGTTCGAAGCCGTGGCCGCGATATTCCTTGCCTATCTGTTCGGTGTTGAATTGTCGACGGTGACAATTTTTACAGTGTTTCTCATGGCGATGGTCGCATCCATTGGTGCGCCGGGCATGCCTTCTGCTTCTATGGCTGGTATGCAAATGGTGCTGCTGGCCGTGGGCATTCCACTTGAGGCTATCGCCATACTGTTGGTTATAGAAAGACCCCTGGATACTATTCGGACGGCCGTCAATGTCGAGGGAGATATTGTTGGCGCGTTGGTGGTTGATCACTACACAAGAAAGTCTTAAGAACTAGCTTTGATCTGACAATGTCTTAATTTCGTGAGGCGTTGGCCAAGATGATGCAGATTAATGTCAAATCAAGGCTAGTTGTCGCGGCTCAAGTTGATATTCGATAACGAGTCCGAACCAAGAATCAGCCTGGCGAAATAGTGGATAAAGTCCTTGTGCTGGTTGTTGACCTGCAATCTGTTCATACTGTCGTCACCGGCTTTGGTGACGAGGTATTCGAAGCAACTGGTAATGGTTTGGTCGGTACCCAGTAATTTTTCAATTTCTTCGTTCAAAAAGTCGTGCAGATTGCTCAGGTCACTTTCATCAATGCCTGATTTTTCCGGCTGAAGTACAGCATTGCCCCATATCGTCGCGATATACACCCTAAACCTGTCCTTATCGACAAAGTCTTCGGTAATGCAGCAGGTATCAATGATCTCGTTAACCGCTGGTTCGAAACGTCTTCTTATCTCGTCTATGTCCATAGCGACTACAACAGCAATATCAAGGCTCACAAGTATACCCTGCTCCTTGCGCTGGTGCTTCATTTAGACCCTGTTTAAACTAGTTCATACCTCAAAGAGCAGTAATCGCCTTTATGCATGAATCTCGACAGCGCAAGATCATTCATATTGATATGGATTGCTTTTATGCTGCTGTAGAGATGCGGGATGATCCCAGCTTGAGAGGCATACCCATTGCCGTCGGTGGTGCATCGGACCGGCGTGGTGTCATCTCTACCTGCAATTACGAGGCCCGGGAGTTCGGCATTCACTCTGCCATGGCCACGGCTTATGCGTTGCGGCTGTGCCCACACCTGACAGTCCTGTCGGGTCGTATGAGCCACTACCAGGCTATTTCAGGTCAGATTCGGGCAATCTTTCGGCGGTATACGGAGCTCATCGAACCCTTATCCCTGGATGAAGCCTTTCTGGACGTCTCAGATTCAATCCTGTTCCAGGGTAGCGCGACCCATATTGCAGATGACATTCGGCGGGTGATCAAGGATGAACTTGACCTGACCGCATCCGCAGGGGTCGCGCCGAATAAATTTCTTGCAAAGATTTGTTCTGATGAAAATAAACCTGATGGGCAGTGTGTGGTGACGCCAGCAGAAGTCGATGCCTTTGTGCAGAAACTGGCCGTTAAGAAAATACCCGGTGTCGGCAAGGTGACACTGAAACGATTGGAGAAACTGGGCATCTTCACCTGCGCTGACATGCGCAGCCTTGGTGAGACAGAGCTGGTTCGTCATTTTGGCGGTTTTGGTGAATCCCTGTACAAGCGTGCCCACGGCATCGATGATCGGGAACTCACGACAGCCTGGGTGAGGAAATCACTTAGCGTTGAGCGGACCTACCCTCAGGATATTCCAACCCCGACTGCGGCGATGGAATCTTTTAGCAGTCTATATGACGAGCTAAGTCGCCGCCTGGAAAAACACCGTGAACGACCCATCCGAAATCAGCAGGTTAAACTCAAATTTTCGGACTTTAAGAGCACCACGATTGAACGCCACAGCCATGAACTCAACAGGGCACTGTTTGAAGAACTGCTTCCCATCGCCTGGGAACGGGGCGAAGGCAAGGGTATTCGCCTGCTGGGGCTGGGCGTTACTTTTAAAGAGACTGACAAGATTGCAGAAGAAAAACAACTTGCCCTATTCTAGTAGTCCTGGACATGGTAATTTCACCTTGAAGGACTAACCGCAAGGCAGTATGATCTCGGCTTTTTCAGCTCGGCTGGATTTGTGACCTGGTTCCGCAAGCCGAATCAAACAGTAGCTTTTCATTACCATGCGCAAGACCAAGATAATCTGCACCATTGGCCCAGTGTCAAATGATTTCAATATGCTTGAAAAACTTGCCCACGCCGGTATGGACATCGTGCGCCTGAATATGTCCCACGCGGATCACGAATCTGCCGCCGCAGTGATCAAATTTATCAAGACCCTGAATCGAAAGATCCCCCACCCCATTGCTGTATTGTTGGATACACAGGGACCTGAAATCAGAACCGGGGATCTGGTCAATGAGCTCGAACTGAAAAATGGGTCGGTGATCTCAATCACTGTCCGTGGAGACATCGACGTTGAATCTTCTTCAATTCATATTCAGTACGATGATTTGATTGAGACGGTTAGTGTCGGGGACCGAATTACCGTCGACAACGGCATTATCAACCTGCAGGTACTGGAAAAGAATGAGGATGGCACCATGACCTGCAAGGTTATCGACGGCGGCATACTGAAGAGTAAACAGCACGTTAACCTGCCGGGCATTCGCGTCAACCTACCGGCGATTACCCGTAAAGACAAAGCTGATATCCTGTTTGCCCTGGAGCACCAGGTAGACTTTATTGCCCTGTCTTTCGTCCGTGAAGCGGCGGATATCAGAGAATTAAAGGAATTAATGGGTGAGAAGGTTGGCAAGATAAAGATTATCGCCAAGATTGAAGATCAGTCCGGCGTTAAAAACCTTGACGAAATTCTTGATGAATCAGATGGCATTATGGTCGCCCGTGGAGATCTTGGCGTCGAAATCAATGTTGCCGAGTTACCGAATGTACAACGACGCATCGTGCAGCTTTGTGCAGAAAACGGAAAACGGGTCATCGTCGCCACGCACTTGCTGGAATCCATGATAGCAAACCCTATCCCCACCCGGGCAGAGGTCACGGATGTTGCCAACGCCATCTATGAAGAAGTTGATGCGGTGATGCTTTCCGGTGAAACCACCATTGGCCGACATCCCGTGCGCTGTGTCGAACAACTCGTGGATATTGCCGAAACGGCTG
Organism: Gammaproteobacteria bacterium; assembly: GCA_012960755.1. The sequence continues at coordinate 64,316 of DUAT01000139.1, forward strand.
AGTCGGTTCCCGGACTGGATTTTACCCGCAACCTGAAGTGCCCTGACGATAAGCAAAGCATGGCAGTGACCGCCGCTGATCTTGCAGAATCACTATCAGCAAAAGGTATTGTTGTTATCACCCGGCGTGGCTACATGGCGGACTACGTCACCAACTGCCACCCGCAGACGAGAATTTTTGCCTTCACCAACGATAGCCAGACGCGACGCCGATTGATCCTGAACAGAAACGTATCCGCGTTCCGAACCGCATTCAGCAGGGATCCTGAGAAAACACTGCAAATTGCCTTTGATGTCCTGAAATCGAAAGTGGGTCTGTCAGAGGGTGACAAGGTCGTGGTGATCTCTGATGTGCTGGCTGGCACTGGTATTCAGGCCATCCAGATTCGTTATCTATAAACAATCCGTTTTGGCTAATCGCTGGTTTTATGGTCGGGCATGCGAATTCGCTGAACCATGAGCCCCACAACAATGACAACCAGGCCAATATACGTTGTTACCATGATCCTCTCCCCCAGTATTTGCTGGATAAAAAACAAGGACAAAAAGGGTGAGAGAAAGATCAGGGTACTTACCCGACTGGTATTCTCCACCAGCCTGAGAGCCCTGGACCAGAACAGAAACGCCAGACCCATTTCGAATACACCCACATAAAACGCACTCGCAACACCCTCGGGCGCAACGTCGAATGATGAGAACGCCAGGCAGATAACGAATGTAATGGGTAAAGCCACGAGAAAGTTAAGACACATCCCGAAGCGCTGGTCCCGCTTATCCTTAATATTCAGAATCCAGTAACCTGACCAGATAAATGTTGATAGAATTGCCAGTATCAAACCGGTACTGTTGCTGAATTGGAGAACATCCACGTTTCCTTCTGTTGCAATGACCAAAACACCCGCGTAACAAATAAACGCCGCCGCAAAATCGAATCTCGTTGGACGCTGTTTCAGAAATATTACCGACAGAAATGTCAGCACTATCGCCCATGTATAATTGATGGGTTGTGCAATTTGCGCTGGCAGGCGGTCATAAGCTGCGAACAGGACCAGGTAGTAACAAACCGGATTGAGACAAGCGACCAGCAAAGTAAATCGCCAGTGCAATCTGCCCACCCTGACCAGTTCAACGACGTTGCCGCTGACGAGCACAGGGATGAGCAATACCATAGTGGACGCCAGGCAGGCATAGAAGACCAGCTGGTAGATATCGAGGCTCCTGAGTGCGACTTTGAAGGCCGTGGCCACCGTCGACCAGAACAGGACTGTGATAATCGCGTACAGATAGGCTCGGCTTGTGTCGTTCATAAGAGAATAACGTTAGTTGTATTCGATCCTTCCGTTTTTCACCGAAGGCCCTTAGCATCCCTGGTATGAATTATAGAAAAAACCTTCCGGAATTACTCTCGATCGTGGCCATTGCCGCCCTGACCTCCTGTTTATTGCTCTCCGTCATTAATTAATCCCAATTGGGCCGTGAATTAGGCATCGAAGTTGGTTAGACTTGCGGCCCTTCGATTGGGCGCATTTCGCCGTTCGATCAGCCCGGACGGATAGCCAAGCGGTTAGGCACTGGTTTGCAAAACCACGAAGGCGGGTTCGACTCCCGCTCCGTCCTCCAAATACATACCTAAATTATTGTTTTTAAAGTAGTTAAGTCAACGACACAACCCCAGATACGAACTTATAGTCGTTTCGAAGTTGATTTATCGATTTGAGTTTACTTGTGGGAGTTACTTGCCAAACCGCTACAGTAGCGCTACATCCGCGGGGAATGAAAAATCACTTGGGTAACTCGCTCGGATATCCGCAAATATCTCTACTTTTGCTGTTCTACCAGATAGAACCACCACTCAGGAACTTCGTTACCAAAGACCTCTTCCATATCGTATTTTCTGTTGTAGGCAATATTCAGATTTTCAGCTATTTCTTTATCTGTTACCCGGCTGACAGCAACCTTGTATAATTTCCCTGAAATACCAAGCCTCGCTTCAGGATCTTGAGCCAGATTGTTCTCCCAGGCCTTTTTTTCTACACCATAGGAGCCAATGTAAAGCTCGCCCGCAAATACCACGCACCAGATGGTTGTCGAGTGTGGAATGCCATACCAGGGTTTTGTTTCAACATAAATCTCTTCGATTTCATCGGTGAACCCCCAGTCATCTATCTGCTGATTTACCTCGTCGCCCGAAAGCCATAGTCCTGGTTGGACATCACGTGGCTGACAGGCGAGTGACATCAACAGCAGAAAGACACACCAACTCAATCTCACAATTTTCATAGCAGGAGCCCTCAGCTGTGTTTCATCACTTCAACCAGAACCGGAAATATTATTCCACCTGATCCTGCATGTACTCCATGCCTGAACGCTGGGAGAAAAGTCGCAGCTACCTCCGGTGCAATGGCTAATCTCGCCATCGGTCCTCTATTATACGTCCGTATATACGTCCGTATATATGTTCTAAATATTCCTACATGCACCTACAACTCGAAACCTCGCCTCTTCCAATTTCACGGATGGATTATCTCACTAATGTAGATTTACACAGGCGTGTCGCACCAACATGTAAGATTTGGCCTTACAGGGCGACTAACTAATTATGTCTGAAACATTCGAGCTACTGATTGAAGCGAACAGCGGTCGTATCCGCAGTATCGCGAGGCGCTATGCTAATCCCGATGAAGTGGACGACTTATGCCAGGAAATTTCGTTGGCATTATGGAGAAGCTTTGCGCGTTTTCGCAGTGAATCAAGCGTCGAGACATGGCTATATCGAATCGCATTCAACACTGCCATGACGCGAGTTAGAAAAACCGTTCATGAACGGAAAAAAATTGAAACCTTAAGAGCCAGTCAACTAAACAATGATTCGACACCAGACGGATTTAGTCAGGCGGATATCCTGGAGAATTTCCTGGATTCTTTGAACGACATCGACGCAACTGTCTTGATGATGTACCTCGATGGATTAACCACAGATGCCATGAAACAAGTGTTGGGCATCAGCGGCAACGCTATAAATGTCAGAGTGAATCGAATAAAAGACAGATTTAACACTACCTACGTGGATGAGAGGTGACTCAAATGAACCTTGATGACTTGAAAAAAACCTGGAGAGAAGAAATGACGACACCGATCCCCGTGGACAGTTCGGCTTTTACAGCAACCGTAAACGAAGCTAAAGAACTGGATCGGCAAGCCCGTTTCGGCAGAAATGTCATTGTGGTTTTATCCATCGTTCTCACATTGTTAATTTTATTCGTTCTGTTCATGATTAAACCCGAGATGAACCTGTTGCAACAGATCAGTATGGTGGCCATGACGATCCTGTTCTGGTATCTGTCTGTTGCGATGACAAGAGACCTCAAAACAGGAAAAGAAGAGAACTGGACACTTGCTACCCGGTTGGATATCGAAATAGAGAAAATTGGCAACCAATTGAGTAGCTACAAGTCCCTCCCCATGCGTTTCCTCCTACCCATGTTCGCAGTGGTTGTGATGGGGAGCTACGGCGGATATTACCAGAGGACTGGCACCCTGATCCCCGATGCGAACCTCGCATTTTATTACGCAGGCGCCATCGTTATCTTTTGTGGCACCGCCTGGGGATACCTTAACAGTGCGAAGAAAAAGCTCTCACCCCTGCTGGACAAGTTGCTCGATTTACGCAGGCAACTGGCGGTATAACTTTTCGCTTGAACATCGTTGCCGCATTACCTGAGGTCAAGGTCCGCTGGAGCTATGAAATGTCTATTATTGTCACAATGATCTGGTGTGTTTTATGATCAAGTTTAAATATAGCTACTGGCGCAACTGCTGATACGAAGTGGACAGAGTCCCAGTTGGATAACCTCACGGTCGAGGGTCAATTTCGACTGAGAGGATTGGAAGTAACACGTCTGGATACATTTATCGATGCTGCGTTTGCGTTTGTGCTTACCTTGCTCATCATATCCTATGAGGAACTCCCTTCAGACTATACTGAGCTGATAATCGCGGTAAAACGGATACCTGCATTTGCCTTTAGTTTTGCGTTGTTAATGATGTTCTGGGGCCGACATCGAAGCTGGAGCCGTCGCTACGGCCTGGAAAATTCCAGAACTATTCCACTCAGCCTCGCACTTATCTTTGTAGTACTAGTTTATGTGTACCCACTGAGAATCATACTGGAAGCCATGTTCTTTGATCTCAGTAACGGATACCTGCCATCAGGTTTTCAGATTCAGGCTATCGATGAGCTGCGCCGGATTTTCGTGTTCTATTCCGTTGGTTTTTTTGCCATGTCCTTAATCTTAAATCAATTGTATGGCAGCGCGATGCGTAGCTCATCGTCGCTGGGACTAAATCAGTCTGAATTACGAAATACCCGGCTCAGCATGCAGTCATGGGCTGTTGCTGCGAGCTTCGCGCCACTATCAGTTCTGCTGGCTTTGGTCGTATCGGATGCCTGGATTGCACTCGCCGGATAGGTGTATTTCGGATTGTTCATTGCCATGCCAATTCCGGCGTTCCTTGATCGACGTGACAAAAAAAATCACTAAGAAAATGAATATCGTTAATTCTAAAACTTCTCTATCCTGCCTAACTCCTTCATCAAAACCGGTAATCTTTTTCAATCAAGATACCAGATCAGAACCCATACAGTTGACGCCAGGTGCACCTTGAAAGTGGTGCATCAGCATCAAATTAGCTGGACTCCACAGTTCGTCCTGAATATGAACGCGCCTGTAGATTAAAACCGTCAATTGGTTTGCGGATCAAAATTTTTCACTTAGTATCTTTTTCTCAGTGTAATTGTGCTTCGCAGTCTGGCGATTCTATCCAATCTCCTAGAAGTTCAATTGCACTGCTTTTTCTACCTCCCCCATTTTTGCATCTTATCCATAAAAATATACCCTTTACATGCTCTGAAGGATTGAGCCTGGGGCTTCAGATCGTTAAACTACGCGCCTTTCACGATCCTCTGCCCGGGTGGTGAAATTGGTAGACACGCAAGACTTAAAATCTTGTTGCCGTAAGGCAGTGCCGGTTCGAGCCCGGCCCCGGGCACCACTTTTTCTTTGCGTACAATTCTCTCACTTTGAATCACTTCTGTGATAGCACCGAGGTGCCGGACTAGGCGTCCCCATTCGACCCCGGCCCCGGGCACCAAGTTCGTGTTTGCGCAGCAAACACGAACACACAGATGAATGACTCCCGGCAACAGAACTTTTCAAAGAAAAGTTTGAGTGCCCCTGAATGAACTCACCATTCCAGCCGACTTGGTCGCAGCTTTGCGCAGCAAACACAAACTCATCGATCAACAACTCCCGGCAACAAAACTTTTCAAAGAAAAGCTTGAGCACCCCGAAACGAACTCATTTAATAATTCCAAAGACAACCTATCGAACAGGCTGGTCCAGAAAGTGTTTTTGCCTTGGCAGGGGACCCTGTATCTTCAGCTAAGCCGAGCAACAATCTTTGTTATCATCACCTCCCATAGTAGCTCGCGAACCAGACCGACGGATGAACCATGGATAACACAACAATACGAAGAATACTGGACGAGTGCCGGACCATTGCCATGGTGGGACTGTCCGGTAACTGGTATCGGCCAAGTTACTTCGCGGCCAAGTATCTGCTCGCCCATGGCTACCAGGTGATTCCGGTGAATCCAGGCTACGAAGAAATCCTTGGACAGAAATGTTACCCGGACCTCGCCTCTATTCCACAGAAAGTGGATGTTGTTGATCTGTTCCAACGGTCGGACCGGATACCCGGTTTCGTTCAACCCAGTATTGACATTGGTGCGCGTGTTCTTTGGCTACAGCTTGGTGTGGTGAACGATGCGGCTGCAGAACAGGCGCGTGCGGCGGGGCTTGAGGTGGTACAGGACCGATGTATGAAAATTGAGTACGCGCGTCTGTATGGCGGTCTCAGCTGGGCTGGAGTCAATACCGGAATTATATCGGCAAAACGACCAAGACACGTGTCCTAGCAGTATCTGAGGAGAAATACGATGAGTGACCACGAATTCGGATTCGAAACCCGTTGTTTACATGCCGGGCAGATACCCGACCCGGCGACCGGTTCAAGGGCGGCGCCCATATACCAGACTGCAGCTTATGTTTTTGATGATACAGAACATGCCGCCAGCCTTTTCAATGCCCAGACTTTTGGCAATATTTACAGTCGGTTATCCAACCCCACGACCTCGGTGTTTGAGGAGCGCATGGCATCACTTGAGGGGGGACGTGCGGCACTCGCGGTTGCCTCCGGCCTGGCGGCACAGATGACTGCCCTGTTGACGCTGCTGGCTGCAGGCGACGAACTGGTCTCGGCCAGTACGCTGTACGGTGGCAGCTATTCGCAATTTGATGTCACCTTCAGACGCATGGGCATCAACACAACCTTTGTTGACCCGGACGACCCGGAAAACTTTCGTGCTGCGATCTCCGAGCGAACAAAAGTTCTTTTTATTGAAACTATCGGAAACCCGTCCAATAACCTGATTGATATTGAGGCAGTAGCGACTATTGCTCATGACGCCGGTATTCCGCTGATGGTGGACAATACCTTCGCAACGCCCTTCCTGTGTAAACCTTTTGAACATGGCGCAGACATCGTCGTGCACTCGGCAACGAAATTTATCTGCGGTCATGGAACGTCTATCGGTGGTGTGATTATCGAATCCGGGAAATTTCCTTGGGATAACGGCAAGTTCCCTGAAATGACGGATCCATCCAAGGGCTATCATGGCATCCGGTTTTTCGAGACATTTGGTGACTTCGGATTTATCACAAAATGTCGTCTCGAGACCCTGAGAACACTGGGTCCGAGTCTCAGCCCATTTAATGCGTTCCTGTTTCTTCAGGGCCTCGAAACCTTGCACATCAGGATGGAACGTCATGTGCAGAATACAATGGCAGTGGCAGAATACCTGCAGCATCACGAAGCTATTTCCTGGGTGAAGTATCCCGGATTACCAGATAATCCCTACTTTGAACTAGGGCAAAAGTATTTGCCAAGAGGGGCCGGTGCGATACTGACTTTTGGTATCCAGGGAGGACAAAAGGCCGGGGTGAAATTTATTGAAAACGCTCAGTTCTTAAGCCATCTGGCTAATGTCGGGGATGCCAAAACCCTCATCATTCATCCGGCTTCAACCACCCATCGACAGCTCAACGACGAGGAACAGGCGTCTGCAGGCGTGACGCCCGATATGATACGAATATCGGTGGGTATCGAGTCGGTGGAAGATATTATCTGGGATATTGAACAAGCGCTGGTGAAATCCCAGAGTTAGGTCGAGACTCACCAGAGATCAGGTTCTAACGATCATTAAGCAGCTTAGCTGTTTCATCACGGTGGAAACCGTTGAATATTTTCTGCTGTCGTGCTTCGACTCCTTTGTTCTGAAACAGAAACCCGCCGGACCCGTTATGCATGCCACCATCTATTCTCAGTTCGGTGCCGGTGATATAGGCCGCCATATCTGACATCAGGAAAACAACTCCTGCAGAAACTTCGGCCGCCGTCCCATGTCGTTGCAACGGCGCTCGTTTGACGACTGATTTGAGGTTGTCCCAGGCGGATTCCGGATACCGGTCCAGACCTGTGGTGGCAATGAATCCGGGAATCACGCAGTTAACCCGAACACCCGCGGACGCCCATTCCATCGAGGACGTAAATGTAAGGTTCGAAAGCCCTGCCCTGGCAGCGCCATTGTGGCCCATACCGGCCATCCCCCTCGCATAATCCGCACCTATGTTGACAATGTTGCCGCCGGTTTTCTGCATGCTTTGACGAAACACTTCCCTGGACATCAGGAAGTAGCTGGTGAGGTTATTCTCGATCACGGCATTCCAGCCATTCAGGCTAAGATTCTTAAGCTCGGCAGGAAATTGGCCTCCGGCTGCGTTTACCAGGCCATGAATCGAACCATGCTCGGCGGCAATATTGCCTACCATGCTGACGACGACTTTTTCGTCCCTTAACTCACCGGTGTAACAACCCAGCACCTCGCCGCCATCGGCTTCAATTTCAATGCGGGCCTTGTCGAGTTTAGCCATGGTACGCCCGGCAAGAATGATCTTCGCACCAAGAAAGGCAAGCTCATGGGCAATGCATCTGCCAAGGCCACCACCTCCCCCGGGAATAAAGATCGTTTGACCGTCAAAAAGACCTGGCCTGAAACCTGATTGATACGGCATATAAATTCGAAAACCCTTATTCCTTGCGACTAGCCCTTGCGACCAGAGACCCTGACCAGAATACCTGGTATGAACTCGTTCACAGTGACGTCAACAAACCCGGCGGCTTTGAAGTAGCCGACACAGTCAGACCGGCTGTGGGTGATCCCGGTGCTGTTCGATATGACCTCGTACAAACCCCAGAGTGCTGCATCAAGTGGACCTGCTCGATCATCATCGAGCATTTCGCCGATTAAGTGCATTTCACCGGTCGGTAACAAGGCATCGTATGTCTTGGTGACAACCTGTTGAATAATGTCACGGCTGTATTGCGGCAGGTTGCTGGCCATCACCGCCACGTCACAGTCTTGCGGGAAAGCCGTGCGGGTAAAGTCACCGGGGATCGTATCTACCCTGCCGACCACTGCATTTTTTTCGATGAATTCCCTGGTGATTTCAACGACAGGTGGCAGGTCGAGCACGACGGCAGATAACTCAGGATTGTTCTGCACGGCGACAATGGAATAGGCACCGGAGCCTCCGCCCAGGTCAAGCATTCTTCTTTTTCCCGATAGGCCCACCTGCCTGACGAACCGCCTGCCAGAACCGAAGCCAACACTGGCAGTCGCCTCATGGTAGCGCCGCGCTGCCTCAACCGTCATATTTTTGTAGCTGCCAATCACCGTCGCGGACTCCTGGCTTTTCAACAATTCCGTCAGCTGCCCCCATTTACCCCAGGCGCCGCGGGTGAACATCAACCAGGGTCCGGCATAGCCCTTCTCACCTTTTACGAGGAATCGATTGACGTCTTCGGCATTTATATAGTGATCAGCCTGCCAGGTGATGAGACCTGCGGCCGCACACATCGTCATAATCCGTTCAGCATTGACAAGCCTGATTTTACTGCGACGCGCAAAAGCGTCCACCGTATTGTCGCCCTGGTGAATGGCCGTAAACAGCTCAAGGTCAATCGCGGCGAACAGACTCGCCGTGCCGATAAACGCACGGGACAGATTTTGCAGGCGAACGGTGTCGACTCGAGGTGCGGCTTTTTTATTAACCATCAGCTGACCTGAAATATTCGAACGTTTCAGGCCACGCCTCAGCATAGTCAACCAAAATGCCACCTTCATCGGTATCGTAAATCAGCGCAAGCGCTGTACGTAAGATTTCCGTTTGCATGGCTTCATCGAAGGGTTTGCCAAAGTTGTTACCCATCGGGTGATTGACGAACAGTGCCCGTGGCGGTTTAACCTGGGCAATCAGATCGCGGCCAGTGGCAACGCATACTGTGGCTATTCCGGCTTTTTCGACTTCCCGACATACCAGACCCACGGTCTGGTGATCGAGGGGTCAGGCAGGGCCTGTAACCAGAATATCGACCTTGTCCTGCTTTAGTTTCTCAATAAATGCAGGGGCCGATTCTTCGATCAGTTTTGTGCGATTGTAGATTCTGCCCATAAACCCACTCCACAGATGAGAAGCAATTTTCCCCACCTCACCGCTTGACTCCATTTCGCGCAGTCGGTCAATGGGGAGCAGACAATTCAGGTCTGACACCGCGTCCCGGGTATCGTAATAGCTGTCATGAATCTGGAAATCCCGGCTGTCAGCATCTTTGGCGACCGTATCGAGGCGATGGTCGTTGCGGGCATCAGGATTGAAACCTGGCATGGTGCAGTGGGAGACACCCCCTGAAGTCAGAAATGTTACCACCGCTTCATTCAGTGGTTTTGTGGGTTTGGACAATGGGGCTGTCTCGTTAACCGTCCAACGATACGGTGGGTTACCAAGTGAGCCGTAGTGTTCATTCAGCGAATCGACGTAGTTGATGGGTTTCACATTCCTGCTCCTGAAAAGAAGCAATGATCATACTCGTGTCGGCGGTGTAGTACTAATCGAGCCAGTGCTGTTCGATGTGTACCTGCGCCTTCAGCTGTCTTCTTTGGTCATCCCGGAGGATAAATCGGGCCACGCCAGCTTTAAGTAAAGGTACATGGACCAGAGAGTCAAACCCGCAGCGGCATACAGCAAAACATAACCCGCTTTGACTATCGGGCTGCCCAGATCCGGACCGCTGGCAAGTAAGACGATAATAGCCACCATTTGAAACACTGTCTTGACCTTCCCTACCACGGAGACCGTCACACTGCGTCGCTCACTGTATTTAGCCATCCATTCCCGCAACGCGGAGACGACGATCTCCCGACCGACAATAACCAGTGCAGGCACCGCCAGAATCGCGCTGGCGTGTACTTCAACCAGCAGTACAAGGGCAGTAGCGACGACGAGCTTGTCTGCTACCGGATCGAGGAATGCACCAAACGGTGTGATCTCGTCGAGCTTTCTTGCCAGATAACCGTCCAGCCAGTCGGTGATACTGGCGAGCGTAAAAACACCTGCGGCTGCCAGATATCTCCATTCGAAGGGTAGGTAGAAAACAACGACCAACACAGGAATCAGGGCGATCCTGAGACTCGTCAGCATGTTCGGCAGGCTTATGGGGAGTTTCATGTTACAGCGGCTTTCCAGGGTCTTTAGCTGCTGTGCAGCGTAGCATAAATGTGGTCCGCAAGCTTTCCACTTATCCCTTCAACTTTTGCCAGTTCCTCGCTACTGGCACTTTCGACGCGGCCTGCTCCACCGAAGTGCCGCAACAGAGCGCGGCGTCTTTTTGGCCCGACACCATCGATACTTTCGAGTACTGATTCCTTTCTTTTCTTACCCCGACGCTGCCGGTGGGCGGTTATCGCGAAACGATGACTTTCGTCCCGTATATGTTGTATCAGGTGTAGACCGGGGTTATCCGGTGACAATACAATTTCGTCGTAGCCAGACTTGATATTCGGCACGAACAGACTTTCCAGGCCCGCTTTTCGACCGGGCCCTTTTGCAACCCCGACCAGGATCACACCTGAGATTTGCAGCTCTTCCATGATGTCCTCAGCCTCATGCAATTGGCCCTTACCGCCATCGATAAACAGGATGTCAGGTAGTCGCCCCTCCCCTTTCTTGATGCGCGTATAGCGCCTGGTTAATGCCTGGGACATGGCGGCATAGTCATCGCCCGGGGTAATACCCTCAATATTAAAGCGGCGATAATCGGACTTGAGCGGCCCATTTTGATCAAACACAACGCAGGAAGCAACCGTTGCCTCACCGGAGCTGTGGCTGATATCAAAACACTCCAAACGCTCCGGCATTTGTTCCAGTGACAAGGCAGACTGCAGTGCATCAAAGCGTTGAGAAAGATTATTCTTGTTCGCCAGGTGACTGCCCAGACTCTGTTCGGCATTGGTTTGTGCAAGGGATATCCAGCGCCTGCGATGGCCCCGTACATTGTCAGCAATATGAACCTTGCGCCCGGTCTTTTGTGTTAGTGCACTGGCAATTAGTTCCTTTTCATTAAGCTTTGCGTTGACTATCACTTCCCTTGGGCACTCTCGCCCACCGAAACCCGACAGGTAAAACTGCGGCACGAAGGACGCCAGTAAATCAGCAACGCTGCGTTCCATTTTGACTTTGGGAAAGTAGGTCTTGTGTCCCAGCATGCGACCGCCACGGATGATCATCACCAGGACACATACTGCGCCGGGATTCATCACAGCTGCAATGATATCGATATCACCCTGGTCGCCCATAACATACTGCTGTTCCTGCATTCTCTGCAGGTGTGCTATCTGGTCACGAAATTGCGCTGCCCTCTCAAATTTCAACTGCCGGGCTGCCTCTTCCATTTCATCAGCATAGTCATCAATCAGCTTGCGGCTTTTACCTTCCAGGAACAGGGATGCATGTTGCACATCGGCGGCATAGTCCTGCTTTGACACCAGGTCGCAGCAGGGTCCTGAACAACGCTTGATCTGAAACTGCAGACAGGGTCGGGAGCGGTTTTTAAAAAAAGAGTCCTCGCACTGCCGAACCTGAAATACCTTTTGCAATATGTTCAAGCTATCCCTGACGGAATAGGCACTGGGAAAGGGGCCAAAATATCGACCGGGTTTGCGTTGCGCACCACGATGAAATGCCAGTCTTGGGAATTCATCTTCACTCGACAGATAGATGTAAGGGTAGGATTTATCATCCTTGAAATCGATGTTGTATGGTGGATGCAGTTCTTTGATCAAAGACTGTTCCAGCAACAGCGCTTCTGTTTCACTGCTGGTCACGGTGACGTCAATTTGATTGATGCGGGCAACCAGCGCCATGGTTTTGCCGTCCAGGGCCGTGGTTCGAAAATAGCTCGAGACCCTGTTTTTCAGATTCTTGGCTTTACCCACGTAGAGGATCTCCTCATCTTCATCAAACATGCGATAAACCCCCGGCCTTGTGGTCAGATGTTTGAGGAAAGTTTTGCTATCGAATGTCGTCACTTAAGGTAACCCGCCAATTGGGCTGCAGACTGTACTGCGGATTGAAACATGGATTGCGTCAAACGCCCAGTCTGGGTGTTGTAACGGCTGCAATGATAAGAATCAACCAGCCATTGTTGCTCATCCAGATCATGGACCGCGCCATGACTAAACGGATACTGCGACTGCTTTACCCCCAGCGCCTTGATAACTGAGCGATGGGCGATTTGACCGAGGCTGAGAATGACGGTTGGCATGTCTTGTTGTAAATGGAGCGTCACCTCCGGTAGAAGAAATTTCTGGCAATTGTTCAGCTCTAATGAACTGGGTTTGTTTGCAACCGGCAGGCACTTTACTGCGTTGGTGATTCGAACCCGGCTTTCAATCTGAAAATGTTTGAGTACCTTGAAGAGTAAATCACCCGACGCGTCACCATTAAAAGGGATACCGGTTTTATTTGCGCCGTGTAACCCTGGCGCCAGACCCACGATCAACAATGCGGTTTTTTCAGGGCCACTGGCGGCCACAGGCAGGTTCCAGTATTCAGGATAACGTTTTCGAAGGCGACGTAATTGCAGGCGCAGACGTGGACAGGTGCTACATTGAATTAGTGTAGTGTCCTGTATAGATGGCACTTTAAGTGCTATCTATACAGGACACTACACTACCTGCTGGCTTATGCGACCGCCTCGGAGTCGATAATGCCGTATTTAATAGCGAGCTTCGTTAAACCCACGTCGCTATTGATGCTGAGCTTGTCGAAAATCCGATAACGATAGCTGTTGACTGTTTTCGAACTTAAGGACAGGTTTTTGGCAATCTCAGGCACCCTGTGGCCATTGATGACCATGAGTGTAATCTGCATTTCACGATTGGAGAGCACCTCAAATGGGCTGGCATCCTCGGGCGAAAAAGGACGCAACGCGAGTTGCTGGGCTATGTCAGAACTGATGTAGCGCTGACCTGAGATGACCTTTCTGATCGCACGAACCATTTCCTCGACATCGGCTCGTTTGGTTAAGTATCCAACCGCACCCCCATTCATCAGTTTGGACGGATAAGGTTCGTCCTCATGCACAGATACCGCCACGATCTTTAATTCAGGATCTACTCTCAAGCAGCGTCGGGTGGCCTCCAGCCCCCCCATGCCAGGCATCTGGACATCCATAAGTACTACATCCGGTTTCAAGTCCCTGACCATATCGATCGCTTGTTCACCGCTGCCTGCCTGGCCAACAATTTCGAAACCCTCGATGTCTGCCAGCAACCGTGAAGTGCCAATACGAACAAGTTGGTGATCGTCCACTACGAGTACTCTTATCACTTATTCCTCCTTCGAAAAGTTGGTTTCCCTGAGAAAAATGAACTGCTCTAATCTGAATCTAACTTAAACCCCTTGCTGGATAAATGGAAGCCTCCATATCGCCCAAATACGCGTAGGAAAATGCCCCCCACTCATGGGCAATTGTCTTACGTCATGACTGATAATTCACGACAGATAATGGTTAAATAATGAATGACCCATTTGAGCCGCCGGGTTTACCGGCTGGCGTCAGTGAGATATTATTTAGATATCAGGCCAATGTCTTACAAAGGCGCGGTAATTTCTACCGGTGAAATGCCAGCTAAAAAAAGTCGAGCTAGAATTTTTGTCTCAAACTATTTACTCGCCGGTAAAAGCCTGGAGTCCGGTTTGCGCCCGACCTAAAATTAAAGCATGAACGTCGTGCGTGCCTTCATAAGTGTTGACCGTTTCGAGGTTCATCAAATGACGAATCACATGATATTCGTCGGAGATGCCATTGCCGCCGTGCATATCTCTCGCCATGCGGGCGATATCGAGCGCCTTGCCACAATTGTTTCGCTTCATCAGTGAAATGTTTTCAACCGGGCAATAGTCTTCATCCATCAATCGACCGATGCGCAGGGAACCTTGCAAACCCAGTGTGATTTCAGTTTGCATATCTGCAAGTTTCTTCTGTATTAACTGATTCGCCGCCAGCGGCCGGCCAAACTGTTTGCGCTCGAGGGTATAACTTCGCGCAGCATGCCAGCAGAATTCAGCCGCGCCCATGGCGCCCCAGGATATCCCGTAACGTGCCTTGTTCAAACATCCAAATGGCCCGGCGAGTCCTTTAACGTTAGGTAAAATGTTTTCTGCCGGGACCTCGCAATCAGACAATACAATCTCGCCGGTGACCGACGCTCTGAGGCTGAACTTACCTTCAATAATCGGTGTTTCAAATCCCTTCATTCCCCTTTCAACGATAAACCCCCGGATAATCCCCTCAAGTTTTGCCCATACCACGGCGACATCGGCAATCGGGGAATTGGTAATCCACATTTTTGCGCCATTCAACAGGTAACCCGCGGAGGTTTTCTCAGCCCGGGTAATCATGCTGCCGGGATCAGAGCCGTAGTCCGGTTCTGTGAGCCCAAAACAACCGACCCATTCACCCGTGGCAAGCTTCGGCAGAAATTTCTCCCGTTGGGCTTCATCACCATATTCATGGATCGGATGCATCACCAGTGAAGACTGGACGCTCATGGCGGATCGATAACCACTGTCGACCCGTTCGACCTCACGGGCGACCAACCCATAGGAGACATAATTGACATTGGCGCAGCCATATTTCTCAGGCAATGTTGCTCCGAGTAAACCCAGTTCGCCAAACTCGTTCATGATTTCGCGATGAAAGTATTCGTCCCTAAATGCCTGCTTCACTCGGGTCATTAATTTTTCCTGCGCGTAATCCCGTGCCGAGTCGCGAACCAGTCGTTCTTCCTCTGTTAACTGATCATCCAGAAAGAAGGGATCGTCCCATTTAAATCCAGCCATTTTGTGCCCTAACTCCTATTGGCGAATTGTTGGCAGCCCGCATACAATGCAGCCCCTTCACGCCGGTGATCCTGACGAGGTATTAAAAATTGCCAGGTTTTTTTGAAATAAAAAATTTTGAAAATAGAAAAAATTAGAAAGAACGTCAAAAAGTAGTCAAACAAACAAGCGCGGCATTATATAGGTTGCGTTCAACTTACAACAGCTGCTTACATCAGCTACCGACAAGAAAAACAAGGAAATTGGCTCATGGCTCTGGATCAGGAAACGCTGGATCAACTGCTTGATACCGTCGATAAATTTGTCGAGAAACGATTACGCCCGCTGGAATCCCAGGTCGGTGCGGATGACAGTATTCCCGATGACGTCATTGAGGATATGAAAGCGCTCGGGTTGTTTGGCCTGACGATTCCCGAGGAGTATGGCGGGCTCGGCCTGAACATGTCCGAAGAAGTCGCGGTGGCACGCGTCTTTGGTCATACCTCACCAGCTTTTCGTTCGGTATTCGGCACCAACGTTGGTATCGGCTCCCAGTCGCTCATTATTGACGGCACAGCGGAGCAGAAACAACGCTATTTACACAAAATGGCAACCGGTGAAGTCATCGGGTCGTTCTGTCTGACCGAACCGGAAGCAGGCTCAGACGCTGCCTCTGTTCGAAGCACGGCCAAAAAAGAAGGTGACACCTATATCATTAACGGCACAAAGCGCTTTATCACTAATGCACCCAAGGCGGATCTTTTTACCGTATTTGCCCGAACAGACCCGGCCAGGGAGGGATCCAGAGGGGTTTCCGCTTTTCTGGTCGAAGCCAGCACTCCGGGTATCGACCTGGGCAAGCCCTATCGAAAAATGGGTCAACAGGGTACCTACGTTTGCGATGTGATGTTTGATGACGTGGTAGTACCCCAACACAACCTGATCGGCGGGAAGGAAAATGTTGGCTTTCGTACCGCAATGAAGGTGCTGGACAAGGGTCGCCTGCACATCAGTGCCATCAGTATCGGTTGTGCCGAACGGCTGATTGCGGACAGCCTGAAATATGCCACCGAGCGAAAACAGTTCGGTCAACCCATCGCCGAGTTTCAGTTGATCCAGGCGATGTTGGCTGACAGTCAAACCGACACCTATGCAGCCCTTTGTATGGTGACAGATACCGCAAAGCGCAGAGATGCCGGGGAAAATGTCGCCGCACTGGCGGCGAGCTGCAAATTGTTTGCGACGGAAATGGTGGGTCGAGTCGCCGACCGTGCCGTGCAAATCCACGGCGGTGCCGGGTACGTTGAGGATTACGGTGTTGAGCGATTCTATCGTGATGTGCGGTTGTTTCGAATCTATGAGGGTACATCACAAATTCAGCAAACCGTGATTGCCAGGGATATGATTCGCAACGCAAGCAACTAGCATCAGGAAGCAATCAGCACCCTAGTGACGAAATTAGGTTAATTATTACATCTATCCCTTTGTTTTTAGTAAATATTATTCTATGCTGCCATGTCGTTGACAGCGCTTGGGTTTACACCGATAGTATTCCACCCCTTGAGGGTAATTAGAGACGAGGATCTGTTATGGCAGCTAGAGCAATTGGTTCGGGTGTAATTTCCTTTGGGATGGTTTCTATCCCCGTCAAAATGTATTCCACAGTCGATACGACAAAAGGTATACGATTCAATATGTTGCGTAAAGACGGGGCACGCCTGAAGCAACAATATGTGCATCAACTGACGGCGAATTGGTTGACCGTGAAGACCGAGTCAAGGGCTACGAATTCGCTAAAGGCCAGTTTGTGCTCTTTTCTGCTGAAGAAATGAAAGCAATGGATGCCATATCCACCAACGAAATCGAGATTGAAGAGTTCGTACCCGCCGAAGAGATCAATGCTATTTACGTTGAAAAGGTCAACTTTCTAGGCCCGGACAAGGGTGCGGCCCGATCCTATCACCTGCTGGCAGAGGCCATGCGCAAAACAGGCAAATCAGCCCTGGCCAAATATGCGACGCGTGGAAAAAGCTACCTGGTAATGATTCATCCGCTGGATGAAGGCCTGATTATGATCCAGCTGCGCCACCAGGAAGAGCTTCGCTCCTTTGAGGATGTCGAAATCCCCTCCTCTGATATTAAAAAAGAGGAACTGCAACTTGCGATCCAGTTGGTAGAACAAGTATCTTCCGATCAGTTCAAACCGGAAAAATATACCGACGAAGTAAGACACCATATGCTGGATATGATTGACAGAAAGGTCAATGGTCAGCAAATTGTGGTTTCGCCGGAAGAACAACCCGAAGCGAAGATTATTGATATTATGGAAGCGCTTAAGGCAAGCCTGAAGAATCAGGGAACCGCAAGCAAAAAACCAAAACGGGCGCCAAAGAAACAAACCCCTAAAAAGCAGGCCCAAAAACAGACGACGCGCAAAAAGGCCGCCAACTAGCTACTCCAGCTATCAGGATAACCACAATGCGCGCCCAATGAGCAGTAACCACCATGAAGGGATACTCAACTCGAGAAGTTGCCGAACTCATCGAATTGCCTGAAACGGTAATCCGGGATATTGCCCGTGGCGTTCTGGACCCAAGTCGCGGCCCTAACCAGCATTTTCGCTTCAGTTTCCAGGATATTGTTATTTTGCGGACAGCCAAGGAACTGCTCGCCTCGGGTGTCAGACGCAGCAAAATAAACCGCAGCCTGTTTGAACTTCAACGCAAACTCCCCACGAACCGTCCCTTAACCGCACTTCGTATTAGCGGCGACGGCGGTGCTGTGGTTATTCGCGATGAGGACCAGATGTACAATCCGGAATCTGGCCAGATTCACTTTAACTTTACTGTTGCCGAACTGGCCGGTACCGTGGCTCCGCTGGCCAGACAAGCCGCTGAGAATGCAGAAAGCAGCGACCAATTATGTAGCGATGACTGGTTTGACCTGGGTGTCGATCTGGAAGCCGTCAGTCCTGAGGATGCCCCGGCTGCTTACGCCCGCGCTTTGGAGCTTGACCCACAGCATTCTGATGCCCACGTTAACCTTGGCAGGCTACAGCAGGAGGCCGGTGAATATAATGATGCGGAGGCTCATTATTACAAAGCCCTGGATGCCGACCCGGATAACATGCTGGCTGCATTTAATCTTGGCACTCTGCTTGAAGACGTGGGCAGAATTCACGATGCGATTGCGGCCTACAAGAAGGCTGGATCGTTTGCAGACGCACATTACAACCTTTCCAGGCTTTATGAGCTTGTGGGCCAGCATACCGAGGCCCTGAAGCACCTGAGGACCTACAGAAGCCTGTTAGACCAGAGCTAGCGCCGTTCATGCCAACATCCTTGCGGTCGCTAAGCTGTACTCATATGATCAAATGCGAATATAAAGTGGAATCGAAAGTGGCCATTGTCTAATGGATAAGCGTGTAGAACCAAGAATAGAGAACCGCCGTATCAAGTTCTTCGTGCATATCCACGAGTGCAAAGAAGAACAGAGTATGGTGGGTGTCTCCATTGCGTGCGAGGCTATCGATTTCTCCACCCGAGGCCTGCAATTCAGTACTGCGACGGTGCTTCCACCGCATACCCTGCTCAACATCACGATTGGCGTTGGCGAACCTTTTATCATGTTCCTGTTAAGGGAGGAGATACGCTGGGTCAGAGACAATGGTGACGATATGCAGATGGGTGTGCTTATCCAGGAGGTTCCTGGCACAGACTATTCCAAGTGGGAAGCGGAGTTCACCAACATTTTTCAAAATGACGGATCCTAGGAGGCTCTCAGCCTCCTAGTCTGCACTGTCTATCACCCGCTCGTCGACATTTCGGGTAGCTTGAGGATGACATTGAGTACCAGGTGATAGGCATCCTGCATAAGATCCTCGTCCACATTACCGCTTTTATCCCTGCGAGAATGAATTCGCTTGATCGTTCTGGCATCCACCGAGTGGAGATTCAGCACGGGTATATTCTGTTTTGCGAAAGGTTCCCAGTCCCCGGTGATTGCATCCCAGCTGGACTGACTGAATTCTATTTGGAGCGCCCGGGCCGTATTTCTTGCCAGGCAACCTAAGCCTGCTGTGGAGTGTTCATCAATCACGACCGGTTTCAATCCAATGGTGTCGATGTTGATCATTGCAACCAGTGATTCTTTTTCGATTTTACGCAGCAATGCCTGCAGATAAGCAGAAGAACCCACCATCCCTCTCTCCTCTTCAGCAAAGGCAACAAATTCGAGTGTGTACTCTGGCTGATTGTGAACGAAATACTCAATCAACTGACTGGTGATCATGACTCCACTCCAGTTATCGGCAATCCCCTTGCCTTCACCCACCTTGTCGTAATGCGCTCCAACCACCACTTTATCGTCCCGCTTGCCGGGAATCAGGCAGATATAGTTGTCGTAGCGGGAGCGGGCAATATCTTGAATAGTTGCTCCAGGGCAGTGGGATTCCCAGGTCTTGAGGACGAACTTCGCCCTGGCGCGATTGTGTCCAGGCGCACTGTTAATGCCATAAAAGGTAACCGGGACGGGATCGATCAGCTCAATGTCGTTGGCCTCACAAACAGGCTTTTCCGGCATTGACCGACATGCGGTAAGCAGCAAGAGGCAACAAAGGAGAATCTTCACGGATAATTTTAGTGGATCACAGAATTGAACGTCTCCATATCGACACGAACCGCTCTCTGGCCCAGCATCGTCACCAGGCCATGTGAGCGCGTATCTCCATCATTGGTATATTCGAAACGATATTCTCTCCAGACCCGCCATTGATCGCGATTATCACGACTCATGGACAGCTTGGCCTGGTGCACCGTCTGATCGAGCAACTGAACATCGCATCGATCACATTCCCGCCGGGCAACAACGACGGCAATCTCCTTGCAACGCATAGCTGCGAGCCAATACAGACCCACAACACCGAACAAAATAATGACCAGAATTTCCGTCATACAGGATACAAACTCGTAGAAAACAACCAAATATTGTCAGGTAAATCAGTCAAATTCAATCACAGCTAAAACACGTCTAAAAACCTTAACAAAATGCCCTGAATCGCGTATATTGCGCGACTCACGGAGGGGTGGCTGAGCGGTCGAAAGCGGCGGTCTTGAAAACCGTTGAGTGTAATAGCTCCTAGGGTTCGAATCCCTACCCCTCCGCCAGCATTTTTAAAGGGCTGCAGAGAAGCACTCTAGTTAGGTACCCTCTAGGTACCCATATAGCTACCCAGTACTAACTTGCCCTGCCTGGATCATCCTGGACAGAAGATAGTCTGGGTTTTCTTTGCAGATTATACCCGCCTGGACTTCCCAGAGTTTGCTAGACACCAAATAGCGTTAAAATCTAACTCTATGAGGGGTGTTTATGAAGAGCAAGCGATACACTACGAGGTTCTCGGCCAGTATGAAAGCGCGACAGAACAGCAAGACCTATACCTGAGTATTCTGGAGGCTGTTTATGGTACTGCCAGCTACGAAACAGCAGGGGGCATGATCCGTTTGGCCGCGCTCACCAGACGGGCAGGTCATTTCGATAGCGCAATAAAACTCGCCAATCAGGCCCTTGGTATCACCCTGGAGGACGAAGGGAACCAACAACGCAAGGATGCTGAGGCGTATGTGGAACTTGGGCGGTCGATGAGCGACAAAGGACTAATGAATGAAGCTGAACAATACTATCGGGACAGCCTGAATCTCACCGATGGCAGGGCAGATTTAATAACAGTGCGAATCCAAGCTCTCAATTCCCTCTGCGGACATTTAACGAATTACAACCGCCCCGGTGAGGCTCGGCCAATATTGGAGGAAAACTTACAACTGCGCGAAGAACGCTACGGCAGACACAGTCAACAAACCATTGCGCCCAGTAACAATTTAGCTGCTACCTACCTGGAGCTCGAACGATACGATCTCGCAGAGCCGCTAATGAACCAGGTGATTAGCAGCCTGCGGGAAAGCCTGGGACCTAACCATCCTGATACGTCAACAGCAATGAATAATCTGGCTAACTTGTACGACAAGCAGGGAATGTACGAACAAGCTCGAGAACTGCAGTTCGCTGTCCTCTTAGCCTGGCAGAAATCACTCGGCGACAATCATCCCGATGTGGGTATTGCGCTGTTCAATCTCGGTAACTCTTACCTGCGAATCGAAAAGCCACAAGAGGCGTTGTCGTACTATGCAAAGGCTGAGAGTGTGTGGAAATCGAGCTTGTCGGCATCTCATCCCTACTTCGTATATCTATCACTGGGTAATTTACAGGCGTACTGGATGTCTGATGAGGCTCAGCAGGCAATGGCGGCATACCGGCTAGCGATGCAACGATCTCAACTCGCGTTTGGCAATACAGACATGATGCAGTTGGAGTTAGCTTCCGAATTGCCGGATTTTGTCCGTTGGCTGGAGACTAACACGCAACAGTAATTTCCATGCCGATTCGATACACGCTTACCGCAGCACTACCTTGATCTTCGAAATCTCGAAAACGGTATCGATCAAGCTTCTGAAAATCGGTTCGATACTCCAGGCACCCCGGCCTTCTGCACCCTCGATAATTGCAGGGACGCATCTCAGCATTCTGTAGTAATCAAGATATCTTTCATCCAGTGTTCGTATGCCTTTGTATGAATCCAGATATTGCGGCATGGATTCACCAAAGTCAGCTTCCGGCATCAGGTGATCTGCAACCACCTGCACAAGAATCATAGTGGCCGCAACATCTATGGCCGCGTCATCAATCATAAACCCCGGCCAATCCAATACAGCAGTCACTTTGCCATTACTGACCAGGATGTTTATGGGATGGAAGTCGCCATGACATATCGAGAGCTGCCTGGGCTTCGGTGGCTGATTATCGATTAGCCACTGAATGCTCTCTTCCATCCACGGTATATCCAGCCTTTGTGAATCCAGCCATTGTAATCTAGCATCCAGACTGAATTGCGCCGCTGGTATGCCCTGAGCCGCAAGCATCTGAATCAGTGTCGTTGTATCGATACGATGCAGTGTTGCGTGAGCCTCACCCAGCATTCGCGGTATGTGTTCACGTTCGGTGTCTATCATCATGGCACCATCCATATGGGACATGATCATGAAAGCACCACCAAGAATATTTAAGTCTGTGCTGGCAAAGAAAACGGCAAGAGCCAGATACCCTTGAGCCGAAAGTGCATTTTGGACAGCACTTTCGCGGATCACGGTTTCTGGGTTGCGTTGCTCCCCGTACAAACGCAGAATGAGAGGCTTCGACAATTTTTCCCCGGTACCACCGAGACAGAACTGATATGTGAAGGCATCATACCCGCCCAGAATCTGGGTTAGTGGACTCGAATAGGTAAGCTCGGTCGCCCCCAGTTCCATGCCAAGGTAGGATAGCAGTCTGACTGATATCTGTTCGACATCGGGGCCTGATTCTTTCATCCAACTAGCTGCTTCGAATCTGGGTAATCATCAGGCTCAATTTTGTCGGTGTCACGTTTGACGCTGTTTTACCACTTTAATTCAGGTTCGATCTGACGGTCTCCACCATCTGGTGAAATCGCTTCATGACGGTGTGCTCCTTTAAGTTGCGAAATTCTCCAGCGTCAAAAAATGTACCGAAACATATGGGGCAATTCTCAAAATGTATATGGAACTGATCCTTGTCGATCATCGGGATCATGGCGGCCTTGCATTTGGGGCAATCCAGGCGTCTTTCCTGGTCATCGTTGCTCGCGCCTTTTTCACCGATATCGATTGACTCGGACCCCTTCATGACTTGCAGGTCATCCTTTTCCAGTACATCAAACCACAATCCAAAACAATCCGAACAGCGGTCGACATCTATGCCCTCGTAGGTCACTGTGTTGAATTCTGAGCCACATTTTGGACAGTTCATTTTTTCTCCTTCACCTAGGCTTGCTGACCACGAACCAGTCGCCCCGGCAGCGCGTTGGTTGCCACGCCATTTTCGTAGGTGACTTCACCGTGACAAATTGTCGCCAGGTAGCCTTCTGTGGTTTGTTCGAGTCGCTTTTTCCCCGCCGGTAGATCGTGGACCATGGTTGGGGTATGAACCTTTAGATTGTCGAAATCAATAACATTCAGATCGGCACGTTTTCCCGGCATCAACAGACCGCGATCCAATAGTCCAACCGCCGCAGCTGTATCGGCAGACTGGGCTTTAACCAGGGTCGGCAGGTCAATCAGTTCGCCCCGTATCCGGTCTCGCCCCCAGTGGGTCAGTAAATAGGTCACAAAGCTGGCGTCGCAAATCGTCCCTACATGAGCGCCCCCGTCACCCAGGCCCATCACCGTATTTTCAGCCAGGATCATTTCCCGACAGCAATCCAGGTTGGATTCTGCGTAGTTGGCGAAGGGCGTATACAGAATCTGCTCGCCGTCTTTGTAGAGCATCGCATCCAGTGTCAGGGATTGCGGCGAAACGCCCTGGCGTTCGGCTGTGGCCGCGATACTATCCCTGGGATCAGGCTCGTAATTCGGTGTATCTCCCAATACCCACATTCGCTCAAAACTAGTCAGCAGTCGCTCGGGGCCACCGGGTTTTGGATCTTCGGACAATAATTTCTGCCGGAATGAGGCGTCAAGAAGACGGTTGACTCTCTCATTCAGGGGCAAGTCCGCAATTTCCCGATAACTTGGATAGCGAATAAATGGATTCAATGTGCAATTGAGGCCTAACAGGATCCCGATTGCACGGGGTGCCACTTGCCCTTTCATGGGTATCCCGCGCTTATTGGCTTCGTCGATACGATCCAGCAGTATTTTCCAGCCCTGGGGATTGATACCCTGTGCAAGAGAAATCGTCATCGACGTACCACTGGCTTGCGTCATGGCCATCAACGACGCGAATTCTTCGTCCAGGTCCTTGAAATCGGAAATCATCTCCAATACGCCGCGCCCGGCATCCTTGATTCCCTGGCCGATACCAACCAGTTCGTTGCGCGCGGCTGTCAACGATGGAGTTGGGTCCCCGGAACTACTGCGATGGTTCAACGTGCGCGAGCTGGTGAACCCCAGGGCTCCTGCTTTGATTGCTTCGGTGGTTAGACGACGCATTTCTGCGATGTCCTCCCCGGTCGCCATATCTCGATTCGCCCCGCGTTCACCCATGACGTAGACACGAACAGCAGCATGAGGCAGTTGCGCGCCGACATCCATGTCGAATGCACGTTGATCAAGATAGTCCAGATAATCAGGGAAGGATTCCCAGGCCCAGGGTAAGCCCTCATGTAAGGCAATCCCGGGAATATCTTCTACGCCTTCCATTAATTTAATGAGCAGGTCATGGTCGGTCGGACGCACCGGAGCAAAGCCGACGCCACAATTACCCATAACGACGGTCGTCACGCCGTGATGGCTGGAGGGATTGAGGCGATTGGACCAGGTTACCTGGCCATCATAGTGGGTGTGGATGTCTACAAAACCGGGCGTGACCAGGGCACCGTTAGCGTCAATTTCTCTTTTGGCTTTGCCAGAAACCTTGCCAATCGATTCGATCTTGCCATCTTTAATCGCAATATCTGCCGTACGTTCCGGTTCACCTGACCCGTCAATGACCCTACCGCCTCTGACAATCAAATCAAGTTCTGCCACGTGTCTCTCCTGATTTATGAAGAATCTGGCATTAAACCATGCTAATCCTATTGTAGCTATGGCGCGATTCCCGGATTAACGCCGGGTGTCCTGAACTGGGGTTTTCAATCAGCGCAGCCGGATTTACTGGATCACCAGCGAACTGACAGAAATGTTGCACGCTTTGACTTCGCAGTTCACTGTCATCTCACTGCCATCATTCTGGTTCGCTAGTCTGGCAATCATATTCACGGTATACACCTGACGTTCATCATTGAACTGCGTAGTCTGCGGGTCAATGCGGGTAGCCTCAAGGTCAGCGCCAAATTCCAGTTCCAGTTGTAAACGACATAGATGGCCTGCGTTCCTGACGGATGTGATCCTCATCGCATAGCCATCCAGGTTAACCAGAGATGCTCTACCCGGGTAATGATGTTGTCCTTCGAAGTTTGTCATCCCGGTGAGCAGCGACAGCGCAATAATTATGCCTAACAGAATGAGTGCAGATTTGCAGGAGTTGGTCGTTGTGTTAGCCAATTTGAGAACCTCTTCTTCTTCTTGTGTTATCTGAACAGGTCATCACCTTGACTGTGAACCACTGCACATTCAACAGAAAGTGCGATATCCGAACAAACTCTTTACAAATACTTACAATCTCTTGCGGAAATAACCCGACGAACATCGCGATACCCACTTGAATTGCGCAGATCGTCAAAATGTGACCCATAGCGTCAGCAGCATGTGGCGGCCCGGTATGTAGAAAAAGGGCTGGGTATTTGAATCAGGCTGCGATATTGGTTAGCTTAGGTTGTCTAAAAGCAGCAGGCAGTACCCATGCAATCCTTTCGCATCAGTGAACTAGTCGATAAAGACTTGTTGGTCCATGGCGCCCTCGACCTGGATCGAAGACCGAACGGGATCAGCCCGCGACGACTGCCAGCCTGGACCCGGCCCCAGGTGCCTGCGATGCTGGATGTGATGGTAAGAATGCCATCCGGTGTTCGACTGATTTTCGAGACAGATTCCAGCGCCATAGCAATCACGGCGCTGACAACCAACATGGTCACACCCCCCGCATCAAAACGACCCGTTGTCTTTGACCTGGAGATTGATGACCACATTGCTTCCAGCTCAAATCATGCGGGCAACACCATCTATCTCGATTCAGCCGATCGGTCAAAATTTGAGCTGATCCGTGGTGGTGAAGGCTGCTGGCAGTTCAACAACCTGGGTACGGAGAAAAAACACTGCGAAATCTGGTTACCCCAGAACGCTTTTGTTGAGCTACATGACTTGCGGATTGATGACGGTGCCTCAATTGCTATCAGCACACCAGGTACGCCCCGCTGGATTCACCATGGCAGTTCGATCAGCCATTGTATGGAAGCCGAACAGCCAAGTCAGATCTGGCCCGCGGTTGCGGCAAGGCAATCCGGCGCCGTGCTGCAAAATCTTGGCTTTGGTGGACAGTGTCATCTGGATCAGTTTGTTGCCAGAACGATGCGTGACTCCGACGCGGACCTCATCAGCATCAAGACCGGCATCAATATCATCAATATGGATTCCATGCGGGAACGAATCTTTCAGCCACTGTTGCATGGATTCCTTGATACCATCCGTGAAGGCAAGGCTGATACGCCCATTACTCTTATTTCACCCATCTATTGCCCCAGTGCCGAGGACCATCCCGGCCCGACTATTCCGGACGACAATGGCAAATTTATTGTCGTACCTGGCCATAGGGAAATCCGTGAAGGATCCCTGACCTTGTCCCGGGTGCGGCAATTGATTCGGGAGGTAGTCGAGATCAGAGATGACGAGAACCTCTACTATGTCGATGGGCTTGACTTATTCGCCGAAGCTGATGCCTCCGACCTTCCTGATGACTTGCATCCGAATCCAGGAGGCTACGTTCGAATGGGCCAGCGGTATGCAGAGAAACACTTGTCAGCAATGGTCAAAAAGCACAGTCACGACTGAGGCATCATGAATACTGGCTAAATGCTTTTAGTAAACCAGAGCTTTGATAAACCAGAGCTCTAATAAACCAGAGTGTCGAAAAGATCGAAAACATGGCACACTAATGCTAGTTGCAGCAAAACCTCCCGGGGAAATTTATGGACATTGAACTAAAACCACTAACGCCACATATCGGCGCAGAAGTTCTGGGCGTGGACCTGTCAAAAGAATTGACGAATGAGGAGTTTGCCACCATTCATCAGGCCCATGTCGATTGGAAGGTGCTTGTATTCAGGAACCAGGTAATCGACCGGGAACAGCACAAGACCTTCGGTCGCAAGTTTGGCAAGTTGCATGTCCATCCGATGAATTATTCCCGCGATGGTGACCCGGAAATCCTGCATGTAAAAACAACCGCCAAGTCAACCTACACAGCCGGAGATGGATGGCATACCGATGTTACCTGTGACGAGTATCCACCGATGGGGTCAATGCTCTATATCACCGAAACTCCCGAGAGTGGTGGTGGAGATACTCTCTATGCCGATATGTACCTGGCTTACGAATTACTCTCTGACCCCATGAAGGAAATGTTAGGTGAGCTGACAGCCGTTCATGACGGTGCCATTCCATACGTTGGGTCGTATAAATCCACCCCGCCAGAAGGTGGCTATCCCCGCAATGAACATCCGGTCATTGCCACTCATCCGGAATCAGGCAAGAAGGTGCTTTATGTGAACTCCGGTTTTACCTCCCATATCAAAGGACTCAAGGCATGGGAGAGCCGCGCCATACTCGATATGTTGTACAAACACATTGCCCAGACCCCTAGGCTCACCTGCCGGGTTGAATGGAAGCCAAATACGCTGACCTTCTGGGACAATCGATGCACCCAACATCATGCAGTCTGGGATTATTACCCCGAGACTCGATATGGCGAGCGTGTGTCGATTATTGCGGACACCAGACCAGCAGCATAGGCTGGTCACATAGTTCTAGGTTCGACAACATGAGTTTGGGATAATGATCCGGCAAGAAGGAAGTGCTATTGGATTTACCGAAGGTTACCCGTCGCTACCAGAACCACCATCTTGATTCGACCCGCTGGGATGTCTACTCCCCGCGAGCGGATGATATCGTTATCACAACTGCGTACAAGTCCGGCACCACATGGACACAGGATATCTATTACCATTTACTCTATGGTCACCTGGATCCGATGCCAGCGGCAGACACCATCAATGTCTGGCCAGATGCCTATTTTATGGGTTTAGGCAGAGATGCGCTTAAAACGTGGCTGGATGGGTTCACTACCCAACGAACTATCAAGAGCCATCTGCCACTGGATGGTCTCCCCTACTATGAGCAAGTCCGTTACGTTATTGTTTGCCGAGACCCCCGTGACGTCTTCATGTCATTTTTTAACCATTTTTCGAGGTATACCGAGGTGGCATACGAGGTGATGAATGATACAGAGCTATTACGGGGTCCACCCCTGCCTGTTTGCCCGGAAGACCCACGTGAGCTGTGGCAGGACTGGATTACCAGGGGCTGGTTTGACTGGGAGAGTGAGGGCTATCCCTTCTGGTCCAACCTGCATCACACCCAGACTTACTGGGATTATCGGCACCTGCCCAATTTCCTGTTCATTCACTACAACGATATGTTGAATGATCTGGAAGGTGCCGTACGAACGCTGGCAGAGTTTGGCGGTATTCAGGCGACGGATGAAACAATCCAGCGGGTTGTTGAGCTGAATACTTTTGCCAATGTAAAGAAGCGGGTTGACGCCAGCGACGCTGAAGATCCGATGGAACATATGTTCAAAGGCGGCAGGAAGACATTTTTGTTCAAAGGTTCTAATGGGCGCTGGAAGGATGTACTGACTAGTGAGGATCTTGCTTTGTACGAAGCCGCAAAAGAACGTGTCCTGACCCCGGGCTGCGCAGACTGGCTTGAAAGAGGAAAGATTGCCCTGACAAACTAGCTCGATCTATTTGGATCTATTCAGCCGAGGCTGATCGATGCATAAATTCTTTTCGGGTCAGTGCGTATATCTCTTTTGACTGAACCGGGTTCTCTGCTCGAATAAACGGAAAGTTGAAATCCTGAATCCCCTTGTCAGCATATGGGTCTACACCGGATACCATGACAATATCGCGAAAATCGTTTCGGGCGCTGCCACCGATACCCCAGGGGAGCAGCGACCGCGCATTCATGTAGTGGTTGACCAGGGCACGACGATATCCGCTGCTCTTCGTGTTATTAAGTGATCGATGCAGGGTATAACCGTTGAAGAAGACGACAGAACCTGCCTGTACCTCGACGGCTTGTCCGGCATTTTCATCAAATGGAAAGTTGTAGGCTTCATGGGAGATATCAAAGCGGTCATCATTATGAGCCTTCATTGGCCACAGTATGCCTTCTCGCTGGGATCCGCTGTGGATCCAGAGGCATCCGTTTTTAATTGTGGCATCGTCCAGGGCAATCCATACCCCACACAGAGACCGGTCCCGAGTAGGGATAAAATACTCGTCCTGATGCCATGCCTGGCCTGGTTTACCGGCGTTTTTGGCAAATACCATCGACTGCATACATTTGACATCGGGACCAATAAGCGCATCTAAGATCTCAACGATCTGCGGATGGGACAGGGCTGCCGTCATCAAATCAGAGGCCTTGTGGGGGAAGTGAATTGCCAGGACCTGCTGCATCAGGTCTATTGACGGATCGAGGACTTCAGTGCCGATTACCCGCCCTTTTTCGCCTCGAACCAGCGCGTTTATTTCCCTGCAAAGAGCTTCAACTTCGTTACCGGAAACAAGTCCTTCGGCAACGTAATACCCTTCCCGTGCGTAAAACTGTGAGATTGATTCTAATTGACGGCGGGTGTTGATTGAAACCATATTGCTGACCCAAATATTTTAGTCGCCGGTCGAATTTAGTTACCGGTAAATGTCGGCTTCCGTTTTTCAACGAATGCTGATCGTTGTTCTGCAGCATCATGGGGTGATCGCCTCGCGAACTGCAGCCCCTGGGTTTCATTACGTAATGCGTCATGGAAATTTTTCGACATGTTCTGTTGCAGTACCCGCTTTCCCGATCGAATAGCCATCGGTGGCAACGCGCTCACCAGCTTCGCCACCTCTATGGCCGTCCCCATTACCTGGTCCTGTTCTACCAGTCGATCCAGTAAACCCAAGCGATACGCTTCTTCGCCGTTAACGTCACGGCTGGTGAAAATCAAATCCGCCGCCCGGGCATAACCGATGATCCTTGGTAGAAAAAAAGACATGCCGGTGTCGGGAGACAAGCCACGTTCCGCAAAAACAGTTCGGAACCGTGAACCGCTGTGACCGACTCGCATATCACAGCCGAGTGCCAGGCTCATGCCCGCACCTGCGGCGACACCGTTCATCGCAGCAATGCTCGGCACGCCGATTTCATAAATTGCAGAGGCGAGCCGCCCCACCCAACCCATGTCATCGAGGCGGCTGTTTTGAGAGGGTGCCTCTTCTCTCTGGGGAGCTGGCCCGCTGACATCAGCGCCTGAACAAAACCCCCTGCCGGAACCTGTAATCACGACTGCACGAATCGAGTCCGTCTGATAGATCTGTGCGCAGACCTGTTCCAGCTCATCTCGCAGTGTTGCGTTCAGCGCGTTGAGCTTTTCAGGCCGGTTGAGTGTCACGATACCGACATACTCGTCGGTCTCGTACTTTATCGTTTCGTATTCCATATGCTGGGTCCTATTCATCAGGGACTACTTATCAAAGACTACTTATCAGAGACTACGGTGAATCTTTTGCTGACCAGCCTGGCCTTCTTGTGCCAGACCTCAAACACCCACTCCCCGGTGACCATTTCCCAGCTCTCATCAAAGCCGTAGCCATGTAAGGCGGGCTCGCCAACGACAGTTTTGTAGGTTTCCCTGGATTCGAGGTAAATCTTTCCATTTGGCCGGACCAGCCCGGGTTCTGGAAACTTGATAATAGTGGTGACCTCGATAGGCCGCCCGCGGGGACGGGTGTTAATGACGTACTCAAGCCCAAAATCCAGGCCTAGAGTGGCGGGTATTTTGCTCGTGATATTGAGGAACTGTACATTTTCGACACTGTCAGCAGCAGGAGAGTGGTCGGAAAAGCCTTTACGCCGGGTCAGTTTGGACGATTGAAATATCCCGAAACCAACTACCTCGGCAGCATTGATCACAAATTCCTGACCCTGTACAACCAATGGTAACAGGGCAGTTAGCATCGTTATTATTTTTATCATTCTGATAGTCTCCACGCGCTAATCATGCGCTATTAGAAACTCTCACGCCACCTGCGAAGATTCCTCAAAAATCGTGAATCTTTGTCCCGGTTTTTTGTCCAATATTACATCTACATTGCTTCCGGGCTGTTGTAAACTTGCCCTGACGTAGCTACGGCTTGCCTTTAGCGCCTATGCCTTGCTTTTGGCTGTCTATGCCTTGCTTTTGGCTGCTATGCCTTGCTTTTGGCAGTTATAGCCGTACAATTTATTTTTTAACGAAATACAGTAAAACAAGCAGGAGATTTACATGGCAGACGCACAATTTGTAACGGATCAGAGAGCGACCGTTGGTGCAACGCACAAGGTTCTACGAAACACTTATTTGTTGTTGTCGATGACCTTGATTTTTAGTGCCACAATGGCTGGCCTCGCGATGGCCATGAATGCGCCGTATATGGGCTTTTTCCCCCTGCTGATTTCTATCGGCCTGATATTTGCCATCAGCAGAATGAAAAACAGTGCATGGGGAATTCTACTTGTATTCGCTTTCACCGGTATCCTCGGATTCTCATTGGGTCCCATGCTGAATTACTACATGCAATCGGCAGCGGGAACACAAACCGTCGTCATGGCATCTGGGCTCACGGGTGTCATATTTCTATCGCTATCCGGGTACACCCTGATTAGCCAAAAAGATTTTTCCTTCATGAGCGGCTTTTTGATGACCGGTATGTGGGTCATTATCGCAGCCATGCTGGCGATGTTCCTGGGTTCACTATTCGGTTTCTATGTGTCGGGATTGCATTTGGCTATCTCGTCAGCCGTCGTGATCCTGATGTCAGGTTTCATTCTTTATGACACCAGCAGAATCCTGCACGGTGGTGAAACCAACTACATTATGGCCACCGTTTCCTTATATCTGGACATCTATAATCTATTTGTTAGCTTGCTGATGATCCTCGGTATATTTGGTGGCGACGACTAACACGGGAGTAAATGCAAAGCCCTGGTATGAAGCCCTTGTATGGAGTCATACCGGGGCTTTTTTTGACCTGAAATGAAATTTTCCGTCGCTGTGTTTGGCGCCCCCTACAGTTCACAGGCTTCTCTGACGGCTCTGCGTTTTTCTACTGCGGTGATTGAGGCAAAACATGACTTGTATCGCGTGTTTTTTTATCACGACGGTGTCTATTGCGGTAACAGCCTGATTACCCCGCCTCAGGACGAGATAAATATCAATGAGGCCTGGTGCAACCTGGCTAAAACCCATGATACTGAACTGGTGGTTTGCATTGCCTCGGCCCTGCGCCGGGGAATGCTGGACAAAACCGAGGCTGACCGTTACGAGAAAACTGCCTGGAACTTGTCACCGGAATTTACGGTCTCGGGTTTAGGACAACTGATTGATGCCGGTTTGGAATCTGATCGGCTGGTAACCTTCCTGCCATGAAAAAGCCTGCCATGAAAAAGTTTTTGTTCGTTCTCGATAAACCGCCCCATGGCTCTGTTACTGGGCAGGAGGCTTTGGATGCAATCCTGATGGGATCGGCTTTTACACAATGCTCGGTGTTGTTTCTCCGGGATGGACTGTATCAGGTGCTGGGTGGCCAGGACACGACCCAGCTTGCGACAAAAGATTATTCTGTGACTTACAAAGCACTCGCGGACTACGGCGTAACGGGCGTTTACTGCCGACAATCGCATCTGGGAGAACGAAAACTTGATACTTCGGACCTGGCTATTGCTGTGCAGGCGTTAAGCGAAGCTGAAGTAAAACAAATGTTCGTGGACCACGATGTTATTTTGAGTTTCTAGGGAACCATGCTGTTACATACCGTAAACAAGTCACCGTACCAGCACCAGGCATTAAATAGTTGTGCGGAATTCTGCACGGCTGATGATGCATTGATACTGATTGAAGATGGCGTTTACGCGATTAACCATCCTGATCTGGCCCTGGTACATAGTTTGGGTACCCAGGTTTTTGCTATTGAAGCGGATGTCAAAGCCAGGGGATTAACAACGCTTTTCACAAGAGCCAGCGATCAATATGAACTTGTTGATTACGACAGGTTTGTCGCTTTGTGTGTTGAGTACTCCCAACAGAAAAGCTGGTCGTAGTTTACGATGAACCAGGTACCGGCAGCAATTGACAAAGAAGGGTTCTTAAGGGATCTCTCAGACTGGAGCGAACAGGTTGCGCAACAATTGGCGGACCAGGACGATATTGAATTGACAAGCGATCACTGGGAAGTCATCAATATTGTTCGCCGATACTATTCGGACCATCACATATCGCCTGCCACGCGAGTTCTGGTCAACATAATCAGGAAAAATCTCGGTCCCAAAAAGGGGCGCAGCATATACCTGATGAAGCTGTTCTCGGCAAAACCGGCAAAACTGGTTTCAAAGATCGCCGGGTTACCCAAACCGAACAATTGTGACTAGGAAGCTGAACAGGGGTGCTGTCAATCCCAGCCTATCACTTTTCGTAATGCAACAACTTCCCCGACAATAATAAGCGTCGGTGCGGTGATTTGCTGCTGTTCTACCAATTCAGGAATCGATTCAAGATCGCCAACGACCGTCTTCTGTTCCGGTGTTGTACCTTTTGATATCACTGCAATTGGTGTTGATGCTGCTCGACCATGAGCAATTAATTGCTCGCAGATCGATTTCAGACCGCCCAGTCCCATATAGAAAACAATCGTCTGGTTCTTGTGTGAAAATTCCCGCCACTCCAAGTCAACCACGCCATCGTGTGGATGCCCGGTGACAAACCGAACTGACTGGGAGTAATCGCGGTGCGTCAGGGGAATACCCGCATAGGCAGCACATCCGGATGCGGCGGTGATTCCTGGTACAACCTGGAACGAGACCGATTCCGCCATAAGACTTTCAATTTCTTCTCCACCGCGACCAAAAATAAAAGGATCCCCGCCTTTGAGGCGCAAAACCCGATGGCCCTCTTTTGCTAACCGGAGCAATATCTCGTTGATACTTTCTTGGGCAGTAGAGTCACCGCGGCCTTTTTTACCGACATACAGTCTTCGCGCGTCTCGCCGCACACGCGCCAACACCGGGTCAGAGACAAGATTATCGTACAGAACCACATCGGCTTTTTGCATTAACTGTAACGCCCTTAGCGTCAACAGGTCCGGGTCACCGGGGCCTGCACCGACGAGATACACTTCGCCAGTACTGAGGTCACCCAGGTCCTGGTTCAACGCCTGGTTGAAGTATTCAGTGGCCTGCTCTTCCTTACCCTGTTGTGCGAATGCCTCCCCAGGGGACGACAGGAACGCTTCAGTGACTCGTCTGCGAATTTCCGGGTCTGGAAACCGGGCCTTCAATTCGCTGCGCTTCTTACCCAGGAACGAGGCCAGATTGGCGAAGCCCTGGGGAATCGTTGCTTCGAGTATTTCGCGAATTTTGCGGGCCAGAACCGGTGAATGTCCACCGCTGGTAGCCGCAATAATCACGGGAGAACGGTCGATTATTGACGGAAAGATGACCGTCGACAGTTGTGCGCTATCAACCACGTTTACAGGAATCAATCGTTCTTTCGCCAATGCTGAAACGTTTCTGTTAACCTTGGTGTCGCTTGTCGCACAGACAACGAGGCAAACATCGTCCAGGTCGGCGGGCTCAAATTTCCTGATTTGGCGCTGGTGAGTTCCAACGTCAAGCAGTGCGTTAAGCGCCTCGCAGACTACCGGAGCCACGACCTTGAGATTCGCTCCCGCCTGACTAACCAGTTCAGCCTTACGAAAAGCAACCTCTCCCCCGCCGATGATTAAACATTTTCTGTCGGCGAGGTTAAAAAACAGCGGCAGATAATCCATGGCTAGAATTTCAGTTCGCCAATGCCATTCATATAGGGCTGCAGCACCTGGGGTACTCTTACAGAGCCATCTGCCTGCTGATAATTCTCCAACACGGCTACCAGGGTGCGGCCGATCGCCAGACCCGAACCGTTGATCGTATGCAGCAACTCTGGCCTGCCGGTTTCCGGATTACGCCATCTGGCCTGCATTCGCCGGGCCTGGAAATCCCGGAAATTACTACAGGAGGAAATTTCACGATACTTGTTTTGACCAGGAAGCCAAACCTCAAGGTCATAGGTCTTACTCGAGGCGAATCCAAGATCGCCGCCACACAATATTACCACCCGGTAAGGGAGCCCCAGCTTCTGAAGAATATTCTCAGCATGTAGCGTGAGTTCCTCGTGTGCAGCGTCAGAATCAATTGGCCTGACCATTCGAACCAATTCAACCTTCTCGAACTGGTGTTGCCTGATCATACCCCGGGTGTCCTTACCGTAACTACCCGCCTCACTCCTGAAACAAGGTGAGTGGCAAACGAACTGCAGCGGCATTTCTGCCGCCTCGACGATCTCGTCTCTGACCATATTGGTGACAGGTACTTCCGCTGTCGGGATGAGGTAATAGTCCCTGTCATCATCAAGTTTGAAAAGTTCCTCCTCAAACTTTGGTAATTGCCCGGTCCCGGTCAATGACTCACGGTTGACGATATAAGGAACATAAACTTCTTCGTATCCATGTTCCCTGATGTGCACATCAAGCATAAATTGAATCAAACCACGGTGCATAGCAGCGATATCTCCCCGCATAGAGACGAACCGGGACCCGGTTATTTTCGCAGCCGTGTCAAAATTCATGCCATTGCCCGCTGCCAGATCCACATGGTCTTTGGCTTCAAAGGAGAAATCCGGCACATCACCCCAGCGGCGAATCTCGACGTTGTCATCTTCGGAGTCGCCCTCAGGCACAGATTCATCGGGTAGATTAGGCACCGCCATCAATATTTCATTCAGTTCCTCCTGAACCTGATCCAGTGAGGACTTCAATTTATCAAGCTGTTCGCCGATATCGGATACCTCGGCCAGCAATGGCTGGATATCTTCACCCCGGGATTTCGCCTTGCCAATATTCTTCGAGCGTATGTTTCTGTCTGCCTGCAGGCTTTCTGTTTTGACCTGCAGGGATTTACGCTGCTCTTCGAGCCGCGAGATGGTCGCCACATCCAGGTTGAAACGTTTTACTTTCAAACGGGTAGCCACGTTCTCGATGTCAGTTCTGATTAATCTGGGGTCAAGCATAAATTCAGGAATTACGAATTAAACGGGGCGCAATATTACCAGAATCCGAACTAGCTGGTTAACTGTCGTGTGACAAATATTCCAAGGATTACCGCAACTACGCTCAGAGCTACGCTGGCTATAGTATAAATTGCCGCCGTACCGAATCTCCCGGTTTCCAGCAAGCCTACGACCTGCATGGAGAAGGTAGAAAAGGTGGTAAATGCACCCAGAAAACCTACGATGATCACAGAACGATAGACTGGTGGGAATAGTCTGTCTTCGACCAATAGCTCAAAAAACACACCGATCAACAGCGACCCGAGGACATTCACCAGCAGAATACCGTAGGGGAACTGGGTTCCAACAAGACCATTGATCACATTTCCCAACGAGAATCGTGCAACGGCGCCCAGGGCACCACCTATTGCTATGGCTACCAGCTCCGCCAAGTGTTACTCCTTTTTTCTGTAACGTTGAAAGTCGCTTTGTGTGTCCATCTTACGCAGGGCGTCCAGTTTTTCGCGTATTTGTATTTCCATGCCGCGATTGACTGGCTCATAGTATTTCCGATCCTGCAGTGCCTCGGGAAAGTAGTTTTCTCCCGGTACGAAAGCATCGTCAAAGTGATGTGCATAGTGGTAATCCTCCCCATACCCCATATCCTTCATCATTTGTGTCGGCGCATTGCGAATATGCAGTGGCACGTCAAACGAGGGTTGTGTCGCTGCATCCTGTTGAGCCAGAGAAAACGCGGAGTACACGGCGTTACTCTTTGCCGCAATCGCCAGGTAAACCACGGCTTGGGCTATAGCAAGCTCACCTTCCGGGCTGCCCAGTCTCTCCTGCACTTCCCAGGCATTGAGACATAGCTGCAACGCCCGGGGATCTGCATTGCCAATATCTTCACTGGCCATTCGAACCACTCTCCTGGCGACATACAGGGGATCACAGCCTCCATCCAGCATTCTGCTGAGCCAGTACAAGGCAGCATCGGGTGAAGATCCACGCACTGCCTTGTGTAATGCAGAGATCTGCTCGAAAAAAAGATCTCCTCCCTTGTCAAAGCGACGAAAATCAGAACCCAGTACCTCACCAATAACCTTGTCATCGATGACGTTGTCCTGTGCTAAATCCGAGGATATTTCGAGAAGATTAAGTGCCTTGCGTCCATCGCCATCGGCTGCCAGCGCTAATTTCGCCAGGGTTTCATCTGTCACCACCAGGTTGAGCAGACCGAGTCCATTGATTTCATCTGCCAGCGCGCGTTGCATCAGGCGAACCAGCTGATCGGCTTCAATTGACTTTAGTTTATATATCCGGGATCGGGACAAGAGCGCATTGTTCAGCTCAAACGACGGATTTTCAGTCGTCGCGCCCACAAATATAACGGTACCGTCTTCAACAAATGGCAGAAAAGCATCCTGCTGGCTCTTGTTGAACCGGTGCACCTCATCGACAAACAACAGGGTCTTGGTACCACTCATCTGTCGCTGCTGTTTGGCAATGTCGATGGCAGCGCGAATATCTTTGACGCCAGATAGAACGGCTGACAATGACTGAAATTGCACCTCACACACATCCGCTATCATCCGGGCGATGGTGGTCTTACCCACCCCGGGTGGGCCCCAGAGGATCATGGAGTGGAGGCTTGATGTCTCGATCGCCTCACGCAGGGGCATACCCTTGGATAAAAGATGTTCCTGACCCATGACATCGGCAATGGATCTGGGACGCATTTTCGCGGCCAGAGGCTGGTAGGCAGAGGGTTCTTCAAATAAAGACATTATCAATTATCAATTGCCGATTCATCGATTGCCGATTGCCGATCATCAATCAAATCGATACCGGCAGGTACTTGAAAATCAAATGTCCCGTCAGGGATTTCAGCGTCGATTTCCGGGCCGATGAACCTGATTTTTGTCTGCTGGCCCAGGCTGTCACGGAGCGATATTTCAACCGGGATCTCTGCATCGAATACAATAGTCAATAATTCGAATAACGAATCAGTCAGCCTGGGTTCCAGCACAAAATGCTGGGTATCATCATCTTCATAAAAAGACAGCTGGTAATTTGTTAGCAATGCCTCGTCACTATTTCCCAATAAAAGGATTGGAACCCGGGTGACATCTTTCTGCAGCGGACTGACAACCACCTGTTCGAGATCCGCATCGTAAGACCAGAAGTCAACACCATTGGATACAAGTACCTGCTCAAACGGGGTTTTCGTCTGAATCCTGAATTTTGCTAACTCATCGTCGGACAGCAGCCAGAGTTCTCCTTCACTGGACTGCACCATTTCACTGCTGGAATCGACGGTAATTTGTACAAAGGAAGTATGTAATGATCCTACCCCTGCAAGCCTTTCTTGTAACTGGTGTTGTAACTGGTCTGCCGATTGATTCCCAGCAAGACCGGGAAATGCGGTCAGCGACAAGCACAGCACAAGACCAAAGCATCTACTCAGGTGGCCCATTGACCAGTACCTCCCTCGATCCATTGCTATTCATCTCTGTCACAACCCCTGCCTGTTCCATCGATTCAATCATGCGGGCGGCACGGTTGTAGCCAATTCTCAATTTTCGCTGGACTGCGGAAATCGACGCCCGCCGACTTTCCGTCACAAAGGCGACAGCCTCATCGTACAATTCATCCTGTTCATCACCATCTTCACCTGCTGTCAGGCTCGCGTTGCCTGGCAACAGTTCATTATCAGTACGGAGATCCAGGATGCCTTCCACATAGTTTGGCCCGGCCAGTTCTTTCCAGCTTTTAACAACGCGGTGAACCTCGTCGTCATCCACGAATGCACCGTGAACCCGAACGGGTATGGGGG
This sequence comes from Gammaproteobacteria bacterium, assembly GCA_012960755.1. The sequence continues at coordinate 103,384 of DUAT01000139.1, forward strand.
AACCTGCAGGCAGGTACAGCATATCACCATGGCCTAACAATTGTTCTGCGCCGCCTTGATCAAGAATGGTTCTTGAATCAACCTTTGACGATACCTGGAATGCAATCCTGGTAGGAACATTAGCTTTAATCAGCCCCGTAATCACATCAACTGAGGGGCGTTGCGTCGCCAATATCAAATGGATACCTGCCGCCCTGGCTTTTTGTGCGATCCTTGCGATTAGCTCTTCAACTTTTTTCCCAACGATCATCATCATGTCTGCAAACTCATCAATGACGACGACGATGAAAGGTAATGTTTCAATATCAGGAGCTTCTTGTGATGCTTCGTCCTCCAGCGGTGAAACCTGCCACAAGGGATCCTTAATAGGCGAGCCAGCCTTCTCTGCTTCTCTCACTTTGCGGTTGAATCCGCTGACATTCCTGACACCCAGTCCAGCCATCAGTCGATAGCGGCGTTCCATTTCTGCAACACACCAGCGAAGTGCATTCGCGGCATCTTTCATATCGGTGACCACAGGGGTCAACAGATGGGGAATACCTTCATAGACAGCTAATTCGAGCATTTTCGGGTCTACCATGATCAGACGAACTTCTGATGGGGACGCCTTGAATAACAGGGAAAGAATCATGGCATTGATACCCACAGACTTGCCTGAGCCGGTCGTTCCCGCTACCAGCAGGTGGGGCATTTTGGCTAAATCCACGACGACTGGCTCACCGGCAATATCGTGCCCCAGGGCGAGACTCAACGGCGAACTTGCAACGTCATAGGCTCTTGAAGAAATAACTTCACCGAGTCTGACAATCTCCCTGTCAATATTTGGGATTTCAATACCAACTACAGCCTTTCCCGGAATAACTTCAACAACGCGTACGCTGATCACCGCCAACGACCTTGCAAGGTCTTTAACCAGGCTTGTTATACGGCTGACTTTTACACCTGCCGCAGGTTGAATCTCAAACCTGGTAATCACCGGTCCCGGATAGACTGCAACCACCTGTGCCTCGATACTGTAGTCCATCAGCTTTATCTCCAACAGACGGGACAGGGCTTCCAGGTCTTCAGGAGAGTATCCTCCCGTCTTATCAGGGTCGCTTACATCCAGCAGGTGGAGTGCTGGCAATCCGCCCACAGCCGCAACCTTGAACAAACTACCCTGCCGTTCACGAGCGACTCGATCACTCACCTGACGTTTTTTGACTGGTGCCTTCTCAATTTTGACAGCAGCTCGATTCATGTTCCGCTCCACCTGCTGCTCGAGTGCTTCCCGACGATCTTCTGTTGATTTCCTGACCTTCACTTTTTCTGCCCGACTCGCCTTGAATTTCGATATCTGCGACTGTATGTTTCCCAGCAGTGCAAGCGTCTGGCGTCCGGTATAGTCCATGGTCCCAAGCCAGGAAATATCAGCAAATGCCGTCATGCCAATGAGAAATGACGCTAAAAGTATGAGAGTGGCACCGACATAGCTGAAGGAAGGTTCCAGTAAACTGATAATTTCGCCACCAATCACCCCGCCGCTACCCTCTCGCAGCGTGATACCGCTGCCATAGAAATGCAGCGCGGCCAATCCAGCACCCGCAGTAATGGTTACAAAGAAGCCAAACAGTCGAAAGGCCACGATTGCCCAGCTAAATTCCACCTGTCGCTGCCTGTCACGAAACATTTGCCAGGCCTGGTAAGCGAGTAGCAAGGGGAATATATAAGCCCAGTAACCGAATACAAAGAGCATCACATCGGCTACCCAGGCACCACTTCTGCCCACAATATTCGACACCGCCTCATTCGAACCGGTATAACTCCACCCCGGGTCCGCTGGATCAAAACTGAACAAGGCCAGTGAAAGGTACAGACAAAGCGCGATGACGCCGATCAAGCCTCCTTCCCGCAAACGAACGAGCATGTGGACTCTCACCGGGTTAGGGGGAGCTTTGGTCTTACTCTGAGTCACGGTTTGTTCCCAATTTATCTTTATTTTTCAAACCCTTAAATCTTATAGCCGAAGCTTTACAATTAACATCACTTTGTTCGGGTTCGTGCCTATACAACAAATGTCACTATCAGCACCCAATGCTCTGCTGTATCATTCGCTTTTTCTCCGAAAGGTGCCTATCCCATGGCCGGACCGTCACAACCAAAAGTCACTGATGAAGTCTGGAACGATGACCGGGTCAGGAGTTTTCTCGCCCTTGAACCTACTGGCGGTGATTCCGCTGACTACCATGTGTTATTAAAAGCCTATCGAGGCATGAGACCCGAAGATTTCGAACGATTCCTGAAATTCTTCGTCGAGTCAGGTCGAGATCTCGATGCCCGTGATCCACAGGGACGCACTCTCTGGCAGATTATCAGTAACCATCGCCACGGATCCGAATTCCTGGCAGTAAAACAAACGCTAAACCCTTAGGCCACCCGTCAAATTCACAAGTGAATATTTAATCATTTATTCACTTATGATGAAATCACCAAATTAGCTATCAGTTTCACCGGAACAAACATAAACATGAAAGAAATTCATCACAAGCTTTTGATTCTCGGTTCAGGTCCCGCGGGATTTTCCGCCGCCATCTATGCGGCCAGGGCCAATCTCGAACCGGTGGTCATTACCGGCATTGAAACGGGTGGCCAACTGACCACGACCACCGATGTAGACAACTGGCCGGGAGATTTTGAAGGACTACAGGGGCCGGATTTGATGGTACGGATGCAGCGCCATGCCGAGCGATTTGATACGGAAATAATCTATGACCACATCAACCAGGCGGATTTAGCCCAGCGCCCTTTTCGATTACAGGGTGATCAGGCCATTTACACCTGTGATGCGCTGATTATTACTACCGGTGCCTCCGCAAGGTACCTGGGCCTGGATTCTGAAGAAGCCTTTAAGGGCAAAGGCGTCAGTGCCTGTGCAACCTGTGATGGTTTCTTCTACAAAAAACAAAAGGTCGCGGTAATCGGTGGCGGCAATACCGCGCTTGAAGAAGCTTTATATCTTTCGAATATCGCCTCAGAGGTTGTCATGGTGCACCGAAGAGATAAGTTTCGCGGCGAGAAAATTCTCCAGAACAGGGTCCTTGAAAAAGAAAACATCCACATCCAGTGGAACCACACCCTGGACGAGGTCATTGGTGATGATATGGGCGTAACGGGTATGCGTATCACGGATGTTGGTTCTGGAGAAAAACTGGAACTGGACCTGCAAGGCGTTTTTATCGCCATCGGTCACACACCCAATACAGAGATATTCCAGGACCAGCTAGACATGGTCAATGGCTATATCACCATAAAAGCAGGTCTGGAAGGCATGGTGACCGCCACCAGTACGCCTGGTGTGTTTGCTGCAGGAGACGTTGCGGACCAGATTTATCGTCAGGCCGTGACTTCTGCGGGCTTCGGCTGTATGGCGGCATTGGATGCAGAAAAGTTCCTTGATGACTGCGAAGTCGCTTGACCGTTGCGGTCAGCATTACAGTCCCTGTCTGAACTGCAGGAAATGAAGACTGTCTCCTGGCTGGACAGCACCAGTGACGATTTCCCGCCTATTGACCAGGCGTTAACTGACCCTAATGGCCTGCTTGCGGCAGGCGGTGACCTGTCCCCCGAGCGCTTGTTGCGGGCTTATCGATCTGGAATATTCCCCTGGTACGAAGAGGATCAACCTTTATTATGGTGGTCTCCTGACCCGAGGGCTGTGCTTTATCCTGAAAAGGTAAAAGTCAGTCGTTCTTTGGCCAAACGAATTAAACGCCAGGAGTTCGAAGTCCGTTTAAATTCGGATTTCATCGGGGTCATCAGCGCATGTGCCGAAGCACGGGCATATTCCTCAGAAACCTGGATTACCGGGGCCATGATAAATGCCTATACCTTGTTGCATCAACAAGGTTCAGCCCATTCGGTAGAGTGCTACAAGGACAACTGTCTCGTTGGCGGGCTCTATGGTGTATCCATCGGGCGACTTTTCTTCGGCGAATCCATGTTCCACACCGAAACCGATGCATCAAAGATAGCCTTCGTCTACTTGTGCCGCCTGATGCAGGCGCAAAGATGTCCCTTGATCGATTGCCAGATCGAAAACCCGCATCTGGTCTCCCTGGGAAGCGAAAATATTTCCCGGGAAAAGTTCAGGTCATACCTGGAACACTACTGCGAAGAGGCAAATCCAATAAACTGGCTAAACTTACCTTCAAAGCTCTCCGACTGAGAAGCTGATAAACTGGGACAGAATTGCATCGGAGATACCCCAGGTGACTTCCTTATCTGAACTGAAGTTTTTTACCACACCTGCCCACGATTGCAGTTATCTCGATAACAAGCAGGCAATCACCCTGTTTGCTGATCCGGAAGCGCCGATAGATACACAGCTTTACTCTGCACTGTCTGCCGTGGGATTTCGACGCAGCGGTCCTCATATATACAGACCCTACTGCCAGACCTGTACCGCGTGCATTCCTGTTCGCCTGCCCGTACTTTCGTTTATGCCAAACCGGCAACAGCGGCGCACAGTTAAACGTAATCGGGACATCACAGTGACCCGGCACATCCCGACCATGCAAGATGAATATTTCCACCTCTATGCACGATATATATCGACGCGACATTCTGACGGTGACATGTATCCAGCCACTGAAGATCAATTCCAGTCGTTCCTGGTAGAGGGTCGTGAAGAAGCTTCGTTTTATGAATTTCGCGCTGAAAAAAAATTGTTAGCTGTCGCAGTGGCCGACCAACTTGATGATGGTCTTTCTGCTATTTACACATTTTTTGAACCAGACGAGGACCGGCGTAGCCTGGGTTCATTCGCCGTTCTGTGGCTGATTGAAGAGGTGGCCCGACTTAAGCTCAGGCATCTATACTTAGGATACTGGATTAAGCACTGCCAGAAAATGTCTTACAAGGCTGATTACAAACCATTAGAAACCTTTGTTAACAATCATTGGGTCATGGTTTGTTAAACTCTCCAAGGGACCTTTGGCTAAGCTGCTTTTCCGGACCGCTGAAACACTCTTTTGCTTATAAAAGGGAAATCGGGCAAAATACGCGCCTTTAATCCAGCAGTACAGTAATTGCTACAGAACCTCGAGGGAGTATGGCAAAAGAAGAACAGATTCAAATGTCCGGCACCGTAGTTGATACGTTACCGAATACTATGTTTAAGGTTGAACTGGAAAATGGGCATGAGATTATTGCCCACATTTCTGGAAAAATGCGAAAAAACTATATCAAGATCCTTACCGGCGACACCGTAAAAGTCGAGTTAACGCCTTACGATCTCACAAAAGGCAGAATTACGTTCAGGGAATAAGATACGGGAGATAAAGTAGCAAACGACTAGGCAGAAACCTCGTTGGGTTCCTCAATCTCAAGTACAAGCTCGTCATTTTCAACCTTGATATGCACCACACCGCCGCCGTTAGACAATCTACCAAACAGAATATCTTCCGCCAGCTCTTTTTTTATCTTTGATTGAATCAAGCGCTGCATAGGTCTAGCACCCATGGATTCATCGTAACCATTAGCTGCCAACCAGTCCCTGGCGGCGTCACTGATGTCAAGCAGGACTTTTTTGTCGTCGAGTTGTACCTGTACTTCCACCAGGAATTTATCAACCACGGTTTTAATGACATCACTGCTTAACGAGTCAAACTGAATGATGGCATCCAGTCGATTCCTGAACTCAGGTGCGAACATTTTCTTTAACACTTCCATGCCATCGGTGGAGTGATCCTGATGCGTAAAACCAATTGAAGACCGGCTCATTTCCTGTGCACCGGCATTGGTTGTCATGATCAGGATAACATTGCGAAAGTCAGCGCTGCGGCCATTGTTGTCTGTTAGTTTGCCGTGATCCATCACCTGTAACAACAGGTTAAACACCTCAGGATGGGCCTTCTCAACTTCGTCGAGCAATAAAACGCAGTGCGGATGTTTCGTAATAGATTCTGTAAGCAGACCACCCTGGTCGTAGCCAACATAACCTGGAGGCGCACCGATAAGTCGGGAAACGGTATGTCGCTCCATATATTCTGACATGTCAAACCTGACAAGTTCTATACCCATAATGCTGGCTAACTGGCGACAAACTTCTGTTTTACCCACGCCGGTAGGACCGGAGAACAAGAAAGACCCAATAGGTTTCTCATCTTCTTTAAGGCCAGCGCGGGACAATTTTATCGCGCTTGAGAGGGTATCGATTGCCTGATCCTGGCCAAAAATTACCATCTTCAGGTTCTTATCGAGATCTTTGAGTGCTTTTTTGTCAGAACTCGACACGGTTGCTGGCGGAATACGGGCAATCTTCGCCACCATTTTTTCAACATCCGAGACCCCGATCTGCTTCTTACGCTTAGAAGGCGGCTGCAATTGCTGATAGGCACCTGCTTCGTCGATGACGTCAATGGCCTTGTCAGGCATGAATCGATCATTTATGTATCGATCTGCCAGTTCAGCGGCGACTTTCAGGGATCGGTCCGTGTACTTAAGTTTGTGGTGCTCTTCAAAACGACTCTTCAGGCCTTTGAGTATCTGGTAGGTGTCATCAACACTGGGTTCAGTAACATCAATCTTTTGGAAACGACGCGACAGGGCTCGGTCCTTGTCGAATATGCCCCGGTACTCCTGATAGGTGGTAGAACCCATACAACGGATCTCACCTGAGGCCAGTAGTGGTTTGAGTATATTTGATGCATCCATCACGCCACCCGAAGCGGCACCAGCGCCAATGATAGTATGGATTTCATCAATAAACAGGATCTGGTTATCTTTCTCTGTTAGCTCGTTCAGTAACGACTTCAGGCGCTTTTCGAAATCACCACGATATTTGGTCCCCGCTAGCAAGGCACCAAGGTCTAATGCATGAACCGTGCTGTGGGCGATGACTTCCGGCACTGTGCCATCCACAATCATTTTTGCCAGGCCTTCCGCGATGGCTGTTTTGCCAACACCAGATTCACCAACGAGCAATGGGTTGTTTTTTCGTCGGCGAGACAAGATCTGAATAACCCGTTCAACTTCGTCGGCACGGCCTACCAACGGATCGATTAAGCCTTTGCGAGCCTGCTCATTTAGATTTGTCGCAAAACTTTCCAGCGGGCTCGCCGCCTTTTCTTCGCCGTTAGATTCGTCTTCGTTTCGATCAGTTTGCTCTGGTTCTTCGTCACCGCCCACCTTTGGTGTGCCGTGGGCAATGTAATTAACAACGTCTATCCGGTTGATTTCCTGTTGCTTCAGGATATAGACCGCATGGCTTTCCTGTTCGCTAAAAATCGCAACAAGAACACTGCCACCGGTAACCTCTTTTCTACCCGAGGATTGAACATGAAAAACTGCCCGTTGCAAGACCCGTTGAAAGCCAAGGGTCGGCTGGGTTTCTCGCTCGGTGTCGTTTTTTGGGATTAACGGTGTCGTGGCATCAAGAAATTCTTCCAGTTCTTTCCGGAACTTCTCAATATCTGCTCCGCAGGCACGAAGCACATTAACTGCCACGGCATTATCGATCAGTGCCAGTAGTAAATGTTCGACTGACATAAGTTCATGCCGCTTGGCCCTCGCTTCTTTGAAAGCCAGGTTTAAGGTTACTTCCAGATCTTTACTTAACATAGATCGTTCCTGCTGTGCTAAAAGACATCTTGGTCTTCGTAGCGATTATTTACAACACCTCTTGTCTCTTTAAATACGCTTCTTACTGGTTCGAACAATAAGATCAGTCGGCGGATTCAACCTCTGATATCAGCGGATGCTGACTCTCCTGGGCGTATTGATTTACCTGGCCTGACTTCGTTTCTGCCACATCGCGGGTGTATATTCCACAAGTTGCTTTGCCCACAGTGTGCACCGCCAGCATAATCTGGGTTGCCTTTTCTCTATTCATGGAGAAAAACATCTGCAATACCTCAATCACAAACTCCATGGGCGTATAGTCATCATTTATCATAACGACCTTGTACATGGGTGGTTTCTTTAGTTTTGGCTTAACGGCTTCTTCGACGACCGCAATGCCCCGATCCTGGTCTGGATCTCCATCCCCGTTCTCTCCCCGGAAGATGGCTCTATTGATGTTGCCACGGAATGATTGTGAACCCACTTTTTTATTCCAATGCATTTTTTAGACCAAATACCCAATAATTTACCCGGCTTCAGCCTACACAGCTGAAGTGTTAAGTATTGCCAAGCTTGAGCCTGCAATTCAACATCTATTGCAGAAAAATTGTCCTGGTTTAAACCTGCAAAACGTAAGGACTTCGAGAGAATAATCAAACCAACGCTTATAAGTTGGTGACAAATCCCCGATATTCAAGGCTAGCCCGGATGATTCATGAAGGCGGCACGTAAATATTGTTAACAATATTTATATCACCGAGTTACTGTATAAAGTCACTCAGTTTGAAATTACAGTCTGAGCCTGATCGGTTTTTGGACCGTCCGGCGCTCCGGAACCCTCCAAAACCGATCCCTTCACGAATTATCCGAGCTAGAGCCTTGACGAGTTAGCGTCAGAACCCATAAAGTAGACGAAAATTGCTCGATACGGCAACCCTGGATTCCATCTAGTGCTTTGACGAGTGTATGCAGTGAGGACAGGAGGTCGTGCATTAATGCCTACCGGACGCGTGAAGTGGTTTAACAATGCCAAGGGTTATGGCTTCATCTTACCTGAAGATGGTAGTGAAGATTACTTTGCTCACTATTCGTCGATTGTAATGGAAGGTTATAAGACCTTGAAAGCAGGTCAGTTGGTTTCTTTTGAGATTCTTGAAGGTCCCAAGGGTTCACATGCCATCAATATTCAATCCATTGAAGTGAGCCCAGATCAGGAGGAATGACCAGGAAGTTTGACCTGGCTTGGGGCACTCTTCAATGCAGAATCTAATTCTGTTCAACAAACCCTTTGGCGTCCTTTGCCAATTCAGGAAGAAAAATGATGAATCCACATTGGCTGATTTCATCAAAACCCCCGCTTTTTATCCCGCCGGTCGCCTCGATAAGGATTCAGAAGGTCTGGTACTGTTGACCAATGATGGTCGTCTCCAGGCTCGAATCGCTGAACCCAGGTATAAATTGGCAAAGACATACTGGGTACAGGTCGAGGGTGAATTCGATGAATCAGCAGCCCGGACGCTAACCGGTGGCGTACTGTTAAAAGATGGCATCACCAAGCCTGCGCAAATCACGTTCCTCGACCGCCCACGACTTGCGGAACGGATACCACCCGTCAGGTTTCGAAAAAAAATCCCGACCAGTTGGATCACCATTACCCTGACGGAGGGCAGAAACAGGCAGGTCAGGCGAATGACCGCAGCGGTTGGCTTTCCCACCCTGAGGCTGTTTCGATCGCAGATCGGCGACTGGAAGGTTGGTCATCTTATGCCAGGTGAGCACAAGATGATTAACGTTCGATTGCCCGCTATGCCTAAGCCGAGATAGTCGTCAGCCACCAGCGTCTAACTTACTTATCGTTCCACAATTGAGCGGCATCGAAGTCGGACTGTCGCGTTTCCAGCCAACGCTCGCCATCGGTGGTCTTCTCCTTTTTCCAGAATGTTGCGCGGGTTTTGAGGTAGTCGATAATGTACTCACAAGCGTCAAAAGCGTCTCCTCTGTGACTGCTGGCGACGCCAACGTAAACAATCTGGTCACCGGGATGCAGTTCACCAATTCGGTGGATTACCGTGGCAGCGATCACGTCCCAGCGATCACAAGCCTCTGCCACTATCACTTTTATCTGTTTCTCTGTCATGCCTGGATAGTGTTCGAGAAATAGCGAAGAAACATTGTCATTGTCATTAATGTCCCGGACGACACCGATGAATGTGTTAACGCCTCCCACTGCAGATGAAATACCTGCCAGGGACCGGGTTTCTGCCTGGAGATCAAAGTCTTCGCGCTGGATTTTGACCCTGATCACCATCAACCACCTGTGACCGGCGGAAAAAATGCCACTTCGTCGCCATTCTCCAGCAGTTGCTGGGCATCAACCATGGTGTGATTGACGGCGGAAAGGACCTTTTCTGCGGAGAGTAAATCCCGCCAGTTCTGGCCTCTCGACTTCGCCAGCGTATCGACCAGACCACATACCCTGCAGCCATCAACCAGATCCAGAGAAAAAACCGACTCTCCCAGGGATTCCCGCAAGCTGGCAAACAGAACGACCTTGACACTGATCATGCGCTCCAATCTCCCGAGCGACCGCCGCTCTTTTCGGCCAGGCTGATCTGGCCGATAACCATTGTTTTGTCGACCGCCTTGCACATATCGTAGATGGTCAGGGCGGAGACAGACACAGCCGTCAGGGCTTCCATTTCTACCCCTGTCTTGCCGCTCAATTTGCAGGTCCCCGTGATCAACACCTGGCTGTTGGCTTCATCGACTTCAAGTTCCACATTAATGGCACTCAATGCCAGGGGGTGGCATAACGGGATCAGGTCGGCGCATTTTTTTGCACCTTGTATGCCAGCTATTCTGGCCACGGCAAAAACATCACCCTTTTTGTGGCCTCCCTGCTGAATCAGTTTCAGCGTTTCGGGCTTCATCCTGATGACACCACGGGCAACCGCACGCCGCTGCGTCACCTGTTTATCCGTCACGTCCACCATGGCTGCCTTACCTTCTGAATCAAGGTGGGTCAGCGTCTTCGATTCGCTCATACGTGTTCCTGTCGGGAAAGCGGCTAATTATCCCATGAATTGACCGTTCACATGCACAAGCACCTCAAGTAAAATGCCTGATTTACTCATTTCATAATTTCATGACCCGATCCAAAGTTCCCGAAACAGTTATCGTTGGCATGTCAGGTGGTGTGGATTCGTCTGTCTCCGCAAAGCTGTTGCTGGATCAGGGCTACAGCGTCCAGGGTCTCTTTATGAAGAACTGGGAAGAAGATGACGGCACTGAGTACTGCACGGCCAGGCAAGACCTAATCGATGCCCAATCTGTGTGTGAGCATCTGGGCATTGAATTGCACCAGGCAAATTTTGCCGCTGAGTACTGGGACAACGTTTTCGAGCAGTTTCTGAGGGAATATCGTGCAGGCAGAACACCGAACCCTGACATTCTCTGCAACCGTGAGATCAAATTTAACGTTTTTCGCGAATACGCCGAACTGCTGGGTGCGGACTACATCGCGACCGGTCACTATGCCCGCTTGGACCATTCGGGCTCAGCACCCAGGCTGTTAAAAGGGCTGGACCCTGAAAAGGACCAGAGCTACTTCCTCCAATCCGTGTCCGCCCGGCAGCTCACTCGTTGTCTTTTTCCTATTGGTGAACTTATCAAAACGAACGTCCGGCAGATTGCAGAAGAGGCTGGTATACCTACCCATGCCAAAAAAGATTCGACCGGCATTTGCTTTATTGGCGAGCGCAGATTTAAGGACTTTCTCAGTCGCTATATCCCAGCCCGGCCTGGCCCCATTAAAACACTGGATGAGCAGATTATTGGTGAACACCAGGGCGTGATGTTCCACACGCTGGGACAGCGTCAGGGCCTGGGTATCGGCGGTGTCAGCAATACCCCCGATGCACCCTGGTATGTCGTGAAAAAGGATATACCTGGCAATACACTCTATATCGCCCAGGGGAATGACCATGACTCGCTTTTTTCGTCAGCCATGACCTGTCTGAAGATCGAATGGGTCGATGGCCTGGGACCCACCCTGCCCCGGGAACTGTGTGTTAAAACACGCTATCGCCAACCGGATCAGCACTGCCGAATAGAGCGTCATGAGGGTGTCTACAGGATCACTTTTGGAAAACGACAGCGAGCGGTAACACCCGGACAATGGGCGTGCTTCTATGAAGATGACCACTGTCTGGGGGGAGGAATCATTGAGTCAACAGAAGCTTGAAACCGATGTTAGCTTATGAAAAAAGAGTTCTGGCTCTTGCAGGGGTTTTGCAGTCAATACACCTGGTCACCATTGCAGCCAGATCCGGTATGATTACCCAGGACTCGCTGGAAAACAGCTTGAAGAGTGTCTTTGTCCAAAACCCGAAGTCATTTTCGGATATCTATTCCGGCACCCGTGACATCAGGCTTGGACTGACGTTACTCTCCGATGTTCTGGAAAATTTTAACATCAGGACCCATGGAGAACTGGTCAGATACTGCCTGGGGATCATGGCCCTGGAAAGGGGATTATCAAGACGGCCGGATATACTGAATCAGATTGGCTCAAGACTCACCGCTATCGACCAGCAAAACCGAATTGACGAATCAGAACAGGGTTTTGACAATTCAGTGGCATCCCTGGCGGAGTTGTATGAGTCAACCCTGAGTCGAATGCATCCCAGACTCAGAGTAGAAGGCAGTCGACACCATTTGCAAAATACCGCCAATGTTCAGAGAATCCGTGCTTTGTTACTGTCCGCGATCCGCTCTGCGGTACTCTGGCGCCAGGTTGGCGGGCGAAGATGGCAGCTCATCCTGTCCCGCCACAAGATGAAATCTGCCCTCTATAATGTTTTATAATTCAATGATATATGATATATATCTAACCTAAATTGAGACTTGCATGGAACTACCCACATTCACCCCTTTAACCGCCGTGACGCCGATTGATGGTCGCTATGCTGACAAGGTGTCTAACCTGCGGCCCTACTTCAGTGAATACGGGCTTATTTATCATCGGGTTATGATTGAAGTCCGGTGGTTTCAGTTTATCGCCAAGGTACAGCGTATCCCGGAGCTGCCGGACCTCAGCAGGGTTGCGAACGACTACCTGAACGACATAGTGGACAATTTTGCCATTGAGGATGCCGAGACAGTCAAGGCTTACGAACGAACCACCAATCATGATGTAAAAGCGGTCGAGTATTTTATCAAGCAAAAGCTCCAGGAAAGCAAGCTGCCTGAACTGTTGGGCAAACTGGAGTTTGTCCACTTTGCCTGCACATCAGAGGATATCAACAATCTGTCTTACGCGATGATGCTGGAAGCCTCCCGGCGTGAAATCCTGCTTCCAATTCTCAACGAACTGTGCGAACGCCTGAAGCGCCTTGCAGTGGAATATCGCAGCGACGCCATGCTCTCTAAAACCCATGGTCAGGTGGCATCCCCCACGACCATGGGAAAAGAGTTCGCGAACGTTGTGGCGCGCATGCAACGCCAGATTAAACAAATCGCCGATATTGAAATTCTCGGTAAGATCAACGGCGCGGTCGGAAACTTTAACGCCCATTCAGCAGCTTACCCTGCCCTCGATTGGGACGCGCTCGGTGAGTCATTTGTCACTTCACTGGGACTGAAATGGAACCCGTTCACTACCCAGATTGAGCCCCACGACTTCATTGCTGAACTATTTCATGCAGTATCCAGGTTCAACACCATCGTTCTTGATTTTGATCGCGATATCTGGGCTTACATTTCGATTGGATACTTCAGGCAACGCAAGATTGAAGGTGAAACCGGATCCTCAACAATGCCGCACAAGGTTAACCCTATCGATTTCGAAAATTCGGAAGGTAATCTCGGTCTGGCCAATGCGATCCTTGGTCATCTCGCTGATAAACTGCCGGTTTCCCGCTGGCAGAGAGACCTCACGGATTCGACGGTACTGCGCAACCTGGGCACCGGGTTCGCCTATAGTATCATCGCCTACAAATCGACGTTGAAAGGGCTGACTAAACTGGAGCTGAACAGGATCGCGCTGGCTGAGGAACTTGATGCCAGCTGGGAGGTTCTGGCTGAGCCGATTCAGACCATTATGCGTAAGTACGATATCGATGAACCCTACGAAAAGCTAAAAGCCCTCACGCGGGGACAATCACTCGAAAAATCCAGCATTGATAAGATGATCGAGGATCTGGACATGCCTGATGATGCAAAAGCCAGCATCCGCGATTTAACCCCGGCTAACTATATTGGCATTGCGGTTGAGCTGGTTGACCGGATCACAAAAAGCTAGGAGGCTGACTGTGACTAAATTAGGGGAAATCTGGCCGCAGCGGCGGACCGTCAAATCAGCTTGTCCGCAGCAGGTTCGCTATTCTCGGTCAGCCTCCTAGCGCCACTCTCATCTACAAAAGTCCTGTGACGAAAGTATGGTGACGAAGGAATGGTGACGAAGGAATGGTGACAAAGGAATGGTGACGAAGGATCATTGGTTCGAAGGTGCGTTCCTGGACTGGGAAGACTTTGAATCGAATTACTGGCGTAAGAAACCGGTTTCAGTCTCTCGAGTATCTGTTCAAGCAGCGGTAAATGACGGCCTCGCTGCTAATGACCTGTTCAGGTTATGTCGTAATGACCTGGTAGAATCCAGGCTTATCAGTAACATCGACGGTGAGTTTAAACTGGCATTCGGACCCTTTGATCTTGATACCTTGCCTCTCCATAGCATGTTAATGGTTCAGGGACTGGAGTCCCACCTGGCAGGGGTTTCCGAATACCTGGTGGATTCCTTCGCTTTCCTGCCGCGCTGGAGAATAGAAGATGTCATGGTGAGTTACGGGCATGAGAATACCAGCTGTGGTGCACACTTTGACCATTACGATGTATTCCTGGTACAGGTGCGAGGGAGTAAATGCTGGCACCTGGATGAAGGTAATCATGTGGATGAAGATTTGTCCCCGGCCTCTGATATCAGGCTTTTGCAGGACTTCCACGCCTCTGAAAAAATCTACCAGCAGCCAGGGGACATCCTGTACATCCCTCCTCGTACCGGTCATTGGGGAATCACCTCCTGTGATGATTGCCTGACTTTGTCGGTTGGAATTCGGAATCCGACCCTGGGGGAAATGATTTCCCATCTGGCAGATCTCGCGGGAGATGAACTCACGAGTAACCAGACGTTGGACGATTCACTGACCGAGGCAAATGGCATCGACCAGCTTACAACACGTAGCATCACCAAGAAAATGGCCAATGTACTGCTTAATCCATCTCTTACCGACCGCTGGTTTGGCGCTTTTATGACGGAATTGAAGGAGCCTGATCTTATCAGCAATGCACCGGAACAATCAGACGCAGACATCATCAGACAGCTTCAGACCCATCGCCTGGTGCAATGTCATTTAGCGACGCGTTTGGCGTATCAAGTCTCAGGCGATAAACTTAACCTGTATGTAAATGGTGAATCACTCACTGTCTCGATCTGCTCGCAAGCCTGGATCGTTATTCTTGAAGCGCAACGGCAGGTCGAATCATCAGTTATTTTGGAATCAGTACGTGAATCAGAGCAGCAGGAATCAAACCAGGACAAACGGGAAAATCTTCGTGTGCTATCGTTCCTGTTGCAGCTGGGCGCCGTCTGCATGAGTTCTGGTGAGCGAGAGTAAGCAGGATCAGAAGCATCCAATTTTGGTGAATTCATGACAACAAATTTCGAGCTTAGGCGGTTCAATATCAAAGAAGCGAGTTGGCACTCGGATCGAAATGTACTGTCCAATCTGCGCCGCCTCGTGTTTATTGTCGAGCAGAAGGTACCACAGGAGGAAGAATGGGATGGGCTGGACACCGATGCCTGGCATTGGCTGGCCACGGGCGATGATGATCGCCCTATTGGTACGGCCCGTTTGCTCAAGTCAGGGCAGATTGGCCGAATGGCCGTATTGGAAGAATTTCGCGGGCTCCATATCGGTGCGGCGTTACTCGAACAAGCGGTTGAGAAAGCCCGCCACCTGGGTTTTGAAGCGGTTTTCCTGAACGCACAGAACCACGCGCTCGAGTTCTACAGGAAATCGGGGTTTGAAGTGGTTGGGGAAGAATTTTTTGAAGCTGGTATCCCCCATCATCGAATGGAAAAGGTTCTGAGCCCTCCATCCGCCGCCAGGCAGCAGAAGATAGCGACAGGGCCAGTACCCAATGTCTCCATCCGCTACTTTGACACGGCTGAGGTTGCCTGGGAGGAACATCGCCGCGTGATCCGCTCCCTGCGCCGGACTGTCCTGGTTAAGGAGCTTGGACTTGATCCTGCGATCATTGAAGATGATACAGACCAGCAGGCAGTTCAGTTCTGTTCAACCAGCCTGGATGGACAAACTATTGGGGTTATACGCTTGGATCTCGACGGCAACATTTCGCGACTCGCGGTTGACCCTGATTTTCGCCGCCAGGGTACTGGTTTTGCCCTGCTCGAAGCCGCACTGGGTAAAGCACAACGCTTTGACCTGACTGAGGTACGAGTAGCCGCACTAACGACCCTCGATGACTTTTACGACAAGGCGGGATACTCACCACGGGGTGAAAAATTTGTTGAGCAGGGTGTGGAACACCAGCAGTATTTTCGGAGAATCGATCAAGCGGATGTGTTTCAACACAACAGGGCCGCCAGAACAGGCGACGCCTATCCCGAAGAAGGTGACGTGGTCTACAAGCTGGGCGCAGAGACACGATTTTTACTTCTGCGTCGAGAGGATGAGTTTCGTCGGGTCGTTCCCGAAATGTGCAAACAGGCGACACAAAGTATCCGGATCCTGTCTCCCTATCTAGACCACAAGCTATTTGACACCCAGGAGATGCGGGAAATCTGCTCGTCTCTGGCTCGACGAAATAAATACACCAGCATCGAAATCCTGCTCTACGATTCACATCGTATCGTCAAAAATGGCCACGTAATACTTGAGATCAGCCGCAAGCTCTCATCTTCAATCAGTTTTAAAATCGTCCATCCTGAAATGCGCGCTTCACTCAATGAGTTTGTGCTGGTGGACGGCACAGGTGTCATTTATCGGCAGGATTGTGAAGACTACGAGGGTTATGCAAATTTCAGGGATATTACCGAGAACAACCGCCTGGGACGTCAATTTCTCGCATCCTGGGAGAGCGGTTTACAGGATCCCAACCTGCGGACCCTGAAAATATAGTCGATGCCGAAGTTCTCGCAGATCAGGTATCACTCCAATAAACAGCCGTAGTTAATTGAAAAACATGCCATTTCTTTGACGTCTGTCTCAAAATACTTAGAATTGACTACTACAATAGGTAAGCAGTAAATGTGCAGGGATTGGTTCATTAGGTGTCGACACTAACATCCAAAGAAATGTCCACTAAATCAGCGACAGCGTCACGATTGTTGCTGACACTGCTGTTGCCGACACTGCTCTTGCTGACACTATGCAGTACCGTAAATGCCGATGTTTACATCTATATCGGATCGGATGGGGAACGTTTGATAACTGATCGCCCTCCCCACAGATCGGAAAATTACCAACTTATCAGTAGACGCAAGACAGTTTCAGACGCAGGTGACTTTCTGGCTGGGCGTCCAGACCTGACCCGGGTACCTGATCAGTTCCGGGGCTACATCCAGGGGGCAAGCGATCAATACAACATAGACCCGGCACTGGTTGAGGCCGTCATTCAAGTCGAATCAGACTTTGATCCAAACGCCGTTTCGAGGAAAGGTGCCACAGGGTTGATGCAACTGATGCAACAAACCGCCCGGCAATACAATGTTCGCG
The DNA here is from genome assembly GCA_012960755.1 of Gammaproteobacteria bacterium. Next base: position 120,780 of record DUAT01000139.1, read on the forward strand.
ACCGCTTCAATCCGAGGGAGAATATCTACGCGGGTGTCAAGCATCTCAGCAGGTTGATGGATCGGTTTAATGGCGAGTTACCGCTGGCCATTGCAGCATACAATGCAGGCAGTAGCGCAGTTGAAAACTACAGCGGAATACCACCCTATCCGGAAACACGGCGCTACGTCATCAAGGTCATGAATTCCCACAACCGCTACCGCCAGACGCGGTACGGTACACCTGGGTACTAGCCGCTATCGGTCAATCCACCTTCACCAAGGCTGTCTGCGGGTCCATTGCCAGCCTGCCCTAATCTGCCCTGATCTCCGAAATGTCCTTTGCCGGGCACATGGTTAAATTCTACCCGGATGCCATCCGGATCCTCAAACAGCACAGAGTAATAACCCGGCGCGAAGCCATCCGCTTGCGGCGGATGAATAATGTTGCAATCCTGCGCCTTGACGAATTCGTAGATCGCATCCACATCGGTATTTGAACGCGCCCTAAAACAGAAGTGATGAAGTCCAGATCGATCCTGGTCAAATACCTCTTTACGCTTTTCCTCCGGGGCACCCCTGATCAGGATACCCGTTCGACTGCCAATGCAATAGACGATATTCTCGCCCTTGATCAGCGTTTTCATTTCAAGAAAGTGACACAGCTGTTCCCAGAAAGGTAAACACTTTTCCGGGTTGCTCACCGTGAGCTGAATGTGTGCAATACCGTTGACTTCAACTGTCATACCGTGAACCGTCTTTAAATGACCAGCATGTCCATGAATTTATTCACCGGGGTGGCCTCTAGTCTTTCCTGGTCGAGACACAAGTCCATGACGAGTTTGGATCGTTCAGCCGGGAATCGGGTTGAAAGCGCGTTTCTGAACTTATTCTCCAGTACCGGAATTCCTTCCTGCCTTCTACGTTTGTGCCCAATCGGGTATTCAACCGCCACCTGTTCGGTACTCGATCCATCGGTAAAAAACACCTGTATCGCGTTGGCAATGGATCGCTTGTCAGGTTCATGGTATTCAGCGCTGTAACGGGCGTCCTCGACAATTTCCATCTTCTCACGCAACGCATCAACCCGAGGGTCTGCCGCCACTTCATCTTCATAGTCTTCAGCAACAAGATTACCTTTAATTAGACCTATGGCCGACATGTACTGGATACAATGGTCACGATCTGCCGGATTATTAAGGACACCGACTTTAGAGATGATCCGGATAGCGGATTCATGGGTTGTGATCACCACCTTGTCGATTTCATCAAGTCGATTAACCACTTCTGGATGCAATGTGACCGCTGCTTCGACAGCTGTCTGGGCATGGAACTCTGCCGGGAAGGAAATTTTGAAGAGGACATTTTCCATCACATAGGATTCATAAGGGCGCTGGAATTCGAACTTGTTGCCGTTAAAAGACACATCGTAGAACCCCCAGGTTTTGGCCGACAGAACCGATGGATAACCCATCTCACCTTTCATGGTCATCATGGCCAAACGGACTCCGCGGCTGGTCGCATCACCTGCTGCCCAGGACTTACGTGAACCGGCATTGGGTGCATGTCGGTAGGTGCGTAAACTTGATCCATCGACCCAGGCGAGGGACAGTGCATCAATAACCTGGTCTTTAGTACCGCCCAGCATTTTTGTCACAACCGCCGTAGTGGCTATCCGGACCAGCAGGACGTGGCAAAGCCCGACCCTGTTAAAGCTATTTTCAAGTGCAATACAGCCCTGAATTTCGTGGGCTTTGATCATCGCGGTAAGAACATCCCGCATCAAAAGTGGTTCTTCGCCGTCCGCAACACGACAACGAGACAGGTAATCTGCTACCGCCAGAATTCCGCCCAGGTTGTCAGACGGATGACCCCATTCCGCAGCCAGCCAGGTATCATTGAAGTCCAGCCAGCGAATAATGGCTCCGATATCCCAGGCTGCCTTAACCGGATCGAGCTCACTTTGAGTACCGGGCACCCGGGCACCATGTCGCACCGTTGTCCCGGGTACAATGGGACCCAGGTGCTTTGTGCATTCCGGAAACCGCAGAGCCAGCAAGCCACAGCCAATGGTGTCCATCAAGCAATTACGAGCAGTGTTGTACGCCTCGCCGCTGTTTATCTCGAAGGATTCGACATACTCTGCGATATCCACCAGTTCCTGATCAGGGTCAGGACGAACGTTAGTCTCAACGTTTGCGCTCATTATTTACCTCGTTACCTTTTCATTTGAACAAATAATTTGAAACTGGCTAACCGCGTTGGTCGATCTGAGTATAGGACCGACCATCTGGCCCTATATAGTCGGCATTGGGACGAATCAGGCGATTGTTTGAGCGTTGTTCCATCACATGTGCTGCCCAACCTGTAATTCGGGACATCACAAATATCGGGGTGAATATCTTGGTCGGAATTCCCATGTAGTTGTATGCGGATGCGTGGAAGAAGTCAGCGTTAGGGAACAGCTTCTTGCTGTCCCACATGACCTTTGCGACGGCTACGGAAATTTCAAACACGGACATGTCGCCATTCTCACGGGCTAATTTTTCTGACCATTCTCTGATGATGTCATTTCGTGGATCAAAGGTTGTGTAGATTGCATGACCAAAACCCATGATGGTCTCTTTTTTGGCCAACATTTCCTGTAAACCTTTCTCCGCCGCATCCGGACTGTCGAATTTTTCGATCAGTTCCATCGCTGCCTCATTAGCACCACCGTGCAAGGGTCCTCGAAGAGAACCAATAGCGCCGGTGACACAGGAATACATGTCAGAAAGCGTCGCAGCACAGACTCGTGCCGTGAAGGTACTTGCATTGAATTCATGCTCGGCATACAGGATCAATGAGCAATTCATCACCTCCCGATGCATATCCGAGGGTGATTCACCAGACAGCATTTTCAGGAAGTGACCGCCGATGGAGTCTTCACCTGTATTTGTGTCGATTTTCGCACCGTCGTGACTATATCGATACCAGTAGCAAATAATCGCTGGCAAGGTCGCCAGCAAACGGTCTGCTGCGTCCTGTTGGTCTTCGAATGAGTTCTCAGGCTCCAGGTTGCCGAGCATGGAGCAACCGGTACGCATCACATCCATTGGATGGGTTTCTTTTGGGATAAGCTCAAGCACGGTTTTGAGTTCATCAGGAAGTCCACGCAGGCCAATTAATCGCGATTCATAATTATCAAGTTCTGCCTGTGTCGGCAACGCCCCATAGAGCAGCATGTAGGCGACTTCTTCAAACTTCGCATTAGCGGCAAGATCGTCGATGCCATAACCCCGATAGGTTAGCCCGGCACCCTCCTTACCTACTGTGCACAATGCAGTCTCGCCTGCGGATTGCCCGCGTAAACCTGCGCCACCCTGTTTCTTTTTTACCATGATGTTCTCCCTCTTAACTTTTCAATGGTCATTATTATCAGTCTTTCGTGTTCGCTCTCTTGTCAGGTTTTGTCAATTAGATCCGTTGTCCGCAAACAGCTGATCCAGTTTATCTTCGTACTCGTGATAGCGGAGGAATTCGTATAGTTCCACCCGGGTTTGCATCTTATCAATCACGTTTGCCTGTGTTCCCTCTTTACGCAACGTTCGATAGACATTAAGTGCCGCCTGATTCATAGCCCGAAACGCAGACAATGGATAAAGGGCCATGGCAATACCGGCTGACCGGAGTTCCTCGACGGTATAACCAGGCGTGGAACCAAATTCAGTGATGTTTGCCAAAACCGGTACATTGACCGTAGATACCACCTGCCGGTACATATCGAGGTCGGTCATGGCCTCGGCGAAAATTGCATCCGCACCAGCTGACTCACACAACACGGCTCGCTCGAGAACCTCATCCATACCAACCACCGCAAGGGCATCTGTCCTCGCCATAATCACAAAATCATCATCCGTTTTTGCATCGACAGCCGCCTTTACGCGATCAGACATTTCTTCCCTTGAGACGATCTCCTTGTTCGGTCGATGTCCACACCGTTTTTGTGCTATCTGGTCTTCAATATGAACGCCTGCTGCACCTGCCTTGATCATTTCCCTGACGGTTCTTGCAATATTGAAAGCGCCTCCCCAACCAGTGTCAATATCGACCAGCAATGGTAAGTGGCTTGCTGCCGTAATTCTTCGGACATCTTCCAGCACGTCGTTCAACGAAGTCATACCCAGATCAGGTAATCCGTAAGATGCATTGGCAACACCGGCGCCGGACAAATAGATGGCCTTGTACCCCTCGGATTCCGCCATGATTGCTGTATACGCGTTGATCGTGCCAACGACCTGCAGAGGGCTTTCTTCTTTTAAGGCCTGTCTGAACTTCTGACCAGCAGTAGGCATTTAACTAACTCCAATGTGGGCTTTACGGGGGGCGTTAGTATACTAAATTCTCGGCCGATGGGTTCTATAATTACCGAAGCAGTTGACTGCTCCAGAGGCCAATCTCCCGGGATCAATGGATTATTGATCCGCTTCGCTGTACTTAATAAAATTGCCTAAATTTGCGAGCTGGCGTTGTCAAAGAATGAACGCAGCTCATCATACTGGTTAGTAACGGGGTATTGTGGAAATTCGTCAACCACTTTTTTAGGCGCACGGAAGAGAAATCCCTGATCCGCTTCAGCAAGCATCGTGGTGTCGTTGTAAGAATCACCCGCAGCAAAAACACGAAATTTCAACTGGTGCAACGATTGCACAGATATTTTCTTGGGATCTGGCTGCCGGAGTTTGTAGCCAATCACAACCCCTTCGACATCGATCTCAAGCTGGTGACAAAAAAGTGTTGGCCAGTGGAGCTGTTTCATAAAGGGTTTTGCGAATTCGTAAAAGGTATCGGAAAGGATAATGACCTGATAATTCTCCCTCAACTTGTCAAGAAAAGACAATGCACCTGGCAATGGTTCGAGGGTTGCAATCACCTCCTGTATGTCACTCAACTTTAGATTATTCTCCTTCAACAACCCAAGCCGCAATGTCATCAGTTCGTCATAGTCCGGTATATCCCTGGTTGTTGCCCGTAAGGCTTCTATGCCGGTCTTCTCCGCGAAGGCGATCCAGATTTCAGGAATAAGTACGCCTTCAAGGTCCAAACAGACAACATCCATAAGATTTCAACTTCGCACAGGGTAAGGCGCCGGATTGTTTCACGGGAAACTCACAATTGGCAAGAAAAACCCGGAAAACACGGACTTGGGGTTCCTTCAAAAAATCAGATCTTGCGGGGGGTCATCCGCCCGGAAAGTGAGATTTGTACAGAACAAAGCGTCAATCTGGTTATTTATATATTTCTTAAAGAGATTTCTACTGGCCGGGGGAGTTTGCTAGTCTACGGGACTGTTGCCATCTCTTTAGTGAAACTCGCTATGAAGTCTCCCGATCACGGGCAAAATACAATTGAAATCTCTCATGCTGAACCTAATGAAATCATCAAGTTAGCGCTGGATTCTCACAGTAAAATCAGCATTTCATTTAGCGGTGCAGAAGATGTGGTTTTAATTGATATGGCCTGTAATGTCTCTGACAATGTTCAGGTCTTTTCGCTGGACACGGGTCGATTACACCCCCAGACCTATCAATTTATTGAACAGGTGAGAGCGCATTACGGACTGGAAATAGACATCCTCAGCCCGGATGCCGATGCCGTTGCAAATCTGGTCAAGAGCAAGGGTTTGTACAGCTTTTACAAAGATGGACACAATGAATGCTGCGCCGTCAGAAAAATTGAGCCGCTACGGCGACATCTGGGAGGTCTGGATGCCTGGGTTACCGGCCAGCGCAGGGATCAAAGTCCAACCCGTCGGGATGTCCCTTTGCAACAGGAAGATCAGGCCTTCTCGAACGATCAGAGAGTGCTGCTAAAATACAACCCGCTGGCAAACTGGAGCTCCGCGCAGGTCTGGCAGTATATCCGGGAGCACGATGTACCCTACAACAAGCTTCATGATCAGGGCTTCAAAAGTATTGGCTGTGAGCCCTGCACCCGATCGGTTGGCCCCAATCAACATGAGCGAGCCGGACGATGGTGGTGGGAAGAAGAGACAAAAAAGGAATGCGGTCTTCACATGATCAATATTGTCGAGTCCTGATCCCGTGCATATCACCTTTGTAAAAAAAATACTCGCGACTGGTGAACCGTGCCAGAAGTGTAATGACGTTGCACAACGATTAGAGCAATCTGGCCAGTTGGCCAGAATTGATGAAACGTTAATTGCAGATGAACGCGATCCGAATTCCCCGGGCATGCTGCTCGCCAGGGAGCTTGATGTTGATCGCGCGCCCTTTTTCGTTGTGGATAGTGGAAATGGGCAGAAGGAGGTATATACCGTTTATTTCAAGTTCGCGAAAGAAGTACTGGGTAAGGAAACTTCGACCCTGAATCAGGGTAGGGAAATACTCAATGACAATCCGGACCTGGATTTTATCTAGCAGCTGCCAGATCTATGAAAATGCCTGCTTATGGACGGGAACTAACTACTTGGTCGGTAATTCAATTTCGGCAAACAACTGCTCAAGCTCTGCGCGGTTATGCCTGTTGAAGGCTTCTTCAACGACCTCCTTTGTGAGATGTGGTGCGAATAATTCGACGAAGTCCAACATATAGCCCCGGAGAAAGGTTCCGCGACGACATCCAATCATCGTTGTGCTGCTTTCGAACAAATGGCTGGCATCAATCGCAACGAGATCATCGTCCAGTGTTTCGTCGTACGCCATCTTCGCAATTATGCCAATTCCCAGACCTAGTCGAACGTAGGTTTTTATAACATCAGCATCTGTGGCAGTAAAAACCACTTTCGGCGCCAGACCGTGGTGCAGAAATGCCTCATCCAATTTCGATCGCCCGGTAAACCCAAACACATAAGTTACGATGGGGTACTTGGCCACATCCTCAAGCTGCAGGACAGAGAATTGTGCCAGAGGATGCCCTTTCTTGACGACAATACACCGGTTCCAATTATAACAGGGCATCATCACCAGGTCACCAAACAGGTTTAGCCCTTCAGTGGCAATAGCAAAATCAACCGCGCCATCTGCAGCCAGTTCGGCAATCTGCACAGGTGTGCCCTGGTGCATATGCAGGGATACCTCGGGATATTTCGCAATAAAACTTTCGATTACACCGGGCAGGGCATATCGCGCCTGGGTGTGTGTGGTAGCCACGGCGAGGCTGCCTATTTTCTCGTTACTATACTCCTGCGCAACCTGCTTGATGCTCTCAACTTTTCTGAGAATCTCACCAGCCTTCGTAATAATCGTTTCTCCAGCGGGCGTAACGCGGGTCAGGTGTTTACCGTTTCGGGAAAAAATTTCGACCCCCAGTTCACCTTCAAGGAGGCGAATTTGCTTACTGATACCGGGTTGAGAGGTGTACAAACTCTGTGCCGTGGCAGAAACGTTTAGATCATGGTGAGCGACTTCCCATATATATCTGAGTTGTTGAAGTTTCATACCAAGCTATCCTTCCTGACCCACAGGATATTCTCTATCGATCTAAAAATATTGATAAATATTCTTTTGAAGAATAGATAATTTACCCTAAATTAACAAAATAAGCATCTTTGGGAAGACGAGAGGTTCAACTGGATAGTTTACTTTACATTATTGCTGGCGCATCTGTTGGCCTTGCGATCGGCGTCACGGGTGTTGGTGGCGGCTCGTTGATGACACCTTTGCTGCTGGCATTTGGCTTTCCCCTTCACGTTGCTGTTGGCACTGACTTGTTATATGCAGCAATCACTAAATCAGGTGGCGTTGTCGGCCATACCATCCACAGGAGTATTCGCTGGGACCTGGTATTGCTATTGGCAATAGGCAGCATCCCTGCCAGCGCACTCTCTGTCTATGCCCTGAAATACTGGTTTCAGACGCCGGAAAATTATGCAGGCATTATCTCTGCCGCGCTGGGTCTAACGCTGATATTAACGTCTGTTGCGATTATTTTCAGGTCACGCCTTTCAAACCTGGCGGGTAAGTTGACAATAGTAAACGACGCCAATCTGGTGTGGCTCACGCCCATTATGGGTCTCGTGTTAGGTGTGCTGGTAACCTTGTCTTCGGTAGGCGCTGGCGCCATCGTGACGGCGCTGCTAATGATTTTCTACCCGGCCTTGAAAAGTATTCAAGTGGTGGGAACCGATATCGCCCATGCGGTACCGCTGACTCTCTTCGCCGGGTTGGGGCATTTGTTTATTGGTAATGTCGATTTGAAACTGCTGGTTTTGCTTCTTGCCGGGTCGCTACCGGCAGTGTACTTCGGCGCGCGATTATCAAAGTACATTCCTGAAAGCGTCATGCGCCCTATTCTGGCAACCATGCTGTTTGGTGCGGGTATTAAAGTCGCCTTTTCATAAATTTGCCTTCCAACCTACGCCCCAGGTTCGTTCGAAACGCCGTGAATGACATGTCCGGTGGCAACCACTTCGCTAGCCAGTCGGCAATGTTCCGCCTGGTCATCAAAAAAAACGTCAGCACCATAGGCCAGCAGAAAGTCACTTTTTCTCATTCCACCGAGGAACAATGACTCATCGAGTCGAATATTCCAGTCCCTGAGGGTTTTGATCACCCTCTCATGGGCTGGTGCTGCTCTGGCTGTGATGAGCGCTGTTCGAATGGGACTCTCTTTGCTGGAAAACTCGCTTTGCAAGCTATGTAAAGCGGCCAGGAATGGTTTGAAGGGTCCACCGATAAGCGGCTCATCCGCCGCTTGCTGTTCATTTTGACTGAATGCCTCCAATCCCTTTGACTGGTAGATTTTTTCAGCTTCATCAGAAAATAAAACTGCATCGCCATCGAAGGCAAACTTCAGCATTCCGTGATCGTTACTGCTTTTAGCCGAAGGCAGAATACTCGCCGCTGCCATTCCATTGTTTAGTACTTCCCTGACGTCGTCAGGATTGGTCGAAAGAAACAGGTGACAGCCGAAAGGTCGCATATAACGATAGGGAGGCGCACCACTGGTAAACGCGGCGCGGGTAATGGATAAATCGTGATGTGAAATGGAATTAAATACGCGCAGCCCGGTATCGGCTGAATTTCTTGACAGTAGAATCACTTCCACTTTTTCACCGTCCAACAGGTCATTCAGGTGCAGCAGTTTTTTCACCAGAGCGAACGCATCGCCAGGGTCCAGTGCCTGGGTCTCATGGGCAATCTGGTAATCCGCATAAGCCTTCAGGCCTTGCTCACGATACACCCGGTCACTTTCTGAAAGATCAAACAAAGCACTACTCGACGTAGCAACGACAAGTTTCCACATTGATTGTTTGCTAGACATTCGTTAAAACCTTGGTTAAAACCATAACCCTGGCGGGCAGTTAGCGCTTTTGACGCCCTAATCGACCAATGACAAGCAGATGGTACAGGTGAACGACAAGAAGAAGCTAGTCTCAAGTAATTCCGATGTCAGCAGCTTTCTCGCCAAGGTTGCCCGAACACCGGTGATCACTTCCGCGAACAAGCCCGGCCGGTTGGTTTTTGCTCTGGATGCAACCCTTAGCCGTTCACCCACCTGGGATACGGCGAGCCAGTTACAGGCCCAGATGTTCAGTGAAACAGCCGACATCGGCGGACTTGAGATTCAACTGTGTTACTACCGTGGTTTTAACGAGTTTTATGCCAGTCAGTGGCACCGCAATACAGCTGCCCTGTTGCGGGATATGACCGGGGTACGATGTCTTGGAGGACATACCCAGATAGCCAGGGTTTTACGTCACGGTCTGGCAGAATCCCGATCCGAACGAATTCAGGCGCTCGTCTTTGTGGGCGATGCCATGGAGGAAAAAGCCGATGACCTTTGTAACCTGGCAGGGCAACTCGGCGTCATGAATATTCCGGTATTCATATTCCAGGAAGGCGGTGATGCCAAGGTTGAACAGACATTTCGGCAGATTTCCCGGTTGTCCGGCGGTGCATACGCCCCTTTTGACCTGAACAGTGCCCACCAGCTCAAAGAACTTCTTGGTGCTGTTGCGGTTTATGCAGCCGGTGGCCGACCTGCCCTCGAAAACTTTAGCCGTAAAAAGGGTAGCGACGTTAAACTCCTCACTCAACAACTTACGCAACAACGTAAAGGTTAGCTGATCTGATTCCAATGACGGTAATGCTCATCGTCGCGACGACTGTGTTTATCACGTTGCGCATTCTGCTTCGAAAGCAAAAAATGTCGGTGGGGCAGTTCGGGATTGCCTACCTGCTGGCTGTCGTCGGTCTTGGACTCGTTTATCTCGGCATCACGGGTCGCCTGCACTGGCTATTTGCGCTATTGGGCGGGCTTATGCCATTTTTCGCGGCTGCTCTGCGAAACGGTTTGCAGATTTTCAGAACCTATGCCCTGTTCCGAAACGCACCGGGACTCTTCAGCCGGTTTTCAGGAGCCGGTTTTGGTCAACAAACTGTCACACCAGGGCGAACATCTCAAATTAAAACCGCGTTCCTCGATATGTCCCTGGATCATGACAGTGGAAATTTAGATGGCTCTGTTCTGGCGGGACAATTTGCAGGCCAAAGCCTGTCTCAGTTAGATTTTCAACAGACGATGGATCTGCTGCAGGAATGCTTGCCAGACAATGATTCTGTGAATGTGTTGCGTGCATATCTTGAACGAATCTATCCGGACTGGGAGCACGACGATACCTCAGCCCAGGATAGTAGCACCCTGACGAACGATGATATGAATGAAACCCAGGCATTCGCAATCCTCGGCCTGGAGTCAGACGCAACGAAGGAAGAAATTATTGCAGCCCATCGACGCCTGATTCAAAAAATGCACCCTGATCGCGGCGGCTCAACGTTTCTCGCCGCACGGATCAATGAAGCAAAATCTCTGCTGATTAAATCGAAGAGCTCAAAATGATAGACAGGAATCCTGACACGAATCTCCGTGATAAGCGCTCTGTGAACAGAGCTGATATTCACTATGTTGGCTTCTGGGCGAGATTCACGGCGTTTATTATCGACAGCGTGGTTGCCTCTTTGCTGCTGACTCCCATGGCAATGACCTCCCGTAACATCGATATTGCAAAATTGAGTGCATCTGACCCGAATGAATCTTCAGCTTATCTGCAATCGCTCCTCGCACCCATGATGCTGCAGACAGTTGTTGTAGCCGCGATCATCATCGCGTTCTGGATCTTTTTTTCTGCCACTCCGGGAAAGATGCTGTTTCGAAGCTATATCGTCAATGCAGCAGATTTTGGTAAAGCGTCAACCACCCAGTTGCTGGTGCGATACCTCGGCTATTTTATCAGCCTGTTTGTGTTTGGACTGGGTTTTGTCTGGATCGGTTTGGACAAGAGAAAACAAGGCTTGCATGACAAAATAGCAAGAACGGTGGTGATAAACCAAAAACCTCTTGATACGAAAACCAAACCCTGAAATGAACAGCCGGGTACTAGAATTCAGCACGAACCTCGAGCTGGTAGAGGAAATTCTTACTGAACTCGACCTTCAGGATGATACGTCGTCCCTGTCGTTACAGCTCGCAGAGATAAAAATTGAACTGGATGGTGTCAGGGTTCATCACAATGAGGTTGATCGCGAAACCACAGTGCACCTGCAACAGATTCACCTGAGCAATATGTCCACCCGGCTGGAATCCCTGGTGCTGGATGCTTTAGGCTACTATGCACTGGCAGAACAACCCAGGGGCAGCAACGAGCCACCCATTGGTCCTGTGTACGCGCAGCAGCTGCTATCCCGCGTTAGAGATAAAACGATCAACCTGATGCAGCTCAAGGATGAGTTACACTCTCATTTAGACAAATCAGACGAGCGCACATCTCCCGGCAAACTCCGCAGACCCGATTTTAACAAATAAAAGTTTCAATATTTTAAGGTTTCAAATGCGATCACCCCATCGACTGTTTCAGATGCAGGACTCAGGCAACTGTTACAAGATCCGACTGCTTATGACTCTCCTGGAGCTTCCATTCGAGATAATCGACATAGATATCCTTAAGGGCGAGTCACGCGCACCAGGATTTCTTAAAAAAAACCCAGTTGGACGCGTCCCCGTACTGCAACTTCCCGATGGTCACTATCTCGCCGAATCCAATACAATTCTCTGGTACCTGGCTGCGGGAACCCCATATTTTCCTTCCAGCAAGTTTGATCAGGCGCTGGTTTTCCAGTGGATGGGGTTTGAGCAGTACAGTCACGAACCTTTTATCGCCACTTCCAGGTTCTGGATATCGATTCTCGGTCAACCGCAGGAATATGCTCGCCAAATAGCGGAAAAACGAGCCCCTGGGTATGCCGCGCTGGCCGTTATGGAGCAACACCTGTCAAAAAACCAATATTTTGTAACGGATAAATACACAATTGCAGATATCGCCCTTTATGCTTACACCCACGTGGCCGATGAGGGAGGGTTCAAGATGACGAATTACCCTGCAATTCGCTTGTGGCTTGATCGGGTACGAAGCTCCAAAGGCCACATCCCAATAGAGCACAGGCAGAGGTGATCAACAAGGTAAACGACCGCTGCCGGGCAGTGATTTTTGACCTGGATGGGACCCTGCTGAATACCCTCACCAGCCTTGCCAATTGCCACAACCGGGTGTTGTCGCGGATGGGATTTCCCGTGCATGATATCCATGCCTATCGATACTTTATCGGAGATGGAGCTCGACAATGCGTCGTCCGGTGCTTACCAGTGAACGAAAGATCCGAAAAGAACGTCAACGAAACATTGCGAAATCAACAATTTGATTACCAGCAAAATTGGCGAAAAGATGTCGAACGCTATCCAGGAATCACGCAACTGCTTGTCCAGCTTAACACCAAGAGAATTCCCGTTGCTGTGCTGTCCAATAAGGACCAGATCTTCACAGAACAGTGCATCGAGTACTTTTTTCCTGAGATCAAATTTTCCGAGATCACGGGGTTTTCGAAAGACACTCCACACAAGCCAGATCCACGCGGAGCTCTGCTCATTGCTGAGCGTCTTTCAATCCCCCCTGCTCAAATTGCACTGGTGGGAGACACGGCGATGGATATGCAGGCTGCAGAGGCTAGCGGTATGATCGCTGTCGGAGCCTTGTGGGGATTTCGAGATAAACAGGAACTGGTCAGCAATGGGGCACAAACGCTCGTATCGCACCCGGATCAGGTGGGGTCGGCTTTGGGGCTAAATTTCTAGGGGAGGATGGCAAGAGCGTTCCGAGTCAACCATAATCATCCATGATACGCTGATATCAATGCTAATTCTGGTAAGCGGGTGATCGGGCGAAAGTTGCAGCGTTGCAACAGCAATTTTAGATGAATTTGTTTGTTGCCGCCTGACTTCCAGTTCAACAGGAAATATGCGACGCTCGGTGTATTGTATTCAACAAGGTCAGCAAATGGATATTAAAAATAAAGTCGCCGTTGTGACAGGCGGTGCCAGTGGCATTGGCCGGGCAATGGCAAGTCGGTTTTTACACGAAGGTGCGAAACACGTGGTCATCGCTGACCTCAATCAAGCTCAGCTTGTTGAAGTTGCAGAAGAGATTGGTGCGCAAGCTATTGCGACGGACGTAGCAAACGAAAAAGACGTGATAAACCTTATTCAGCAGGTTGAATCTGAACACGGGCGCATCGATCTGCTGTGCAACAATGCGGGGATTGGAGTCGGAGGGGGGCCGGAAACACCCAACAAGGACTGGACCCGGATCTGGGAAGTTAATGTTATGGCGCACGTCTATGCCACCCGCGCTGCACTTCCGGCGATGCTACGTCGACAAGACGGTTATATTCTCAACACCGCTTCAGCCGCTGGTTTGCTTTCGCAGATTGGCAGTGCTCCCTATGCTGTTACCAAACACGCTGCCGTTGGATATGCTGAATGGCTCGCGATTACCTATGGCGGTCGCGGTATCAAGGTGTCGGTTCTCTGCCCCCAGGCAGTTCGAACTGCAATGACCGCACAGACTGAAAATGGAGGTGTCGCTGGCATCGACGGCATGATGGAGCCGGAGCAATTATGCGATTCCGTTATGGATACGATAGCCAGTGAAAAATTCCTGATCCTGCCTCATCCCGAGGTTCTGGGCTATATGCAGTTTAAAACAGCGGATTATGATAAATGGCTGAATGGCATGAAGAGACTGCAGGAGAGGTTCGGACAACAAACCTGATGCTGTGAATACCGGCATTGACCTAGGCGGTCAGGGTTCTATAATACACTGCATTACATTGTGCGCCGATTTGAGTTCAGCTTGCGGGCGCCTAATAAATACGGCTAAAGAGAGCACAAAAGCCTACTTTAGCGAACGCTGGTAGGTTTTTTTTTGCTTTCGATTTGGACGAACGGTAGTTGAGGTGTGTCATGCCCATTAGAATCCCGGATAATTTACCCGCTGCGGGTGTCCTGCAAAGCGAGAATGTCTTTTGTATTTCTAAAACCGAAGCTGCCAGACAGGACATCAGGCCGCTCAAGATCCTATTGTTAAACCTGATGCCGAAAAAGATCGAAACGGAAATTCACCTGATGCGAATGCTCGCTAATTCTCCCCTCCAGGTCGATATCGAATTAATGAGGATCGACAACCGACCCTCGAAGAATACCCCAATCGAACATATGGAGACTTTTTACAAGTCATTCGACGAGATACGTGAGACTAAATACGACGGATTGATTATTACCGGCGCGCCTTTAGGACAAAAAGACTTTGACGAGGTTTCATTCTGGGAAGAGATGAAACAAATCATGGAGTGGAGCCTGCATCATGTCACGTCAACCATGTTCCTTTGCTGGGGAGTTCAAGCAGCCATGTACCATCTTTATGGCATCAACAAACGCCTGTTGGCAAAGAAAATTTCCGGTGTATACCCGCATTATCTGGTAAAACCACTGTCTCCCATAGTCAGGGGATTTGACGATATCTTCGATGCTCCCCATTCACGGTATGCGGAAGTGGCTTCCGCTGACATCACTGCTCACGACGAACTGGAAATTATTGCTGAATCAGAGATCGCCGGTGCATACATCGTCGCCCGCAAGGATGGTCGGCAATTATTCGTCACGGGGCACTCTGAGTATGAACCCCTTTGCCTCAAGGATGAGTACGAAAGGGATGTGGCGTCAGGTATTGCACCCGCCGTCCCAGAAAACTACTTTCCTGATGGTGATCCCGACCAGGAACCTATTGTTACCTGGAAAAGCCACGGCAATCTGCTGTTCTCAAACTGGTTGAATTATTATGTGTACCAGCTAACGCCTTTTGATGAATCCATGATCGGTAATGAGTTTGATGATGCAGGGATGCTACTGCCCTAGTCCGTCGCAACTTTGCGCGATTCTTCCACCGTTTGGATGAGAAATATCGCACGTCCAACGCAGCAATACCCGACTGGTAACCCTGACCGGCAGCTACCAAACTAGCCCTCAATCTGAAACGAGGCGGTATCGGGAACTGTGTCAAAAACTATGTCAAACAGGCTTTTTACGGCACAGTCGCTAGCCCATCGATCTGACAGCGGTTTTGGCAGGCTTCGCCTGATTGCACCGCCTGGATCTTTCCTGATCAGTGGCATCCTGGTGTTGATTATCGCCTTTGCAGCCTACCTGCTTATTTCACAATCCTACCAACGAAAAACAACCGTTCACGGCTACCTGCATGCCAGTGTGATGAGAGTATCGCCTGAATTGACTGGAACGCTGACCCAAATACTGGTGAAAGAAGGTCAAACCATAACCGCCGGTTCTCCGGTCGCGGTCATACAGTCTGAAGTGTTGAGGCAAAGTGAACAGGCATCTACTTTTAACCTGCTCATTGATGCAACCGAGCAACAACTCGGGAATTTGAAGCGGGTACAGCGAGGGGAACAAAGTCAGGTTGTCGCGAAGCAGAAGGGTCTGGCAGAGTCCAGACAGCGGTTACAGAGTATCCAACAGATTCAGAGGTTTCGATTGAAGGGGCTCGGGGACATCTACGACGCAGCCTCGTCATTAAAGAAACAAGGGAACCTCTCGACATTGGAGTGGGCGCAATACCAGGACCAATACCTTGTCGCGAAACAACAACTGGAAGAAATCACCGAGCGGCTGGCACGAAACCGCGAAGAACAATCTCTCGCTGTGCTGCAACAGCAGGACCTCAAAGCCCGGCACGCCATGGAAGAAGCCGAACTTAAGGAGAAGCGAATCCACCTGATCCAGTCGAGAGACAACTGGCTGGCGAATAGTCAACAGATTGTCAAAGCCCCCATGGATGGTCAGGTGGCAGCCATATTCAAACGAACCGGTGACGTAGTGGCATTGAAGGAATCGATAATGACACTGATCCCCTCCAATGAAAAACTGCATGCCCGTTTGTTGATTCCGAGTCGGGCTATTGGTTTTATCCAACCCGGACAGGTAGTTAATGTTCTTTATGATGCATTCCCCCATCTTCAGTTCGGCGCCTATTCCGGTAAGGTGCTCTCCGTCACTGACCACCCTATTGTGTCGCAGGATTTACCGTTGCAAATTCCCGCTCAGGGAACCTATTTTCTCGCCATCGTTACCCTGTCCCGACAATCCGTCACCGCCTATGGCAAGAATGCCCCGCTGAAACCAGGCATGACATTAAAGGCAGATGTGATTCTGAATAAACGGACATTACTGGATTGGCTGTTCGAACCACTTCTGGCCGCCAAAGGTCACTATGTTTGACAGTTTGAATTTCTCCGGCAGGAAAAGGTTACCGCTGATCTTACAATCGGAAAATACAGAATGTGGATTAGCATGCCTGGCCATGTTGTCCGGCTACTTTGGGCACCAGGTCGATCTGCAGATCTTCAGAGAAAATTGCAACTTCGGACTGCGAGGCGCCAGCTTATCGAGTGTCATGCGTGCCGCGACCAGTCACCACTTTTCCTGCCGGGCGATTCGTTGTGAACCAGGAGAACTTCGCGCATTTGTTCAGCCAGTCGTGCTTCATTGGGACTTCTGTCACTTCGTGGTGTTAAAAAAATGTACTCGCAAACACGTCACTATCCATGACCCCGCAGTTGGGACCAGGAATATAAGCTACGAGGAATTGAGCCGTCATTTCACCGGGGTAGTACTTGAGCTGACGCCGAATGGTGATTTTACACCTCGAACCACGACTATTCAGCTCGGCATCAGGGACTTTCTAAAAAATACCCACGGGCTCGTTCCCGTGCTCTGCCAGATATTTGTGCTCGCGTTCGTGCTGCAACTGATTGCGTTACTGAGTCCGTTTTATACGCAGTTAGTCATTGACGAAGTGCTGGTGAAAAGAGACGTAGGCCTGTTGTTGATACTCGCGCTTGGGTTCGGTTTTCTGGTACTGATTTCAGTCATGACACAGGCTGTGCGAGGCTGGGCATCCATTTACCTGACGAGTCAGCTATCGTTTCAATTCGGTGCCAGCCTGTTCCATCATCTGATTCATCTACCGGTAGCATTTTTCCAGAAAAGACATATGGGGGATATTGTCTCCCGCTTTCAGTCACTTGCACCGATCCAGAATTTTATCACCAGCAGCGCCATAACCGTACTGTTAGACGGGATCATGGCGATATCAACACTGGTTGTGGTTTTTGTTTATTCTCCCTTACTGGCCAGCGTGGTGCTCAGCGTAATTGTGCTGGACCTGGCATCCCAATTGATCTTTTTTGCTCCCATTAAAGCCCGGGCGAACGAACAACTGGTGGCAGAAGCATTGTTGGACTCTAACTTTATGGAAACGATAAGATCCATTGCCACGATTAAACGATATGGCATCGAAACCCATCGCATCAGTGACTGGCAAAACAGATTATCAGAGACGATCAATACCGGTATTAACGTCGGTAGACTGGAACTTGGATTGAGTATTGCTGGCGGGTTGATTACCGGAATTTCCGGCATTACGGTTATTTACCTGGGTGCCCGGGAGGTTCTGGCAGGTACGATGAGTATCGGTATGTTGTTTGCGTTTATTGCCTACAAGACCCAGCTCCAGACTGCGCTTACCTCGTTAATTCACGAATTGATGACCTATCTTATGTTGTCACTCCACTTCCTCCGGCTATCTGATATCAAATTGCAACCATCTGAAATCTGCAAGCTGCCAACACGTCAATTATCCGGAGCAATAGAAGCGAAATCAATTTCGTTTCGCTACGACAAAGATTCACCCTGGATAATCAGAAATCTGCATCTTCTTGTTAAACCTGGACATCTGGTCGCAATCTATGGCCCATCAGGTAGCGGTAAGTCCACCTTGCTTAAACTTATGCAATCCTGCCTGACCATGGACGAAGGGGAATTGCATTTTGATAATCAATCATTGCATGTGGTTGGCATACACTCCCTGCAAGCCAACAGTGCCAGCGTTATGCAGGAAGATCAGCTATTTTCCGGCAGCATCAGGAACAACATTGCACTGGGTAATCATGTTGTAGATTGGCCACGTCTCGAAAATGCGGCGGAAAACGCCGGAATTCACCAGGATATTATGAATCTGCCAATGGCCTATGAAAGCCCTGCCGGTGAAATGGGCACATGCTTGTCTTCCGGCCAGGCCCAGCGAGTGTTGATTGCCCGGGCATTCTACCGGCAACCCAGGATGCTCTTCCTTGACGAGGGTACCGCACACCTTGATGGTCCCTCCGCGTTAAAGACGATGAACACTATTCGAGCTATGAACATTACCTGCATTTTTGTCACACACAACAAGGCACACCTTGCCCTGGCGGATACCGTTGTGCTTATCAAAGACGGTCAGCATCGAGTCAGTTATCGAAGCTACCCACTTAAAAAAGTTGGTTACAGTAAGAGATCAAACTGAAAACCTTCGCCGTCGGTGCCTACTTGCCGGAAGCCCATACTTTCGTACAGGGTGATGGCATGCTTGTTTTGTTTCAGCACATCGAGTTTCAAATTTCTGCATGAAACTTTTGTTGCCTCAAGGGACAGTGTTTCTATCAGTGCCCGGGCAACACCCTGGCGTCGTTAACCGGGAACCACGAACAACCCGAAAAGTGTTGCAGATGGACCCATCCACCCCATGGATACTATTCCAGTCAGATCCTCTTGATCAAACACCTCCTGGTCGAACGCCCCTAATACAACTGAATTCGGTGAGTGAGAAATGAGGCGCCGCGCCGCTTCAACTGACAAGGGCTGCTCCGCCTCACGACGGCCACGAAACCGAGGATCCTCATTTGCCTGTCGGCGTATACTGGCATAAACAATGGCGTGCTCTGTCTGGCGTCTTTTTACAACTATCATCTAGGGAATCTCTGATTAAGTACCACCCTTGACAACGGTCATCAATATCGGCGGTCCTGGTCGTAGAAATAAAGTTGTGATTTTACATCGAATTAGGCATTTTCCCGACAGGAACTGGTTAACATAGATCGAGTTATTCCATTTGACCAGAGATTGTAGCGCAGCCATAGCATGACAAATCAAACCCGGATACCGAGCATACTGATATGGGCGCTTATGCCCCTGTTGTTGGCGCCGGGGTATGTGTTTGCCTGGGGCACACAAGGTCACCAGCTGATCTGTGCAATCGCCGTTGCAAACCTGACACCGCAGGCGCATGCCTTTGTAGAAGAAACGCTGGCAATGGGTAAATACCTTGATGGCAACGAACAGCAGGACCTCGTGAAGGCTTGTACCTGGGCAGATGGTGCCAAATATGACGCGTATACAGGCAGTTATGAAAGCCACTACCTGAACGTACCGGCTGACAAAAACAGTGTCGCCCTGACCCGGGACTGTGCAGCCCTGGACTGCATCGTTGTCGCCATCCAGAGAAACCTGACTTACCTCAACCAGAAGCCTGGCAGTAACCGGGAACGCGGTAGAAAAGCAGCGGCACTGCGTTTTGTGGGGCACTATATCGGCGACCTGCACCAGCCACTTCATATCAGTAATCTTGAGGACTGGGGTGGCAATAAAATCCGGGTTACCTGGTTCGGCAATGAATCCAATTTACACAAGCTCTGGGATGTCGAGCTACTGGCAAAAGCCGGTCTGAGTTATCCATCCAGTCTGGACTACCTGTCGGCAGAACAATTCAAACTGAACGAACAAAATGTGCTGAAGTGGATGGACGAATCCTTCACCCTGGCCCGTGAATACGCCTACCTGAATGCAGACTCCAACACAATTTTCTCAGGGGACAAGCTGGGTCAGGCGTATCTGGAACGATCAAAACCTGTCGTCATTCTGCAACTCATTCGCGGCGGGCACCGATTGGCCTATCTGATAAATGCCCTGGCAGCAGGGACTCTCGATACTAATATTCTGATTGAATAGGAAATCTCTGTAGCCCAACACTCTGCCAGAGAGGCATTGGGGGTACCTGGCCGGGTGTCAATCCTGTGTTGCTTTCGCACCGCGGGTCAATGGAAAAATAAGCGCCAGCCACACAAGTGTGGCGACAAAACCAGCGGCCAGATAGTAATTACTCATCATTACACCAGCCCTCTGCAACAGCACAATCACGACCGAAGATGCGCCCTTCCCCGTTCGATACGCGAATACATCAATTATCTGTTTTGCACGATAGCGTTCGTCAAAACCAAGGGGAACGTAGAGAACCTCCTTCGCTGCCCTAAACACAGAATAGTCAAAGGCCTTAAATAGAAAAAACGCCAGACCCACACTAAACACCGATGGACTGAACAAGGCAAAACCTATTGCGCTCGTGCTGATTACCGGCATCAGGATGTGAATCCAGCGTAAGGCAACAAAACTCATCAGCAGTGGTGCAATGACAAACTGCAACAGCAATACACTCGTATTCAATGTACCAAAGAACCAACCCTGAAAAGCAGTTTCCTTATCGGGCTGGCCTTCGAATTCCACTGATAACAGGCCCTGGAATTTAAGATCCAGCACCGCCGCCACTACCTGTGACATCAACACAATGGCAAGCAGATAAGCCAGAGTATGATTTTTGCGCAACCAGCTCCATCCCATAAAGCCGGATTTCTCAGACGTTGAAACCGGCACCTCCGGTTCACCGTACAGACGGTAGGTAATATTGGAAACCATTGCGGCCGGTATGACTGAAATTGCCGCCAGCAACACCATCGTTTCTGTGCCCCATTGATTCGCAGTCATGCCAACAAGGGGGCCACCTAACGCACCACCGAGTCCCGCAATACCAGTGATGGGCCCATTGAGTTTTTTTGCATTGACCGGGGTCAGCGAGGAGTTGATATAACTCCAGTATTGTTCAATCAGCAGAACAATATACAGTTCCTTGGTCAGAAAAAGGACCGGTGTAACCACTTTGCTACCACTGATAACCAACAGGTAGCAACAGAAAATAAGCAGTCCCGATCCAAGCGATGTTACCAACAAGGTTCGCCTGGGCCCCAGGGTCGTGAGAATTCGTCCGTAGAGGGCGACACCCAGAAACACCACGACTGGCATTGCCGCCATGACCAGCGGCAAATTCTGCGCACCGTATGCTGTTTTAAACAGGACCGTGGATGCAGAACGGATAAATTCGTAACCCGCCAGGGTGAACATCGCCGAAACAGCCATTAGGGCCGCGACCTGGTATTGTTTGTTCATTATTGTTCCCAGTGGTCCGACGCCACATTATTATTTTGGCCCATGATGAGCAACTCGAATAGACCGGGTGAATGAAATTCCATGGAGCAGCAAGCCACATTGCGATAAAGTACGCGATTTTAGAAACGGTCGTATTATGAAACCCGAACTTAGACCCGCCAATCCCTGTTTTTCATCTGGGCCGACCTCGAAACGTCCTGGTTGGTCAATCAGCAATTTATCAACTGAGAGTCTGGGTCGTTCCCATCGAGCCAGCAATGAAAAGGGCAAGTTGCGTGAAATCATCGAAATGAGTAAATCCATTCTGGGTATACCGGATGATTACCTGTTGGGTATCGTGCCAGGTTCTGATACCGGGGCTTTCGAGATGGCAATGTGGAACCTGCTTGGACAACGGGGGATCGATGTACTCTCCTGGGAAAGCTTTAGCCAGGGCTGGAGAACCGACATACAGAAACATTTAAAGCTCGATGATGTCAGGGATATTTCTGCAGAGTACGGCGACCTCCCTGATCTGAATACGGTTGATAGCAGTCGCGATGTTGTTTTTGCCTGGAACGGCACGACTTCAGGTGTTCGGGTCCCCGATGCGGACTGGATTGCAGCGGACAGGACAGGACTGACACTGTGCGATGCAACATCCGCTGTCTTCGCCATGGATCTGGACTGGTCGAAACTGGATGTTGTAACCTGGTCCTGGCAGAAAGTCATGGGCGGGGAAGCCGCTCACGGCATGATTGCACTTTCCCCCAGAGCTGTAGAACGGCTTGAAAGCTATACGCCGGATTGGCCTTTACCGAAACTGTTCCGGTTAACCAAGGGCGGCAAACTCATTCGCGATATATTCCGGGGTGCCACCATAAACACACCCTCTATGATCGCCGTGGAAGATCAGCTGGACGGCCTCACCTGGGCGACCAGGATCGGTGGGCTTACTGCTTTAATTGATCGCAGTGAGCGGAATCTGGCCGTCACGGTGTCCTGGGTTGGGAAGTCAAGCTGGGCCGAGTTCCTTGCACGAGAAGAAAACACGCGCTCATCAACATCAATCTGCCTGAGGATCAAGGATCCCTGGTTCATCCAAAAAAAGGCGGATGAACAAAGTACGATTGTCAAAGCCATGGTCAATCTGTTGGGCGATGAAGGTGTTGCTTATGATATTGGATCCTATCGGGACGCACCTGCCGGAATTCGTATTTGGGGTGGCGGCACCATCGAGGATTCAGACATCGAGAAATTGCTACCGTGGCTGGATTGGGCTTTTGACACGGTAAAGAACGCGAATTAATTTAATCGGTCCGGAAAACAGGGCGCAGAAAACACGCCCTGGTCCCCTTTCCACCTTTATCTACGAGCTTGAACTACAAGTTTGAACTATGAGATTGGGCTTCTCGAAGCCAGCTTCTCTTTTTTCTCACGGCGTTTTTCTTTGAGCGTCTTTTGAGGTTTTGCTCGATCATTTACTTTTCGTTTGTCTCTGCCTTTTGCCATAAACCTTCTCCTTAAATAGCCTGAATGACTTCAAATCGAGAGGAGCTCCCATGACTTAATGGGTAAGTCCCCACGTGCTTACTCGGTTTGTTATGGAGCTTGAAACAACTTCATCGAACTATCCCCTGACGGTAATGACCGTTTCAGTGTATTGATTTCAGCGATGCTGTCAAATGAAGCTGCAGAGTGAGAAATAAATTGATTCCAGTGTGGATCTGTTTAAGACTCACTGAGGCAGAACATTCCGGTTAAAAAAAAGGCTATGGAAGACCAGCAATATAGAGAACTTATCAAAAGTTACGATCTGCACACTCTGGTCAGTGTCAGGGAACACGTTGACAGAGCACAATTCGAGAACCGACTTGAATGGGTCGAATTCGAGATTGAGCAACGCATCCAGGGAATTGGCCCTTCAACGGGACCAGCAGTCAGCTATCTGAAAATTTCACGTGACGAAAACTATGCCGGGATATTTTACCGGCTACCTGCCCTGATTATCGACTTACTTGTTGTTTACATTCCGTTCGGCCTGTTATTTGGCTTTTTACTCGATACAGGCTACTGGTACTGTGTCGCCGGATTGCCCCTGCTTTATCCCTTGTACCAGATCGGATTTACCGCTGGCGGACAACAGACTATTGGTAAACGATTGCTGGGAATTGTAGTCGTGGAACAGGATCTGGTGACTTCACCCAGCTTCGGAATCGTGCTTCGACGCCACAGCCCGGACCTGCTTTTCGCTCTTGGAATGATACTGAGCATTGTCTGGTTGATGGCGGAAGGATTTTCGCCGAACGAGCAGGCAACGACTGCGGCAAAAATCAGCAGTTTTCATTTCGCCAACGGTGTCTGGGACAGGCTGGATGACGGGTGGGATCTGTGGATTTGGAGTGAAATTCTATTACTCACCTTCGACGATCGTCGTCGCAGCTTGCACGAATGGCTCTCGAATACACTGGTGATTCACCAATCAAAGCGGGGAAACATAGACATCAACGGCAGTTTCGAATCCTCGTATTGTGACTGGCTCAGCCGTTTTCAGCATCGACTGCGACTCCATTTCGGCAGATCGAATACTGCCTCGTAGGATCGTGCTGGACTCTTCGTGTCCCATCTGCTGCAACCATTGCCGCAGAGTCCTGAGCATACTGGCAGATATAGGTCTTGCGGGTGTCTGTGGTTAAGTTCGGACCCGTTCTATGTGGTGTCAGGGACGAAAACACGACAACATCACCTGCTTTTGCCTCGATGGGTACCGCTCCCACCGGGTTGTCCAGGCATTCGAATCCAAGATCCGTCTGCCAGTGATTCAAGGTTCCCCGCTGGTGGATACCTGGCATAACCCAGGGACAGCCATTGCCTACCGTGGCATCAGTGAGTGGGACCCAACAGGTCAAATAGTCCTGGGGCTCGACAAAATTGTAGCCATTGTCCTGATGCCATGGAAATTCCCTTGGGTTGCCAGGTTTTTTGTAGACCGCCTGATCCCAGTACAAGCGTGCATCGGGACCTAACAGGTCCAGACAAAGATTCGAAAACAATGTACTGCGAGTGAAATCCCTGGCGATTATTGACCTGGCTACCAGGTGTATCGTGAAGGTCAGCTCATTGGACCTCGAAATGCCCATCTTGCCACCTCTGGATTCGAGAAATTGTTCTGTCTTCTGATCAAATGGGTCTATTGCTCCGATAAGTGCAGCAAGCTGCTCGGCAGGTATCACGTTCCGTAACAGAAAAAACCCTTCCTCGTTCCACGCCCGTGCCTGCCCGGCACTGATCACCTTGTAGGGGCCCTCGCGGTATCGCCATTGGAAATTAATGTTTTGCGGGTGTGGTTTCAATTCCATATTGGGTACGTCACCTTAAGCTTCTCAAGCCGGTTGTTGATCTTTATAGTATGACCATTAAAACAAAATGAGAAAAGAGTGACCGAGATATCAGAAGTTACCGGCGGATTACAGTTTCCTGAAGGTCCAATAGCAATGCCCGATGGCAGCGTCCTGTTGGTAGAAATTCAGCGCGGTACCCTCAGCAGGGTCACTGTTTCCGGTAAGGTAGAAGTTGTGGCTGAACCGGGCGGTGGGCCTAATGGCGCGGCTCTTGGACCTGATGGCAGATGTTATCTATGTAATAACGGCGGATTCGAATGGCACGAGCGAGGCGACCTTGTTTTTCCCGGTAACCAACCGGGTGATTATTCAGGCGGCCGAATTGAAGCAGTAGATCTGGCCACTGGCACGGTGGAAGTTCTCTACACAGAATGCAATGGCCATCCGCTTCGCGGCCCAAACGACATCGTTTTCGATGCCCAGGGGGGATTCTGGTTTACGGATCACGGTAAAAATCGGGCCAGGGATAAAGATCGTACTGGCGTATACTACGCCCTGGCCGATGGCAGCCAGATTAGCGAGGTCATCTTCCCTTTGGAAGGCCCCAACGGGATTGGTTTGTCTCCAGCGGAGCATCGTCTCTACGTTGCTGAAACCCCTACCGGACGACTCTGGGCATTTGATATTGAATCACCGGGTAAACTGGCAGGACCCAGGAAGATGATGGCTCAGATACCGGACTACCACATGTTTGACTCACTCGCTGTGGATGCTGCAGGCAACATTTGTGTCGCTACCCTGATTAATGGTGGTATTACGATTCATTCAGTCGATGGCGAATCTGCCGAGTTTGTCTCCATGCCGGATATTTTGACCACGAATATTTGCTTTGGCGGCCCGGACTTAAAAACAGCATTTATAACCCAGTCCACGACCGGCAAGCTAATTTCTACCCCCTGGTCCCAGGCCGGTTTGCCTTTGAACTTCCTGAACAAATGATGAGAAGTCTTGTCTGTTTCCTGCTGACAGCGATATTTGCGTTTACGGTCAGTGCCAAGACGGCCGGTGTGGAGAAACCCGAGGTGATGACCCGGATGCACTTCCTGATTCCCGCGGGCCCTGGAGGTGGCTGGGATGGCACAGCCCGAGGCGTTGGCGAAGCACTGGTAAAATCCAATCTCGTGTCAAACGTATCCTTTGAAAATCTGTCGGGGGGCGGCGGCGGACGGGCCATTGCAAAGCTCATTGAGACAGCTGAACGACAACAAAACACGCTGTTAATCAATTCAACCCCAATGGTGGTGAGGTCCCTGCAGAAAATATTCCCTCAGTCATTCAGAGACCTGGAACCCATTGCATCGGTTATTGCTGATTACAGTTGTTTTGTTGTGATTAAAGATTCGCCTATCAAAGATTTTGCAGATGCAGTCACCCAGTTCAAGCAAGATCCCCGCTCCCTCAAAGCAGCTGGTGGATCTGTACGCGGGAGTACCGATCATTTCATTCTGGCGCGCGCCCTGGAATTAGCGGGTGGAAACCCAAAAAAACTGGTCTACGTTTCCTATGACGGGGGTGGGAAGGCAATGGCAGGGATTCTTACGGGTGAAAGCCAGATTCTGTCCACAGGCTTAAGTGAAGCCATTGCCATGCAACGGGCGGGCGAAGTCAGAATCATAGCTGTTACTGCCCCATCGCGCCTCGATGACGCGCCGGAGCTACCGACGCTGAAAGAACAAGGTTTCGAGCTGGAATTCGCTAACTGGCGAGGTTTTTTTGCGGCGCCGGGTTTATCCCAGACACAATATAAAAAAATGCGTCAGACCATTGCCCGGTTGATTACGACGCCTGCCTTTGAGCAGGTGCGGACCCGAAATGGCTGGACTTCCCTGCACTATGAGGGTGAGGATTTCTATCGCTTCCTGGAGCAACAGGAACGGGAAATAGAAAAACTAATGCGCCAGCTGGGCTTCCTAAGAACTTAATGTGATATCTAGAATAATTAAATAAATGTTTGTTTATATTAGTAATATAAGATTAGTTGGCCTAATCTTCCTGGTTCTTTCCTGTGCTTACATCTACTTTGCAGGTGAAATTCCCCTGGACTTCTGGAGTGAAGAAGAAGTCTTTAACGCTCGTACGATGCCTTACATGATTGGTACGTGCAGCATCCTCTGCTCAGCTCTGTTGATTGCCATGCCATCAACCCATTTCAACTGGAACGCCTTGAGGGGTCTGAACTGGTTCCCTGCCGGTCTCTTACTGGTAATGCTGTCCCTGTATGGCCTGCTGCTGGAAGATTTGGGTTTTGTCATCGCAACCACCCTGCTGCTGTTGATTTCGTTCGCTATGCTTGGAGAACGCAAGATCACTAGAATGGTGTCGATATCCCTCGGACTGGCACTTGGTTTTTGGTTATTGATGGACCAGCTAGGTATTTACCTCGCACCTGGTCTGCTCGAAAGCATATTTGGGGAGCTGACTTTTGCTTGACGGGATCCTCCTCGGCCTCGCCACGGTACTCACCCTGCACAACCTGATGCTGGTGCTGATTGGATGTGCTGTGGGAACTTTGATCGGCATGCTCCCCGGTCTGGGTCCAATTTCAGCTATCGCCCTGATGATACCTGTGACCTACGGTTTTGAACCAGCCAGTGGGATGATCCTGTTGGCTGGCGTTTACTATGGTGCAATATTCGGCGGTTCAACCTCATCGATACTCATAAACGCTCCGGGCGTTGCAGGGACAGTTGCCACGGCGTTTGATGGGTATCCCCTGACTAAAAAGGGTCAGGCGGGCAAAGCCCTGGCAATTGCGGCCTACGCCTCATTTGCCGGGGGAACGTTAGCGGCGGTAATGTTGGTCCTGCTGGCACCGTTTCTGGCTGAGTTGTCCCTGGGATTCCATTCCGCAGATTACTTTATCCTGATGTTGCTGGGGTTGAGCCTGGTGTCCGCATTTTCCGCAGAAGGCGAGTATCTCAAAGCCTTGTTGATGACATGTTTTGGACTGATGCTATCAACGGTGGGTACCGACTTATCGGCCGGGGTGCAACGTTTTACATTTGGGCGCATGGACCTCATTGATGGCATCAGTTTCCTGCTACTCGCCATGGCAACCTTCGCGCTTGCCGAGGCGATCTTGATGATCTTGCGTCCGGCGGTCGAAGAATCCTCACCAATGCCGCAAACATCAGCGCTTAGGCTCTCGCGGGAAGAGTCCATAGCCATCGCACCTGCGATCGGCCGTTCCTCGGTACTGGGGTTCCTTGTTGGCACACTACCGGGTGCAGGAGCCACTATTGCATCATTTCTCGCTTACGGTATGGAAAGAAACCTGTCTAATGAGAATGAAAAACAAGAGTTTGGCAAAGGAAGTCTACGCGGTCTGGCTGCACCGGAATCGGCCAATAACGCCGCCTGCACGGGTTCCTTTGTGCCGTTGTTGACACTGGGCATCCCTGGATCCGGGACAACGGCGGTCTTGCTGGGGGCTCTGATAGCATATGGCATCCAGCCTGGACCCCGTCTCTTTATTGACGAGCCTCAGATATTCTGGTCCGTTATTATTTCAATGTATTTTGGCAATCTGGTCCTGTTGGTGCTTAACCTGCCACTCATCCCTTACATTGCCCGACTGTTGCTGATTCCAAAACCTTACCTGATACCGATCATCATGTTTTTCACCATCATGGGTGTGTATCTGGTCTCGTTTAATACATTCGATATTCAGCTGATGCTGTTTGTTGCTATCTGTGCTGTTCTACTTCGACTGCTGGAATTTCCGATGGCACCCCTGTTGCTCGGCTTTATTCTTGGGGGCATGCTCGAGGACAATCTAAGACGAGCAATAACCCTCAGTGATGGGCAAATTGATTTTCTCTGGCAACGCCCAGTAACGGTGATTCTTGTCGCTTTAACCCTGTTGGTGTTGTTTTCACCGCTGATTCGATTAGTATTTGCCAACAAATCGTTG
Source organism: Gammaproteobacteria bacterium (assembly GCA_012960755.1). The sequence continues at coordinate 149,549 of DUAT01000139.1, forward strand.
ACCAGGAAATCGACATAGGTTGCCACGCCTGGTCTTTCGATGTAATGTGACGCATCAAATCAAACCAATCCGAAAAGGAGGCTTTACCCATGATTGTCATTTTGTTAAACGAGCGCTCCCGGATGGATCACCGCGAGAAGTAAGACCTGCCTGAAACTTTGTTTCCCGGTAATTCGACGCAGAGCGCAATGAGCCATTGCACTTACAAACCTCTTGTTAAGGAAGTTATATTGCGTTGAAAACTATCAATCAGAATACATCGAACCCGGATTCAATGACCGATTCTTCACCAGCTGAAGTGTTGTCAGAGAAACCTGCCTTGGAGCAACGTTCACTTAAGCAACTCTCTCTCAAGCAATTGGGTTGGACCAAATTTTTTCAAAAACAACTCGAAGCGGGCAGCCAACTCGTCCCTGCGAGGGTCATACGTCAGGATCTGAATCGATATCACCTGATCAGTGAATCCGGGCAATTGATTGGAATTTTACCCGGTCGAACCCGACACGACACAAGCTCAAAAGCCGAGTTACCCACCGTGGGTGACTGGGTCCTCGTCACTCCCGCTGCTCACCCGGAACAAGAGCAGGATCAGGACCAGGTAGTCATACACAAAACACTGGAACGCGCGAGTAAGTTTAGTCGCAAAGAAGCCGGTGACAGATTTGATGAACAAGTCGTTGCCGCCAACATAAATACTGTTTTCATCGTCACAGGGCTGGATGACAACTTTAATCCCGGTCGAATCGAGCGCTATCTGCTGCTGGCCTGGAGCAGCGGCGCCAGTCCGGTTATCGTCCTTAATAAAACAGATCTGTGTGATGACCTGGAGGAAAAGATCGAACAGATCAATACGATTGCCATTGGAACCCCCGTCCATGCCATATCTGCACTTAACAACAATGGTGTAGAGAGGTTAAGGGCTTATGTACTTGAAGGGAGCACCGCTGCAGTGCTGGGATCCTCCGGTGTGGGTAAATCAACTATAATCAACCTTTTGCTGGGCTATGAGCACTTTAAAACCAGTGATGTCAGAGAAGCCGACAGCCGGGGTCGACATACCACAACCCACAGGGAGCTCTGTGTCATCGAAGGTGGCGGTCTCATCATTGACACACCAGGGATGCGGGAAATCCAGTTCTGGGCAGACGAACAGGCGCTATACTCAAGCTTTGAAGACATTGAGACCTTCGCAAAGGATTGTCGATTTAACGATTGCACTCACAAGTCAGAGCCTGGTTGTGCGATCCAAATTGCTATCGAGGAAGGAAATCTTGAGCAGAATCGGCTCGATAGCTTCGGTAAATTCCAGCGAGAGCTTTCTCATTTTGCTGAAAAGTTTGATGCCAGCCTGCGATCAAAAAAGAAAAACCAGCGAAAAAAATTCGCCAAGAGCATCCGACACCGACCGACCAAGCGTGACGCTTAGTACAATCCACTTATTCAGAAATGTGTAACACGAGGAGTTAAAAAAAGGCAGAAAATCTGCCCTTTTTTAATCTGTGACGAATATCACTAATCGGCTGCGGCCATCTCAGCGAGTGCCTTCAGCCGTTTCCGCTCACTGACGATATACTTCAACATCTGGCCTGAAGACTTCGCTTTTTTCTTGTCTTTTCTTGCAATGCGGAATGCCTTTGTCGCCGCACTCCATTGCTGTTCCTGCATCAGGGAGATACCCATCCAGTAGTTCACATCTTCCGGGTTCTTTAGATCACCCTCTTTCAATGCATTCCGGTAGGATTTTATGGCTTCCTCGTGGCGATCCTCGGTTGATAATGCCTGTGCCAGTCGAAAGTAGATCTCGCCATCCTCAGCGTAGTCTGTTGCCTCTCGCCATGCATCGATGGCTTTGGAAAATTCCTGAGCCATGGTGTATGACGTCGCGAGTAAACGTATGTTTTTCTCGTTCTTCTCTATGATGTCTTCATCAAAACCTTTTTCAAGAACCACTGTTGCCTCATAAGGTACTTCTGCGTTAAGCAGCCGCTGTGACAGCATAACCAGCTCGATTTCCCTGCCAAACATACCCTGGATGTAGGCGGCGTAGAACGCAGACAGGGCTTTATCATCCCATCCTTTTTCGCCGTAAAGTGTTGCGAGATGCATCCAGTACTGTTTCTTCGGATAGGTAAGAATCAACCTTTCAAGAACCTTGATGACATTGTCGTCGTCTTTAAGCTCGCTATAGAGGATGACATAGAAATACAACCAGTCTTCCTTCATGGTTTTTTCGGTCTCGATGGCAATTTCTTCTACTAGCAACGCTTGCGTTAATGCCGTTCTATACTCGCCCATCTGGTAGTATGCGGTCGCTTTAAGATAGGCGACGCCTGCATCGCGGGTTGCGTTGATAGATTCCCAGTGTTCCATATAAGATATGGATTTGCGGTAGTCTTCCCGCTGGTAGTAAAGGCGAAACAGGGCATTGGAGGCTGATAATTCCATACCGAGTGATATCTGCATTTGCGGCTGGGCAAGCACCTTCTCATAGGCTCGCAATGTGTTTGGAATGTCTTCGAGGGTATAGTAGGCATACGCCAGGGTATTCCAGAGCTGTGCTATCTCGTAAGCATTGAGTCGTTTGGGTCTCTCCAGAACTTTTAGCATCATCCTTATAGCTTCTTGCGGGTTTGCCACGACATCCGGTTTTTCCTCACCCTCAGGCACCGGAACCGCGTCCGGGTCGATCAGCAATTGCGCTTCAGAGATGGTTTTGTAAATTCGTTCCTTCAATGGCGGAACGCGCCTTTTCTCCGGCTTTTTGTCAGCCGCAAAAATACTGCTGCCAAAGGGGATACCAGTCATCTGCTCGATCACCAGTGGCGCTGTCAAAAGCAGGCTTGCGATAATAAGATATCTCATTGTCCCTCCTAACCTTCTGCCAATTCAAACACGATCCTATTCTGGACACCTGCTGTTTCAACAGGTTCCCCATCGATCACTTTAGGCTTATATTTAAACTTTAGCGCCGCTCGCGTCGCTGCACTATCAAATACACCATTGGGAGAATCCAAGCACTGTCCGGAAGAGATCGGCTTGGTCCAACCACAGTTGGAAACGACAAACACATCTTTCACCGTTCCCTGGGCAGTTACTGTAAATTCGACAATGGACCATCCAGACAGACCCCTGGCGAGTGCCCGACGCGGATAAATCGGCTGAACCTTAACAATTGGCAAATACTCGCCGTCACTGATGGCAAATCCACCGCCAGTGATGCTGATATCAGGTCCATCCGAAAGACCCGACATGGAGAAACCGGCGTTGTCGACGGAGACATTCAAATTCATGGGTGGAACGTCAGGGGGTGGCTGATCCGGGGGGGGTGGCTTTTTCGCCTTTCGTTGCTTGGTTTCTACCTCGTTAGCCTGCTTGACCCGGACAATATCAACAATTCTGCCGATCTTGTCTTCACTGATCGCACTGTCTGCACTATCGATCAGGGCTTGCATCAGGTAAAACAGCGCGGTGGTGATAAGAACACCGAGTACTGAAGAGAGACTGAACCTTATGACCATACTTCCTCCTAATTCTCTTCAGAGGCTATTGCGATCTGGGTGATACCGATGGCCCTGGCAGCCTCCATAATCGCGAGCACTTTTTCGACTCTAGACTTGCTATCAGCCTGTATGACCAGGCCGCCCTTGGGATTCTCCGCGTGAAGACGTTCCATGGTGGGACGCACATTGCGAATATCCACTTTCTTTTTGTCCATCCAGATTGAGCTGTCTTCACCAACCCCGACAAGCAGCGAGACAGTCTTCTTGGGTTCTGCTGTTTTGGTATCTGGACGATCCACTTCTATCCCCGCTTCCTTGATGAAAGTGGCGGTAACAATGAAGAAAATAAGCATGATAAACACCACGTCAAGCATCGGCGTTAAATCCGCGACCTTTTCTTCTTCTTTTCTTATTCCTCTGCGCATTTTTCTTATCTCGATCGATCAACGTCTCTTATCACAGCGGTCGCCTCAAGCAAATGCAGTCAACCTGTCAACTAATGATCCATTGTTAATGTATCTGCCATAAAGTCAGAATCTATCTGAATCCTGGAGGTCAGAAATGTATTCGCCAAAACGCCAGATAAGGTCGCGACCATGCCAGACATTGTCGGGATGGTTGCCATCGAGACACCGGCCGCCATGGAGCGTGCATTGCCACCGGAACTCATGGCTTCAAATACGGTGATCATACCCGTCACCGTACCCAGCAAGCCCAACAAAGGCAGCAACGATATAAGCGTCTTGATAAAAGGCATATTGGCACTCAGGCTCATGTTGACTTCTGATATCAGGCCTTCCCTGATTCGATGGGCGTTCCATGATTTACGCTCAGTGCGATTGTTCCAATAGGAGAGCGCTCTGCCAACTTCCTTGACGTGATCAGTCTGGATGTACCAATAGCGTTCGAATATCAAGGCCCACATGACGAAAGTCGTGGCGGCGATGTACCAGAGAACGACACCTCCGGTTTCCATAAACGTCCTTAGCGTAATGACAATTTCCATAACGACTACTTACCTTGGCTTTCCGCATGTTCTGCGATCAGGCCAGCACTTTGCTCATTCAGAATGTGCATCACCATATTACTGCGGGATTGAACAATCGAGTGTAGCAGTACGGTTGGAATGGCGACACAGAGTCCTTCGACCGTTGTAATCAGTGCCTGTGAAATACCATTCGCCATGGTCTTTGGATCACCTGCACCGAACAGAGTAATAGCCTGAAAGGTCACGATCATGCCGATAACCGTACCCAACAGACCCAACAAGGGAGCAACCATCGAAATGATCTTGATGAAGGCTATTCTGGCGTTAATCGCCGGTTGCTCTTTCAGGATCGCCTCGTCCAGTTTTAACTGAAGTGTCTCGGGATCAACCTCTTTGTTGTCATGATAAACCTTGAGTACCCGACCTAGTGGGTTACCAGAATCCGGGGTTGAGTTCTTGGTCTGCCTTCTAACTTTCGCGGCAGTAATACTCAGGGTAATAAATCGCTCAAGGGATAACAGTGCAGCAATAATACCCAGCGCAATAATTGTGTATCCGGGTATACCACCCTTATCTATTCTTTCCGTAATTGATGGTTTGAACTGCTCCATTACCAGTAGCTGGCCCTTGAGAGGGTCCACTGCAAATGCCACCATGCCGCTGTTGGCGTCTTGAAGCGCTTTGGTTGTGTTAACGAACCGGTTCGCAGGTTGGGTTGGAAGTTCCTTTATGATCTTATTGTCTATGTCGTAAACAACGTACTCGCCGTTACTGACCAGGTTCCAGGAGCCAACCCGAACAATTTGTTGTTCAACCACGTCACCGTTCAACTTGTTAACTTCACCTGTGAAACGGGTTATCTTGCCGGATTCTGTCATCTCGCGCTGGATCTCAAACCACAAGCGCTCGATCTCTTCAATCGTTGCGAGCTTTGAACTCTTACCCATATCCTGAGCAAATTGAGATAGCCATTCGGTTCGACCCGGATACTCGGCGCTGACTATCGAGCCTTCAAATACACCCTGGGTATCCCCGCTCACCTGCTGCAACACGCCGAAAAGCTCACGCAGGGAACCGAGTCTTTTCGACAGGATTTCCTGCAGCGCGGCAATTTCTTTTTCGTTCTTTTCAAATTGATTCTCGAGTCGCTCACTGCGATCCTCTTCTTGTTTCTGCTGGCGTCTGGCGCTCGTCACCGCTTGTTGTTGTTTTGCTTTGCTGGAGATAAATTCTCTCTCGCGCCTGGCATTGGTATCACGATTTATCAGCTTACCTTCTTTCACCATTTGCAATAGTTCGGCAAGACTCTTGGCTTCAATCTTGTCATCGGCTGCCTTGATCGGTGCAGAAAGCACCAGTCCGAGGGTGGCAATAATCAATACTAGCTTTTTCATTATTATTCTCCCGGGGCGGCTATGGGTAATGGAAATAACACCATCGATTGGGTCTTACGCGCAATGCGTAAACCATCCTTGATGCCTGCGGTGTACTCGTCCCCAAGAACTTTCCAGGTGCGTGACTCATTGTCCCATGCGCCACTGATGGCGCTGTCAGGAGTCTGGAAAACCAGTGACACACGACCCCACTTCAAGACGTCAACCTGACGCTCCTTGCCGTCGAAGTTAATGACGTCGGTGTAGGCTTCTACGGTTGTGCCGTAGGTATTCTCGACCTGATAAGCCTGCATAACCTGGCTGAATTTTTCAGATACCGAAACATCTGCTCTGTCCAGGGTCTCTTTCAGGAACTCAATTCTTTCACGCCGCTCCGCCATCAGAAAGGGGAGATCAAGCTCGACGAATTTCTCAAGATTATTGATCATACGTTCAATTAAAGGCGTTATCTGCCGCTCTACCACAGTCACATTGTCAATTGACTGGTTGAGCTCGCCCATCTCCCTTTCCTGATTCCTGATCAGACGTTCCTGCTGCTGATTGTAAACACGCAGGCCATCGACAATTTTCATGACCTGCTTAAATTGAGTTAGCAAATCACGGGTGTCGTCTGTCAGTGAATCAATCTTCATCTGGGACTTGCGGCCATCCACGGTGGTTGTCGCTCGTGTACCCAAAACTTCGTCCAGGGTCTGGGCAGACACTTGGATACTAACCACAGACATGATGCCGACTGCTAACGCAAACAGCACACGCCTAATCTGATGTTCTTTCATGCTGGTACCTACTTGGGATTGTTGCTCTTATATGTTCTGAATGTCTAAGGACTCAACTCATAATTATTATTTATTCTTATTCTTCCTGGTGCGAGTAAGCCAAGTCGATGACCGCGACAGAATGTAGAAGCCACGCGGTTTTGTCAAGCTGACAGGCTGCTATTTTTCACCCGTATTCGCCGCACGGTGAACGCTAGAGTCAACAGGCCTATATTCTACTCTGTAAACAACCAATATCCGAGCCGCAGATTTATCTCTCTTTGTAACGAACATTTGATACAGGTTAACGTCACGAAACGACTTTTGGGTTAGGTACGAATTTAATTGAGGTGATCGCCAAAAAACGTGAGTGTCCTTTGCAACGCAAATTCTGAAGCGGGTTTATCAAAACTGGCTCTATGATCGCAGTTGAAGCCATGGTCCGCTTCATAGATATATATCGCAACTTCAGGATGCGCCTCGGCCACTTTATCAACATCCGACAATGGAATGTGAGCATCGAGGTTACCGAAGTGCAGTATGGTCGGTACTTTAGGAACCAGATCGAGGCTACCGGCGATGCCACCGCCGTAGTAGCCAGACACACATTTAATTCCATCCAGTTGGCAAGCACACTTCCAGGCCAGGAACCCTCCGAAGCAATAACCAACGACTCCCACATCCCCGTACTGCCCTAGATAGTCAGCTGCTGCCGCAAGATCGAGGTCTGTCTGTTCGGGTTGCAATTGTTTACGTGCCAAGCCAGCACCCCGGGCAATACCCTCATCATCATATCCCAGCTCAACCCCCTTCTCAGCCCGATCAAATATCGCAGGTGATATAGCCACATACCCGTTTTCAGCATAACCGTCACAAACTTCCCGGATATGCCCGTTGACACCAAATATCTCCTGTATCACCAGGACTGCGCCTTTTGCCGTCGTCGATGGTTTTGCGAGATAGGCGTCCAGTTGGAATCCATCCTTGGCATTCAGTTGAATAATCTCTCCCATGGTATTCCCCTTTTTTAGTTTCTTTTTATACTGTGTTTTGGATGAACGTATCCGGTATCTCTTCACTACGGGACTCTGACATGACCACGGCGCGTGAAAATGGGCCTGTCAGGTAGGCTTTGGCTACCTGCTGTACATCTTCGACTGTGACGCGCAAAAAGTTCTGCCGCATCTCCTGTCGGTATTCATTCGATCGACCAAACAACTGATTGTGAAACGCCTGTCGCGCTTCACCCGCTGGTGAGGCCGGAGCATCAATGCCACTGATGACACCCAGTATCGACTCTTCAATTAATTCGAAACCAATATTCGAATTCATCACCCAATCGATGGACTGCTCGAATGCGTCGAACGTGGCCATCAAATTAGGATCCCGGTAGGAGTAAAATCGGAATATTCCATTTGCGGCATCGTGACCGGCGCCACCGCCATAGGCGCCACCCTGTTCACGGATAGTCCGATGCAAGTACCCATTTCGTAACACACCGGCCAGTATGGTGAGGGCCGCAGCATCTTTATGATTCTCTGCAACCGTGGGATAAGCTGTGGCGCAGAAATTGACCTGGGTCGTTGTCAGCCATGCCTGATCCTGCGGCGCTGAATCGAATGGCACCAGTAATTTATCCGGTGCAGAAACGGAATTCGAATCTCCCCACAGCCGATTTAATTGCTCCAGCGCTTCAGATTTGAATCCCGATTCACATACCAGCAACAACTGGGTTGATGTGTCCCGGATAGATTCATGCAGACCACGCAGCACCGACACAAATTTATCAAGTTGAGCGGGATTCTCCAGATCTTCGTCCAATTGTTTCAGTTTCCGAACGCCCTCGAGGCCACTCAGGTGATGATTGAGTAATGATACCGGGCTGAAATAACTGGCTGCCGCAGACATGGCCAGGGTGTGCCCGCTGCCGGTAATCGAAGATTCCCGACGTATTTTTGCCTGTTTAATCAGGTCCCTGATTCGATCCACCTCATTGAAGTCCGGCTGGGAAAACGTCGCCTTTAACATGGCCATCATGGCTTTGCTGTTGCGCTTCAGACTGCGGCTGGAGAAAGTCACAAATGCATCAATCTTGTCAGGGTGATCGAGTTCACCGCGAACTGAAGAGAAAGCGTTAACGCCGCCGGATATACTGTGCTGGATATGCTGTGTCTCCAGATAGCCACGGCCACCGGAACCCAACTCCGTCACCAAATAGGTGAAAAGCGGTAAGCGAGTGAGCTGCTCAGCCGTCAGTCGAGGCATATCGCTAACAATCTGGTGGTAGACAAGGCCGTTAGTGCTGGCATCATAGTGGGTCACAACATGACGGTTGGCTGTGGAAATTTTCGTGCCGACTGGCATCTCGTACTCCAGGGGAATGTCATCCAGGCCTACCTTGGGCAATACTTCAATCGGTTCCTCACTATTCTGCCTTTCCTGCAGGTCTTTCGTCAGCTCAAGGATTTCCTTAATCTGGGTCTTCGAGAGTGCCTGCTTTTTAACGCGAAGCCTTTCTTTTTCCGCCTGGCGATTTTTCTCATTGAGTTCTGCATCAGGATACAGACACAAGCGCACGCAATGCCGGTTGTCCAGCAACACTTCCCGGACAAGTTCCTTGATAAAATCAGGGCGGTCAATTTGTTCCTTTAAATTTTTCAGCACCGGATCAAGATCCAGCAGATCAATGGGATCACCACGATGAATCGCAGCAGACATACAGGAGAAAATCAGTTGCAGGCCGAACGGTAAACCGTCACCGCCAATTTCACGGTGACTTAACTCAAGTTGATGCAGACAAGCCTCGAGTTTTTCTCTTGGTATACCTTCCTCCGCAACCTTGGTAAGGGTCCCGAGAATCAGTTCTTCAACCTCATCTGCATTCGTCAATTCGCTGCCTTCCAGGCCACAAACGAAACTCATCTCGCGATTCGTTTCCTCCAGACCGCACAGAGGAGACGGCGCTCCTCCGAGGGAGGTATTTTCCAGCGCCTGCCGAAGTGGCGAGGCTGAAGTGTCCAGCAAGACATCAGCCAGTAAATTGCATTTCAATAATAGCTCGAGATCCGTATTCGGACCCAGCAGCCAGGCCATGACTATATGGGTCCTGTTACTCAGTTTACTGGCATCATCTATTGCATAAGGTTCACTGGCACGAACCGTTTGCGTGATTCTTTGCTCTGGTTTGACCTCGATTTTTACATCTGAACGCGAGAAGCGAGACAGCGCTTTTGTTTCAAATTCCGCTTGTAAATCACAAGCCTGCATATCGCCGAAGGTCATAAAAACGGCGTTGCTGGGATGGTAGTGGGATTTGTAGAATGCCAACAGCTGATCGTATGTAAGTTCCGGGATAAATTTCGGGTCACCACCACTGTTATAGTGGTAAGTCGTTGTCGGATAAAGGTGGGTTTTCAGACTGTCATACAAAACAGAAATCACAGAGCTGGAATCACCTTTCATCTCATTGAAAACCACTCCCCGGTAAACTAGATCGCTAGTAGGATCATCGGGCACCTCGAACTCGACTCGATGCCCTTCCTGGGCAAAATCCAGCGGATCAAGCCGGGAAAAAAACACCGCATCCAGGTAGATGTCGAGTAAATTATGGAAGTCCTGCTCATTCTGACTGGCGAATGGGTACGCTGTATAATCACTGGTCGTAAAAGCGTTCATAAAGGTATTCAAAGAACGCCTGATCATCAGGAAGAATGGATCCCGAACCGGGAAGCGTTCGCTGCCACACAGGGCCGTATGTTCCAGAATATGAGCAACCCCACGCGAATCCATCGGCACTGTCCGCAGTGCCAACATGAAGACATTTTCTTTTCGGGGGATCGCCAGATGGTAGTGTGCAGCACCTGTTTTTTTATGTTCGAATTCGTAGACCGTTAAATCGAGGGTGTCTACCCGACGGCTCCTTTTCAATTCGAAGGCAGGATGCGACTTTACTTCTGTATCGTTAGCTGAACCATTCATATCAACCTCTTCATACTATGCTCTTCATACTAAGTGATGCCCGCCATCCAGAATGATATGCTGCCCGGTGATCACCGAGTGCCCTTCGAGAAAATAGACAATTGATTCAGCGACGGTTTCCGGCGTACAGGTGACCTGCAGGGGTGATCGGCTTTCCAGTGCGCTCTTCACCTTTTCGTAGTTCTCCCCCATCCCCTGCGCCAGCCATTCTCCCTGGATGAAACCCGGACAGATCGCGTTAACCCGAACCTCGGGGCCCATCACACGAGCCAGGGATTGCGTCATCGTTAACAGGGCGCCCTTGGAAGCTGCATAGGCAATCGAGCTACCGACGCCTCTCACACCCGCAATGGAGGCAACGTTGACGACGGAGCCTTCACCATGTTCACGCAACGCTGATTCTGCAGCGCGGACCATCTGGTAGGGACCGACAACGTTGACACCGTAAATATGAAAAAAATCATCCTTGTCCAGACCATCCAGCTGGTTGTGCGGAACAAATTTCGTCGTCCCGGCGTTGTTCACCAGGCCGTCAATTCTTCCCCAGCGTTGCAGCGTTTGCTCTACCATTGATTTACAAGCCGCATCATCGGCAACATCCGCCTGGCAAACCAGGGTTTCAGCGCCCCGAGTCTCACACTCGGATGCAACTTTTTTCGCGGCTGCCTCGCTGCTGGCGTAGTTGATAACGACATTGCAGCCCATACCAGCCAACAATTTTACCGTTGCTGCGCCAACACCCGACGAGGATCCGGTTACGATCACTACTTTGCCTTTCAAATTCATAATGTCTTTTTCCGTTCTGGTTTCAGTCCTGTTTCAATCATTTTACCTGGATCTTTGATTGAGGGTTCTCCCGATGGAATTTTTCCCAGTACTTGTCAATTTCCTGTTTCATTTCCTTATGTAGTACCAGCATTGTAAAGAGATTAGGCAAAGTCATAAACGCAATCGCGACGGCTGACAACAACCAGACCAGAGAGGTATCTGCAACGGCAGCGACGAAGAAGCCAATAACGTATGCAACCCGGTAGAAAATCACTGACCTCACACCAAACAAATACGTCATCGCTCGATCACCATAGTAAGACCAGGCAACAGCGGTACTGAATGCAAAAAGAACCAGGCCGATTGAGACTACGTAACGTCCGTATTCCCCCAGAAACCCCCTTGAGAAAGCCTCCATCGTGAGGTCGACAGAATGAACCAGGGATCTGCCCGTTAAGCTGATGTTGCTTTCGACTTTTCCATCGGAGACAAAGACAGTGCCGGAAACCGGTTCACCGTCCAGCCAGTATCTGACATTCTCCGCAACCGATCGATTGTGGATGACTGTGAAACCGGTAGAAATCGCTTTGCCCTCAAGCACCTCGATCTCACCATCGAAAACCCGAACCGGGTCATCAGCGGATGTAAAACTCAGATGCCGAAAAAGCATCTCCCTCTGGGATTTGTTCGATTCAGAGTAAAAACCAGCAATGACTTCGGTATCAAATGTCTGGAAGCTGTTTTCAAACTTTTCGTTCCAGACGCCTGATGACAGGATAACGAGCCCGGTTACGGTACAGATGACAATTGTGTCAATGAAGGGTTCGAGAATGGAAACCATTCCCTCGGAAATCGGCTCGTCGGCTTTTGCCGCAGCATGGGCGATGGGTGCCGAACCCTGCCCTGCTTCGTTGGAAAACAAGCCTCGGTTCACACCCCGATTAAACGCATAGGCAAATGTTGCCCCCAGAAACCCTCCGGTAGCTGCGGACCCGGAAAACGCATCCGAGAACACTGCGACGAACGAGGGGATGACCTGGTCCAGATGCGCACCGATCACCATCAGGGCACCGAACAAATACACTACCGCCATAAACGGTACGATTTTTTCTGCGACTTGAATAATGCGCTCGATACCGCCAATAATCACTGCACCCAGCGCCAGCGCCAGCACCAACCCGGTTACCCAGACCGGAATACCAAATGATGCCTCCACGCCATTGGCGATATTGTTGCTTTGCGGCAGATTCCCAGTGCCAAAGGAACTGATCACCGTCGCAACGGCAAAAAAGACCGCCATCCATTTCATATTGAGGTGGATCGCATCGCGACCAGGAACCTTGATATTCAGATTGAGTTTTTCCATGACATACATGGGGCCACCGACAATATGGCCGGAAGTATCCTTCTCTCTATATTTGTGGGACAGGGTTACCTCGACAAATTTAGTGGTCATGCCAAGGAAAGCAGTCATCCACATCCAGAACAGTGCCGCCGGACCACCGAGATAGATCGCCAACGCAACGCCACCAATGTTACCGGTGCCCACGGTACCGGAGATCGCAGTCGTCAAAGCCTGGAAATGGGTCGCATCACCTTCTGCATCCGGTTTGTCGAATTTACCCCGGACGATACGCCAGGCATGAGCAAAAAATCGGATCTGCGGGAATTTAAGGTAAACGGTCAGGAACAGGCCGGTACCCAGCAGCAGGAATGGAAAGTACTGGGCTGAGCCCAACAGGCCATCAAGCCAGTTCAGGGAATGTGTTATTGTCTCCAACTTTTGAGCGCCTTGATCTGATGACAGAGAGGCGCAGACCTTATCAAATAAAATCTGGGCTGGATAGCAAGGACGCTGGCGTCGGCACATGTATCCTGATGGGAATGTCACCATCACCGGTTTGATGTTCTTCAATGGCCGTGTTCAATGAACGAACATCTTCTGCGGCCAGCCGCAGTATCATGGCATCAACGATATCGTCTCGCGCAACCTCTTTTCTTGGGTAGGCATCCAATGCATGCCGGTACTCAAGCCTGGTCTGGGGCCTGTACCGTGACAGAGTTTCCAGGCGTTGCCGGATACCTGCCGGTTTTTTCTTTGAGGTGTTCAGTACAGTCCCTGCAAACATGCTGAAGGTGAGTTCCGGGTGGGACTCACCGACGATGCTGACTGCATGGGGAAATGCCTTTAGAAATCGATCCATTTCCATAATCTTTCGGCAAATATTCCAGGCCTGGCGGGATATCTTCTTTCCATAGTGGGCCAGATTTTCTTCGCACGCCTGGACATAATCTTCCGCATAAACCGCCGCTTTGCATGGCACAGGAAAAACACTGGAAGACTTGCGTCCCAACAATGACCGCATCACAGGTTCTACTCGCCTGGGGATGTCATTGGTTAAACCGATTGGAATATCAACCAGGATGCGCTGGGCATTTGAGTGCTCATTCCACAGCGATGCAAGATCACGATACAAGCCGTGCCCATAGCATTCATCACAACGCCAGGTTGCGAACCAACCCGCTCTGCATCCGTCGACGCCGACGAATTTCATCAATGGCTAGGGCTCATGGCTGTTTATGGGCTCATGGCTGTTTATGGGCTCATGGCTGTTTATGGGCTCATGGCTGTCTATGCGCTATCCAGGCGCAGTGCGCTCATGCGCTGACCTCTCGCATGGTGACAAATTCTTCTGCGGTCGTTGGGTGAATCCCGACAGTCGCATCAAACACTGCTTTCGTAGCACCAGCTTTCAATGCGATGGCGATACCCTGGATGACCTCACCGGCCTCGGCGCCGACCATATGTACCCCGATGACTTTATCGGTGTTTTTGTCGACGATGATTTTCATCATATTTTTCTCGTCGCAACCAGACAGGGTGTGTTTCAGCGGCCTGAAGTTTGATCGGTAAATATCAATATCATCATACTTCCGGCGGGCCTCGGCTTCAGTCAATCCGACGGTACCTATGTTCGGCTGGCAGAAAACTGCTGTCGCGATACCGTCATAATCCATTACCGTCGGCTGCTGAAGGTACTGGGTCTGGGCAAACGCCATGGCTTCTTTGATTGCCACAGGGGTTAGCTGAATCTTGTCGGTCACATCACCCAGGGCGAAGATATTCGGCTCGGATGTCCTGAATTCATCGTCCACAATAATGGCGCCATTGTCACGACACTTGATATTGACATTGTCCATGCCGAGGTCACTAACAGCGGGAGATCGGCCCGTGGCGTATAAAACCAGGTCGGTTTCTATTTCATCGCCCTCCTTGAAACACACCTTCAGTGAACCATCGGCATTTTTTTCAATATGCGATACATTCGAGTCGAAGTGCAGGTTGATATCTTTTTTAGCCAGTTCCTCCGCAACAGCCTGGCGTACATCCTGGTCAAAATGTCTCAAGAATAGAGGCCCTCGATAGGACAAATGACTGTCACAACCCAAACCTTTAAATATCCCTGCAAACTCCACGGCAATATAACCACCGCCAACCACCAGTGTCCGCTTTGGCAATTGTTCTAAAAAGAAAGCCTCATTGGAGGTAATAACATGTTCGTTGCCGGGAAATTCCGGCACCACGGGCCAGCCACCGGTTGTTATCAGGACGGACTCTGTCGAGACTACCTTGTCTCCGATGGAGACATGGTGTGCATCGACAATTCGCGCCCTGCCATCAAAATGTGTGACACCCGCGTTGTCCAGCATCCCAAGGTAAATTCCATTCAGGCGTTTGATCTCCTGGTTCTTGTTTTCCAGTAACGTCGGCCAGTGAAATTCCGCGGCAGTCTTATCCCAGCCAAAGCCTTGCGCCTGCCGATAATCCTCATTGAAGTGTGAAGCATATACGAACAGTTTTTTGGGAATGCAACCGACGTTGACACAAGTGCCACCCATATACTTGTCTTCAGCAGTGGCTACCGACGCGCCATAGGCAGCACTCATCCGTGCGGCCCTTACCCCACCGGATCCAACACCAATAACAAAAAGGTCAAAATCGTAGTCAGACATCTCAGGACTCCTTAACATCAATGCTGGTAAGCTAACACACACCATAGCCCGCAGCAGTCACATGGTTAAATTTAATTTGGTGCCGTTCAAGCCAGGCATCGGGGTCGAGATCCAGGGCTCGATATCGATGCAGGACAATGCAATAAACCTGACCTTTCATCTCGATGGTGACATCGACAAGATTCAGTGGCCTGCTTTGTCGTTGTCACCAAAACGCACCATGGGTTTATGGCAGGCGACCTGTTTTGAACTGTTTGTGTCCAATCCAAATGAAAATACCTATCACGAATTCAACCTGTCTCCCTCAGGCGACTGGCACAGCTTCAGGTTTTCTGATTACCGCATCGATATGGCCACATCTGATCGGTTGCTCTTGGGCACCATGGAACAAAGCAGGAACATTGATCGAATAACCCTCGATGTGAGTATTGAGTGCCTGATCCCCGGAAATATAACCAATTTATTTCAGGTCGGATTAGGTGCGGTACTGCTTGACGAATCAGGTCAACAAACCTGCTTCGCACTCAGTCACGAGGGACCGACGCCCGATTTTCATTGCCACCGATCACATCTGATTAAATTATCTATTGACTAATTTCAATCCTGACTTAGATTGATGAATCCACCCGGGGAAGACAAATGACGTTTCAATTCGGTATCGACCACCTCCTGGCATCGCCTGAGGAGTTGAACACTCTCAAAACCCTTCGATGTGGCCTGGTTGCACATCCGGCGTCAGTCACGTCGAATATGGATCATTCCCTCGACGCTCTGATCAGCGCAGATTGTCACATTGTCCGGGCATTCGGACCTCAACATGGCATGCGCGGTGACAAACAGGACAACATGATTGAAACATCAGACTACCAGGATCCGGCCCACCAGATACCGGTTGTTTCACTCTACGGTGATCATCGTCGACCCACGGCAGAGATGTTGGCCGACCTGGACGTCATTCTTTTTGACCTCCAGGATGTCGGCTGCCGGATCTACACTTATATCGCAACGCTTAAGTATTTTGTTGAGGAATGCGCAAAGCACGGCATCGATCTCTGGGTGCTGGATCGGCCAAATCCAGCCGGTCGACCGGTTGATGGCTTACGCCTGGAAGCGGGCGAAGAGAGTTTTGTGGGTTGCGATGTTCTGCCCACACGCCATGGACTGACGATTGGGGAAATTGCCAGTTGGTTTGCGGAAACACATCAACTGGAGATGAAGCTCAGGATAATAAATATGATTGGCTATGAACCCACAATACCATCTGGATATGGCTGGCCAATCGATGTTCCCTGGGTTAATCCCAGTCCGAACGCGAGTAGTGTCAATATGGTTCGTTGCTTTGCCGGTACGGTATTAATTGAGGGAACTACAATTTCCGAGGGTCGTGGCACAACCACTCCCCTGGAAGTGATGGGTGCGCCTGATCTGCCGGTGACCGAAATACTCTCGCTGATTAGGGAGCAGGCACCCGACTGGCTGAGTGCTGTGCAAATCCGGCCTTGTTACTTTGAGCCCACGTTCCACAAGTACCAGGGGCAACTGTGTACCGGCTTGCAGGTACATACCCGGTTTAAAGGCTACGATCCCAACGGATTCAAGCCATACCGTCTGATTGCAGGTTGCCTCAAGGCTTTAAGACTACTTCAACCCGATTATCCCATCTGGAGGGATTTTTATTACGAATATGAAAAAGACCGGTTGCCTATCGATGTCATCAATGGTGGACCCGCACTACGTTTGTGGATTGATGATCCCGGCGCTTCTTTCAATGAGTTCGATCAGTTGGTACAACAACAGGCGGATAGCTGGATGATCGAACGAAAGCCGTTTTTACGATACTAATCTTGATCTAACATTAGATTAGCGGCACCACAAATAACCGGACGTCATGCCGGGTATAACTGGCCTAACTTGACTGACTCCATGATAGAATGCCCGCCCGCTTAAGCTTGGAAGTAGATCTCAATATGAGCAATGCATACAAAATTGCGATCCTGGCTGGTGATGCTATTGGTCCAGAAATCATGGCCCAGGCTGTCAGGGTCTTTGACATTATTGCCAGGCACCGGGATGTGGCGTTCGAACTTATTCCTGCGCCTTTTGGCGCGGCAGCATACTTTGAATATGGCAAAGCGTTTCCGGACCAGACCAAGGTAATCTGCGACGAGGCCGATGCCATATTGAAAGGACCGGTTGGACTTAGTCATGAAGAGTCCAAAAAGATTCCCGTTGATGAACAACCGGAACGTGGGGCGATTTTACCGCTGCGGGCCAGGTACAACACCTTCGCCAACTTTCGACCGATCTATCTTAGTAAGGATATGGCACATTTTTCTCCACTGAAGCCTGAAGTGATCAAAGACGGGATAGACATCCTGCTGATACGCGAACTTGTCGGCGGACTATATTTCGGCGAAAAAGAACGAGGTGTGAATGAGTCAGGCAAGCGTTTTGTCAAAGAAGTGCTTGAGTATGATGAAGACCAGATCCGCCAGGTACTAAAAGTAGGATTTGAAGAGGCGCAAAAGCGCACAAAAGTTCTTCACAACATACACAAGAGCAACGTCTTGATGTCGAGTGTATTCTGGAATGAGATCCTGGAGGAGGTTCGGCAGGACTATCCTGAAATTGAGGTAAAACATCTGTTGGTTGATGCAGCTGCCACCGCGCTTTGCCTGAATCCTGGCCAGTTCGACGTCATGGTGACGGAAAACATGTTTGGCGACATTCTGAGTGACCAGGGGGGTGGAATTCTGGGATCTCTAGGATTAATGCCGTCAGCCTGCATAGGGCCCGAGAAGGCGTACTATGAACCCTCCCACGGTTCAGCGCCGGATATTGCCGGGAAAAATATTGCCAATCCCTATTCGATGATCGGATCAGTGGCCATGATGCTCGAAATGAGCTTTAACTTGAAAGCCGAATCAGATGCCGTCTGGGAAGCCATGCGAAGTGTGTTCGAAGCGGGATATTCCACGTCTGATTTGACTTCGGCTGAATCCGGTTCAACTTCCACTATCACTTCAAGAATAGTATCAACCTCGGAGTTCGGAGACCTGGTGATGGATAAGCTGGAGGCCCTGCTTAAATAGCCCTGTTTACACGGTTCTCAACCGGGGGATTAGTGATGGACACGATCACGCAAAAACAGCACCTACCGTTGTTAGCATGCTGCTGAGCATTACCAGCACCGCCAGCCAGCCCCAGCCGATAAATACCCACATAACCAGGGGTTGTTCGAACAGATCACCAACAATGTTGACGAAGAAATCAACGGTAAAAAATTTGAGCGTGCCTAAAACGTACTTCCTGAACATAGATCTTGTGCCTTTCATTTATTGATAAAACTTGCAGTGACAAAACTTGCACTTGTAAAACAAATGTCAGTTCGAACCCGGTCCGGTCCCAAGCAGACATTTTAGCTTGATTTGTTGGCGTTTGGGAGCTTTGGCTTTCTTTCCCAGGCTTTAAATCGCTCGATGTCGACTGAGACCTGGTCGTAGATTGCCTGCACGTCAATTTTCTCGAGATACTGCACACGTTTCGAAAAGATCGGCACAGGAAAAACAAAATTGTCTGTTTCGCGCCAGCGTAGTGCCTTGGCGATGCCAAATTTGTCCTCATACCTCACCCAGACCATATTGAATTCTGTCGCGATAATGTCACCGAACAAGACACCCATGGCCTGCCACTCATCAATCTGGTCACTCCTCACTCCCCGACGATCGATAATTTGCTGCAACGAAGCAATATCCTGCTTGTTGCCGCGAACGTTGATAACCCCTACCTTGCGAGCCAACAGGTCTTTAGCCATCAGGCGTTGTGCATCCATCAACTGCAGTTGTCCATGGCTGAGCGCCGTGACGATAAAGACATCATTTTCCTCTTCTTCAAAAGAGTACTTTTCCAACTCTTCCTGGGTCATGGAGGTGACATGTTCTTCACTGCTCGTGCCGTCAACAGCTTCCGCGAGTGCGGTTGTCGAGATGGTTGAAATAGTAAAAATGACAAGCAAGATTACCGGCATATTCTTCGCCATGAGACTTAATTCCCGAATTATCCCCTATTACCCTCTTGTTAACGACCAAAAGAATCGGATGGGGTTGCTGCTCATATTTATTTACGCTACTAATACAGTAGGTTTAACCGATCAGATTCGTTACGGGGGTTCCGCTGGATCTAATTGAACGAATACATGCTGACAGCAGCAGGTTTGTCCTCGCCATTACCGGTGGCGGAAGCAGCGCGGTGGCCGAATTACTTGCAGTACCCGGCGCTTCGAATACTGTACTTGAGTGCGTAATCCCGTACAGCAGTGAATCCATGGATCGCTTCCTTGGATCTGCCCCGGATCAGTACTGCAGTTTAAAAACAGCGAGAATAATGGCAATGGCGGCTTACATGCGCGCCCGCGAGCTAGACAACAAACAGGATGTATATGGCCTTGGATGTACAGCTGCATTAGCTACCAACAGACAACGAAAAGGCAGTGACCGCTGTTTTATTGCTGTTCAGTCAGGTCAGTCGACTCTTGCCGTTAGCCTTGAACTTGATGCTTCCCTCAATCGATCCGGTCAGGAACTACAGTGCCAGGAAAAAATACTCCAGGTGATGGCTTATGCCATTGGGTTAACGGCTCAGCTCGAGGGCAAACACAGCACGTTTCGTCACGAAATAGCGCCGCAGAGCTGGCAGCGGTTAATGAGGGGTGAGAACCAATCCACCTTTGATGAGACGGATCAACCGCGTCTGTTGTTTCCTGGTGCATTTAATCCACACCATGAGGGTCATCAGCAGATGACACGGCTGGCGGAAAACATGACAGGGCAAAGCGTTACGCTCGAAATATCAACCTACAATGTCGATAAAATGCCACTGGACTTTATCGATATGTCTGATCGGCAGCAAAGCCTTGGCGATATGGCCCTGGTGTTCACCAATGCGCCAACTTTCGAGGATAAATCGAAGCTTTATCCGGGCGCGACATTCGTGGTTGGGGTTGACACCATAACCCGTATTGCCGACCCTAAATACTACGGTCACAGTGAAGCGTTACGAGATGAAGCCATCGCTTCACTGGTGAAAAACCGCCATCGATTCCTGGTCTTCGGTCGTCGAATCAGTGAAACCTACCAAACGTTAAAAAGTGTCAACCTGCCCCGTCGCCTGTTGGAAATTTGTGATGAGGTGCCGGAATCGGACTTTCGAAATGATATTTCTTCCTCTGCATTGCGAGGCAAGGTTACTGGTAGGGGATAACCAGTTCTACCGACGCGGGTTCGATTCCGGTATCAATCACCAAACTCGTTTGATTGCTCGGTGAAAGCAGGATGTTAGTACACCAGTCGACGCCAACCTGCATCTGTATCTGGGGCTCAACGGACTCAAGACCGAGTGCAATCTGATCCGATAATTCAGGTAGAACCGCCGTGATCGCGAACATTGCGCGTGCCTTGATCGCCGGATCAGCTATCCGATTTCTCTGGCCCCATTCAACAACATATTGCGAGCATTCCGTTTCCCCAACCTGGGTGACGGCAACATCCCTTTGAACACCAAAGCTGTAGAACATCAGGGCTTCTTCGAACACCATCGCGAGGTCTTCATACTGGGTGGTGTAATTGTAATAGTCATTTGAAAAGTCGGTGGGAAATTCAGCCGCAACGTCCTGTGCTGTGAGACCCCGCTGGAACTCTGTGGCGGTATCTCCCTGAAAGGATACCCCTGCCAGACCAAACATGATTTGTGATAACAACGGGTACGTTGCCCGGAGTCGGCTGGAGGGAAACGTACCGGCAATCGCTACATGTACCGGCACTGTGCGAACCACAACATCAATCCTGTCAGGAGCAAAAAAGTCATTGGCATGGGCGAGTTCATGATAAAGCAATGCTGCGGTTCGAAAGCTGATGGCATCAATGGATCTTGGCTGGGAACGCAGATCTATATTGCTCTCGACGTATCGCCGCAGGAAAGTGAATTGCAACTCCGAGCTGAAGTCACTCCGAAAGTCTGGCGTAGGATCAATAACTGCTGCTTCTGCTGCAGTCAACCAAAGCCCTTCAGGGTCCAGATAGATAGCACCGCTATATGGCTGGTAGTGAGACGGCCTGATATCGTACGAAATCACGATACCGGTCAGGCCACGAGCCATTAACAGCATTTCTGGTGGCATGCGTTCGAGCACTTCCCTGAATCGGGTGCCCATCCAGTCATGTGAGACCAGAACACGCGCCATGATATCGTCTATGGAAGGATTCGAAGTCTCCATCCCCAGTAGAGGCAACGTATTGAAATCACACCCTTGAGTTTCACGAAGCAACACCAGACAATTTAACAGGATTGACGAACTGGTACTTGTCACTACCGGTTGTATTGCAGCCCGCGAACCAGCGGACATCACATAGGGGTCCAATGTGTCTACAAGCACCGGTGCAGGCGTCGTGTCACTCCCACCAGAACAGCCTGCCAGTAGAAGCAAGAGAGCGATTTGAATTGCCGCAATGCGAAAGATTCGCCCCCCGGGCCTAGCGATCATACAGGGATACCATTTACTCATTCACTGTATTGTACATCCGGATTATGGCTGGAAGAACAACAACCGACCACAGGGAGCCAGGATACTAATATTCGCCCGATGCCGGTCATGCGGGGGAAATGGATTGGTCAGAAACTAGCCAGCATCATCGAGCACATCGAGTATAAAGGCATATTCCAGCGCATCGGTTCGATAACGTTCATACCGTCCTGAGGCCCCGCCATGACCGGTGTCCATGTTGATATCAAGGAGCAGACGGTTGTTATCCTGTTTTTGCTGCCGAAGCTTTGACACCCACTTAACTGGCTCAAAATACTGTACCTGGGAATCGTGTAGCCCTGTTGTGACAAACATATGGGGGTAGGATTGTTCTTTTATCTGGTCATAAGGGGAGTAAGACAACATATAGTGATAGTAATCCTCTACCTTCGGGTCACCCCATTCAGTGAACTCACCGGTTGTTAACGGGATTGATTCATCGAGCATCGTGCTGACAACATCGACGAACGGTACATGTGCCACAATTCCCAAATATTTTTCAGGGGCTTCGTTGGCAATCACACCCATCAATAACCCTCCTGCTGAGCCACCCATGGCAAATACCTTGTCCTGACTACCATAACCCCGGGTTACCAGTTCTTCAGTGGCATCAATAAAATCCCAGAAGGTGTTCCGCTTGTTCAACAGTCGACCCTGTTCATACCAGTCTCTGCCTTTTTCTTCGCCGCCACGCACGTGAATCATGGCAAAGACAAATCCACGATCGAGCAGGGATAATCGTTTGGAGACAAAACCCGGATTTGCAGAATAACCGTAGGAACCATAGGCGTATGCATAGAGTGGATTCTTGCCCTTTGTCTTCAGGTTTTTCCGGTAAACCAGAGATACCGGCACTTTAGTACCATCCCGGGAAGTAATGGCAATCCGCTCGGATTTGTACAGGCCCGGATCAAAATCGCCGACGACCTCATCCCTTTTGAGTAACGTCGATATACCAGTCCGCATGTCATAATCGAACACCGATCGCGGGGTCGTCAAACTCGAATACACATACCGAACGGATGTGGCATTGATCTCGGGATTGGAATGCAAATGGACTGTATAGGCAGGGTCCAAAAACTTAACAACATTGCTGTTACCGGTGTTTCTGTCGATTACCCGTAATCTGGTCAACGCATCGAATCGCTCATCGACGACAAGGTAATCATCAAAAATCTCTACGTCCTGAATTAGAACATCATTCTTGTGTTCGACGACTCCCTGCCAGAGCGCCTTATCACCAAGATGCCTGTCATCAACCTTCATCAGGCGAAAATTGTCAGCCAGCCAATTCGTCCGTATGTAAAAAGAACCCTTAACGTGCCTGACCTGGTACTCATGATCATTTTCGCGGGCAAGGAAGATCTGCATGCTGCTGTCTGGTGCATCAGCATCGATTAACCGTATTTCTGAAGAATCAGTACTCTGCAGAGAAATTACGACGTATTCCTCGCTCCGGGTCTTATAAACTGAGGTATAAAAACTCTGGTCTGTTTCCTCATAGACCAGTTGATCCGAACTAACAGGCTTGCCGAGTTGATGTTTGTACACCCGGTTCGGCAGTAGTGTCTCAGGGTTCTTGCGAACATAAAAAATAGTCTTGCCGTCATTCGCCCACGCCAGACTTGTGGATGCATTACCGATAACATCCGGCAACATTTCTCCAGTTTTGAGGTTCTTGAACTCAATATTGTAGATCCGGCGACTGACGTCGTCCGTAGCAAACGCAAGCACGTCCTGCTTGCTGACTACCCAGTTACCAACGTTGTAGTAGTCGTGGCCCTCGGCCAGTTTATTGACATCGAGCAGTATCTCAGGGGATGACTCCTCAAGGCCACGCCGCAGGTAGACGGGGTACTCGCCGCCGGACCGAAATTCGCGATGGTAGAGGTAGTCTCCACGTTTCACCGGTACCGTGCTGTCTTCTGATGTCAGCCGGGCAGTGATCTCTGTGTACAATTCGTCCTGCAATCTACTGCTATGAGCCATCATCTGGCGTGTGTAGTTATTTTCGGCTTCGAGCAGAGCCAGTACTTGCGGATCAGATCTCCTGTCGTCCCTGATCCAGGAGTAGTTATCGACCCTGTCATGGCCATGAATCGAATAGGTCACTGGCTCGACTTTCGCTACCGGTGGCATGATCTCGTCCATTGGATTTTCTTCAACATTTTCACAACCCGATATTAACAAACCGATAACAACTACAGGGAAAAGAGCGCTGAGGCGAGAAACTGACATATGATATTCGCGAAAAAGGCAGCATCATGAGGTGATAACAACACCGGGTCAATGCCCGATTAACGATCCCTGCATCAAATTTCTCGACAGCCACCTGTTCCAATCAGATAAGATGCGCTTTTTTTGCTACCAGCAGATCAGTGAAGGACACGCTATGAAAAAATTGGGCAGTACCAAACGAACTCGGATAAGAAGATCTCCGACCAGAACTGTCGCGGAAAGACGGGTTTTACACGAGATTATTGATACCTGCTATGTATGCCACGTCGGATTCATCGATCAGGGTCACCCTTTTGTTATTCCAACGCTTGGCTGGAGAGTCGATGAAACCTTATTTATTCATGGTTCCAGAGGTAGTCGAATGTTGAAGGTGATCAACGCAGGCGGTGATGTCTGTATCACGTTTACGATACTGGATGGGCTGGTTATGGCCAGGTCACCTTTTCATCATAGCGCCAACTACCGATCTGCTGTCGTGCTGGGCAAGCCCGCTCTACTCCAGACAAGAGAAGAAAAACTCGATTCGATGGAAGTCTTTATGGAGAACATTTCGCCCGGACGCTGGCCAGAATTACGGGAAACCAATTCCCAGGAGATCGAAGCCACGGATGTGCTGGCACTGCCGCTGGATGAGGCGTCGGTAAAAATGCGCACTGGTGGGCCGATTGATGATGACGAGGATATGTCTCTGCCAATCTGGTCGGGCGTGATCCCGGTTAAACAATTCATAGGTCCGACCATGATTGCAGACAAGGATAATCTGGACGGCGTCGAGACGCCTGACTATTCTGCCGCCTTTGGTAACAGGTGGGGTGAATAGACCTACTTAGAAATGAGACTTCATATCGAAGTCAGGCGGCGATAGCCTGCGCCGGATCAATGTAACTCATATTATGTGCAGCCCCAACAAACTCGTTGGTGACACGACCATGATATACGTTCAACCCTTGCAATAGATGGACATTGTCCAGGAGTGCAGTTTTGATGCCCTTGTCTGCCAGTTCCAAAACGTAAGGTAAAGTCGCGTTGTTCAGAGCCGCAGCAGAAGTCCTTGCTACACCACCCGGCATATTGGCTACACAATAATGAACAACATCATCAACGATATAGGTCGGTTCGTCATGTGTGGTTGCGCGAGAAGTTTCGAAACAGCCACCCTGGTCGATTGCAACATCAACCACAGCGGTTCCAGGCTGCATTGCCCTGACCATCTCTTTAGTAATCAGCTTTGGTGCGGAGGCACCTGGTATCAATACAGCACCGATGATGAGATCAGCGCCAAGGGCATTTTCCTCGATGGCATCCTGGGTTGAGTATAAGGTCTGGATCCTGTTGCCAAACAGGTTATCCAGGCGTCGCAGTACGTCCAGCGAACGATCAACAATGGTGACACTTGCACCGAGCCCAACGGCCATTTGCGCCGCGTTCTGGCCAACCACGCCACCACCTAAAATGAGCACTTTTCCCTGGGCGACCCCCGGCACACCACCGAGTAAAATGCCACGACCGCCATGGGACTTTTCCATGCACAGGGCACCTGCCTGGACAGACATCCGTCCTGCAACTTCAGACATGGGTGCCAGCAGTGGTAGTCGACCCATTCCATCAGTCACCGTCTCATAAGCGATACAGGTGGACCCGCTTTTCAGCAGGTCCTGAGTTTGCGCAACATCCGGTGCAAGGTGCAGATAGGTAAACAGTGTCTGCTCCGGTCTAAGCATTTTTCTTTCTATCGCCTGGGGTTCTTTTACTTTCACAATCATTTCTGCTTCTGCGAATACGTGTTCAGCAGACTCTACAATCTGTGCGCCTGCAGCTTGGTAATCTGCATCATCATACCCAATGCCAATACCGGCCCGGCTCTGCATCAACACCTCATGATTGTGATGTACCAGCTCGCGAACACCAGCAGGGACCAGTCCAACCCGGTATTCATGGTTTTTGATTTCAGTGGGGACACCTACTCGCATCGTTTGTCTCCAAAAAATAGATTTTAGTGAACCTAGTATATTCAAAACCTGTAAAGACAATCTCACTTATATCGGTATAATATTTAGACAATATGTCTTATATATATAGTTTTTTTGGAGAAAAGCATGGAGATAATGGTAGATCAACAGTTGATAACACTGGATCGAATTGACCGTAGGATCCTTAAGGAACTCCAGGAAAATGGGCGAATTACCAATACGGAATTGGCAAAGCGCGTCAATCTCAGCGCAACCCCTTGTACAGAACGGGTTAAGCGACTTGAGAAGCATGGGCATATCCAACAGTACCAGGCACGTCTAAACCCCAAACTGCTCGATTTGGAGCTACTGGTATTTGTCGAAATCTCCCTGCTTCGAACCTCACCTGACGTCTTCGAAGAATTCCGGATAGCGGTGGCGAAGTTGCCACAGGTTTTGGAATGCCACCTGGTCTCGGGAAACTTTGACTACCTCATCAAAGCGCGTGTTGCCGATATGAAGGCCTATCGAAAGTTACTTGGTGAGACGCTGCTGACGTTGCCAGGAGTGAGTGATTCCAGGACCTATGTTGTGATGGAAGAAGTCAAGGAAACACAAACCCTGCCGCTTTAAATTGCAACGCGCCAGGGGGCTTTAATAGGGCTTGAATAGATAGCTGATTTACCTCAAACTACTGTATATATTTACAGTAATCGACCAACCCTCATGAGCCAACCCTCCCCAAGCAAACAGTCTCTCGATAAGTTACTGCAAAACACCGGAATATGGCGAGCATCAAATTTTAATTGTACTTTCCAACCAGGTATCTCGACCGGGTTTGCCTTGCTTGATCAATATTTGCCGGGTTCTGGCTGGCCAGAGGCAGGTTTAACTGAACTGCTTCACGACTCAACCGGCATTGGAGAGTTTCGTCTTATTGCGCCAGCCCTGGCTCGACTGACCCAACAGCAGAGCCGCTGGATACTCTGGGTCTCACCACCTTATATCCCTTACGCCCCTGCTCTTGCAAACGCGGGTATTGATCTCACTCGAGTGCTGATTGTAAACCCGGCGACGAACCCCGATACCTTGTGGGTCCTGGAAAAAGCTCTGGCATCACGAAGCTGCTCGGCGGTGATAGCATGGCCAGGCAACCTGAAAGAAAAACAGTTGCGTCGTTTGCAAGTAGCAAGCAAAGAGGGTCATTGCCTGGGTTTTCTATATCGCCCAAACAGTGCTGGTAGAAATGCTTCACCTGCGGAGCTTCGGATTCAGCTACAGGCCAGTTTGCCTTCGCCACTAAGCGAGCACACTTGTTTACGGCTCAAGATCCTCAAACGAAAAGGAGGCTGGGCGACGGATGAGTTCACAGTCGAGTTTAGTGACGAGCTCAATCAGATGACGCCGAATTTTTCAGAGCTTGCGGTGAAAAACCTGTCGACCGATTCTCCCCTGGCTTTTATCGACAATCACAACTTTCGCCCCTCCCATTTATTCCAATAGCATGTCTTCCGATAACGCTAACCTGTGGATGTGTTTGTATTTCGACAAATTACCCCTGGAGATATTTACCCGTGGCGAGACTCTTTCTAACCATGATCCCCTCAAAAAAAGTCTACCCAATAAAATAAAGAGCCGGGAAAACCGGGGGCCTGAACATACCGGCAAGCCTATCGTCGTACTCCAAAAGCAGCGTGTTTTTCGCCTCAATCAGGCTGCACTCGATATTGGCATAAAGCCTGGCAACAGTATGGACACCGCTTATACCCTCAGCGACCGGGTCATCAGTTTCGAACGCAATGAAGATAAAGAGATAAGCACCCTGGCCCATTTGGCCCAGTGGGCTTATCAATTCACACCTAATGTATCGATTAAAGCACCCGACAGTTTGTTGCTTGATATCACAGGCTGCCTGAACCTGTTTAAAGGGTTACAGCCACTGATCCTCCGGGTCGAACAAGGCTTGCGACAGCTGGGGTATCAGGCAGTAATCAGTACCAACAGGACACCTCTGGCAGCGTTGCTGGTTGCCCGGGCACATGCTCCCGACGGGAGTATTAATCAAATTCCTGTGCGTTACTTACAAACAGATGAAAAAATCATTACCTCGCTGCACCAGATGGGTATTCATAATGTAGAGGACTTGCTTCGTCTGCCAGAAAGTGGTTTAACCCGGCGGTTCGGTGTTTACTTCGCTGATTATCTCCAACGCCTGGTTGGGTCAAAACCCGATCCACAAAAGCTGATAAACCCTTCAGTCAATTTTTTTCACGACATCACGTTCCTGTCAGACGTGTCCAATCTTGACTCCCTCACTTTCCCCATAAACCGATTGTTAGGTGAGCTGGCAGAATTCCTGACTTCCCGACAGCTGCAGGTGAATCATTTCACCTGGCATTTGTCGCATCGAAACCACAACAACAAGTCCTTCAGTATTCACCTCGCGAATCCTGAGAATAACCCCAGGGTATTTCGAACTTTGACCCAACTTAGACTGGACCAAATTAATGATGTGAAGGAAATTGACAACATTGCGCTGGCGGTCAGTCAATTTTTCCCTGCGAAAGCTGTCAATGGTTCCCTATTCCAGGGTGCCGGATATCAAGAGCTTGCCTTGCCTTCAAACACCGATAAGGAAAACCAGCTGCTTAACATGATTCATGCCAGGCTCGGCCCGGGATACTGCTTCGGGCTTTCTCAATCAAACGATCATCGCCCCGAAAAAGCCTGGCAAACAGTTTCTGCGTCGACTAACGACAAAAAGCACCCACCCACAGAGAGAGATTGGCTACTCAAGCCGGATGAAACCCCCGCGCGCCCGGCCTTTCTTCTTCCCACGCCGAAAGCCTTGAATGTAGCGGACAACATACCTTGCCTGGCTGGTAAACTGGAGTTGATCAAAGGCCCCGAACGCATCGACTATGGCTGGTGGGATCAGCCGATCAACAAGCCCCTGACGCGGGATTATTACATTGCCCGACAAAAAGATGGCAGCCTCTACTGGATATTCCAACATATCGCTATGGGACAATGGTATTTACACGGCATCTTCTCTTAGAATAGATCCAAGAGAAGAACCTCAATAACACCGACTCATCACCTACGATACAAAAGAAGGGGATTTATGGACATTCACGAACTCGAAATGGAATCAATTGGCGGAGAAAATACCAGCTTTTCCGAGTACCGCGATCAGGCATTGTTGATCGTCAACCTCGCCAGCCAGTGAGGCCTCACACCACAGTACACAGGTCTGTGTGCATTGCATGAAAACAACTCGATAAAAGTACTTGGCTTCCCCTGTAATCAGTTCGGTGCCCAGGAACCTGGTACGAATGATGAGATACAGGAATTTGCAAGTTCGAAATACAGTGTCAATTTCCCCATGTTCGCCAAGATCGAAGTCAACGGCGACAATGCCGCGCCATTGTACAAATGGTTAAAAGCCGAGCAGCCTGATGATGAGGGCAAAGAAAAGATTGCCTGGAATTTCACCAAGTTTCTTGTCAGCCCTGAAGGCAAAGTGCTCAAGCGCTTTAACCCCCAGGTGACGCCGGAAGAAATTGCTGAGTCGTTATCTGATTACCTCTAGCCTGGATAATTCGTGAACGGATCGGTTTTAGGGCGGTCCGCGTTCCGGAAATCTGGCAAAGCATTTTGGACTAACGCCTGCAGAATCGTAGCCGTAGCTATGGTTCAAGGGGTTCGTTCAATAGGCGAAGTAAGTAGATGTTTTTCGTCAGGGCAAGGAAGGGAGGAATGGAGAAAAGTTGTTAACATGCTGTACACAAATTTTTGGATTTCCGCTCTGACGCGGACATGTGGAAACAGTGGTCGGCATACCGATCTTAATCAAGGTTCCGATCACAATCCTTGTTGACTGCCCCGCCCTGCCACTCACGGTTTGGCTTTTGCATTGATACATGCTTCTTAAATGGATGGGTACTGGGAAGTACCTGTACATAATAAAACCCCCACCTGCCATCTACAGATGTGCCCCAATCGAGAAACCGGGTGGCGCCAAAGGATTTGTGGGGTCCATACACATAAGTCACCGGATCTTTGCCGCCGTGCTGATGCCATAAATAGACCTCGCCATCTGGCGTCAGGCGGAAATCAGCTAATTTCTTGTTTTCTTCATTGAGCACCCTGAACCCATTGGGCTCCAATGTCTCCAAATGCAGCTTGCGTTCTCCCCGGGCGAGTTGATGGTAGAGAATGTAAATTTCCCGATGCCAGTAAAACGTCCTCTCACTAATTTCATCGTCAATAAACTCCCTGACCTCTCCGCCCCGGGAAATCCAGCCACCTGATTCGTTCCAGGCATAGGAGACTTTTAGATCAGGGTGCTGCAGTTCGACTCGCTCGCCGGGGTGCTCCAGGTCACGCCAAAATGTCGCAACAATGCCGTCCCCGTAGCTGGGATGGCGAGCCTTTTCCATTGTGAATAACGAACGGGCGTTGGCCCATACTTCTCTGCCACCAAGACTCTCCAGCATTCTGTGCATTCTTGAAATAGCTTCTGGGTCGCCGGATAAACCCCCTCCAGCTGATATACTATCAACAGCAAACAGCGATAATAGACAAAAAACTAAATATCTCCGTTTCATCGATAACAACATATGATTCACTTTTTAAATAATCCTGATGCAGATTCTAGTGATGAAAGAGAGTCAAGCCATGAAAATGCGACCCGTTGACGCGGAAATGCGTTAAAGGCTGCGTCGAAAAGAAGTCAGGCGGTTGGAACGAACATAATGCGAGATGAAATTCCCGGCTCATATGCTGATCGAAAAGCTTTCTTCGATGATCTCTTAACAATTTATGGACGCAAACCCGTTCATGAAGCACTGAATATAAGGGAAGTGATGCCCTATCGCCTGCACCTTGCGAAAACAAACCGACCTATCGGAATTATTACAGAAATAATCAAACTTGCCAGGAGCAAAAACGTCGAGATCAAGTACCATGATCGGCAAGCCTTGTCCCGCTTATCAAAGAACGGTCGGCAGGATCAGGGCGTGGTGTTGGACATCAAAGCGCC
Organism: Gammaproteobacteria bacterium; assembly: GCA_012960755.1. The sequence continues at coordinate 180,754 of DUAT01000139.1, forward strand.
TCTCTACCAGCCCAGCTCAAAACTTGACCCTAGTGAACCTGGCGATCTTATCGCGCTCGAAAATGTCACCAATCCACAGAATGTTGGTATGACGATTCGATCAGTCGGCGCCTCACCCTGTGCAGGCATCATTTTACCTCGCCAGGGCTGCGCGAAGATCGACGCCCTGGTCATGAAGGCCAGTGCAGGCACGGCTTTGAAAGTCCCCATATTTCATTGTGAGGATGCCTGTGCCGGAATTGCTTCCCTGAAAGACAAGGGATTCCGTATATTGGGACTCTCGTCGTCTGGTCCAATGAGCCTGGCCAGCCTCGATACTGATCAACCGACAATATTCGTCCTCGGAAACGAAACCAAAGGGTTAAGTGAGCAAATGCAGTATTTATGTGACGATCTGGTCCGTATCCCGCTGAATAATCAGGTTGAATCACTGAACGTCAGTGTAGCAGCCAGTATTGTGGCATTTCGGTCCGTGTTTTCTGATCAATGACTGCAAAACGAGCAAATAATTGTCCCCTCGCCCTGTATAAACATCCCAAATTGAACTATTGTGCGCCGATCCATGGAACCTCTGATTAAGTGAAACGTTCCCTAACCCAAACCCTACTGTAAAGTTACATTTATGAGACGTTTGTATTCCACTGTGCTACTGCTTTGCAGCTTGTTTTTGATCTCTTCCTGCGGCGATGATCCAGGGTTTACACCGCCGATTCCGGTACCCACAGCTTTCGCGACAGTGGTCAATGTCGTCCCTGATTCGCCACAGCTCGCTGTATTCGGGAACGACATTTTTGTTGACCAAATTCAATATGCGCAATCGTCGGATGTGATCCGTGCACTACCACTGGTGGCGCTTGATTATCGTGTGGTTTACTTTACTGACAACGTTGAAACAACAGTGTTGGAATCAGTTGTTTTTATTGACATTGACCATCTGCAAACCATCATCACTACAGGTTCCATCGATGCAGCTGTCCCGATTGTGGTGGATTCTGTGCCCCTGGAGTTCGAAGAGGGTAATACAAATTCATACATCGTTTTTGTGAATGCCACTTCGTCAGTAGGCGTCGCAACAGTGACATTAACTAATTCACAAGATCCCACCCAGACAATTCCAGTCCCTAATGGCCAGCAGACCGAACGGATCACTGTCACCTCTGGCAGCGACCACAATATAGTAGTTACCGACGCCAGCAACGGCAACCAGCTGTGGCAGTCAGGTGATTTTGGCCTGTCCGCACAAACAGAGCGAATATTTGTCTTGGTCGACTATTTCGGCCCTGGGACAAACACTGTTCGCATGATGGCGGTCAGTGTGCCGGGCCAGTTCCCGAACGAACAATTAGATACGGCTGTCCGGTTTTCCAACATGATCCCGGATCACGGACCCGTAGACATTAGTGTGGCCGACGTGGTCGTTGCATCCAATCTGGTTTTCCAGGAGTCCACAAATTTTCTGCCCGTTTCGGCCGGGTCTTCAACAGTAAAAGTCTACACCTCAGGAGATCCCAGCGACGAATTGTTCTCTGGTGAGAGTACCCTTATACCAGGATTTTTTTACGACCAGGGATTTGCAGGTCTGGGTGGGGTAGCAGCCAACTCACTCTCCTTCAGCAATCAGCGTCCCGCGGCACCCCGGGGTCGGATACATTTTACAAAATTAGCACCAACCAAGGGCATTGTGGACATTTACATCCACGAACCCGGAATAGATATCTCTACCATCGCTCCTGTTGCCCGGTTGGCAGAAACAGAATCAACCACTCTTGAAATCCTCTCTGGCACCTTTAACCTGGTCGTCACCGATACGGCTACCACCAATGTGGTGTATGGGCCTGTGAGGCTTGATATTGAAAATCGCGGAGTTTACTCGGTGATTCTGACGGATAAAAGTGGCGGCGGCGAGCCAATGGAAGCTGTTTTCCTGGATGATTTTAACTAAATCTTTGTCGCGTATTCCCGGGACAGTTTACTTATATGCCGGTTAGATAAGTAAACTGTCCCAGGTTGTTCAAAGCTTGTCGCACGGCCTGAACATCACCTTGTCAATATCCGGGTTTCTGGCAGCTTCAAATGCGAGCTTGTAGTCAACGAGGCTATATTCCCGGATCTTCAAAGTCGAAAGGTCAATTTCTGCCTTCAACAGAGAATCAATCGCCTTGCGCATGGGTCCGCAGCGGGAACCCAGGAGCCTGACTTCGTTGACGACGATACTGCTCATATCAAGTGTCAGTTTGCTGGCATAGGTGCTTTTTACGATCAGGCAACCACGCGGTTTCACCGCTGTGAGGGCCAATTCAAATCCGGAAGACTGACCGCTACATTCCACCACATAATCATATTCTGTCTCGACATCTTCCGGCCGGACAATTCTCAGGGACGAATCAAACTGCTTGTCTCTCACTTCTGATCGAATACAGATGGATAAGTCAGAGACAATTTTTTGCAGAACGAGACTAATCAACCTGCCGAGTCGTCCAGCGCCAATAATCAGTACCCGGGCATTTTCAGGAAACTGAATTTGCTCTGTAATTTCCATTGCGGCAGCCAGAGGCTCAATAAACACAGCAGTGCGATCATCTAGCGCATCAGGAACAGCCAGAAGATTGGTTCCAGGCACGACAACCTGCTCTGCAAACGCACCGGGGTGATTTTTTATGCCAAGCACTTTTCGATGCTGGCAGTGGTTATGCAAGCCTGATTTACATTGACTGCATTCCCCGCAGCCAAAATTAATGTCCACCACGACCCGGCGTCCAACCATCACTTTTGGGCCAGATACAACTTTTGCGACAAACTCATGCCCAGGGATGCCCCTAAATTCATAGTAGCCACGCATCAACTCGAGATCCGTCCCGCAGATCCCCGCTAACTGGACCTCCAGCACAACGCTTTTCTCAACCTCCGCAGGTTCATCAAGGTTGCGCAACGAGACATTGTTATTTTCTATCCAGAGCGCCTGCATTGAACAACTCTAACATACGCATCTATTGATTTGACGCTGGTTAGTTTATCCTTGTGGTTCAGTATCTTAGAAGCACGGGATGAATTCTAATGACCACTAAAGACTGGCAGGTAAAACGTCTATCGGGGACTATTGGCGCTGAGATAACGGGTTTATCACTCGCCGAAAGTGATGACGAGAGTCCCGACAGCGTTGATGAGAAAATTGCAGCGATCAAACAATTGCTGCTCGATCATATGGTGCTGTTTTTCCCCGGGCAGCATCTGGAGATCGCCGAACACGTAAAATTCGGCCGAAACTTTGGCACCATCGAGGGACATCCTAACCTCAAGAACCCTTTTCAGGAGCATCCTGAAGTATTCGAGCTTAGAGCGAAAGAAGGCGGCGTTGCTGACGAGTGGCATACCGACATCACATTCCAGGAGCAACCCGCACTGATGTCTGTACTCAACATGGTTAAGTGTCCAGCCGCAGGTGGCGATACCATGTGGACCAGTCTCTATGCGGCATATGACGAATTGTCTGCACCTATGAAAGATCTTTGTAACGGATTGACTGCACTGCACGATGCACTGCCCCACAATCGCCCGGATCAGATGGCGGTACATCCAGTCGTCAGGGTCCACCCTGAAACCGGTCGTAAAGCACTTTATGTGAATGAGCACTTTACCCGCCGAATTGTCGAAATGAATGCTACAGAAAGTGAAGCACTACTAACCTATCTGACACGCTGGGTGTCGAATCCACGCTTCACAGTAAGATACAAATGGACACAAGGGACCATTGCCATGTGGGACAATCGCTGCACCCAACATTTTGTGCTCAATGATTTTGAAGGCGAGCGCGTGATACAAAGGGTCACTATTATGGGCGATAATCCCCAGGGCAGCGAAGAACCTCGCTGGCCACCTTTCGTCAGACCAGGTCGGTTATCGGCAACCAGTCGCCATGACCGACAGTTATTTCTCTATATGCAATCGAGGAAAGAAGCATCGTGTTAGCACCACTCGACGGTGTTACCGTCATTGAAATTGACAATTGGATGGCCGCACCGAGCGCAGGCGCAATCCTGGCAGATCTTGGTGCACGGGTCATCAAAATCGAACCCATTAATGGCGACCCGATGCGGGATACTGGCCGACCCCCCAAAATCGACAGTGAAACACTGAAGGAATACGACTTTCAGTTCGACGTCGACAATCGCGGAAAACAATCCATCTGCATTGATTTGACGCAAGCCGGTGGCATCTCGATGGTCCAGCAACTGTGCGAAAACGCAGATGTCTTTCTTTGCAACCTGCTTGGCAGAAGGCAGGAAAAGTATCAACTGGATCCAGACACACTGTTAAACATTAACCCCAGGCTGGTCCACGCCACCCTTACCGGCTATGGCACATCAGGTCCCGAGGCCTGGCGACCGGGTTATGACGTCACCGCCTTCTTTGGCCGCTCCGGTTTATATGACGCCATGCGCGAGGGGGCCAATGGCAATGTACCCATGGCCCGCCCAGCCCAGGGAGATCACACAGCAGGATTGGCTTTATTAGGCGCGATCCTCGCGGCCCTTCGCCTGGCAGAGAAATCAGGTGAAGGCCAGGTCGTCGAAACCTCACTCTATGAAACAGCGGTTTGGACCCAGGCAACAGACTATGCCACCACAGCCGTCGACCATGCACCGGTAAGACAAAGGTCGCGAGAACAAATGTTCCTGCCAACCGCAAATCGCTATCCCTGTGGTGATGGTAAGTGGGTCGTCTTCAACATGCCTGAGGTCTCAGCATGGCCTAAATTCTGTGTCGCTCTGGGTAAAGAGGAATGGCTCGAAGATGAAAGGCTCACCGATGTTCGAAGTAGATTCCGCCTAATGCACGAGCTTGTGCCACAGATTGATGAAGCCCTGAGCCATAAATCCAGGGACGAATGGGGAGAGGTGTTCGACCAGGCCGGTTTGATATGGGGCCCTGTTCTAGGGCTTCACGAGGTGCCACAAGATCCACAGGCCGAAGCGATTAACCTGTTTCCGCGGCTGCAGCATGAAACCCTGGGGGAATATAGAACGGTCAATATCCCCATGCGTTTTAGATCCGCTGACGTTAAACCTCGATCCCGATCGCCACGCAAAGGAGAACATACAGACCAGGTGTTAACCGATTTCGGTGTGAAGGCAGAAGAACTTGCAAGTCTAAAACAACAAAAAATTATTCAGCAGGAGCAATCATAAACACGACTCATCAATCGCTTCGGCAATAACATAAATACGACGCCAGCTGCTTTTCTCCTGAATGTAGCTTTCCCGTATTTCCACTTGCTTAACCACCATTCCTGAGGCTGATATCCCGATTTCAATCTCTTCTCTGGTAAAGAAGTTGAACGTTACCGTGTCTTTCATGACGCTGTGGTTTCCTTCATGGAAACTCGCAAGTAACAAGCCACCCACCGGCAACACCCGCCTGATTTCTTTAAAGGCAAGCGGAAGCTGGTCCCGTCGACTGTGTATCAGGGAGTAAAATGCAGCCACCCCTGCATAGTATTCGTCCACAACCGGCAGATTCAGAAAATTCCCCACCTGATAGCTGAGTCCCGGATACAGTTCTCGAGCGATCTTTATCATACCCGGCGCGATATCAATGCCTTCGACCTTGCGCCCCGCACCACAAAGATAACCTCCGATATGCGCTGGGCCGCAACCGAGATCACAAATCAAACCATCCGGTGCAGCCCCGGCAAATTCAGTAAGCAGTTCCTGGTCCCGGGCTTTATAGTCGAGTTCATTACAAAACTGGCGAGCATAATCCGGGGCCCATTCGGAATAAAAGTCCGGCAGGTCACTATTCCATTGCTGTCTAATTAGTTACCCCGTTTTACATTGGTCGAAGAAGACAACAAGTTTATCCGGTATGCTTAATGCCAAATTTGAAAAATAGTCCTCATTAACATGAGTATTATTACTCTGTTGACAGCTTCTCACGCCAACAAACGAAACCTTCAATAGTGTTAGCCGGTCTTTGCTACCACAGGTTAAAATTGGTAGGTTACAGCCAGGCACTAAAACAAGAACACACGGTCGAGCTCAGGTGCAGGAGGGAACCATCAAAAAAACATTCGATCGGCGTTCATTTCTAAAAATCGGAGCTGTAACCGGGCTTGCTTCCAATATTTCCCTTTCAGCCTCATCACAAGCCAGCAGTGCGCCAACGGTGAAGAAATACGTCAGGTTGGGCCGCACTGAATTGAAAGTTTCTGATATTTCCTTTGGATCCAGCCAGCTGAATCCCGGCGAAGAACATCTGGTTCTGCGCGCCTTTGATCGAGGCGTCAACTATTTTGATACCGCTGAGAGTTATACCCGTCACAACTCAGAAATCGTCATCGGCAATGCGCTCAAGGGCAAGCGTGACCAGGTGCATATCGCCACTAAAATGTTCGCGTCAGCCTCCACTCGCAAGTCAAGCATGATGCAATCCCTGGAAGACAGTTTGAGGCGATTGCATACAGATCATGTTGAAGTTCTATTCAATCACGCGGTCAACCGTGTCTCACGGATGCAGAATGATGAATGGTATGAGTTCACTGAAGAAGCAAAACAGCAGGGAAAAATTCAGTTCACCGGTATCTCCGGCCATGCCGGTCAGCTTATCGAATGCGTCGATTATGCGCTGGATCACGACCTGGTCGACGTTCTGCTGTTAGGTCACAATTTCGGCCAGGACCCGGCTTTCTATGAGAAGTTTGTTAAATCCTTCGATATGGTCGCCAAACAGCCGGATCTACCGCGAGTGATGGCCAAGGCAAAGAAACTCGATGTCGGCGTGGTTGCGATGAAGGTGCTTCGGGGTGCCCGATTAAATGATATGCGACCTTTTGAACAAGGTGGTCACACCTATGCCCAGGCAGCTTTTAAATGGGCTCTGTCCAGTGACAATGTGGATGCGGCTATCATATCCATGACCAGCACGGAAAAAATCGACGAGTTTCTTGGCGCCTCCGGGAAAAGGCTGGTCACCCGTGAAGATTTCAAGTTACTCGAACAATACGCCCGACAGACTGATATGACCTATTGTCGACACGCCTGCAATGACTGTGAGGGTGCCTGTCCGTACGACGTGCCGATCGCGGATGTGCTGCGTACTCGCATGTATGCCACTGACTATGGCAATCTTTCATTTGCAAAAGATGAGTATGCTCAGTTGGATAGTTCCGCCAGCGCCTGTCTGTCCTGTGATGGCAAACCCTGCCAGGATGCCTGTACTCATGGTATTAACATCGCACAGTTATGCGGGCCAACCCATTTGATGCTAACTTAAGGTCAGACATGCACCTACACCTCGATCTGGTCGGTGGTATATCCGGCGATATGTTTATTGGTGCCATGCTCGATTGTTTTCCCGAACACGGACCTGGATTGCAAAAACAACTGTCTCTGGCAGGTTTTTCTGATCTCGTCAGCCTGAGTCAGGAGACATTCAACGATGGGACCTTGAGCGGTTGCAAATTTACCGTTGTCGCATCGTCTGATGCAGAGGGCCACAATCATCGCCATTACAGCGAAATTCGTTCGATTCTTGAAAAGTCTTCATTGGACCCGCGAACAAAAGAAACTGCGCTGGAAATTTTCCACATTATTGCCGTTGCCGAAGCAGAAATTCATGACAAAACCGTTGAGTCAGTAGCTTTCCATGAAGTCGGCGCCTGGGATTCCATTGCCGATGTGGTTTGTGCCAGTTATCTTCTCAACGCAACTGGCGTCACAAGCTGCAGTATCTCAGCACTACCATTGGGTGGTGGTCAGGTCAAAACAGCCCATGGCATGTTACCAGTGCCAGCCCCGGCAACAGCGCTGATATTAAAGGATTTTGTCTTCCGGGATGACGGAATATCAGGTGAACGTATCACCCCGACGGGTGCCGCGATTCTGAGTTATCTCAAGCCCGGTCTGAAGTGCAGTGGCCCCTTGATATCCCAGGGTTTTGGCTTCGGCACCAAGAAATTCCCCGGAATCTCTAACGTATTGCGTATTCTTCAATTTAGTACAGGCTCAGGCAGTGACAGATCAGAAAACACGTCAGGGCATGATTCTGCCTGGCAAACGGAAGCGATCGAGCAATTGGAATTCGAGTTGGATGATCAAACCGCAGAAGAAATAGCGACAGCACTGGAGCGTTTACGAGAACTCGATGGCGTTATGGATGTTGTTCAGTACGCAGTCATGGGTAAAAAAAACCGGCTTGCCACTTCGATTCGCTTATTGTGTGGACAAAATGTCACGTCCCTGGTGCTGGAACACTGTTTTCAACTAACCACCACCCTGGGGATTCGAAGGTCTGCAATCACACGCAATATTCTGAATCGACAGGAAAAAGTAGTAAAGTACGCAGATGAGACCTACCGGGTTAAAATTGCCGATCGACCCGGTGGTGATACCACCAAGGGTGAAATCGATGACATCAGACGCACGGGCAATTTAGCTGAACAAAGACAGATTCGTCGACAGGTTGAGACTTCTGATCAGGTTGAGACTCCTAATCAGGTTGAGACTCCTAATCAGGTTGAGACTCCTAATCAGGTTGAGACTCCTAATCAGGTTGAGACTCTCGATAGTGAGGAACAGTAGTAAAAGAAAATGCGAAAATTACAGCAGTTAGAACAACACCTTGCCAACCTGGGGCCAGTAGCGGTCGCCGTCAGCGGTGGTGTGGACAGCATGACGCTTGCCGTTGTGGCACATCGAAGTAACACGAAGGTCGAAATTTTTCATGCAATTTCCCCGGCAGTACCCAGGCAGGCGACGGAACGAGTTGAACGATATGCACAGCTTGAATCCTGGCAACTGAAGATCATTGACGCAGGAGAAATAAACGATCCTGAATACATTGCCAACCCTGCCAATCGTTGTTATTTCTGCAAGACCAATCTTTATGACACCGTCACCGAACATACTGAACACAAGGTCTTATCGGGCACCAACCTCGACGATCTGGGTGACTATCGCCCTGGACTCGAGGCAGCAGCAGAACATCAGGTCTGCCATCCCTATGTTGACATGCAAATAGACAAGGCAACGCTTCGCACAATTGCCAAACACCTGGGTCTCGACGATCTGCACGACCTGCCTGCAGCACCTTGCCTGTCCAGCAGAGTCGAAACCGGGATAGCGATTAATCCGCTATTGCTACCGATCATTAACGAGGCAGAAAAGGTGTTATGGGAAAACCTGCAACTGCTCCTGCCGCTACGAGGTGTTCGGTGCCGAATCAGGCAAACGGGTGTCGCCATAGAAATCGAATCATCAGAAAATATCGATCCGACAGCTGACTATTCCCTGAAGGCCACCGAACTGGTGGCACAAATTTTCGCAGACAAGGGGTTCCCCAGCTATACCGCCAATATAATCATTGAGCCTTATCAACGCGGCAGCGCATTCCTGGTCGAGACCCTCACCATTGAATGACCAGGACGATACAAATAACAATGTGAGTGAGGTGATCCTGGATCTGTCGCGCGAAAATCGCACCGGATTAGCAGAAGCAATTTTTTGTGAAGGCAAGCAACTGAGCCAGCTCTTAACAATTTGTGAGCAGATCAGTCGCGAAGGCAAATCCATGTTGTTTACCCGCCTGGCCTCGTCTCAATTCGCCGGGATGGAAAACCAGTATGCCGGTCTGATCGATTACGACCCGGTCTCGCGGACGGGCACTATCTCTCCCCGGGATATGCAATCGGATACGCAAATAGCTATTGTCACTGGTGGCAGCTCTGACGTGCCTGTTGCCCGGGAAGCATCCCGGACACTCGCGTTTTACGGTCAGCCAGTGTTAAGTATTGATGATGTTGGCGTCGCGGGTTTATGGCGATTACTCGACCGGCTAGATCAGATCTCGCAAAAGAAAATCGTGATTTGCATTGCGGGGATGGATGCCGCCTTACCCACCGTACTGGGAGGACTGGTTTCATCAACAATCATCGCGGTACCCACTTCCATCGGCTATGGCATGGCCAAAGATGGTGAAACTGCACTGCGATCATTGTTAGTCAGTTGTGCACCTGGACTTACGGTTGTAAACATCGACAACGGTTATGGGGCGGCCTGTGCTGCCATCAGGATAATCAATCAGTTCGGGTGTTAATGACTTCCACTCCCGTCAGGATTCTACCTGACATCATCCGATTGACCCCGGACGAACAAAGGCTCAAGTTGTAGCGCCTTTGCATCGCGTTCCACCGCATCATCCAATGTTGCAATGTCTGTTTCATCAAAACTATTCGCGGCATCCAGTACAATTTTTAACAAACTCGCATCACTGGATGAGTTGAGAAACAGCCCCGGACGTTTGAGTACAAAGTGTACTGCACGCGTTAAGGCTTCCTGCTCCCTGATGGGTTCATACCAGCTAAATCGTTTCGACTCGTCGTCATCACGCCATCGTCGGCGGGCAATGGATTTAATAGTTTGCATGGCAAAGTGACGTTCCTGTGACAGGGCATAGAGTCGATCAAATTCCTCTGCATATCGGGAATCCTGCAATGACATATGGCTGTAAGGTAACAACACGGAATCAAATTCAAATTGTTCGAGGCTTTTCAAATGCATCTCGGCAACACGGGTACCATGCCCGGTAACACCAATAAACCGCACCAGTCCCTGCTCCTTTGCTTCCACCGCAGCCCGAACGGCGCCGTCTTCGCTCATCGCAACATCCCAATCCGCATCCTTCGTCAGGTTATGCAATTGAATGAGATCAATTTGATCTGTTTCCATTCTTTTCAGGGAGTTCTCGATGCTTGCCCATGCGGTGTCACGGGTTCTGTCTCCCGTCTTGGTTGCCAGGAACACGTCCTTTCGATGGTCTTTTAGAAACGGCGCCAGCCGTAGTTCCGCATCGCCATAGCTTGCGGCAACGTCAATATGGTTCAACCCGTATTGCACCACCATGGCCAGAACCGAGTCAGCTTTTTCCTGCCGCATACCACCCAATGCAGCGGCCCCAAAAATGACTCGCGAACTTTCGTGCCCGGTGGCACCAAACGGTATTTTCTTGATCATCCCAGATTCTCCTCTTCATTATCCGCCATTATTTTTTGATCAATTGCATTCACTCGCTGATAAGCCGGGCGCTTTTCCAGGTTTTCCCAATATCTAACAAGCCCGGGGAGAGCAGGCATTACCGGCATCAAACGCAAACCCCACATGATGGTACTGCCTATGATCACGTCAGCCGCAGTAAAGTGATCACCGACAATATATTCCCTTCCTTGCAGAACAGACTCAAGAATCGATGCGACCTCTTCCACCTCGGCAAACGGTTTGTAGTCGATCTCAGTCTGCACGTTGCCTAGCGCTTTCCACAAGATCGCTGTTTCCGCCGTGACTGGACCAAAGAACAGCCATCGATAATAGTCCCCTCTCAACGGTGAATCCACGGGTATTGCCAGCTCCGCCTCGGGAAATGCATCTGCAAGATAAGCACAGATTGCCGCTGTTTCTGTCACCACCGTTTCTCCGTGACAAAGGGTTGGCACCTTTCCCATTGGATTGAGCTTCAGGTATTGAGGTGTCTTATGTTCTTCTGCGCCAAAGTCCATCAGTTTGCGTTCATAGGGTTGACCCAGCTCTTCCAGCATCCAATGCACAACCATGCCTCGGGAGGGTACCGCATAATATAAAGTGAGTTCTGACATTTTCGATTCCAAAGGTTTGTTTAAAGCACTCACCAGGTTCCTGAGGGCATCTGACGGGGTCAAGTATTTGACAACGCAGTATACACCTGGCCTGGCAGTAACGGATCCAGCGAGCCGCGAGACTAACTCCTTATAGTTAGTATTGGCTTTCTTTTACCTTTCACTTTGCGCCTCGCGGCGAACCGGCTGCCGGGTTGTCATCGGATTGGTTGATGGAGGGGAAACTGGAGGGGATCAATCCTGCGCCAATACAGCCCTTCGATAAAGCTGAAGGAATCTGAGAAGCCTGAAAACACAAAAACCACCCTGCCCGGTCCGGAACCCGCCTCTGAGATCCACCTTAGGCGTTGTATGGAGCTGCGAATCCCCTTATCCTGAGCCCGCAACCAGTGTAGTATTCTATACAAAGTATGCAACGATGCGGGCGTAGTTTAATGGTAGAACTTCAGCTTCCCAAGCTGATCACGAGGGTTCGATTCCCTTCGCCCGCTCCAACTTATCTATCCAGGTAATGTATGCAGTTACAAGCTTATCTCGATCGCATCGGTTATGCAGGCCCAGTGCGGGCCGATTTTGAAACCCTGGCGCGAATCCATAAGCATCACCTGCTGAATATCCCTTACGAAAATATCGACGTGCAATTCGGCCGTACCGTATCGCTGGATATTGAGCCTGTTTTCGACAAGATCGTAAACCGGTGCCGTGGCGGCTGGTGTTATGAAATGAATGGTTTGCTCGCCTGGGCACTTGAAGAAATTGGCTTTAGTGTGCAGAAACTGTCCGGTGGCGTTATGCGTGAAACCCGGGGTGATGCCGCACTTGGTAACCACCTGGTGCTATTGGTAAACATCAGCGGTACACAATACCTCACCGATGTGGGATACGGAGATGGATTGTTTGAACCGGTGCCATTAACACCAGGCCTGATCGTACAGCGAGGTCTGCAAATGGAGCTGCAACAAATTGACGATGGTTATTGGCGGTTCCGCAACCATATGTTCGGTGCGGCGCCATCATTCGATTTCAATCTGTTGCCCGCACAAACCCGGTTACTTCAGCGCCAGTGTGATCGCTTGCAAACAGATGCAGACTCCCCTTTCAAACTGGCTTTGGTTTGCCAAACATTCACAGCAGACGGGATTGAAGTTCAGTTGGGTCGACTGAGCAAATCGATCAACCGCAATGGGGTTGTCACTGTTTTGCTGGATTCACCGGAGCAACTGATAACCCGCCTGGAGCAGGTATTCGGAATTGATGAACCAGAGATACGCAATCTGTGGCCTGCGATAGTGGCGAGACACGAAGAGTTTTTAAATGACGATGTCCCATCCCAATCAGCTTCTACCTGTTAGCAATGCGGGCGGGCTTCATCACCGGTCTGCGGGACCTACATCCTTCGGGGTTCCGCTGAATTCCTCAATTTCTCTCTCGCTGAACCTGGTGTTCACTCTCTTATGCGTCGCGGGCTGATGTTCGAGGCTTACACCGGCCCGGTGCGCTGTCACCGGTCGGATAGGTCGTGAAACGAAACCACCACCGCAATTTGGACAGACATTGTGCAGCACGTTCGTCACACAATCGCGGCAGAAGGTGCACTCATAGGTACATATAAACGCCTCGGTGGATGACGGCGGCAGATCCTTGTCGCAATTTTCACAGTTTGGCCGAAGTTCGAGCATAGGCAATTCCTATCCGGATCCTGTAATAGTCCACGAGCGTAACCGGCTCAATTTCTGCATGAATTAACCCTCATGAACCATTTGATATTGTTCGGTTGTTGTCCCGGTGATGACAAATCCAAGCCGCTTGTACAGTGCAACTGCAGGATTTTGTATCAGTACCCGCAGTCGCAGTTTCCTGCCTGCAAGTCTGGCTTTCCGAATTTCTTCCTTAACAAGTCGGGTGCCGAATCCCAAATTGCGAAAGTCAGGCCAAAGCTGGATCTCCCGCAATTGATGATATTCCTCGAACTCCTCTACCCAGAGTCCGCCGATGAGTTGCCCATCAACAATGATCTTTTGGAAATTCTGCTCCTGCCATTTGTTTTCAAAGTTATTGCCTTGAATAGTTTCATCCCAGTAACCAAACTGTTTGACCACCAGGGCACGATAGGCATGATCATTTAATTGCCTGAAGTAGTCTTTGTCCTGATCACTGCTGGGTACCAATTTCACAACAGAGCTGCGATCAAATGTGTCGCGCAACAAATTCACTCACCACGGCATTGAATTCATCAGGACACTCAAAGTAGGAGGAATGGCCGATGCCGTCAAAGAACCGGGTCTGCGCGCCGTCGATCATCTTTGCCGCTTCATAAATTGCATCCGGTGGGATCAGCACATCCATTGATGCGGTGATGAACAGGGTAGGTATATTGAAATTCGCCAACATCTCCCTGGTCACAATGGCACGCTTGCCCCCTACTCCACCAAGAATTTTCTGCAGGTTAATCCTTGTATTGAAGTTGCCAATCTGGTTATAGAGATTGGCTTTTACGGGATCTTTATCGGGCAAATCTGCTGCAACCGCCCAGCTGCCAAAAGGCTCACTTGCAGGCGCTCTGGTTTTCGCGATGTCCTCCATGGCGGCCTGTATTTTTTCGTTGCTGATGCCGCCGGTGGTGTGGGACATTACCAGACAACTTACCCGTTCGGGGTACTTGAGCGAAAAACTGATACCCGTCCAACCACCGAGGGATTGACAAACAAGCGCAGTTTTTTCTACACCGGCGTCGTCAAGAATTGCCAGCAGGTCATCGGCAAATTTTTCCGATGAATAATCGTCGGGATCACAGGCAGAACGTGCAAACGCGCGATGATCAAACGCAATGGTTTTATAGTGAGATGCAAAGTGCGGAATCTGTTGAAACCAGCTGGCAGCATTGCCACCGGCACCATGAGCGAAGGTAATTGCTTTACCCTCACCAATGACCTGGTAGTAGAGTTTCGCCTTATTGTTGTTTACATAAGCCATAAGAGTCTCCGTAATAGTCTCCGTAAATAGTCTCCGTAATTTCTTGTTGGGCCGGATACCAGACCTGCTACTGGGTTCGACTCCCTCGCACAACTAATTCATGTCGTTTTATTTTCCAGTCACCATCGATCCGGATCATTTCTGAAAGATAGGTCGCCCAAAGGATAAACATCTTGCCTGGCTGGTCTTTCAGATTATGAAGCGCCTGCAAATCAGTTCGAGTTGTCGCCCTGTCCCCATCGATGGTCGCCAGCTGTGGCCCGAGCATATGCTGGGTTGCATCATATTTGGACAGGGCGTCGATAACGAACTCCATCCATGCCTCAAGACCGTAAACGGTTTCTTTACCCATGCCATACACTTCCACATCATCAGTGAAACAAGTCCGGTAGAGATCAAAATCCCGGTCATCCACGCCTGCCGCGTACTTCAGTAAAACATCCTGCAATGCTATTCGATCTGCAGTGTTGTCATTCATTGTTATTTTCCTTCCAGTGGAGACGGGGTACTATATCAAAAAGGAAAACACGTTCTACTAAATTAAAACAATCAAAAAACTTTCAAAAAAAAACGATCAGGAACAGCCATGTCCGCAACACCCGACGATAAGCCTTCTGAGACAGCAAGTACCGCCGCAATCCCAAACGTGTTACCCGATTGGCCTGAACAGCAATTGCGAGGCCACAAGATTGAAGGTCGTCGATACACTTCCAGGGATTTCTTCGACCAGGAGTGGGAATCGATGTGGACGAAAGTTTGGCTGCTGTTGGGGCGGGAATCAGAGATGCCCGAGCCCGGAGACTGGCAGCGCGAAGATGTCGGGCCGGAATCGATTCTCATGGTCCGACAGGACGACAAAAGCATCAAGGCCTTCTACAACGTTTGCCAGCACAGGGGCAATAGGCTGGTATCTGAAGAAAAAGGCAACGTCAGTCGATTCGTTTGTAAATACCACAGCTGGGCGTTTATGCGTAATGGCGTACTGAATTTCGCCCCAGATGCAGAAGATTTTCCAGAGGGGAATCCCTGCGGCAAGGTTACGCTGGCAGAGCTGCCTTGCGAGTCTTTTGCTGGGTTTATCTGGGTCAATATGGACCCCAGTCCTGAAGTCGGCTTGCGAGAATATCTGGGTCCTATCTGGGATGACTGGCAACGCTATGAAGTGGAAAAATGGAAACGTTACGTTGCGCTGACGACTGTACTACCCTGCAACTGGAAAGTGGTGCTGGATAACTTTAACGAATCATACCATGTACCCACGGTACACAAACCCGCTCCTGAGCCACGTTCCATGGAAGGCAAGCCGAAAAGGATGCACGCCGGTATCGACACTCGCTATCAAAATACGCGGTTTGATCTTTCCGACGAAGGCCATAACCGGATGATTATGCGTGGTGGTTATGCGGGTCCGGCCGTAGACGACGAAGGTGCGATTCACGAGCCCTTTGCATCAGTTCTTCGGGAGTGGGAGATCGATCCGGATGAGTTTAAAGGTCGTGGGCAAGATACGAGGCGAGCACTTCAGGTGGCGCAAAGGAAGCTTGGCCCTGACCGTGGATACACACACTACGAAAATATGGCCGACGAGCAATTCACGGATGCCTGCCACTACACGTTATTCCCAAACTTTGCGGTTTCAATCTGGTCTGATGGATTTCATTTCCTTCGGGCACGACCTCATGCCACGGACCCGGAGCAATGTGTTTTTGACAACTGGTGGTACGCCAGCCAACCAGAAGGAGAAACTTCACTGGTGAGAACAACCGCCGGGATTTTCGAACGGGATGCTGAGAACAGCCATGACGTCTTTGCGTTCGGAGAAAAGAGTATGGGGCTGACCATCGACCAGGATTCTGCCATTTTCACGCAACAGCAACTGGGTTTCCGGTCGAGAGGGTTTACCGGAGTGTATCTTTCCCGGCAGGAAAGTCGTGTACGGCGGTTTCATGAAGTGATCGACGATTATATCGAGGGACGAAGATAATCATGCACGGCCGCATCAACAGACCTGAGCATCACAAACAATAAAAAATAAACAAGAGCGATAACCAGCAAATGGACAAGAAAGTATCAAAGAACAAAGTGCGAACCATTGATGAGGGCTACCATAAGCTGCTCGCAACGGACAAACGAAACATCCCGGACAGCTATCGGCGGGACTCGCCAATTGCGCCGGGACCAACGCACGTTCCAATCGAAAGATACACATCCCAGGAATTTCATGATCTTGAAGTGGAAAAAATCTGGAAACGGGTCTGGCAAATGGCATGTCATGAAGACGACCTGCCGGAAGTTGGCGACTTCGTCCCCTACGATATAGCCCACATGTCGTTTCTGGTGGTTCGAACCGCCGAGGACGAATTCAAGGCCTATTACAACAGTTGTTTGCATCGTGGAAGAAAGTTGCGTGAAAACCGCGGTAAACGAGCCAAAGACCTGCGTTGCCCATTCCATGGCTGGTGCTGGAATATTGACGGCACCCTCAAGGAGATCCCCTGTCAATGGGATTTCCCGGACCTGAAACCGGAGGAGCAGAGTCTCCCGGAGGTCAAGGTCGGTCGTTGGGGACGATATATCTTTATCAATCCAGACCCGGACTCGGAACCCTTTGAAGATTTTGTAGGTGACCTTTCGTCCCACTTCGAGTTTTTTCCCTATGAAAAAAGGTACAAGAAGGCACATGTTGCGAGAGTAATCCGCTGCAACTGGAAAGTGGCTTCTGAAGCTTTTATGGAGTCATACCACGTCATCGCAACGCACCCTCAAATTCTGCTCGGTGGTGTGAATGACACCGACACAAAATATGATGTCTTCGGTAACTACTCGCGCGCCATTCGCTGTGGGGCTGTGGAAGCCAGCGGTATACCCGAATGGGAACCGATGCCGGAGGATGGACGCATGCGTGCCCGCCATCCTTTGAATGGGTTTGTTTATGAAGCCACGGATGACGGAAAGGTTCTGGTCAAGGCACCTGATGGCAAGACCGGGCTGTTTACGCCCAATGCCGATTGGATTGAAGGTGAAATCGGCGACGTGAATCCCCATATGTGTACCTGGGTCGGCGGCAAGCAACTGGACACTCCGTCCTTCACCCTACCAAAAGCCGAAACGTCGAAAGGTGGAAAAGACAAAGACGCAGGTAAACATCCCATGGTGCTGATGGCGGAGATGCAACGCGCTGCCCTCAAACCAATCATAGGCGACATTGCTGATGAAATTGCCGACATAGAGTTCTCGTCGATATTTTTTACCCTGTTTCCCAACTTCCATCCCTGGGGATCATTCAACCAGATAAATTACCGCTTTCGACCGAATGGCAATAATCCCAACGAGTGTATTATGGAGTGTATCTACCTGGCACCGATGCCGGAGAACGGCCAATACCCAAAAGCCCCCCCTATTCACTGGTTGGGGCCGGATGACGACTGGACCGATGCGCCGGAACTGGGCATGTTGGCCAAGGTCTTCAACCAGGATATTCGAAATCTCCCTTATGTTCAGCAGGGTTTACATGCAACCGGTCGCGATTATGTACAGTTTGCTGACTACAACGAGACCAAGCCGCGCCACTTTCATGAGTTGTTAGAGAAATGGATCAGCAAATAGTTCACGGCTTTGATTGATGCAGCCTCAAAGAGTATTTACGCCCCGGCAACAAATCAGGCGGGATGCTATTCTGCAAGCCGCAAGGTTATAGATTAAGGTCCACTCGCCTTTTCTCGAAATTCGATAATTCTGGCCCTTCCCTGTT
Organism: Gammaproteobacteria bacterium; assembly: GCA_012960755.1. Next base: position 199,119 of record DUAT01000139.1, read on the forward strand.
CCGAAACCATAATATGTCCTGGCGAGATTTTGAGGATGGATTGGGCAGATCGAAGGTGACTGGCAATGATCTCGAGGGGTTCGGGGTTATCCAGAGTGCCACGATACAAGTTGCCGTGACTGGTATCTTCTACTATCAAAAACTCATCCCCGGAACAGGATACACCTGCCGGTTTATTCAGCCCTGACAGCAGCACTTGATGCGTCCCGTCCGGCTTCACCCGATGGATTTCTCCGGTCCCTTTTACAGCGATTAACACTGAGCCATCAGCGCATACTGCGACACCTTCACTTTCTTGCAGTCCCGTCAACAAAGTCTCAACCCGCTCCTCCTGCGGAAAATATTTGAGCAAGCGTCCTGAAGCCAGATCCTCAACCACATAAATCACTTCAACCCCCGATTCCTGAACCACATCAATCTGCTCGGCATTGCGGAATTTCTGCGTTAAGCTGAAGGGAATATTTTCTTCCAGAATTCTGGTGAGTGAATGCACCCCGCTTTCCTGGCTGAAAATCGGACGACCGTGATAGACGGACATTCCATCAGGCTTCTTCAGGTTTTCGAGTAAGACTGTGCGGCTGCCCTGGGCATCAATCAGCATCAACTTGCCATTGAATTTACCACCCGTCCATTCCTGGACCAAATATAGATCCTCATCTATATATACAAAAGCCGAGACCCCTTCGAGATTTTCGTGAACAACCTGCAATACCCAGGACCCATGGCCCTGGACGGGATAAAATCGCTGGTAATATCCCCAGATGCCAATAACCACCAACAAAAGGCTGACGATAACGGCGTTAGTCTTCATCGGACGTCTTAATATCGACCATGCTAAGTAGTCAACGCCTTGTTCAGTCGTTCAGCAACCACAGCCCAGTTGATATTACGCAAAAACGCGTCGATATAACGAGCCGTCGCAGCGCCGTAATCCATATGGTATGAATGTTCGTACATATCCATGACAAGGATGGGCACGGATGCGACGGGTGCATGCATGTGGTCTGCCATCCAGAAATTTTCCAACGTGTTGGCGTGAGCATTCCATGCCAGCATCACCCAGCCCGAGCCGCCACCCAGACCGGCGCCGATTCGACGAAACTCCCTGTCCCAGTTTTTCACGCTGCCAAAGGCTCGCGCCAGATTACGATCAATCTCTGTATCCCGATTCGCCGGAGGCGAAATATTGTCAAAGTAATATTCATGCAGAACAACAGAACCCGTTCTCACCAGATGTTCTCTTTTCAAGTCATTGTAAACGAAAGCGGGAAGATCATCATCTGCCAGCGCCAGATGAATTCTCTTCTTTATGGTGTTAAGCGCCCTGACGGAACCACCATAGTTATTTTTCCAGTGGGAGGTCATTATCCGTTCAGACAAACCATCCAGTTTAGCGGGATCAAATACCAGGGGTTTCAGGTCGTGATTGGCAGCGAATGCATCAGGCACTGGCAACCTGCTTTTCGCAATACTAAAGCTAGAGTTTAAGGCAGGTATGGAGACTGCACCGAGTGCCATGGTTTTGATAAATGATCGTCTTGACGATCCTGCGGGTGTGGTTGAACTACCGGCCACTGCGAACTCCTCTCTTTTTCAGGTTAGGTTGCCCTCGCGAAACCTTGACATTCTGAAGGGTCCCGACTGTCACCGCAACTGACTAGCACTTAGCGCTCACTTCGTGTAAGCTTCGCGCCGCCTTGGTTGATCAAAACAGCTTTATCAAAACAGTTTTGCCAAAGCAGCATCCAACACCAAAATCACCCTGGAAAGCGACCAATTATGACTTTTGATTCATTAGGCCTGTCAGCGCCTATTCTTGATGCCGTGTCGGCGAAAGGCTATGAAACCCCCTCTCCGATACAGGCAAAGGCGATACCGGCGGTGATCGCTGGTCAGGACGTCATGGCTGCGGCGCAAACCGGGACGGGAAAAACAGCAGGTTTTACCCTGCCAATTCTCGAAAAACTATCACAGGGTAAGCGAGCCGGGCCCAATCAGGTGCGTGCGCTGATTCTTACGCCGACGCGAGAATTAGCCGCGCAAGTCAGCGAAAGCGTTGCTACCTATGGCAAAAATTTGCCATTGCGATCCACTGTGGTCTTCGGTGGTGTGAAAATTAACCCGCAAATGATGAAACTTCGCAAGGGTGTCGATGTGTTGGTTGCGACTCCCGGCCGATTGCTCGATTTGTCCAATCAGGGTGCCGTAAAGTTCAACCAGCTGGAAGTGCTCGTGCTTGATGAAGCTGACCGCATGCTGGACATGGGATTCATACACGATATTAAGAAGATACTTAATTTATTGCCCCGGCAACGCCAGAACCTGATGTTTTCCGCCACCTTTTCTGACGATATCAGACAATTGGCAAAAGGACTCGTGAACAACCCGGTTGAGATATCGGTCAGCCCGCCGAACACGACCGTAGAGGCAGTTGAGCAATGGCTCTGTCCGGTAGACAAGAAACAAAAATCTGCTTTGCTGACTCAATTGATTGAAGAGCATAACTGGAGTCAGGTACTTGTTTTTACCCGCACCAAACACGGTGCCAATCGCCTCGCAAGACAGTTGGAGTCCCGAGGGATCAATGCCACCGCGATCCATGGCAACAAAAGCCAGGGTGCGAGAACAAAAGCACTGGGTGGTTTCAAGGCGGGTTCCATCAGGGTCCTCGTCGCGACGGATATCGCTGCGCGTGGATTGGACATTGATCAGCTACCCCAGGTAGTTAACTTTGACCTGCCTAATGTACCGGAAGACTATATCCACCGCATCGGTCGTACAGGTCGTGCCGGTGCTACCGGTCAGGCTGTCTCGCTCGTTTGCGCCGATGAGTTCAAGCAGCTGACGGATATCGAACACCTCATCAACCAGATTATTGAACGAAAATTGGTTGACGATTTCGAACCGGTTCACAACCTGCCAGAGTCACGTTTAAACCAACGGCCATCTCATACGAAGAAACCTAAAAAAGCAAAACCCGGCCATAAAGACGGCCAACGGTCCTCCGAAAACGCCCGTGGGCACCGCAGCCCGGACCGGCTCGTCAGTGTGGATGGCAACAGGAAGCAATCAGCCAACAGCAAATCACGTTCTCGCTATCGTTCGAGTAGCCAGCCCGGAGAAAACCCGGGGAATCGTCCCAGGAGTCGTACGGGAAGCAGCACGAGAAATGGCAGCGGGAATCGCCATGACAATCGGTACGGGACCAGTGGCAATCGTTCCGGAAACCGTTAGCTCTTGAAGAAGATCGCAATTTTTGTCGACGTCCAGAATATCTACTACACGACCCAACAAGCCTATGGACGCCAGTTTAACTATCGGAAATTGTGGCAGCGGATTAGCGCCGAAGGAGAAATCGTTTCTGCCCAGGCCTATGCCATCCACCGGGGTGATGAAAAACAACTCAGGTTTCAAAATGCACTCCGGCATATTGGGTTCACCGTCAAACTCAAACCCTATATTCAACGACGCGATGGTTCAGCCAAAGGTGACTGGGATGTTGGAATTACCATTGATGTGCTGGATGTTGCCCGGCATGTAGATACTGTCATTCTGCTATCCGGGGACGGTGACTTCGATCTACTACTGGAGAGAATCAGAAAAGGCTTTTCAGTAACAGCAGAAGTCTATGGCGTCCCTGCACTGACAGCTAATTCGCTAAGAGATTCCGCAAGCTTCTTTCATCCTATCGAAGAGGATCTGTTGCTATGATTCACATTCAATACTGCACACAGCTTACCGGACATTTTATAAAGCAAGGTTCAGAACAAGCCCGGCAGCAGAGAATCCCAACAACGCAAATGCACCCCAGCGAATTCGTTTTTCCCTTAGATACAGCCCGAAGAACAGCAACCAGAAACCAACAAACGTGGTAGCAACCTGGATCACAGGATCGGCTTCATAGTTGTTCATTAACAATACAATGGTAAGCGCAACCGCCAGCGCAGCTGCCACTATCAGAGACAAAATCCCCACCAGTACGATCTTGACAATTTTCACCACTTTCCCCTTCTAAACTCGCAGAAACTGTTCTTCGTACCCTGTGGATACGACATCGCTTGTAACACTTCCCGTGCATAATCCCGTGTTGACGGGCATTTTGCAACTCCCTGTTTCCACAAGGCAATAGATTGGCTGAATTTCATTGCAGTTTGACATCAGCAGTTTTATGCTGTTTTTTAGACTAAGATGTCGCAGTAATCCGAACAAAATTCGCCAGCGATACATCGTCTCGTGTGAGAGCCCTGAGCCCTGGCACTTAAGTAATCAGGATCAGCAGCCATGCCATGGATTGATTTAAACGACGAAGATATCTACTACGTGGAGGCCGGGAACGCTGACGCTCAACCGATGGTTTTCCTGCATGGAATGACATCCTGCGGAGAAGCCTGGTGGCAACAGTTCGAGTACTTCTCATCCAAATATCATGTATTCGCTTACGACAGTGTCAACCACGGCCACTCAAGTAACTCCCCCAGAGGCAAAGATGAACCCGACCGGACCGATGAACTCGAGGCTTTTCTCAACGCAAAACAGTTATCCAAACCGATCTTGGCAGGTAATTCCATGGGTGGAGCCACTATTCTTCGGTGGGCCGCTCGCCACCCAGCAGAAGCAACGGCGCTGATTGTGTCGGGTATGGGGATCGCAGCAAGGGGTCAATCACAATTCCGTGATGTTAAACCACTCGACAATGAGACGATCTTTCTGCCCACGGGAAATTCCCTGACGGACAAACTGAAACAGGAACGGCCTTTAATGTTTCAGCGTTACCTGCGCATCCGGTCGACGGCGACTCGCCTGGAATTTCTGCGTCACCCGCGCGCCAGAAACCCAAAAACAGTAGCAGAAACCAAAGCCATTGACGACAGTATTCAGCGTGTCGAATCCCCCATGCTGGTGATTATTGGCTCGCTGGATGCTTTAATTCCCAACGCAAAAAGGCTCCACAAATTGCTGCCTCATTCGCACTATTGTGAAATTGAAGGTGCACCCCATAACGTTTATTGGGAAGCCGCTAGCCAATGGAATACCACAGTCAGTGAATTCATAACATCTCTCTAATAGGGGAAAACAGATGACACCTCGTTTCTTAGCCGTTTTTACAATTATCGTGCTGATGACCTCATGCAACCGTGAGGCAGCTAAATCGCGGGTAGTTCCGCAGACGAGCACTAGCGTTCCCGAGATGACCATTCTTGCGACCGGGGCGAGCATCGCTGGAGCCAATGGACTACATTTTTCTGCGGACAACGAGCTTTACATCGCCTCCGTCATTGGTTCCAACATTACTGTCATAAACCCTGACTCGGGCGACGTAATCAGGCAAATGGGCGTGTCTGAGGGTGTGATTGGCCCCGACGATATTGCTTTTTCTAACGATGGTTCGTTTTACTGGACTTCGATCCTGACGGGTGAGGTTGCGGGATTCACTGCGACGGGTCAGCGAGTCGTTGCCGCTCGGTTAACACCTGGCGTCAATCCGATAACTTTTTCGGACGACGGACGACTGTTTGTTGCGCAATGTTTCTTCGGCACCAATCTTTACGAGGTAGATCCCGCAGGCCAGCAACCTGCCCGCTTGATATCAGACGAGTTAGGCCCGGGCTGTGGCTTGAATGGCATGGACTGGGGGCCCGATGACCGACTCTATGGCCCCCGCTGGTTCACGGGGGAGGTGGTCAGCTTTAACGTGGATGACAACAGCATGAGAACGGAAGCTAAGGGGTTCGGTACTCCGGCGGCTGTGAAATTCAACTCTCGCGGCGAACTGCATGTACTCGATACCGGCAGCGGAGAAGTCATCAAAATCGATGGGGAAGAAAGAACCGTCATCGCAACCTTAAGTCCAGGACTCGATAATTTCAGCTTTGACAAGGATGACCGGTTGTTTGTCTCCAGCTTCACAGACGGATTCGTTAAACGGGTCGAGGCTGATGGCTCGCTGACCACCCTGCTCCCCTCTGGTATGGCGCATCCAGGCGGACTCACGCTACTGGGAAATGAAATCGTTGTCGCGGATTTACACGGGATTCGTTTCTACGACAAAACAACCGGTGAGGAAACTCGGGTTCAAAGAAGCATCCTCGGAGTCAGCGAAATGGGCGGCGCTGTCAATGTTTCAACTGACGGTAGCAATCTTATTTTGGTTTCATGGCTGGACAACGACGTCAGGGTTTGGGACCCAAGAAACGAAAAGGTACTCGAACGATACTCTAATCTGGCTGCCCCTGTGGCGGCGGTCCGTTATGCTGGAAAGTTGGTCGTCACCGAATATGGCAAGCAGCGGGTGATATCAATCAGTGACGCTGGTACGGAAGCACACTTTTCTTTCGCTGCACCTGCTGGCCTGGCGGTCTCCGGCCATTCCCTGTTCTTAACAGATCGAGCAAGCGGTAGTATCTATTTAATCGGAGCAGATGATACGATTTTAGATCAGCCAAAACTTGTGGTCGAAGGTCTTGATGCTCCGGAAGGGTTTGTCGTAGTTGACGATTCATTTATTGTCGTAGAGGCGGCGAATGGAAATATTGTCAGAGTCAATGCTGAAAACGAAAAAGAATTGTTAGCTACAATTGCACCAGGCAGCCCTGCTGCGGCGGATGCACAACCAAAGTCTATGATATTCAATGGCATCACCATCGATACGTTAGGGAACCTATACGTATCGGGTGAAACCAGTCGTCGGTTATACAAGATCAGTTGGTAAAAAATGCTGCCGATGTAAGGCTGACATCACTCGATTTCAAGATTCATGGCTATTGTGACAGTTCAACCCAGGATACCTCGCACTCTCCGGATTCTGCGGCAACAAACGCAGATCCGCCGGTAATGGTCACCGACATTTTCATTGTGCGTTGCACTAACGAAACCAGGGACTGTATTGATTCCCAATCGAATTGATAAACAGACACTGGCAAACGAGTCAGTTTGGTTTGAGACTGTTGCCACCAGAGGTTCGATTTGGTGTTGAAACTGTAGATCCGTACCTCCTCCGCAAGCCGGGCGGCTTTCTTGATACGATCGATTGACGGTTCTCCGACGTCAATCCACAACGAAATTTGGCCATCCAGGGTACGAGCCCACAGATCCGGTTCTTCGATGGCTGATAGTCCCCGGGTAAAGGCCAATTGTGCGGTTGCGTTGATACAATAAGACAAGACCCGGACCATCATTCGTTCGACGGTTTCTGAGGGGTGCAGGGCAATGGTCAAATTGAGCGCATCATAGTGATTACGGTCCAAATCCGATAACGCGATATTCAATTTGTATATGGTGGGCTTAATCGCCACGTGTGTTTCTCGACAGTTATCAGAGCAATTCACGCCAGACTAGCACAGGCTTCGCGATTGATCTGCGTATCTTTCCAGAATTAAGTAAACTGTCCCACGAGTATCCCCGCACTCTTCGCCCATGTTTTTTCGAATAAATCATGAGATCAAATACACTTGTCAATTTCATAAATACTGTATATATTTACAGTCATGTATCAATAAACAGTATTGTGGACACATGTCACTCTTTGCACGAGCTTCTACACAATCCTTTACACAAACCTCCCCACAAACTAACCCTGCGCAGCTCCCCTACGCCGAACTCCACTGCATCAGTAACTTCTCCTTTCTGCGCGGCGCATCCCATGCTGATGAGCTCGTAAAACAGGCAAGCCTGCTGGGCTATTCCGCCATCGCGATCACCGATGAATGCTCGATGGCAGGAGTTGTGAAGGCACATATGGCCGCGAAGGAATGCGGGATCAAACTGATTGTCGGGAGCGAGTTTCATTTTGATGAGGATGTTCATCTTATCTTGCTGGCACCGAATCGAACCGGTTACGGGCAAATTTGCAATCTCATTACTATTGCCCGGCGACGAGCAGAGAAAGGCGAATACCAGATTCGATTGAAAGACATACAATTTGGATTAGGTCAGTGCCTTGCTATCTGGCTGCCTTCTGCCTCGACTGCAAATAGCACCGGCGCCAGTAATCAATACGGCAACGGTGATCAGCTGAAGGCAACATTTAAGGATCGCCTCTGGTTAGGGGTGGAAATATTTCCTGATGGGCATGAGCTGAAATGTTACCAGCAGGCTTTCGAGCTTTGTGAAGCTTTGCATATCAATATGGTCGCCATGGGTGATGTGCATATGCATCACCTGGACAGAAAAGCATTGCAGGATGTGATCTCGGCCGTACGGATGGGGCAGTCCGTGCGACTGGCGGGGAAATTACTGTTTGCTAACCGGGAAAAATACCTCCGGCCCCTATCGGTAATCAGCAAGCTCTACCCTCCCAGGTTGTTGGCAGAAACCCTGCGTATTGCTGACCTGTGTGACTTTTCACTGGACGAATTACGCTATGAATACCCGGAAGAGCTGGTACCGCCTCACCTGACACCCAGTGAATATTTGCGCCAACTGGTTGAAAAAGGCGCACAGGAACGCTGGCCCAATGGAATTAAGCATTCAGTTCGTGGACTGGTTGAAAAAGAACTCAACCTGATTGCTGAACTTGAGTATGAGTATTACTTTCTCACCGTATTCGACATCGTTCACTTTGCCCGCAGCCAGGACATTCTTTGTCAGGGACGGGGTTCCGCAGCGAACAGTGCCGTGTGCTTTTGCCTGAAGGTTACCGAGGTTGACCCTGCCAAGAGCGATCTGCTATTCGAGCGATTTATCTCCAAAGAACGTAACGAGCCCCCGGATATTGACGTCGACTTTGAACATGAACGGCGTGAGGAAGTGATTCAGTATATCTACAAGAAATACGGCAGGGAAAGAGCGGCTATTGCCGCGACGGTTGTAACCTACCGACCTAAAAGCGCCGTTCGTGATGTGGGGAAAGCCCTCGGCATGGATTTACAATTGGTGGATCATTTGGCCAAGTCCTTATCCTGGTGGGATAAGCGGGATGAATTACTTGAACGGTTTGAAGAGGCCGGGATCAATCCCCGCAGCCCTATTATTGGTCAATTTATGACTCTGGTGAATGAGATCCTGGGATTCCCCAGACACTTATCCCAACACGTCGGTGGCTTTATAATCTCTCGCGGTCCCTTGTCCCATCTTGTCCCGGTGGAAAATGCCGCCATGGATGACCGCACGATTATTCAATGGGATAAAGATGACCTTGAGTCACTGGGTTTACTTAAGATAGATATCCTGGCGCTGGGTATGTTAACGGCGATCCGCAAAAGCCTGGACATGATCAACAACTACCGTGGCCTTAAGAATAATACAAAGCTGACTATCGCTAATATGCCTTCTGAAGATCCCCTCACCTATCAGATGCTGCAACGAGGTGACAGTATTGGGGTATTTCAGGTGGAATCCCGGGCACAAATTTCCATGTTGCCACGACTAAAGCCAAAAAACTTTTATGACCTTGTCATCGAAGTCGCCATCGTAAGACCAGGACCTATTCAGGGCAATATGGTGCATCCTTATTTAAAGCGCAGAAATGGCGATGAGGCGGTCACCTATGCTAACGATGCTGTCAAGTCTGTACTGGGAAGAACCCTGGGTGTGCCCATATTCCAGGAACAGGTCATCAAACTTGCTGTTGTTGCCGCAGGATTTACACCTGGCGAAGCAGACCAGTTAAGACGTGCAATGGCAGCCTGGAAGCGTAAAGGAGGTTTGGAGGTTTTTCAGCAAAAACTTATCAACGGAATGCTGGAACGAGGTCATGAACGTGAATTCGCGGAGCGTATTTTCGAACAGATAAAGGGTTTCGGAGATTATGGTTTTCCGGAATCCCATGCCGCCAGTTTTGCCCTGCTGGTTTATTTTTCGGCCTGGATCAAACGCCATGAGCCAGCAGCTTTCTACTGTGGTTTACTGAACAGCCAGCCAATGGGGTTCTATTCCCCGTCACAGTTGGTCCAGGATGCCAGGCGACACAATATCGAAATTCGACCCGTTGATGTGTTCACCAGCCAGTGGGAGTCCACGTTGGAATTGCCTTCTCTATCCTCCAGAACGGGGCCCGGCCATTATTCCCAACCTGCAATACGTTTAGGTTTCCAGCGAATAAAAGGGTTCGGGGAAGATGCGGCAAACCGGATTATTCAGGTTCGAAGCAGTCAATCCAGACCCTTTAAAAAGGCATTCACGTTACAGGACTTCGCCCGGGGTGCCCGTCTGGATCGAGGTGATCTTGACCGGTTAACCGAGGGCGGCGCTTTCAGGTCCCTGTCGGGCCATTGCTACCAGACGCACTGGGAAGCAAAAGGAATCATGACGGCAGAATCAGATGCGACGTCTTCCGGCTTCCCTGCCCTTGATAACGTCGCCGAAAAGGAACAGGTCTATTTACCCCCACCGCTGGAATCAGACGATCTCAGGGCAGATTACACCAGCCTCGGGTTAACGCTCGGCCGCCACCCCATGGCAATGCTGCGGGAATCTGCACCGTTTAACAGATTCACAAAAGCCTCAGACCTCGAACAGCTTAACCATGGCCGCTTTGTGCAGGTTGCAGGTATTGTGACTGGCAGGCAACGCCCCTCATCGGCATCGGGGGTCATATTTCTGACTCTTGAAGATGAAACCAATAATATCAATGTAGTGATCTGGACTCGGGTCCTCGAAACCTACCGTGCTGCGGTGGTACAGGGTCGGCTATTGAAAATCAAAGGGGTGATGGAACGACAGGAATCTGTGATCCATGTTATTGCCGGGCATGTTGAAGATTTGAGTCATTACCTGGAGCATTTTTCCTTGCAATCCAGGGATTTTAGATAAGGATATTCTAAACCCCCAGACCTGATGATCTTTCATGACCGTGTTGATTTGGAGTTAGCGCACCTATTGACATAGTTGTTTATGTATAAATGTTACACGTACTGACTTTGTTGCTGATTTCTGACAGGGAACTCGATGGCTAGAATCCAAATGGTGTTTCCGGGTGCAGATCTGGACAGTTTACTTATATACCCGGCATACAAGTAAACTGTCCCGGGAATAAACCGGGAATAGCAGATCGGGGATCAAAGAAAGCGCTCTCTAAACCGTTGGAACTGATAAGCTGATACCAGCAGCAGAACGCCGATACCCATGAAAGCGATGACCTTCTGAAATACCGAGAAGTCTTCCATATCGAACCCAAGTATCTTGACGACAGCCAGCAGGTAAAAAACCAGGGCCAACTTTAGCATGGTGCTGAATCGCTTGATTACTGTGGTGAACAATATGGCAGTGGCGTGGGCAACCAACAATACCGTTGAGTATGGACCCAGTTCATCATCGAACCAGATATCCACTGCGCTGAGATAAGTCACCATCACCAGGACATGAAAATACCAAAACTGTAACTGTGCTGGTGTGATGAGATTCTTGATGATTCGACGTTGTGGTGGATTACCGTACCTGCATTCCGGAATCCTTACCTATGACCAGGCGACGCCCAGACTCAAACAGGAAAATAAGTATCACCGCATTCGCCCCAAGCAGCAGCCCCAGTAGCGTCGTGTCAGCCATTGCTTGCCACAGGGCAATCGCAAAAAATAAAGCATTTGAGGTGACGAGTGCTATATCAACCCTCTCTACCAGTCCCCGTTTACTGATTCGGCTGATCAGCAGGTAGTAGTTGAACAGATAGAAAAACCCATGCAGGCCGAACAGGGTAACGATACCCATGTCACTTGCCGCATAAAGATGAGATTGAAACGCTATTGTAATGACAACAAAATTCAGGTTGGCAAGAACAACCCAACGAATACGCTGACTAAGATGAATGTAGGCGATGCTGATAAGCAGCTGGATAATGAAGTAGTGTTCGCCACCAAATAATGTCGATCCGATGACCAGTGGAGACAAGGAAGCACCCACCAGACTTACGACCGCGACAATCCTGGTTTCATACAAATAAGCCAGTAATATACCGCCAGCGGTAACAACCGAGAACAAAAACAGTTCGGGCCCGGATTCAAGAAGTTGATAATAAGATCCCGCGAAGTAGCTGCAGAGATAACAGAGCGTTACGCCCAGACCTAAAATGGCACTGGCAAACTCCTGCTGATCCTCACGCTTGCTAGCCAGCCAGGCGCCATATCCAATGACCCCAAGAGAACCCAGGAACATCAGCAACATTTTGGCAATATCTCCCAGGATATTGGTAAATGTATATTGCAACAGGTAACCGGAACCCATAACCAGAGCCAGGATTCCGGCGATTGTCATCATGAACACTGGCGCTTTGCCTAGTTTTTGATAGTGCTTGTAGGCATCAGAAGCTTGCTTGTAAAACTCTGAGAAGGGACCCAAATGGAGGAGCAAAAAGTCGATAAACCAGTTTATCCTGTTCTTCAGGACATTTTCCCTAATGGGAGGGGGCTGCGCTTAACTGTTCTGTTCCTGGTTCCAGTGGTTCTAATGGCGCAATCGCTTTTTCGGGAAATCTGGCGTCATTTACCGGCTCGTGATTATTTTTTTGTTCAATGGAAGCGCCGGGAGGGGCAGCAGGAAGTTGAAACTCAAGCTCATCGATTTTGTTCTCGAGCCCGGCCAGTTCACGATCCATGCGCTGACGCATGTCATCTATTTGCTTCTGAATTTCCCGGATCGATCGCTTTATGTCGCTTTCAGCCATCATCGCATATGCTGACTTCTTTAGCTCCCTGCTAGGTACTTTTCGACACAGACAACAAGCAGACGGGTAAACCGGATCAGGGGCGCTCTAACTTCTCAATGTAATCCGTGCATTCACCTTGCCAGATTGCTCTTGCCTGTCTATTGAAATCCGCCCGACAACAAAACCTTGCGATTGCAGACTCTCTAACCATTCAATCAAGTCATTAAAACTAACTTCACTAAATGTAACACTAACACCATTATTGCCTTCCGGTTGCAATCGGCTCGGCTTGATACCAGATTGCTGTGCAGAACTGGACACCGTCGACAGCAGCGACTGACCACTCACTGCTGCACGGGACTGCTTGCCTAAAGAAGCACGAGCTTGCTGCTCACTGGCGCGCAAATACTGTAAAGTAGACAACTGCCGAACATGATTCTGTAGCCCCTTGTCATAATAAGTATTCGCAGGAGACCAGATCAGGGTATAGATGAGCAGCAGCGCGACAAACCCAATTAGACCATTGACTGCCAGGCGTTCTCTGCTCTCCAACTGGTTATAGCGAAGTAGCAGGTTTTGAATCCAGGAAATGTCCATCACCGCCACTATGAGCCACCCAGTGATTTTATTTTAATACTACCTTTGACGGAATCGTCGCCCTGGTTTATGGTACCAATCTCTGCCACCATACCAAGCTTTGTCAGCGTCTGAATGAACTGGATCAGTTCCTGGTCATTTTCTGCAGTTTCAAGCTGTAACACCAGTTCGCCCTGCTTTTCGTTAAAATTGACATTATTGAGCACTAAATCGGAACCGGGTAAATGCTTCGCAGTGCCTGCAAACAAACCCAGGAAGCCATCCCGATCACTGCCGCTGACCTGACCCAAGTGCGAATTCCATCGACGTTTGATATCTCGTACATTTCTGTCTTTGGGGAATATTTCGGTATACAGGGTGCGCGATTCAACCTCCAACTCACCGGCTTTCAAATTCAGATACATGCCCTGACCTAACAATGATGCAATCTGTAGCCCAAAAGCACAAACACACAGGACAGCCGCAACTCGCCAGGCACCTCGCTGTGAATTTCCAGCCACCTCAACTTTGAACTCGCCTTGCAGGAGGTTGATACCCTTCTTGTTGAAACCGCGACACAGTGATTCAAAGGGTCCGTATTCGAGATCAGTGACAGCAACGGTATTTTCCTGCTCTGCATTAATCTGGGCAACGGTCAGCTCTGTCGCCTCGCGAGCTGACTCATGCACCATCAATGTCACATTTTCCTTTTCTTCATCAGACAGTAAGCCAACGGAAGTGGCGAGCAGATCAGACTCGATGCAGAACCCTTGTAATTCATCGGTCCGTACAAGAACACGTTCGCCATCGATGAGGATGGAACACCCATTGCCATAAGGCACCGAAAGTGTATCCACAGTCAGGAAACTCGATGTTATTCCCGCATCTTGCAGACGATCCAACCAGTACTGCAATCGCTGACGGTCTATTACTGCAATGGCAGTATTTCCATATCCATCCTTGTCCCCAATGGCAAAGTGACAGGCTTCAATGTCTGCCGCGAGACTTTCTTCCACCATGAATGGCACAGCCTGCAGGATCTGTCGTTGTTGTTTGCTTGGGATCATTGCGCTGGTGAGGAGCACTTCTTCACCTCTCAACATGACATAAGTCGAACCGCTTAGATCAAGATCCGCAACCAGCCCCGTGATTTCATCGAGCTGGCCTTCGCCTCGAAATCGAACAATCCCCGAGACTTCATCCAGCAACATCCATTCGATATTAATCTGACCTTGATGTTCACCCAGACGTAAGAAAAGATTCTCAGCCATCGTCAGCCCCAGTGTCTTCTTCAATGACATCCCCTGGTGCAACATAGGGCGGCACTTTTCGGCTCTGGTCGCGATACACTACCCGCATAGTTCCATCGACCGGGTTCACCTGAATAATACTCGTAAGATAACCAACTCTCTCATGGTAATGGGCACGGATACTCACCTGAAAAAAAGTGGAGTTTACACTAAGATTATCTTTTTTAATGGTTGTCCCACTCGGAAGTCGACTGTCCGTAACAAAATCGTCGATGGAATCAAACCCTTCCTGCTCGGTCTGGGTCATTACAATACTCTCTGCATCGCCGGGTGGAAGGCCAGGCGCGATAGCCTGGAGTACCTGCACCGTCGTTGTGTTAACGTTAATTTGCGTATACGGATCAGGGACCGCGGTAACATAAGGCTGAATCAACTCGAACTGTTCTTCTTCCATTTCAAGAATCAATCTTAACTCGGTCACATCCGCCATCGGTCCACTGGCGGTTCGATAGGGGCGTTCCAGTCCCAGGTAATCATAGTCCTCGGCGCCCCGGGCATTTTTTGATTCGTTGACATCTATCCAGTCGACCACTCGATCTATGTAGGCCGCATCAACTCCTTGCTGTCCAAGTAAATCGACGAATCTCTGCCTCACCACCGCGGCCTGTTGCCCTTCGATCGACAGGGAATTAAGGTTTAACTTTGACTGCAGATCTTCGATTATCAGTTCAACGGCACCGTCCTCGAATTCGAAAGTCAGGGGTCGTTGCGCCCAGTTCTGGCCCAGGTGAACAACACCCGGGGAGTCAACAAAATCCTCATGCAATATTTGCCGGGCCAGTTCTTCCCCGCCGTAAGCATATTGACGAGCGATACCCTGATCGAAAAACGACCGGGCGCGATTAATGGCAAAATTCTGTTCCGTTGACATCGAAACACCCAGGACAGTGGCAATCACGACTACCAGCAGGATCGTGATCAGGGCAACCCCTTTTTGTGATCGGCCGTCCATCAGGATTCTGTCTCCTGCCCGCGGCCACGGGGTTTTTTCTTTTGCTCGATCCGCTTCAGTGTTTCCTCATCAGAAACTCCGTCGCCTGTATCACCCTGCCCGGATTGATTGGGATCTGTCTGCACGGCTACTTCAACAAAAGAAAACACCTTGCGCACTTCACCAAAAATTTCTGAAGTCACAAAAACCTCAGCTCCCAGTGGCAGGGAAGCAGAATTTTCAACATCTCCCCAGTCATCCGTTGAATCGCCTTCAGCATCCAGAAGATTAACCCTGAAATCTTCGACCCCGGTCAGAAGCGTCTGTTGAATCGGCTCGCTGTCCTCGGCACGATCCAACACCAGCCAGAATATTCGTTTCAGCTCATTTTCATCTGTGAGCTGGTAAGCCACGCGCTGTATATTGCTCCGCTTGAGTTTCAACGGATTATTCCAGCCTGTTCGGCTGAATTCTATGACATAGGAGTCCGAGCCAAGCACCAGTGCGGGGCTCATATCACCATACTGGTCCTTGATAGGACGGGGGATCAACTGGCTGAAATCACGATCCATCATGGAAAATGCTTTGGTGTACGCGGAAAAACTCTGTATCTGCTGCTGGGTACCCTTGTGGGCCTGGATTACGGTACGCAGCATCTGATTCGAGCCGAGGCCAATCACAGCAAAAATAGACATGGCGACGAGCACTTCCAGTAGTGTAAATCCTCTGTCTGGTCGCGGCAGGCCACTTTGCATCAGTATTCTCCCCGAAATCCGACGAGTTCGACGATGTTGTCATCCAGGTTATCTTCCGCGAAAACGCTGACAATAATGCGACGCATGCCCGCGTTTTCAGTTGCTTCAATGTCCATTACCACTTCCCAGTCTCGATCTGCCATCGTCACGTTATAGCGTTCCGAACCGATAGCGGGGAAACTCCCTTCGACGCGTGGCGACGCTCTCATCTGGTTAAGGTGATTTTCAGCTATCCAGTAAGCAAGGGTTTTTTCCTGGATGATATTCGTTTGTCTGATAGACTGGGTTGCATTTCGAATGAGGGCACCGGATACAACAGCAAATATGGCCAGGGCAACCATTATTTCCAGCAGCGTGAATCCGGCTTGCCTGCGTCTGCCAATTTTGAAACTATTCATCTTCCAGCCATTCGATATCGCCATAGCCATCGGAGCGCATCGACCGCTGCAATTCGGAGCCCTGCAGCAAGGTCAGGGTAAATGGCGTAATTTCACCGCTCGAGAGTATCAGCAAAGGTGGGATGGTCGACTTCGTTTCTGCGGTCAAGGTGAAGTCCTGGTTTTCAACTTCCAATTCCAATTCTACATTATCGGGTAAGCTACGCTGCTGGAAAGGTGACTGTTCATATTCCAGCCACTTCTGATTGAATTCATCGTAAACCTGGAATCCATAGCCATCCTCGGTCGGTGCAAATCCAAGCTCTGCCGCCTGGATTACAGATTCTTCACGCGCCATATCCAACAGTGTTTTCAAACGCCGGGCTTCGGTATCAAAATCCCGTGTCTGGGTAAAACCTGGCAGGTTGGCCAGCGCGATACCCGACATGATGGAAACAATAAGCAGCACCACAAGAATCTCAACCAGCGTGAAACCGGCGGATGCTGTTCGAGACTGGTCTGATAAATGAGGGATCATTGGATACTGGCTTTTCAGTCTTTTGAGCTGATATCCGAATCCACACCCCCACCACCTTCCTTGCGATCGGCGCCATAGGAATAGATTTCAAAATTTCGATCTTCGCTGAAGTACAAATAGGGCTCATCCCAGGGATCAACCGGCAGCTTCTTCAGGTAACCATCTGAATTCCAGCGGCGGGCTTCAGGAAAACCACTCGGTTCGCTGACCAGCGCAGCAAGACCCTGGTCTGTACTGGGATAATTGCTGTTGTCCAACCGATACAGCTCCAGCGCAGTCCCAATGGATTCAATATCTGCCTTGGCAGCCTGGACCCTGGCCTCGTCAGGCCGTCCGATAATGTTGGGCACAATCAGTGCACCAAGGATACCCAGAATGACGACCACGACCATGATTTCAATCAGGGTGAAGCCCTCCATCCGCCTACGCTCCCCTGGTCTCTTGAGCCGTGAGGCAGAAGATAGACTTGAGGGATCGGATACCGCTGAACGATTGTTTTTGTTAAACATAGTTGACTACCATTTAAATTCTATGAACTGCTCTTGTAATTACCCGACCAGGATCTGATTAAGTGACCAGTTGATTCAGGTTCATGATTGGCAACAGAATCGCCATCACAATCGTAAACACGGCGCCGCCCATTAACAAAAGCATAAAGGGTCCAAACAAACTCAATAGTACACCAAGCAACATTTCAACATCCTGCTGCATACTGTTCGCCACTCTGGACAACATATCGTCTAGCTGTCCGCTTGATTCTCCGCTGGCAATCATATGCAGCATCATTGGCGGAAAGTAGCCGCTTTGTTCCAGTGCCGCATTCAAACTTGACCCTTCACTGACCTTGGTTGTCGCGTCGCTGACCTTCTCCCGCAGCCAGGTATTGGAGAGGACCTGGCCTGCGATTCGCATGGCGTCCACCAGGGGGACCCCGCTGGATGATAAGATACTTAACGTGCTGGCAAATTGAGCCGTATTCATACCTTTGCTCATTTTCGCAATTAATGGCAGATGCAGCAGACGACGGTCGTAAACCAATCGTATTGAAGGCACCGCCATGGCTCTGCGCACACCAAAAGTAATCACTATCAGCAGCAGCAGCGCAAAAAAGCCGTAGTCGGTCACTAAATCGCTCAGTGAAATGATAAATATCGTCAACGCCGGAAGCTCCTGCCCTGTGTCTGTAAAGACCTTGACGATATCCGGGACGACATAACCGAGTAACCCGGCCAGTATTGCGACAGTTAACACCAATAAAATCACTGGGTATACCATTGCCTGCTGAATCCTCGATCGTGATTCCTGCTGCTTCTCAGTAAAATCGGCGAGACGATTCAATACCAGATCCAGATGACCTGCAGACTCACCGGCAGCGACTGTCGCCCGATACAAACCCGGAAACGCCCGGGGATATTCCGCGAAGCTATTGGCAAGAGAAAATCCTTCCATGACCTTGGATCGCACTGCGAGCAACATACCTTGAGTTTTTGTATTTTCACTTTGCTTGGATACAGCCAGCAGGGACTCTTCTATGGGCAAACCGGCGGCAATTAACGTGGCTAACTGGCGGGTGATCAATGCAAGTTCACGGACAGATAACGATGGTTGAAAAAATCGCGACATGGCACTCTGCGC
Organism: Gammaproteobacteria bacterium; assembly: GCA_012960755.1. The sequence continues at coordinate 217,818 of DUAT01000139.1, forward strand.
ACTCTTTTGCTCCCGGGTCGCCTTGACGGCCAGCGGTGCCATACCCTTGTCCCGCAAAATCTGTCGCACCTGCCGGGAGCTGTCTGCTTCGAGAATACCCTTCTCTTCTCTGCCCCTGGTATTTAAGGCTATGTATTCAAATGCTGCCAAAATATTCCTCGAATCAAGTAATCTGGGAGGCTAGTCTTCCATTGTTACTCTGAGAACTTCATCAACTGATGTCGCACCGGACAGTATTTTTGCCCGACCGTCTTCCCGAATGCCTGGAGCTTTGCTTCTTGCGTGTTTTTCAAGATCAAGTTCAGATGCACCATTGTGAATCATTTGTCGCAATTGATCATCGATAGTCACGACCTCATAGATACCCTGACGACCTCGATATCCCTCATTGGCGCACTTATCGCAACCGACTTCCCGGTATATTGTTGGCGGGTTGGTTCTATCAATCTTTAAGAAATCACACTCATACTTACCTACTGTAAAGCTTTCCCGGCAATCACTACATAGTATCCGAACCAGTCTTTGGGCAACCAGACCGATGATGCTGTTGCTGAGGAGGTAGGGTTGAACGCCCATATTCTCCAGGCGGGTCAAGGCGCCAACTGCAGTATTGGTGTGGATCGTTGACAACACCAGGTGACCCGTGAGGCTTGCCTGAACCGAGATATCTGCCGTCTCGAAGTCACGTATCTCACCTACCATAACCACATCAGGATCCTGACGTAAAATCGCTCTTAACCCCCTTGCAAAAGTCATATCTGCCTTTGCGTTAACCTGGGTCTGGCCGATGCCTTCAACATCGTATTCGATCGGGTCTTCCACCGTCAGGATGTTACGGGTCCTGTCATTCAGCTGATCCAGGCAGGCGTACAGGGTCGTGGATTTACCGGAACCCGTCGGACCGGTGACCAGAATGATGCCATGGGGTTTTTTAATAAGCGTCTGCATTGCGACCACATCAGTAGCCGCCATGCCCATATTGGTCAGGTCTCGCCGACCTTCCTGTTTGTCTAACAGTCGCATAACTACACGTTCGCCGTTGCTGGCGGGGATCGTTGAAACCCGCACGTCGACTTCTTTACCCGCAACCCGAACCGAAATTCTACCGTCCTGTGGCAGCCGCTTTTCTGCAATATCCAGTTTCGCCATAACCTTGATTCTCGACACCAGTAAAGGTGCCAGGGCTCTGCGTGGACTAACGACTTCACGCAACACTCCGTCAACCCGAAAACGAACCACCAGTCGTGTTTCATAAGTTTCAACATGAATATCAGATGCATCAACCTTGACTGCCTCGGTTAACAGGCTGTTAATTAACTTGATGATCGGTGCGTCATCCTCTTGTTCCATCAAGTCTCCAGTGACCGGAATGGAATCCACAAGGCTATCCAGATCCATCTCATCACCTAACCCTTCGATCATCTGCATGGCTTCGCCAGAATCGTTCTGGTAAGTCGTCGATAATTTGGAGTCGAACGTCGAGCTATCGACCTCCTGGCAGCTGAATTGTGCTCCGACATAACGCCTGACTTCTGCCAACGTCTGGGGCTTCAATCCAGATTTATACACCACCTGCGGCTCGCTATTATCCTGCTTGGCTAGAAGAATAACCCCGTGACGTTTCGCGAAGCTGAAAGGCAGGCGCAATCTTGATTCCATCTCACTCATGGTGTTTCCCAGACGTTAGGTCATTTTTAATTAGTGACTGTAACACATTGATATAGAACGATCCCAGAGTTCGATTGCGGCCACAGATTCTCGTTCCCGGCGCAACCATTCCTTCTTGAACGTTAGTATTCTGCGCGCGGGGTTAGCTGGCGCATTTTAATTTACCGTTGGTGCATTGTCTCACTAGCGTTGGAAGCATGCCACCACAGGTTATCGCTCAACAAGATCAACCAATTATTTCTGGTTTTCTCCAATTCCCACTTCAAAAAAAGCATCAGGAGACATACTATAAGCATAACGTATCAATTTTTTGATTCGCCATTAAGTAGGGTGATAATTCACGAGACTAATTATGAAGCTAAGTGATATAGACCTTAATTTATTCGTCGTTTTTGATGCCATTTATACAGAAGGCAATTTAACGCGAGCTGGTGAAATAATCGGTATCACTCAACCGGCTGTATCGAATTCCCTTTCCCGACTGCGTACCCTGTTTAATGACCCGATGTTCGTCCGTACAGCGGACGGTATGGTACCAACGCCAATTGCGCAGAACATCGTCGGCTCGGTCAGACAAGCCCTCGGACTTATCCGTTCAAGTGTGCAGGAAAGTGAATCTTTTGATCCACTGGCATCCGACAAGCGATTTCGAATAAGCATGACCGATTTGAGTCAATCCATATTCCTGCCTTACCTGTTCGAGCAGATTAATCTCAAGGCTCCCCAGGTGTCCATTGACTGTTATCAGGTTCGACGCAGAGACATGAGTATCGAACTCGCGTCTGGTAACCTGGATCTGGCATTTGATATCCCATTGTCACCCGATCCCCAGATTCGACAGGCACCCTTGTTCTCTCATCCGCATGTTTGCGTTGTTCGTAACAATCACAATGTCGTACAGGACAAACTCGATATTGCGACTTATTTGGAAATTAGCCATATCCATATTTCCAGTCGGCGGGGTGGCTTGGGTGTTGTTGACCTGGCGCTAGGCAAAATGGGAAAACGCAGGCATATCGCCTTGCGGACGCAACATTACCTGGCGACGCCGCAACTGGTATCTAACACTAATCTTGCGTTGACCGTACCGCGGGTATTTGCCCAGTTTCTGGCAAGCTCGTTTAATGTAAAGTACTACGAGTTACCATTTGAGGTGCCTGATATTGAAACATATGTCTACTGGCATGAGAGTACCGACCGCGACCAGGCTAATCGCTGGATGCGAGATCGTATCCTCGAGTTGCCATTAAAAGTCGCATGGAATACGTAACGGACTGCATTAATGGACTTTGTTGGTAGCCATATCCTTTCCGTTTCACAGTTTGACCGCGAGGCAATAGAAAGAGTATTCACCGTCGCAGACCAGATGGAGGTTTATGCTCATCGGCAAAAAGTAACCCGTGTATTGGAAGGCGCCATCCTTGGCAGCATGTTTTTCGAACCCAGCACCCGAACAAGGGTCAGTTTCGGTTCAGCTTTCAACCTCCTTGGTGGTGAAGTCAGGGAAACCACAGAAATAAAAGCCTCTTCAATATCAAAAGGCGAATCGTTTTACGATACCGCCCGGGTGCTGTCGGGTTACAGCGATGTCATCGTCATGCGGCACGAAATCGAGGGCTCTGTCAGTGAATTTGCTGCCGCCAGCCGAGTTCCGGTACTCAACGCCGGAGACGGTTCAAACGAGCACCCGAGCCAGGCTCTGCTCGACCTTTATACGATTCGAAAGGAACTCGCCGGTCAGGGAAAATCGATAGATAATCTTCGGATAGCACTGATTGGCGACTTGCGCTATGGCCGGGCTGTCCACAGCCTTTGCCGGTTGCTCTCGTTATTCGACAATATTCACCTGACACTGATTTCACCCCCTGAACTTGCTTTACCGGAAGACTACATCACTGAGATCAGTGCCGCCGGGCATGAGATCATTCAATCGAGTGAACTCAGAAACAATATTCGCAATGCAGACATTCTGTACCTGACTCGAACCCAGGAAGAACGTTTCCCATCCCAGGAGGACGCAGATAAGTACAAGGGACTGTTTCGACTCAATCAGTCAATCTACACCGAATTCTGTGAACCCAACACCGTTATCATGCATCCTTTGCCCAGGGACTCCCGCGGCAACGCCAATGAGCTGGACAATGACATGAATGAAAATCCCAACCTGGCCATTTTTCGCCAGACTGACAACGGGGTCCTGGTCAGGATGGCATTGTTTGCGTTGATTCTGGATGTGGTGGACTCAGTCGACAAACATGCCCGTGATGTAAATTGGTATACTGAGAAGCGTTTCTAAAACCCGATTTAGCTTTGATAATCGGTATTTTCAAAGATACTTCAGATCCAGTGATTTCATAACTTATTCTCAGGCAAGCGATGCAGGTCAACTACAACAATCTTAATTTCGGACTCGACGAAACCCTCAATATGCTCCGCGAACAGGTAAACAGGTTTGCCGCGGACGAAATTTATCCCCGGGCCAGCGAGATTGATGCCAGTAACAATTTTCCGACGGACCTCTGGCAAAAAATGGGTGATATGGGTTTGCTCGGTATTACCGTCAGCGAGGAATACGGTGGCGCGGGTCTAGGTTATCTCGCCCATGTACTTTGTATGGAAGAATTAAGTCGGGCTTCTGCCTCGGTGGGACTGAGCTATGGCGCTCATTCCAATCTATGTATTAACCAGATTTTTCGCCAGGGCACAGCGGAACAGAAGAAAAAATACCTACCGGATCTGGTGAGTGGCAAAGCCATTGGCGCCCTTGCCATGAGCGAACACAATGCCGGTTCCGATGTTGTCGGTCTGCAACTTAAGGCCGAACAGAATGGTGATGAATACGTGCTTAACGGCAGCAAGATGTGGATCACCAATGGCCCTGACGCAAACACCTACGTGATCTATGCCCGCACAGATGCTAAAGCGGGACCCAAGGGAATTACGGCTTTTATCGTCGAGCGCCAATGGCCCGGGTTTTTCCGATCACCTAAACTTGACAAATTGGGCATGCGAGGCTCAAACACCTGCGAACTGGTGTTCGAAGATTGCCACGTTCCGGCAAACAACATCCTCGGCAAAAAAAATGACGGCGTAAGAGTATTAATGAGCGGTCTCGATTATGAACGTGTCGTACTCTCGGGCGGGCCTGTGGGTATTATGCAGGCCTGTATGGATATTGTGACGCCCTATATCCACGAACGAAAACAATTTGACCAGCCTATCGGTGAGTTTCAACTGGTACAGGGTAAAATTGCAGATATGTACACCCGCATGAATGCATCCCGGGCGTACCTTTACACAGTCTCCGCAGCTTGCGATCGGGGTGAAACTGCTCGCAAGGATGCAGCGGCGGTAATACTCTATTGCGCCGAGAACGCAACCCAGATGGCACTCGATGCTATTCAATTGTTAGGCGGCAATGGCTATATCAACGATTATGCGACCGGGCGCCTGCTGCGTGACGCCAAGTTGTACGAGATTGGTGCTGGCACATCCGAGGTTCGTCGCATGCTGATCGGCCGGGAACTTTTTAACGAATCGAAGTAGGTAGAAGAAAAGTAGTTACTCTATGACCGCAATCAAATCCAGGGTTAATGTTCATTCTGAAGAATTTCAGAATAATTACGCCCACATGCAATCGTTGGTAAGTGACCTGCGGGAAAAGTTCGCTACAGTCGCCCTGGGCGGCAACGAATCTTCGCGCCAGCGACATATTGATCGGGGTAAGTTGTTGCCCCGGGATCGGATAAACGAACTGCTCGATCCTGGCTCTCCGTTCCTTGAACTTTCACAACTCGCTGCATTCGGTATGTACAACAACGAGTCACCCTCGGCAAGTATCATTACCGGCATTGGACGAATCTCGAATATCGAGTGCATGATTGTGGTGAATGACGCGACGGTAAAAGGCGGGACTTACTATCCGATGAGTGTGAAGAAGCATCTTCGCGCCCAGGCTATCGCCGCACAAAATAACCTGCCTTGCGTTTATCTTGTTGATTCAGGCGGCGCCAACCTGCCCCACCAGGATGAGATATTTGCCGACGGCCAGCATTTCGGGAGAATTTTCTTCAACCAGGCCAATATGTCTGCCATGGGCATCCCGCAAATTGCGGCGGTGATGGGTTCCTGTACCGCAGGCGGCGCTTATGTCCCGGCCATGGCCGACGAGAGCATTATCGTCAGGGACCAGGGCACTATATTTCTCGCCGGTCCGCCACTGGTCAAAGCCGCAACCGGTGAAATCGTCTCGGCAGAAGCGTTGGGAGGTGCGGATGTACACACCCGCATTTCCGGTGTCGCGGATCATCTGGCAGAAAATGATAAACATGCCCTGCAGATCGTCCGGCAAATTGTCAGCAACCTCAATCGAACTAAACCGGTACAACTGGCCCTAAAGGATCCCGCTCCTCCCCTTTATGACCCTGATGAGATCTACGGAATTCTGCCAACCGAACTGTCGAAGTCTTATGATGTAAAGGAAGTCATTGCCAGACTGTTCGATGGTTCTGAATTTGATGAATTCAAGCGTAATTTCGGCACAACATTGATTTGTGGCTTTGCCCATTTGCACGGCATACCTGTCGGGATTCTTGCTAACAACGGCATCCTGTTTTCTGAATCTGCGCAGAAAGGTGCTCATTTTATCGAGCTCTGCTGCCAGCGTAACATCCCATTGATATTTCTGCAGAACATTATGGGTTTTATGGTTGGTGAAAAATACGAAACCGAAGGTATTGCCAAGCACGGGGCGAAGATGGTCACGGCAGTAGCCTGTGCACAGGTACCTAAACTGTCGCTGATGATTGGCGGTAGTTTTGGTGCTGGAAACTACGGTATGTGTGGTCGCGCCTACGACCCTAATTTCTTGTGGATGTGGCCCAATGCCCGGGTCTCGGTAATGGGTGGTCCCCAGGCCGCAGATGTGCTGGCCCAGGTCCGGGAAGCCAATCTTGAAAAAGCCGGGACACCCTGGAATCCTGATGAAAGGGAAGCGTTTAGATCACCCATCGTTGATCAGTATGATATCCAGGGGCATCCTTACTACGCCAGCGCACGGCTCTGGGATGACGGCATCCTCGATCCCGCCCAAACACGTAACGCTATGGCTCTGGCTCTGGATGCGACCCTGAACAAACCTATTTCACCGACCCGGTTCGGTATATTTCGGATGTAGTTTGTAGATGAAACTGTTAATTGCAAATCGCGGTGAAATCGCCTGCCGGGTGATGAGAACCGCAAAAAAGCTGGGCTGGCAAACTGTCGCTGTATATTCGTCAGCAGACAAACAGGCACTTCATGTAAAATTTGCCGATGAGGCTTTTCTGATAGGGTCTCCACCGCCTTCAGAAAGCTACCTGAACCACCAACGGATAATAGAAGTCGCAACCAGCAATGGCGTGACCGCAGTGCATCCCGGCTACGGCTTTCTGTCCGAGAATCCTGACTTTGCCAGGGGATGCGCTGACAATAACATTGTATTTGTCGGTCCACCTGCTGCAGCCGTTAATATTATGGGGCTCAAGGGTGTGGCCAGGAAGCGGATGCAAGATGCCCAGGTGCCGGTGTTACCAGGGATCAATCAGGTAACTGACAGCACAAGTCATGATGAAATCGCGGAGATCGGCTATCCGATCCTGATCAAACCTGAAGCCGGGGGTGGCGGAAAAGGCATGAAGATCGTTCACAGGCCCGAAGAACTCGACGCTGCACTTGTTTCTGCACGCCGTGAAGCCTTGTCCTCCTTTGGCAACGATAGCCTGATTATTGAAAAGTACCTGATTTCACCACGTCATATTGAAATACAGGTATTCGCCGATGCCCATGGCAACTGTGTCCATTTGCACGAACGGGACTGCTCGCTGCAACGTCGTCACCAGAAAATTGTCGAAGAGTCTCCCGCGCCCGGATATCCCGATGAGCTAAGACAAACCATGGGGAATGCGGCAGTGGCCGCGGCGACAGCCATCGATTATGTGGGTGCAGGCACCGTTGAATTCCTGTTGGCCGATAATGGCCAGTTTTACTTTATGGAAATGAATACGCGGTTGCAGGTAGAGCACCCTGTCACAGAAATGATCACGGGTATTGATTTGGTGGAATGGCAATTAAGGGTTGCCATGGGCGAGACCCTGCCATGTATTCAAGACGGCATTGTACAAAATATTGCTCGCAATGGCCATGCGATCGAAGTCAGGTTGTATGCTGAGGACCCTGCTCATGGTTTCCTGCCTGTCTCCGGGCAAATCACACACCTCCAAACACCGCAACAACATACCGGTTTAAGAATAGATACAGGTATTCAGGTTGACGACCAGGTGGGTGTGTTTTATGACCCCATGTTATTAAAGCTGATCAGCTGGTCACAAGACCGGGAACAATGTATTTCGCAATTGCTTCACGCAATATCAGAACTGGAAATCGCCGGGATCAGAACCAATCGTGATTTCCTGTACCAGTTGATCTCTCACCCTCCTTTTCAGACCGGGGGACTCGGCACTGATTACCTTGACAATCATTTAGATAAAGTTCTCGAGCCCATCAACCACGCGCTGCTTCACTACGCTTTCTGTGCAGCCGGGATTTATCTCACCCGGGCAACCGGCACATCTCCCTGGCAAACCCATACTGCATTCAGACTGAACGCACCTGACATCACCACCGTGCAATTGGAACACAATCAGATATTGACTGATGTCGATATAGAGTCTCTAGCCGGTAGTTATTGTATCACCGCTGATGAACGAACGAGCCGATGCAGCGCGAGCATTCATGAAAGCCGGATGGTCCTGCATACCGAAGAGGGAGACTTCAACTTTAATATCCATCAATACGGCAACGTCATTACACTGTTCACGACAAATCTGAGTATCGAATTTAAACTTCCTGATGAGGACTACCAGCAGCAGGAGGACGGAGGTAATGTGCAGGCACCCATGTCTGGCAAGATCATTGCTATCATGGTCTCCCAGGGAGATGTGGTTGAAAAAGGGTCACCACTCGCCGTCATCGAAGCGATGAAGATGGAGCATGCGCTGATTGCACCCGCGAAAGGAAAAATCGTCAAAGTGAACTTTGAAGAAGCTGACCTGGTGGATGAAGGGATCGCGCTATTTGATTTCGAGATTGAGGTCAACGAAGACGACTAATCTGGACCACAGATATCAACTCGGCACCTGCTTCTGCAAAACATTCGCGCTGTTAACGTTCGACAGATCATGAAAATTTTTTTAAGCTGGCATCAACCTAATAAAAACCCTGCCTACCCACAAGAAATGGATAGGAACAATCCATCAAGGAGGTCACATGATATATAACAATATCCTGGAAACTATCGGAAATACACCGGTCGTGAAGCTTAACAGCATCGGCCCCGGCAACCAGAATATGTACGTCAAACTGGAAGCTTTCAATCCACTGGCATCGGTCAAGGATCGACTCGCCATTGCGATAATACAGGATGCCGAGAAAAGCGGTGCCCTGAAACCCGGGCAAACTGTGGTGGAAGCCACCTCGGGAAACACAGGCATTGCACTCGCCATGGTCTGTGCGGCTAAGGGTTATCCTTTTGTGGCAACCATGGCGGATTCGTTTTCCATTGAACGACGCAAAATCATGAAGGCACTGGGCGCGAAGGTTATCCTGACGCCTGCAGCAGAGCGCGGCAGCGGTATGGTTAAAAAGGCAATAGAACTTGCCGAAAAACATGGCTGGTTTAAGGCGGATCAATTCGAGAACCCTGCCAACCCTGCTTATCACCGCAATACAACAGGGCCGGAAATACTCAGCGATTTCGCCGATATGAATCTGGACTACTTTGTCAGCGGCTGGGGAACCGGCGGGACTATTACGGGTGCTGGTGCAGTGATCAAGCTGGCAAGGCCTGATGCGCAAATCATTGCCGCTGAACCTGAAGCCGCCCCTTTGTTGTCTGGAAAGGAGTGGTCGCCGCACAAAATTCAGGGCTGGACCCCGGACTTTCTTCCTGGTGTTCTCGATAAGTCGGTCGTCGATGAAATCGTATTGGTACCTGATGACAAGGCCATCGAAACCTCCCTCCGGCTGGCGACAGAAGAAGGGATTTTTTGTGGCATATCCAGTGGCGCTACCTTGTATGCCGCGCTTCAGACAGCGGCAAATGCACCAGACAACAGCACCTTTGTGGTGATGTTGCCGGATACCGGCGAGCGTTACTTGTCGACCCCACTCTTTGCAGATATTACCGGGGATTCAGATGATGAGTGGCTGGACAGTTTGTAATAGAAACAAAAAAGGCGTCTGATCGACGCCTTTTTCTTTACAACATTGTAGTCTAAACAAAAGGAGCTATCCGAGTAATTCATCCAGCTCTGGTACTGCCTTGAACAAGTCTGCAACAAGACCGTAGTCAGCAACCTGGAAAATAGGTGCGTCTTCATCCTTGTTGATAGCAACAATGACCTTGCTGTCTTTCATGCCAGCAAGGTGCTGTATCGCACCACTGATGCCAACCGCAATATAAAGGTCCGGCGCAACGATCTTACCGGTCTGACCAACCTGCATATCATTGGGAACAAAGCCAGCATCCACTGCTGCACGTGATGCACCAATGGCGGCACCCAGCTTGTCCGCAACAGATTCCAGCATCGAAAAGTTCTCGCCGTTCTGCATGCCGCGTCCACCAGAAATTATGATGCTCGCAGCGGTTAATTCAGGACGTTCCAGCTTGACAATGTCTTCCTTAACCCAGCTAGAAAGGCCGGAATCTTTTACAATGTCGGTGCTTTCTATTGAAGCACTGCCGCCTTCTGTCGCCACACCATCAAACGCGGTACCCCGGACAGAGATCACTTTTATCGAATCCGATGATTGCACGGTGGCAATCGCATTTCCCGCATAGATTGGACGCTCGAAGGTATCCTCACTGACTACGCCACTGATATCGGAAATTTGAGCAACATCCAGCAGCGCGGCTACCCGCGGCAGGAAGTTCTTACCACCAGCCGTTGTCTGGCTCATAATATGTGAGTAACCGGCGGCCAGCTCAACCACCAGGTCAGCCAAATTCTCAGCCAGTTGATGCCCATAGGCTTCGTTGTCAGCAACAATGACCTTGCTCACACCATCAATTTTTGCGGCAGCCTCAGCAGCGCCCCCACAATTCGCACCGGCGATCAGCACATCGATGTCACCACCAATAACGTTTGCGGCGGCGATAGTTACCAGGGTCGGCGCTTTAACTGACTCGTTATCATGTTCTGCAACGACGAGAATACTCATGTGATCACCTTCGCTTCGTTTCTCAATTTGTCTACCAGGTCTTCCACCGTTTCAACAATGATTCCAGCCTGACGCTCGGGAGGCGGAGTTACCTTCAGAGTCTTGACCCTGGGTGAGACATCAACGCCTAAATCTTCAGGTGTATAGATATCAACTGGCTTCTTCTTCGCCTTCATGATGTTAGGCAGGGAAGCATAGCGAGGCTCATTCAAACGCAAGTCGGTGGTTACCACAGCGGGGAGTTTCACGGTAATTGTTTCCAGACCACCATCCACTTCTCGAGTAACCGTCGCTGAGTCGTCACCCAGATCAAGCACCGAGGCAAACGTTGCCTGGGGCAAGCCAGCAAGCGCAGCCAGCATTTGACCCGTCTGGCTGTTGTCACCATCAATGGCTTGCTTGCCGGTGATAATCAAGTCGGGCTGTTCCTTGTCGATAACTGCCTTAAGCAATTTGGCAATAGCCAGAGGCTGCATCTCTTCGTCGGTTTCTACCAGGATACCGCGGTCAGCTCCCAGAGCGAGGGCAGTACGAATCTGCTCGCCACAGGCACTCGTACCAACAGACACAACAATAACTTCTTCCACTTTACCGGCTTCCCTCAAGCGGACGCCTTCTTCTATGGCAATCTCATCAAATGGATTAACCGACATTTTCACATTGTTTAGATCTACGCCAGTGTTGTCGCTCAATACACGTATGTTTACGTTGTAATCGACAACACGTTTGGCAGTTACTAGAACTTTCATGAATTCCTCTGCTCGTGATGATTAAATCGTTGGCCCACTTCCCTTGCACGAAAACCGCCCATAACTCTAGAAAACTGTTTTAAAACAGGGCGAAAACAAGCATAAATCCGTGCAAGATTCCGTGGGAGAATCTGCGATAAGGCCTGCAGCCTTAAAAGTGCGCGTATTCTGCCGTTTTCTATGATATCGGTCAATAGCTTTGTGCACTGCGTCAGAGTCTAAGTCCATAATTCTTAAGAATTTATTTCTGAAAATCCACAATTATTTTATCAAATGACATAGATTTCAGTGATTTCCATTAAGAAGCCACTTTTCTTGCAATAAATTGTCTTACAATAGCGCCGGAATTAACAACGGTCCGGTGTCTGTAACCCGGCCAAAAAGAACAATGCACTGAGGAGTAAGAAGGTGGAACGAGAATCCATGGAATTTGATTTGGTCGTGGTCGGCGGTGGACCCGCTGGTCTGGCAACGGCAATCAAATTTGCTCAACTGGCCGCAGAAGCAGGTGAAGAATACACGGTTTGCCTGGTCGAAAAAGGCTCCGAAATCGGCGCGCATATTCTTTCCGGTGCCGTGGTAGAACCCCGGGCGTTGGATGAACTGTTTCCTGACTGGAAGTCCATGGGTGCGCCACTCCATAATCCGGTCACTGAAGAAGAAATGTACTACCTGGTCGATGAGCGCCAGGGATTACGGGTTCCTAATTTGTTCCTGCCCATTGTCGGACTTGAGAACCATGGCAACTACGCGACCAGCCTGGCTAATTTGTGTCGCTGGCTGGGTGAACAGGCGGAGGAACTCGGGGTCAATATCTTCCCCGGCTTTGCAGCCACTGAAGTGTTGTATAACGAAGACGGTTCTATCAAAGGCATCGCGACCGGAGACATGGGTATTGGTGCTGATGGCGAGCAAAAACCAACATTCCAGGCAGGATATGAATTACACGCCCGATATACAGTTTTCGCGGAAGGATGCCGGGGCCACCTGGGTAAGCAGCTAATTGAAAAATTCAATTTGCAGGCTGATTCAGATCCCCAGCATTACGGTATCGGGTTTAAAGAAGTGTGGGATATCGATCCGGAGAAGCATGTGCCCGGTAAAGTGATTCACACGATTGGCTGGCCTTTGGGTCACTTCCCTGGCGAGACGCTCGGCGGCTCCTATCTGTATCACTTGGAAGACAACCAGGTGACCGTGGGCCTGATTATCGATCTCGGTTATTCAAATCCACACCTTAGCCCATTCGATGAATTCCAACGCTTTAAACAGCACAAATTCATACGTAAATACCTGGAAGGTGGTAAACGGGTTTCCTATGGTGCCAGGGCTGTGGTTAAAGGTGGCTTGCACTCGCTACCAAAACTCACGATGCCCGGTGGGTTACTGATTGGTGATGACGCTGGTTTCCTGAACAACCTGAAACAAAAAGGATCCCACACGGCGATGAAATCCGGTCTCCTGGCGGCAGAGTCGGTATACGCAGCGATAAAAGCAGGCTCCACCGGTGGTGAAGAGCTGACAAGCTATCCCGAGGCATTCAAGAAATCCTGGTTGTACAAAGAGCTGTTTACGGCAAGAAATACAACAAGCTGGCAACACAGATTCGGATTGTTCATCGGTATCGCCTTCATCTTCATAGACCAGCTTACCCGGGGCAAACTACCTTTTACCTTACGGGAGAAGAAGCCCGATCATGCTACCCTGAAACTGGCAAGCAAAAGCAGGAAGCTTGAATATCCCAAACCCGATGGGATCCTGAGTTTTGACAAGTTGTCATCGGTGTTTATTACCAACACGTCCCACGAAGAGGATCAGCCCTGTCACTTACAACTCGCTGACCCAACAATCCCCATCAATTCTAACCTGCCCCTGTACGATGAACCGGCACAGCGATACTGCCCGGCTGGTGTTTACGAGATCGTCGAAGAAGAGGACGGTTCAAAACGATTCCAGATCAATGCGCAGAATTGCATCCACTGCAAGACCTGTGACATCAAAGACCCCGCCCAGAATATCACCTGGGTGGTGCCGGAAGGCGCGGGTGGGCCTAACTACGGGAATATGTAGGGGGTGCATTTTAGGCGTCCCTGATGCACTCCCTTCTGTTAGCTGTGCGAACGCCTGATTTCATTCGGATAGATCGCTATCTAAGCTCTCGCTGTTCACAAAATCATGCTGGAACGCTGACCGTCGGGCAGAAATGCCGTGAGTTGATCCCGCCCGATTACAGGGTATGAAGAGTCAATGGCAGACGTTGCCCCCGGAACGGCAGCGTCGATTACAAAAAGGATCAGTGCGCTGGCAGGCTATGACACCCGATCAGCGGCAACTGGCAAAGTAAAAGCACTTGTTGTGGGAAAAGAAATCTCCAGAAGAAAAACAGAACATTCGACGCAGCTTTAGACAGTTTAGTCATCTGCCACCCGCGCAGCAGCAACGTGTCAGAGCCAGGCGTCAACTGCCAGTAGCTGAACGTGAGGAATTACGCAAGATCTACAACGAGCGATCCCGGACCTTGCAAGAGAGAGAAACGAATCGAGAAGTCATGACGGAAGCCCGGAGAGAAGAAGTCAGGCAAGCCAGAAGAGAAGCTGAAAGAGGCAGATTAGAGAAACGGGAAACGCGGAGAGAAAGGCAAAGCGATAATTGGCCTTGATGTGGAGACAAATCGCTAACTCTTTTGATCCGCTGCGACACGAATTGCCGAGTCTCTTTTGGCCAGCTCTCGTGACAGTGCTTTGGCCTGTGGAAAATCACCCAGTAAATCCATATCCAGCGCCCGCTTGGCACATGCACCTGCCAGGCTAATGCTGTGCATGAACATAATGTCAGCATAGGTAAATGTATCGCCAGCAACAAAGGGAGTGAATTGACCATTTCTCTTAAGACAGGCAATTCCTTTCAGAAGATCTGTCTTTGCCTTCTCTTTTGTTTCGTCGCTAACCTCGCCACCAAAAAACGCGGCGGGGAAACAGGTTCTAGCAGGCAGTTCAATATATAGTTCTATCTCCTTGATGAGTTCTCTTACCTTTGCTCGTTCAAAGGCAGATTTCGGCATCAGGTCGGGTCCCGTCCCCAGATCTTCAAGGTAGTCAAAAATTGCATCCGTCTCACTGAGGAAACCGTCTTCAGTTTCAATGCACGGTACTTTTCCCATCGGACTCTTCGCAAGAAAGGCTTCCTCCTGGGTGGTTTGGGTCTCTATAAACTCGAACTCGATACCCTTTTCGAGCATTGCCATCTTGGCCATATTGAAATAGTTGCTGAGTGTGAAGCCATAGAGTTTGATCATCGAGAGACCTGTCTGGTGCTGTGTGAAGCATGGGATGTTACACGATAAATCAATAAAAGGTCGGATCGACAATTACGCTGGAATTACGCCGAACATTTATGGATAGTAATACGAAGTTCTGGAGGACATTATGGCAGAAATAAATGGGATCGCGCATATTCAACTGACGGTAACCGATATGGAGAAATCCATTCCGTTTTATAAAAGGCTCCTAACAGGAATGGGGCTAACCCTTGTCAACGATAGCCCGAATGGCATCTATGGCGTCGGCGGTAGAACCGGCATTACCATTTCACGCGCCGAAGCACCGTATAATAATGAATCGTTTAAACAACGCCATCCAGGGCTTCATCATTTTTGTTTTCGAGCACGCAGCCGAAAGGATGTTGATGAAATTCACCAAATCGCCATAGAGATTGGTGCAAATATTATCCACGCCCCCCAACAAGATGGCTTTGCACCCGGCTATTATTCTGTGTTGTTTGAAGACCCTGATGGCATTCGAATCGAAGCCAATCATGTCCCCGGTAAAGGCCTGCTAGCCCCTGGATTAGGTCAGGTAGGAAATGCTGAGACACAATGGGATTGATACCTTCAGTCACATTGCCTTCTTTTGCAACGTCATTTTCTGACAAAGCCGGAGATGATCGAATGGCTGGTCGGATCGGAAAATACACCAAAGTGGTTGACGTTCGGCAGGATAACAACACGAGATTGGGGTAGGATACCGGTAAACAGTGTTAGTAATTCTTTGCCATCATTTGATTCGTCGTCTTCACCAACCAGGACCAGAACATTATCATTCAATGCCTTGATATCCGCCTGGTAGTTGTACCGCGGATGAAGAGAGCTATTGAGCCGATAAGAATAGGAGAGTGTTTCTGTACCATCCCAATACTTTTCCGGTTTGTTGAACTCAATGATTGCCAACCCATCAAAACCATGTATTCCAACCGCGTTAAGAGCCAACAGACCATACATGCGCGTTTGATTGAGCGAAGCCCAACCGCCAGCATCGCCACCTTTGATGGCTGGTGACCGCGGGAGAATGGGCGATAACAGAATGTAGCCACTTGCCAGCTGGCTATATGTACCCCCGGCAAATCGAATCGCCAGGCCGCCACCACTTGAATGGCCGCCAATATAGATATCACCGTCCTGCTCCTGATGCCGGGCCATCGAAATTATATCGGCAATATCATCTTCCAATTGACCCATATAGTTAATGTCTCCTCGCCGTTTTCCAGACATAAAGTGGCCGCGCAGATTTGGCAGATAGACTTTGGCCGTCCCGGCTTTGCTAAGTGCAAGTGCCAGCTGATGGTATGCTCCTCCGTGATACGAGGAGCCGTGAATGAAGATCAATATTGTTTCGGCGGTAGAATCATAAAATCGATAGGCAAGTTGCTCACCATCTCGAGCCGTATATCGATTCAACGCTGGCAACTCTGGTGCCGTTCCTGGCAGGGCAGAGAAACCAAAAACATCTGTTGGTGAGGTGATTCTATTCGCGGGAGTCTGCACGAGGTACATTACAACAAGGAAAAAACACACGATTGAAATCGATAGGCCCGCCGCTATTTTCCACACTACACGCACTTCTGTTTCACCCTGATGATTTTCGTTTTTTGTTAGTTTATATCAACGCGGCTATCCTTTAAATATCATGGGCTCCTCCTTACCCCACCAGCATCGTGATGATGGACCATTTCGCTCACAACAACCTTAACCGACGTTTAAACATAGAACCCAGGTTCACTCCAGGGTCAAAATCGAGCGTACCAGCTTGTACGGTCACGCGTCCTGGTAACAACTAGATCCAGGTCCTGTTCACTTCTCCACACACAGGTCCAACCAGTTAACGACTTCACGAAGCAGCAACCTTCGGGGAGGCATGGTATGCGAGCTTTAAATTCAATATACCTGACCTCATCAGATCACGTTCCCAACAGATCAAAGAAGGATTGCTGAGAAAAATTTGTTGGAAATACGTTGTCGTACCGAGCACCGATGAATAAAACAGGAATGGTCATCCTCGGTACATAGTTCAAGGCATCAGAGAAACTCAACCTGGCCTTCGACTGGGTTACCCCCCAACCAACAACACTGCACTGCTAATCCTATCATCCATCACGATCAGAGGTACCTGCTGATTAGCTCCATAGCGGATGCCATACCGGGTGAATGTACGACCAAACTCCTCCGGTCTGGACTGAAGATTATCAAGTGTACGACCAAGATCAGAATGCCATTTTACGAGCCACTCTCCGAATTCAACACTGGTACTCGAAGACATATATTTGGTAGAGCGGCTTAAGATTCGTAGGCTTCCAGGACTATCACTGTACGGCCACTATTGATGACAAAATCAATTATGGCCATAACTTTACCTGGCTCAAACCTGTTGGGCTGAGGCGCGATCACGCCAGCGCCAAAAAAAACAACCGTCTCTGCCCTGCGCTTTTGTCTGGGTTTAAGAACGTGGACTTTAAACCAGGTATTGTCATAACCCTGCGGGGTTCTTCCCAACAAGTGCATGGTGGGAGCACAGCGTTAGATTAAGACGAAAATATGTCGGTAACTATATGAAGTTTAAGTCACTCGCTTTGTTCATTCGGACCACCTTCGGTGGCCGCTTAACTGGGTGTTAGGCGCCACGGAGAATAATTATGGCTAAGATCATTCCCGTCGATATATCTGAAAACGCCATCGATATTCTTCGGGATCTGTCCGTGAAACCACGGAAAAGGAAGCCTGGGCCACCAGAGCGAATCGATGGCATGTCGGTTGGCATTGTTACGATGACTGAAGACGCCCCACATGGAGGCGAAGTCCATCCTGATGGGGATGAGATTCTTTATGTGATATCTGGACGGCTTCGCGTCACGACTGAATCTGATCCCGATAGCGAACTCATTCTTGCTTCTGGCCAAGCCTGCATTGTTCCAAAGGGAGAGTGGCATAAGGTTTCAGTTCTAGAGGAGACACAGTTAATTCACATTACACCAGGACCAAACGGTGATCACCGACAAGTCGTCTAGCAAATCCGTTCCTCCGCCCTCGTGTTTCTGGTGCTTGAAGAACTAGAACAATCGCGAGCTCTGGTCCACACTCAGATTGCCGGTGACATTGCTGGCCTGATTATTGAGCGATTTGCTCTTCTGTTGTTTGTAATAAACTCGTGCCCAAAATGAGTAACTTACCGTCTGGCCCGCCCGTTCAACGAAACTCTGACGTAAGAATTTCGCGCATGCGTATCGCCAATGCGTCCAAGACTTCTTAGCGCTGCTTTCAATAACCGGAGCAATTCCGGTATATTTCTGCACCTCCGATCCGCTCTGGTACCTGTCTCTATTTGGACTGTGGGGGCGGCCAAACAGCAGAGATGCTTGAGGCAGATCAGGGGGGAATACCTGTGTTTTTCCCACGTGTTGGCCAGAAGGTTGTCAGCCTAAAGTGGCACAACTTTATTTGCACAGGGACCTTTCTGGCCTTGACCGACTTCGTATTCTACCGCTTGACCGTCATTGAGAGTGGCAAAATCTCCACCACTTTGAATTTCCGAATGATGAACGAAGAG
>DUAT01000139.1:236454-244015 GCA_012960755.1 Gammaproteobacteria bacterium
TAATTGGTGAACTTCTTGGATTTTCACACATTTGACTTCACCGGATCAAATACATAAGTGAGATATTAATCTACAGCCTCCGTACATGACACCAATCCGCCAACTGCGGCGCAATTTTTCACTCAACCTTCGCCTTTTTCTGTAGATCAAGTGAACTGGCTCTTTTCTCCCTTTCAATACCTATGAATCTCCGTTTTGGAACAAACTGCCACTCCTTTGTACGCGCTCATTCTTCCCACATCCGTCAACTAAGAGCAAAAGTGGACGGCGGAATGTATGCGGTAAAAGGGTATCAAGAGACCTGCCTTCGGTAATCTCCGATTCCGAGGCATTAGCTTTTGGAAGAAATTCGATACTTTCGCCGCGCCATTGATACCAGTTTTCAACTACCACCAGTGAAGTCAACTTCGATTCCAATTCTGTGGTCCCGAATGTCTGGGTCAAAAACTGTTGACCGCCATGGGAGATATCATATCCGTAGAGTAAGCCATGGCTACCTGTGAACAGTAACTCAGGGTTCCCATAATCGAAATCGGGTTTAACTTTTATCGATACTGCGAACATAGAACTGTCCCCACGAACGACGATAAATTTGCACTCTACGCGTGTCGCCTAGTCTAGATAGTGATAGGGATAAGCCTCCTAGCCAAGCTCCAGTTTCCGGATCACCGGAAAGAAGATCGAATCACTCCATATACCCAGCCACTCTACATCCTCTACGGTGTTTGCCTGCAACAGCTCCGCCAGCTGGTAGTAAACACTGCGACTCAACCGAGCCTCTAAATTATCCCGGACGTGCAGGTATGGTGAAGGCTCCTCGGTTGCAGGGTCGAACTCAAATCGTAAAGCGTGATCGGCACCAAGCAGTAGCTCTTCCGCCATATTCGTCGTAAATGTCAGTCGCTGCTTTTTACCTTCATTCGCGACCGTCATTAGAACCGCCAGAAATGGAACATCCGCGACTTTGATTCGGCACTTCTCTACCGGGGTGACCAAATAGTATTCACCATCATCTTCATGCCTGAGCACTGATGCAAAAAGATGAACCAGGCGTTGGCGTTGAATCGGGGTGCCTAGATAGTACCAGTCGCCATTCGCCTTTACTTCCATATCAATGTCTTTGACATTGTCCGGATTCCATAGGTGAATTGGCGGTCTTTGCTTATCTTTAACTTGTGCCAGGGCGGCGAGCAACGAATAGGGTCCCTGCTCCTGCATCAGCGGATGTCACTATCCGCCAATCAGTTTCATGACGGTAACCTCGCCCTGAAACGCCAGCTTCTTGTCACCAAGTGCACTCAGCAGGATCTTCTGTAACCTGGGCAATGCAAGGTGAGTTGGCAGTTCAATCAAATCGGCGATGTATTGCCTGCGGGCACTGCTCAGGCAGCCATACAGATGACCAGCGGAGGAAAGCCGGAGTCGTGTACATGAGGTACAAAAAGGCTGGCTTTCGTTCGCGATGATACCAAAAACACCTCGGTCCGGTACCTCAAACCGGGCCGCGGTCGAATCATAGGGCGCTTCTGTGCGGGCAAATTCATATTTAGTACCGATATTGTCCAACAAGCTTTCCATGGACACGTAATCCTGCTGAAAGCCATTGCCCTCGAGCAAATGACCCATGCGCATTAATTCAATAAAACGCAATTCAATACCCCGATCGAGGCAGTAATCCAGCATTGGAACAACTTCATTGGCATTCTGGCTTCGCAACGGCACCATGTTGATCTTAACCTTGATTCCTGCATCGAGGATGGTATCAATGCCTGACAGGACGGTCTGCAGATCGCCTCCCCGGGCAATCTTCCTGAACTTAACGGAATCAAGCGTATCCAGACTGATGTTGATCCGTTTGATACCAGAATCAACGATCACATCCCGTTTTTTCAACAATAATTGGCCGTTGGTGGTCAGGCTGACATCTTTCATGTTCAGCTTCATGACGCCCAGTAAGAAGTCGTCAAATTTAGCCGAAAGGAGTGGCTCTCCGCCGGTAATCCGAATCTTATCGATTCCCGCAGCTTGTTGCAGCAACGTGACCGCTTTCAACAAGGCAGTGGCAGATAGCTCATGCTTGGCTTTCATTAAACGTTTGCCGTCAGGCACGCAGTAGGTACAGGCATAATTACAAGCTGCAGTAAGACTTACCCTCAGGTTTCGAAACTGCCTGCCAATGCGGTCAACGATCATTTAGTAATCTCTTTAAAATCAATAAGTTATCACACGATACGATCACTTTGAACAGCAATCAATGGTGCCCGGGCGGTCGGAAACCGTACCAGTAAAACTGAAATTTGGCTAACAAGGCGATACTATAACAATAAGATACAACTGAGGCACAGGAAGCAACTCGCTAATGAGAGTATTTGATTTTATTTCCAGACCAATCATCAAATGGTTACTCCATGAGAGGTCCCTGCGATCTCAGCCTCTCAGTGATTTCGAGCGCATCAAGTATGAGTTAAAACTTTGTGATGTTCTCCTGGTTGAAGGGCGATCCAGGGTCAGCGATGTCATCCGCGTCACGACCCAAAGTCCATGGACCCACGCAGCGCTTTATATTGGCCGAATACACGATATTGAGGACCCGGATCTACGAAAAATTGTCGTTCACCAATACCAGGGTGAACCGGGAGATCGACTCATCATAGAGAGTCACCTGGGGGTCGGAACCAAGGTGAGCGATCTCGAAACTTACAACTCAGATCACTTGAGAATCTGCAGACCAGCAAGGCTGGGCATCAAGGACTCTCAGCAGGTCATACGCTACGCCGTCAGCCGACTGGGTCTGGACTATGACGTCCGCCAGATACTCGACCTGGCGCGATTTATGTTCCCCTGGTCATTCCTGCCCCGACGATGGCGATCCAGTTTGTTTCAGCATAACGCGGGGAGATCTACCCGGACCGTGTGCTCCACGATGATTGCGGAGGCATTCGCCTTTGTCCAGTTTCCTATTCTGCCATTGGTGAAGCAATCTGAAGACGACAAGGTTCAACTGTTCCGTCGTAATCCAAAACTATGCACCCCGAGCGACTTTGATTACTCACCTTATTTTAAGATTATCAAATACCCATTCGTGGACATCGACTACCATGATGATCATCACCTCTTACCCTGGCGTGGCACAGGGGAGCTGGATGAGGAAGAGAATCAACTTTATATGGCAGCTGAGACAGCGGCTGGCGTTGACGAAGTCGAAGAGGCTATCAGTCAGGCAGTGGTTATAAGTGAAGAAAAACTGACAAAGAAAGGAGAAAATAGCCTCGTCACAGACGACGACGGAATCCCCATCATCGATGATGAAGACCCACATCTGGCATCCGGTGGTAACAAATCCCCTCTCGCGAATACTGACGAAACGGCTATAGCCGAAGATCAGCATAGTCTCCCGACGGATGACGGGAGCATGCAGGAAGAGGCTGACAGGGAACACGCTAAGGACGGTGAAAAATCTGAAAAAAATAGCCGCGGTGCGATGAGCACGGACGAGAAATCACAGATCCACTAATTGTCACGCTTCGACCAAACGCTAACGTGATTCCAGTGCAGCGGTTAAACGCAGAACAAAATCCGAAGCCCAAAAAACCTTGTTCGAGCCTTTTACCAGTATGATGTCTCCAGACTCGATGGAGCCAAGCAGCTGGTCAAGGTCGATATCTGTCACGTGATCATAGTGACCGCCATTTCCCGGGGTAGCAGAAAAACCCTCCCCCACGGTGATGACCCGATCCAGCCCTTGCGCCAAAGTCGCCGTATCAGCATGGGACTGTACCGATTCGTGCCCTAATTCCAGCATCTCACCCAATAGTGCAATTCGTTTCCCTGCTGGTTTTTCCATTTGCAAAGCACGAATCCCGTAAGCCATGCTCACAGGGTTAGCATTGTAACTGTCATCGATAATTTGAACACCCGCCACAGATATCACATTGCCTCGGCCCCTGGGGGCGTCCAAACTTGAGAATGACGCCGCTGCAAGGTCAACATCAGCGCCGAGACAATACATAGCAGCCAGTACCGCTAGCGATGTCAGTACCCGATGCTCGCCGCCCACGGATAATTGATAATTCACCTGTTTGCCACACACATTAGCCTCAACCAGGGTCTGCTGACCATGGTATGTCGCTTCGCCAAAGACATCCGAGTTGGACGTTGTACCGAATGTCACTCTTCTTGTATGACCCAATCCGGTTAGATCCAGGCCCACAGGGACAATCAGGTGTCCTGAGTTCGATAGTCCTTTGGCGATACTGAGTTTTTCTCTGCGAATTGCCTCCAGATTATCGAAATGGCCAATATGCGCAGGTAGAACGTTCAGCAGCAAGGCAACATCAGGACTGACGAGCTCAGCCAGGGGCCTGATTTCCCCGGATCTGTTGGTTCCTATTTCGAAGACGCCGAATTTGCTATCCGCTGGCATCCTCGCCAGCGACAACGGGACGCCCCAGTGATTGTTGAGACTTCCCACCGATGCATGGGTTTTGTTCTGCAACGCAAGCAGTTCCTCGAGCCACTGGCGAGCTGTGGTTTTGCCGCTACTGCCGGTAATGGCGGTCACCTTTGCCTGAACCCTGTTCCTCGCATGGCTTCCCAACTGCCAGAGTCCATCGAGCGTGTCCTCAACTGTTAACAAGGGGCCGGACACGTCTACCTCACGGGAAACCAGAGCTGCCGCTGCGCCACGGGCAAAGGCATTTTGAATAAACTCATGCCCGTCTCGATCGCTTGAACTGGAGGAGTGGAACCTGGGACCCGGATCACCGGACAGTGCGACGAACAGATCACCGGTTACGACAGTGCGACTGTCGAGGCTGATGCCTGATATCTGTGGGCCCGAAACCGGTTCGATAAGGGAGCAGGCGCTTAGCAGTTCTTCCCATTGCCACAAGCTCACGGTCTTTGTACCGCTACTTCACGGCTGATCAACTCGTGGGTCATGTGATAAGCATCCTCCACTCCCAGGTAATATCCTTTCTGCAGTTGATCAATTTCGTAATTGGCCTGCTGATAAAACTCAATTGCAACGCTGTTTGAACTTCTCACCTCCAGCGCGATGTAGTCCAGACCCGCAATGCTGGCTGAACTTTCCATCCAGTTCAGCAACTCACGTCCTATGCCTCGCCGACGCTGCTGCGGTTTAACTGCTAACAGATTCAGATGACCATGTAGCTCATAAAATTCCATCGCCGCGAAACCCTGGATTACCGAGTTAACTTTTGCAACGATCACCACACAGTCGGGGTGTTGAATAAGACTCAGCACCCGTGACGGTTTCCACCGCCATTTTAGTCCATGCTCAATCAGAACTCTGGACATCTCCGCGAGTTCAAGACAATCCGATTGTCTTGCAAACGCGATTTCTAACTCCTGGCCCAAGGTTTCATCCCTCATCTATTTTTTTCATGGTCAGTGGTCAGCCCGCAAACGCTTTCGCCTGCTCCCGAAGCAGATATTTTTGAACCTTACCGGTCGACGTCTTCACGAGGGGGCCAAAGATTACCGTCCTGGGTACCTTGAACCGGGCCATTTCCTGGCGGCAGTAATCGATAACCTCTTCTGCATTGAGCTGTTCGTCCGGTTTGAGAGTGATAAATGCACATGGATGTTCACCCCACTTTTCATCAGCTTTCGCCACTACCGCGGCTTCAAGGATTTTCGGGTGTTTAAACAGGATGTCCTCAATTTCGATGCTGGAAATGTTTTCTCCACCAGAAATAATCACATCTTTTGACCTGTCTTTTATCTGTATGTACCCATCGGGATGACAAACTGCAATATCTCCCGAGTGGAACCAACCACCCGCAAAAGATTGGCTGGTGGTATCCGGGTTTTTCAGATAACCCTTCATGACAATATTGCCTTTCATAAAGATCTCGCCCTGGGTAACACCATCCCAGGGTACCGGGATGAGCGTTTCCGGGTCAGCCACCATCATTGCCCCCGCCAGCACCGACGATATTCCCTGTCGTGCTTTCAAAGCGGCTTTGCGTTCAGCCGATAAACCATCCCATTCTGAACGCCAGGCTGAGACGATCATGGGGCCATAGGTTTCCGTCAGACCATACACCTGCGTCACGTCGAACCCCATCGCCTCGATTCCCTGGATCACAGCCGCCGGTGGCGCAGCGCCTGCTGTCATGACTTTTACCGTTTGATCTATTCCCTGCTTCATCTCATCCGGGGCGTTAATCAGTGTGTTCAGAACCACCGGTGCACCACAAAAGTGACTCACCCTGTTATCTTTGAGACTTTGGAAGACGGCATCCTCGCGAACGTGACGCAAACAGACCGTGGTACCAATGGATACGGCAATAGTCCATGGGAAACACCAGCCATTGCAGTGGAACATGGGTAGAGTCCATAAATACCTGGGGTGTAATCCCATTTCCCAGGTCAGTGCATTATTTGCAGCATTGAGGTAAGCGCCGCGATGATGATAGACCACACCCTTCGGATCCCCCGTGGTGCCTGAGGTGTAGTTAAGGGAAATGGCGTCCCATTCGTCGCTGGGTAACTGCCAGTCGTAATCCGGGTCACCAGATGCCAGGACTTGTTCATAGGAGATGTTGCCAATAGACTCTCCCTCCAGAAAAGTGGGGTCGTCGACATCGACCAATAACAACTTTTGATCAGGAGAAGCCGCCGATAACAACTGCACCGCTTCGGTGAGAACCGCAGAAAACTCCCGGTCCGAAATGAGTACCTTGGCTTCTGCGTGTTCCAGGATGAATGCAACGGTTCTTGCATCCAACCGGGTGTTAATCGCATTCAACACCCCACCCATCATGGGCACCCCGAAGTGAACCTCGAACATCTCCGGAATATTAGGGAGCATGACAGCGACCGTATCCCCTGCGCCAATTCCGTGGTTACTTAAAGCAGAAGCCAGGCAGACACAACGTTGGTAGGTTTCACTCCAATTACGAGAAACTTTTCCATGCACTACCGCCTCGTGATCCGGATAGAGCAGCGCTGCCCGTTTGATAAAACTCAATGGTGAAAGTGGTTCGTAGTTAGCCCGGTTCTTTTCGAGTCCATCGTTGTAAATGTTAGCCATAGTCACTTTTAGCTGGTTGATGCAGAACCAACAAGTTACCATTTTAAACCTGTTCTCGCACACTTGTTCCAGCCACAATAGTTGCGGTCAACCCATGCTACAAAAAGTACTTTCCCATTGAGCCCACTGCTGGAATCATCTGTCGAACTGCTTATTTTCGACTGCGACGGTGTACTGGTAGACAGTGAACTGATCGCCAATCGTTTGTTGCAACAAGGATTACGCGAACTAGGCTTGTCACTGACACTGCAGGAAACCATGGATCGCTTTATGGGTAAGAGCCTGGCGAGTTGCGAGGCAGAGTTAGCGCAGCAAATCGGCAAAAAAATCGACCCTGCATTCTGGCAGCGATTACGAATAAAAACCTTTGCTGCCTTTGACTCAGACCTTAAACCGGTGCCAGGGGTTGAAAACGCGCTGGCGAATCTGCATCTGCCAAAATGTGTTGCATCCAGTGGCAAAAAACTCAAAATGAGAAAAACCCTCGGCTTAACCGGGCTC
>DUAT01000140.1:0-449 GCA_012960755.1 Gammaproteobacteria bacterium
CGGTGCCAATGTCAACAATGAGCTGGTTTCTGGTTCCAATGTCCCAGTCCAGAGCGACCTTTTCAAAAAAAGAATCTGGAAACCCTGCCCGGTGAGTCGCATAGTCTCCAGCGGTTTTTCCAAAATCAGCGTTTTCTATTGGTTTCATTGTCATACAATTCGCCGCTGTAAATTCGTGGTCACCCAGAAACTCGCATGCCAAGTTTGCTAATATGTCGTCGATCTGTGAACCCAGAAGGCCTGCCGGTGACGATGCCTGCCCGGCCCAAACACTGGTCGTTCAAAGAGCGAAAAGAAATTCAAATGAAAGAATAACGTATTGGAAGATGGTTTGAGATAAAAACATGGATCATATAGATACTTGTGTTGTTGGCGGCGGTGTAGTCGGTCTGGCGATTGGTCGGGCCCTGTCAGAAGTCTCAGGTGAACTGCTTGTTCTGGAACAGGCC
>DUAT01000140.1:519-894 GCA_012960755.1 Gammaproteobacteria bacterium
ATTGAAGTCAGTTTTTTGTCGCAGAGGTAAGTCGTTGCTTTACGATTACTGTGAGAAACGCGGTATTCCATCGCAGAAATGTGGCAAACTCATCGTGGCAACAACCATGGATGAAGAGCAGACCCTGGAGAAAATACGCCAGCCCGCTTTTAATAATGGCGTTGAAGATCTTGTTTACTGGTCCAAAAAAGAAATAGAGAATGGTGAGCCTGCTGTGCGTGCCACATCAGCTTTGTTTTCACCCTCTACGGGCATCATCAGCAGTCATGAGCTAATGAGTAGCTTGTTGGCTGATGTTACAAATCAAAATGGACAGTTTGTGCCAAATACGCGTGTTGTCTCGGTCACACAGAGCGCTGGCGGATTTGTCGTCGC
>DUAT01000140.1:904-1366 GCA_012960755.1 Gammaproteobacteria bacterium
ATGTAAGATCGAAGGCGAGGCCTATACTTTCAGCACACGGTTACTGGTTAATTCTGCAGGACTGGGGGCACAGCAGTTAGCGAGTCACTGCGACTTTTTAGAAAAAGGTGACATCCCGGCGTTGTATCTGTGTAAAGGGAGTTATTACGTTTATACAGGCCGCAATCCTTTTCGACATTTGATTTATCCTGTCCCCGAAAAGTCAGGTGCCGGGCTCGGTGTACACGCGACCATCGATCTGGGTGGCCAGCTGAAGTTTGGCCCGGATGTCGAATATTTAGACGAGGAAGATTACTCTCTTCCCACGGGTCAGCTGGACGACTATGATCAGGCCATCAGGAGGTATTTTCCGGATTTGGAAATAAATGATGATAATTGAAAATTGTATGATGAAAATGGTTGATCAACCTTAATTAATTGTTACATATGTAATGTAAATAATTTGTTCGAACATGTAAATAT
>DUAT01000140.1:1376-2620 GCA_012960755.1 Gammaproteobacteria bacterium
GTTCGTGATTTTGTTATCCAGTCTCAGGCCGACCATGGTGTGGCAGGGTTCGTACAGTTATTCGGTATAGAGTCCCCAGGTCTGACGTCGAGCCTGGCTATAGGAGAGCATGTGCTGGGGCTTCTGCATGAGTCTTAAAAGGACTTTCTTGCCCGTTGCACGATTGTTGGGCAAGGCTCTATCCTTTAGGGAGCCAGTTTTTTCAGTAGTCCAGACGATTTATTTTTTCTCGTCAGTTGTTGACCCTTAAGTTACTTCAGGTTTTAAATTTACAAGAATGCACACTCACGATAACGCGATACACCTGGACGGACATTCTCATGGTCATGATCACCATGATCACGGTGCGATAAGTTTTGAGAACATCAACCTGAGTTTCATGATTGCAGTGGGTGCTAATTTGCTGTTTACCCTCATTGAAGCAATTTGTGGTGTCATCGCGAACTCAGTGAGCCTGTTGGGTGATGCCGGGCATAATCTATCGGATGTTCTGGGGTTATTGCTTGCCTGGGGCGCGGCGTATCTTGTGACGAAAAAATCGTCGGACACCTACAGTTTTGGATATCGGCGAACCACTATCCTGGCGGCGATGACCAATGCCATCGTGCTGGTATTTGCTGCCGGGTTTATTGGGTACGAATCATTGCAGCGACTTTTCGAGCCGTCGCCGATTCAGACTGGAACGGTCATGGTCGTCGCAACTATTGGGATATTTATCAATGCAGGCACTGCGCTTTTATTTATGAAGGGTGCGAAGAAGGATCTGAATATTCGGGGTGCTTATCTTCACCTCGCCTATGATGCGGTCATATCTGCAGGTGTCGTGGTCGCGGCAGCGGTCTGTGAATCTGATTCTGGACGCAGTACCGCAAGGGATTGAACGAGCCTCGGTAAAATCCTTTCTGGAAAAGATTGATGGTGTCACCGAAGTTCATGATTTGCATATATGGGGAATGAGCACACATGAAAACTGCCTGACAGCTCACCTGGTGATGCCCGAAAATACCCTCTGGGATTCCGAGGATAGCTATGCCACTATCAGCCGCGGACTGTTACAGGATTTCAATATCCATCATGTAACATTACAGGTTGAGAAAGACCTCGATTGCCCCAATAACGATTGCGATTAAGGTACACTCAACCAGTCCCAGAACCGGTGAGTAAAGAAAATGCCCACGCTGCAGCAATTCATTGATCAGACAGTTTCCAACCTGTCTTTTGAACCTATTCAACTTGATGAACCG
>DUAT01000141.1 GCA_012960755.1 Gammaproteobacteria bacterium
ATAACCGGTGACTCTCCCACCCCGATAGACGATTAACAAGATTTACTCCGGCACTTTCCTCCGACCCCATTACTTCCATTACTTCGACCCCATTACTTCACCCTGAGAAATTGCGAAAATAAATGTTAAGATTAGTACCTTGTTCATTTGATTGTCTCCATACTTGAGTTGGTTTGAAGTATTTGACAATCCATAAAAAAAATAAAATGGTCACTACGAGTCAAAATACAGTCATTTCCAACTCGATTCGCCCAGTGCACAGCGATGATCCTTACGCGGCAGATATAGTCCGTGCTTTCTAGCTCCAGGTCCTCATTCCCCTTAGTGTCACGATGACAATTCATCGTTCAACCCTGGCGACGATGGCGCAGGCGACGTTCAACTATCTGGATTCATCGGGTCTGGATGCCCCGGCCATATTCAAAAGTGCGGGGCTTGATTCCAAGGACATCTTTGATCCAAATGCCAGATTCCCTGCCTACGCAACCAACCGCTTATTGCAAATCGCCATACGCGAGACGGGTGAGGAATGTATTATCTATCGAGTCATGGACTACTATGATATTACTATGGCACATGCAATGGGGTATGCGTGGTTAGCCAGCAGAAACCTGAAAGAGGCTTTGGACCGTTTCGTCCGGTATCACAGGATGTTAAGTAGTAATGTGGAAATCAATCTCGAACGCGCCCAGGGTTCTTGGCAACTGATTGGGAAACTTATTGAGACCGGACATAGGGAAGCGAATGAGGGCGTTCTGGTTTTTTGCATTCACATGTGCCGAATATCCTATGGCAAGGATCTCATCCCGATTAATGTCCAGCTGACGAGGACCAAGCCAGCAGACCCATCACCAATCCTGGATTTTTATCGATGCAGGGTCGAATTTGGCTGTAACGAGAACATCATTTTGTTCAGTCCGTCAGATGTTAGTCAAAAACAAAGAGGCGCAAACCCTTCATTGACTATAGCCATGGATAACGTGATCACGACCTACCTAGCCAGACTGGACGAAAATGACGTTGATAGTCAGGTCAGGAGTATTGTCGCCAGACTCCTTGCACACGGCGAACCCAGTCGTGATGATATCGCCGAAGAACTGAATCTAGCTCCCCGCACTCTGCAGCGACGACTGGATGAACAAGATAGTTCAGTCAAGAAGATCATCGATGAAACCCGGCACCAACTCGCTATAGAATTTCTGCAACACGGGAACCACTCCATTAAGGAGATTGCCTACAATCTGGGGTTCAGCGACCCTTCAAATTTCTCGCGTGCCTTCAAGCGATGGGAAGGGATGTCACCAAAAGCCTATCAGTAGAAAGTACGTTGAAAGTGAGAGAACTTGGAACCTTTCACCAAATACTGTGTGCAAAAATGACGATACTGAGATCTCAACGACACGGACGGCGAAGAAGTTGCGAGGCTCGCTAGGCGGTGCCATAGGCCCACTTGAAGACATATCGGTCGAAACCTGGGACCGGACGCAGGCGGAAGAAATAGGCTGTAGATTAAAATATCATGCATGTATTTGATCCAGTGAAGTCAAATGTGTGAAAATCCAAGAAGTTCACCAATTAATTAGAGGAAGTGCTATGAGTAAAGGTACGGTAAAGTGGTTCGACGCATCAAAAGGCTTCGGTTTTATTGCTCCAGAAGATGGCGGTAAGGATCTCTTCGTTCATCATTCGGAAATTCAAAGTGGTGGAGATTTTGCCACTCTCAATGACGGTCAAGCGGTAGAATACGAAGTCGGTCAAGGCCAGAAAGGCCCTTGTGCAAATAAAGTTGTTCCACTTTAGGCAGAAAACCTTCTGGCTAACACGCGGGAAAAACACAGGTATTCCCCCTGGTCTGCCTCAAGCATCTCTGCTGTTTGGCCGCCCACCACACCCACGTAAGGCCCTACGGCGGCATGGTCGGAAACATGGGTCCATTCCTGCCAACGCAGCCAGCCATCTTCCAGCACATCAGCGGATAGTACGTCCATCAGCCCCGTTTTGGCCCAGTGACGCTGCCACCAGTCTGCGGTATGGAAGCAACAGAACTCCCACTCCCAAAATGGTTGGAGAGTTTTGGGCGGCTCACCCACTATTTCGCGGGTAACGCTGGGGACAACGATTGCAAGCGTGCCGCCAGGTTTCAGAAACTTGCCGATATAGCCAAGATACAGATCATCGGTGCCAAAATACTGGTAGGCATCGATAGAAATGATGACATCGAAAAAACCTTCCTCAAACGGCAAATTATGCGCCTCTGCGTGCACTGGTGTCACCTGAGGGCCTAACCCTGTGGCATCGATGCGTTTTTGGTTGTCGTCAGCGGGGATCCATAAATCCGTTGCCCAGACCTGTGCGTCACATTCTCGCGCCAGGAATATTGAGCTAACAGCCCGGCCACAGCCAAGGTCCAGAATGCGCAGGCCTGGTTCTGGTCTGAGCGCTTGCATCGCCCATTCTGTCATCCACAATACGTGGGGTCCCATATCGTTTTCCAGCATCCACGCAGGGTCATATGCTGCGCTACGCGGAAAGGATGGGTTGTTCAGCCAGCCCTGCATCTCTTCAGTGAGTGTGTAAGCAGGGGTACTGGCAGGTTTTGGATAAGATAGCTTTGTCATTGATCGTCCCGTTCACACCTTTTTGATCCAATTGTAGTCTTTTCAATATGATGGATCACCCGTGAATATTTCAAGAACACCTGCATCATTGTCGAACTGCTTGTTGATTTTATCGACCACAATTCCGGCTATGATAAAAGCAAGAGCAATTTCTAGATCGTTGTAATGTAATCGAAATTAATTCCAAGTCACGATGCGCTCGACAAGGCCAACTAAAAGACCAATATTACCTACGTTGGACTTACTGTGGCAGTTTTAATCGGTGGTGGTTGTGCTCCAATATGATCTAGAATTTTCTGAATTAAGTCGGGATCTGTAATATCGAAGGTACAGCGCGATACGGATGAACTTAAAGACATACTTCCCTAAACGACATCCTGCGATAACATTGAACAAGAATCTTCCCATCAAAAACGAGCAATCGTAATCCTGACACTCTTTTTACTTGAAGGTGCCTTGCGGCTGGCGCTGTCACCGAGCCAACTCTCGGGTGACCGTGTACGCGGTGATCAAATCCATCTGCCAACAAGCGACAAATTTCGCATCGTCATTGTCGGAGATTCATTCACGTTGTGGCATAAAAGTCATTGATCTAACAACGCGTTTCGTTGAAGAACTAGCGACAGATATGAACAAGAACAAATCCACGTTGGAAAATGGCTTGTAGAGCCCACCTTAACAATACTGTTTTTTGTTTCTCAAGGATTTATACTCAGATCCGATGATCTCAGTTACGTACAATTAAAAAAATGCAATTTGGTAAGTGGTTAATTGAACCCAACCGTAACAAGGTAATCTCGAAGGAAAAGGAAGTCGCGGTTGAACCAAGGGTGATGGACGCGCTGGTTTTCCTGGTAACTCACTCCGATCGCGTCGTTACCACTGATGAACTGATTGAACGACTGTGGTCAGGAAGGATTGTCGAGCCAAGTGCGGTTCACCGCGTAATCAACAAACTTCGCTCAGCGCTTGATGACTCCTCGAAAAAACCGCTCTACATCGAAACAGTGCCAAAACGTGGCTACCGAGTCCTGGCACAAGTGACTTTGGACAGTGTTGGCGAATCGAAAGCAACAACAGGCCATGCCATTTCCGGTGACGAGCCTCAATCTGGGATTCCTGTTCAAACAGCCAGACTTCCAGATTGGCTGCGCTCTAGCATTATCGTTCCTTCCCGCGTTGCAATGGGGATCACTGCGATGTGGTTTGCATGGTACACATCGCAACTTGTATTGGAATCCGACGTAAACACAGTCGATTCTTCTATAACTGCTGACAATCCCAACAATTCGTTGGCAGACTGGAGCCCCTCTCTGGCCGTAATGCCATTCCAGACTACTGACAGGGGTGATGCAGGTTTTGCCAAGTTACTGACCGAAGAGATCATCACCAATCTGTCAGCTAATGGCCTCGATACAATTCGTCGGCTCTACCCAATTCTGACTGCTGCAGGTGGTTTAAGAGTGCTGGCTAGCGACGCAACACGTCGTTACGTAGAGTCGTTCGAGAGTCCTTCTTCAATTGGCGCGGCCTTGGGCGTCAGATATCTGCTTCATGGGGATGTACAGATTAGTGACATAAATCGTGTCGCGTTACGGTTAATTAAAGTCGCTGACGGCGAACAAATCTGGTCCAACTCTTATTCTGTGATAGCAGACCACGCTAAATCTGCCGAAATGATTTCGATGCATGCAGGCAGCTACGTTATTGAACAAGTAACTGATGACTACTGGTATAGATTCATCAGGCCCAAATTCAATTCACGACAGTCCCACACCCATTTTGTGCTGGCGCACCAACAAACGATGCAAATGCACACGGGTGACAAGGTAGATCTGTTGAACCTTGCAGCGAACTATGAAAAGTCGCTGATCGACACACCATCATTCTTTTTCAGCAACCTGTTTCTATTGCAGACTTACCTGAATATTGAATCCCGTTCAATATCCACTCTGGATGTGGATGAGCGCCTCAGTGAGTTGTTGAATAATGTATTGGTCCAGTCTGAGAATGCCCAAGGCACTTGGGTTCTCGGCAGACGGAAGGCGGTGAAGGCCAAGTATATGATCAGGCAAAAACAATACCAGGCTGCATATGAACTTACGTTGGAGGCTCTGCAGCAAAACCCCAATTCAGTTGTCGCCCACAGCTTGTTGGCCGGTTTTTACGCCTATTCCGGTAAACCTAACCGAGCGGTTGAAGAGTATGAACGTGCGATCGCGTCGGGAGGGTCCCTCGCAAGCATTTTTATACCACATGCGCTGTATACAGCAGCCATGGGTCGCCCAGAGTCGGCGATTGCCCTTTTGGAACAGAATCTGCCCCTGGTACCAATGTTGTATTCTAAATGTCGCATGCGGGCTGCACAGTCGGTGGTACTAACAAGCATGAGCAGGAATGACGAGGCTGTCGATCTGGTTAAAGAGGTATGGTCCTCATGTGGCGATGCCTATCCAGATCTGTTTATCTCTGTTTTGGTTGACCTTGGTGAAGAGGCGGAAGCGCTTGCGCTTCTGAGGAACCTGGAGAAGGCTTCTGCCCCAAATCCGGTGGTGTTGCTCGATGCTTATCTTCGCCTGGATGATCAATCTCGCGCACTGGTCCTGCTTGATAAAGGTCAGAAGAACCCTGCCGTGGTGGTTCAATGGATGCGCAACCTGCGATACTACAAGATGCAAGATTTCCGTTTCGCTCACGCAGCCGACAAGCTACCGCTTTAATTCTTGTGCAAAAGTTAGGGTAGGTTTTGCTCAGGATTAAGGGAAGGGTTAAGTGGCAATACGAAATTGCGAAACTCATTGCCGGTCCTGATGTATATGTCTGTAACGACGATATACTGCGAGAGGAATTGCGAGCCAGTTAGCTTCGACATTCGAACCGCACTGATGGCCGGAATGGCACCGCCCAGGAGCCCGAGTGCGACCGCAAGCGCTATGCTCGTTCCGGTTGCGGAAACCTGCAGCACCTGATTGTAGTAGAACAGGAGGAAAATATTGAATCCGGTATTTTTGGTCGCTTCAGCAACCTGCCCGAATCCAAAGGAAACCATGGTTCCCAGACCGAGTTTGCGTGTTGCCAACTGACTTCATCAGGAAAGACTCACAACCCAACCACGCATTTGTTTTAGTTTGATTGTCCGTGGATACTTCACATAGAGTGACATATCGCATTAGCCCCTTAGATCGGAGTAACAAAGACCCATGAATAAGATTCCCCCACTTGAGCTCAAGCAAATGCTGCATGGCGAGCAGGAACTTGCACTGATTGACGTGCGCGGACAAGGCGCGTTTTCGGAATCACATCTATTGTTTGCGGTCTGTGTGCCGCTCAGCCATCTCGATCTATTGATTGGCGATCTGGTGCCTGGCAAAAACACGCCGATGGTGGTCGTCGATGAAACCAATAACGAAGATTTCGCCGGACGTGCCATTCATCTGCTGGGCGAGCTTGGGTACACCAATGTCATGCGGTTGGATGGTGGCGTGGCCGCCTGGCAGATGGCGGGTTTGGAGCTTTTCTCTGGCGTCAACGTGCCGAGTAAGGCATTCGGCGAATTTGTCGAGGCGGAGTATGAAACGCCGCGTCTGGCTGCCAACGAGGTGAGGGCGATGATAGACGAAGGGTGTGACATGGTAATAGTCGATTCGCGGCCATTTGATGAATACCATCGCATGAATATTCCAACCGCAACGGACATGCCCGGTGCAGAGTTGGCGTTTCGGATTCATGACATCGCCCCTGATCCCCAGACCTTTGTGATTGTAAATTGCGCCGGTCGTACGCGCTCTATTATTGGCGCGCAAAGTCTGATAAATGCTGGTATCCCTAATCCGGTAGCAGCATTAAAAGATGGCACCATGGGCTGGCATCTAGCTGGCTTGGAACTGGAGCATGGTTCGACTCGCCAAGCCCGAATGCCGACTGCTGTGGGCATAGAGAAGGCATTGGCCGCTGCGGCACGGGTGGCGGACCGTTTTGAGGTGTCTGAAGTGAGTCACGAGATGGTCGATCAATGGCGGAAGGATCCGGTTCGCACGACCTTTTTACTGGACGTTCGCTCCCCCGCTGAATACGCCGACGGGCATCTACCGGGATATCGTAATGCACCAGGGGGTCAACTCGTGCAGGCGACCGACGAATACGTTGCCGTCAAGAACGCCCGCCTGGTGCTCGCCGATGATGTCGGCGTACGCAGTGTCATGACAGCTTCCTGGCTGATCCAGATGGGCTGGCGAAATGTATACGTACTCGAGGGTGGCCTCGGCTCTGGACCATTGGAGTCAGGCACGCATGAGCCAACTGTGCTACGCCAGTTGAATGCTGCCAGAGTCACAACCGAGGTGCTCGCTAATCGCCTCGCTGATCGTCACGACAGTGTCTGCGTCATCGACCTTGGACCTTCTACAAGCTATGAGCAACACCACATCCCTGGGGCTATGTGGTGCGTACGAGCGCGTCTCGCAGATGCACTTGCCGATGTTGCGAACCCAACATCTGTTGTCCTCACCTCGCCTGATGGTAGATTGGCACAGCTGGCGTTACAAGAAGCGCGCGCGCTCACTACCGGCGATGTGCAAGCTCTTGATGGGGGCATGGCTCGATGGTTTTCCGAGGGCCGTGAAACGGTATCGGGTCTAGAACATACCGTCGGGAGTACCGACGATGTCTGGTACAAACCTTACGAACATCGCGGCGCCCAGGAAAAGTTCATGCGCGACTACCTGACATGGGAAGTCGCTCTGGTCGCGCAGATCGAGCGTGATGGCACCACGCAGTTTCGAGCATTCTGACCAGCAGTTGCGAGACACGGTGATAGAGTGCATAGTTTTGATAAATCACCGGAAACAAACGTTATGAGCTACTCGCTGGAAAACTTCTGTGACGACACGCGCGCCATCCTATCGATGAACGACGACCCCGAGGGGAGGGGAAAAATCAGGCAAAAGTTCGAATTGCTTTTAGAGGATGAGGCATTTTGCGCCGCCTACGTCGGACCTAATGAAGATGCGGGGATGCGCCAGATCTATGAAGACCCCGACCTGCACTTCTGCGTGTTGGCGTACAACATGGCAGAGGCGCGCACCTCACCCCCTCATGACCATGGCGAGTCTTGGGCCGTTTATGGGCAAACAGCCGGACACACGGATATGACGATCTGGTCTGTCGCAGATAATGGCAATATCGAACCGTCAATGACTTTCCGTCTAGAACCGGGCCAAGCAGGGTTATTTGACGTTCGAGAGATCCATTCCATTGACTACGCCGCCGGTTCAAAATTCGTTCGAGTGACAGGTGCAGACATGAAACTGGAAACCCGCCGCGTATTCGACCCGGAGACGGGTGCCGTACGAGAGGTCGAGCACGTTGGTACCGGCAATGTGTAGCGATGCACCACGGGTACGATTATTCGTGTTGACGGTAGCTTGCAGTAGATTTACAAAAAGGAGGACAAATGAAATATTCCGTTGCTTTTGCATCTGAAGTGGATTCCTGGAAATGGGCTAAGAAAGCAGAAGCGCTGGGTTATTCCACGGCGTGGTTTTACGACACACAGCTTTTGAATCCAGATGTGTTTATTTGTATGGCACTTGCAGCTCACGAAACGTCGACAATCCGCCTCGGCACGGGAGTATTGGTACCGTCTAACCGAATTGCTCCGGTAGCCGCTAATGCTTTGGCTTCGCTGAATAAGTTGGCTCCGGGCCGTATTGACTTTGGTATTGGAACAGGTTTCACCGCGCGCAGGACGATGGGGCAGGGGGCTGTATCACTCGAAGCAACTCGTCGTTATATTGAAACTGTCCAGAGTATGTTGCGCGGCGACATTGCGGAATGGACGGATTCTGATGGCACCCACAAAGTGAAATTCCTCGACCCTGAGTTTGGGTTGATCAACATCGAAGACGATATACCGCTATGGTTTTCAGCCTTCGGTCCGAACGCTCAACGGTTAACGGCAGAACTTAGTGCAAAGTGGCTTAACTTTGGGGCGGCGAATGCTGATCTGGCTCTCGCGAACATGCACACGGCATGGCGAGCGGCGGGGAACGATCAGGAAGATCTTGACTCGAACTTGTTTTTCCTTGGTGCAGTGCTTACCGGCGATGCAGATGAAGATGAGGCGCGTTTGATGGCCCAGGCAGCACCCCAAACTGCTGTGATGTTCCACAATCTAGCGGATGAAGTAGGCGCCATGGGTGGCGCCAACATGGAAGCAGGACCATTATCCAATGTACTTGCCGATTACTTGATACAGCACCAGCAGTATGAACCCGAGGACGCGCGGTATCTTGAGAATCACAGAGGTCATCTGATGTACGTCCGTCCAGAAGAAACGCATGTGACACCTGAACTCGCGATGGCGACGACATTGAGTGGGCGACATGAAGAGATTGTTAGACGCGTTCGCGAAATCAAAGATGCTGGATACAAACAGGTAACGGTGCAAGTTGTTCATGGGCACGAGTCAGCAATAGAAGATTGGGCGCGCGTGTTCCAGGATGTGTAGCGTAACTTTAGCTAGTCCTTGTCCGGGAGGCAGTGGCCAGATGATTATTTTGAAGTGTTTAGTGGCTGGCAGGGTTTTGGCTGATGTTTATATTATTGGTTGCTAGAAATAGGCGTCTTGTGCACGCCATTATTGTTCAGCCATTACTCTGGCTAATGCTTCAGGTGAGCGCCACTTTCCACTGCGAAGGCGAAGCAGATAAATCGCAGCAGTCACGATAATCATGATGACAAAAATTACCCATGCAATGCGCGGTCCCTGGTCGAAAACCTTGATAACGAAATACTGGATGATCAGCATGAGCCAGTGCAGTAAAACTGAAACCCACATCAGCCAGCGGGTATCACCTGCGCCCCTTAAGACTCCACCCGTCACCAGTATGATTGCGTCCCCCATTACATAGCTTGCCAGGCCAATCATCATATAGGTCGATAACTCCAAAATTGCACTGGCGTGTTGGTCTTCAATAATAAATATTTGCACCAGAGGTTCCCGGAACAACACGAAAATAACAGCCAGAAAGGCGGAGTAGGTCAGGCTGATCAGGAATCCCGATACGACGACCTCGCGCATTTGATCCATATTGCCGGCGCCGACAAATCGACCTACCATGCTGATCAGTGCGACATTGAGCCCTATCATTGGGACAAACGAGACAATGTCCCAGTTAAACACAATTGCCGCCGAAGCTGCTTCAGCCACACCATAAGACTGGTACATCAACAGGAACAAGTTGAATGCGGCGACGTTGAGAAACATTTCAATTCCGGATGGAAAGCCGAGCCTGATATAACGGCGCAGAATGCCGGTATCCAGCTTGAAGGACTGGTTTATGAAATATCGGTTTATATGGCCAGGTTCAAAATAAGACAACAGAAACAGACCCAGACTAAAAATTGAACTGATAATGGTTGCATATGCCGCGCCCTCTATACCTTGTTGGGGAAATCCCCAGACACCAAAAATCAGCGCATAGGTGAGGGGTATATTCATCAGTACGCCCAGGGTATCGGCGATCATGACAACTCTTGTTTTTGCGATGCCTGCAAAGTAAGAGGCAAAACAGGTTTTGATAAGCCCGATACCTGAACCCCAGATAAGAATGTAGAAGTACTTTCGTTCAAGCACCTCAAGCTCCGGGTCATGACCCATAAAGGCAAACAGATTGCCTACAAAATAGCCGATAAATAACAACGCGGGAATAAATGCGAGGCATAGAATAAGGCCTTGTGTCACGACCCGCGGGCACTTCTCCAGTTCTTTTGCGCCGTAATACTGGGCAACCAGTGCGTTGGCGTAAGACAAGACACCAATAAACAGCGACATGCAAAAAAATGATGCGACCCCGCCACCCAGTGACGCGGCCATATGGGTGGGGCTCAGCAGCGACATAAAATAGCGATCGGTAAAAATCATCACTGCGAATGCACCCTGGGATACCACCATGGGATAGGCGATGGATAGCAGTTCGCTGAGTATTTTTTTGTCGATCTTCAGGAGTTGGACCATACAGCCGTCAAACGTGTCGAGTTAAAATGAGCAGGTGAATCTTTAGTTTGTATCAAACAGCAGTCTGGGGAACCCGCCATCCCTGAAAGGCGCACCTTCGCCGAGCTGTTTAGCGCGGTTCATGGGGTGTACCGCGGGACCTGAGCCGATTTTTGCAATCCGCTCCATGGTGTCGTTTGGTCGCCAGGCGACAGTGGCGTCATCTCCGAAGTAGCGCAGAGACAAGGTGTTGCGGGTTTTACCTGATGAGGTCGGGGCACCACCGTGCAGCATGGCAGGGTGAAAAATGACCAGGTCACCAGGCTCGATTGCGAATGACACGATGTCGTACTCTTCCCGGGATTTTTCGATATCGGGCAGTCTTGGCAGATCACCGGTACCGTAGAGTGGAATGGTGTCATCCCGTGGATCAAACCGGGAACCATCGTACAGGGTGCCATGATGGGAACCCACAACAAATTCCAGGGATTCATTGGCAGCTAGTGGCTCGAAAGATATCCAGACCACGGCCAGGTCATTTCCCTGAATAGGCAGGTAGGGCAGATCCTGATGCCAGGGTGTCCGCCTCGCTGATTCGCCATCATCACCACCCGATTTTTTAAAAATCTGCTCGTACATAAACCAGATATCAGGCTTGTCCCACAGCTCCGTTACCAATTGGGGAATGACTGTCCTTGTGTTCACCGCTTTGTAGGCGTCAAAGCAGAATGGGTTCGCCAGATCGCCGTAGAATGAGCCTGGCGTCCCGGGGATCAGTTTGGTGGCACCCTTACCGGGGTTCCCCAACGACCAGTCGAATGCCTCACGGGCCAGTTGTAAAGCATCGGCGTCCAGAGCCTGCGCCAGGTGTACAACCCCATTGCGTCTGTAAGTCTCAATTGGATTCATTGTTTATCCTGTTTGTTAAACGACTGGCTTGTTTGCATTTCTAATTTTTGATTAACCAATCCCCTGGTGAAAATGACGTACCGGGTCGTCAACTTTCCAGGGTGGGTATTTCTTCATAATGGATGTAAACAATTCACTTTCGAGAAAGCTCGTCAGCCATTTCCTTAAACAAGGATAAGGCGCCCTGGCAAACCACAAAGGTTCAACATTGGAAAACTGGCGAACAAACGGAAAAATAGCAACATCTGCATAGGAAATTTTATCGCCAAATAGGAAAGCGGAATCTGTTAACAGCATTTCCAGACGCAACAGAAAGGATTCGGCGGCCGTACGATAGTCATCCCTGGAATGCCCAGGAAAGCGGTCCGAATATTTATAGCGATCCAGGTGCTCCTTGAATACATGGTCGTTCTCATCGATCAGGGTTTCCATCAGCGCCAGGGTTTCATCGGGATAATCTTTCCAGCCATCGGGATCATTTTTCGAAATACTCCATTCGAGAATCTCCAGGCTCTCCTCCAGCATCGGTAGCTCCCCGTGCAAGAGTACCGGTACCGTTCCCTTCGGGGAAGCAGTCAGCATTTCCCGGGGTTTGTTCTTCAGCACGACTTCGCGGATCTGAAAGTTAACACCGGCATAGGCGAGGCCCATTCTCGCTCGCATGGCAAAGGGGCAACGCCGAAAGGTATAAAGGATGGGAGCTTCAGCCATGTCCTGACCACTTTAGGACTGGTAAGTACAGTAGTGGGAATAGTGTCATGTTAATTAACTGAAAGTGACTGTTGTGGATACCAGTTTATCAATTAAAACAGGAGTCCGCTGCATACGGATAATTCGGTCTGTCAATCAGCGGTTATTACCCTCTTGATGGCTTTCCCCAGAAGACGCTGTTGCCCTGGAGGCGATTCTGGACCACGGATAACTTCTCAAGGGCTATCAATACTGCTATATCGGCGAACACGACAACCAACATTTTCGTGATATAGTTTCGGCAACCTTCGTATTGCTAATACTGGTTGCTAATACCGTTAAATACAGATTACAAGTGCCTGAGGAATTGCAGTGTCAGAACATCCCCTAGACCCCATATTTCACCCGCGAGCGGTCGCCGTCGTGGGTGTTTCCTCCGCGCCCAGCACCGGCAGAATGAGAGGTTTTTATCACTCGCTGCTGGATGCCGGTTTTGCCGAAGTGGGGAAGCTGTACCCGGTGAACCCCAAGGTTAGTGAGATAAATGGAGCCAGGTGTTATGCCAGCCTGCTGGATACACCAGACCCGGTTGATCATGTTATCTCCCAGGTACCGGCGCGGGTTGTGCCGGAGCTGGTGGATCAGTGTGTTGCCAAGAAGGTGCGCTCGATCCATTTTTTCACCGCCGGATTCTCGGAAACCGGTGATCAGGAAATGGCAGCAATGGAGCAGGCCATGGTAAAAAAACTGCGGGATGCGGGTATCAGGATCATTGGACCCAACTGTATGGGTCTGTACGTGCCTGCCAGTCGACTGGCATTTATGGACGGTTTTCCCATGGAATCCGGCAATGTTTTTCTTCTCTCACAATCTGGTGCCAATGCCGGTGAGATCGTGCATGAATTGACCAGCCGTGGGGTTCGTTTCTCTAAAGTAATTTCCTATGGCAATGGTTCAGATCTTCGCGCCCACGACTTTCTTGATTATGCTGCGAGCGACCCGGAGACCGATGTGGTCGCTGCCTATATCGAGGGTGTACA
Source organism: Gammaproteobacteria bacterium (assembly GCA_012960755.1). The sequence goes on from DUAT01000141.1 coordinate 13,254, forward strand.
GGACGGCCGATTATTCTTCGACGCGCTCAAACGCTGTGCGCGTACAAAACGCGTGGTGATTTTGAAAGGCGGGCGAACCCAGTCCGGATCCAACGCGGCGCATTCACATACTGGATCGCTGGCCGGATCTATAGAGATTTTCGACGCGGTCTGTCGCCAGACCGGTGCACTGCGGGCTGAAACCATGGACGAAATGCTCGACCTGGTCGTGGCTTCATCAACCAATACATGCCAGATTACCGGTCGCGGGGTCGCCTTGATCGGCGGCGGTGGTGGTGGCTTTGCGGTACTTTCCGCCGATGCCATCGACCGGGAGGGCCTGTCAGTACCCAGAATGCCTGATAGTGCCATCGAACAGATGCGCGAATTCATACCCGTCGCCGGGAGCAGCGTCAACAACCCGATTGATGCGTTTCCGCCACCGGAGTTCCTCGACCGGATGCTGAATATTGTAGCAACAGCTGAGGGGATCGATATGATGTTCATGTCTCCAATGATGGGATGGGCGCCACCCGGCATTAAGTCAGCACAGGCCGATTCTGCCGCAGCAGATCAGGACGAAGAATCGAATAAGGCTGAGCAGGAAGAATCAGAGTCGGAGGATGTGGCTGTTAAGGCGGCCCGGCAGATGCAGCAAATTCAGGCGAAAACAGGTACACCAGTGGTTGGCATCCTTCGAGGCGGTCGCATGGCGCGTATGATGGGTGTGAGTTCCGATTCATTTCACCAGGCAGCCTACCGCCAAGGTATTGGCAGTTATCCCAGTGTGGCGCGTGCGGCTCACACCATCGCGCAGATTCTTGAGTGGCGAAAGACCCGTGAGGGATTGCCTGATGTTTTTAAATCCGATGTTTCCCAGCAGATATGAGAATGATAAATGACCTTTGAGTCCGTACTGACCCAGGCCCGTGCGGAGGGCCGCAGCCTGCTGAATGAAGTCGAGGCGAAGCAACTCCTGGCAGGCGCCGGAATCCCCGTGGTGAACACAGTCCTGGCAACGACTCCGGAAGAAGCAAGAGCCCAGGCTGAGCAGATCGGCTATCCGATAGTTTTGAAAATAGTATCGCCTGAAATCGCACACAAGAGTGATGTCGGTGGAGTCAGGATCGGCCTTGAGGATGGCCAGGCGGTAACGTCAGCATTTGAGGAAATCGTCTCCAATGCGAAGCAGGCGGTTCCCGGTGCTTCGATAACCGGTGTCGCCGTTCAGAATATGGCACCGGCAGGTACTGAGGTTATCGTCGGTATGACCACCGACCCGCATTTCGGGCCCGTCATCATGTTCGGTCTTGGCGGAATCATGGTAGAGGTTTTGAAGGATGTATCGTTTCGAGTTGTTCCGCTGACAGAGCGGGATGCGGCGCAAATGATCGGAGAAATTAAAGGCAGCAAAATGCTCGATGGGGTCCGCGGCCAGCCGCAGAGTGACAAGCAGGCACTGTGTAAAGCAATCCTCAACGTGGCCGAGTTTGTGCAGCAGCATCCTGAAGTTCAGGAACTGGACCTGAACCCGATGCTGGTTTATGCAGATGGTGCCATTGCAGTGGACGCACGTATCGTCCTTGCCTCAGGCTAAACCCATGGCGAACATGAAATACTGCCCCAGGTGTGCGACGGAACTTTCGACCCGATTCGATGGAGGTCGTGATCGCATTGCCTGTCCTGCCCGCGATTGTGTCTTTATGCATTTTGGTGATTTTTCGATTGGCTGTGCCGGTGTTGTGCTGCGGGAGGAAGAAGGCATTCTGAAGGCACTCCTGGTGCAACGGGGACAGAATCCTTTTGCCGGTAGCTGGCAAATCCCAGGCGGTTATGCCGAGCATGATGAAATGCTTACACTTGCAGTCGAGCGAGAAGTCGAGGAAGAGGCGGGTATCGTCGCACGGGTCAACGATCTGGTAGCACTGCGCCATTCTCTGGCTGGAACCATAGGTGGTCCCAGCACCAACGTCTACATGATCTTTCGACTTGACTATGTCGAGGGTGAGCCACGGCACGTAGTACCCGATCG
>DUAT01000142.1 GCA_012960755.1 Gammaproteobacteria bacterium
CGTTATTGCGAGGCTGTCGGGGAAAGCGGGTTCGCGTGGCTGTGCCTGCGACGAGTCTGTGCAGCGAGCTCATTTTGAGCGTGTGGGCCAATTTCGGCGGAATCCGGATTTTGATTGGGAGCGCGCACAGGCTGCAGAGCGTTGGCTGGCGGAGTTCATTGCATCAGACCGTGGTAAGGATGGTTCCGCACGCTTTTCTTTAGAGCAGGTTAAAATCGCCTTCGCTCACATGCGCGAGTGTGCACCGGGCATCGATGGTTTGTCCAAGCGGTGGGTCGTACCCGCGTGCATTGCTTTACTTCCGGAGGTTCGCGCCTTGTTCTCGTATTTGTTTGCAAAGGGGTTGTGGATGGATGAATGGGCCCTTGGTATTATAGTATCAATCAAGAAAAATGGGAGTAGTCTGGAGGAGATGGACAATTTTCGAGGGGTGCACCTATTGCCCTTTTTCCGGCAATGGTACGCCAGGTGCTTGGTGGACTATTTGGAAGCGTTGTGTAGCCGTGTCATTCCTGAAGAACAGCAGGGCTTCCTCAAGGGCGGGCGGCTCTTTGCATCATATTTGGCTCTATATTCGCTGATCGAAAATGTACGGGTGCGGGGCGTGCGCTTGTTCGTGGCCTATGTGGACGTGAAAAAGGCTTTTCCATCGGTGAGGCGAGACGTGTTGTTCAAAAAGCTATCCGCACTAGGCGCATCCGACTCACTCGTGCGTGCAGTGTGGGCTCTGTATGAGGGTGCATGCGCTTCTGTACGCACTCTGGACGGGTATGGGCTTCAGTTTGACATTCAAATAGGCACGAGGGAGGGAGGGGTGGAGGCCCCGTTGCTTTATATTCTATTTGTATCGGATCTTATTGGATATTTGGATGAAGTACGTTTGTCCGACGGGCCGGTTCTGCTTGATGGCAGGCCTGTGCGGGCGCTCCAGCTCGCTGACGACCTTGCCTTGGTTGCAACGTCCGCTAGCGATCTTCAAAGACTTCTGGATCAGTGGGGGCGATACTGCGATCGTGAGCACAAAGAAACCCAAATTCGGAAAACGAAGGTGGTCGTTTACACTTCAGCTGAAGATGCGCGCAAGTGCCATGCGGCGGACGGAGAGTTGAGGCTCCCTGTCAGGGTTGGTTCACGTCTTTACCGCCTTGTTACTTTTACATATAAGAATGCACAAGTTCAGGTCGTGGACGCGTTTACATATTTGGGTGTCTTTTTGGCAAATTCGCTAGACGCTTCTGCCGTCTGGCAAGCTCGCGAGGAGGCGGGCTGCAAAGCATTTGGAGCGGTGAAGACCACTCTCTGGGGCGCTCCGTTTCTGCCATTTCATCGGACGCTGGAGGTGTGCACGAGCACCACTGGGGGCGCGTACTTGTATTCGGCGGAGCTATGGGGTCCTTTTCTCCCTTCTAGTGGATCATCGTTAAACGACCTATTCTCGCGTTGGATGCTTGGCTTCTGGAGGACGCGGGCTGACCGCAGAATCGGATGGGTAAATATTGATAATTTAGATGATAAAGCGGTATCACGTGCGGTGAGGGTGGTCGGTGATGCGCTTTTTCATAAAGGTCTCTTGTTCCGTGCTGTGAGGCAGCTATGCTTGAATTGGGAAGCGGCGGCACCCCGGCAGCGAGCATCGTGCACATGGGTCGGATTGCTAACGAAGCGTGTGAAACGAACGTGGCCGCAGTTTCGGATTTCTGCAGGTGAGGGTGGGACTCTTGTAGTGGACGGAGCGCCGCCCTGTGAGGGGGATTCCCCTTCTCGATTGGCGGTATTGTATTACGAGTTGGTTCGCACAAATAAATGGATTGACAGGCAAATTAGTATTCTGAGGAGCAGACCATCTGATAGCCAGCAGGATTTTGTAATTTATAATATTCTGGCAGCAAGGATGGGTGCTGGTCCCAATGTTGATATCTCAAATGCCTTGCGCGATAATTGTTGTTCTTCGGTTATTTTTCGTATTAAGCCGACCGTTAGTACCAACATGTTTCGGACGTTACTGCGGTTTTTGGCAGGTTTGGAGGATTTTGCACGTATTAATGCACATTATGCACGTCGTGATAAGCACCCAGTTCTTTCTGACCCTGTTTTTAAACGTTCCTGTTTGTCATGCCTCCTCAGAAGGAACATAAATATTACCGATTCGGAGTGGCACTGTCTTTTCGAATGCCCTTGTACAGCAGGCCCCCGTGCTCTATTCAACCATGTTTTCGCTATTGAGCGTTTTTCCTCGTCCCCTCATTCGGTTTTAGGTATTGTGGCTCTTACGATTGCGGCTGGTGATAATATAAATTTAACTAATGAGTTTGCCCGCTGGGTGGTTGGTTCGTTGGCGTGCCGTAAACGTGAGTTTCGCGCGCTGATTCCCTAATTCCCGATTGCCTTGTTGGTTTTGTATTTTAGTACTAACTTTGCATGAATTACTGTACTACTCTTTTTCTCTATCGTTCATGGGCGCCTAGTTTCGCGCGTTTCGCTTGTCGGCCTAAGCTGGACTTGCGTCCGGCGG
>DUAT01000143.1 GCA_012960755.1 Gammaproteobacteria bacterium
GCGAATACGCCGTGATACCGAACGAGATTGTGGCGCGGTCGGGGTACCAGCGCTGCAAGCTTGCTAAGAAAATCCAGCTACGATTCAAAATTCTCTTCCCTAATGTCCAATTTGGCTATGAACCATATTAACCGCTCTGGTATGGGGATTGATCATGATGTAGACGAAGTACTAGATTGTTTGAATATTACATTGAGCAGTGGAACCAATTCGGATGCAGTGGAGAAAATCAAAAATTACTAAGTGAATTGGAGGATGGAATTCCATCTGAGCTCGAAGCTGTTGGGAGCGGGCTACGACCCTGGGAGTACGTCTGAGCATGACGATAGCCTAAAACCTGTAGGCCCCTTCTCGCAGTTATCAATATCAATTAGGCATCTGATCGATCAATACTTGATCACATTGACTAACCATAGACAAAGATGTGAGTATCAGTTCACACGCTGAAGAACGCCCAGCCCGGAAACGCAAAATTCCCATGGCTCACCTACTCCCTGCAGACATCAACAAACTCGAAGTTGCAGAAAACCGCAGCCCAGAATACGACACGCTTTCTCTACTCGAATCTGGTCTACCAAATGAATATACAGCTTTTCACTCAGTAAATTGGACCAGCGTTTCTGAACGACGAACTGCATTCGGTGAAATCGATTTCGTCATCGTGAATCAGGCAGGCGATGTACTAGTCATCGAGCAAAAAAATGGAGGACTTGAGGAAACAGATGCCGGGCTAATAAAGCACTACGGTGAAGAGGACAAAAGTGTTGTAGGCCAGCTCAATCGCTCTCTCAATCAGATCCGCAGTAAGTTTCAGTTCCAGCATGGGAGAGACCAGGAACCCAATTATCACTACATATTTTATTGCCCTGACTACCGGGTCAAAAAATTGAATGCAGCAGGGCTGGACGCCAATTGTATTGTCGATAGTAACCAAGACCGAAAGTTGTGTGAGGCAATTGTAGAAATTTTAGGCCCGGGAAACCCCAATTCGCAGAAGCACAAACGATCAATCGAGTTCTTTGCACAAAGCTACAATTTGGTTTTGGATATACATGCGCGTCATGCAGGTTTGAATAGACGATACAGGGAATTAGCCTCAAACCTTGTCGAAGTAATCAACAACTTGGAAATGAGCCCATTTTTGTTGCGAGTATCGGGTACTGCAGGTAGCGGCAAGTCATTGTTGGCAGCGGAATTCTATCAGCGCCAATTGGCCCAACAGAATCGGGTGCTGTTTCTTTGTTTTAATCGACCGCTGTTAGACCAATTGCTTTTGAGCCTGCCTGAGGGAGGTGTGATCAATACCTGGCTGGGATTTGTTCAGCTCGTGCTGAAATCCCATGGATTGGACGTCACGCCTGATGGCACCAATGATTTTTGGAACACGAGATTAGAAGTACTCGTCGATTTGGGTATTAGTGATGTCTGGCAATTTGACGCACTTGTCGTTGATGAGGGGCAAGACTTTGAAGAAATGTGGTGGTTAGTACTCAAGGAGAATTTTCTCAAACGCGATGCCAGTGTTCTTTGGCTGGAAGACCCTGACCAGAACGTACGGGGCATAGATTGGCAACACCGGGAGTTTCCAGTTGCCTATCACGCTCGCAAAAACTTCCGTTCTCCTTATCGTGTCGCACAGTATATTCAAGAAACGCTGCCATTTGAATTTGAAGTGGGAAACGGAATTCGTGGGCTAGGTGTCAATGAACATCGACCCGAAAATGATAAGGAACTGTTGTCGACTGTTGATAGGCTCGTCAAATCATGGATAGCCGCAGGGTTTTCTGAAGATAAGATAGTCATTTTGACGTGTCACGGATTAGAAAGATCGATTCTGTTTTCTATCGACAAAATTGGAAACCGCTCTGTAAGAAAATTCACCGGGGAATACTCAAATGAGGGAGATCAATTGTATACAGAAGGTCAACTCCGGTTTGAGAGTGTTCGCAGGTTCAAGGGTCAACAAGCCGCTGTCATTATTCTCGTAGACGTTGATTTGCTGGAGGATGAGAAATTATTGGAAAAGCAAAGATTGGTGTTTACTGGAATGACCAGAGCGTCGATGCGGTTAGAAGTAATTTTCAAAGCAAATGATCAAATCGGAAAATAAAGGAATGCGTGCCCTCTCTAAATCCAAACTACTGTCGTATTTACAATGTAAAAAACGTTTGTGGTTAGAAATCAAACAACCAGAACTACTCGAAGATTCCCGTGCCACGCAGGCTGGCTTCGCTACAGGCCATCAGGTGGGGGATATTGCGCAGGAGATCTTTGACCCTGCGGGGACCGGTGAGCTGATAGACCCTCAGTCAGAGGGGTTCGACGCCGCATTCTCCAGAACTAAAGAACTTCTTGGTTCATTTAATCCGATATTTGAAGCAGCTATTACTGCCGGGGGCGCACTTGCACTCGCGGATATCATGCTGCCGATGAACAAAAGAGGCAGGCCCAAATGGCGAATGATAGAGGTCAAATCATCGACCAGTGTGAAGGACTATCACAGAAATGACATCGCTGTTCAGGCCTACATTGCGAAGAAAGCAAAAATCAATGTACACAAAATTGAGCTCGCCTGCATAGACAGCAGCTGGACCTACAAAGGCAAACACAACTATGACGGGCTGCTGAAAACAACTGATCTAACAAAAGAGGCGTTTGATAGATCCCTAGAGGTACAACGATGGGTTGATGGTGCGCAGAAGGTGATTTCAAAAAGAAAGGAACCGCGAATATCGACTGGGTCTCACTGTAATGAACCATACAGATGCGGATTCTACGAATATTGCAGCAAGAAGGAGCCTCAGGCGAAGTATCCCGTAGATTGGCTACCCAACATCAGAACAAAAGCCTTAAAGCAAGTGATAGATGAAGAGGGTATATCTGATCTTCGAGAAGTACCTCGTGAGATGCTAAATGAAAGACAATTGCGAGTAAGACAACACAGCATTTCAGGAAAGGTTTATTTTGATCAGGTGGGGGCCAACGCAGACCTCGAACAGTACAAGCTACCAGCCTACTTTCTTGATTTCGAAACGGTAAACCTCGCAATACCTATATGGAGAGGGAGACGACCCTACCAACAAGTAACGTTTCAGTTCAGCCTGCACAAGGTTGGCAGAAACGGCAAACTCTCTCATACCGAATTCCTGGACTTGTCCGGTAAAGACCCCGCGAGGCCGTTCGCTGAAAAGTTAATAAAGGCGTGCGGTGCGAGAGGCCCAATATTTGTGTACAACAAGGGATTCGAGTCAGCCAGAGTTAAGGAACTCGCCAAACGATTCCCCAAATTGAAAAAGCCTTTGCAGGCATTCAATGAACGTATGGTTGATTTGCTGGTTGTTGCACAAGAGCGTTACTACCACCCAAGCCAACACGGTAGCTGGAGCATAAAGGCTGTCTTGCCTGCTATTGCACCAGATCTAAATTATCAGGATCTGGAGGGGGTACAAGATGGAGGAATGGCCATTGAAGCGTACTCTGAAGCGATTGCTGAAGGCACGTCAACAGAACGAAAAGAAGAGATCAAGTCGCAGCTTTTGGAGTATTGCAAACTGGATACGTTGGCGCTTGTTAGGTTGTGGGAGTTTTTTGGTGGCTCGAGGACTATTTTTTGAGGGAGGGTTACACAATCACCCAATCAGTAAACTACTCACCAATTTCGCATGCGAAAATCACCTCAAGCCAATCGAGCACGTTGCATCAACACGATAGTAATACCACCAATTGTTGCCGTACTGGCTAACAGTAATCGGATTGATGCAGGTTCCGAAAGCAATAGCATGCCAGCGCAGGCGGCAATGATCGGCACCGATAGCTGGACCGTTGCTGCACGGGTGGCGGTCAGCCCTGACAACGCGGCATACCAGACGACGTAACCACAACCGGAAGTCACTGCGCCGGAGACAATGCCCAGGATCAGACCTTGTGAGGACATGTTAAAATCCTGCCAAAACAACAGGCTTGCACCGATAACCATAGGAAGAGAATAAGCGAAGTTTTTTGCAGTGGCCAGCCAGGGCTGCACGACGTTTCTGCCCAGGAGTGAATAAAACCCCCAGGCAATTCCCGCCACGACCATCAACAGGGCGCTGAAGGGATCGGGCGCTGTTATGCCAGGCAGTACCAGATAGATCAATCCTGAAAACGCCACGACGAAGCCAACCCAGGAAACCACGGAAAAGGCTTCGCCTTCCCGCCGGGCAACCATAAACATGGTCAGCTGAACAGCGCCGAACAGCAACAGCGCACCAGTACCTGCAGCTAGCGACAGATAGGCAAAGGAAAAGAAAATCATATAGACAAAGAGCGCGAGCACCGTGCGCCAGTCTGTCGTTACACCTGCAATCGTGCCACCGCGATACCATACAATCAGCCCGAGCGCGATGGCACCGGCAACCAGCCGCACGGAGGTAAAACTCACGGCGTCGATCGAACCATCTACCAGCGCCAACCGACATAACACCGAATTTGCCGCGAAAGCAAACATGGCAACAACAGTTAGCAGCGATGTGCGGATGGTGGATTTTTGTTCTGACATCATTGTTCTCTCGCCTATAGCATTACCCAAAGGAACGCTTTACGTCAACAAAGCTCTCAGCCTGAGGAGTCGGTTCTGAATCCAGCGACATAAGTTCATTGACTACGTTTCGTTCATTTCGCTGTACATTTACTTCGACCTCGTTAATTTGCTTATACTGCTCTCTGCGGTCCCAAAGAAAAAAAACAGAAAATGGGGTTTTCTTGCCTGATGGCACCCCGATCAGAGCCAAGGTTAGTCTCAGTCGTGAGGCAGCGGCAGTTTAGAAAATCGGTGTTCAAGAATTTTTTGTTAAAGGCAGAGACAGGTTTGCAATGATGGACCAGTCGGCGAAGTAGGCGACGGCAATTATTGGTCGGAGTGGAACAGCACTTCAATGTCATCCTGAACGTAGTGAAGGATCTGAAATCTGCAATGTAGTCGACCATATAGATCCTTCGGCGTTGCCTCAGGATGACGGGTGTTTGGCCCTTCGGCGTTGCCTCAGGATGACAAGTGTTTGATCCTTCGGCGTTGCCTCGGGTGACGGGTGTTTGGTCCCTTCGGGTCGGAGTGAATTCTTAGTCAGGTAAGGTAAGAGCAACCAGTTCCATCAGTTCATCCTGGCGTCCAAGTGCGACAACAATGTACTGCTTACCGTTCAGCTGGTAGGTCATTGGCGAGCCGGTCGGCCGGCCGCCAAGGGGAATCGCGCGGAGCAATTCTCCCGTTGTTTTGTTAAACACGTTCAGCGTGCTCAACGACGAGTTTTTGTAATAAAGCAACTCGCCGGAAATCATGGAAGCAGAGTTTCCGATGTTGCTTTCGTTTGCATCTCCGGCAACCTGCCAGAGTATTTCACCTTCATTCATATCGTAGGCAGTAATTGCGGATCCCAATCCAGCATAGGGTGAGCCGGTAGTCGGGCCAAAGAAAAGTTCAGGAATCCCGTAGTAGAAGTTCTGCAGCCCCCCAGAGGTCATCGTAACCTTGTGAGTTAAGGGTCCAAATCCAGCCACATACAGCATCTGGGTTGTTGGGTCATAACTTGCCCCTCCCCAGTTAGCGCCGCCCCCTTCACCAGGGGTGACAATCAAGCCTCTGGTGGTCGGTGGTGTGAAGAGAGGTCCGACATCCAATCCCGCTGCAGAGGCGCTATTGACCAGGTCATCTAAGGCGCTCCCCTGTCTGACGAAAGGCGCAGGTCTTGTCGGAATGGGTTGGGTGGGTGAGGTAATTTCACCTGGCACAGTTGATCCCGGCACCGGCGTTTCAACAATAGGCCACACTGGCTCACCCGTTACTCTGTCAAACACGTAGACGAATCCCTGCTTGCTCACCTGGGCAAGTGCCTTGATTGGCTCACCGGCTACCGTAATATCAATCAGGTTTGGTGCTGCCGGTAAATCATAATCCCAGATATCATGGTGTACCGTCTGGAAGTGCCAGTTTCTCTCACCCGTTTGACAACTCAACGCGACAATACTGTTGGCAAACAAATTATCTCCATGCCGACGTCCGCCGTAGTAGTTGTTCGTTGGGCAGCTGACGGGAATATACACCTGGCCAAGATCTTCATCGGCACTCATTGGTGCCCACACATTTGTGTTGCCGTTAGTTTGCCAGGTGTCATCAAGCCAGGTATCGACACCAAACTCGCCTTCTCTTGGCACAGTATGGAATGTCCATTTCAATTCACCCGTAGACAAGTCATATCCTCTGACATCTCCTGGGGGCGATGGTGGCAACACCTCACCATCGTGAATACTTGATCCTACAATCAGGACATCGTTGCAGATAATGCCCGGAGACGTGTTACCAACCTGGGTAACCACCCCGGTGAGGTCCGGCACATCAGGCTGATCATGAACGCTGTCGAGTATTGTCGCGTCCGGATCAAGTCTGGGTATGTCATCTAACAAGTCCACGATGCCAGTTCCAAGGATTCCGAACGCGCTTACTGGTTCCCCTGATATGGCATCTACCGCGATGAGTCTCGCATCGCCGGTGGGCATATAAATCGTTTTGCGTCCGTTCATTTCATCGTATGAAACACCGCGGTGCAGGAACCCATTGTTTGGCGGCCGACCGAACAGGTAGGATTGCGGGTCATGGGTCCATATAGACACGCCTGTTTCTGCATCGATAGCTGCAACCTGGCTGAAGGAAGTACTGGTGTACAGAACGCCATCGATCATTAGTGGGGTTGGCTCGAAAACTGAATTCTGGACGGCAGTGAGATCATTGTCGGGCGAGCGCCAGCGCCAGGCGATTTCCACCTCATCAATATTGTCGCCGTTAATCTGGGTCAAGGGAGAGTACTTGTCGCTGGACAGGTTGCCTGCATACACAGGCCACATGCCTTGAGTTGTGCCAGCCCCCAGCAGATCACGGGCATTTGTTATCGTAATAATGACCGAATCGGTGCCTTCTGCCTGAAACTCGTCTGTGACAGTCAGCAAGATCTCATAGGTGCCCAACTCGTCAGCAATGAAGTTGACAGAGTCACCTGAGCCGGTGATGGCAGAATGTCCACTTTCAGGGCGACTGGTGATCTGCCAGTCAAACAGCAGACTATCGTTGTCCGGGTCGTCGCTGTTGCCACCGAATAACGTGACGATTGACCCAAGCATGACTGATTGATCTCTTCCTGCGTCAGCCACCGGCATGGCATTGTTCGGGTTTTGAGAAACTGGCACAGCAGCTGCCATGTCCTGCAGTGCCTCAGTCACGAAGTTACCGAGATCAAAATTCGCTGGTTCACTGGTAACATGATAATTTTCACCAGCACGAATTGCCGATCCATCCCCGGCGCGGGTGTAGTTTCCAAACCTGAGAATAACCAGATCAAGCTCGGGATAGATAACAATCATTTGACCCTGAACACCGAGTGCAGCGTAGGCGCCAGTTCCAAACGGCCACCAATAGTACCCGTACACACCTGACAATGCTGCAGAGGTGCTTTGATTTATCCAATCCGCGGAAATGACCTGCTGCCCATTCCAATTGCCTTCACTGGCGAATAGCCAACCGAATCTCGCGAAGTTCCTGGCTGTTGCGTCCAGGCAACAATAAGTCAGGACGTTGCCCGACGCATCGACCCACCACTCACCGTTGAACCCAATGGTTGCTCCGATCCTTTCGCGCAGATAGTCATCGGGTTGCATTTGCGTGGCGACGTGAACAACTTCTCCGGCGAGCATTACGTCAGAGTTGGAGTAGTTGTACAGCTGGTCGCCTGGTACGCCGTCGAGCGGGCGATTGATGGATTGCGCGAGTTGATCAGCGCCCAGATAAAAATCGCTGCCATCAGGGACACCATTATTATCATCATCCTGAATCAATCTTAACGCAGTCCGTACTGTTAACAGATGCTCAAGTGTTATGTTTGCCTTGTCAGTATCAGCCCAGGACGGGATGAAGTCAGCCATTGATTGATCCGGTCCAATCAGAAAACCGTCATCGAATGCAGCACCAATGAGTGCACTGGTAAAACTTTTTGCTACTGACCAGCTGGTCACCAGACTCTGTTGCGATGTAGTTGCCGAATAGCGTTCTGCGACCAGAAAGCCGTTCTTGATAATCAGAACCGCCCCTGTGTCATTTCCCTCTGCGAACGCGTAGTCCATTGCATTGTTGATCGAATCAACACAGAGTCCCTGGGAACCTGGCGTCGCTACCTGCCAGTCATTCGTGGGGTAGACCTTGTTAAACGGACCTGAACTTACTGGTTCGGAACAGCCGGTATCATTCGTGCCGCTGCTGCCGCCTCCAGAGGGTGGGGGTGTAGTCGGTGGCGGTGCCGCAGCTTGTGGCGTAGACGAGGAGCTTCCTCCACCCCCTCCACCGCAGCCAGACAAGAACAGGAGCAGCATGACCAATAGGGTGTGAGACGTAGGTATTTTCACGGCATAAAATCTTCTCGTTCTGCGCAGAATGACACATCTATTGGGGATATGGAAATGGAACTCGTGGGCTGGTTATTGTTCCGTATCCGCTTACGACTGAACCAGGTGGATCCTCCGAGAATTGAACGCATAATCCCATTTTTAGCCGCATTCTTACTTCTGTACTGGAATATGGCCGCAAAAGCTTGGTTTGCGGTCAAAAATGGGATAAATTCAACTCCTGCGTTAATTATCCGGAGATAGCGTCCAGTTTCCAGGAAACACCAAAGCACAATTCACGAAAAAGAATAGGCGGAGAAATGAGGTCAAGAGCAGGCTACAGTTGGTTAAAGGAGGCTCATGACCTTCCTGTCATTGACCTATGGCAACCGTGCTGGATCGACAGCGCAACCAAAGGACGTAAAAAACGGGACCTGGGTACCCATAAAATTGAGCTTTTTGAAGCCAGTTATCAACCAGAAGACTCATTAACAGCACAGCTCCAATTTGCCCTCCGTTACGAAGGGGTCAACTTACAGCTGCTGAGCTTGCTGTTAAACAAAACCGGGCATCAAGAGCTTTGCGACTGGATCTTGCAGAGCCCTGGCTCAGTTTATGCCAGACGTACTTGCTTCCTATATGAGTGGCTCACCCATAAGGAAATACCCATAGAAAGCCCAGTGTCGTCAAAGACTCGATATGTGGACGCCCTTGATTCAGATATGCAATTTGGCTCAACTGTAATTGATCGGATGCCGAGATTCCGGGTCAACAATAACCTCCCTGGTACACCTCAATTTTGTCCACTGGTTCGAAGAACTGGATTTCTGGAGGAAATCCGACACAAAGACCTCACGAAACAAACCAAACTCACACTCACCCGTTATGACGAAGACCTGGTCCACCGCGCAGCAGCCTTCTTATATCTCAAAGAGACTCAATCCTCTTTCGAGGTGGAACGTGAGAAACCATCATCCGATCGAGCGCAGCGTTTTGCTGATCTACTACGCCATGCAGATACGGGCCACCCACTTACAGAGGAGCGACTCGTAGAACTACAGAATGCCGTGGTCGACCCTCGCTTTCATGAATTTGGCTGGAGAAGTCAGCAAAACTGGCTTGGTGATGATCTGGGCTATCAACAGAAGATAGACTTCGTTCCGCCCCGCCCTGAGGACGTCCCCGGCCTTATGCAGGGCCTGTTAGATACCGCAGAGAAAGCAAGAGCTAACATTCAAGCTAACGACGATGATACGGCAACGGAGTCATCTCTAGACCCCTTGATATCCGCCGCCATAATTGCTTTTGGTTTCGTGTTCATACACCCATTTATGGACGGGAATGGCCGCATCCACCGATACCTGATTCATGACGTGCTGGCCAATGCCGGCTTTACGCCACGAGGCATTGTACTGCCGGTGTCTGCCGTCATACTGGCCAACCTGGATCGGTATGTTGCCGTGCTCGAGAACTTTTCGAAGCCCGTAAGAGAAAAAACCACTTACTCGCCTGCGCTGTCGGATGTAGTTGCGTCCGGAAACGACGCGGTCTATTTCAGTTATTTCGACGCAACCGAACAGACAGAGTTTCTATGTTGGGCACTGCTGCAAACCATTGAGAAGGATTTACACGAAGAAATCGATTTCCTCGTTGGCTTTGGTCGCGCTCAAAAGTTACTGAACGAACTCTTAGATTGGCCACGACATTCCTTAAGCCTATTTATCCGAGTCGTGCATCAAAACGAAGACCGACTTTCTAAAGCCAAGAAAGAGAGCCATTTTGACTGGATGACAGAAGAGGAAATAGCGCTGGCAGAGGCACGCGTCAAGGAAGCCTTTAATATGGCAGACGACTAACCCGCACTTGTCTTCGTCGGGTCAAACACCTGTCCCATGAACACGATAAGACCAGTCATTCGTTGATATATCAAAAACACAAAGGGCCGATCGAAAATCATGTCGATCGGATCTGAGGTATACCTTGACGTCGCCAATAACCTAGTGTGGGTGGCGGAAGCTGCTTCAACGCCCTTTTCGTCAACCGCCAGGAAGTTCGCTTGAACAAGGTTTCCAACAAAGATGTTCTCGGTAGATTAATAGAATTCAGACAGATCATAGTTGGGGAAGATGCACTGCTACTAAGAAATCCTCTGGGTCTGAGATATCCAGGTTCAACACATCATCAATCGATTGACACTCCCTGGCCTGTTTTAACAATTCCACTGTCTCATCCTTCTCTAGTAACAACTGGTCCCTCAGCGAAAACACGTGATCGACGACATTATTGATGGATGCATGGAGGTTGTAGTTCATATTCCAGATTCTACGATTATACTGTATGCGTGTACAGCATCCGTATCAGAACAAATCACCGCCTTGATGAGTATCGCCATGGAGATAAAGCCAATGTTGGCGTACTCCTGAAATCAGGCAAGGTTCGGTTTTACAAGTGGAGAGGATTTACCCTTGATATCGTCCACCCGGTAAAGCTGCAGGTTGAGGCGTTCACTAATGAAACAGACTGGGACCCGATGAATAAGCACTCCAAGATGCCAATCTGGAGAGAACTGAAACCAGGCGAATATCTGCTGGGTAGCTGGAACAATGGATTTGTTTATACTGTACTTCCATTTCGTGTGTTGAACTGATCACATTTTTGCACCAGTATCTCGTCACCGGACCATGGCCGCAGGCGCATATTGCCTGTGCTGGTTAGAAGCCATTCACTTTCACAAAAATGGCCTTGCCCGATACGGTTTTTGCCGTAACAGGAACGGCATACGTATAATCCCCTTGTCCACCGAGGAGTGTGTATGTCTGTTCAGCGGTCGTTTCAATCAAAATTCCATTTGCTCCCAATTTAGCAGCTTGATTCTTTAGTTCTTGCACTGCGTAATCCACCGAGCCTTGTTGCGTCCAACCCGAATCGCTTGAGGCATTAACTATCCCGATAATTTCATAATTGTCTGGAACTTCTAGATACAAGATAACTTGGCTGGGCTCTATGGGGGTTTTTACTTCGCCCACTACAATCGACGATCCGGATGCGCAGCCTGCAAGAAACTGTATTGTTACAAGTAAGGTGTAAATCTTAAGATTGATTTCGTTACATCTCCTCATGGTTCACCTCAACCAGCCAATCGTGCTTAATACAATATTCAATGAAATGCCCCGGCTGTTTACTTTTGTCGCCAGGTTCGTGGAACTCCATCGCATCGTAAAGCAGGTCGTAAGTTCTAGGGCCGACAGCTAACAACGTCCTGATAATCTCCCAAGATATTTTGTTGTGTGCTGCCGTGTGGCAGGGTGTCTTTCCAAATGTGTATCGTTGGTTCTTGCTCATAGTGATGACAACGAAATCCTGATTGAGTTTCTATTAGACAATTAGCGAGTTAGTAATATTCGTCAATTCAGGCCAAATATCAGTCATGAGCATAGCGTGAGAAAAAATCAACGATGAATTTGTTTGGTGATCTGACGCGGATTGGCAGGGAAAAGAGAATTTATGCTGTAGCAGGTCTCAGGCTCCCCGTGGGCAGGATTGATATTAACTGAGGATGTTCCTGGCTGTAAGCCATTCGCCATAGATCGTGTAAGAACTATCGTGATACCACCGTGCGAGTATGGCTATTGATTATTTACTGTACAGCTGGACTGCGTAAAAATCAGAATCACCATGGACTAGAGCCTTTGCTGGTATCAGATGCGTGCAAAGTTACCCATGGTGGCCAGGATCTGTGGTCATCAATTCTATGTCAGCTATCGAGGGTGGAGGAGACATCAACAAACCAGGATTCCGAATCTGGATTTTAGCCGGGTTCGGCCATGAGCGGACGTTCGGCGATGATTTTAGCGCCCACATTTGGGGCCGAAGTACGAGAGCACGGTCATCGCGATGATTATCGACAGCAGTTTCATACGCATTTACTTAGTTCTTTCCGAGGAGTTTAGAGCAATTTCCATCTCGTCGAATTTATCGGTATCAGCAGGGTCGTCATCGCCGATGCCAAACAACAAGTCGTGAACAACACGGCCGTCAAACATCGTTGCAAGAACTTTGGTTTTAGGAATCGCTTCCGCATCAATCTTAAATATATTCTGGTCAAGTAAAATAAGATCAGCTTTCTTACCGACCTCGATCGACCCGATCTGATCACTTATACCCAACATACGGGCGCCACCCATTGTGTACGCACGCACACCTTCTTCAAGCAGCATGACTTGATCAATCGGCTTCAGCACTAAACCGGGTTCACTGCCAAGAACTTCTGCTTTCCCCGGCGGTGCCGAACGATGCATGGCTGTATAGATGTTATTGAATGGGTTAACCCCATCAGTGAAACCGCCGGGAGTTGCCGGCCAGTCAGCACCAAATGCGACGTTAACACCATTGTCTTCCCACCAGCGGAATGGGAACTGTCGCTCCTCCAGAACTTTCGCATTAACGTTCTCAGCATAGGACGGCAGCACAACTGCCCAGTTTCCAGTTGACTGAGCGGTCACGTCGAAATCGACGTACATCTGGCGATCATCCGGATGCACCATTTGAGAATGCGTAGTACTAAATAATGTCTTGTGACCGGCGGCACGAAGATCACCAGCAACTTGCAAAGCATTACGTGTCGCCGCATCACCAATCGTATGTACCGTTGTGTTGTAACCTAGTTCGGCCGCACCCAATGCCATTGCTCCCAAAGATCCGCGGTCAAAATACAACGAGCCATTGTCACCAGTAGATAGGTAAGGCTCCAGCATCGCTGCCTTCTGATTTTCTATAACGCTGTCCCCTGAAACTTTCAGCGTGTCGAACCAAAGCGTATCAGTGCGATATTTTCTCGCGAAGCCATCGAGTTTTTCCACCGCAGTCTCTGCGAGCGCTGGTGTGTTGATGTAGTAAGTTACGCTCAAGCGTAATGGGAGCTCGCCCGCCTCACTAAGCTGATACATCGCTTCGTACGCCTCTTCAGTTGCAATAGGCGCACCCATGTCAATTGCGGTGGTAAAGCCAAATTCACTTAAACCCTCAACAATATTCGGCAGCGCTGCGGCCATGGTTTCAGCAGTAATCGCGTTTGTTGCTACAGCAATAGGCGCATGAGCCGGGCCACCTTTGACGGCACCCGTAGCCTCACCATTGTCGTCACGAATGTACTCACCACCTGCCGGGTCGGGCGTCTCGTTGGTGATGCCGGAAATTTCCAACGCTTTGGAGTTTACCCACACGGCATGCATCGTATGATCCAGCAAATAGACTGGACGATCCGGAACGATTTCATCGAGCATGGCTTTATTGGGCCCAAGTCCATCAAATAGGCCCGAAAAATAGCTGGCACCAAATATCGTTTCTTTGTCCGGGTTGGCATCCGCATACGCTTTCACTTTGGCGAGCACATCCTCGATAGTGTCAGTGGTCTCCAGAATAGCGCCGGAAATAGTCGCGCCGCCCAACGCCAGATGAATATGTGATTCGACCAGACCTGGCAACATCAATCTGCCACCCAGGTCCGCCGTTACCGTATTGTCACCAATGAATGCCTGGGCACCGTCGTTGCTACCGACGTAGACAATCGTATTGCCCTGCACAGCGACAGCATCTGCCCACTCCTGCTTAGGGTTAACGGTGTATACGCTGCCATTGGTAAACACGTAATCAGCTGCGGTTGAGTTTGAGCCCGGTTTGGGCTGCTCCGGACTCTCCTGAGCGCATCCTGCAAGAAACAATGCGACGACAACAATCGCGCTTAAGGTAACTTTCATGACGATTCCCAAGTTTTTATATGTGGTTGACGCCGGTTTCTTGGCCTGTGAATCAAATTTACACAATTCTTCACCATTCCTCTACCACCCGACCGCGGCTCTTGTTCCGAGAATACCACGATGATCTTGCAAGAAAGGTTCGAGGGTGGATTGGGTTTTTCTAGACTAACGATACCGGGGTTTACTATTGATAAAATATGTTATCACGAATAACGATTCGGTAGCTTGGCGTACACAGCGCCAATTCTGAACAAAACTCGTTGATCCTGTCAGATGTCGCTAACCACCCCATAACGGCGCTAATTCTGATGCAAATGACAGCGTGTGAAATTGAGCTAACGGCCATAACCGGCAAAAATTGCCATTATTCTTTCCTAAAGTTAGTATCAGCAGAAAACTGCATGGACTGCGAATAAAGTGGCGCATCAGAATCAGGAACTACCCTTTCCGGTATACAACGGTGACGAGTCCTATGTCTTCGTAGAAGATAAGGGAAATAAACCACATTTTCTGAAGAACGGTCAAGTATGGTAATTGCTGATGTTCAGTCAGATTTACG
>DUAT01000144.1 GCA_012960755.1 Gammaproteobacteria bacterium
AGTTCATCACGTTGCGCCCTTTCAAGCTGATCATCAATAGGGACTCTTACCTCTAACACTCCACGGACATCCCCCAGCTTCCAATCATTTTTGGGCGTTAGCGGATGGGAATTGTGGCAGTTGACACACTCATCCGACGTCATTAAATCAGGTATCGCTACGCGGACAGATGTCACACCATCTATTATTTCAGTTCGGACAAAAGGTTTAGAGCTTCCTTTACTGGCATTGAGTGCAGACCAAGCCGAGCTTTCAAAGTCATCTAATTTAATTGACTGTCGGTGTGGGAAAGGGTACTCAGAGTAGAGATTTAACACGATCTTATCCTTTTTCATGAGATCGCTGAGGTCGTGAATCATAGTGGCTGGTAAGGGAACTTTGCCCGGGTCACCCTCATGATCAATTGAAGGTACCAGATCACTGTTATCAAGGATTTTCTTGATCACCGCTGTTGTGTAATAACCCCGTAGGGTATTGAATTGATTTGCAGTAGCTTGTGCAGCGATTACCGCTTCTTGTTCAGCATTGTCTCTCACGAAGTTTGTAAAATAAAATCCCAGAGAAATAAAGCTGGTAATAAATAACACAACAAATAAGATTGTAACCATCCAGAGAGGGCTTTTTAGTCTATTCACAAGTTAGTGTCGAGTAACGTTTAAAGGATTCTGTTGTGCCCATGGGTCGTCATTTCCCACACAATAGCATAACGTATATCCTGTAGTAACTACAGCTTCAAGAAATTATCATGAATTCAGTTCTCATCAAGTTCACTCGGGGTGAATTAGCTAAAACCACGAAAGTGAACAGCGAAACAATTCGATATTACGAGAAAATTGGCCTGATCCAGAGCCCCGCCAGAACCGCAGGCGGACACCGGATATATGCGGAACGACACCTGAACAGGGTCTCTTTTATCCGCCGGAGCCGCGAGTTGGGATTCAGCTTAAAGGAAATCCGCAACCTGATAGAGCTGGTGGACAGTGAGCGTTACACCTGCGAGGAGGTCCGGGACCGAACCGTTATTCACTTGTCAGACATAGAACAGAAACTTGCCGATCTACAGAACATGCAGATCAATTTGAAAGACATGATATCGAAATGCGATGGCGGGTTAACACCTGACTGTTCTATTGTCGATACGCTACTTTCGAGTTAGTCCGTCACCTAACTGAATCCGCTACGAGTACTGTATGTCTTTATCTGGACCCGTGGCGCACGTCCATGTGCACTCAAGTTTTGCATCCCTGACTCGGCGTCCCCACAACACGTCCTGATAAAGACATACCGCACTCTTCGCTCATACGCGTTGCAACTCTGTTACGAATCATCCACCCGGATTTCAGCTCTTTATCTCTAGCTCCAGGTCGAGAGCCGTTAACAGGCCCTGTCGAATAACGGTCTCACAATATTTGGAACATTCTTTGCGGGATTCAAACGCATCAAATTTCACGGTTGGATGGCAGGTCACACTGACCTGAGCTGGCCCTAAACCAAGACCGTTGAGGAAATGAGGCAATATTTTCCTGGGCTTGTACCAGGCATAATAGTCCCGGGCGCATCTATCCATACGCTCACCTTTATAGCGTGTATAAGCCACGGTTACCGGTTGGATGGTGATGTCAAATTCCTGACTGTCAGCGGCCTGGAAAAAACTGCTGTGAAAAGGGGCAACGAAAGTACCGATATTGCTCGTACCTTCCGGAAAGAGGATCAAGTTGCTCTTGTCCAGCAGGTGCTGCTGTATCTGCTCGACCTGGCTGCCCACTTTTCGGCCACTTCTCTCAATAAACAGTGTATTTTGCAGTTTCGCCAGTTGGCCAAAAAGCGGCCATTTCGCTACTTCGGATTTCGCGATGTAGGTGCCAGGTAGAACAGACCCGAGGACGAAAATGTCAATATAGGAGATGTGATTGGATATATACAAGGTCGGTCGGTCGATGCAGGGAGTACCTTCAACAATACATGTCAGGTTGAAGCATTTAAGCGCACCCCAGTGAAACAAAAGACTCAGATTGTTCGCTCGGGGAAAACGGATCAGCCTGGCGACTACAAAAACCGAAACCACTGCCAGCATCCAGATGATCAGCAACAACAGGGAAATAGCTGTTTTTATTTTTGAAACCGAAATTTCCTGTTTCATTTCCTGTTTCATTTCCTGGTACATTTCCTAGTACATTTCCTCGAAAAGAGCCTGACCGGTTCTACCCCAACTCACACCCTACTCAAGGCAAAACTCCCACTGCCGAATTCTGCTGACCTGGGCTCCATCATACGCCAGGGCTGCAAGATAATCTGAACCAGCGTTAATCGACTGCATGTTCCATTCGCCAACGGAGCGGGGATTGTTGTCATCAGTCAGCAGACCTGAACCGCCATCAGGGTCAACCACAACGGTAAATTTCTGGAATCCATAAGAGTACCCGTCACCAATCGCCTTGGTGTAAGCCTCCTTTTGAGTCCAAATCCTGTGAAAGGTTGCCTCCTGATCAGCCGCGGGCAAGCTTAGCAGGAGGTTCAACTCCGACGCAGAAAAGCTGCGTTTCGCGATTGGCTGCCAACGGGTTGCGCGTCGGGTGCTACTGATATCAATACCCACACGTCTGCCGCTGGCAACAACGATCAATGCGGTGTCCTCACTGTGAGATAAGTTGAAGTGGAAGTCGTCGGCCATTGGCGATGCAAGTTCCGGTTTCCCCTGTTCAGCATAATTGAATTTCAGCGAAGCGGCTTTCTGATCCAGGCATCGCGCGAGTACAATTCGTAGCGCACATCGGGACCTGACAAATGGTTTTCGAATAGCGTCCAGCAGGAATTTATCGGCGCGTTGTTGTTCATCATCAGAGATTATCGACTGGTAACGATCCAAATTCGAATCTGAAAGATTGACGCGCCAGAGATCGATCACCTGAGGGTCAACTTCATACGGACAATTTTCCTTTGCCCAAGCAGCAGACTGACGGTTCTTAACCAATGTTCTCAGGCAAAATGTTATTTGCCAAAATGTTTGCCAATAAGTTTTGCCAGAATTTTTTCTGCAGGTGTTGGCAGACCAGATTCTTTAACCCCAGGAACACTACCGGAATTGAGCCTGTCTATCAGTCTCTGCATACGGGCACCCACTTCAGGCAACGTTTGCAGCGCGGCCCACAGGACTCGTTGGGTGTCTGATCGATCATCTGGCTGATTTTCAACCAGTTCCGCAAACCCAGGGTCCGCTGATAAAGGTTGGTCATCGTCCAGACCCGGTCCCAAATTGTTGATGGCGGCAACGACGTACTTTGCCCTGTCGACATAAGGCAGGGTTTCCAGTTCAACAGGTTCGATCACGGAACCTATGTAATAGTCCTGGCTACCGAACCCGACGGGAAACTCCAGCCGCTCGTTGGAAGGCTGGATCGGTAATCCACCTGCGAATCGAACCGGGATAATGGGGATATTGTGATTAACCGCCAAATCAATCAGCACAGAACTCACCGTCTTTATCGGTTGTCCTGCCCGGGTTGCCCGGGTCCCGTCTACATGCACGAGCAGTGATCGGGGCTGTTGTGCCACGGTCTGGCCAAAATCGTCCAGAATCCGCAGCATATCTCCCTGATCGTCCCGATCAAAAAACAACATTCGGGTCGTACTCTGCTCTTTTAGTTCCGTCTCAGTCAGCAGCGATATTTGCCCGAGCCAGGAGTCACGATGTTCTTTCTTGGCAATCGCCTCTGCCGGGATACCCGTCATGGCGGCAATCATGCCGAGAAACAAAAATGATTCCACACCCACCTGGTGATTAGCCAGATAAATTGCTGGTTGACCTTTCCTGACTTGAAATTCATCGGGATCACGCAGTATCAGGTTATGCACAAACTTGTGAATCAGTGAAGCACCCAGGTCGTGTACCAGGTGGTGTTCACCGGCCGACTGTTCGACCCAGTAGTCACGAACGCCTCGCCAGTCGAATTGTGAACCCAATCTGGCCGTGCCTTTAATATTGTCTTCTATAATTCGTAAGCCGATTTTCGGTGCATGGTATATTTTTAAACCATCACCCCATAGCCTTGCTTCGCCAACAATCCAGCAGTTGCCATCTTCAACAACTCGCTCGGTACACTGGAAGTCGACGGTAATCAGCTTCTTGTCTGGTGTGATCTGGCCGCGATAGTGCCATTCTGTTTCTTCGGCGACAAGAATCGGTTCGAATCGTGGTTTACTAAATCCCTCATGTAACCCTTGAGACAACATCAGTGCCTGTATTAATTGCAGCATTGCCTCAATCCCGAGGGAACCGGGCTGGACAGGGTCCTGAAAAAAGTGAGCCTTGAAGAACCATTCAGTCAGGTCTACATCCTTCTCACCGCGGATGCTACCCAGGCTCGCCTGCCCGCCATCGGTTGCAAGGAAAGTGATCCGGTCCAGCATCAGCAATTTGGAATCGGGCAAATGGGCCGTTGGATGGCCAAAATACAATGCAGGTTTATCTTCGAACTTAATCAGCTCGTTGGATGACTGGTCAAATATAATTTGTTCATGGTCTGAAATAGTGAGTCCCTTCTGGTTCGCCATGGCATCCGGCGGGAAGAAACCAAACACCGTCTTCATGGTAAAAACAGGTTCATCATCAATGGTACAAACCACCTCAAAGCTCTCGATGATGAGTTCACCAATTTGCGAAATTGAAGTCAGATGAGCGCTGGTTTTCAGGCTGCCGTCACCAGGCTTAACTTCCCGATGCTGCACAGCGGTGCCATCCAGGTTGCGGAACAACAGGTCACTGTTCGCATAATCGCGACCGAGGGTATAGGAAGCCAGCCAACCGCATGGCTGCAGCGCAATTTCCATTAACACGCAATAAGGCATCGTACGGGACGCGTTGGCATTGAAGTACCAGGCATCCGCCGAAATATCATAAACTGCATCAACCTGTCCACCTTTCTGCATACTCGCCATGTCACCTTCAAGAGCGACAATACGCGTCATAAAATGATACGGCGGACCCGGCAATCGGGGACTGCGCAACGGCCCGTCATAATGGGCGAACCCACTGCCAAATGCAGTCGAGGGTTTTCCCCAGGCGCAACTAATCAGTGACCGGTAGTCCAGCGGAAAGTCATCGATATAAGCCAGTGGGCGGTCATCCGCAATCGGTGCCAACAATTCCGGCATGCTGCTCAGGGGCCAGTCTGGAACCAGTTGCAAACCCAATCGTTCACACAAAAAAGCCTTGCGACCATCAATAGTGCAGAGTACATGGGCAAATAACCTGGGTTGATCGTCAATGATTTCTTCATCAATAAATATTTCATACACCAGTTGGTCTGACGTCGGCAACGCCTGGCCGCGGCAGATAAACTTGTAATTCGTGCCCCGGACGGGCTGAAAGCGCCAGCCATCACGATACAGACTATGCCCACGAGCGCTCATATAAAAAGCCATGGCCTGCAAACAGGCATCGGCCATCAAGGTACCTGGCATACAGGGGTCATTTTTAAAGTGCCCGTCGAAGAACCAGTCATCTTTATGTATGTCTTCGACGATACGCAGGTAGCCGCGTCCTGCAGGACCACCGGTAGGATCAAATTCTGTGACTTCACCCAGGAAATTACCCTGTCCCTGCGGTGATCCGGGTGTACGGGTGTGAGTATGCGCCCGTGCAAACTCATCACCAAAACACGACTGTAAATCACCATCAAGATAGGCTGCAACCTCAGCGCGACTGAAAGATGTTTTACGACAATCAACAATCGGCTCAGGCACCACAATGCCAGGTGTAAAATCTGCAGACGCCGCATCCCAGAGCACACCTGCTGACTCAGCCAGTTCTTCTTTGGTAAAAAACCCAGCCTGCCCGTTACGCACCGAGATGCGAAGTTCACCATTAATATGACAATCGTAATGAAAAAAGAACAGGCGCACATCACCTTGCTGTGCATGGCCGTCGACCTTTATTTCGTACTTCAAGGTGTCACCGGGCTGTGGCAGTTCACCATGAAAGACCAGTTCACAACCCAGCAACCGGTAGGCTCGTTCACCCTTGTTATGGAAATCAATACCCAGCCAGGAAATTAACAACAGGTCCGCCTGACCTGATTCAATAAAGATGCCCGGCGGCATTCGCCCCCGATGCAGGTACCAGCTGTCTTGATGTACATCTGTCTCGGTCCATACGGTGCCAGTTGCCATGGAACCAGCCTCGCCCTCGATGCCCATCACGCGATCACACAGCAATAAGGGCGGTTCTGGCATTCGAACCTGAACATCGTAGTGGTCCTGTTGTTCGAACAATGATCCAAAGACCGACGATATTTTTCCACCGGCCAGAACTTCAACCTGCTGGCGAGAAAACGAAGGTCCCGGCAGTTCGGCGTTTAGTTCTTCAATCAGCTCTGCTACTTCGACCGGAGCTGCGGCTCCCGGAGCTGCGGCTCCCGGAACTGCGGTACCCGGATCTATTTTCGCTGCGGTGTTTCCTGGTAGTTGCCCGGTAACGACGGGTTCCCTGGAAATGAGGGTTGGTGGTTCAACCGAAGGCAAAGGGGAAGATGCACCACCCAGTAATACTGTTTGCATCCTCGCCATTGTTTCTGCGAAATTGCGCTGCCCTTCCATCTGCGCTGAGAGGAATGCCTGGTGGGCTTGCAGCATTCGCTGATGAGCATCAATCAGCAATTGATGTTCACTGACAGCACCGGTGGCGTTTATAGCTGCAGCAGTTTTCTGGCCGTTAGATCGCAAGGGTACTGGTACGGTTTTCAATTTTGCTTTTTTTATCGTCCCTTTTTCGGTTGGTTTTTTTGTGGCGTGCTCTATGGTTGAATACTCTTTGGTTAGCTGCCCTTTTGTAGAATGCTTCTTCGAAGCAGGTTCATTTACGGACAAGAATGGGGGTGCAGCTGGCACGTCGATGCTGTATGCCAACGCTGGTGGAAGCGGAATCAAGCGACCTGCTGCGGGCCCGGCAGTAACGTCTGGCGGGCAGTATACATTTGTGTCAATTGCCACCTGCTCCTCCGTTATTGCCAGCATTGCGGCCTGTGCGCGAACTGCGGGCAGGCGCAGTGCAAAGCGGATCATCGGCTCAACGGAGTCGGCAGACGCAGGCTGGCGAAGATTAATATTTGATAAATCGATACCAACACCCGCACACCAGAGACTGGCTGTGGCACGATATAGCTGGGTCATCGACGGTACAGCCGAATGATCCAATGCCACGGCAAGGTGCGGTTTGTCACCCAGAATTTCTCCGATGGCGCCGGTCAGGCTATTGCGTGGACCATGTTCGACAAATATTCGAACACCATCGCTCCAGGCCATATTTACAATCCTGGGGAAATCAATGGTTTGCAACGCCTGCCCGGTTAAGGCATCCGCTACCCTGCTTTTTGTCAGGATATAGACACCATCCAGGTAGTTCGAATAAAAGCGGATATTTTCCGGCGTCCTGGTTTCGCGGGTGTGTATCCTGCGCCAGGTCGATTCGAATGGCTCAACAGCCGCACAATGCACCGCCAGGTCATGTCCGAGGGGCAAGGTTTCCGGGTTCCCGAGGCGAGCCAGCACCGAATCACAAGCACCGCGCTTGCCGCCAATAACACAGTCACGATCAGACTGGACGATAGTCAGATAAACATACTTTTCTGCATCAACTGCAAGACGAACATCTTCAACCGGAGCAAGAACACGATAGTTTTCCCAGTCAACGATCTCATTTTCTGTGAGACCCCATGTATCCCGGACCGAAGTAAAATCCCTCGCCAATGCAGATCGGTATAATTCTGTGGCATCAATATCCTGCAGTAGCGAGTCCATATCCTGCCAGGCACCAAAAGCAAACATGCTATTGGTCTCACCGGAAGACAGGCCCATCGCCACATCCGGTTTCAGGCCCAACAGGTCTCTGCTAATCCTTGCGTGTAATTGACTCAGGTATGAAGACCCCGCCAATTGAAAAGACGGCTCTCGATGTCGCTCATCCGCAGGATCGAAAGCCGCCACCATCGCCCCGGCAGACTCAGGTATCTCGTCGGCCAGTTGCCCGCTGATACCCGGCAAGCCGAAAAACAGGTCTTTCCCCATGCCCGGATATGCTGATGCGGCGCCGGTAAACACTGAAGCCAGTTCCCCTTGTATCGGACTTTCAGAAAAACTGATTCCATCCAGGGACCAGGCGTTTAGATTTTCACTGGCGTCGCTTGCCAAAATGCTTTGTATTGCGCGCTGACGCAGTTTGACGAACTTTTCACTGGCGCCAACCAGTGCTGCCCTGCATGGCCCTCCACCAGTTACAGAGTCGGCCATCGTACCGACCTTAATGTTCGCCACCAGGGTTTCGCGATCTGGTGCCGCGTAAACTTCCATTTGTGGCTGGTCTCTCGCTGCAAACGCACGGGATCCACTATGGCTCGATGTTAAGCACCAGGTGGACGATTCACCGAACACTGATTGGTTGTGAACCACCACTGGCTCTGGTTTGATACCACTGCTGCGATCGGAGGTCGAATTCTGGCCTGCTCTCACCCGTTGAATGCCCGCCGCCAGGTTTAGCAATCCAGCCGCTGCGTGTGCACCGGCACGGGTATCAACATTGGTGACGGCAACTTCTGTCGGTGCAGATTCGTTTCCCGGTTCAATTATCGCCAATATCTCGTCACCATCCGCCAGGGCCTGATCGACGGATTTCACCACCATCAAAACCGCGGCATCATTGGCTGCTGAGGCATCGGGGGCCATTCCTGGCGGTGCAATTTTCGCTATCGCTACTTCATGGACCTTTTCGTTACCCAGTTCGACTGCTCCCACAATTGCCGCATCCAGTTCACCGCGCCCGATAGCGGTCATCGCGAGTTCCAGGGCAGCGTCACCTGAGAGTTCCT
The DNA here is from genome assembly GCA_012960755.1 of Gammaproteobacteria bacterium. Next base: position 8,859 of record DUAT01000144.1, read on the forward strand.
CCCGGGATACTGTAAAACCCGGACCAGTGATATTTAACTGGTTGCTCAGTCTGTTGGCAGGAACATTTGGCATCTTGCCAATCACACTGGAAGCATTGGGTGATGATGCAATCTCAGCATCAAGATCAATGGTTGATGCTGCCGGGTCCAGGTCCTGTATTCGCCAGCGCAAGCCATAACGGCACACTTCACTGTCGGTTTGCATGCCGATAAATATCCCGGTCCGACTGCTTTCAATCTGTTCTATCCCCGTTTGCACTTCAGGCAAAAGATCTAGCAAAATCAATTGCTGGCCCAGCGCTTCTTTCAGATCGTTGGGAGGAAATGCAAGGTTTTTGGCGTTGAGCGAAATATGATTACTATCCAGCGATTCACCGGGGTCACTTTCTGTTGTACTGCTACTGTTATGAATCTCATCAAATAGCCCCCGACCAAAATCGTCTGCATTCGAAACCTGGTCCGTCCGCACTGCAAGTTTAACGATCGCAAACTGTGTTGCGCCTCTGTTCTCGGCAAGATTGTCGGCAAGCCCTGCTTCCTGGTCTGGTACATGAATTTTGTCATCCTCTTCCTGTACCAGCAGATGCGCATTGTTACCACCAAAACCAAAACTGCTAATCCCCGCCAGACGCGGCCCATCGCTCGACCATTGGGTATTGGATTCCGGTACCGAAAACCCGCTGCTGGCCACCGACGCCAGATTTGGCGTTGCATTAGGCGTCCCTGGGATCGTCTTGTGTTCAAAAGCCAACAGGATCTTTAGCAGTCCCGCGACACCCGAGACGGTAATAAGGTGTCCAAGGTTACCCTTCAGTGATCCTAGTGGCAGGTTGCTGGCGTCAGTAAAGACAGCGCTCAGACTGGTTATTTCGGTAGAATCGCCTGCCTCGGTGCCCGTTGCATGACACTCTATAAACTGAACCTCGGCAGGATCGATATCAGCCAGTTGGTACGCCTGTTTGATACAGGCAACCTGACCTTCAGTTGACGGAGATAGAAATCCTCCACTGCGGCCATCGTTTGAGAGCCCTATACCGCGAATAACACCATAAATTTTGTCGCCGTCTGCACGGGCATCCTCAAGCCGTTTAAGTGCGACAAACGCCGCGCCATCTGATGGCACCAGGCCATCTGCAGTTTCACTGAAAGGTTGGCTTTTACCGGACTTGCTCAGGGCGTTCAGCGCGCAGAAGCCCATATGGATAAAAAGGGGATCCGCCGCATTTACCCCACCGGCCAACATAACGTCCGCCTTTCTACTTTGCAGACGATCACAGGCAACTTTGATTGCGTACAAGCCAGAGGCACAGGCCGCATCCAGTGCCATCGTATCGCCGCCAAGACCCAGGCCCTGAGCAACAAGCATGGCGGGCAAGCCGGACATAAAACGATTCTCGGCAGCAACGTCTACTTCTATTTCGACATCACTCCCGGGGCCACCTTTACCGCGCATTTGTTCCATCCAGACTTCTTCAGCGAAGCGGCTGTGGGATCTTGTTGGGTAGGAAAGGTTCCCCATGATCACACCCGCGGTGTTCAGGTCAGCCGACGATGAAAGCCCCGCCAATGCCTGCCGCGCAGCTTCCATTGACCAGAGAAAGACCGGGTCGAGCTTCTTCATCAGGCTCGGGTCAATTCTGAACTGCGTGGCATCAAAGTGGTCTTCAAAACCCCGTACATAACCACCATGGTTCGACCACATTTTATCAAGCTGATAGACGCCAGCCTGATCTGACAGCAATCGTTGCTGGTCGACATGCCAGTCATCTTCTGACGCTGAACTGGTTTCCACCCGCCCCTGTTCGATAATTCGCCATAGCTCATCAACGGACTGGCATCCAGGCAAAATGCAACCGCGACCAACAATGGCAATCGGCTGAAATCGGTTTTTCTGGTTAACTGACATATCGACGGACTTGTATTTTGTAGCTTGTTCCTGTGCTGAAATAGAAGATCAAGGTCTCTGGGTACCCGATGCTTTGGCCAGTAGAACGTGAATATTGACGTCTTCCATGGTCGCAATAATCTGCTTTTCAACATTGGTAAACACGATCGACCAGGTTGCCATCAGATTGGTAGCCTTTTTCAGCATCAGTTCACAGGTCACGGGACCACCAGGCTTCGAGCCTTGATGATGCCATTGCATCTGGCCCAATTTGGTCGGTAAAGAAGCCAGACCGGATCGTTTCCTTTCCCACAGAAGCGCAAGCTGCAAGCCACCATCCAACATCGCAACACGCCACCGTGCCAGGTCCGACTCATCCGGCATTTGCAGTAAGGCGCGACAACCCGCTTCCGAAACCCCTAACAACTGGTTCACGACCTGTAGTTTTTCACCGTGAAACAAAAGCTCCTTGTAAATATGTTTCGGCGTCCATTCCCACCTATCAAGCTCAAGCACGGCAGTTTCAGGTTCTGTTGTTTCTTTATGTTTGCTTTCAACGCCAATGTCATTGCTCAACTGAAGACTCATTTGATAGTGGGTATTTCCCTCCAAATCTGTTACTGCCATACTCAGAAACTCACCGTTTCTTTCACAAACTACATTCAACCAGTCGCCTTCAGTCTCAAACGCCCGCAATTCGATACCCTTGACCACGCTCAGATCATGTACGCGCACCACATTCAGTGACGGGTTCAACGCTGCTGCAAGAGACAGGCCCCACTCATTGACCAGAGCCAGGGGTACGACCGGCTTACCCTGGATAAGGTGACTCGAGATCTGCGGGTGTTGAGAGACGTGGACCCGAATGGACATCTGCCTGATACGTGTACTTTTGTTGCCAGTGCCATTACCTGAATCTGCATGTTCGCCATCCAGGCCGCCACCATAGACAATCTCCACGCAATCACCGTTTCGTCCTTCAATCTCGTCGGCAAAAAGAGCAGCACCGTCCTCAAGCGGAATAAGCTCTATGCCCTGGGCACGAAAATGTCCGGCCAAACCAGGATCCACCATCCCTCCTGCCCATGGACCCCAACCAATAGATCGGGCTGTAAAGCCCTCACCGCGCACGGACTGTTCCGACTGGCTGACCCGGTTAAGAATTTCGTTCGCAATCGCATAGTCCACCTGCCCAGTGTTACCTGTTCTGGCAGCGACTGATGAGAAACAAACCAGGTGGGTTAATGGATCTGATCTGGTGGCATCTAACAGATTAAGTAATCCGTGTACCTTGGTGTTGAATACAGATTTAAACTGCTCATCGGATTTCTTGTGGATTTCCTTGTCTGCAAGTACACCCGCAGCATGAACAATGACGTTGATAGGCCCCAATTCATCGCGTGCCTTAACGATAGAGGCTTTCGTACTGTCTGCATCGGAAATATCGGTTGGGAGATACATGACGGTAGATCCCGTCGTCGTCAACCGCGCAAGATTTGCGCGTACCTCTCGCATATTGAGGATGTTGCTCACTTCCCGGTTAAGTTCAATCGGCGTAACTTTATGACCCGCTTGTGTATGTTGAGCAAGCAGTGCCTTTTTTAATTCTGCATCCGTCGCAAAGTCGGCTAACCCTGCAGACTCTTCCGTCAATGGGGTTCTACCCAGGATTGCCAGCTTCGCTGGTCGGCGATCAAGTAACTCCTGCAAACAGGCAGCCGTAACACCCCGCGCACCACCACTGACTACGATGACACAGTCATCGGGTAACTCCACTGCTTCAGTCGGCGTGTTATTCGGGCTTGCTACCAGTGTTATTCTCTGGCCGTCAGATCGCAGCCCCACTTCCAGCTCTGGACCACCTGCTATTAATTCGGCAAACAGTTCCTGTGCGACCCGTTCAACAGACATATCCGCGCCCTGTACATCGATGGCCTTAACTGCAACCTCCGGCCATTCACGTGATGCTGTTTTCGCAAGTGCGGCAATGCCTGCAGACCATGCGCTTGTGCCTGACGAAGGCGCTGTTCCGGCTGACAAACCAAACTCACCACCGGTTGCCTGAACCGTCACCAACAAGTGACCACTGTCCAACATGCAAGCTGCACATCGACGCACCTGTTCAAATGCTTCGACGTTCAAGTTTACCTGTTCTTCTACGGTCGCCTTGTCAATAGCGTTTAATCCTGTCAAGAGTACCAGCCACTTCGCATCCTCCGGCGCCACATCAACAACCTCGCTGACAACGCCAGCACTGGCCAACAAGCCGGACAACTGCTCGGCGACACCTGTACGGTCACCAACCAGATAGAGGGGCGCTGCATTCTCAATATTGCCAATGGCAATACCTGTCGCGGTACGAGATTCAGTCCTGACTTCAAATCGCGTCATTTCTGCCAGTTCTGCTGAAGCCTGCTCAGCTGCCACGGTCTGGCTCGCTGAAGTCGATGTTGAAGTTGACGATGCAGACGATTTTGAAATGATGCCGCCCGAAACAAAATCAATAATCTCGCCCAGCGTGTTGAGCTCCGCCAGTTCGGCGGTATCCATTTCACCGACATGGGGAATTTGTTCCTGTAGCGAAGAGAGAATTTCAACTCGCTTGATAGAGTCAATTCCAAGCCCTGATTCCAGTTCCATATCCAGGGAGAGCATTTCTTTGGGATAGCCCGTCTTCTCGGCAACCACGGCTAGTAACATCGATTCAAAATCAATCTGTGACGTGGCATCTGTAGACGGAGTTTCATTGGACACGGTGGCTGGTGCTGACGCACTGGCCAGCTCGATAATCTCACCCAGGGTATTAAGTTCCGCAAGTTCGGCAGTATCCATTTCACCCAGATGCGGCAATTGCTCCTGCAAGGATGAGAGGATTTCTACACGCTTGATGGAATCAATACCCAAACCCGATTCAAGCTCCATATCCAGGGTCAGCATTTCCTTCGGGTACCCGGTTTTCTCCGCGACCACGTCCAACAGCATCGACTCGAAGTCCTGTGTCGTCACTGTGGATGTAGCTGTAGAAGTAGCCGTTACCTCGACGGGCGCTGACGATACTGGCCCGGCTGATGCGCTGGCCAGTTCAATGATTTCGCCAAGAGTATTAAGTTCTGCAAGTTCCGCAGTATCCATTTCGCCCAGGGAAGGCAGTTGTTCCTGCAGGGTAGAGAGGATTTCTACGCGTTTAATGGAGTCAATGCCCAGGCCAGACTCCAGTTCCATATCCAGGGTCAGCATTTCTTTTGGATAACCCGTTTTCTCTGCTACGACATCCAGCAGCATCGATTCGAAATCCAGATCTGTCGTGTTTGCGCGCCCTATAACCGGATTTGCAGCCGGAGTAGTTGTTGAAGGCACGGTCGGACCGGAAGCCGCTGCGAATTCAATGATTTCCCCGAGGGTGTTGAGTTCCGCTAGTTCAGCGGTATCGAGTTCACCCAGATGAGGCATTTCTTCCTGCAGGGTAGACAGTATTTCAACCCGCTTAATCGAATCAATGCCCAGGCCTGACTCAAGTTCCATATCAAGGGTGAGCATTTCCTGTGGATAGCCAGTCTTCTCGGCGACAATATCCAATAACATCCTCTCAAAATCCAACGTTTCGAACGCCGGTTCAACGGCCTGAGCCTGCACTGAAGTCTGAGCAACAGCAGGCACTTCGATGCCGGGCCGGGCAACGGGCGCAGCAACCTGGGCTGTCAATGGCGCTTGCATTTCAGCAGAGACTGGCGTGCCACCTAACTGTGAAAATGCAACTTCACTTGCTCTTAAAAATGACTGATGAGCGTCCCCAAGGGTTTGTTGGAACGACATCTGCGCCTGCAGCGTCTGCTCCTGCAAGCTCTGGAATGCCGCAACCCAGTTTGCATCCCTCACTGGTAATGACGTCGGTGCCACCGTTGCAGCTAATGTCGGTTGTTGTGACACAGCAGCTGGAGAAGCCGTCTCTGGCAGATTACTAGTGGCAGGTGCAACGACATTGGCAGGTGCAACGACATTGGCAGGTGCAACGACATTGGCAGGTGCAACGACATTGGCAGGTGCAACGACATCAGTAGGTGCAACATGTATCTCAGATACCAGTGCAACCTCAGGATTAGGCGCTGGTAAACCGGCAGAGCCATTTTCTGGCGGATAAGGCTTACCGTGATTGGCGCCGCTCAGTTTAATAGTGACCGGTGATCGGTCTATGGATTCAGGCAAGGCTTCTGCTTCTGCAAAATCCTGCCAAAGCGCATGGTAATTCAACGCTACGCCTTCAACGGACAGGCTTCCCAGGGAATTCCAGAATGCTGCTCGACCATCCAGTTTACGATTATCGAGCGAAACGACAGAAAACTCCCTGCCTTTAAGACAATCCTTAACCATACCTGCAAGCAGAGAACTGGGACCAACCTCGACGAACAACCGAATACCATCGTCGTGCATCTGTTCAATCGATTCCTGAAAACGCACCGGGTTCGCCAACTGCCACGCCAATGTTTTTCGGATCTCGCCCAGCTTGTTGCTGTAAGGTGTTGCCGTCGTATTCGAATAAACAGGTACCCTGGGTTTGCTGATTTTGATATCCGCAAGAAACTCGTGGAAAGGTTCGGCACTGGGGCTGACGATATCTGTGTGAAATGCGGTGGCCACAGTGAGTCGTCGAAATGTTGCACCGACTTTGCCGAGTTCCTGTTCTGCCTTCTCAATTTCCGCCGTTTCACCCGCAATAACCACCTGACTCGGGCTGTTAATGTTGGCGATAACAACCTTGCAGTCCCACTGGTCCAGGTATCCCTGGACTTCATCCCGACCCGCCCGGACTGCAGTCATCGATCCGGGGATGGAGGCTGCCTGTTTCATGAGTTCGCCGCGGCGACGAGAAACAGCCAGAAAACTCTCCTGGGATGTCAGGGCACCCGCAGCGTAGAGTGCAGTCACCTCACCATAACTGTGCCCCGCAACTGCATCGGGTTTGACTTCAAGTGTCTGCAACAAATTAAGCAATGAAGCACTGACACAGCCAATGGCTGGTTGTGCCCAGTGCGTGCTCGTTAGCAGTTCGCTCTGTTGATCCCGGTCAGCATCAGAAAATACGGGTATCGGGTACACAACCTGGTCCAGTCGGTATTCGCTATCGATGTCCACGGTACTGGCGATATCCCAGGCAGCACGCGCCTGATCGAATTCGCAGGCGATGTCAGCACCCATGTTGACATATTGACTGCCTTGCCCGGGGAATAAAAAGCCTATTTTTGGTTGCACATTATCCTTGTTATCCACGCCACCCATGCCGTAGTGAATTTTATTCGGCATTGAAAATGGTTCATCTGGCTGGGCAGTAATTTTAAGTGCTGCCTGCTCAATTTGAGTAACAGCAGACTGGCCGTCTTCCGCAATGATTGCCAGACGACATGGTTTTGCTGCAACAAATTCTTTTTGTAGTCGCGCCGCCAGTGTAGCTATTGAACAATTTCCGAGTTGTTCTGCGAGTAGTTTTGTTTGACTAACCAGATCCTTGGCAGTATCCGCGGAAAATAATAATAGCTCTACCGGTGATGCATGATATCGTCCACGGGTTCCACTGGTTGATACATGTTCTTCCAGGGCGACGTGAAAATTGCTGCCACCAAATCCAAATGAACTGACGGAGGCTTTCCTGGTGGATTTAGGATCGTGAATCCAGGGCCGTGTTTCGGTACTGAGGTAGAAAGGGCTCTCGTCAATTTTGAGCGCAGGGTTTGGTTCCGAGACTTTAATGGTCGGTGGCAGGACCTTGTGATGAAGCGCCATGACAACCTTAAACAGGGACGCTGAGCCTGCCGCAGACTTGGTATGACCTATCTGCGACTTCACACTACCCAGGGCGCACCACTGCTTTTTACCTTCGGACCCTTCGATTGCATTCTCATAGGCAGCTTCAAAGGCATACTGCAAACCACCAAACTCGGCCGCATCGCCAGCCTTTGTTGCAGTACCGTGGGCCTCGATCAGTTCAACCTCATCCACATCGTAATCCGTCATGTCATAAGCACGACGAATCGCCAGTGCCTGCCCTCTGGACTCCGGTGCGTAGATACTGCCGGACTTGCCATCAGATGAAGAGCCGACACCGCGAATTACAGCATAAATTCTATCACCGTCGCGTTCTGCATCTTCCAGTCGGCGCAGGGCTACCATACCAATACCTTCACCCAGCATGGTGCCATCAGCATCTGCGGAGAAGGGGCGGCAATCACCTGTCGGTGACAAAGCGGGTGTCTGGCTGAAACACATATACATGAAGGTATCGTTTAATGCGTCCACACCCCCTGTTATGACAAGATTTGAATCCCCTGCCTGTAACTCCCGGATCGCCATTGAAACGGCGCCGAGGCTGCTGGCGCAGGCTGCATCAACCACGCAGTTGGTGCCACCCAGATCCAGCCTGTTTGCGATTCGACCCGCAACAACATTGCCCAACAATCCCGGAAAGGTGCTCTCATCCCACTCGGGATAGGTCGCCTCAATACCGTCGCAAACCTCAACAACCTTACTTTCAGGGATACCCGCATCACGCAGTGCCTTAATCCAGTGCGGTCTTTGGATACGCGAGGCCATCTGGCCAACCATCTCGGTCGCCGAAGCAACACCCAGAATGACACTAATGTCTGATTTATCGACCTTGCCAAACTGAACACTGTTTGCGTCTTCCAGAACTTTTGCAGCCACGATCAGGCCCAGCAGTTGGGCTGAATCCGTGGTCGACAATTGCTTTGGAGGCATACCGAATTGCATGGGATCAAAATCTACTTTTGGCAAAAACGCACCACGGTTACCGTAGATCTTGCCATTCTTCCCAGGTTGTGGATCGTAATAATCATCGATCAACCAGTGATCTTCCGGCACATCTGACATAAAGTCTTCACTCGCCAGTATGTTGCGCCAGAAGGATTGGCCGCCGATTGAACCGGGAAACAATCCACTCGCGCCAACGACGGCGATGGGACTAAATTTAGCTTTTTGTTGCTTGGTCATAAATTGTTGCTCTAGCCTCGGCGCAGAGTACCTATACTCTAAGTAAGGTGGGTGAAATTCTTAACGCGTCCGGCGCCATTGCCAGTCCATACGTTCTGAGTTGCTGTGCTCTTGTAACATGTGCTGCGCCTTCCAACAGGTTCAGTGCTATCTGTTGAACCGTTCTCGCTTCCGGCGCTTCTAAAAAACTACCCTCTACCCAGCGATTGAATGCCCCCATCGCCGGACCACACCACAACTGATAGTCAATCTGGCGGGATTCATCACCCACAATTGGCCACTGGCTCGAGCTGCCAATGTACCATCGAAAAATCAGCGCCATCTTGTGTTTTGGATTCTTCAGCGCCTTGTCAATTTGTCCAGGGTCGGTTCTGTTGAAAAATTCCTGTGTCTGCTCCCAGATATCCTCAAGTGATGACCTGAAAATGTTCTTCTCTATATTGGATCGTTGGTCCGCAGGAATATCTTCAATCGAATCGTATCGGCTATATAGCTCGTATAATTGATTACCTCTCACCGCCATCATCGTCCCGCGCTGCAGAACCTGCACTTTAACACCAAGTTCAAACATATCAGCAGAAGCTGTCATTGCCACATCGGTCAATGCCGCCTGGGCTAGCAGTTGACGACTGCTATCCGAAACCCCTGATTCGACGGCAGCCTGATGTACCGTGCCGATCAGTACGAACGCGGCACCAAGAGAAAATGCCGCAGCGACACTAACAGGCGTGCCCAGGCTGCCCGCTGCGCCCAATCGAATCGGTCGATCATAGCCATATTCCACCACGAGCCTGTCACGCAAGCTCATAATGGCCGGAAACAGTGCATTCAGAGGCCGGTTGTCGGTATGACCGCCAGAATCAGACTCGACGATAATGTCTTCTGCCAGGGGGATAGTCGCTGCAATTTCTGCCTCGGCAAGGGTCAGTTTACCTTCTGTAACCAGTTGATCGAGGATTTTTTGAGGCGCCGGTGTTAAAAAATGACGCGCGACCTCTTCCCGGGAGATCTTGGCAAATACATGATTCTGACGCCGTACAGATCCGTCATCCGCCCGTGACAAGCCCGAGCATGCATAACGTACAATTGCCGGGGTCAAACCCATAAATGCTGATGCAGAAACCCTTTTAACCCCGCGTCGCAGGTACAGATCCACAATCTGGTGTTCCAGTTCCGGCTCATTGGGCGAATGGATCAAGTTACTCCCCCAGGATATGCCTTGCGGATCCAATGCCTCGCTGATTTCTGTAATCGCAGCCTCGACAACTTCGGGTGATAGTCCTGCCGAGCCAAACATACCCATGGCGCCCATTTGGCCTAACTCGATGACCAGCTTTGCAGACCCGATGCCACGCGCCATAGCACCGCCGACGTATGCAAAACGTACCCTGTGGGTTTCCTGGAAGCCCCGATCGCCCAGCCATTCCGGATACATTGGGGGCAAAATACCCAACAACGGATACTGTTGAGCTGATGTTTTACTCAGAGGCGCAACAGAATGTACCTCGCCTTGTGAGGCTAATCCGATACGGTGGGTCTTCGAATCCAGAACCACGCAGGTTGAACTGCGTATTGAAGCCTGAATTACACCTGCGTCCAGGGGTAAGAAGTTCGTGTCTGAACCATCCCCTGACCAGACGCCCACATACTGCGAAGCAGAATCCCTGGCCTGATGGTCAGTCATCTGTGTTCTTGATGTCATTAAATTATCTCGGTTTACGCAGACAACGTATCTCTACAAACGCGTCGAATAAGCGCATCTCAACAGCGCATCTCGATAAAACACGTCTCAACCCACGTCTTAAAAAAGGAGTGCCTGCAATTCGCAGGGTGATGGATTATAGAGGTCGAAGGGTGTATTCGCTACTAGTGCGGTTATAAGCGTTGTTTATCATGCACAAGTCCCACAGATACTGACATCAGAGTTACCGGATAAGTTCACGGATGGCTTCAAGAAGAGCCGAATAGTGGTTTAAAGGCTTCCTAACTGGTGATTATCCATAAATAGTCAAATTTCGACTTCAGCACCCTACTTTGCGCATATTGAGTCTATTTTAATAGCACAAAACGTGACTGGAAAAGCACACATAATCATTTATGGATAGGCACTAACTATCCTGTAAATACCACCGCGTACCACAAATATCGACTCGATCATCCGAGACATAGCAACCTCTTGCTTTTGCTTCACTGAGTATGTGATCCCGATTGGCAACAGCAATGTCCAGGCCACCCAAACCCGCACCGCGGCCATCTTCTTCCTGAACAAAGCGGATGACGACATTGTTAAGGGCCATTCTCAGTTCTGCGCCGTCTCGCTCCACTGGCAATCCCGCGACTCTGCCCCATAATTCAGCGAGCCCGACCGGGTCATTGCTCTGCAATTCAACGCCTCGATAGTCCACGGTGACATCCTGCTTCACCTTATCTTCCCAACCAGTACCACCCACGGGATGCCAATGACCGTTAAAATCGTTGTGAGCATCCGACTCAATTTCAAGAAAAGCAGCTTTCATATCCCCGGGATGCAACTGGCAAAGATTCCAATCCTCACGCTGGGATTCAAAGGCGACACGAACATCATTGTCCAACGCATTTTGCCTGACGATTTTTTGGGTTTCGGCGCTATCAGCCTGAGTGATCACCATATAGCCACCGTCACCGTTACGGCGATCCAGATAACGACCACCGGCGGTGCCTTCCTCCACGGGTGCGACAACCTCGAGGAAGTTACGGCCGATGGGCATGAGGGTATTTTCAAGACCAAACTTACCCACGCCAGGGTCGACGAAGCATCGATTGATACCAAGAATAGCAGTCAAATCCTGTATCACAGGTTCCAGTTCCCGGGCGACCAGGCAGATTTGGCGAAGTTGGACAGGCATTACTTTCTCCTTATTTACGCATGGGTACCGGGTCAGAATAAGACTAACGGTTAAGAAAACCAATCATTACCACTCGCTAAAGCCGTGGTAGACACTTTTTTGTCAACCGGGGTGCTCAGGGGTTAAAGTTCCCAACCTGAACAGCACAGTCGCAAAAACGCCACACTCTCAAAAAAATCAGAGAAATATCATGACCGGGATCACACACCGTACGGTATCTGCTAACAATATCCGAATTCACCTCGCCGAAACCGGGGAAGGTCCTACCGTGTTAATGATTCACGGATTTCCCGAGTCATGGTACTCCTGGAGGGAACAACTCCCCGTACTGGCTGAACAGGGTTATCACGCGGTGGCCATGGATGTGCGCGGTTATGGCCGCTCATCAAAACCAACCCGGGTAGAAGACTACCGCATGCTGCAGAAAGTAGCGGATGTGGTCGGTGTGGTGCAGGCAATTGACAATGGCAAAGTGACGGTTGTCGGTCACGATTGGGGCGCGCCAATCGCGTGGAATTCTGCCTTGCTGCGACCAGACCTGTTTACCGGCGTGGCGGGGTTATCTGTACCCTACTCAGCAGGTGGTGGCGCTGTTCGCCCTACCGAAATGTTTGCCCTGATGGCTGGTGAAGACGATTTCTATATCAATCACTTTCAGCAAGTGGGGAAAGCCGAGAGGGAAATCGAGGAAGACATTCAAAAATGGATTTTGGGTTTTTACTGGTGCGCCAGTGGTGATATTGTCGATGGCCCAAACATCAGCATGGTCACAAAGGGCCATACCCTGAAGGAACGACTGGTATATCCCGATAAAATGCCGGACTGGATGAGCCAGGAAGACCTGAATGTCTATACCCGCGAATTCGAATACTCCGGATTTTTTGGGCCTTTAAATCGCTACCGCAATGTCGATCGTGACTGGGAAGACCTGGCCTGCTATGCCGGACAGCCGATTACAATCCCGTCCCTGTTTATCGGCGGCGAAAAAGACGGCCCGACCCAGTGGGGTGCTGCATCAATCGAGAAATTTGCACAAACCCTGCCAAGGCTGTTCAAGAACGAAATACTCGCCGGGGCGGGGCACTGGATTCAGCAGGAGAGAGCCCAAAGAACCAACGAGTTGCTGTTGGAATTTCTTGGCAGTCTTAAGTAGCCCTTGCCCAACCCCCGAATCCAGCAGGCTGCTGGGACTAGTCGTCAGCTACCAGGACCAGGGTCCCGGTGGTGGAAAGACTCCCGCCAGTGCCATTGACCACACAGGTCCTGGCACTGGTTTGTTTACCCAGGTCACCATTGACGCCATCTTCAGCAGTGCCGGATAACTGCCGGTATGCTTCAATTAACAGTGGCATGCCGTACATGCCGCTATGGTTGAATGACAAACCACCACCATTGGTATTGATTGGAAACTTACCCCCAGGGGCTGCGTGGCCATCTTTCCAAAGTGTGTGGCCTTCACCCCGTGGAGCAAGACCCAGCATTTCTGCTGTGATCGCAGCAGTAATCGTGAACGAGTCATAGATCTGCGCCATTTCCATATCGCTGGGGCCAAGACCTGCCATGGTGTAGGCAGCCTCTGCGGAGATATGCGCTGATGTTGCTGTGAAATCATCCATCTCCATCATATTGGAATGGCCCATGCTCTCACCGGCACCGGCAATCCAAACTGGTTTGGTTTTAAGACCCGCAGCCACTTTGGGGCTGGTTACCAACACCGCTCCACCATGATCCGCCACCATACAACAGTGTAGTATCGTTAGCGGCCACGCAATCAGCCTCGACTCTTCAACCTGCTGGACGGTAATGGGGCCACCGAAGGGATGCTTTTCCTTTGAATACATCGCTGCCCGTGGGTTCAGGGTTGCCCAGTCACGGGTTACCTTGGCGATGTGAGCAAAATCTTCTGTCGTGGTTCCGAACCGGTGCATATGTCGCACCATGGCGTGGGCATACCCCGACGGCGCACCATTAACGCCATACGCCATGGTCATTTCCATACCGGGGGATGAAACGCCGCCACCACGGCCATAGTTGCCAGCACCACGTCCGCCAATCTTGCGGGATGAAAAGCCATTTTCCCCATGGCTCACCAGCGCTATGTCAATAATACCTGCATGAATCGCCGCCATTGCATGATGCACATGCATTTCAAAGGAGCAGCCGCCGACCGCGGTTGTGTCAATATACTTCGGCTGAATGCCCAGGTGTTCGCACAGCTCTGACGACCAGCCAGTTGAGAAAACACCTTCAATGTTCTTAATGGGCACCCCTGTTTGCACACTCAGGTTCTTGATCGCCTCAATATGCAACTGCAGCGCGGTTACCGGTTCTTCAAGAAATCCAATCTGGTTCGCTTCAGCAGCACCGACTATGGCTGCTGCTCCTGATAATTTACCGGGCATCTTCTACTCCTCCACCACGCGCCAGAACGGTATATGTATATCGTCACTGGCTTTTTCAAATTCCACTTTAACCCTGGTACCAATCTTGATTTCTTCCGGCTTACCCGGGTCCACCCCTTTAAGGACTGTTAGCATGCGATCACCTTCATTCAGGTCGATATAGGCGGTGACATACGGGGCTTCAGCTGCCCAGGGGCCAAATGCCAAATGTTGAACGGCATAGGTATGCACCGTGCCTTCACCGCTGGCTTCGATCCATTCAAGGTTCATTGAATGGCAGGACGGGCAAATAAAACGTGGGTACCAATGGACTCGATTACAGTCCTGACAGCGTGGCAGCATCAGCTTGCCTTGTTTGGCTCCTTCCCAGAAGGGCTTGGTATGTGTGCCCTGGGTGGGTATGGGTTTATCGTACGCCATATCTCATTCCTCTTTTTGGTGCTCAACGATATCCAGAATTCGCATTGCTCATGCAAATTCGGTAACCGAACAATAGCATAGGTTTCGCTGCACCAGTCGACCCCTGGAGTGCAAGTTGACAAAAAACACCGGCGCCAGCGTAAAGGTGACTGATTCATTCGCTGCAAAAACCGCCGGATAAATTGAAAATACGTATCACAATTCAGTACACTCTCATTGAAAATTCTCTGATGGCTATCAATGAAATTACTATTTGACCTTGACGGTACAATTACCGATTCCAAACCTGGAATCACAAAATGCATCGAATATGCGCTGCAGAAACTGGATTTGCCTGTTCCCGCAGAAGATGAGTTGGTCAGGTTAATAGGACCGCCCTTGAAAGAAACCTTCGGAACACTACTACCGAGCCCGACAGACGAGAACATCAATCAGGCTGTCACCTTCTACAGGGAGAGATTCGCTGACGTGGGTATTTTCGAAAATTCCGTTTACCCGGGGATTCAGGACGCCCTGCATAGCTTCAGGGAAATGGGCGTATCACTCTATCTCGCAACATCAAAGCTTCAGGTTTTTGCAGAGCGAATCCTGCAGCACTTTGAACTGGACCATCTGTTCAGTGGTGTTTATGGCAGCGAGCTGGATGGAACCCGGCAGGATAAAACCGAGTTGATTCAATATTTGCTGGCAGCAGAAAAAATACCCCATCGTCACGCCGCGATGATAGGGGACCGATCCCATGATATTAAGGGCGGCAAGGCCAACAATATCCAGACTGTTGGTGTGCTGTGGGGATACGGTTCACAAGATGAACTGGTCGGAGCAGGCGCAGATCTTATCGCCGAAGAACCGGAAGATCTTAATTGGTTGTTTGAGTATTACACGGGCGAATGATCGAAATAAGGAGAACTTGTACGATGCCTTCAGCTACAAGCGAGAAACCATGAAAAATATTGTATTCATGCTTTGCATCCTGGGTCTGGCGACGTCAGCGCCAGTTTGCCTGGCAGTGACTGAAATATCCTGGTGGCACGCCATGGGATCGGAAAATGGAGAACGGGTCGATAAGATCGCCAGGGATTTTAATTCGACTCAAAACGAGTACAAAATCATACCCAGCTACAAGGGCAACTATACCGATACCATGACCGCCGCAGTCGCTGCATTTCGGGCAAAAAAGCAGCCGCATATTGTGCAGGTTTTCGAAGTGGGGACAGCAACCATGATGGCCGCCAGAGGGGCAGTCTACCCCGTCGAAAATGTGATGCAGGATTCCGGTGAGCCATTTGATAGTTCAATCTATCTACGGGGTGTTATATCCTATTACCAGACACCAGAGGGCGACCTGTTGTCCATGCCTTTTAACTCTTCAACCCCGGTCATGTGGTACAACAAAACCGCCTTTAAAAAAGCCGGGATTCAAAGCCCTCCTGTCACCTGGGAGGATGTAAACAAAGCCGCAAAGAAACTACTGGCATCTGGAATGAAATGCGGCTTTTCTTTCGGCTGGCAATCCTGGGTAATGATTGAAAACTATTCCGCCTGGCACAATCAACCACTGGGTACCAGGGAAAACGGATATACTGGTTTCGATGCAGAACTGACGTTCAATTCATCGAGTATAAAAAATAGAATCCAATCCATCGCAGACTCCCAACCAGATGGCACCTTTGTTTACGGCGGGCGAGAAGACAGCAGCCTGCCCCTGTTTACCAGCGGTACTTGCGGCATGTGGATGAGCTCTTCGGCAAACACCGCAGCACTAAAAAGCCAGGCGAAATTTAAATATGGTCAAACCATGCTACCCCTTGATACCGAGGTGGCATCATCCGCTCAAAATTCTATTATCGGCGGAGCCACCCTCTGGGTTCTGAGAGGACATAGCAGACAGAGCTACAAAGGCGTTGCGAAGTTTCTGAGTTATCTTTCTACACCACAAGTGCAAGCCTGGTGGCATCAGCAAACCGGTTATGTACCCATCACCCTGGAAGCCGCTGAACTTTCACGCGCCCAGGGTTTTTATGACAGAAACCCAGGCACAGATACCGCCGTCAAACAACTCAGCCTAAACACGCCGACGAAGAATTCCCGGGGCTTGAGATTCGGCAATTATGTTCAGGTCCGGGCAATAGTTAACGAAGAACTGGAAGCCATCTGGGCAGGCACAAAAACGGCATCTCAAGGCCTTGATGACGCCGTGACTAGAGGTAACAAGTTACTGCGAAAATTCGAACGTGCAAATTAACCAGGTTCATTCGGACACGCATGACTTTCAGAACAGGAACTGATTTGACGTTAAATCGAAGCATTTTTCCATCACCTCACGAACTTGAATATTCAGGGTTGTTCGATGCAACATCGCTCGCTGTCAGATCAGGGCTAGTCAAGTGTTAAAACCCCGGTGCTAAAGCGAGTACACTTCGAATCGTCCTGGTTACCTTATGCACTGGTTGCACCACAGATTCTGATCACTTGCGTTTTCTTCATGTGGCCAGCCGGACAGTCCGTATACCAGTCATTTCTTATTGAAGACGCTTTTGGCCTATCCACGGAGTTTGTCTTTCTTGAAAACTATCAGCTATTGTTTGAAGATAAATTATACTTCGACACCTTTTACCGCACCCTGTTCTTCTCATCGATGGTGGCAACACTCTCAATCCTGACCGCACTGGTTCTTGCCGGAATGGCCGACCAGGTTATCAAGGGCTCACTGTTTTATCGCACGATGTTAATCTGGCCCTATGCAGTTGCGCCAGCCATCGCCGGTGCCTTATGGGTATTTATGTTTGACCCGACCCTTGGAATTCTGACTTACTTTCTTGACACAGTTGGCTGGAACTGGAACCACAAACTCAATGGCGGTGAAGCCATGAGCCTGGTGATTATGGCTGCCACCTGGAAACAGATCAGCTACAACTTTTTGTTTTTTCTTGCTGCCATGCAGGCAATACCCAAATCGCTAATCGAGGCTGCTGCGATTGACGGGGCCGGGCCGGTCCGTCGATTCTGGGGTATTGTGTTCCCACTGATTACCCCAACAACCTTTTTCCTGCTGGTAGTCAACATCGTTTACGCATTTTTTGAAACCTTCGGCATCATTCACGTGGTCACAGCCGGTGGACCGGCAAAGGCAACTGAAATTCTGGTCTACAAGGCCTACAACGATGGCTTTATCGGTCTTGACCTGGGGGGGTCTGCGGCGCAATCGACGATACTCATGATCATGGTTATCTTCATTACAGTCATCCAATTTCGTTACATCGAACGGAAAGTGGATTATTAATGGATTCCTTGACCGTGGAAGATCAATCGTCATGATTGAAAATCGCCCTCTGACAACATTCGTTTCGCACGCAGTGCTTATCATCGGGATACTGATCGTCGTATTCCCGGTATGGATCACATTCGTGGCGGCGACCCACGATGCCGTACGTGTGACGCAGGTTCCTTTTCCACTGCTGCCCGGTGATCAGTTTTTCGTTAACCTGAAGGCAACTTTTACCTCAAGTGAAGACTCCATCGGTGGTATTCCCGTCGGAATGATGATGCTGAATTCACTCGTCATGGCATTGATAATTGCGGTGGGAAAAATATCAATCTCACTACTCTCCGCATTTGCCATCGTTTACTTTGAGTTCCGATTCCGGATGTTTTTTTTCTGGATGATATTTGTGACCCTGATGTTACCGGTGGAAGTCCGCATCCTTCCCACTTTTGAGGTGGTTGCAAACCTGAACATGCTGGATTCGTACTGGGGATTGACAATTCCGCTCATCGCCAGCGCAACGGCGACATTTATGTTTCGCCAGACATTTCTCACAGTACCGGATGAAATGCTCGAGGCCGCTCGAATAGATGGCGCAGGCCCCATGCGGTTCTTTGTTGACATCCTGCTGCCCATGTCACGAACCAGTATCGCTGCGCTGTTTGTGATTTTGTTTATCTTTGGCTGGAATCAATACTTGTGGCCATTGCTGATTACCACCGAGAAATCAATGTATACCATCGTGATGGGGATCAAGGGATTGCTCGAAACAGCCGAAGGTGACCCGGCCTGGCATATCATTATGATGACGGCCTTGATGTCCATGTTGCCACCGGTACTCGTCGTTCTCGGCATGCAGAAACTATTCGTTAGAGGATTAACGGAGACAGAGAAATAATATGGCCAGTGTCAATATCAGCAACGTCGCTAAATCTTACGGCGATACCCAGGTTCTGTTCGATATCAATATCGATGTTACCGATGGAGAGTTTGTAGTCATTGTCGGCCCTTCGGGTTGTGGTAAATCCAGTTTGTTGCGCATGGTGGCAGGGCTCGAAGCAATCACGCAAGGTGAAATTGCAATCGGCGGCCGAATTGTTAATAACGTAGAACCCAAAGACCGTGACATTGCCATGGTTTTTCAGAACTACGCACTCTACCCGCATATGAATGTGTTCAACAACATGGCCTATGGACTAAAACTCAGGGGCTTGCCAAAACAAGATATTGTCAGACGGGTTTCGGTGGCGGCAAAGATGTTGCAGTTGGAAGAATTCCTGCACCGAAATCCGCGAGCGCTTTCCGGCGGACAACGCCAACGGGTTGCCATGGGGCGCGCAATTGTTCGTGAGCCCGCCGTATTCCTGTTCGACGAACCATTGTCCAACCTGGATGCCAAGCTGCGAACCCAGATGAGAATGGAAATACGTGAGCTGCAACGACGACTGAATGTAACCAGCCTCTATGTCACCCATGATCAGGTTGAAGCCATGACCCTCGCAGACCGCCTGGTTGTACTTAACCAGGGGAGTATTGAACAGATTGATACACCACAAAACATCTACGAGAAACCCGCCACGGTGTATGTAGCCGGATTTATTGGTTCTCCGGAAATGAACTTTTTTACCGGGCGCTTTCTTAACAAGCCAGATAACGGACCTGCTGTCACTCTCGATTCCGGCCAGTCGGTGAGAACTAGAGTCGAAGCATCTACCCACGAAGGTAAAACGGTCACAGTCGGTATTCGACCTGAAAAATTACTACTCAGCAGCGAATCAGATGCCGACTTTTCTTGCACTGTTGAAGCCGTCGAAACCCTGGGCGCCGAGACCCTGGTTCATTGTCTGCTTGCGCCGAATTCGCTGACCAACACAAGTATCGTGGTGAAACTGCCAGGTTCAGCCAACTTTAATGAAGGCGAATCACTACATTTAAAAATTGCAGATCAAGCCCTGCATATGTTTGACTCGGAATCAGGGAAACGTTTGCCCGGATGAGCCCGCCTCGCGATCTAAACTAAAGCACAGGTAGAGCCAATACGATGCCAATGGATATCACAACTCATCAAGCCCTGCAGCTCGATAAAACAATTCGCGCTGAAGTCAATGGCAAAAAAAACGGGGTGATCAATGATCCCGCATGGGACGCGGCCTATCATCCCTGCCCGGAAGCCTTCCCCGATGAATCCGTTCCCAGGGGAAGTGTGGTTAAGTTTGAAAACTGGGACCAAAGTCGTGTCTATCCTGGTACGACTCGAGACCTATGGGTTTATGCACCGGCGGTTTTTGAACCCGGCTTATCGATCAAACGAGGGGCTGTCAAACAAGAACCTGGCAAACCGCAGGTGATATTTTTTAATGACGGCGCCTGGTACCTGGGCCGAAGTGGGCCCGTCAGGGCCACCCATGTGCTCGATACCTTGCATCACCAGGAGGCGATTCAATCCACTATTGCCATCTTTATCAACCCGGGGGATCCATCAGGACCGGTCAAAACACCGGTTGAATCCTATGATCCCAGAGCCGCACAACGAAGCTTTGAGTATGACAGCCTGACACCCGTATACGCTGATTTCCTGTTTCAGGATGTTCTGCCGTTCGTGGAAAATGAACTGGATATAGAAGTGAGTCAACGACCTGAACAAAGAACGATCTGCGGCATCAGCAGCGGCGGGATCGCCGCATTCAATGTTGCCTGGCAGCAACCGGAAAATTGCCAGCGGGTGATCAGCCACTGTGGTTCCTTTACGGACATATGGGGTGGCCATAACTTTCCATCAATAATTAGAAAAACTGACCGTAAGCCGATCCGGGCTTTTTTGCAGAGTGGTGAAAACGACGCCAACACACCTTTCGGTGATTGGGCACTCGCCAACCAGGCAATGGCCAGTGCACTGACCTGGGCAGACTATGACTTCAAGTTTGAGTTTGGCACCGGCGGGCATAATCTGTCGCATGGTGGTGCCATATTTGCCGAAACCCTGCGCTGGCTTTGGCGCGATTGATACTGCTGGTGTTTCGGTCACGTCGGTAAACACAGCAACCAGGGCGACCATTTGGTCGTTGTCATCTCGTTGGCAGCTCCAGTTGATTTGCAGATCGATCATGTCGAGGAACATCGGATTGCTGTAGGGAACCGGCGGGATCAATTTCCAGAATACCGAGGGGAATGGAGTCAAGAATTCCCTCGCGACCCGAGTTTGTCCGGGATTCTGATTCTGTTTCGTTATTGCTCAAAAGATACAACTTCCATGTCGTTGAGGCTATGTTACCACGGGTCAGCGGACGTGGGACGCACCGTTGATATCGATCGTTGTTCCCGTGGCATGGGGCACCAGGCCCGATGCCAGAAAACATATGGTATTTGCGATGTCTGACGTCGGTGCAATATCACCGATGGGGATCTCTCGGGTTACAATTTCTTTGAGGGTCGGATCTTTTGCAAAGGCCTCCAACGCCATATCAGTCTCCACATAACCAGGCGCGACACCATAGGCAAAGATACCTTCTGCAGCATAGGCGCGTGCGATAGTCTTTGTCAGCGCTACCATGCCACCCTTGGAGGCCGCATAGGACCAGTAATCGGGGCCATCGCCCCGGGAAGCAGCCCGGCTGGATACATTGATAATAATGCCACCTGTACCAGCTCTACGCCATGTATTTACTGCACAACGGCAGAAGTCTCCACTGGCAACCAGGTTGATCTGCAAGGTTCTCCGCCAGCTTGCATCCCAATCCTCGTCGCTTCCATCGATGCTCGCCGCCTGAAATACACCGGCATTATTGACTACCACATCAATACGCCCTTTCCAGTTCAATGCCATCTGCCAAACCGATTTCGCCATACCCGGTTCGTTTAAATCGCCCTGAACAATATGACTTTTCCCTGTTTCAATCAACGCAGCGGTTTTATCAGCAGCGCTTTTGTTGGCGGCAAAGTGTAAAACGACATCACCACCTGCAGCAGCGATCGCTTTCGCTGTGGCACTGCCGATTCCTCGTGAACCGCCTGTCACCAGCACGACTTTACCGTCGAGATTGATCATCTGTCCTCCCGGTAGGTAACAGCTACACCTAGCCAATCACTCCGGACTGCCTTAATGATTGAAGATCCTCGTCCGGTAAACCCAACTCCTGCTGTAGAAGTTCTTCCGTGTGTTCACCAAGCAGAGGCGCGCGCTGAATAGGAACATCCGAAGCGGACAGCCTCGGGCCAAATCCAAGCAACGGGACATTGCCGTGCACCGGGTGCTCAATGTTGTTGATGAACCCCCGATCAATCAGGTGTGGATCTGAGTGTAACTCGCTGGTATTCATGACCGCTGAGCACGGCAGACCAGCTTCTCCGAGGGTTTTCATCACTTCAAATTTGGTTCTGTCTCTCGTCCAGCTGGCAAAGGTTTCATAGACAAGGTCCTGATTTTTGAGGCGGGTTTGCGGGCTGTCGAAGCGCGGATCTACCAATAGACCCGGGTTGTCCGTCGCGACACAAAGCTGATCCCAGTGCTGTGAGGTAACCGGCATCAGAAATACCCAGTCATTGGGCCCAAAGGGCTTACAGGGGTATAGGTTCACCGGTGGCAATCCCTGGAAATTCCCGTTGCGGGGCGTCACACCCTTACCCCAATCCCCACCGAAAGCAATTCTGGTACGCATAAAATAGGTCATCGCTTCCTGCATGGAGATTTCCAGTTGCTGACCTTCCCCGGTACGCAATCGCTGAATGTACGCAGCCAGGATTGCCATGCCCATCTGCACACCGGTTCCCGAGTCGCCAGTTGTCGGCCCGGGGCACAAAGGCGGTCCGTCCGCTTCACCCGTGACCGAGAATGCACCTGCGGCTGCCTGGGCGATGCCATCGTAACTTTTGTATTTCGAGTAGGGACCGGAAGTACCGAAGCCTTTTATGCGGGCGTGAATAATCGGCGGATGAGCGGCCTTGAGGGTTTCATATTCAAGCCCGAGTTTTTCGATTACCCCAGGGCCATAGTTTTCCACAAAGACATCAAAGCCCGGCAACAGTCGAATAAACAGGTCCCGACCCTCGGATGATTTCAGATTAATAGCAATACTTCTTTTATTGGCATTCCAGTTACAAAAATAGGCCGAATATGCAGCTTCTCCGCTTAGCCCGACTCCCCTCCCAGGGTCACCGTACCCGGGAGCCTCGATTTTAACCACATCAGCTCCCAGCCAGGCCAACGCCTGGGTACACGATGTGCCCGCTTCATACTGGGTCATATCAAGAATTCTCAATCCATCCAGCGCTGGCATCTAATTCTCCTGATCAAGATAAGGTTGCTATGTTATATTGAGGTTGGCCCGTTATTTCCCTTTCTGCTCCGCCACGACTTCCTTCATACCTTCCCATTCATGCCACATGTTACACATGGCAAATTTTGAACGCTCCCAGGGATCGTTGCCTTCTTCGAACTCCAGCCATTCACCTATCTGCCCACGGTCCGGGTGATCGGTGACACCGTTCACCATAACATCCGGCTGACGACTCTTGTTGCGAATTCGGAAGATAATATTCTTGCGGGATTCTGTACCATTTTCATTGCGGGTACCGGAATGTGGTATCTGGTAGACCGTTATACATGCATCCCCAGGTTGCATGAGTATCTGGGTCGGTCGGGGCCACTTCTTGCCATCCGGTGTACTCTCGGAGTTCTCATCCAGGAATTTATTTCTAACTTCCTCTGGTAAGTAGACCAGCCCGGTGCGATTAGGGCTTTCATAATCCAGTCTGGGCCAACCCGGACCTTCTGGCCCCAGGTGATTGTTTTCATCACGTTGCATCTGGAAGAATTTTTCGGTTGCATGATGGGCACCCTTCAACAGTGCAGTCTGACCACATCCCTCTACGGTCTGGTCGCTCAGACAAACGAATGCAAACGCTGTAAAACTTCCCAGGCCGAGTGTCATCTCAGGATCTTCAAACATGGGCACAGAGTTGTGACCCATAACGTCGGGACTTCGACCCAGATCTCCTTTTGGGCCTGATGCAAAATAACGCCTGTAGATTTCTTCCTCGGTACCTTCCTGCACTGTTTGTGGTGCGGCAATAGTAATACTGCCATCCATATGCGTTTCGGCCCCATAGTACGGCATGTCCTTGTCGCGATAACCAATATTGTTGAAGTGCTCACCAGGTTCCCTGACTTTTATCACACCAACCTGGCAGACAATCGGTGGATCGAAATAACCCATGACTTCGTGCAGTATCGGCGTAATGGATGATGCATTCACAAGATCAGTCATTTCTTTTTCTGTTCCCAGGTTCTCGCCTTTCTTTGCAGCCCGAATACGGGCTCGTGCGGCCTCAACGTGTTCCTCTGACACTGCATTTTTTAAGACTATATAGCCGTCACGATACAGTGAGCGTTTCTGTTCCAGTGATAGCACGGGAGTATTGGGTGTAGCGTTGTCTGGTGAACCTGGAACAGCCATCGCACTAATATCCTTAACAAGTAGAGTTATTAACAGGACACTACACTAATAAAAACCTTCATGGCAAGGTCATGGGAGATCTGTGCCCGTGGTTTATTGGGTTTGCCAATACCCACAGAAGATGGTTAAGTCTCTATCTGGCCACTAATCCGAATCAATCCTATGACTGAAGAGACCAAAGACTGGCGCAACGAGGGTGTCAAAGTCATCAGCGGCGAGCATCTGGATATCAACACCCCCCAAACTCCCGGTATGAATCGTGCCGCAGCAGTGACCTACGCAACAGCCGGTGCGCAAAAGCTCTGGGCCGGAACGGTGGAAATTCATCCAGATGCGAAGACAGGTGCACACCATCATGGTGCACTGGAGAGCATTATTTACATCGTCAGCGGCCGTGCCCGTATGCGCTGGGGAGACAAGCTTCAATATGTTGCAGAAGCAGGGCCCGGTGATTTTATTTTCGTCCCGCCTTATGTTCCGCACCAGGAAATCAACGCCAGTGAAAATGAAGCTTTGCATTGCATGCTGGTTCGCAGTGATCAGGATCCCGTTATAGTTAATCTGGATATTCCTGTCATCGAAGATCCAGACGGGTTGCACTGGGTTGACCCGATTCATGCTGCACCATAGACGGAGAAGAACAAATGCCACAACTTGAAACCTTACCTGCCAATACATCTGACGATGACATTCTTGACGTCATCAAACGCGATGGCGCCTGCATCCTGTCAAATGCGCTCGATCTGAGCCTTGCAGCAACAATTAGACAACAGGTCGCTCCGTTTGTGGAAAACACACGTTTTGGCGGTGATGATTTCTCCGGTAAGAGTACCCGCAGAACCGGTGCATTGGTTGCACGAACACCGGCTTGTCGGGATATTGTCACCGACAGCAAAATTCTGTCTCTGGCTAATGGCTTCCTGCTTCCTTTTACGGAGAAAATTATTCTCCACCTGACCCAGACGATTAACATAGGTCCAGGTGAAGGTGCCCAGGTGCTGCATCGTGATCGTCTGGCCTGGGGCACGCATCTGCCAGCCTCCATCGAACCGCAGTTCAACACTATCTGGGCGTTGACTGATTTCAATTCTGAAAATGGCGCTACCCGGGTCGTACCCGGAAGCAACCATTGGCCTTACAAAAGAAGAGCAGAACCGGACGAAGTCTGTCAGGCAGAGATGAACCGTGGTTCGGTACTGCTTTACACCGGCTCGGTGATTCATTCGGGAGGTGAGAACCGGGCCGACGAATCCAGAATGGGGTTGAATATCACCTACTGCCTGGGGTGGCTGCGCCAGGAAGAAAACCAGTACCTGTCCTGTCCACCGCATATTGCAAAAAACCTGGAGCCAGCGTTACAGGATCTATTGGGTTACTCCATGGGTAATTACGCGCTGGGTTACTATTCTGACCCGGAACCGGGGGAATCAGGCAATGCGGGCATTCAACCACCGGAACGTGCCATCAACGCCAGTGTGATCAACAAATTTAACGCCCTTACGGATAGTGAATCATAGGGGAGCCGAACCTATACACTGTTGAAATGAGGGACGGACAATGACAAAGACGACCATTGGCGTCATTGGCCTGGGCTTGATGGGGCGCAATCTAACTCAAAACCTGTTGGAGCAACTGGACGTTGCAGTTTTCAGTTACAATTCGGACGAAGTCCATAGCCTTATTCAACCAGCAAACAGCGATTCCCGGCTGTACAAAACCGACTCAATTCACGCATTTGTCAAAACCCTGGACCGTCCAAGGAAAATCTTACTTATGGTCACCGCGGGGGACCCCGTTGACCGGGTTATCGACGACCTGGTAGCGATACTGGACAGGGATGACATTATTATCGACGGTGGGAATTCACATTTTGAGGATACTCACCGGCGTCACCTTATGCTGGAGCAACAGGGGATTCAGTACCTGGGCACTGGAATATCCGGAGGCGCAAAAGGAGCCCGACATGGCGCCTCGGTCATGGTCGGCGGAAATATCGATGCTTACAATCAATGTCTGCCCTTGTTCGAAGCCATATCTACCCACATAAACTCTGATCCCTGTTTTGATCATGTCGGGCCAGATGGCGCCGGACACTACGTCAAGATGGTTCACAACGGTATTGAATACGGCATCATGCAGCTTATTGCAGAGACCTACCGGTTTATGCAGCAAGCGCTTGGCTGGAGCTCCGAAAGAGCTGGTGCAACCTTTGCTGAATTCAACAAAGGACCACTCGAATCTTACCTTGTTGAAATTACCGAGAAAATCTTAGTCCAGCCGGACGAGCTCACAGGAACGCTGTTACTCAACCTTATTTCGGATCGTGCAGAGCAAAAGGGTACAGGCCAGTGGACAGTATACTCCGCGATGCAGTTAGGCGTTCCCATTCCTACGATTGTCGCCGCAGTGACTGAGCGACACCTCTCTGCCATGAAAGACCAAAGAGAACAAGCGTCCCGCCTCTACCCACACAGCGATACACACAGCATTGTGACTAGCGCAGCTACTACGGTCGAAGACCAGGCTGGCTGGACAACGATCATTGGCGAGGCATTATTGGCTGCCATCCTGTGCACCTATGCACAGGGCTTCTCTTTACTGGGAGGCGCTGCCAGGGAATTCTCCTGGGGCACGAACCTGGGAAGCGTGGCAAGCCTGTGGCGCGGGGGATGTATTATTCGTTCGGCTTTACTTACGGATATCAAACAGGCATTTGATGAAAACGGCGAACTGGAGAACCTATTGCTGGCTCCCGGTCTCAAGCCGATTATTGAACAAAGCCAGAATCCCTGGCGCTCCCTGGTTGCTGCTGGCATCCAATCAGGTTCGTCAATGCCTGCCATGTCCGCATCACTGGCTTACGTCGACTCTTACCTCTCAGAAACTCTGCCTAGCAACCTGATTCAGGCACAAAGAGATTTCTTTGGCGCTCACACCTTCGAGCGAACCGATCGTGAAGGTAAATTTCATGTCGACTGGGAAGACGCATAGATTCTTAATCTTTTTATTAAACCAGGTGGCGGAGTGTCTGTTCATGGTTATCGTTCTGTTCGGAGTGAGTGGTTGCGGTAAATCAACTATCGGCAAACAACTTGCGGAACAACTCAATTGGCAGTTCATCGATGCTGATGACTACCACCCGGAGCAAAATATTGAAAAAATGCGCCAGGGACTACCCTTGTCAGACGAGGATCGAGTACCCTGGTTGACCAGGTTGCGGAATCTGATCGCCAACAACAACCAGCAGGGAAAACACACGGTTCTTGCATGCTCCGCTCTCAAACAATCTTATCGGGAATTACTCGGGGTCGATCAGAAGAGGATTTTTTCAGTGCTACTTGAAGGAAGTTTCGAACTCATACAGGCGCGGCTGGCCACCAGAACACACGCATTTATGAACGACAATTTACTCCGCAGCCAGTTCAGTTCCCTTGAACCGGCGAAGAATGGTTTAGTCGTCAGCATACAACTTAGCCGGGAAATAATTTGCGAAACGATTGTCAATGCGATCATCAAGGATCGCAGTACAGGATGCTAGTCGGCGACCCGGATTATTCGCGTCCCTACATTGCCACCGGCCAACAAATCAACGAATGCTGCTGGTGCCCGCTCCAGACCATTAAACTCATCGTTAAGCGGCACCAGGGATCCTGACTTGATCCAGGATTTAATTTCTTCTCGGGCAGATTCGTACTGTTCAAGAAAATCAAACACCAGAAAGCCTTCCATTCGAATCCGTTTGTTGACCAGCAGCCCGGGTATACCCCTTGGCCCCCCTGCGGGGTTGGAAGTATCGTATTGCGAAACCACACCACAGCAGACAATTCTGCTGTGCTCGTTCATGCGAAATAGCGCATTACCAAGAATGTCTCCGCCGGTATTGTCAAAATACACATCAACGCCGTTGGTACATGCTTGCTTGAGCTCTGCCCGAAAATCATCCGAGCGGTACGAAACCGAGGCGTCATAGCCAAGCTTGTCCTCCAGCAGATGACACTTCCCGGCAGTCGAGGTAACACCTACCGTGCGACAGCCTTTAATTTTTGCAATCTGCCCAACCAGGTGCCCCACAGAACCCGCCGCCGCAGAAACCAACACTGTTTCTCCCTCACTGGGATCGCCAACTTTCAGCAATCCAAAATAGGCGGTCAAGCCATTGGTACCCAACGCACCCAGATAGTGAGCAGGGTCGATATCATCTTCGACCCGGGTCAGGTTTTTGCCTTTGTGTACTGAGTATTCCTGCCACCCGGAGGGACACACCACCAGATCACCTTCCGACAGCCGCGGGTCATTAGACTTGACAACCCGGCCTACACCCGTTCCGTTCATCACAATATTTGTTTTTGGTGCACCAGCGTAACTGGCACTGCCTTGTAACCCTGCCCGGGTTCCCGCGCCAATGGTCAGCACCAGAGTTCGGCACAACACTTCAGCCTCAACGGGTTCTGGTATCGGGCCGGTTTCCATTCGGTAATTCGATTCCATCAACGGGCCGTCCGGTAAAGAATCAATTATTACCTGGCGATTCTCTGACGATGTAAGGTCTGTCGTTTTATTTGTCATTATAAGTCCCTACCACAGGTCATACTTCTGCAACTCACTGCGTCCAACCACCATATGGTGCACCTCATCCGGTCCGTCGGCGAACCGCAGGTGACGCAGATCAGTATACATTGCCGCCAGTGGTGTCCACTGTGAGATTCCGGTCGCGCCATGCATCTGTATCGCCTGGTCGATGATGAGACAAACCTTTTCAGGAACCATGGCTTTCACGGCACTCACATAGACCCTGGCTTCCTTGTTACCGAGGACGTCCATCGCCTTCGCCGCCTGCAGCACCATGAGGCGCATTGCATCAATTTCAATACGTGCCCGTGAGATGACTTCAAGATTTTTTCCCAATTTCGCAATCGGCTTACCAAAAGCAACTCGACTACCGGCCCTGGTCACCATCAGCTCAAGCGCCTTTTCGGCTTTACCAATAGAGCGCATACAGTGATGAATTCGACCGGGACCCAACCTGACCTGGGAAATTTCAAATCCTCGCCCTTCACCCAGCAGAATGTTCTCTTTGGGCACCCGAACATTGTTGAATTTGATATGCATATGGCCGCGGGGCGCATGATCTTGGCCAAATACCTGCATACCTTCCAGGATCTCAACGCCCGGGGTGTCTTTTGGCACCAGAATCTGTGATTGCTGCTGACTCGGAGGCGCATCAGGGCTGGTCTTGACCATGGTGATCATAATTTTGCATCGTGGGTCTCCGGCTCCTGAGATATAAAATTTCTCGCCATTTATCACCCACTCATCACCATCGAGCACTGCCTGGGTGCTGATATTTTTTGCATCGGACGACGGCAGACCAGGCTCCGTCATGGCATAGGCCGAACGAATTTCACCATTCAACAACGGCTTCAGCCATTTTTCCTTCTGTGCCTCAGTGCCAACCCGTTCCAGCACTTCCATGTTACCTGTGTCCGGAGCGCTACAATTCAACGTTTCTGACGCCAGGGCATACTTTCCAAGTTCCGTCGCAATATAGGCATAGTCCAGATTGGTCAGGCCATCTCCCATTTCAGAATCAGGCAGGAAGAAGTTCCATAACCCGGATTGCTTGGCTTTTTCCTTTGCGCCATCGAGTAATTCAAGTTGCCGTGGGTGCCAGGACCAGCGATCTTCCTTGCCCTTCTCAAGTGCAAAGAACTCTTCAGTGATGGGTTCCACGTTCTGTTTAATATGTTTTTTTACCGCATCCATCAAAGGTTGTGCTTTCTCTGACATCGCCAGTGTGAATAAGTCATTTTCTAGATCAGGCATTTTTTCTCCGTTGTTCTGCGGCTTTCTTGCAATAGTAAAAGTGTTTTACACCCAGATTGTTGCTGCTAATTTACGGTTTTCCCTTGATCAGAACCAGCAATATCAACCAGCATGATATGTATCTCTTTATCTCTTGGTATTTCACAATGAAATAGCGGGGTTGAGTTCGAATTATTTTTCCTCACCGAGTCTCTGGAAATTGGGTTTCCGTTTCTCCAGCAGTGCGCTGGCACCTTCTGAGGCATCCGGTGCTGCAATAAATCGATTTTGCGATTCATTGGCTTCGTGCAGCGCATCAACATAGCCTTTGCCGAGATGGCCGTAAACCAGTCGCTTGGTTTCAGCAATCGCCAGTGGCGCAGACGTTTCCGCCATACGTTCTATATACGCACAGGCCTGATGCACTAACTGATCCGGCTCTACCAGCTTTTCTACCAGCCCAAGTTGCTGCGCTGTCGCGGCGTCAATCCTGTCACTCATCCACAACAGATCCAGAGCACGCCCGGTTCCCACCATTCTTGGCAAGATCCAGCTGGAACCGTGTTCAGCGATAAGACCACGTTTTAGAAAGACAGTGATAAAACTCGCATCGGTTGACGCGATCCTGATATCACTCATCAGTGCCAGGATCAAACCACCACCTGCGGCTACACCATTGACCGCTGCGATCACCGGTTTGGGTACTTCGAGCAGATAGCTGAAAATGCCGGGCAACTCATCCTCACTCATTTCAGCGTCGCTCCTGGTGGTCTCCTTGCCGCTGGTGACTTCTGCAAGAACCTGAGAGTCCAACCCGGCAGAGAACCCCCTGCCGTTGCCTGTGAGCACTATTCCGATGATGTCCGAGTCAGCAACTGACTGATTAACAGCGGTTCTAATTTCGTTGAGCGTGTGGTAAGTAAAAGCATTGAGCTTTTCCGGCCGGTTCAGCGTGATTACTGCAGCACAACCGTCAACCCGGTATTCTATGTCTGTAAAACCATTCATAGTGTAACCCCATACCTGATCAGTTGATCAGCATGCCAGACATTCAATGCATTAGCGACTTCCGAAGCGGTTGTGAGTGTTTCAGACGGGTCCGGGAAGTGAAGGGGTCTAAAAAAAGGGATAAAAAAGAGAAACCCCGCCGAAGCGGGGTTTCAGGATTAGGATTTGGCCGGGGTAATAATGGACGAATCCAAAATTACTGGGTCTATCCTTCCGAATCCGAAGATCCGGTTGGGTCTTGGGCCGGAACTCTCAAACCGACGGATCACTCCGAGGTGTAAAAGCTCTGGCCGGTTAACCCGGTGCGCTTGTTCTCCAGATTTTCTTCTACTCTTTTTTGCTGAACCGTTAGATTCAGCCGTTAGAGAGAAGTCAATCCAGGTCCCTCACACTTTGGTTGCTGCCGTCACCAAACGTCTCTGGGTCCGTTCACAACCAGCTTGCTTTAAGCCATTATTTTCGGACGCGTTGCTTACGTCCTCACTAACTGGGTCGATCGCCGACAATCAGTGAACAGGTATCCGGTCTTTTGCAACGACAGGGTCGCAAATACTTCCGAAGAAGTTGCCGGTAACCCTTAAGCCGCCTTTGCCTCGGCGACCTCGACCCGGCACAGGTCTTTCGGTTTGAACCTGGACCATTCCCCGTTTCCGGGTGAACGACCATGCCGAACCGTTGATAGACAATTTATCACAATGAACACTGATGGCTAATGAAACGTTCGCAAGGTCAGGTGGATAAGCTGGGGATAAGTCACGAATATCTGTATATAAGTCGTGGCGACACTGTGGACAACATGGTGAATAACCTTAAAACAGTCTTATCTTATTGGTTTTATTAAGTATTTTCCATATGAATGGATTTCATTTTCAGCTGTTTTCCCCTGACTGGCGCGTTATGCGACAGGCAGATTTGGCTAACGACCTGTACTGGAGCATGCAATGTAAAACAATTCAGTTGCCCCTTATTTATCACGTTAGATTAACTATCAAGGCGTCATTGCAGCCAGTAACAGATCCCGATAGATCTCGTACTTTTGCATTTGTTCTGCCGACAAAAACTCTGCCATGCGTTCGTCCATTTTCTGGACCAGATGGTTATTCTTACTTCTAATTTTCCGTTCAATGCCTGTCGCGTTGTTACCCCGGCTCACTTGTGAAACCATTGCAGTGAGATCAGAAATATAAGTTGATACCGCCTCTCGAAACTGCGGAATCTGATCCTCACTCATGCGTATTTCAAGGGCAGCCATAACAACATCGGGTTGTGCCCATGGGGGCAAATCTGCAGCTTGCGTGGGACCGACCAGCAAAACCGGTAACGCCAATATTAGTCGCAAAGTCATTGTAGCAAGCTTCATGCAGTTCTCCTTCAGACCTGTTTTCATCAAACAGTGATTATGCCCCTAGACTATTCCACAGCATACCCTTCACGTATGATGTCGCCAACCAGAAGAAAAAAACGGGTTACCTGTCAGTGTTAAATGAGTTACTTTTCCGATTTGCCCAATGGCTGGACACACACCAGTGGAGTACAGGCCTACACGAATCCTACTATATGTATGGATGGGTCGAATCGACTCATGTGCTGACGTTAATGCTCTTTCTGGGCATGTTAGTTGTTATCGACCTGCGCATGCTCGGCGTAGCCTTTAAAGATACTCCTGTATCCACGATTGCCGACAGACTGGACAAGCCCATGATGATTGGTTTCACCGTGATGGTAGTTACCGGTTTTGTGCTTTTCTACGCCATTCCGGTCAGAACAACGACCAGTATCTGGTTCAGGATAAAGGTTGTACTCATTATTGCAGCCGCCATTAACGTATTTCTACTCCGCCGGGTCATCAAAAAGTCGGGTCACACCTGGGACAACGACCCTGTACCACCGAAACGAATACGTATAGCTGCCGGGCTATCCATCGCTTTCTGGACCGGGGTGATTATGACAGGCCGCATGATTGCCTATGACTGGTGGGATTGTCACAAGGAGATGCCCTACTTTATGTACTGGGCAGCGGGTTGTGTCAATGAGCTTGCTGCATACGAATAGGACTGATGATGGATTTACTTTTCTTCTTTGAATGGTTAGACACCTCGGCCCTGGCAGATATTTCAAAAGCATACGGCGGCGTGTTCGCCGTGGTAGAAACCTTTCATACCTCTGCAATGGTTCTGTTAGGTGGAATGATACTCACCGGTGACCTTCGCCTGATGAATGTACTGATGCGAGACATTCCGTCTGAAGTCGTGATCAGGAACACCGAAAAATGGTTCGGCTTCGCACTCGTTGTGATGATATTGTCCGGTATATTTATGATGTCAGCGGTAGCGATGAAGCTCTACTACAACGTTTTCTTTTTCTCCAAGATGGTTGGCCTGGCAACGGGGGTTTTCTTTTTCTACGTGATTAGAAAACCCCTGCTCAACCAGGAGCACGCTTTGATCAACCCATGGACACTTAAACTGATAGGTGGCACCAGTATACTCATCTGGTTGAGTGTGGCAGCCTCGGGTCGCTGGATTGGATTTTCGTAAAGTAGTCTCATGATTTACCGGAAAAACAGGACTCTACGGACAGGAATTAAACAAATGAACAAAAAGAAACTCGAAAAGATCGCCATAGGGCTTTCATGTGCCATCGTCGTCGGCTGGGGAATTTTCTGGGTACTACAGATCATTGACGTACGTGAAATGCTGGAACTGGCGTACGGTTAACGGAAATTGGACTTTCGACCTGCAGCCTTTTATTCTCTTGGGAATAACAGGTTTAAGAATGGGTGGAAAAGAGCACATGGCAAGATCTCAAGAATACTATGACGATATCAAGCAGAAATTCGCTGAAGAACGTGACCTTCGACTAAATTACAGACCTGAGGGTACATCCCAGTATACCTCGGAATTGACTGGTGACCTCGCGAACTATGCCGTGGACCCCTATGGTGGCGAAATCACGTCCCGTGAACCCATCAACGATACGGTTGAATGCCTGTTTATCGGGGGTGGATTCTCAGCCTTGCTGACCTCTGCAAGGTTAAGGGAACGGGGCGTGGAGAGTATTCGAATCGTTGAACGAGCTTCAGATGTCGGCGGTACCTGGTACTGGAACCGATACCCGGGTG
Organism: Gammaproteobacteria bacterium; assembly: GCA_012960755.1. Next base: position 43,098 of record DUAT01000144.1, read on the forward strand.
CAGCATGTGATGTGGTTGCCTATGATTACCTACCACTGCTGGATGAAATGGACTATGTTCCGCGGGATCATTACGCCAAGGGTCCTGAAATTTTTGGCCATTGCCAGGCAATCGCCAAAAAATACGACCTTTACGAGCTGGCTGTGTTTCAAACCACAGTCACAGCGACAGTCTGGAACGAAGAGGAAGAAATGTGGCATCTCGAAACTAACCGGGGTGATCACATGAAGGCCCGATTCGTGATTTGCGCTAACGGGACACTTTCAAAGCCCAAACTCGCAAAGATCAAGGGTCTGGAGACATTTCAAGGGCATTCGTTTCATACTTCACGATGGGATTATGAGTACACTGGAGAAGATCTCGGCAACCTGTCAGACAAGGTGGTCGGTATCATTGGCACTGGCGCGACGGCTGTGCAGGCGGTACCTCAACTCGCTGCCAATGCAAAAGAGCTATATGTCTTCCAGCGCACACCCTCATCCATCGACATTCGTAACGACTGGCCCACCGACCCGAACTGGGCACGAAGGCTGAAACCCGGCTGGCAAGCCGAGCGGCGTGCCAAAGCGCTGTCCTCTAGAGAACTTACGCCGGAACAAAAAGCCAAACAGGCCGCCATGACCCGTGAAGAGAAAATCCAATTTCAGGAGAATGGCAACATCGACTATATGATGCGCATTCATAAGCGTATCGATTCGATTGTCAGAGACGAGGCAACTGCTAATGCCTTGAAACCGTGGTACATGTTCATGTGCAAACGCCCCTGTTTTCACGAAGATTATCTACCTGCTTACAATTTACCCAATGTCCATCTGGTGGACACCCACGGCAAAGGGATTACTGAAATACGCGAGAGCGGACCGGTATTCGAGGACGAGCAGTTTGACCTTGACCTGTTGATTTATGCGACGGGCTTCGAGGTTCAAAAAACCGGCATATACAACCAGATTGTCGGTAAGAATGGTGTCAATCTCAATGACAAGTACAGCACCGGCATGCGTACGCTACTGGGCATTCACTCCAATGGGTACCCGAATCTTTTTGTCATGGGAGGATATCAGGCATCATTCCAGTTTAATCTCACCGACATGCTGCAAACCCAGGGTGATCATATTGCGGATTGTATCGCATACGCCCGGGAAAATGGCCACCAGTCTATTGACCCGACACCGGAAGCTGAAGAATGGTGGGTACAGGAAGTTATTGAACATCGAGGCAAAACCACCCGCAACCAGGATTGCACACCCGGATATTATAATTTTGAAGGCGAGCATCAACGCAGACAGGATGGCAATTACAACGGTGGGTTCCGGCAGTACTTTGATCATATGGGTGATATCCGGATGAAGATGGAAGATAATTTTTTGTTCTCATAACAGAAGAAATTCCATTGGGGTTTCCAGGCCAGGTTTTCCCTGGCCGTCAACTTCCTACATAAGGTAGCAGCCGGGAGTGACACCAAAGTGTTTTTTAAATGCTGCAATGAATGCACTAACACTGTCATAACCACATCCAAGACCGGCTGCCGTAACACTTGAGCCACAACTCAATTGGGTCACCCCATGGATAAGCCTCGCTTTCTGCCGCCAGGCATCGGGGCTGAGTCCGGTTTCTTTAACAAACAATCGTTGCAAGGTGCGAAGCGAACAACCATGTTTTTCAGCGATGGTCTTGAAATCCAAACGCGACTCAGGATTTTCCTGAATCCAAACCGCTGCTGAGACTGCTCGGGAATCCAAGGGCAGGGCCAGACACAAATCACCCACAGGCGAATCGGTAACAATATCAAAGAGCACACCAGCCAATCGATGATGCTCTTCAACACCTTCAATCAGCATATCCAGCGAATGAATGTGCAATATGAGCTCACGCAGAAACGGAGAAACTTCCAACGCCCTCGCATCCCGGAACAAGGAATTCGTGTGCCCTGGTGCAAGATAGAGAGTTCGCATGGCAACATCGCCTCGTGTCATGATGCTGTGATCGCATTTTGCGGGCACCCAGATTGCTCTCGTCGGAGCTACGAACCAAACCGCATTATCAGTTGCAACCTGCATGACACCACTGGCGCCATAGATAAGTTGTCCCCATGGATGATCGTGCTTTGGAACGACAAAACCATCGTGATAGGTCACGCCCAGGGAGCGAATAATGAACCCGTCTTTTGACTCAGCAGCGTTTACTCCTCCCACATGCCAGACTCATACTGCATAACACCACAGACATTGCCTTCAGTGTCCTCGAAGTAGGCTAACTCGCCTACTCCTTGTATATGAAACGACGGCATGACAATCTTCCCGCCATTAGCTTCGATGGCGGTAATCGTGGCTCTGAGATCATCTACACCGAGGGTCGTCTCAAAATTGTTGGCTGGTTTTCCCGGTACAACCTGCCTTCGTTCCTGAAGCGCACCCATCAGCCCATTACCAGCGTTTTTCACCTGGTAAAAATTTGGGGGGCCCCAGGCATTGAATTCGAAGCCGAATGATTTTTCGTAAAATGATTTTGCGCGAGGAATATCGTCAGCATTAATAGCAAAGTGTCGAAATTTTGTCGTCATGGTGCTCTCCCTGGTGTTGACGAATCCATACTATGACAAACGTTAACTGGCACGCTTGCGCTATTATGACAACTTATGTAGTGGAAGCGACAAATTATTCACGGGAGAATACCGGCGACACCCATAACTACACTGAGCCCGTCCTGTTCATTGAGATTCAAAGCCCTGAAAATTTCAGCAGATGTGGCTTTAGAGACCAGACGGTGCCGGTGTCAGCAGTTTGGCTCTAACTATCTGGCCTGAAAAGGCAATCCTGTAAAATACCGGCAGGGCGATCAGCGTCAACAGGGTTGCGAACGCCAATCCACCCATAATACACACTGCCATTTCACGAAAAAAAGCGTCTGACAATAAGGGTGACATCCCTGCGATTGTTGTCCCGGCAGCCAGCATAACCGGACGCAATCGACTGACGCTGGCAGACACGATGCTTTCAATTGTCATACCTCGTTCTTCAACCTGCTTGTCGATTTCATCTACCAGTACCACACAGTTTTTAATCAACATGCCGGACAGGCTCAAAAAACCCAGGAAAGACGGAAAGGTAAAGGACAAGTCAGTCACAAGCAGGCTGATGACCACACCACATACTGTCATCGGCACTGTTAGCCAGATCACAATCGGTTGACGTAACTTGCCAAACATCAGAATAGTGACAAAGAACATCAACGCGAAGGTAATGGGGATGCGGGTTCCCAGCGTCTCGCGTGCCTCCTGGCTTCCCTCGTATTCGCCACCCCATTCCAGGTGGTATCCCGGTGGAAGTGCAATCGCCTCGACGTCACCGCGCATGGTCTCGAACGCGCGGGTGAAATTTTGTCCCTGAGGGGGATTAGAGAGTGCGCTGATCATCCGTTCACGGTTACGGCGAAAAATCAGGCTGTCTTCCGGCAACAGTTCAAAACCATCGACAACCTGGGACATCGGGATATGTGATTGTTGCGCCGGACTCCAGACCGTCCGGTCAGACAATCCCCACAGATCAATTCGCTCGTGCGCGGGTGCCCGGGCAATAATCGGCAGCAGTTTGTCCGCCTCCCGGTACAAACCGATATTTACCCCCAGGGTCGCAAAGGCAAGGGACTGATAAACATCGGTTCGCATCACACCTGCGCTTCGCGCCCGGGTGTTATTGAACTGGGGTACGATTTGCAGCTCTCTCTGGCGCCAGTTGGTTTTCCGGTCAATGAAATTGTGCGCAAGATAAACATCCAGTGCCTGCGCAGACAGGCTGCGTAATACATCAGGATCAGGACCTGTGAACCTGGCTTCTACTTTCGATGAACCGCTCGGGCTGAACTCACTGCGCCGAATCTGCAACTCGGCTTCAAGATTGGATTTACGCAACCTGTCACCAACACTGATCATCATGTCATTCATCACATCGACATCTTCAACCCTCACAATCAGGTGAGCATAGGCTGAATTTGGCTGTTCCGGTTGCACCATGGCGGCAAACCGGGTGGTGCCCCTGCCTATGAAACTGCTGATGTCGACGACACCGGGTTCCTTCCGCACTTCATCTTCAATGCTTCTTATCTCACGGCCGGTTGTCAGTACGTCAGTACCCTGGGGCAGATAAAAGTCGATAAAAAACAACGGCGTATTCGTGGTCGGGAAAAAACTTTGTTTTACTTTTCCAAAACCCCAGAAACAAGCCGCAGTTATTCCTACGATGACAAGTGTTGCGAACCAGGCTTGGCGTAAACTAACCTCGACCAGCTTGCGGTACGGCGCATAACCCCAGCCCTGGTACAAGTGATCATCCCGACCATCAACGGTCGTTCGCAGAAGATAACTACCCAGCAGGGGAGCAACCGTAATCGCAAGCACCCAGCTCAGCATCAGTGAGATCGCAACAACCTGGAACAACGAAACCAGAAAGTGACCGGTGTTGTCCTCCGACAAGCCGATGGGAGCGAATGCCAAAATGCCAATAATTGTAGCGCCGAGTAACGCGTACTGCGTTCTCTGAACAGATTCAGAAGCGGCTTTTTTAGCGGTGAGACCACGCTGGACACCAATCACCATGCCTTCGGCAACAACAATCGCATTGTCCACCAGCATGCCCATTGCAATCATCAGCGCTCCAAGGGAAATCCGCTGAAGTTCGATGTTGAGAATTGACATCACAAAGATGGTTCCCAGCACGGTCAGCAACAAGATACTCCCAACCACGGTGCCCGCTCGCCAACCCATGAAAATGCAAAGGGCACCAATCACGGTCGCAACAGACAACAATAGATTTCGCAGGAAGGTATCTATGGCATCACTGACCACTTCATGTTGCAGATAAATCGGATGGGCTTCCACACCCAGTGGCAATTCCTCTAACAGATGTTGCATCTGTTCATCAATCAACTGGCCTACCTTTACCACATTGAGTCCCGGTGTAACGGACACCCCGACCGTAAAAGCAGATTCGCCATTGAAACGAATAATCTGTGGCGGTACCTCCACCTGCCCCCTGGATATAACAGCTATATCCGATAGGCGCAGCACTTCAGTCGACCCGGGACGGCCAATCCTCATGTCACCAATTGCCTGCACACTGTCAAACGCCAACCGGGGCGCAATCGAAATGCGCCGGGAGCCGTAAGCAACAGAACCTGCATCGATCACCTGGTTCTCCTGGGCGATACTGGCAAAAATACTATCAATGGGGATCCCGAGCCGTACCAGGCGTTCATGGTCCACCTCAACAAAGATTGCCTCAAAGGGTTCACCTGCGGTTGAGACTTTTGCAACACCAGGTACCAGCTTTAACCTTGTTGACAATCGCCGCGACATGTCATAAATGTTAGCTGCCGAATAGCCCGGCGCAGTAATCGCGTACAAAACCCCGTATACATCACCGAAATCGTCTTCCACTATCGGCACACCGGCACCCGGCGGTAACCGATTTCGAGCTTCGCTGATACGACGGCGCAATTCATCCCAAATCTGCGGCAAATCGTCGTCTGAAAATTTCTCCAGCATTTCTACCTGAACTTCGGAGCGTCCCTGTACAGATTTGGAAGTCACGGTATCGAGATACGGTAGTTCCTGTAGCGCTGACTCGATCACATCTGTCACCTCCTGCTCTACCTCCATTGCAGAAGCACCGGGATACATTGTGATGATATAGGCGTTACTGATGGGAAATGCCGGGTCTTCCAGACGCCCGACATTGTCGATACCATATATGCCACCAGCAAGACAGGCAAAGACAATCATCCAGGGGTAGAGTGAGTTTTCGATAGACCATTGGCCGATATTTTTCATCAGAATTCTGTTACCGGCTTGTCCATCCTGCGAATCTTCATGCCTGCCTGGAGCTGGCTTGCACCGGTTGCAACTATCAGATCACCGTTTTTTAAACCACTGATTATCGGCACGCCTTCCTTGATGGGAGAGCCAATTTCAACCGTCTGTTTGGACACTAACTGTGTTTTTGGCTCAAACACCCAGACGTAAAAAGATTTGTCCGCGCTGGTGACAAGCGCCGTAATGGGGACGGTAATCCCCGGCATATTGTCGAGATTGGCAGTAATCTCAACTTCGACGGATGCTGTCATCCCTGGCAGGATATTTTTGTTTTCAGGGTTTGGCATAACGAATGTGACGCGATAGGTCTGCGCCACCTCATCTGCTTCACCGGCGTTTTCCCGTATGTCCAGCGGGAACACTTCTCCCGGTGCAAAATCAAATCTGGCAACCTGTGAAAGGACCCGCTCCGGCGTCACAGTTGCCAGTAACTTCTCCGGGATACTGGCGTAAATGAACAACTCACTGAGGTCATTGATCCTGACTATCTTGTCACCACTACGCACATTGACATGATTATTGGTATACCGTCTTGCGATATAGCCTTCAAAGGGCGCTACAATTTTTGCATCGGCCAGCGCCTCGCGGGACTGATCATACCTGACCTGCCACAACTCATAGACGGCACGGGCATCATCGACCACAGAGGGTGAAATGCCTTTTTCGTCCAGCAGTTTCATCTTCCGCTTCAGGCCCTGGGAAGCAAGCTTCAGCTGAACACCCGCCTCACGCACGGACAATTCAAAGTCCGTTGTGTCCAGAGAGGCAATCAACGTCCCCCGGGCGACTGTCTGGCCTGCCAGAACCGGCAGTTCTGCCAGTTGCCCGGACACTTCGAATGACATATCAACGCTCTGTGCAGCGTCAACCCGACCAACAAACTCATGTTTGATAGTTTGCTGGCTCTCCCTGATTTGAAAAATTCGCGCAGGTCTGACGGACTGATCCTCAACTACCACGATCTCGGCCTCGCCACAACCGATCAACATCGTCAAAGATAAGATAATTACAACCTTCATCATTTAAATTTCCCGGAGCCCTTAAGCGGATTTACAACAACGCGGCAGCATAACAAAAAAGCGATATGCGCAGGTGAGAATCACTTCAGGCTGTGAGCTTCACAGTCCCATAATCCTGTTCTGGCATCACATCTTTATGGCGTCTCCAGATCTGCGGTTTTTCCCCAACCACTGAAACACGACAACCTTCCCTCTCGGCGGGCCAGTAATCCCACAGCGCATGATGCAAGACACACCGGTTGTCCCAGATCGCAATGGCGTTCTTCGTCCACTGGAACCGGCACTGAAAGTCCACACGTTCCGTATGATCAAACAGAAACGTCAGCAATGCTTTGCCTTCCTCTTTTGGCAACTCATCAATCTTTTTTGTAAATTCCCGATCTACGAACAGTGCAGGTCTGCCAGAATCCTTGTGTCTACGCACAATGGGATGGTGATTTTCCGGCCATCTCCCATCCGCATCGGCATTCGTAAATTTAAACAGATGCCGAAAAGCCTCTTCCCCGGAATGCAAGGCCGTTAAGCCATTGAGCAAATCCTTCAATCGATCTGACAGGCCATCATAGGCAGCGTACAAACTGGTAAATAATGTGTCACCACCAATCGGAGGAACCTTGTGGAGCTGAAGAATACTGGCCTGGGGTGGCAGGGCATCGCATGAGACATCCGAATGCCAGCGATTTCCAGCCGCGACCTGTGATTCGCTGTTGGTTTTCATGCGCATTAACCCTGGAAATTCAGCGGGTTTACCTCGCGCGGCAGGATGCACATGGACTTCACCGAAACGGTTGGCGAAGGTTAAGTGTTGCTCCGGAGTCAATGCCGGCTGATCACGAATAAAAATCACACCATATTGAGTAAATACATCAAATAGATCTGCAAACCTTGCATCGTTCAATTTCAGCAGATCGGCGCCTTCTACTACAGCACCGAACCTTGGCGTTAAGGGTTTAACTGATAGTGTCATGTCTGAAAATTCTCAATATTATTCGCGAGAATAATATCTTAACTTTCCAGTCGAGACACTTCCATGCTTTCAAATTGATGACCGGGGAGCGAGTTCACCTCCTGGAGAGTCCATTTTCAGATCTATTTGTTGTCCGTACGAATGCTCCGGAATTTCCTCATTGATCGACTTCGGGTGATTGTATCGCTGCCCAGTTTTTCAGTGGGGCGGGAAAGAGTACGCTGATCGAGCAACTCACGGTTGAACAGATTATAGAGTCACCTCATATCTATAGCGCCTGACTCGCTTTCAATGTTGTCCACCAACATTCGGCCGCCGCTGCGATTGTTTGTAGTGATGAATTCACCAAAAAACATGGCTTAAACAACGCCATCTGCAGGTGGCTTGCTATCAAAAGGACATCCTTTGGGTGCCACCGGACTCGCACAGTGCACAGAAACGGCCTGACAACTTCGTGGTGACGCAGGCGATCGCCAGATGGAAGGTGCAAGACATGCACTGCAACACAACCTTGGTCTTGGAGGTACATGTGTTGTGACCATGTACCTGAACAACTAGCGTGCCTCACAACAGATGTTGATTCCTGTTGTAATCAAGGAACCCTGGTTACCCTCGGCCTGGGGTTCCATCGGGACAATACTGCTGGCTCCTGATTAAGGCTCGTAATTAAGTAAACTGTCCCCGATGTCTAATATTCGAATGGAATATATTAAATAGTTCCTAAATAACATTATCTTCCTAGCGCCTCTTTTATTTCTGGGCACGCTCCGATTAGTGTAAATTGAATCCATTGACGAGTGTTAAACCATCAACTGATTGAAGGAATAACTATGAAAAAGCTATCAGTTTTCTTGGCCGTTACACTGTTTTTCCCACCTTTCATTTTTGCTGCGGAATATCCCGATATGGTCGGGGTCTGGAAGGGTCATGTTAGAGTTATCTCATCCGGTCAAAACGTTTCGGACCAGGTCGCCAGCGGTGGTGCAGTGTTATCACAAGTTGATCTTAAGGTCACCATTGACCACCAGGACGGAGAGTCCTTTATTGGCAGTTCACGTTCTTCCAATACGCCGAAAAACCAGCCGTCAACACCGGTCTGGGGAGCAATTCGCTCAACCGGGAAGGAAGCTTTGTTTATTTCAGCCAATGGCGGTCGCGGCAACCTGTGGTTTGGAGCAAATGGTGTTTTCGAATTTTGTGTCACGAATCTGAATGAAACGGTTATCAGTGCCTATTGCGGGATGTTAAAAAAACAATGACAGGCCATGCCGCCTGTTAACTCGCCGTGCAGATGTCATACTCTAATGTTACCCTTGGGGTATACAAACTGATAACAGTTGGCATCGATGAAAAAAAATCTGGGTATTGTCGCCGTTGTATTGGCGGCACTAGTCGCGCTTGTTTATGTTAATCAAGACGGAATCCGGTTCGCGGTCCTGCAAATGGCGATCAAACCCAAGACAGATTTCGTCAACACGCAACCACCCCCTGCCCCGGACTATACGCTCGCTGACCATTGGGCTGCCCTGCCAGGTCGTGAAGATCTGGCCGATGTACTGCCGCAAGGTAATTATGTTGACGTTCAAACCACTGCGGAAGTAGATGTTTTCTTTGTTCATCCAACGACTTACCTGACATCGGACAGCTGGAACCAACCTCTGGACAACCAGAAGGTTAACGACTTTACCGATACCACCGTGATGCAGGGACAGGCGAGTGTATTTAACGGTTGTTGCCGGATCTATGCTCCTCGCTATCGCCAGGCGACCATATTCTCGTTTATGGATCAGGGAGACAGTGGCCACAGGGCACTGGACCTTGCCTATGAAGACGTCAAAAAAGCATTTCGAAATTTCATCGAAACCAAGAATGAAGGTCGACCTTTCATACTCGCGGGACATAGCCAGGGGTCAAAACATGCTGACCTTCTGCTTAAAAATGAAATAGTGGGTACCCCGATCGAGTCGCGCTTGGTGGCTGCCTATCCAATCGGATTCGATATAGACGGAAGCAATGGTTTGCCTGTTTGCGATTCAGCGACCCAAACAGGTTGTCAAGTTTCATGGAATGCGGTTGGGATGAATCCTGAAACAATTATATCGCAGGAAAACAGTATCTGCGTTAACCCATTGAGCTGGATGGCCGATGGCCAGGCCATCTCCAACGATGCCAATCTTGGTGCTGTAAATTTCAGTTCCGGTGGCCATCCTGAGCCAGGCGCGGCAGATGCCATTTGTGACGGCCCCAGGCTCAACGTCGCGAATATAATATCAGGGAACTTTTCAGCCAGGCCCATGGGATTCGATAACCTTCACATTTTTGATTACGCCCTGTTCTATATCAATATACGGGAGAATGCCCAACAGCGAGTGCAGGCCTGGCTCTCGCAAAACAAGGTTGGAGACATTTGATAAGGGCTAGCGCTTGATCTGTGCCAGCTCGCCATTATCTTTAAACGTAAGAACGTAACGGCTGCCACCAATTTCATAGACCCAGGTATTCCCGAATCTGTCAGCCGGTTCGCCGCATTTTTTGAGAACCTCGTACTTCCCCGGGCCATGCATCTGGCTATCCTGAATCAAATGAACACCACATCGCATGGAAGTCGCCGCAGATGCAGGACTGAAATAGCCCGCAGCGACGACAGCAGAAATTGCTAACAGATAAACTTTGTTCATGATGATTTCTCCTCGCTGCTACTTAGTTAGTTCCTGCCCGGAAAGTCATGTATTTCGAACAATTCATGATGTCACTTAACATAGTTAGTTTACCAATCAACCACATATCGAAGGAAGGGGCCACCGAGGTGTAACACTCACAATCTTATTTCCGGACAAGAATTAATCAGGCGTGGTGAATTTAAGATTCGGGAGCAATGCAATTCCCTGCCCTGACCTCACAACACTCCCGCTGGCCATTCCCTTTACCAGTGCACCCAACACAGATCGAATCCGTAAGTCACTGCCACCCTTAATGCCTTCAAAATTTCCCACACCCTCAACCAATCGGAAATATCCTTTACAGTCCCCTACCACACCTTTGCAATCCAGCTCTGCGTATACAACATCTCCAGGCGACACACTGATTTGGCAGTACCCGGTTGCTACTGCTTCTCCAGTTTCGAGGTTAATTTTCTGGGAAATTGGGCATTCCACGAATGCACCATCAATATCACCTTTTTCATTCTCAACGTAAAGAATACCATCCATACTCCCAAGAAATAACATCTGGTTGGTACCTATACTGTAGACGGTGCCGTCACCATCCCATTGCATCAGCGCCTGCAAGTTTCTCTCTTCAGCGCTTAACGGATTTAAAGCCACCAGCAGCACGATGCCTATTATTTTGGTGAGGTTAGAACTTGTTAAAGTCATATATATTCCCTTTCAACTTTCCCTTCAAATAGACTTAACATAGCAAAAGCCGTTGACATAAATTAAGTTACACTCGATGTAAATGAATAGCAACAAACCCGAATACCTGTTGGACGGACAGGAAGTTTGTCGGGTACAGGGTCTTCCATTCGTATCTTTTGTATTGCAGTATTATTCGGTTGATCCTTGCTGGACTGGAGTTTAGAGATAACCAGGTTTCTTAAGTAGGTTAACGACATAGGTTCAACTAGACTCACTCGGCGACACGAGATCGAGACGGGAGAAAAACACTGAAAACCAATCTGTTATTGCTGTCAATTTTAGGGATTCTTTTTACCGGCTGTGCCAGCGTCGATTTCGATATGCCAAAGGCTGAATCCCATGTCATTCTGGACACCCAGGACACGTACCTGGGCCGCACGGTAGCGGATGATCTGCGGGGCAAACCGGAAGGTCACTCCGGCTTTGTCACATTTCCCAATGGAATTGATGCGTTAGCTGCACGCCTGCTCATGGCAGAACGCGCGGAGAAGACGATAGACGCGCAATACTACCTGCTGAAGAGTGATACTGTCGGCAGTGCTTTTATCAGTGTACTTCTCAAGGCAGCAGACCGGGGGGTCCGTGTTCGATTACTGCTGGATGACATATTTACCAGCGGATACGACGCGGGAATCGCCGGATTGAGCTCCCATCCAAATTTCGAGGTCCGAATTTTTAACCCTTTTGCCAATCGATCTGCAAGGTTTCTGGATGGCATCACGAGCTTCAGACGAATCAATCGGCGCATGCACAACAAATCGTTTACCGTCGATAATCAGGTGACGTTGATTGGTGGCAGAAACATTGCCGATGAATATTTTGGCGCTCGATCGGACGCAAAATTTAGTGATCTGGATGTTTTGGCGATAGGACCCGTTGTTGAAGAGGTTTCACACATGTTTGATGACTACTGGAACCATGAAAGATCAGCACCTGCCGCCGCATTTGCAAAGATGCCGGATGATCCCGCCGCCGAACTAGCAAGACTTCGCACGACGCTGGATGACATGCGCAAGACCGTGTTGAAAACCAGGTACGCTGAAGCCGTCACTGATGTAATTTTGGACTATATTGAGTCCGACGAAGACGAACTGGTCTGGGCTCCCTATACACTGACCGTCGATTCACCAGACAAATCAATCAAATCAAAGTCCGCCGAGGCAGCGAGCATTACGACCCCCCTGTTTGCTTCTATAGCAAACGCAGAAAAAGAGGTTATTGTTATCTCGCCATATTTCGTTCCACGCAAAGCTGGTATTGAAGCATTTTCGAATATAAGTGCCAAAGGTGTAGAAGTGACCATCATCACCAATTCACTCTCTGCAAACAACCAATTTTCAGTTCACGGCGGCTACGCACCGGCAAGAAAGCCCTTGTTAAAAAACGGGATCAGGATATATGAAGCGAGAGCTGACGCAACGATCGCCGGTTCTGAATTTGCTACTGATGATGACGCCAAAGCAACATTGCATACCAAAGCCTTCGTTGTCGACGGGGCGCAAATTTTTATCGGCTCCTTTAACTTCGATCCACGATCAGCAAAAATCAACACCGAGCTCGGTGTCATTATTCATTCATCACAAATGGCACAGAAGCTAGTGGAGTTTCTTGCAGTGGCTATTCCGGACCAAACATATGAAGTTTTTCTCGATGAAAGAGAAAATGTACGCTGGCGAACATTGGAAAAAGGTGAAATAGTCGTTTTTGACAAAGAGCCGAATACTACCTGGGGACAGCGATTCGTCGCAACCATTATGCGAATGCTGCCCATTCGTGGTCAGTTATAGAACATAATTCTCGATTGCAGCACTCTCTATTAGGACGCCTGATTAAACGAGACCGGTATTGACCTCATGGCTCAGCAACAGGGTCGTTACACCGCGAGCTAGTGTATCCGTACCGGTATTCATCAACACGTAGATTCCCACAGCCAACATCACCCACGGCACAAATTTCTCTCCATGACGACCAATTCGTTCAGCCAGTTCCGGTCGAGACGCAATCGACAAAGATAAACCGCACCAGGCAATACTGGTAAGCAGATAGATGACCACAATCAGTTTGATTGACGCGACGTCACTTTCAGCCAACAGCGGCAGCAACACGGCAATACTGTCCGCGCTGTTGCTGAACATCAACACAACACTGGCTAACCAGATTCGAGATCCTGTGAGGGTTTGTGCAGGACTCACAGAATTGACTGCCAATGATTTTCTCTGCTGATAAAGCAGATAACACCCCAGGGTAAATGGTGCGAATCCGAGATAGCCGACCAGTGACGGATTGATGATCGCACCCAGCACCAGTCCCAGCCCTGAAACCGTGATGACCAGGATCACAGAAACAATGAAGCCCACCAGCACCGAGAACCGGGCATGGGGCGAATTACCCAACAGGAACACCAGGATCAACAGGTTATCCAAATTAGTGGTCGCAAAGCTGGTCACTACCAACACTGCCAACCCAATGAGGTCAAATAGATTCAAAGCGAGGTTACTGTATTAAAAGCCAATGCGAACGAAGCTTTTATTATAGTCTAACCGGGATGTTTTTGACGGATAAAGCGCTCGAAATCTGGAGCTGAAAAATCCTTTAGCAAAGACAACAAGTAGGACTCAGGCGCTGTGACGCAATACCTTTCCCGCCCTCGTCCCTGTCAGTTCACCATCAACCAGACTTACCTTTCCGTTGACGATGGTTGCTTTGAAACCCATTGACTTCTGGATATAGCGAGGCGCACCGTGGGGGAAGTCATGCACTAACTCGGGCTGCAATTCGGCCACTTTATCAGCGTCAAAGACATTAATGTCGGCTCGCATACCTTCTTTAAGTACGCCACGATCGGTCAATCCCAGAACCCGTGCCGGACCAGACGTCATTTTCTGTATTGCCTGCCCTAGAGTGTAATAACCAGTTTCCCGGTACCAGTGTGAAAGTACAAAACTGGACCATCCGGCATCCATAATCTGGGATACGTGCGCACCAGCATCACCCAAACCGGGAAAAATATTGCTGCTCTTGAACAGATCACCCTGCTCTTTAAAGCTCGCGGAGAACATACGAAAGTTGAACAGGCCTCTTCCGTTTGTTTCTTTCGACAAACGCAGAAAGGTTTCTGACCAGTGTTCACCAGCCTCTTCAGATTGCTCTTTTAGGTTTTGTTCATTTCTGTAGTCTGGCTGATCCCCTGAACCAAGGTAATACACCTGTTGCAATGGAATACCACAGGACTTCGGCTGTTTGGCTTCTTCAACCAACGCGGCATAGGTGTCATCATTATTGATGGCTTCCAGTCGACCGGCCAGGTCCAATTTGGTGATTTCCTGCCAGGTTTTGCCTTTGATGGGCAAACCCGATTGCAGGCCGAACATATAGCCCGAACCACGTACATGGGAAATCGCGGTGATATCCCGTCCTTCACACAATTCATCCAGCGCTGCTGCCGATGCCGCACCCGCGCCATCCTTAGTGCCCGTGCCATAGCTGAAGAGAACCCTGCTCCCCGCTGTATCTGCCATGGCACTGATAACGTCAAACCCTGCGCCAACGGTCTGCATCAGAGCTTTACGTGGTCCTACTTCTTCAGCTATTTCGACGAGCTCATCAATCTTGGCAAAAGTGCCAGGAATACTTCGTCCGTCCGGCCCCTTATGGGGTTCATACCGATTGGATGAAAAACCAAAAGCACCCGCGTCGATTGCCTCACCGACGATCTTCGCCATCTGCTGCTTCTCATCCGCGGTGGGATGTCCCTCGACGGAGCGCTCACCCATCACATAGAAACGAACTGCACAGTGGCCAATCAACCCTGCCACATTGATCGCGGTTCCCAATCGATCAATCGAATCAAGGTATTCACCATAATGTTCCCAATCCCAGGCAAGACCACTGAGTATGGCCTGCTTGGGAATATCTTCGACGGTTTCCATAATACCGGCCATCAGCTCGCGGTCTTCAGGTTTACAGGGCGCAAAGGTCACACCACAGTTACCTATCAATGCCGTCGTTACACCATGCCAGCTGACTGGCGTCATATCCGGGTCCCAGCCTATCTGTGCGTCAAGGTGAGTATGAATATCAACAAATCCAGGCGTTACGACGAGCCCGGTAGCATCAATCACCTGCTCGGTTTCTCCTTCAACTTTACCAATGGCTGTAATAAAGCCATCCTTGATTGCGATATCACCTGGCACAGGCTCACTACCTGTTCCGTCAACAATTGAACCACCGCGAATCACAATATCATGTGTCATAGACCTATCTTCCCTTCAATTGGTTTGTGTCTTTTTTAGTGCCATTTTTGGTGTCTATCTTGATGTAGGGACGGGTATCTTGTCCATTACATTTTCTAACCGACCCACAACCTATCAATATGGTTAATGGTATTTTAACGCTCCATTGAGCTGGATTTAATGGCAATCGGATCTCCAAAAATATCCACCTTGTCATAACGAACCCAGCTTTTTTCGTACTCAGGTGACCGATCAAAATTCTGCGGGGTACCCCATTCCGGCTTAACGGATGGGTCAAAGTCAGACGGTAATTCGCCTGAAGTGCGCTTCGACAACTCGTCGTGCAACACGATAAAGATTCTTCCAAGTTCCGGGCCCATGGGGCCCTTGCCTGACGGCGACGACTGTTCAACAGGTGTTTCTTCAGCAACCTTGTCGTAGCGAAATGCTCCCTTGCTGTAGACGACGTGCTGCTGTTTCTCGTCATCGGTCATTGCGGTGTTAACGGTTCGGCCGACAGGAACAACCGGTGTGTAAAAGCCTTTGGTGAGTGCATCAGCCGGTTCGTACTGCCGCGGCAAAGGTCCGGCACCAACGGTGATCTGTCCATGATAGCAATGAACCCAAAAACCACCGTGTGAGCCATCAGGAAATGCATAACCGGGGGTGTCGGTAAACTCTTCCGAAAATGTATAGACAACATCTTTTATCCCCTGCGCATATTTTTCTGAGACGGCCCGTGTCGACAGTATATGTCTGGCGGTACTGACCCATTCCGGGGTCATAAATACGAAGCGCGGCATGGTTCGCGCCGCCAGGGTATCGTGCAATGAGCGAAGAACCGTAGCCAGCGCCGGATGATCTGGTATCTGACCATGTATTTCCCAACGGGATAGTTTTGTCAACCGAGCCTGTGCCAGGGCCACCAGATTTGGATCTCGATTGTGGTACTGGATCCGCGCCAGGTTGCTGATAATGGAATGGTCTCCTTCAACCTTGTAGTCGCATTCTGATACTGGCAGCTCGCCAACACTGACTTCGACTGCTGCGCCATTGAATTTTGCATGCCATGCCAATGAAGCACCGCAATGTAAATAGGCCGGTGGATTGTGGCCGACTTCGCAAATGGTGAACTCGCCCAAATCAGTAAACGCTTCCACCTGTCGGGCAACAGCAGTCTCCAGGAATTGCCGCGCGGCTTCTACCCATTCTGCCGAGGCAAAGGTTAATTCACCTATGCCATCAGCCATAGCCGCCAATAGCACCGACGCCTGTCCATTTACAATTGTCATATTTCCCCCTTTTTTGGACCTGCTGCAATAGAGAGAACTAACATGCCTTGCCGGACATACACTAATTTCGCGAGGACCATCAGGACACCTGATTTTGCCTTACATGATCCGTGAGAAGGCTCAGCACCCTGGGTTGATACAATGGAAACAGTGCATGACCCATGCCTTCGAAAATTTCCAGTTTGGGACCGGGAATGGCCCATCACAAACAGCACAGCAGGACGGTTGTTATCGCCAAATGACTCATAGCAGATATCGATTCCATTGGCTTTTACCATTTGTTCCATAGCTTGTTCCTGGTTCGTATTTACTTTGGGGAGTCGTCTGATAACCCAACTGGCTCGCCAACAGAACCTGACTGGATCATATCGCTGATCTGTGTACTTGAGTAACCCAGCTCAGCCAGAATTTGTCGACTGTGTTCACCGACCTGTGGCGCAATGGAAGCGGGTTTCTTTTCTTGCCCCGCAATTTGAATTGGACTGCCGACGGTCCATTGGTAGTCCGGATGATCCGAATCTGTCGGGACAATAATATCATTAATCTTTAACTGCTCGTCCCTAACAACATCATCAAGATTTTGCACAACACCATAGGCAATGCTGTATTCATCCATGGCGCTTCGAGTCTGACTCAGTGACAATTTTTCAATAACTGCCGAAATCATTGAACGCATTTCATCCTGGTGTCGAGACACCGCCCGGGCCGTTGCGAAGCGTTCATCTTCTAGCCACTCGCGATGACCGAGTGCAGCGGCAAGTGCTGGCCACTCTTTCGCCGGGTTGGTCAGACACATGACCACATAACGGCCTTCCTGCGTTTTATAAGTATTGCCAAAGGGGCTACGCATGCCTTTTTTCTGACGCCAGGCGTTGCTGTCAAACCCGGCAATTTTTCCTTGAATCTGCATACCATTAGCCCATACACCATTAGCAGCAAGGGATGTTGATACCAGGCCGCCCTTACCGGTTCGTTCCCTTTGGTAGAGTGCCATCATCACGGCACCAAACAGCGACATGGCGGTTGCATGGTCACCAAAACCGCCAGCGCCCTGCTGTGGTAACTGATTCGGCTCACGAACAAGATCCATCATGCCGGATCGGGCCCACCATGCCGTGACATCAAATGCGCGCATATTCGAATCAGGCCCTTTGTCACCATAACCCGTAAGATGTCCAACAATGAGCCTTTCGTTAAGCGCAGACATCTGCTCAAACGTCATATTAAAGTCTGACAACTGATCAGGCCGGAAATTGGTCAGTAAAACATCAGCATCCGCAATGAGTTTGTGGAGTACGTCCTGACCTGCCGCTTGTCTTAAATCCAGTGCCAGCGATCTTTTGTTACGCGACGTTAGTTGCCAATGATATGGCACCGCATACCGGCCCACGAGAAGTCGATAGCCATCACCCTGCAAGGGTTCAATTTTCGTAACATCGGCGCCATAGTCAGCCATCACCGTGGCGGCCGCAGGACCAGCCAGGTAAGAAGCAGCGTCTATCACTTTCAGGTGCTGCAGTGCGTAGGTCATCCCTTTCCTTCTCCGTTATGTGGCAGCAAACCTTAAGTTAGTTCCAAAAGGACGTGTCCTTACTCGAATGAGTAACCCTGTGCAGAATGACTAAATCACAGGTGCTGGGTCAATCCACCATCTAATGGAAAAATCTGCCCGGTAACGAAACCCACGCCTGAGCCTGACAGCCAAACCGCCAGTGGACCGATATCCTCTGCGGTGCCTGCTCTTTTGCTGATGGTAAATCTTACTGCCCGGGCGGCGTTTTCATCTTTCATGTTGATACGGTCATCCATCCAGTCCATCCATCCCAACTCGATACCGTTAATGGAAATACCTTCCGGGGCAAGTTCCTGGGCCATAGCGCGGATAAAATTGAATACCGCGCCGTGTGCCGCACTATAAACACTGGTATTGGGCAACCCCCTTTCTCCAAGGACAGAAGTCACCAACACTATATTGCCATTGCAGTTGCCATTGCCGTTTCCATTGCCAGAGCTGTTGCCGGAGGTGCCTTTTCTGATAAATGGTAACGCGGCCTGACAGGCTGCAAAGGGGGAGATAAAGTTAGTCATCATTGTAGTGGCCAATTCCCCCATGGATATATCTTTAATAGGTTTCGCCAGAAAAAGATCAGAGGCACATGCCAGTATATCCAGCCCATCCAGAGAATTTGCAGCCTCGGTAATCTTATCTGTGAGTTCGACAGCCGGAAGCTGTTCGACTCTTGCGACGGTTGCCCCTGCTTCCTCATAGGCATCGGCAATCGCAGCCCCAGCGGGTTGGTCGGCAGCAACGACAATCGCTTTCTTACCAGTCAGATCGAAGTGCTCCACGGTTTTACTTTCCATCCTATGCCCTCCTAGCCGACATATTCCGGCACAAAGTCAACTGGCCCGAGGCCACCGGCTAACCCACCACCGTCAATCGTAAACGCCTGCCCTGTAATATATGAGGAAGCGTCAGACGCCAGGTAAACAGCCAGGGGGCCAAGCTCCCACCATTCTCCGAGCCGCCTTACTGGAATACGGATTCCACGTTGATGGCGAATCTGCTCTTCCTTTTCCGAGGTCGCCGGTCCCTGTGCCACAAATCCCGGAATAATGGTATTAACCCGAATGTTATGCGGCGCAAGCATGGTTGCCGTGCTTTTAGTCAGCGAAATCTGGCCGCCCTTCGCCGTTGGGTATGCAAAAGATTGATTACCGCGCAATGCTGTTCCCGAGGCAGTATGAATAATGACACCACCTTCGCCGTGACTGACCATGTGTTTTGCTGCGGCCCTCGAGCAGTAAAAATTGCTTTTTAGGTTAGTCGCCAGTACAGCTTCAAAAGCCTCATCCGGATACTCCCAAAACTCCCAGTTACCTTGAACCCCTCCGCCACCAGCATTGGCGATCATGACATCAATCTTTCCGTATTCATCAACACAACGATCAACCAGCCCATCCACCAGGGAGGAATCTGTGACATCGCACTGATGTGCGATTGCGGTACCGCCATCCGCTGTAATTTCACTAACGGTGTCGTCAATTTGTTCCTGGGTTCTGGCGCTACATATAACAGAAGCACCTGCTTTTGCCAACGCTTTGGCCATTGCCTTACCCAGGCCACGACCTGATCCGGTGACGACCACGGCGCGACCATCCAGTCGAATTTTCTCTAACATAATCAGTTCCTATTGCGTATACATGGGCAAGTCGAATCCTAATCGTACAGGCCGCGTGGATTTCGAGCCATCAGTTCATAGTCAGGGCCTGATTTCTGCCAGCCATAAGGTTGGTTTTGAGCAACGAGTGTTTTGAAACGCCCGTTGTTTGCGTGGCGCAGCAGAACCTCTTCAGGCACCACATCACCGTGTCGTTCCTGGGTTTGAATGTACTGGCGGCTGAAGTAGACAGCCAGGTTCATCCGGATGCCCGGATTTACCCTCGCGAAAGAACCGTGCCAGGTATTGCCGTGCCACACCACACAGTCACCAGGGTCAAGATCCATGGAGACAGCATGCGGATTCGCCTTGCTCTGCCCCAACATCATCTCCGGCACTGTCGGCTGGCGTGCCAGCTTATGACTGCCCGGCACCATCGCCAGGGCACCAGCCTCCTTACTATAGGGTGTCAGGGCGTAATTGACATTGGCCACCTGGGAAATATCGGAAAACGGTGCTGGCATGCCGTTGCCGTTATCTGAATGCAATGGCAGAGGGTGACCGCCCGGTGCTTTGAAGTGACAACCAATGCTGGAGAGCAAGCAACTTTCCCCGAGCAGGTAGGTAATTAGCGCCAAAGGTTTTGGCTCCATTAAAATTTCTTCGAAAACCTGGTCGTCATAAAGCATGTAGGGGAGATAGGTTCCACCTTCCAGCTTGTCGCTTGTCTCGTTTTCGATATCAAAGCTATGGCCAAACTGGTTTTCTGCGCGGTGGAGTATCTTCTCTTTTGCCCTGTCAATTTGATCAACCGACAATACCCCTTTGAGCGTGGTATATCCCTTCGCCTCAAGTTCGATGAGATTGTCATTTAAGCCCAGCGATTCGATCTCATCGAGAACACGCTGCAGGGGATTCGAACGGGGTTGTGCCTTTACTTGTGCCATTGCAAGTTTTCCTGTTTTTTCTTGTCTAAAGAGTGTCTAAAAAGCGTCTAAAGCAAGGTTGTCCAAAGTGTCGAGTAAATAAATAAACCATTCTGTGACGCATCGCAAGTGTGCTAACGCTGCCCGGGAGGCTGATCTCTATTCTCGGTCAGCCTCCTGGCGTCATTCTGGCCCGAGATATTCCGCAAAAGTTTCCCAATTCGCGCCCGCCAATTGCCTGGCGTTCTGTGTGTACTTCCAATCGAAGTCCTGTTCAAACTCTTCTGGTCTCGACATGGATAGCTCTGCCACAGGGACTTTAGGCCGATCAGGATCAATCACATTACCATCGACCATGCCAAAACCAGCAAATGTCTTATAGCCCATCAGCGCTTTTAGCTTAGGTGATACGGCAGCAAGGATGTTTTCCGGGACACTAAGGTATTGATTCTCCTGTTGACGCATCATACCGCGGAGATACAGGTTTCTCATACCCAGCCGTGTGCCCCGGGCAGTTCTTTCCCCACCAGAATGCAACAACCGGCTGTCGGTGAGAATGCAACAGCCAGCCGGTGCCGTTAAAGAAACTAGATTACCTTCGGCGAGTTTCTCGAATTCAACACCAGGCCTGATTTTGTTGCGACCGTTTGCTTCGCGGTGAGATCCCGGCACCATATAGGTACCACCCTCTTCGAGGCTAAACTCTGAAAAAGTCCAAATGATCAGACAAGCCAGCGGGTATTCCGGGTGAGGCAGTGGTGTCCCGCCCTGGTCCTGATGCAGCTCCTGCAAACCACCACCCTGGTGAACGATAGATCCGTGCGTAGTACCAAGATAATAGCCTTTCCCCAGGATCTTTCCGAGCAGTGTCTCAATCAGGCTTGCGCGCTGGCAGGCAGATTCCTCAAACGCGATCAGGTCCCTGAATACCTGTCCCTTGGGCAGCATATTAAACACCAATTGTGCGTTGCCATGATGGCTCATATGCGCGACTTTTGCAGCACGTTCTGCCTTCGCCTGATCCAGCAGTCGGTTCACCTGTGCCTCTACCTGTGCAGGAGACAGCACATCTTCAACAATGCAATAGCCCCAGCGCATAAAGTCTCTTTCGAGCTGAGCCTGGTTCGTTGTTGCTTTCGGCAGGTGTGGGAAATCGGAGCTGCGTCTTATTTTCCCCCGATGCTCGGTGATACCTAACAGTCTGGCACCTGAACGTTTGGCTTCACCATAGTTTATCTCAGCTGGGTATTCACCATCCGGTTCACCCTCACCCGATTCTTCGGATTGATCCGATTGATCCAAAAGTGCCCGCAGACGTTCAACCTCTGCCCGTAACTCGGTGACCTCGTCTTCAGCCGTGGGCGTGGGCGCAGTGCTGACACCAGCGTCACGGTGACTGGGTGCGATATCATTCTCGCGATCTTCGTTCATAACCTTACCTGCATTATTAACCCGGATATCATAGCGCGTCCTCCATGTTTCGCACCATTGGTACATCAGGAAACCTCTGATTAATCAGAGGTTCCTTAGATAGCTATAACTGCTGATCACAGGCACAATAGTTTTTTATGAACCGGAATACAAAAACATGGACTGGGGAATACATTTACCGCAACTGGGCAATCAGGTTAGTCGTGAAAGCCTGATCAGGTTCGCCAGGCGTATCGATGAATTGGGCATTCATTCCGGTTGGGTGAGTGACCATGTTTGCTGGCCTGCGGCGTTTGAACCGAACTATCCGTACACCGATGACGGCAGCTTCCCCGCACCCAATGATATGGCGTGGCTGGATCCCATCGGTACCCTGCTTTTCGTCGCAGGCTGTACTGAGCACATAAAACTGGGGACGACTGTATTGATCCTTCCCTACCGGTTACCCGTAGTAACAGCAAAGCAACTGGCCACCCTGGATGTTGTCTCAAACGGCCGTTTAATCCTCGGGGTGGGTGTTGGCTGGATGAAAGAAGAGGCCGAGGTTCTGGGCATGCCGTTTGATCATCGCGGCAAACGTAGCAACGAACAGCTCGAGATATTCCAGTCCCTGTTCACCCAGGAGGAACCTGAGTTCCAGGGTGATTACTATCAATTACCAAAAGTGAGGTTTGAACCCAAACCTTTGCAGGATCCGGTTCCCGTATGGGTTGGAGGTGATACCAGACTGGCCTTCCACCGTGTTGCGAAATATGGCCAGGGATTCCAGGCCGCATTCCAGCCGTTTGATCGAATCAAAGAAGAAATAAGTGAGATCCACGCGTGTTGCGAGACCATTGGCCGTGACCCGAAAGAACTGACGTTCTCTGTCCGGATGTACCTGGACCCAAAAGGCATGATGGAGCCTGAGAAGTCGATAACAGGAAATCAGGAACAAATACTGGCTACTATTGAGCAAATGAGATCCATCGGTGTGTCCCATATTTTGCTCGACCCGGTAGCACCAGGGGGTGTCGATGGGCGGTTGGAGGCTGTTGAGCAGTTTATCGAATTCGTGGGTGGGTGACCGAAGACTGAAGCTTTAAGGGTGTTTCGACAGTCGCGACTTGCACAAAACGTACAAGTTATACAGAAAAACCAAACAGCATGCTCTCATAGATGATTGAATTACCAACCTGGACCAGGGAGGCCTGGTCTGACTACTTGTACAGGCAGCGTCAAAACAAAAAAACACTGAGAAGAATTAACAAACTGATAGTTGACACACAACGTTCACCATTTGAAGGGGTTGGCAAACCTGAACGCCTCAAGGAAACCTGAGCGGATTTTGGTCAAAGCGGATAGACGAAACAAACCGATTAGTCTACGTGGTCGACAATACTCAGATCTCAATCATCTCATGCCGTTATCACTACAACTAAATTGTTAAGCACCGCTGCCTACATCCCGCGTGCTACCCTGCACACTGATTCAATCGTCATCGCTCAACCGGACCAGCATCTTGCCGGTGTTCTCGCCGCTCAACAACCCAATCATGGCGGCCGGAGCTTCTTCGATGCCATTCATTATGGTTTCGCGGTACTTCATCTTGCCGTCTGCGATCCACCGCCGCATATCAGAAAGGAACTGATCTCGCATATGATTAAACTCATAGACCACAAAGCCTTTCATGGTGACGCGGTTGTATATCATATTCGATAAGGTGGTAACCCCTTCTGATCTTGCTCCCTTGTTGTTGTAGCCTGAAATCATGCCACAGACCGGGATTCTGCCCAGGGGTCGCATTTGCCCACAGGCAGCATCCAGATGCTTGCCGCCAACATTTTCGAAGTAAACATCAATACCGTCCGGCAAACCAATATGGAGTTCCTTCGAAATACTCTTCGTTTTGTAATTGAAAGCGTAGTCAAATCCGAGCTCCGATGTCAGGTACTCGACCTTCTCATCGGAACCGCAACTACCGGCTACCCGGCAGTTTTTGATCTTTGCTATCTGACCCACCACACTTCCAACTGCTCCGGCAGCGGCAGAGACGAAAACATTCTCGCCCTCTTTTAGTTCACCAGTGACCAGCAATCCGCCCCACGCCGTAAAACCTGTTCCACCGAGTACATGCAAATGGGTGGTTAACGGTTCTCCGTCCAGGGTGATGATCTGTAGTTGTTTCGCCTTTGCGATACAGTACTCCCGAAAACCATATCGATGTTGTACGTAACACCCCACAGGAAATTCCACATCGTCACTTTCAACAACCTTGCCGATCGCGCCGCCACCCATGGCCTCATCCAGCTTGGTTTGACCATTGCTCATCGGTGGACGCATCGCAGGATCAATTGACATGTACAGATTCTTAACCAGAATATCCCCAGCCGATGTTTGCAGTGTATTTTCAACCAACTGAAAATTTTCCGGCACCGGCATGCCATCAGGTCTGGAAACCAGGTGGATTTCTCTGCTGACGATTTCACTCATAGTTTTTTCTCTACCATAATCGATAGATCGATCCTACCGTGTGAACAGACCGCGATCAAACATGTTGTTTGCCGTTCACGTCATAGTAGGGCATATTCTTTTCCGTATCGTGAGGAGGCAATAATGGCGAATGAACCAGTTGATGTGCTAATTATCGGTGCCGGGGCATCGGGTGCCGCATTTGCGTGGAGTATGGCTGATACTCGAATGAAGATTCTCTGCATGGAGCAGGGGGACTGGATGAATCCGAGTGATTACCCCAGCACGGGAATGGATTGGGAATCGAGAGAGGACTTCAGCATCAGTCCTAACCGGCGAAATAGGGAAACCGACTACCCTATCAATGAAACCAATTCTCCCATTGCTGTCGCCAACTTCAACGGTGTCGGTGGCGGCACTGTTCTCTACGCTGGACATTTCCCTCGCTTTCACCCATCTGACTTCAGGGTTAAATCCCTGGACGGCGTGGCTGATGACTGGCCAATTGACTACGAAACCCTGGCGCCCTACTACGACGAAAATGATCGCATGATGGGCGTCTCGGGTCTTGAAGGTGATCCGGCCTACCCGGACAAGAAGTCAATGATGCCCCCCCTGCCGCTGGGTAAATCCGGTCAGGTTATCGCCAGGGGGTTTAACAAAAAGGGCTGGCACTGGTGGCCATCTGATTCTGCAATTGCGACCGAACAATATGATGGCCGGGACAAGTGCATTAATCTTGGTGCCTGCGTTCACGGCTGTGCCCAGGGGGCCAAAGCCAGTACTGATATCACTTATTGGCCCCATGCGATCCGCGCCGGTGTCGAACTACGAACCCGATGTCGTGTAAAAGAAATTACAGTGAATGATCAGGGCATGGCAACGGGTGTTATCTACTTCGACGCACAGGGCAACGAGCTTGAACAAAAGGCTGAAGTTGTTGTGATGGCCTGCAATGGCGTAGGCACACCAAGAATCCTTTTGAATTCTGTCTCCCGGCAATTTCCTGACGGGCTTGCGAACAATAGCGGACTGATTGGAAAAAATTTCATGTTTCATCCCTATGCTTCTATACAGGGCGTGTTTGAAGATCCGCTGGATGGCAACCATGGCCCACACGATAGTATCTGGAGCCAGGAATTTTACGAAACAGATCTTTCCCGGGGGTTTGTACGGGGCTACACGTACGAGATCAACAGAGGCAGGGGGCCGGTTGCCACGGCGATGACCGGGGTATTTTCGGGCCGTATTCCCTGGGGTGAAGGGCATCACCAGGCTTATCGAAAATATGTAAACCGCCTCACTGGCATGGTAGCTATTTGTGAAGATTTACCGGAGCTGCACAATACGGTTACCCTGGACCCTGAACTAAAAGACTCAAATGGCATACCAGCCCCCAAGCTCGATTATACGTTGAGCCAAAACAGTAAAGATATGTTGGCATTCTCAATCGCACGTGCGTCAGAAGTGCTGCGAGCTGCAGGCGCAACTGACATTCTCTCTGAATCTCCCATTGCTGGCGGTGGCTGGCACCTGATGGGAACTGCCCGAATGGGGACGGACCCGGAAAACTCTGTCGTTAATGAATGGGGACGCAGCCATGATGTTCCAAATCTGTTTGTCATTGACGGCAGCATCTTTGTCACCAGCGCCGGAGTGAATCCGACGCGAACCATACAGGCACTTGCCCTGTATGTGGCAGATTCCATGAAAAAACGGTTGGCGAACCTGTTTGACTAGGAGGTTGACCGAGCATAGAGAGCTAATTTAGATGACCTATACACCAGAGCGCGGAGATTTTGTGTGGACGGACTTTGACCCTTCGGCCGGACATGAGCAAGCGCATAAACACCCTGCTATCATCTTGTCGCCCCAAGCTTTCAATGGGAAGTTAAAACTCGCACTTGTCGCGCAGATTACGAGCAGGGTTAGGCAGCACGGATTTGAAGTTGCTTTGCGGGACTGCAAAACCAAGGGGCCCATATTATGCATACCGACCTCAATCAGAGGTTCCTTAGGAAATAGCAATGAGTGATCTAATCAAGACAGAGCTACCCCTGACAGATGACGAACGTGCCATCCTTAAAATTATAGTAAGTACCATTATACCCGCGAGTAAAGAGTTCAATCTGCCCGGTGCGAATGATGCGGAGATTTTTAACCGGATCCTCAGTCACGGACAGAAACACGAAGACCTGCTCAGGCAAGGTACTAAAACAATTGACGAACAATCGTTAGAACGTTTCGCGTCTCCATTCGTCGAATCTTCAAACGCTGATCAGTCGGTATTGATTGGCGAGTTGAAAAGCTCAAACAGCCCCTTTGTGCCAATTCTGGTGAGCATCACGCTTCAGGGTTACTACCAGGACCCACGCGTCCTTGAGTCCGTTGAGATGGAAGCACGCCCACCATTTCCCCAGGGATACGAAGTCGAACAGGGAGACTGGTCGCTACTTGATCCTGTTCGCAATCGCGAGAAGTTCTACCGCAAGGTGTGAGCCTTTCAATAAACCGAGGATAATTCAATGCCAGAACGCGCTGTCGACTCCCTTATCAATTCCAGTTTTCTAAGCCCTTCCAACGAGGGTGGTCTTGGCTACCTGTTCAAGGGGATCGAAGGACGACCAAAACTGGATTCTCCGGAGGCGCTGCTGGAACAAATGGACGCTGCTGATATCGGTGCTTGTGTAATTTCAATCATGGAACCGGATCATGCGACCTGGGTGGGTCGGGCGCACGAACAATATCCAAACAAGATTCTTCCGGCGATGATCGTTAATCCGCTGCTGGGATTTAAAGAGATTCAGCGAGTAATTGAATACCATGAAAAATACGGAGTTCGTTGCCTTCGTATACCACCCTTTCGCTATACCCTGCCGCCCACCGACCGGGTCTACTGGCCGTTTTATACCAAGGCTCTGGAACTGGACCTTAGCGTTTCCATGAACGCGGGTATGCCGGGTCCGCGTCGCCCCGGGTTCGTCCAAAACCCCATTTACTACGATGAAGTCGCATTTCATTTTCCCGATCTGCGATTGATTATGACCCACTGTGGACAACCCTGGACTGAAGCAGCCATTTCAACCATGACCCATTGGGACAACGTCTATATGTCATGTTGTGCGGTTGCACCCAAATACTGGCCCGAAAACTTTGTTCACTTCATCAACACCCGGGGCAAACAAAAAATGATGTTCGGTACCGAGTATCCAACAATAGTCTGGGACCGGGGAAGGCAGGAAGTGGATGCCCTTGGCTTACGCGAGAACGTGATACCAATGTTCCTCCGCGAAAACGCCTGTCGCGCTTACAACTTTGATTTCGATGTGAGCTAACTTCCAGCACGACGCCAGACCGCTGACGCTAATCCCGCTATAGAGGAAAAACCATGAAAGTCGATGCATCAATCAGTGCCGACATGACAAAGGTCGCAGCTCAGGTCCAGCGTTTGGAATCAATCGGCTACGATGGCGTCAAGATCGCCGAACTGGATCATGATCCGTTTTTGCCTCTGGCCATCGCTGCAGAGCATTCCGAGAAAATCGAAATGATCACCTCCGTCGCGGTTGCCTTTGCCCGCAACCCCATGATCATGGCGAACCTTGCCCATGACCTGAATGCATTCAGCCAGGGACGCTTCATTCTCGGGCTGGGCACCCAGGTACAACCCCATATCGTCAAACGCTTCGGTATGCCCTGGTACAAAGGCCCCCGACAGATGCGAGAATTCATCAACGCGATGCATGCTATTTTTGACTGCTGGTACGAAGGTGAAGATCTGGACTTCGATGGTGAGTATTACCGCCATACGCTAATGCCAAAAACATTCACGCCGCAAAATACTGAGGCGGGTCGTCCGGATATTTTACTGTCGGCAACGGGACCCCTGATGACAAAGGTAGCCGCGGAAGTTGCCGACGGCCTGATCATGCATCCCTTCTCCACCGAACGCTACATCCGGGAGGTTAACCTGCCTGCCATAGAACAGGGCCTGGCCAACGTCGATTCCAACCGGGATGAATTCGTTGTTGATTTCGCACCCATGATAGCCACGGGTCATACCGAAGAGGATATGAACACAGCGATTGACGTTATCCGCGATCGAATCGCTTTCTATGGTTCCACACCTGGTTATCGGACTGTGCTGGACTTACATGGCTGGGGTGCTCTGCAAGGTGAGCTTAATCGACTGATGAAACAACATCGCACCAGTGAAATGGCCAGCCTCATCGATGACGAGATTCTGCATACCTTTGCGATTGTCGGCGAACCGAATGCCGTCGTTGAGGAAATGGTGCAACGTTACAGTGATATTGTTGATCGGACAGCATTTTACGCCCCATCGCTGGCTGACGATGAAATTGCGAGCTTGATCGGGAAGTTGCAACAGAGATAAGGAGGCGGTTCACTTCCCCTTAGGGAGAAGTGAACCTGACGTCATCAGGGCGCGAGAGGTGTGTTGAAAAACACCTCCGCCGCAGGAACAGCAATTCGGTCAATCATATTGAGCCTTGGTATGCCGTGTCTTGTTTGTGGTGGTTGAGCACCGGAAAAATCGGTCAGTGCATTTTCCAGATACCAGATTGTTCCATCGCCGTCCTGCATCAGGGGTGTCCATATCCTGCGATGACAATTGACCTGAATAATGAACGCGCAAAAGCCGTAATAAGCACCGTCAAGAATCAGGTCTCCATCAGGTTGAATCGTCCACAGCATATCTCTTTCAAGTAAAGCATCACCGCCTGTATCGAGGAAGAAACTACAATTGGTCGCACTGGTCGCATCATGAAATCCCCAACCAAAATGCGATGTGAACAGAAGCTGACCATCGGCGTCATACTGATTTTTCAGTTGCGCATTCAGTCCCGAGTTCCAGAAATTCCCACCTGCAGTTTGCAACAAAGGTAGTGAGAAAGCGAAAGACGGGTCCTGTTTTACCGCGAGTCCGTAGGTACCAACACGCTCCCCGGTATCATTGTTGGTCAGTTCATAAAAAGCCCCATACACACCATCCAGCAAGTCCAGCAATACAATCTGTTCCGTCAGGGACTCGTTCGCCGGGCTCAGGTAACTGAGAGTCAGCACATCCCCATTTTCGCTCCAATCGAATGCAGTATTTGCTATTTTGGCGGTGCCGGTGCCGTCACTGTTGAATGTCAGCAGATCGTTTGCCAGGCCCTCTCCGATGGGCCCCGTGAACGCCGACTCACCCAGATCATAATCAAAGTTAAAGACCCAGCTGCCAACAAGCGCTGCTTCTGCAACAAAATCGATAGGACTGATCTGTGAGGAGTCACGCAAGCTGCCTTGCTGGGACCTGTTTTCAAACTTATCTGCCAGTTGAATAACTCTGTCAAAACTGCCATCGCAACCGTCATCAATGTCAATTGGATCATAGGTCGTATGTATCTGCCTGATCAATGACACTTTTTCTTCCAGCACACCGTTTTGAATTAGAACTATATCTCGGCCAATCTCGGTGATTCGTTCAATAACACTGTGATTGTTGCAACTGTTAACATCATTAATCTGCTGTGGGGTCGCCGTCGTCTGTTCAATGCCTGGAAAACTCACCTGGCTTGTCGGTGCGACGAAGTTCAAACTCAGCACTCCATCGTCTACCTGCCAGTTGTAAGCATCGTTGATTGGTCGTCCGTCGACGTCTGTCGTCAACAGGTTGCCTGTCCCAGCCGGGTCAAATTCAAGCGCATCGCCTGATCTCGCCAGGAATCCCACCACCGGCGTGACAATGGCATAGTATTTTGACGGGATGTCAGAAGCTTCAAATCCTGGCAGAAGGTCGGCATCCGTTATGATAGCCAGCAACGTATCTTCAAAGATTGTTGGGTCTACCGTCTCAACAAATGCAGTAACAGCCAGGCTGTCGGACGTAAACTCCAGCAAGTTGTCGTAGCCAACGGGAATGTCGAAGCCGGGGTCATCCAAAATCAATTTTATAACAGCCGCGAGTTGCAGCAATTCGGTGGCATCAACAAATTTCTCAGCTTGTTCGAGTTGTGCCAGGTTAGTAATTGGCTCACCACCATTGGCTTGCGTCATCAGGACCACATTAGCCGTAGTGACGTTGGTGATGTCAGTGCTGAATGTTCCGCTTGAATCAATAACACCATTGGCATTTTCATCAGATAACAGGCTGGATACAGGACCAATGATGGAAGTCAGTGTCAGTTCTGTTGAACCAGGGACCGTTGCTTCTGCAACCACCAGGTCATCTGTAGTCGATGTGGTGATATCTATTTGATAAAAACCATTTTCATCAGCCACAGTGGAATAGACCTGGTCACCGATAGTGAATTGAACAATTGCGAACGGGATAGCTTCGTCAATGACGCGCCCAGTCAAAGTCAGCTTTCTGCCGCAATTTTCCGGCGCGTTCTTCACATCAACCAACAGACTCACATCACCTTGTTCCACTACAACAGAGCATGGCACTCCAAGACCATCTTCGATGAACGTTTTCCAGGAGAAATGGTGGTGTTTGGGGTCGATCTCAGTAATCAGGGAACCATCAACACCATTGCGAGCGGACACGGTGCTATCGTCTGCTGATTTCCCTTTTACCCGAAACTGCTCCTTGTTTTCTTTCCATTCAACTTTTTGAACTTTGAACGACCTGGTTTTCTTGCTCGTTCTGTTTTTGTGAGAATTGCCTCTCTCATGTTTTGCATGATTGTTGTTTGTGACTGTGTTTGTGATCGTGTTTGTAACTATGTGCCGCGTTTCCCGTGGCAGGAACAGCCAGAGCCAGGAATACCAGTACCAGCGCCATTGATTTAACCATCTTTTTCACCATTTTTTAGTGTTTCCATTTTCAGATTTCAGGGGTAACTTTCCGTCCATCCGGTTATTTACGTACATGGGTCTATTATTCAGTACCTAGCACTATCGCACTCGCCTGTAGCAGGCACATCGCCCATTCAGGTGATGGAATTAATCAATCAATTGCGGCTCAGTAATTCGAACTTACAAAAACGGGTTTGGCGCCACTAACGCGTGAAACTAATCGGAAAGTGGGCCCTGACGCCGTCACTTGAGATTCGCCCTCAATTCAGGGTCGATAGCAGGGTATGTACGAGGGCTCCATCTGGATTTGATACCCAGGTTGTTGGCATCATTCTGCCAGTTGTCTTCGCCTTCGCGGGTCTCAACCAGCCCCCACTGCAGCAAAGAGTCGGCATTGTCCTTGATGGAATCTGAAACCCTATGAGGTTTCAAGCCTAGTTGTGTGACGGCCTTTTGGAGCATGCTGACCGGCGACCTGAATGTGACGCCTTGTTTAAAATTACCGCCAACACCAATTCCAGGATACAACTGTCGCAGTATCAACTGCAATTCTTCCTGGGTGATCATTCCGCTCTCATCAGTTGCCACCAGGTTATAACGTTCGCCGTTGATGTTATCCGGGCATTCGGCGATTAAACGCTGCGTTTCCGCAACATCACGCACATCGACAATATTCCAGAACATTCTGCGATGACTATAACCTTCCAGCATGTCGCCAATCCTGGTCTGCCAGGACCAGGGGCGTTGATGCGACGCAGATAATAACGGCCCAATGACATGACAGGGGCAAACACCAAAAGCCTCGAAGCCATTCGCTTCCGCCTCTGCGTATACGAACTTTTCAGTTTCCATTTTGGTCATGGCGTATGCGATTTCACGATCCTTGACGACGGTTTCCATGTTCCATTTGGAACCCTCACCGGTGCCCCGGTTCATATCTGCCCAGGAATCTTCCACATACGGGTATCCTTCAGGTGCCGGATGCGCAACCGCAGCGAAAGAACTGGTGTAGACCAGGCGTTTAACTGTCCCGGCTTTCTTCACCGAATCGAGAACCAATCCAGTCGCTTTCAATCCCCCTTCATAAACCTTCAAGGGGGTCGATCCTTCGAGGTTCCCCATCTCTGCCGCGGCGTGAAAAACTCCACAGCAACCAGTAAACACTTCATCGTAATCACCGGGCACCATCAGGTCACATTCATAAACATCAACTGAACCGGGCCCAATACTATTCATTGCTGATAAATGGGCCGTGTTCGTTAAATTAGTGGCTTCCCTGACGCAAGCTCGCACCGTATAACCATGACGCACGAGGTTCAGCACAATATGCGATCCGATATATCCAGCACTGCCAGTGACCGCAACGGGTCCATCCTCTGGTTTGATTGCTTTTGAGCCCCCGTTAACCACATCTCTCTCCATTTTTTGGTTTTCTTTTTCAAGTTTTTCAGTATGCCATTGGTGCGGCTCAGAAAACCAGATTTCGCCTCGTTTTTAACAGTGACGCCTTATTGCTGAATATAATCTTCAATGATGATAAAAAATCTTGTTCTCAAACGTTGATATTTGCGAAAATACCCCCATTATCCATCCTCAAGCCGAACTCACTCGGCTATAGTAGGATTAACTTCCCCTAATTAGTGATGTTTCACCCACCCTGGAGATCTATGTGGCTCAAAGTGCTTTAGATTTAGACGTCTGGAAAGAGATTGCGATTGCCAAACAAATATTAATCAAGACCGCGACTGATGCACTGGGAATTGACCCTGAGTGCAGTGACACAGAGTTCAAGACCGCCCTTGAAATCGGTATCAGGCAGATCACAGATGCAGAGTCAAAAGTCAGTATAGCCAATAAAGAAAATCAAACCGCCCTGGATGCAATAAACAAGTCGCTGACATCCACGGAAAAGGCCCGGGCAGAACTGGAAACCGCCCACGGCGAGTTGCTTAAAGAAAAACAGGCATTGGACTCGTTGCTTGAGTCAACTCGTAAAACGAGTACTGAAGATCTGATAAAGATCAATCAACAGCTCGAAGTGAAGGTCAAGGCGCTAAAAACAATCAATGTCACTCTGGCCGATACGCCTGAAAATGTAGTCAAAAAGCTGAAAGCCCTGAATAAGAAGAAACTCGACGAGACGAATGCTAAGAAAAGAGCCGAGGATGAACTTCGGGCGATTAAGAAAGAGAAACAACAGTTGCAGAAAGAAATAGACGAAAAGAAGGCAACATTGGAAGCATCGTCAACGCTGGTTGAACAATATCGTGAATTACGCGCCTTTAGCCAGGATCAGTACACCCTGTTGAAAGAGTTGCTGAAGAAGGTGCCTAAGAAGGAAAAGACCGATGAGCTGAAGTCCCTGCCGGACGTAGACGAAGCACTGCTGAAGAGCCTCGACAGTTCGGATAAATCTGAAGATACAGACGCTGAAGAATCGGGAAAACCGAAAAAAAGCAAGAAAGCAACAAAAACAACAAAAACAACAAAAACAACAAAAACAAAGAAAGCAAAAAAATCGAAGAAATCAAAATAGCCAACAAGTCCAAAAAGGTATATTGAGGCTAGCGGCTACCGCCCAGCACATTATCACTTTCGCGATGTTGCCGGGTCGCTTCATCAAGGGTCGGATCTTCTCCGACCTGGACAAGGGTCTTGCCGAAGTTTCCACCTTTAAGCAGTGCCGAGAACGCGTCAGGTGCATTCTCTAAACCTTGCCACAGGTCCTCTTTGTACCTGACTAATCCATCCTTGATCCAACCACTCATGTCCGCCAGGAAAGCCTCCTGGTAATCTTTGACAAAATTGCCCACAAAAAGACCATGAACGGTGACGTTCAGTCGATCAAACACAGGTTGACCGAGCCGCTTCCAGTTCTCCTGTCCTGACCCGGGCTCCTCATTGCCATACTGGGAAATCAGACCACACAACGTAATGCGGGAATTTTTATTGAACAAGGGCAGCACGGCTTCAAATACCATCCCACCGGCACTTTCAAAATAGATATCAACGCCGTCCGGACAAGCTGCTGCCAACCGGGCGGGAAAATCTTCAGCGTTTCGATTGATACAGGCCGAGAAACCCAGAGTTTCTTCAACAAACCGGCATTTTTCGTCAGACCCCGCTATACCAATTACTCGACAGCCCTTAATCTTCGCGATCTGTCCGGCATTTTGTCCGACACCACCGGAGGCGGCAGACACCACGACAGTTTCTCCGGGTTGTGGCTGGCACTGCAGATAGACTCCAGAATAGGCTGTCAGCCCCAGCATGCCTAAAACCCCGATAGCGGTAGAGACAGGTGCAAGCGCCGGGTCTATTTTACGCGGAAACATATAGTTGAAAACCGAGACGTCCTCACCTACGAGGCCGTATTCCTGCCAGCCATTGGTATTAAATATGATATCGCCTTCGACATAGTCTTCGTGGCGACTCTGCATGACCACGGACACCGTACGGCCATGACAGACATCTCCGATCCGTTCAACACCGGATCGCCTTCGGCCCCACTGGTAGGGGTCCATCGACAGGTAAATTGTTCTCGCTGTGAGCTGCCCCGGACCCGGTTGCGGAATCGTCGTTTCGTCAAATGAAAAGTCACCCTCTGTCGGCCACCCAGCTGGCGGTGTGCGCACTAGGGTCCATTGCCTGTTGACCTGACGGCTAGTCTGATTGTCGATGGGTAAGCCCTTTGCAGTTTCTCGTTTGTGTAACAGCATAGCATCAACCAAAGGTTAAATAGTGATGTTCGCCATGATCGCAGCGTGATCACTCAGTACTTCTCTTCGCCGCGAACCGCCGCTTTTGCCCCACTGGTAGGAAACAGATATCAAACCGCCTACTGTCTTTGGGCTGAGGTAGGCATAGTCCAGTCGAAAACCGTTGTTTCCGTTCGGTGAATACCAGCTGAACTCTCTTTTATCCCCATGTATGTGTCGAAACCCATCAACCCAGCCCAGTTTAGACAGCTGTCCTATCCAGTTCTCTTCCATCGCTCCAAAAGCAGGGGATTCTTCATCAATAACCGAAATACCAGAATTGGTATCCCCAAGCAATAAACCCGGCTCCCGGGGAAATTTCTTAACAAAACGAATGACACCACGTTGAAATCGATCCTTCCGACCACTGACCCTGTTCGGCACATGCATCGATCCAATAAACAGGGGCTCGTGGCCACCATGGCCGAAATCATGGATCAGGCAAGGCAGCCAGCGAAACGGATCGATTCGAATACGATGCTCGATCGGCGTCACCGGCCACCGGGATGCCAGGAGCAACCCGTTGGTTTTATCGTTGCTTCGCGCCGTCGTCACCTGGTGCAGCCATCCGGCACCCCGAAGCATCGCTGCCAGTGACTGACTGGCACTGGTACCCCGGAATTCTGAAAGCACCAGAATATCGGCATCCCAGGTAACCAATTGTTGAAAAATACCCGCCACACGCACGCCACCGCCAGCGCGAATGTTCCAGGCCAAAACCTTCATGTCAGCTTCATGCCAGTTTCATATTAGTTTCATGCTTCTGTCATATTCCTTTCAATAGCACACCCACTTCGTTGTCAGGTGTATGCCACTCAATCAGCTGGGCTGATTACTGCCGGGCTGATAAACGCCGGGCTGATTACAGTTGTACATGAACAGTCCCAGGCGTTAAGTTGTACGCCTTCAAGCTGCAATATAAATCAAAGATATGTCGAATAGTATTGATCAGGATGCCGATGGCAAGAGTAGAGGAGCGTTGGATGGGGTTCGTATACTGGATCTCTCGGCAGTCGTTTCGGGACCCATGGCAGCCGTGGTTCTTGCCGACCAGGGGGCTGATGTCATCAAGATCGAGCCACCTTACCAGGGGGACGGCATCCGTTTTCTTGGCGCAAGTCGCAATGGTCTGAGCGCAATCTTTTCGATGATTAATCGTAATAAAAGGTCACTGGCGATTAACCTGAAACATCCTTCCGGTAAAGCATTGGTGCTGCAGTTGGTTGAGACTGCAGACGTACTTCTGCAAAATTATCGGCCCGGGAAAATGGAAAAACTGGGCCTGGGTTATGAGACGCTGAAGGTCATCAATCCTGATCTTATCTACACTTCCATCAGCGGTATGGGTGATGTCGGTCCCTATGCCGACCAGAAGGTTTATGACTATGTTATTCAGGGAATAAGCGGCGCCACAGATGCCCAATCGGAAACCAACAGCCTGAAGATGGTGCGAACTATCATTTATGACAAGGTGACTGCACTCACCACTGCACAGGGAATCACCGCCGCCCTGTTCGCCAGGGAAAAAGGCGCAGCGGGACAGCATTTGAAAATCTCGATGCTGGACACCGCCGTATATTTTAATTGGCCCGACCTGATGTGGAACTATACCTTTATGGGGGAAGGCGTTCAGTACGCAGGAGATTTGGCAGATATGTACGAAATCAGCCCCGCCAATGATGGCGCTATAGTTTCACACCGCATGGGCGCTGATTGTTCTTCATATTCCACGGCGGAGCTGATTGAGATATTCTCCGAGAATGAAATCCCCGTCGCCCGGGCTAACAAGCGGGCTGAAGTTGCAGATGACCCACAAGTAAAGGCAGCCGAGGTATTACTGGATCTGGATCACCCCCGCGGCGGGCAAATGCAGCAACCCAGGCCTCCCGTCAGGTTCGGGGAAACCCCCTCCACACAACGTTTATATTCACCGGAAGTCGGCCAGCATACTGTCGAAATTCTGTCTGAGCTGGGGCTTACCATAGAGGATATGCGGGCTCTGGCAAAGGAAGGGGTTATCAGTTAGCCTTGTTACATTCTGGTAAAAAACATACAAAATAGAAAAATAACGGAGTCCTATTGTGTTGATTAAAAAGTTTCTCACTGCAACCCTGATCATGATGCTTTCAGTAACCAGCACTGGTGTATTTGCTGAAAAGACCAACGTCAAAGACCTGTCGTGGATGACAGGTGCCTGGGCTGGGCCAGCTGGTCCTGGTATGACCCTCGAGGAAAACTGGATCATGCCCGTAGACGGCTCGATTGCCTCTCTGGTTCGAATGACGGGTAATGGCTCCACAAGTATGGTGGAGCTGATTGTCATTGAAGAAGAGAACGATTCCCTGACATTACGAATAAAGCAATGGGATCCCGGTTTCAAGCCCCGGACTCCAGAACCGCAGGTGATGGAGCTTAAGTCAATGGGAGAAAACAGCGTGGGGTTTAAAGCTGTAAGTGAGGGCGGCTTGAAAACGCTCTCGTACAGCCGACCAGATAAAGATTCCTTCAACATTGATATCGAAACGAATCAAGGTGCGAAATTCCAGATTCAGCTCAAGGCCAGATAAGCAGGGAGACGGAATACCTGTTCAAAAGGCTCCCTATTACCTGGATGGTAAGTACTTCTCCAACCACTGTTTTTCCATGGCTATCGCAGCTGCATAGCCTTCACCACGGTAGATATCGTAATGCTTTCCGGGTAGTGATTCGTAACGCACCTTAACCCTGTTTTTCAGTTTAGCGTAAAGTGCAGCACCATTTTTGGTGTTATCGAACAGTTCTTCATCTGCCGCGTCAATTATCAATGTTGCCGCTGTTAATTGATCTGCAGTTGCAAACGGATCATAACGAGCATACCTGGCCCAGTCGGGAAAACCATTTAAACCTTCGATGGCTCCATCCGGGCCAGGAAATGGCGGCAGCTCACCGCGACTAACAGCAGAACGAAGGCGCAACATGTTTACGGATGATAGCGGGTAATCCTCTGCATCAGAGTCATCTGCTCTTGGATTGACAGAACCAATCTGTGTAATCAATACCTTAAATCCGGCTAACGTTGCAGCAGTTTGCAACGCAAGCCCACCTCCCAGGCTACTACCCCACACTGCAAGACGCTCCGCATCCACCTGAGACTCCCCTACCAGATAGGCATGAGCAGCTCTAATATCCTCAAGTTGATCCAGCGGATCAACTATCATGCGCACTTCTTTCACCTTGACAGTGTATTCTTCCCCAGCGTCTTCAGGTTTTTTACCCACTCGAATCAGCTTGCCATCACTTTCACCCCAGCCTCTATAGTCAAAGGTCAGTACGATGTACCCCATATCTTCGAATTGGGGAGCATAGGCTTGATTCAGATGTGATTTCAGGCCTCCCCAGCCATGGACCATCAAAATCGCTGGCCGTTTCTCTGTCTTTCCCAAACCAGATGGTTTCCACAAATTACCCGCTAGCCTGACACCGTCGACCCAGATAGTAATCGCTTCCTGTTGGGGCTTTGCATATCCAACCGCAGAGACCAGTAAGAAAAGAACAATCGTTATCCACCGCATATTCATCGCTCAGTTCCTCATATCAAACCTGTTAAGACTCCAGGCTTTTCAAAAACCTGAGAATTGCTTCATTCGTACCTGCAGGATCTTCCTGCTGCACCCAATGCCCCTTACCCGGCAGTAATGTGACTTCCCTGAGGTCAGACATTACCGGTGACATGGTTTTTCGTAACCCGGCTTCGTCTGCTCCGGCGATAACCATGTCAGCAGACCCGGAAATAAACGCGGAAGGGATCTTGACCATCGGATCGACGTCTTTCATCAAATCCCAGTTCGTGTTGAAGTTCCGATAGTAATTCACACCACCTCGAAAACCGGCGCGGGTGAATTCGTTAACGTAGTAATCCAGGTCCTCCTCAGTGAGCCAGTCTGGCAATTCCTTCGGTGCGCCAATGCGTCCAAACCAGCCACCGGCACTCCGTTTTGGATCGGTAATGGTCGGGTCATGTCGCGGTGTATCAGGGGATGCGTAAAGCATGGAGATGAACCTTCTCGGATCACTGTCGTACTCTTTCTCTGCGACCCCAGCTTCCTCATTGTGATACAGGATGTAAAAGAATGAGTCCCCAAACAGCTTCTTGAAATTATCCAGGGGCGGCTGTTTCGCAACACCGCCGTAAGGCACGCTCATGCCAATAACACCGGTAAACCGGTCCGGGTGCAGCACCGCGGCATTCCAAACTACCATGGACCCCCAGTCGTGCCCGACCAGGACTGCAGTCTGTTCGTTGACAGCATCTAAAATGCCAACCAGATCTGCTGCCAGTTTATCGATTCGGTACTCAGCCGGATCGGCTGGCGCGTCTGTATCTCCATAGCCTCGCATGTCTGGCGCTATGACCCGATAGCCAGCGGCTGCCAGGCCTGTCACCTGATGTCGCCACGAGTACCATGATTCCGGCCAGCCGTGAACCAGCAATACCAGCGGTCCTGTGCCCGCCTCGGCAATTCGTATTGAGATACTATTAGATTCGATCATTGAAAATTTAATATTGTCCATTTACTTGCTCTACCTTGGAATTGAATTCGTTTTAAGTTCGGATTCGAGTCGATGAGCTCAAGGGTACAGGAATCTGTTCAATTCGCCCAACAAGATGCGCAACACGAAGACAAGATCCGTGATAGATTACCTACTCGCAATTAATGGAGCCAATCATGCTCGTCGAAATTCGAAGTTATCACTATGACCCTGATCAGTTTGATGCTTATCGGAAATGGGCGGTTGACCATGCCGTGCCATACCTTAAGGCCAACCTGGACGTCGTCGGCTTCTGGCTCGACAACGGCGAACCACCGGAAATCAACGGCAAAGATCCCATGACGCCGAAACACGGTACTGCAAACGTGACCTGGATAATTCGCTGGGAATCCATGGAAAAGAGAAACGAAGGCCAGAAGACCATATTTGCAGGCAAGGGCTGGGAGGAAGTCTTTTCCCAGCACCCTGATCCCGATGGTTATTTACAGTTGGAATCGCGGTTTGCTGAAGAGGTCTAGTAGACCGCAGCATAAGATCTGGTGACACGGAGTAGAAACGAATGAAATATGGTGTTTTACAATTTTTTAGCTGGCCGGGAAGGCGGGGTGAACTGCAACAGGTCTATGACCGCGCAATGGAGCGGGTTCACATCATGGACCAGAACGACTTTGATGCCGTCTGGATAGCAGAACATCACTTTAGTACCTACAGTGTATGCCCCTCTATCAATATGATGGGGACTCATTTCGCAGCACATACGAAGAATCTTCGTATTGGCACCGGTGTATCACTGGCGGCGTTTTATAACCCAATTCGCCTGGCGGAAGAAATTGCACTGCTGGACGTACTCTCTGGTGGTCGCGTCAACTGGGGTGCCGGGAGTGGTTTTGACGCAACGGAGTTCCGTGCCTTCGGCATAGACCGGGAACAAAAACACCCGAGGTTCAGGGAGAACGTGGACATCGTCTTAAAAGCCTGGCAAAACGACAAGCTGGATTACGACGGTGAATTTAACCAGTACTCGGACCTTGAGGTTCTACCAAAGCCCCTGCAGAACCCGATTCCGGTGTGGATGGCGGCTTCCTCCCCGGATGCTATCAAGTGGTCGGCGGAAAAGGGTTTCACCATCATGATGGATCCTCATTCGTCAATCGGGGATATCACCGCAAAGCGGGAACTGTATGATTCCACCCTGGCGAGTCATGGCCATGCGGTCGAAGGCCGCGATATTCCAGTTGCGAGGTTGCTGGCCATCGCGCCAACAGACGAACAGGCGCGCAAGGTTGCAGAATCCGGCGCTCAGTGGACAACCGGCAGCTATATGAAAAACCCCCTGGCCGTTAAAGCAGGTAAAGAAGAAATTGACCCGGTCCAGCGATATGTAGACGACGTAATTTTGTGGGGATGCCCGGAACGGGTAGCTGATCTGCTGGTTCAGTATGAGGAAGAAAACAAGCTGAACTACCTGTTATGTTCACCCCTGTCCAACCAGTCTTTTACTCTGTTTAATGACGAAGTGTTGCCACGATTGAGGTAGGCCTCTCAGGCTGAAAACAGGAATGGACTCAACCATGTCCGATACCGCGGATATTTTCGTCAGCTACAAGAGAAAGGATAAAGCATTTGTCGCTGATCTTGTCAGGGAACTGGAGGAATCCGGTTTTTCTGTGTGGTGGGACACCCGGATTTCGGCGGGTTCAGAATTCGACACTGTTATTGAGACCGCGTTAAAAAGTGCACGTTGTGTCGTAGTCGTCTGGTCAGATAGCTCCATAGAATCCGAATGGGTCAAAAATGAGGCCAATGAGGGATTACGCTGGTACCGGGGTCGTGGCGCAAACAGTAACATCAGGCCTTCATGCAACATTGGTTGAATTTGAAAGGAGTGTCTGGCCGCAGCAGTGGAACAAGCTGGGGTTGCTCTACGCTCCAATCAATGACCTCAGTGCAGGTGATCTCTATTTCAGAACCAACGACGGTGCCCTAAGCGTCATCAGGGCAACAGATGTCCCGGAAGGTCAAGCCCATATCTCACCCAATGGCGCATGGATGGCCTGGACACAGACGGAAGCAGGAGGATCTCAAATCTATATCGAGGCGTTCCCACCCAATGGAGGGCGTCGATTGCGGGTCGAGGTAGCCAACGGAGGGCGGCCAACCTGGTCCGCCGACGGTGCCGCACTGTACGTCACTTCACACGACCGCCTGCTGCGCGTGCCCTTAACTGAGAACGATGGCCTGACGCTTGGCGAACCCAGTTTCATCCGAGAACTGGGAACACCCTATAAACCAGGCGTTGATCCATACGATGTTTCTTCCGACGAAAGTCGAATCATTTACGTGCATACAACCTATCCCGAACCTCCGGTGGTTGTGCGGATTTCAAATTGGTCCGAACTGCTGCTCGACTGACGAGCAGCTCAAAATAATCAGTCTATGAATCCGCATTCAGAACTGGCACAGTAGCGATTCTTTTTGTAGCAGGGAACAACCCCATGCACCTATACACCCAAAGCGCATCTCCAAACGGCCAGCGTGTCGAAGTATTTATGAAAGAGAAAGGTGTTGAAATTCCATGCACCCAGATTGATCTTCGTGCTGCTGAAAACCTGTCTGAAGATTACCGATCCAAGAATCCATTCGGTCGGGTCCCGGTCCTGCAACTCGACAGTGGTGCGTTTCTGTCTGAGAGCCAGGCCATATGCCTTTACCTCGAGGGTCTGCATCCGGAACCCAACCTGTTCGGGGAGTCCGTCGAAGAAAAAGCCCTGATCGAAATGTGGAACAGAAGAGTGGAGCTCAATGTACTGATGCCGGTTGCGCAGGGCTTCAGGAACATAACCGGTTTCTTTAAAGATCGTGAGAAAGTGGTCCCGGAATGGGGTGAGGTATCCGCTGAGATTGCCAGGGAATCCGTGTCACTGTTTAACGATCATCTCGCAGAGAATCAATATATCAATGGTGATCGATACACGATCCCGGATATGACACTGGCGATCGTTTTAGGTTTTGCCAAGAATGTCGGTCAGGAGTTACTCGGCGGGGAAAATATCGCTCGCTGGTATGCCGAGGTTACTGCGCGGCCGGCATTTGCTGCTTAATTTTCAGTCCATGCGCGCGGTAGTTGTTATCAGTAGTCATTATCAGGCTTGTTCTACGGACAGATAGCTAACAACCGTCGGGCCGTGAAACTCCATGGGTTTATCCCTGAAATGCTCCGGGTCTGCCAGGCGTGACTGTTGTGCTTCGAGGGCTAATCGGCCGAACCAATCCGGTGTTGCTGGTTCACCACACTGCCGGGCCAGGTGGTCTATGTATGCCGTCTGTTTGTCGCCCAATTTGTGATAGTGACGAGGTTTAGTATTTAGTTTCACTAATTCTGCTTCCCTTTCGCGAATCATTCGGTTCATTTCAGTTCTTGAAGGCAGCACCACGTCACCCGTTAGGACTTTCGAGAACCAACGTGCCTGCATGTCAAACAAGGGGAACGGAATAACAAGGTAGGGCAGGCCGATAAAAGCCAGGGTATGAAATTCCGGCGACACCATGTCTAAATAAAGCGGATGAACCCAATTATCAGATATTGTCACCGTGCCGGTCGGCAGAAACGGAAACTGATATTCATACCCTGTGCAGAACACAAAAATATCAATGTCCGTTACCATCACGCCATCAGGGAACTCAAGGTCATTGCCACTGAACCTCAACGGTCCCGGAAACAGGTGGATACCTCTTGATGTAATCTTGTGCGGAAAGCTGAAACTATCTCCGCACCA
This sequence comes from Gammaproteobacteria bacterium, assembly GCA_012960755.1. The sequence continues at coordinate 86,727 of DUAT01000144.1, forward strand.
GTAAACGGTTTTTGCAACTTCTGAGACTTCCCGCGCAATATCAACCCCTGATGACGCTGTCCCCAATACCACCACACGTTTACCTTCAAAATTTTTCGGATTCCTGTAGTTGTGACTATGCATGGTCAACCCATCGAAACCTCCTATCCCGGGAATATCCGGTATCCGTGGCCTGGAATAGTGCCCGTTACAGACCATGACAGCGTCAAACAAGCTGCTATTGAGGGCGCCCTGGTTCATTTGAGTTAACAGGGACCAGCCGTTACCCGCAGGCGCCAACCCAGTTACTTTTTCGTGAAAACGAATGAATGGCAAAATACCAAAATCATTGGCGAAACGTTCCAGGTAAACGAGCACCTTTGAATGATGCGGATACCTCTGCCAGTGATCATCACCACCACCTTTCGAATCAAAGGTATAGTCCTGAAAAGCCATCAGGTCACGCGGTAAATTGGTACGCAGCGAATCATACAGGGAGGAAAATACCGGGCGAGAAGGTGACTGACCCAGCAAGTCATCTTCGGTCTCAGACTGGTAAACCCAGACGCCACCCACCTGTCCAGACTGTTCAAAAACGATGGCTTCATGACCGCAACGAATCAGCTCCCGGGCACTCACGAGACCGGCCGCACCCGCTCCAATTACTGCAACTTTCAAATCTTCCCCCTGGTTGCTGAATTTCCATCACTGTATCAGTCATCACGAGTTTGCTCCACCATGTACAAACAGTCTTCCAGGTGACCGCGGTCCAACCGTTGTCGTTCAAGAAACCTACGATAAATGATCGAATTTGCTCGTTCTTGTTCGTGAATTTGCTCGTTCCTGTTCGTAAAGAGTAGTATGAAGCGTACAAACCCGGGAGAAACACTATGTGCACAAACATAAAGACTCTCTACAATTTTGACCCTCCTGCCACCGGGAAAGAAATCGAGGCAGCCGCGTTACAATTTGTTCGAAAACTCAGCGGTAGCACCAACCCCAGCAAACGAAATGAATCGGTTTTCAACCGGGCGGTTATCGATGTCTCCCGGATCGCAGCGAGGTTACTCACCGCTCTGGAAACAAATGTGCCACCCAAGAACCGGGAGGTGGAGAAAGAAAAAGCTCGCCTGCGGACGGCGAAACGTTTTCCGGATTCGGTAACATCATAAGGCTCTCAGCTCTTAAGAAAAGGGAAAACCCATGGACTACAGTGTAATTTCAGCAGATTGCCATATTGACCTGATCTGGTTACCGGCAGACCTGTTCACCGCTTCGGCACAGAGTAAGCTGGTTGATCGTATGCCCTATGTGGTCGAAGGTAAGAAAGGGCCCAAGTGGGTGAGTAAAAAAGGGGCAGTATTTGGCCTTCAAAACGGTATGGGATCTGCCGGTAGAGAGTATGTGCCGGGGGAAATCCATCGCTCAGACCGAATGGCTGAAACCGGACTGTATGAAGATGGCAAAAATGGCATCCGCAGATTAACGGTGCCGGAACTCAGGATCAAAGACCAGGATCGTGACGGCGTACAGGCCGAAGTCCTATACGGTATCCTGGGTGCATCCCAACGATTGAACGATGGTGAAGCAGCAACGGAAGTGATGCGTATCTACAATGAATGGCTGGCGGATTTTTGTGCCTACCAACCCGAGAGATTCGCCGGGCTTGCCTGTATCCCTAATCACGACATCGATGCCGCTGTGGCTGAAGTTTACCGGGTCGCTGAACGTGGCGTTGTCAGAGGGGTTGAGGTTGCCAACAGCCTGGACATCAAACCTTTATTTGACCCATCCTGGACTCCCTTGTGGCAAGCAGTTAACGACGTAAAGCTACCCGTGCATTTTCATACGATCGGTGGGAAACCACCCAACTTCGATGCCATGCCGCATTTGCAAAGGCGTCAGGCATTCGCCGTGTTCATCACCGGCTTTCAACTGCAAATGTCACGCATTTTGATGGAGCTGATTTACGGGGGGATCCTGGAAGCCTTTCCCAATATCAAAGTGGTTATTGGCGAGAGTGGTATCGGCTGGATACCGTATATCCTGGAACATATGAACCTTGAATGGGAGGATCAATTCAGGGACCTGACGCTGACGATGAAGCCATCTGAATACTGGCTGCGCCAGTGCAGCGCGACCTACCAGAGCGACAAGGTCGGCATCAAACTGCTCGACGAACTGGGTGAAGACAACATCATGTGGGGTTCGGACTTCCCCCACCCAGACGGCGTGTGGCCTGATTCACAGGAGTTTATTTCCCGGGAAGTCGGCCACCTGCCGGAAGCACAACGCAAAAAAGTAATTTGCGACAATGCTGCCAATCTCTACGGGTTCGTTTGATCAGGCAGTTTTCACGCACGGGGATCTGACGGACGGGGAGTACACTATGATAATTCGCAGTTGGGCAGGTGGCTTAATGCTATTCGCCCTGTTTTACGCAATCATTATTGTCGTCATGTTCGTGTCCCAGTGGCCTTCGATGCACGAGCCGAACCACAACGTCACCTTAAAGTCCAACTTACCTGCCGAATCCCAAACACTTATTTATCGAATCGAGAAATCAAAAAATCACGGTGTCAAGGGTGACGCACTTTACAAAATAGAAACCGGGCACTACCCAATGAACGACACTGAACCTGTCGTCTATCTGGATGCTGCACATATGATCAATGGACACATTCTTGTTTTTCAGCCTGATTCTGGGCCAACAAAGGTCGTTGAAATCGCAAAACAATATGCCGATGTACTCAGGGAACACCAGATTCAGGAAACAGCTAATGCGATTGTGCGTTTGATAATGACATTATTCATTCCTATTTTTACCATCGGTTTGTTTGCCTGGGCTGGCAACAAGCTATGGAACGCGATCCAGGACCTGGATTAACCAAACTGAACGTGGAGACTAACTATGCGTAACCTGTCGATCACATTGCTGCTCACCATGATTGCGAGCTGCGGTGGTCCCCTGTCAATGATCCCGGGGGGAGAACTGTCCGGGGATGTTAAGTCAGCGCCTTTAACATGGGCTACGGTACCGGATACCATCCAGGTGGAAACGCGCCCGTCTGATCCCTATTCAATTAATATCTGGTCTGTCGGTCTCGACGAGCATCTTTATATTGCAACCGGAGCAGATGGAACAACCTGGACGGAGTTTTTTGCAACCGACGCCAACGTCAGGGTACGCATCATCGACTCGCTCTATGAACTAAAGGCTGATCTTGTGAGTAGCTCGGATGAACGTGATACGGTTTCATCAGCGTATGTAGAAAAATACGAGTTGGACCCTGAGGATAACTGGCTACAGACAGGAATGATTTTCAGGCTTGATCGCCGTTAAACATTCAATAACAAACCATAAACGGCTCATATTGCCGTTTCACAAAGCCTGTAAATCATCACTGCTGACAAATTTCATCGAGACGGAGTTCACACAGTGACGGGTATTCTTTTCGGTTATTCTTTCACCTTCAAAAACATGCCCAAGATGGCCGTCACAGTTTGAACAGAGAATTTCGATTCTCATTCCATCGGCATCGACTTCCCGTCGAACTGAACCTTCGATTTCATCATCGAAACTGGGCCAGCCACAGTGGGACTGGAACTTGTCTTCCGAACGGTACAGGGGTGCATTACACTGCCTGCAAATATAACGCCCGCCTTCGAAAAAATCATCGTACTCACCGGAGAACGGCATTTCAGTGCCCTTATGGAGAACAACCCGGGCCTCTTCCGCCGTCAGATCGTTGAACTTGTTTGTCATCTCATTTTCCTGATTAGCTGTGACTCCGTTCTGGTAATTATGACGCACAATCCGTCAGGCAGACAACCACCAAAGTGGATCGCCTGCCTGCCATGATTATCGATGATAGTTTTTGGATACGGCGCGTTTTTGAGAGGTGAATCCATTTCTCGACAAGTCCCTCTGTCGCCTTTTACCTTTCTTGCCCGCGGCACCTTTGCCTGTCGTCAGGTTCCTTTCCGGCCTTGCTGGAAGCGTTACAGAATCCTCATCCTGGCCCGACTTTCCCGGTTTCTTCTCGTGTATTGAATCTTTCATACAACCTCCTTTGATATTTTCAGTACTTTCCGTACTTTCGGTACTTCCATAACCGCACATAACCGCACTACAGAAAACGCAGTTGATCCAGTTGGTACGACATACTTCGTAAATAAATCATCCTTGCATCATCACCTTCCCTGACAAAGTTTTTACCTAATTCAAAGCAAAGCCTGTCGAAGAGGTTCATCTCTTCCAGTTTGTTGTCTGTCACAGACTCTTCTTCCGTACTTTTGTTGGACGCAGGTAAAACCATCAGACTGGACATAAAGTCCTCCATGTAAAAGTAATAGAAATGTTGCACGTGGGTTTGGTGACGCAAACGCGAAGCAATGTTTCACTCTAAGAAAGAGAACATGGAACGACAACCGAAACAGGTCCGAATAGTCGGGTAACAGGTTGTATGTTCAGTTAAAGGAAAAACACGCTACAGATCATGACAAAGTCATATCAACAGGTTATGCGTCAGAGAACACGTGTACTTTTAGAAGTAAGTAATAACCATAATCATGTTCGAATCTCCTTTTTGGCACTGGGGTCGCGCACTTGGTGGTCGCGAAACTTAAAGCAACGACGCTGGCTTATCAATTCAATGTTGCGTCAACGGATGCATCAATGTTGCCAAGTCGCAAGAAAGATGGTTTATTCAACCCTGCAGATCTATTCCAACAGGAGCATTCCATGAGTCTTTTACCTGAATCAGTCATCATCACCGACGACACTATGCGCGAAGGGTTACAAATAGAAAGCACAGACATCCCGGTTTCTGAAAAACTAAGATTGTTAGACGCACTGGGTGAGACAGGCGCGAAGGTAATTTCCATTGGCTCATTTGCCCACCCCAAGTGGACCCCGCAAATGGCCTGCATCGAGGAAATTGCGGAAAAATTTGAACCGAAACCCGGCATCGAATACACCGCTGCAGTCTTCAATGCTCGCGGGTACGAACGTGCGGATGCGTTTTATCCCAAGATCAACGTCCGGCGCAGGCGTTTCGGCACCCATGTCGAACTCTGCGATACCTTCTCTCGCCGCAACTATAATCGCTCCCAGGCGCAGCAACTTGCCGGGATGGATGCGACTATTAAAGCAGCACGGGAAGCCGACGCAGAATATGGCGCGGTCGCAATTGGTAATCCTTTCGGGTCGAACTTCGAAGGGCAGTTTTCCCTTAAGCAGCGTATGGATCTACTGGCGATCATGATTGACAAGTGGCACAACGCCGGGTTCAAGGTCAAACGTTGCTCCTTTCTGGAAGCCATGGGATGGAACATGCCACACCTTGTCAGGGAGACCTTGTTAGCCATCAGGGAACGCTGGCCTGAGATTACAGATTTTCATTGCCACCTGCACAATGTGAGAGGCGCCACCATCGCCAGTTACTATGAAGCGTTGCAACTGGGAGTTCGGGAATTCGATACCTGTCTCGGCGGCATGGGAGGCTGCCCTTACTGCGGTAACGGTCGTGCGGCGGGGCATGTGCCGACGGAGGACCTGGTGGACATGTGTCACGAAATGGGCATCGAAACCGGCTACAACCTGGACAAGCTTATTGAAGCCGCAGCTATTGCAGAAGAAGTGGTCGGCCACCCTCTGTGGGGTCATGTATCCAAAGGCGGACCAAGGCCACGTGGTGAAAACCTGTTTCCGGCGCGAATGCCTTTCGTTGAGACCCTGGACGAAGCCGCACATTTTCGAAATGGTGCCGCTGTCTACGAAGGGCAGTTATCACCCTGGCGAGAGGGTGACGCGCTCAGCGGGATTGAAGCGTAGGAACACTTCCTGTAGTGCGATCACCGTCATCTCAATAAGTCGGTTGGTACCAAATTGCCGTAAACTACGCTGCGTCTCTGGTTTTCTCCGCGGACACAACCGGGTTGCCAAAAATTAACGCGCCATCTTCAAGCGGTGCGTTACGAATGACTTTCTTGTCCAATACGTAGTTCTGGGTGTTACGCCACGGCCCTTCGCCCTGCTTCGGAAACAGATGCATCAGACGTTGCATATACCCCGCCGAAAAATCATCAATCCATGGTCTTGCGGTCATATGCTCATCCTCCCCACGGAGTCGTGGTGTACACTGCCTGACGCCCAGTTTATCCATATGGTTCAACAGGCGGCAGACGTATTCCGCGTTCAAATCCGCTCGCAGCGTCCACGACGCGTTGATATAGCCGAATGTCTGAACCAGGTTGGGTACATCAGAGTACATCATCCCCTTGTAGGAAAAGGTCCCGGGGAAATCAACGGATTCGTTGTCGACACTCACCGTGACGCCGCCAAGCAATTTCAGGTTTAATCCGGTTGCGGTAATAATGATATCAGCCTCGAGTTCTTCACCTGACTGCAATCTAAGACCTTTTTCTGTGAATCGATCAATTTGATCTGTTACCACGGTTGCCTTACCGGATCTTATGGCCTGGAACAGATCGGAATTCGGTACCAGGCACAAACGCTGATCCCAGGGGTTGTAACTCGGGGTGAAATGAGTATCGACATCATAGTCATCACCCAACTCCTTACGCACCATACCCAGCAAGAGTTTTTTAATCTTGTCAGGCTTTACCCGCGTGCGATTGTACATATAACCCTGTAGCGTGATGTTCTTAAAGCGGGTGATGTTGTACGCAAGTTTTGCTGGCAGGAATTTTCTCAGGGTATTGGCAATCTTGTCTTTATCCGGCGCCGATACGACATAGGTGGGCGAACGCTGCACCATCGTGATACTGGCCACGTCCTCGGACATTGCAGGTACCAGTGTCATGGCAGTGGCACCACTACCAATGACAATAACGCGCTTACCGGCATAGTCCAGATCCTCTGGCCAGAACTGAGGATGTACCAGCGTGCCACTAAAATCATTTATACCGTCGAATTCAGGAGTATAGCCTTCGTCATAGTTGTAGTAACCACTACACATGTACAAAAAATTGCAGGTGAACTGTACAAACTCGCCCTGACTCTCGGCTTCTACAGTCCAGCGTGCCTCCTCCGTTGACCATTTAGCATCCTTGACGAGATGATTGAACCGAATATGCTGACGTATTTCATTCTCGTCAGCCGTCTCGTTGACGTACTTCCATATTGACGGGCCATCGGCGATAGACTTCTCTTCCTCCCAGGGTTTGAAGTTGTAACTCAGCGTATGCATATCACTGTCTGACCGAATACCAGGATAGCGGAACAAGTCCCAGGTACCGCCAATCGCATCGCGACCTTCCAGGATCGCGTAAGTTCTTCCCGGGCACTTTTCTTTCAGGTGGTAGGCTGCGCCAATTCCCGAAAGACCGGCACCTACAATGAGTACATCAAAATGATTCATAATTTGTTCTGCTAAGTTATTTGGCTGGATGGACATCACCTGAACTGCTGATGACATCAAATTTCGCGCCTAGGATAAGAATAACAAGCCGTCTTTTCAAGGCAGGATTTAATCAAAGCGAAATGCAACGACGCACGATTTCCCGCAGACACGTGTATAGTACCGGCTTAGCTATGCCGACGATGCTAACTGGAGGGACAAATGGGGTGGTCAATTAATCGACCAACGGGGCTGACTTTTCACAATCCCGGACTTTCGACCAAAGGTTATACGTTACTGACACCACACGGTGACCAGTCCACCTACCTGATCGACATGGACGGCCGAGTCGTCCACCGCTGGTTATTCAGTCATATCCATCCCGGCTACGGTCGCCTGCTGGAAAATGGCAATCTGCTGATGACGGGCTCTGATGTCAACCTGGCAACCCCGCCAAAAGACGAACCTACCAAGGCACCACTGCCGTTTGAGCAGCATGTGACCCGCCTGGGCGGATACCATACGACATTATGCGAAATGAACTGGCAGGGTAACATCGTCTGGGAGTACGAAAACCGCAGCCAGCACCACGATTTCTATCGCTTTGAAAACGGCAACACCATGGTACCGGAGTGGGTCGAACTACCCGAGGATCTGCACAAGAAAGTACGTGGTGGCTTTAAGATGCCCCGGGAAAGATTACCACGCCTGTTGGGGGATGATCTTGTTGAGGTGGACAAAGATGGCAAGGAGGTACGCCGAATTCATACCTGGAAACTACTCGACCCGGTTAAGGATCCGATATATCCAACAACTCGACGATGGGAATGGACCCATCTTAACGGCTTCGATGTTAACGACACGGGTGAGATAGTATTTTCAGCACGCAATGCTAACCGGGTGGCCGTTATTAACGCTGACGCAAGCGAGATTCAATGGAAGTTTACCCGCAGCTTTAATCAGCACAATCCTACCTGGGTGGGTGACAATATCCAGGTGTTCGATAATGGCGACTCTGCGTCCTCGCGGGTGATTGAAATTAATCCGGCAACCGACGAAGTCGTCTGGACCTATCATGGTGTGCCGTTCCAGCAATTTTACAGTGGTCATATCTCCGGTGCTTCTCGATTATCATCCGGGAATACCCTGATTTGCGAGGGTACCAGCGGACGACTCTTTGAGGTCAACAAGGCCAGGGATGTAGTATGGGAGTGGATTAATCCATTCGTTAACAACAATAAACGCGGTGAAGCGACGGTAAGTATCTATCGTGCTCATCGCTATTCGATGGATCACCCGGCACTGGCGGATAAAGACCTGAACCCGGACAGGTATGCCAATCTGAACCGGCTCAACGGCCTTTAGTGAAGTTTATTTTATCGGTGCTGGATGCTATAAAGCGAAAGCACAAATACACCTACGGAATTACGATATGCGGTTATCAGGCAAAAGCATACTAACGAGATTTTTTTTGCTGGCAGTCTTTCTCTGGGGCACCGTCATCACGACATCTATAGCATCGGCCGAACCGGCTGGTGGTACCATCCTTTCGATCACGGAAGATTTTGGCAACATGGATACCTCGATCAGTGATGCCGATTTAGGCAAACTCGGAATCTCTCTTGGGGACAGTTTTGACCTGACTCACAAGGCTACTACCGTGTCAGTACATTTCGGATTCACCTACTCCGATGTCCCGGAAGGTGAATGGGTTTCATTTATCAACGAGACCGCAAGACTGCGAATTGCCAGAAATTATGAAAACGCTGCGATGACTTTAGAGGCCAGCATTGGCGACGAAATCACTATTTCGCCCTCGTCAATGAAGTGATTGCTACACTAAAAAGTAGCAATCGGGTTTAACGGCGAACCCGTCCCTCCCGGCACCCTGAGGGGGCCGCCGACAAATAGAAATGTCCAGCGTTTTTGCCGTCTCGCTTCTTTCGCCAGGGCGTCCAGGTCCAGGTTATCGAGGATAGGCATCCCCAGGCCAACCAGAACCAGTTCATGCAACGGATTCAGCAATCCCTCAACTCCGGAGGGCATCACATCACTGATTCCGTCACTACCGATAACCGCAACATCTCGTTTCTTCAACCAGAGCGCAACGGAGGCGTGTGAACCGGCAGCCTTGGCGAGAAAATTCCACTGGCCTTTCTGCCTGACGCGCTCCCAGCGACCGGTCCTGATCAGCAAAACGTCGCCACTACCGATGTGGACCCCGGTTTTCTTTTCCCAGGCTTCAAGATCATCACTGGTCACAACGGCCCCCGGCTCAAGAAAATCTGTTTGCTTAAACCAGGGCATGTCCACCAGCACACCGCGGGTAAAGATGCCATTCTTGAAGTTTTGAATCCCCAGCTTTTCTGCACCCGCTGGCTTTAGCCCGTCCACTGAAAATCCGTTGTACATCTTTCCGTAGTGAATAAAGTGCGGTAATCCATCGAGATGTGAATGGGCAAACCCGTGATACTGCACGCTGTATTTGTCACCGGCGACTTCATGACCGCCAAACGTGCTGACTTCCAACAGGTGTTCGAAAGGGCTTGCATTCAACGCGTCTGCTTTCTTGTTTAAATCAAGCGAAAGAGATACCGACACCCCCTTCTGCACCAGCCTGGCAGCGGCGACACGTTTGGCAGGTGTAATAAGATTCAGCGTACCCAACTGATCATCGTTACCCCAACGCCCCCAGTTGGAGATGTCCTTCATCCATTGGTCATACTGTACACGCGTGACGGTGTCTGGACCCCCGGATTCAGCAAAAGAAAAAGAAACAGATGTTAGATTGATCGTCCCAATAATCAACAGCCACAACAGCGTTTTTCCAGTCATCGCAATTTTCCTCTTCTGATTTAAAACACACATTCAAACTGTCAGTTAACCTGGACTAACCCACATACTCTCCGGTGTCATTACATCACCATTCTAGCGCTTGGAAACGGAGATCAGCCAGACTCCCAGAATCGAGGAGATCGTCGTTCGCACAGATAAAAACACGATAGCTGGGAGGTACACCAGGAAAAAATCAAGAAGATCATTCCAGAACCAGCTGTACAGCCATTCCTTGATGAAATAGATCGCGGACAGCTGATCTTTCCAAAACTCGTTGACGGACATGGTCCACACCACATCACTGAATAGTATCAAGCCCAGTATCCACAACAGGAAAACGGTTTCCACCGCACTTGCAGCAAGTACCCAGTAAGCCAGTATTTTGACGGCACCGCTTGGGAAAATTTCAATGCTCCACACCAGCATAAATATGAACAGGCATGCAACCGCAATGCCAAAAATTCCTGCTCCTATCATCCTGCTCCCCTCATAAATAAGACTCCAAATTGATTGCCAACATCCGAAAATCAAGGTGACAATATAAACCAGACATCACCTGTTAGCCAAAGTGAATATTACCTGGCACCGCACAGTGACGAAAAACTCTGGATTCTGCCTTCCATAGACCTCAGAATGTCCCGGACTGAACCGCAGGATATGGCAATGGATATCAAAGAACTCGAAAAACGCATGATACGTATGGAAGATATCGAATCCATCAAACAGTTAAAGGCTCGCTACTGCGAGATCTGCGACGATGATCATAACCAGCAACGCATCACCACTATTTTTACTGAAGATGGTATCTGGGAAGGCAAAGGCATTGGCAAAGCCCAGGGCCACGAAGAGATTCGAGCTTTGTTTAAAGGCTTTCAAGACGCGATAAGCTACTCACAGCATATGGTGCAGAACCCCATCATAGAAGTTGATGGCAACTCGGCTACCGGTATCTGGTACTTCTTTGGTGCCTTCACGTTTTACAGGAACAACCAGGCCATGTGGCAAGCCGCCCGGTACCACGAGGACTATGAAAAAGTGTCCGGCCAATGGAAGATCAAGCATCTTCGGATCAGGGAACCCACCATGGCGGCGAAGTACGAATCTGGTTGGGCAAAGAAATCAGCAGCGCCAAAAACCTAATCCGTAGAAACGTACTGATCCATTGAGGAATACTTTGCCTGGGCCTTTGTCACCTTCTGCAGATAGTTCCGGGTTTCTTCATGGGGAAGGTTTGCCACCAGGTAATCATAAACAGCCTGGGGAGTCATGTTATTGATGGTTTTCGCCGCCTCACGCACATTGTTGGAGCCAACAAACGTACGCGCGACATTTCCAGCACCGGTATTGTATGCGGCGATGGTGCAGTACTGCCGACTCTCCGGATTCTTAATATGCCTTAAATAACGGGTATACAGCAGGTTCAGATAGGCAGCTCCAAGCTCCACATTCTGTTCTGCATCGTATAAGTATTCAGGATCCAGCAATAACTTTTCACCATAGACATGATTGTAAGCGTCCATTCCACCGGATCTCGGTACCAGCTGCATCAGGCCAAACGCCGGTACAGGCGACCTTGCCCGCGGATTGAAACTACTTTCTGTTTCGATAACCGCATAAACCAGGCTAGCGGGAAGGTCGTGACGCTGTGCTTCACGTATCACTGACTCCCTGTATCGACTCGCCAACGTCGTTTGATATCCCAGTCGCAGAGGGACCTGGATTGTTACTTTTTTCTTATTGTTGGATAGTCCTGTCAGGCTTGCTTTGACGTTACCACTGCTGCCTTTTTTTGCTTTATCTGTCAGTACGCTGCTCACCAACTGGTTCATCTCTTGCGAGTCCGGCACATCTGCACCGATGCTTCCGAGTACCGGCCGGGGATCGTCCGACTTATATTCTTGCAGGGAAATATTTTCTGCCTCAAGCTGCTCCCTGGCGTATTTCAGTGCTGAGTCTTTTGCCGCCAGGTCAGCTACCCTGTCGGTTGCAATACTGGCTGCAGCTACCTGCATGGCAGCGACAACCTTATCGACTTCGGTCTGGTCGGTAAGTATATGTTCAATTTCAATGATGCCTTTTTCAAAGTCTATTTTTCTGCGTAGTTGGTTGTCTTCCGAATAGTCAACCCAAATCGCTTTTGATGGCAGTTCAACTTCGTCTACGCCCCAGGTCTCTTCAACTTCACCTTCCAGTCGTTCATAGGCTTCTTTAAGTGCCTTATCCAGGGCCTGGTATTGCGCTTCGAGTTCGGCATCAAGTTCCTGAAACTGGGCTTCCAAAGCTGAATCAAGGGAATCAAACAGATCTTCCTCTGCGCCAGCTTCTGCTATGAACAGGAAAGCAGAGCAAACGCCCAGCAGTAGAATAGCCAATCTGAACTTATTCATTCTTTGATCCATTGCAAACTAATTTACAACAAACACCACTTTCCCCTGCTGCAGAAAATCATCGCCCTGCAGGTTTCTTGTGAAAATATCGATCGCATTCTCTTGCGAAACAAAGATCTCGGAATTCTCTCCAAGTGATACCGCGGGGACGACCATCGGCGTATCACCCACAACATCCGTCATGGATTGCGCATTGTCCACGCTATTGGCCCAGTGCACCCAGTCAATACCCGTACCAACATGACCAGGGCCGTACAATTCCTTGCCTTCTTCTGTACGTACCCTGACGTCCAGCAAAGGTGAAAAGTCCTGGCTCGACACATCGATTATTAATCCGGTACTGGATTCTTCTGATTCGACCTGTTCACTGACTTCCACAACAGCAACCTCCGGTTGAAATACCTCTTCTGGCTCCGGTTTTTTTAACTCCGGTTGAACCAATGCAGACAGGGTAGGTTTTTCCCTACAGGAAAGCGCCGAGCTATTAAGGCAAACTGCCAATTCAACTTCCGCAACCCAGGTGCCATCTTCCTCAAAGAGATTCTCATTTATCGTAAAGGCACCCCGCAACATCCCTTTAACACGACTTCCAATGATGTCACTCTGCAATGTCATATCCTTGACCGTGGTGCCGGACGTAATACGGACGCCCTCGATCACTTCAAGAAGATTACGTTGCGCATCAAGGGTCGCAGCTCGCCTGGCCATCATTTTTCCCCTTGAGCCTGTGGCAACAGCACTGTCAACGGTGCCAAACCCCTGTGCCGTGACCATACTCAAAGCATCCTCTGCTGTGGCGTTTAGCGATGTTGACAATATGAGGCCAGATAGAATGAAGTTGAATGTTATTCGTCGAACCATGTCAGTTATCCTCAAAGGAGTACTAATTCAATTTAAGATTGATTTAACATCGAGTCAAGATTGTGCACTACCAGTATCGCTTCCGCGCCGGAGACAAGTTCGTCCGGATGAATCATGCCGCTTTGGTTACCCTGCATCAGACCACGTGTAACCGCGGTCATCATAGCATTGAAGCCTGTGCTGTTTGATGAGAGGTCAGAAAATGGTGAACGAGTGCCGATAAACTGGGTACGGCTAATATCATATTTACTGTACAGGACATCCTCTATCAGCAGTGCCAGTTCAACTCGAGTGATGGCCTTGTGGGGTAAAAAAGCACCGTTTCTGATTCGGAAGCTTCGAAGACCCAATCGGTGCACTGACAAGATAACGTCTTTATACTCTGACTCCACATAGTCTGTTAAACCCTGGTCGGACGTTTCGCCCACCGAAGGCTGACTTAAATTCGGGTTCCCTAGCTTTGCTGCCAGCTCCAGATCATGAATTAACAACTCCGCTATCTCTTCACGGGTCACGGTTGCCGAAAAGGCAAAATCACTATCTGTCACGGCTACTGCCTTTTCAATCAATTGTAAATTCGTGAGTGCCATTTCGGCTTCTTTGTTGAATTTCGAATCGATACTCAGGGAAATCTTCAGCAGTTCTTCTGCATCTTCAAACTCCCGGTTCTGCAGATAGACTTTTGCCATCGCGAGGTGTATTTCAGCATGCTCTTTGGAACCCCGGACTCCTTTTGCCTTTCGATATTGAGAACGTGCTTTATTCCTCTCACCACGGGCACCTTCTATACGAATGGCCAGCGCATACAAATCCAGTTTGTTCGAACGACTCCGGGTATATCGGAGCCCTTTTTTCGTGACCTCTGCAGCACTCTTGATATCACCTTGCGCCAGGTAAATCCTCCCTAACCCCAGTAGTGCCCTGGTATCCTTTCGGTTTTGCTCAACCAGGGATGTGTATTTGGGCAAAGCGCCTGCGTAATCGCCTGATGCATATGCCTCATCGGCCTCGTCTATTAACTCCGCAAAAACTGAAACCGAGAATAACAATGGAATTATTAGAAAAATTCTTCGAAAACCCATACCGAGGGGCTCCATCGTGAATAAAACCTGAAAAGCAGTATACTGCTTTAATCTCCAATCTGGAATTACACGCTATGTCACCGGCTACAACACCAGCGAAGTTACCCGCGAATTGCTGTTCCCCAGGCGATGTAACTACGGACTGGCTCACCGATGTACTTAAGCATGCCGGGTATGATGCCCAGGTAGCAGGATTTACCCAACGCAATGTAGGCACAGGACAGGTCGGACAGAATGTTCGATTCGAAATAACCTATGCAAGCGGCGAAGGCCCCGCTTCGATGGTCGGAAAATTCGCCTCGGATGACCCGGTTAGCCGCCAGACCGGCATTGCAGTGAATGATTACCTGAAGGAAGTTTTGTTTTACCAGCAATTGCAATCCACCGTTGACATCACAACGCCAAAAATATATTTCAGTGCGATTAATCTTCAGCAACCGGACGACTTCGTTTTGATGATGGAAGATCTTTCCCCGGCAGTTCAGGGAGATCAACTGGCAGGGTGCTCTGCGGACCATGCAAATCTGGCGATCCAGGAACTTGCTGGTCTCGCAGGACCGCGTTGGTGTGACGAGTCACTGAAACAACTCGAATGGCTTGCACCTCCACAAGTAGCGGGCGCAGATGCCAACGCGCTCTGGCATATGTTTTACCCTGGCTTCATTGAGCGCTATGAAAGCCGAATCGCGCAAGAACACTTAAAGCTGATAGAACGATACAGCGAACGTGCCAGCGCTTCCAACGCAAGCTCCAGTGAATCGGAGCCCTTCACCCTCGTACATATTGATTATCGTTTGGACAATATGATGTTCGGCGGCCCTTATCCGGTCGCTATTGTAGACTGGTCACCCAGTCTGGGATCAGGAGGTGCGGATGCCGCTTATTTTATGGGTACCGGTATGGAGGCAGAATTGCGCAGCAAAGACGAACAACACATCATCAGGGACTATCATTCGCGGTTGCTTTCATACGACATCGACAACTACGACTTCGACGCCTGTTGGCGTGATTACCGCAAGAGCAGTTTTGCCGGGCTTTCCATGGCTGTTATCGCGTCGATGATTGTCGGCCAAACAGATCGTGGTGACGATATGTTTATGACGATGGCCAGAAGAAGTGCAGATATGGCCATCGAGCTGGAAGCCCTCGATCTGGTGTGAATTGGCCCATGGGTTTGATTAAGGCGGTTTGCTATCCAGCAGGGCTATCTGACAAACAAACCGTCGCTACACCTTCTATCATGCCGCTCTCACCATCGCGTTCAAGCCAGATTTCGCATTCCGCCATAGCCGCCTGCTCGGCCTTATATAGCCGGGTTACCGCGCCACGGGCAACAATTCTGTCACTATCAAGAATAAGTGGATTCGGAAAACGCATGACCATGCGCCGAATACAGTTTTCCCCGGCCCAGGCGTGTAGCATATTCACCATATAACCTACACCAAGCGGGCCCTGGTTGATGGTGCGCTCGCCCAGTCCCAAGGCAGCTACCGCCTTGCGATCCCAGTGTACTGGGTTAGGATCGCGAAGAATGGCCGCCATGGTACGCATACGACCGGCACTGACACTCTCCATTAGCCAATCAGGAATCCTGTCACCCACTTTCACATTCACATTCACGCGCCAGACCTCCTGCCCTGTCTTATGCTGCCCCGTCTCATGTAGTGCCAGATTATTGTTGTGCGTGCTACCAATTCACCCGTTGGATTCGCCACATCAAAACAAAACTGGATGCGATCGAAATTCTGGCCTTGCTCACTTTGACATCGTTCTGCCGATATCACCTTGCCGCTTACCTGGTAGGCAACATCCTCCTTCAAGGGATAGAACATTTGCCAGTCATAGCTTTCGATTCGAATCGAAAGGTCTGACTCTGCCTGACCCAGCGCAAACATTTCTGCAATGCTGGTACCACTACCAATAATAGGCATATGGAACAGTGCTACCGGATGCACAACGCCATCACTCATTAACTCTGAACCAGTACACCCGGTGAGCAGGAAATTTTCCCAGTGTTCAATCGCGTAGATGCCACCAGGAAACTGATGGCCAGCGATGGCTCTGATCGATGCCTCATCGACAATTTTATCTGCGCCCATGGTCAGCCTTTGTTCCTTTGCGACCTTCGAGACTGATTAGCCGCCGATATTCATTGATTGTGAAATGACGGAAAATCCCTCGGTGGCTTCCAGGCGTTTGCCAACCACTGCCTGGTACTCCGCTGATTCATACCAGGCCTTCGCTTTTTCGGTAGATTCGAACTTGATCACAACTGTTTGTGGACCAGGCGGTGACCCTTCAACTGTTTCGGCAGCGACATCAAAAGCCACCAGTTCTCCGCCGTGACTGGCAATGGTGGCCCCTGCCAACTGTGAATATTCACCGTAAAGATCCGCGTTGTTTACAACGTATTGCGCAATAAAATATGCGGCCATGTCATTCTCCTGGGTTTGTTTCCCTTTCTGGTTTGACGGCTAAAGTATCATTAATAATACAGCGGCGTCGAGACTAGCGGAATCCACCACTGGTAAAGAGCGATAGCAGCGCTTCAAAGGTTAGGATAGTGTGCACTCTTGTGGAACTCCATAAAAGGAGTCGAGATCCGCGGTGAATTCCAACCGCTAGTAGATACGCCGAATCTCTATACATCATTACAAGTCTATCCTTTGCAAGATATTGTAGAAGACAAACAGACAACCAGGCCTGAACCGAAATTGAGTTTGGTCTCGATTTGTCCTGGGAAACATTAGAGGCGGTGCGGCTATACATTTGATGCAGGCACGTTTGCAATAACGACTGGAGGCATCAAATCAAAAAGACATCATCCTCTACATGCATGGATTTAGCCTGGAGTTTCATGAAGCTGCGCTCAATCTCGCAGATGTGTGGCATTTCATCGGACGACACGGCCTGCCAATTTTTTATTCGTGGCCGGCAGAAAACATCCCGGTGTTTTATCCGATATTGCCATCCTGGTGAGACAAAACCTTAAACCGGGAGAAGAAGGCAGACCGCTAATTCACGAACAAAATTTCTGGACTTTGCCTGAAAATTACCCGTGAGACACATAGCGGGAATTATTGACGAATGTGCGATATCCCATTGGGAGATGTAGTAGAGTCATGGAGGAAGCCAGGCGCTGAGGTTTCGCAAACTGACTACAGGCAGCAGTACCGGTTCTCTTCCTCAATCTTGCCAAGTTATAGATCCTGTGATTGTTTCAAGTCCAGGACCAAGTGTCTAACCAGGGAAGGAAATCGAAACATGAAAAAAGTAGCGATTAAAAAAATGGGATGAACTGGAAGACCGCGTCCCTGCCTATTCTCTTATAGCTAATGTGGACCTGGTAGTGGTTCGTATCGATGATTCTGTCAGCGTGATGTATGGTCGCTGCATCGAGGGGCGTTGTTGGCGGACGGCAGAGTGGAAGGCAGAAATCTCATCTGTGGCCTGCACGGCTGGGACTACCGGCTGGATAGCGGGGTCAGTGAATACCACAACAGCGAGGCGCTCGCGAAATTCAATACCTGGATCGAGGATGGCCAGGTGTTGGTAGACGAGGAAGAAATCGCTGCGTGGGTACTGGATCACCCTCAGCCCTATAACAGGGACTCATACCAGGGCACCTTCCAGGATTTCACCGGGACTGTCGACGAGCCCCATGTTAAGTACATCCGCCTTTTGGCCGACGAGGGTTTAACGAAACTAGGCCATCATGGTCTGACAGAAGCCATGGGCGTACCTCGGGACAGCCTGCCAAAGTGGGAAGACCTGCAGTTCGTTGTCGCTCAACTTCATAAAGTCCCGCTGCTGGATGACGAAGAGGTAGGTACCGGCCTCGTGATCGGACCCAACGCCAAAAAACCTTTGCATCTGGACATTCCACTGTTCGTCTCTGATATGAGCTTTGGTGCCCTGTCCGAAGAAGCGAAAGTTGCGCTGTCAAAAGGCGCCGAGGCCGCAGGAACAGGTATCTGTTCAGGTGAGGGCGGTATGTTGCCGGAAGAACAGGCAGCCAATTCACGCTATTTCTATGAACTCGCCTCGGCGCGTTTCGGATTTTCGTGGGACAAAGTTGAGAAAACCCAGGCGTTTCATTTTAAAGGTGGGCAGGGTGCCAAAACCGGCACAGGCGGTCACTTGCCGGGTATCAAGGTCAAGGGAAGGATTGCAGAAGTTCGCGGGCTACCGGAGGGCGAGCCTGCAATCTCACCTCCAAGGTTTCCCGAGTGGACTCATGTCAGTCAATATCGTGACTTCGATGCTGAGGTTCGCGAGCACACCGGCGGTATTCCGATCGGATTCAAGCTCTCCGCCCAGCACATCGAAAAAGACATTGATGCCGCCCTTGAGGTAGGCGTCGACTACATTATTCTGGATGGCCGTGGAGGCGGCACCGGGGCGGCACCGGTGATTTTCAAAGACAACATCTCGGTCCCTACCATTCCCGCACTGGCAAGAGCGCGACTGCACCTGGACCGCAGCAATGCGGCCGGAGTCACGCTGATAATTACAGGTGGTTTAAGGTGACCGGCTGACTTTGCCAAAGCAATGGCATTGGGCGCCGACGGCATCGCCGTCTCCAATTCGGCGATTCAGGCGATCGGTTGTATCGGAATGCGTGCCTGTCACACGAACAACTGTCCTGTCGGCATAGCCACACAACAACCGCATCTGCGTGCTCGATTGCCGGTTGACGTTGCGGCCGAAAGGCTCGAGCGGTTCTTTTCCTCGGCCGTCCACTTGATGGAAGTCCTCGCTCGCGCGGCAGGGCATCGACACCTGAATGAATTCAACTTTGATGACCTGACCACCTACAAAGCCGACATGGCACAATTGACGGGTGTGGCTTACGGTGGGGCGGTACCAATGGCTTAGGAGGAGTGACGATGACGACGAATCATAAACTCCCTTCACTCAATACAAGCGCCCTGGAAGACACGCGTGATGCGTGCCATGCCTATGCCAATGTGCTCGGCAATTGGATGGCATCCTGCCGGTTGCGCCGCAAGCACTGGTGGCAGCTGAGCCTGCGGCCAACTCTCCGAGGTGTGGCGACCGGGATGGTGCACGCAGATGGTGTGCATTTTGAGTTGGAGCTCGATCTGCAAAATAACCAGGTGCAGGGAGAAATTGCAGGCGGCGAATCATTTAGCCAGTCCCTTGGAAAACAAACAGCTGCTGAACTGGCAGAGGATGTTCGGGGGTTTCTCCTGGCCGGTGGCGTCGATCCCCGGTTTGTACCAGATACCACACCACAGGAAGGTCACGATGCCTTGAGTGGTGAGGTGAAGGATGGGTATTCAGCAGAGATTGCCCGGGAATTTGCGGCTGTGTGGCGTGAAGTATCCCATGCTTACGCCATCTTTCGCGCGGGGATTCCCGAAGAAACCAGTCCCATTATGGTTTGGCCTGGCCATTTCGATCTGTGCATGATGTGGATTCCAGGTCAAAAAATCCCCGATCAGGATCCGGAAAATGAGGAATATTCCGATAAACAGATGAACTTTGGATTCTCACTGGGTGATGAGGGCATTCCCGAGCCTTACTTCTATATCACCGCGTATCCCCTTCCTGACGCTTTTCCAACTCTTAAACTTCCTGCGGGTGCAACATGGTACACGGAGGGATTTAACGGTGTAGTCCTTCGGTATGAGACCCTGCAGAAAAGCCCGGAAGCACAGACGGAACTGGTTGGGCTCTTGAAGTTCTTAGTGACCCGTGGCCGCGAACACATGCTCGAACACTGAACGGGAAATGGCATGGCATTGATTCTGGCGCCAAGGTGATTTACCACAAAGATCCACAAACCAGCTGGTGGCGTAGGTTTACGGCGACAGTTTATAAAATTTTACCGGAAGGTCAATTATAATGAACTCGAACATGTCCAGTGAGCAACTGTCCCTTAATCCAGTCTGCCCTGGAGTGATGCGTTAAAATCGCAAAAGCCGGTGATTTGAGTAACGATCTTTCAATTCTGGTTAAACAGGCAGCAGAGCAAAGCGAGTAGAAATCAGTATTGGATTACTGATTAAGCCCAGCGATGAAAAGCTGATGTAGGATAATTGTTAACTTATCTCGCAGGTAAATCGTGATTAACAAAGAGAAGACAAAAAAAATATTGCGGAGGCTGTTTAACGGAGGGGCTATCAGGCGCATCCCTAGAAACCGCCACGACGCAAAGGTATTTCTGGCACTCGCTGCTTCAAGCTTCGACCCACAGGTTGGTTACTCCGAACCAGAGGTCAATGAGCACCTGCTTGACTGGATGGAATCAATTACTTGCCCGGATTCAATCGATCATGTGACAGTTCGACGTTATCTTGTAGATTTCTCCTTCCTCTTGAGAGACAACAAAGGAACTTTATACAGGACAAATCAAAGTGCTATCAACAGGATCATTGAACCGGAAGCCAGATCAATTCATCCCCGATATGTTCTTGAAGAAGTATCCCGGGAGAGGGAACAACGCAAACATGCCAGCACAACATAATATGCAGGTGTAAAAAATGGCCAGGATATCGGATTCGCTAAAATTGTCAGCATTAGAAGTTGATCAGCTCATGCGGGATGAAACGCGTCTCAGAATTGCGACCATCGGTCCAGGTACGGAAATTAACCTGATCCCAATGACCTTTGGCTGGGCTCACGGCCTGGTTTATATCTTTGGTCGCGGGCAAAAGATTACCAATCTGCGTCGGGAAACTACTGCCACAGTACTGGTCGATGTCGGTTCCAGTTGGAAACAACTTCAGGGCATCATGATGAGAGGCCAGGCAAAAGTGCTGGAGAACCAGGTCGAAGAAGACGCGGGTGAGTGGTTGCACGAAGCCCGGTTAAACCAGGGCGCCAAGCATGACTTAATAGAAGATGGAGTGATTCAACCCTATGCCGCGTCCGCCTCTGGAAAGTCACGACGATGGATTGTGTTTAAACCTTCGACAATAGTCTCCTGGGACAATTCCAAATTAGATTGACCAAACAGGTTTTCTGGGGAATCTCTTCAACACAACGGAGCAACACTTGAAATACGCGTGGGTAGCCTATACCTGTTTTCTGGTCGCAATAGGTATTGGCAGGTTGGTGCAAAAAATTTTACTGGACGGTGGCGGCTTCGCCAGCAGGTACCTTCCATTACTCGTGGCTATCGTATTGGCAATCGGCGTGATGGGTCAGGTTTACCAAAAGAAGATAGCTCGCGCCTGGTTCTGGCAGAGTGTACTCTGGCTTTCAGTGGCCGCAAGTACACTGACCATAGCGCTTTGTCTCTATCTTGCCCTGATGGTGGGCACTATAACAACCGCCGCCGTGCTGCTAATTTTCGTCATCGTCATTTTACCTGCACAAATGCAAATATGGCACTATAGTTACCGCTCAGCTGGCATTTGGGGAGCCACCTAACAGTGCATCTCGCTGAAATCTGGCCATTACTGTTTCCTGAATTTTCGCAGCGCAACTTTATGAATATGAGCAAAGCCCATCCGCAGATAAATGTCTAACGCGTGGTCGTTACCTTCAACCACATGTAAAAAAGGAATCTGATCGCGGTCACACTCCAACCTGATCAGTTTGTTCATGAGCATGCGTGCGAGTCCACGACCTTGATGACCAGGCCGTGTACAAACACCGCTGATCTCCCGAAATCTCCCGGCGTGCAAGCGTTCACCCGCCATCGCAATGAGCCGGCCGTTCTCGACGATCCCAAAATAGTCACCCATTTCTATGGTTCGTTCTGAAAACGGCCCAGGTTGCGTTAACTCAACCAGTTCCAGCATCTGAGTCACATGGGTACGATCGAGGCGGATAACACTCTCTTCAGAAACATTGTCTTCAGAAACATTGTCTTCAGCTTGATCCGGTAGCTGCCCTTGCCAGATCAACTCGTTGACCTGGGCGTCTATCTCCAGCAGCCAACCGGCAGGCACAGGACCTGACCAGCCTATGCTATACATTGAATCCCCAGCCTCGCTTATTTGCGCGAGACCTTCAAAATCCGGATGGTCATTATTTTCAAAGGCAATAATAGATGAGACGTCCGACTTAAATCGTTTGGCCTTCCCGGAGCTGATGGCAAGCGGGGCTTGTTCGTTCTGCAAACTGTGCCAGGCTATATTTGAAAATTCAGGTGGGACCATGCCACTAGTTTTAAGTATTTCAGCCCTGCATGCAATCGGTGCAACTGTTAAGTAAGTTGTTAAGGTTCTGGCAGGCTGCTAAACGTAGAATTACTATACGATTGTTCCGGACACTATCGGCTGAAAAGCGGTAAGACTGTCTATCAAACCTGCATTTCCCAGACCATTGCCGGGAAACAAACTGCCGAAATTACCCTGATCACCGTGCAGTGCCATGTAATTGAGTGCAACCATTTCTACCAGCAAATTAACATTGTTCGCAGCTGGCGACGATGCCGTTTCGACGGACCCATCAGCACGGAACCAGCCCAGTTGCTGGTGGCGGGCTTGTTCAAGCACATCACTGCCGAGCAGTTGTGGTCTGCCTGCAGGATTGTAAACGAGGAAGAATGATGCGGCGGTTGATTGGTTATCACCAGTCCATTCACCTTTTCCGCGACCCTCGACGGTATCGTCAATTCGACCGTTACTGGCAACAGAACCGTCCGAGAAAACATACATCATAAGTGGCACACCAACTCTGGCAGCATATTCAAGACACGCACCCATACAGCGACCTGCACGCAGATCACGTGTCTCACCTGTACCTCTTTCCCCGGTGTGGTAATCAAACCCTCCCATGGTGATGCAACCCGCCCCTGAGAATCCATTCACGACCAGCTTCATAACGGCCGCGGTCTTACGAAACTCGCTTTCGCTGTTAAACTCAGCAGTTGAGAAGATGCCACTCGGGCCCACAATATCCGGGTCGATTTCCGGATTCAAAGTAGTCGGGTCACCAAACCGGTCTGCCAGGTCGGCACTTTTAACATAGCCACAACGTACCAGATCCTTGATCACATCATCACGCGTTATCATGGAATCAACCTGGGTTAGTTTGAGATCAGAGATGCGTTGGATAGACTCCATGACTGCCACGGCATCTTGCTGCGATAACAAACCGACCAGATCGCCAACATCAACCAGGCCTGTAACGTCACTTGCCCTGTCGACTTTGGTCGGGCGCACCGTCAAGTCAATGAGGTCAGCCGGAGCCATGGAATTACCACCGGAGTCCGAACTTCGAGATCCGATCAACGTCAGCAACGAACCATCAGCCCCCGCACGGTTTATGGCATACATCGGATTATGGGGATTATTGCCTGTATCGTTTTCCGACCGGGCGGGTACCACCGCACCATTAGTGGCAGCCAATGTCCCCGCAGTTGCCTTTTCAAGAATACCTCGCAAATAGGCAGAATCACTGTGGAAGGCCAAACCCAGATCCATATTGATAAAGTCGTTCGTCGCTGTTTGCGGATTGGTAATGGGTGGTATCACATCTCCGGGCAAACCCAGTTTGGAGTAGCCAGAGGTTGAAAGAAAATCGAACTGCCCGTCCCTTCCGCCTGTCAGCACGTTAGAACCGGCGATATTAGCGCCGCCTGCAAGGTCAAAACAGATAAACGGAATCTTACCGGCGCCCTGTACAGCAAGCCCACAGGATTGTTTCAACAGTTGCAAATCGCCGGATAATGCAGCTTTCGCCTGATTGGGATTGGCAAACAAACCAAACAGCGATGGCCCCAATACCGTCGCCGACCCAAGACTGAACCCTTGCCGGATAAAATCGCGCCGGGAAACGGGCCGCGGATGGTCCGCATGTTTTAGCGGTGCGTCAATCGGTAAACTTTTTGGTAAACCTTTTGACAAACGTCTGGTGATACTCTTCCTGTTCGATTTCTTCATCATTTTATTCCAATCACTACTCCCAGAGCGTCCCATCAGAACACTACTGAATTAACATTGCCGCACCGCCGAGTACAGCAGCACAGGTCGCTTTTACAATCGTACGGGTCCGCTCCGCCGTCGTACCAGAACTGGCAAAATTCGTAATCAAACTTTCAAGTTCGGTCCGGGTTTGATTGCGGTCAGGCTGAGAACCCAGATTGACGCCGAGAACCACGTCCATGAGTGGAATCAACAATGCGTCTCGACCTGCCGTATCAAAGGCGCTGACAGGTACCGCATTAAAGTCAAATGCCGGGAACAGATTGCCGCGTAAAACCGGATCTTCCACAAGAGAACTGCAATACTCGATGGCCAGCTGGGTGACGCCCATCTGCTGCGAAGAAAGGAAACCTTCAATATTAGCAGTCACAGGTAACTGTTGCCGAACCGTCAGGAAGGTGCCCAGTACGTCTAGATTGGATGTTGGCACACCCGTTATGGAGGACATACTGGCATTGATCTCATCGAATTTCTTGATACCAATATCAGGCAGGGCATCACCATCGGGGGACGTCGGCAGTGGGTCTGGAACCGCCTCTACCCTGACGTTGGAGTGAGTCCCCAGTTGTTCAAACGTCAGGAAAAACTCGTCGCTGTCAGCACCTTTCTCGATGCCTAATATTGTCCCGATTGCTGATAAAGGCTGGCCGGTTCCCGCTGAATACAGGCTATCATCCAATGTGATGTCGAGTTTGCTGTAGGCCTGTCCCACCTCCGGCTCCCTGCCATTGATGCCAATTCGCATGCCCCGCAAGGCGATACCTTGGAAAGTAACCGGGCTCGTCAGGGAAATGAAATAAGGCTGGCTGAACAGATAGCTGTAACTGTCAAACTGACTGACTTCAAAAACGATGTAGGCTTCCGGCACGTTAATCAGATGACTGATACCGAAGAGGAAAAAGAACCGTTCACCCACCCCGGCGTCAAAGTTCTGTAGAACCTGACCAGGTGTGAGAACCCTGTTGTGAATAGCGACCAGTTTAAAAAGCCCGCGCCACAAGCGATCACCCGAAACTTCGTTGCCCAGGGCAAAGGCAAAAGTGTCGTCCCAGTCATTCAGGGTTCCACCTGCTCCATCGCGTACATCTATCAAACTGCCGTTAACATACAACTGGCGGCCATTGGTTGGGTCGAACGTTGCCACCACATGCTGTAACGTCGCCTGTAAAACCTCATCCGCATCAGGCGTTGAAATCGCCGGATCCCCATTACCATCCGTCGTTGAAGAACGAGCAAGAAAATCGTAGTTATACAGTGTCTGACCCAGGGTGAAATTCCTGGTCATATTACCGCCGGAGTAACTCACGATTCGTGCTTCTTCCTGGGTGACGTTAGCGGACGCTATCCAGGCTTCAAGGGAGTATTCGCCCGTTGACGTGATCAGGTCGTGGAGTTTTTTACTGGTGCTGGTTAATCCCTGGGCTTTGCCGTTGTCACCAATGTTGATACCCCAGCCACCTATCCAACTGACATCGCCTGAAAAACTCAGATCAAGTGAGGGTTCGACACCACTGGTGTCATAAGCGATGGATCCCGATAACGTTTTAAATTGATACAGTGCAATCACATTTGTATCTACACGCCCACCTCCCGATGCCACTATGCCATCCAGCAGGGTCAATGATCTGGATGTGACAAAATCGGGGTCGACTGCGGTTTCAGGGATGGAAGCAACGAAAGTTTCAATCGCCGCGAGCATCTCACTGGCGTTTGAATTGCAATCAGTCCAGCAGTTGTGGAATTCACCACCCAAACGAACGACCAGTCTCGAATTTGGCGGATCGTCTATTTCTATCTTGCTGCGCGCGGCGGCGTAGGCAGCAATAACGTCGGACACCGCAAAAAAAGGCGACTGCGGATTTGCCGCAGTATCAGTATGACAATTGGAACAGTAAGCCAGCAGCAACGGGTGTACCGTACTGGCGAACACGCCAGGGTCTGACGGAAATGATTTGGAGGCACCGGGATCACGTAAAGTGGGTGCTCGTAACTCGACAGCATTACTCGTACCAGCAGAATCACCCGCCCAGTTACTGATCCAGGTTGCCAGGATATCAGCACAGGCCTGGTCTGAGTCCAGCCAGCAGTTATGACCACCACCAACTTTGGAAACCATGCGGGATTGCGAAGGCTGGTTTAAATCAACAATCGGGTTCACCTGTTCATAAGCCAGGTTGATATCGTCGTTGCGGGCAAAGCTGGGGCTTTGGCCCGAGCTGCCATGACACTGACCACAGCGGTTATCCGGCGCGATATTTTCCCAGAGATTCACCCGAAATCCCTGCACATCTGTCGTCAGGGCAGCAGGGCCATTCAAAACCAGGCTCTGGCTTGAACCAGCAGGTGCGGCAAGATCGGGGTTTTCTTCTGTCTCCTGACCAGCCCCTCCACTACAAGCGCTAAGAATGGATACAAGCAAACCAGTGAGCCCGACCCGGGCGACTGACTTGAATAACAAACCGGTAAATCTCATCGCTAGCCTCCCCTGCAGTATGCGGCGGATTCAGCAAAAGGTTGTTTTAACTTAAAACCGGAATTGCTAAACGAAGACACCATCGAATCGATCTTTGATCGATCGGCGGCATCTACGGGATCCCGTAAACAGACTTCCCGGAAAACCTTGGTAACCTGGCACGCTGCAAACGCCTGGCTATTGGCCAATTCCCGACCCATCGACTTGGCTCCTGTGCCGGAACCGGTCAATGTCGAATCCCAGCCGATACGCTGATTACGCCCTTCGCGCCAATAGTTGTCCCAATTATCGTTAACAGTGACATAACCGGTGGGGAAGTTATTCTGGTTGTGATGGTATTTTTTCACCACCCGTGTTCCGGTGAATACGTCGACAGTTCCGCTTCGGTTGTAAACCAATTGGCCGCTGTTTCCTTCAGGGTCATTATCGGGATCGTATTCAAAGTTGTAGTAGGCAAATGCTTGTGTCATGGGATCCATACCCGAATGACATCCAATGCAGTTATTACGAAACAGCCGACTGTCACCACCGGGTGAACGGGTTACATCCTGACGGATGCGATCAGGGGCACGGGTTATGTCTTTTACTTCTTCAAGGTCCATGCACAAATGGTTCAACAATGTGAAGCGAAACATGGCCCGGTTGGTCCCGGCGATAAAAAATGCCCTGGCACCGGCTCGCGTCGTAATCACCCCGGCGGTTGCCTCAGGTGGAACACCGGTCAACGACGACTGATCGCTTCGCACAAGGACCGAGGCAAGGTCGAGACCTTGTTGCTCCAGTTCTTCGTAGTGTCTGTTGTCACTGGTTGAATAGCCGGGAACGGCCACATTCGGGGCCAGGTAGACAATATCACCGGTCAGTATTTCGCGAAAATCAACATCGTCCCGCACCATGCCGATAACTGTCGCGCTGTAATCATTTAATGCGGCAAAGACATCCTGGTCGCGGTTTGTCCACGGCGTCGAAAAATTTTTCAACGTGGTGCGGTAAAAATCCGGATGTTGCATCGCTATGAATGCGGCAGCCTGGGCATTCTCTTCCTCAGTGCCGGAACCGGTCTGAATAAGGGCCGCCATTTCATCAAGCCGAACCGCAAGCGGTGAAACCCCGGCAATTCGATTATGAATACGCTGGGCCTGTTCTCGCGAACCAGCATCAGCTGTGACGCAGAAGAGAAGCGCTGCCACTATCGCTATGCTTCCAACGAGAATGTACATAACTACTTCTCTCATCTCGTTTCCCATGGCTAATTTAATACTCCCTAGATTAGGCAAAACAGACCGCCTGGGGCAGTGAAATTGAACGAGAAGGTGAACCAGCGCACACTTTTTATTGTTGTCTATCGTATTTTGTGAAGTTGATCACAAGCGTTTTTGGTTTATCGACTATTCTTCAAAAGTACTTATGTGGTCCACCAGAATGACGTTTCGAATAAGATGCATCGCTGCCTTATCCCTCACGTTGGTAGCTAGCGCCTGCCAACAGGGCGACCCAGGTGGTCTAAGCCTCGCTGTTACTGGCGATAGCCAGGATCCGGACCCAGTCGTCCAGGATTTTCCGCTAGTCTTTATTAGTCGACCGTTCATCATTAACGATCAGGGTGATGTTGCATCAAATACCCCAAGGCAACTCAATGTATTTGAACCAGGCGCGCAACTGATCTTAAAAGAACAGGCAATACCCAGTGCTTTGGAACGCAATATATCGGACGCGGCTTTCACCGACGACACTTCAGGTACTGCACCCTTATATGACGTACGCGATCTGGAGACGGATTACGACGGGCGTCGCCTCGCATTTTCGATGCGCGGGCCATTTGATCCCGATGCTGACCTGGAAGACCAGCCAACCTGGAACATCTGGGTCTATGATCTGGACACGGACCAGCTGAGCAGGGTTATCCAATCTGACACTCTGGCCGAAGCAGGCCAGGACAGGGATCCTGCTTTTCTACCTGACGGCCGAATTGTCTTTACCTCAACCAGGCAACGCCAATCCCGTGCAATTCTGCTGGACGAGGGACGGCCACAATTTGCCGCGCTGGATGAAGACAGAAGGGAAGAGGCTTCGGTACTCCACGTGATGAACAATGACGGCACGGGTATTGAGCAGCTCACATTCAATCAGAGCCACGACCAGGGTCCAAATCTGCTCAATACCGGTGAGATCATCTTCAGTCGTTGGGACAATGTACCCGGGCGCAACTTTATCAGTTTGTATCGTATCAGGCCCGATGGGACACAACTGGAACGTCTGTATGGATATCACAGCCAGGATACCGGGCGAGATGGCTCCGACATTGCTTTTATGGATCCACGGCAAATGGACGACGACCAGATACTGGTCATCGCCCGGAGCAACAGCAACAGTATCCTTGGTGGTGATCTGATGATCATTGACAGCAACAATTTTGTTGAACACGATCAAACGATATTCGATTTTCAGGGCTCTTCAGCAGAGGGACAAACCTCCCCCCTTAGCACCCTTGTTGAACTCGACGGACCGTCCCCGGGAGGACGATTCGCATCAGCGGTTCCGCTGTTGGATGGAACCAATCGATTGCTGGTCTCCTGGTCGCAGTGTCGATTGCTTGAACGCACCCTGGATAGTACCGCCCCGAATGGCGGGGAAATTGTAAACATCGTGCCCTGTACAGACGAACTATTGTCAGTTTCTGATCCTGCACCTGAAGAAGCGGACCCATTGTATGGGCTGTGGATATTAAACCTGGATAACGATAGCCAGCAGTCCGTCGTGCCACCTCTGGAAGGTGTTGTGTTCTCAGAGGCAGTCGTGATGTCTCCACGGCCAAATCCTGATTTCCTTCAACCCCAGTCAGCAGATAATGCCACCCAGTTGCTGATCGACGAGGCCGCAGGCTTGCTCCATATCCGCAGCGTCTATGATTTCGACGGCATAGATATCGCGCAGCCCGATTTATCAACAATTGCAAACCCGGTACTGACAACTTCCAGCGAAAGAACCGCTCACTTTTTACGCATGGAGAAACCGGTTTCGTTACCGGATCGAGACCTGGTCGTAATTCCAGGGTCGGCCTTCGGTCGTTCCCGAGGCGAACTCATGCGAGAAATCATCGGCTACGCCACCGTCCACCCGGATGGATCTGTTTACGTAAAAGTGCCTGCCGACGTACCATTTGCCATTAGCGTCCTTGACGCTAATGGCAGACGAATCACAGGCCGGCATCGAAACTGGTTGCAGGTGCGCCCCGGTGAGTTGCTTGAATGTAATGGTTGTCATACTTCGAACAGCGAAATTCCCCATGGTCGCAGGGATGCACAAGCGCCGTCCATCAATCCTGGCGGACCATACCCGGATCTCGACCCGGCTTTTGCGGCAACCGCCAGTGCATCAATGGCAGAAGCGTTTGCCGGGCAAAATGGTGCCCCGGACCCGGCGTTTGACCTGGTATTCGACGATCTATGGACTGACCCTGTTCAACGCGGGAAAGATGCGGCTTTCAGTTACCGGTACAGCGACCTGCAATCCCCTGCACCAATCAACGCCAGTTGCACAACGAACTGGATTTCCAGTTGCCGTGCAACGATCCACTACGAAGCCAACATTCACCCGGTCTGGCAAGTCGACCGACGCATTTTTGATGTTGACGGCACAACCCTGCTTGTTGACCAGACCTGTACGACCTGCCACACGATGACAGACGACATGGGCATGGCGCGAGTACCTGAAGGGCAACTCGACCTGACTGACGGGCCTTCCAGCGACGAGCCAGACCATTTTAAAAGTTATCGGGAACTACTGTTTGGTGATTCAGAACAGGAAGTGGTTAACGGCGTTCTGGTTGATGTCCTTGTACCCGTGCTGGATTCCAACGGCAACCCGACTTTTCTCACCGATGCCAATGGTGACCTGGTTCTCGATGCTCTGGGAAACCCGATTCCGATTTTAACAACTGTTGGCGTCCGACCTGCAATGGCTACCGCGGGGGCTCTGGCTTCACCAGTATTTACTTCTGCTTTTGACAGCACCGGTACACACTCCGGATACCTTTCCGCTGCAGAATTGAAACTGATTTCCGAATGGCTCGATATTGGTGCTCAGTACTACAACGATCCGTTCAAGGTTCCGCAGCAGTGAATGTGTCCAAAAACATCTCACGGTTGCTACTCGTGCTGGCGTGTCTGGTTGCCTCGAGTACCGCAAATGCTAATTCATCTGCGAAATCAGAATCTGACAAGCCACCCAATACTAAAGTCACGAAAGTTGTAGATCCATACCTGGAAATGCGAACCGGTCCGGGGCGAGGTTACCCGATTTTTTATGTCGTCGAGGAAGGTGAAATGATCACAATCGACAAGCGCCGTACCGACTGGTTCAAAATTGAAACCAATAGCCGCCACGAAAAATCCGGTTGGGTGCATGTTACCCAAATGGTCCGAACCGTTAACGCCGACGATGCGTTCGTAACATTTCCAAACTCCAGTCTCTCGGATGCAGCAGACAGAAAATGGGAATGGTCAATGTCTGGTGGTGACTTCCAGGGCGCTTCATTGATTTCGTCCGCCGTGACCTATCGCTTTACGCGCAATATTGCAGTGCAATTACAAGGCTCCCAGATTCTGGGAGATGTCTCCGATGGCCTGATGCTCGTAGCAAGTATCCAGCATTCACCCTTTCCCCATTGGCGACTGTCTCCCTACTTTCAACTGGGCACGGGCGTACTGCATACAGAACCCTTTTCAACCATTGTTCAATCTGAAGATCGGACGAACCAGACAGTCAACGCGGGCGCCGGGGCTAATCTTTATTTGACCCGGAGATTTTTAATGTTTCTCGACTATCGTTATCACACCGTGCTGACGAGTCGGGATAAAAATGAGGAAATAAGCGAATGGAAACTAGGCCTAAGCGTGTTTTTCTAGCACTCAGTCGTTCGCTGCGAACGACACTGTTTTTAACCATTGCCTGTGCAGGTATCGCAAGCACTGTCTATGCAGACAACGACACGCAGTACGATGATCCGCTGGGAGACTCAGTCGATCTTGACCTGATCTCGGACATAGAGAGGCAGCCGGTACAAATTTCAGACATCGATACCGAAAACTTCGAGATTGGGATATCCGGTGGCCTGTTATCTATTGAAGATTTCGAAACGAATCCGGTTGTGGTCGGATCGCTCACCTACCATGTCACAGAAGATTTTTTCGTCGAGGCGCGATTCGGCACCAGTAAAATCGGCACCACCAGTTTCGAGAAACTTTCAGGCGGCGCCAGTCTGTTATCGGATGATGATCGGGATATTCGCTTTTACGATCTGTCCCTTGGCCTGAACCTGTTTCCCGGAGAAACATTTATTTTCAATCGCTGGGCCGTTAACTCCGGTTTTTACTTCGTCGGCGGTGTCGGATCCACGGAATTCGCCGGTGACCAAAAATTCACTGCCAGCGGTGGCGTCGGCTATCGCATTATCGCCAACGACTTCCTGGCGATGAATTTACAGGTCAGGGATCACATATTCGAGACCGAAATCACGGGTGAAAGTAAAACAACCCACAATTTCGAAGTGGTCGCCGGTATTTCAATCTTTTTCTAGCGCGGAATTAAAAAAATACCGGTACAAGATTCAAAAGGAGAAACAACATGAGACAGGTCCAAAGAATGATCCTGACACTATCAATGGTCACAGCAACCCTGAGTCTGGCGAGTTGCGTGTCTATTGAGCCCTGGGTAAGCCCATTTGAACGTAATGCGCTGGCTGACCCGATTATGACGTTCTCTCGAGGGTCCGCTGACGCGGCATACATCCACCATGTACACCAGGCCAGAGAAGGGGCAAGGGGTGCAGAAGGTGGCTCCGGGGGCGGTTGTGGTTGTAACTAATATGACTGTGACGAGACACCTGCTGACGGTATTGGTTTGTCTGTCAACACTGCTGTCTGCGTCCGCTATTGCAAAAATACTACCGGAAGACCGGGCAGACGTTTTATGGCACAGCTATGAGGGTGATAACGTCACCATCAATGGTCCTTCAGTTCTGATACGCAAGGCTTACCAGGACAAGATCTCGGTCTGGGGAAATTACTACGTGGATATGATTTCCGGCGCATCCATCGACGTAAAAGCGACCGCCTCAGCTTACTCGGAGGAGAGGCAGGAATTCAGTCTCGGTGCAGATTACCTTTACGACAAAACCCTGTTGGGGATTGGCTTCACCCGAAGCCAGGAAGATGACTATGACGCCAGCACATTCAGGTTCAACCTCAGCCAGGATTTTTTTGGTGACCTGACAACACTATCAATGGGTTATGCCTATGGTGATGACACCGTACGGCGCAACGGTGACGATACCTTCGAAGCAGGTGCAATCCATCAGTCCTACAAGGTCGAACTCTCGCAGATCCTCACAAAACGTATGATCATGAACTTCGGATACGAGGCCGTTGTCGACGAAGGCTTCTTGAATAATCCCTATCGCTCGGTTCGCTTTGTCGACCCCACCGTTCAACTGGGGTATAGCTACCAGGCCGAACTGTACCCTAATACCAGATCCAGTGACGCGGCTGCTATTCGCACCATGGTCTATCTTCCGTATCGAGCCGCACTGCGCGGTGAATATCGCTACTACTCGGATTCCTGGGGAATAACAGCACATAATGGCGAGGTATCCTATACTCACCCCTGGCGCAGACACTGGGAGTTTGATGTAAAGTTCCGCTACTATTCACAAACCAGCGCCAGCTTCTATAGCGACCTTTTCCCTTACCGGAACGCTCAAAATTTTCTGGCGAGAGATAAGGAACTCGCCACCTTTGATAGTACAACTGCGGGCATTGGTGTGTCTTATCTGTTTAATGAGGAAGGATTCCTGTTCTTCAGTCGCGGTTCGGTGAACCTTTATCTCGACTACATGATGTTTGACTACAAGGACTTCAACAATGTCCTCGCCGGTGGTACCGTTGGTGAAGAACCCGCCTTTAATTTTAATGCCGTGGTTTTCAGGGCGTATTTGTCACTCTGGTTTTAGCGGGATCAAACTATTATTACACCTGTAGCTGGTACAGGTTTTAACATACAATTCAACATCCTAATTCGTTGTCAATGCGGGTACTCAATGAACGTTGCCAAGTGGATAATAATGTCATCCATCGCAATCGCCTCTTTTTCCAGCTCTTTCTCAGAATCACTCGCATCGGCCAGCGACTCTGTCGACGACAAGATGTCACGTATAACCATTGTCGTTGATGGCATGATGAAAAGTAAAAGCGGTGCGACCTGACTAAGCTGACCAGATTCGGTCTCAGCTGCTCTGTCAGAGCTAGCAGGTGTTAACAACGTAACGGTGGCCCTTGAGACCGACGAGTTTACCGTGACCTATGACGGGCGTCTCGCAACGGCTAAAGAAATGAAAGATGCGATTAGCGATTTGGGATATGTACCGAAGGTCGTTGAAAGTCGTTTTGCTGGAACAAACTTAACCGGGACATCCGTCGATTCTGCAAAAGGCCCGATCCCGGAACCGGTCGCATCGGCAGTAACCCAGGCGGGTGATACAGGCAAACTCGTGTTTATTGATTTTTATGCAGAGTGGTGTGGCGCCTGTAAAATACTGGATAGAACCACCCTGAAAGATCCCGCTGTGCTAACAACGCTTGAGCAGTTTGTGTTCCTCAAGGTTGATGCAGACCAGTATCCTGATGCCATAATCCATTTTAAGATCGTGGGTATGCCTACACTTGTTGTGCTGAATGCGCTCGGTGAAGAAGTCTTCCGGCAAGTGGGACCCATAACAGCAGACAGGCTTGTAAGTGAGCTGGCACTCATAATTGCTGTCTTTGAGCAAAAATCAGTGAGTCGCTGATTTTTCTAATTTACCATCTTTAATGACGGTCGTAACCTGAGTTAAGGCACTAACATCCTGCAACGGGTTACCTTGCACGGCAATCAGATCGGCCAGTTTTCCCACTTCCAACGTTCCCAGCTTGTCAGAAATTTCAAGTAGTTCTGCTGCCACGACGGTGGCTGAGTGGATCGCCTGCGCAGGTGACATTCCGGCAGCGACCATCAGCTCAAATTCCAGGGCATTCTGACCGTGAGGTGTGACACCAGTATCAGTGCCAAACGCAATCTTAACCCCGGCTTTTTGCGCCATGGCAAAACTTGCCCGGGATCCGCTGGCAGCAAGATTTGCCTTTTGCTTGATTGCATCGGTGAAGTAAGGATTGCCTTCCATGGAGAGCGGCACATAGTGACCCGGCATCAATGTTGGCACCAGGTAGGCACCATGCTTTTTGAACAATCGAATGGATTCCTTATCAAGGAATGTCCCATGGTCAATTGAGTCAACACCTGCTCGCAGTGCGGCATTAACACCGTCCGTGCCGTGAGCATGTGCGGCAACTTTGCGACCCAGGTTGTGTGCTGTGTTCATGATTTCATAGAGTTCATCGTCGGTCATCTGAACACCGAGTCCTGTAGCCGTGTCTGACAGCACCCCACCGGTGGCAGTCACTTTGATCCAGTCCGCACCGTACTTGACGGCGTGCCTGGTTGCCTTTCGGCAGGCCACGACACCATCGCATATCGTCTCCGGTGTCCATAGTTTCATCAGATCGGCGCGGATGCCATCAATGTCACCATGCCCCCGGTCGCCGCAAGTGAGGAACCCGCTGCGTAAACACGAGGGCCTGGAATAAGATTTGTTTTTATCGCGTCACGAATTGCATAAATTGACTCAGGCGATCCGCCCAGATCCCTCACCGTCGTGAAACCTGCATAAAGCGTTTTCCTGGCATTGTTTACACCGCGCAGCAGGGTAAAAGTTTCGTTCTCAGTGACAGTGCGTGATCTTGACCCTGGCCCAAGTTCGATCAGCAAATGCACATGCAAGTCCATTAACCCAGGTAAGACAAACTGATCTTTCAGGTCCAGCAGTCTGGCACCTGCTGCAGGATTAACAAACCCGTCAGCTAACTCAGTGATCTTGTTATCGGATATCACAATGGTCTGGTTTTTTAAAGGTGGTTTTCCCGGTACTGCTAATAATGTCCCAACATGCAGCACGAGATTGTCTGCAAAGGCAGCAGGGCAAACACAGAATAAAATTATCAAACAGATTGATCAGCGCATCGTAATTCCAATTGAGGAAGCAGACACCAATCTAAACACTGATGACCAGTGCGTGTCACATTTCTGCGTTTCTTAACGAGATGGCTATGACGGCAAAAAGTGAACCGGATAACTGATTCGGGTGACAACAACGGCCTTGTCGCCGAAGTCAAACATCTGAACCCGACGGACTAATTTGTTAACCATTTCATCGTCTTCCATCTCTGTCGAAATGATCCGGCAGTCTGAGACGGTACCATCGGGTTCGATAACCAGTTCAAGGACCACCTTACCCAGTAAACCCGGGTTTCGACGCAGGGCACGATTGTAGATAGCAAATATGGCGCCTTTGTTTGCATCAAACACCCGGCGAACTTCCTCAATGCTTCGCGCAGGTTGTGACTCTGAGTTTGCTAATCTCACGGCACCTGAATTCAGCGCTGTTTCTTCATCTGGCGCGTCTACGACCGTGGTCTCTCTACCTGCCAGGGCAACACCACCTGTGGTTCGAGACAGGTTGGAAATATTTACATTGGCGCGTCGACCCTCACCTTTTGTTGTCAACAGTGATCTGTCAAGGCGGGTTGCTTCCCCGCTACCTCGTTGTACCAGTGTCGTTTTTTTGAGCGCCCTGGTGTCGATGGCATCACGCATATCGCTGAGTTCGTCCTGAAACGCGAGAATCCCGGAACTTTTGGCTTTTTCACGGGCCTGTTGAACTGTTTGTTCCACTGGCACTTTTATTTTTTCGACGGGTTTTTTCTTCTCGACTTTCTTCTCAATCTTTTTTTCTTTAGGTTCTAATTCGACAGGGTCCTGAATAACTACCGGTTTCGGTTTGGGTTTCCTTTTTTCCATGATAATTTGTGCCAGGCGAACCGGTAAGCGCTCCTGCACCTCCCGTGGAACCTCAGGCAGGCGGATAAAACCAATCCCAATTGACAGGATGAATGTGACGAACATCAATCCCGTCACCAGTCGATTAAAGGCCTTTTCTTCCGGCGTCGTCGACCAGGCAGGTGCGACTACATAGGTGTTTGTACGACTCATGAAGCGGCCCCTTCACCGACCTGGTTCACCGCCAGGGCAATACTGGTAAAGTCGGCTTGCTGGCAGGTATACATGATCCGCTTCAGCAGTTCGTAGGGTAACTCCCGGTCGCCCATGATGGTTATTTTGCCTTCAAAGTCCTCAGGATCCGCCAGCCTGTCTTTCTTTCGACGCGCCTGGTATTCAAGCTCCGTTTTCAACCTGGCAATCAGTGGTTCCGGCAGCTTTAATACTTCGTCGACGGATACAATATGCCGCCCCTGGACAACAAGTTCATCCTGGCTGACCGAAATGATAATACGTTCATCAGGTCTCTGCTCGGACAGGGAGTCAGGCAGTTTAACGGCACCTGAGGTTTCCAGGATTTCCACTTCGCTCGAGTTTACCATCAGAAAGAAAACCAGGATTGTGAATATATCCATCAGCGAGACAAGGTTAAGAGTCGCTGGCTTTTGATTACGCGAACGCCGGGTTTTTCTTCCAATCATGCTTCACCGCCCTTTGATGCAGGCGCATCACCCAAAGACAATACCGGGAAAAGCTCGGCCAGAACCATGCGGTCGCTCTGTTTAACCCGATAGGCACGAACCCGATCCATCACAAACACCAGCGTCTGGTAGTCGGTATCTGACTCCAACAGTATTGTCGCGTCACGCTTGCCGGGTAAGCGACTCTTGATTTCCTGCAAGGTTAACGAAAGTTTGTTCAGGTCATGTTTACCATTAGCCAATACCGGTAGTCGTTTGATAATTGCCCTCCCGTCCCGAATGATGAGTGCCTTTTTGAGTATCTGAACTTCCAGGTGAACCTGCTCCGGGTCCAGATCTCCCTGGCCTTCGCTGGTAGGAAAATTCAGGTCAATGACCGCCGTGTGAGTAAACACCAGGGATAACAGCAATACCGGAACCAGCACAATCATCAGGTTCATAAATGGAGTGACATCCAAATCTGCCGCCTCGGTTTGTCGATTACGTCTTTTTTGTGATCTGCGCATGATTAATTCCTGCTCGCAACAATTCGATTACTTGGGCGCGGCCTCTTTTTGCCGATCAGCGAGATTCAGAAATTTCACAATAGCGATATCCAGACTCTCCACGATTGCGTTGGTTTTGCCCTGCAAATGGGAATGCACCAGTAACAATGGGATAGCCACCATGAGCCCAAACGCCGTGGTATTCATCGCCAGGGAAATACTCGCGGAGAGCAGGTTCGCTTTTTCCGCCGGGTCAGCATTCGCCACTGCCGTAAACGCTGCTATGAGACCAATAATAGTGCCGAGCAGTCCCAACAACGTTGCTATGTTGGCAAAAGTCGCAAGATAAGGTGTTCGCTTCTCTATTCTTGGCAGCGCTTCCAGCAAACCTTCTTCCATGGCGTACTCAATATCCTGTCGACGACGGGCACTTTTCAAACGCACAAGCCCTTCCTTGAAAACGTGGCTGACTGCAGACTTTGGCTTCTGCATCCGCTTGTTGAGCTCCTTGTACTGACCATTTGACAGCAGCGGCAGCAAGGCATCAAAGTCCTTTCTGTTGGCCCTCATGGCACTGGATAAGAAGATATAGCGTTCTATTGCAATGGCAACACCGAACGTCAGCACGATAGCGATAGGAATCATAAAGGGACCCCCATCCTGGAAAAAACGAATTGGCATCGTAATAAGATCCATGACTTTAGTCCTCCTCGGACGTTATTTTACTTTCTAAGGGAGTGGGATTGGCACTGGCCAATTCCATAAGTAAGTTTCGATAGGCAATCTCACGACGATATTCATGGGGATAGATCGGTGCCATGAGCTGACTGGTATCCATTTCCAGTTTTGTTTCCGGCATCGCCTTATTCCGGGTTGTCTGCCAGGGCAACACGTACAGCACTTTGGGAAGTTCCTGATTGCCGGAGATTACTGTTTCATCCAGGTAAATGACTTCCGCTGCGTTACTGGCAGCAGAAAACCCGGTTAACAAAATACATGCAGCAAATATCCTGATCATCT
The DNA here is from genome assembly GCA_012960755.1 of Gammaproteobacteria bacterium. Next base: position 125,746 of record DUAT01000144.1, read on the forward strand.
TGCACCTCCAGATGCGATTCGGTTTGAAGAACTGATGCGCCGGGACAAATCTGCCATCCAGCCGCTAACTCGTTTATCTGGTTCGAGCATAAATGACTGGTATTTTTCGTAAGCAACGAGCGCTTCCGGTAACCTGCCCTGGTAAATTTCATAAAGGATCCCCAGGTTGAGATGCGCCGCACTATTTTCGGGGTTAACCTTGAGGCATTGAAGGTAAGCCTGTTCCGCTTTATTGAAGTTGAACCGCCTCCTTTCCAACAGACCCAGCTGGACGTAGGCAGCGCACTCATCTGGTTGAATCAGAATCGCCTGCTGAAAAGCCCACTCAGCCATTTTCTGCTGTTGATTGTGAACATAGATAATCCCCAGGTTAGTGAAGGGACTGGCAAATTCCGGATAACGATCTGTGATTTCCAACAGTCGTTTTTCCGCTTTCTTCAGTTGCTTGTTAGCCATGGCGTCAATGGACTGCTGAAAAAGTTTACTCGCCTGTTTTGGAACAGGCGCTCGGGTTTCGTTGCCCTTGCCTGCCTGTACGCCAGCATCAGAGTTGTTTATGAGCGACATTGTCGAGCAGCCAGACAGAGTCAGCATCAGCAGGAACAAACTGGCGCTCTGATTAATCAGAGGCCCCTTAGTAGAGTTTTTCCACATAGGGAACTCCTATCTCTTCGCGTCGATAACGGCCAGGTGATAAAGTTTCCAAAGCCGTCAGGCTCTGGCCAACCCAATGGTTCCAGGCATCATTCCAACCCCGATGAAGGTTCACCATGTGTATGTCGATTGCCTGCTCCTCAAAGGGGAATGCCTGCTCCTCCAAAAGAATGTCGTACTGATCACTTTCTAGTGCGTTAAGTCCATTGGGACGATCAGATTCCATCAATGATTGTGCCAATGACTGGTAAATATCAGCAATATGGAAGGTCGATCCTTCGACAAAACCAGCCACACCAAAATCGGAAGTTTGCTCAAATGCATCCACGGCTAACTTCATGGCCTTGCGCTTTTTTTGTAAGCTTTTCTTCAGGGGTTGTTTTAGATCGAGATGAAGAAAATCTGCCAGCCTCGATTCCGCGATAATGAACGAGGCCTGCACTGCCAAAAACCGTGTCCTTTCATCCTGGTCCGCGACATCGGCTTTTGCATAAGCATCTACCTTTCTGCCTAGCCAAAAATACCGTGCCTGAGTCTGGTTGGTTTGCTGATATAAGAGGTCCATATGGTGCATCGCTTCCATTCTCAGCCCGAACGGTCGCTCGTAACTATGGGCATAGATACGAAACGAGTCTATCGCCATCGGGTAGTTTTCAACCGAAAGGTAGAGTTCACCGGCACGGTAGAGCGCCTGTTGCTGAACGTCGGCTGGGAAGTCTGTGCTGGCATGAACGCCGATCAACTCGTTAGCTGAATCTTCAAATCGATTTTCACGCTCATATAGCGCTACCAGTCTCATGGCGATGCCACGGGTTGCCGGATGCAACGGATGGTTTCTGCGAAATGCTTTTAAATGATTAATCGCCTGATCAATCTTCCCCACCTGCTCAAACAAGGCAACCGTATCGTATGCTGCATTGATAGCGAGTTCGCTCGAAGCATCAATTTCCTGCAAAGCCAGCAAATGGTCTATTGCCGCGTCCAGGTCATTTGCTAACTCTGCGGCTTCAGCCTGTTTGTACACCGTGGCCAGCAAGCGTTGCGTTATTTCAGCAGCCGAACCATCCTTATCGGATTTAGCCTTTGCCAGCAGTGATCGATAGGTTTGTTCGGCCCGGGAATAATGACCCAACTCAAAACGGCTATGCGCAGAGATCAATGCTGAGGTGGTCCAAAGTTCGGTCAAATCCCATTGTGACAACGCATGCTCCGCTGCTTCTGCGGCCTGCTGGAATCGCCCAGTCTCGAACAGCATCCTGGCCCCATTGACCTGGGTGGCCGGTGACCTCTTATCAGCGGGAAACAACGCAACAAAGTCAAAGCTCGCATCTATCAACTCTTGCATCAGCAGTCGCGACAGAGGTTGATGGGAATCCTGAGACGGGGAAGGTGCTCCCTTTGCAGCTAACAACTGAAAGCCTAATACAATCGAATAAGAAGCTTCTGCTCGACCACTGAAGTCTGGATATTTGTTGACAACAATTCGATATGCATTAATCGATTCAAGTACTAAACCGCCATCTGACAGGGATTCTGCTAACAGAAACTGAACTTTCCCGGCACGTTCATGTTCGGCGAAGTTAACAATCCATCGACCGTACCAGTCCGCTGCCTCTCTAAATTTGGAAACATCATTGTCTTCACGGGCTGCCATTTGTGCGACCGCATGCTGTCTGGACACAATCTCATCGAGAAACTCCATCAGAGTATCTGCGTAGGTGTCAAAAACAACGGGACCATGTACGTCATAGAAAGATCCTATCCGGTCATAACGTTCAACAAACTGTTGTTTCCTGTCGGCAATGTCCTCAACAAATCCTGCTGCACGATAGGTTTCGATAATCTGCAGGCTAATACGGGGAGCTTCTACATGTAGCGGGTTGTGATCAATGAATGTTTCCCAGGTATCGGCACTGTCCTGAAAACGTTCTTTATCCCTGTACCAGTCACCCAGTGCCTTATATAGATGAGTTTGCCAGTCCGGTTTCGAGATATCCTGCATGGTCTGGGCTAATGTAGTCGCGCCGTCCAGGTAGTCGAGGGTTAAAACCGCCACCCGGGTTGCGTCGTCAATCAAGTCCTGGTCCAGGCGCGCACCGGTTTCAGACTCACCCAATAGATGGTCCAGTGCGTTGACAAAAGGCAGCAGGGCCTGATCAAGATCACCTTGTTTAAAACGAGACCAGCCGAGCATATACAAGGCGTGTACCTGATAGTTACCAGGAGAATCAGCGACCACCGCGTAATCTTCCGCAGCGCCTGCGTGTTTGCCCGCAGAGAACTTCAGCTCTGCGCGGCGGAAACGTGCCTCTAACGCAATACCCTGATCACTCCCTTTCTGTTGAAGACCGGTAACTTCGGGTCTCGCTTTAATAGCCAGGTTGAGGTTCTGGATGGATGCATCCGGATCTCCGTTGAGATCGTAGGCACGGGCAAGCTGATATTGAATATAGGTCCGGTCCCGGGTTGAATTTTCATCGACTAACAATCGTTCGAGCGCAGCCACCGCTTCCCTGTACGGCTCTGCTTCACCACCAATCGCAGCATCTTCGGCTTGCTGCAATTGCAGTTCTGCCACACGGCGGGCGACATGGTAGTTAGATTCTGCGTCGGAGATTTTATCCAGTACACTCTGGTACAGTGCCAGTACTTCTGCCGGATCAGGTTCTTGCAGAAGAGATGAAACCTGACCTTCTGGCCCCGAAGACGCCAGAAGCGGCACCCCAGGCAGTTTTTTCAGGGTCTGGCTGATGTTTGGGCCAGCCGCGGTAATTTCTCGCTCACCGAAGCCCGGTACAGAGAACTGCCACGAGCAGCTGGTGCAACCAAATATTACCGTCAGAGCAGTTAACCGTCTCATGAGCCGGTGCCTGCTGCCAATAACCGACGGTCGCTGATTCGTGCCATGGCGAGTCGAACATAGACCAACTGCTGATCAAGCTCATTAATTTCAGTCTGTATTTCTTCACTCACATGGGATATCAGCATTTCACCTGAATCCCGCAGGATAATTTCGGTGGTGGCATGCAATTGATTCGTTCGACCTGCCAGGGCAAGGATTTTGGAGCTGACACTGGTTTTGCTATCCAGATTGACAGCGGCCTGTGCGATTCCCTCTGCACGCCTCTGGGCTTTGCCGAGTAACTTAGTTAATCGTTGTGCCTCGACCTGGCGACTACGAACCCTGACGGACAGATCAGTAAAAATACGGTACATCAATAACCCTTCGAGGTAGTCTATACGTCGTCTTGTGCCGCTATTCGCGTTTAACAACGGTGCACGCAGGGCAAGGTGCTGCAAGTGATCAAGCAGCGACAGCTCAGATTGAGTCGCCACTGTTCTTATCACTTCGACGGAGGGTGAGGCCTGCAACAAATGCTCCAGCCCCTTTCTTAGCCCAGCTGCTTTGAATTGAATCTGTGCCAGCCGTATATCGTAGTATTCATTATTCAGTCGGTCTGCAGATTTTCGAATACGTCGCTGCTGTTCGTAATCCACAGCCAACAATGCATCCAGGTCGCGTTTTCGGCGACCCAGCTTATTGAATGCAGAATCAAGCCGTAACCAGCGATTCGCCATTTGCTGGCTTTCTTCATCTGCCAACCAGTTAGCGAGGCTGACGCCGCCGATATTTTCCTGCAGGACTGATAACGTGGATCCGGCTTGCTGCCTGGCCGAGAAGCTTAACGCGTGAGCCAGTTCATTCGGTGATAACCGGTTAAAAGTCTCCACTAATGCCGCCAGGGTCTCCTGGCGCTGGCCAAGTCTGGTTGCCACCAGCCTGTATTCGCTATAGACCTGATTGTCATCACGAAAGTGCTCCAGGCTGTACGGCAGGGCAACATGGGCATCTCGAACGGCGGGATGCCAGGGCATGTTGTTGATCGCGAAATACCATAACTCTGAAGCCCGGGAATAGTCGCCCTGCCGCATCGCCAAGTTAGCCAGCATCGACACTGCCATGGCGCCATAAGGTCCCGTGGTTGTGACACCCGATAATAACTCTGTTACGTTTTTGAGTTTCCTGGTATCCGCTTTCGTATTATCCAGCCGCACATCCGACAGCTCGATATTGGCGAGTGCAATTTTACTTCGCTCCCGAATCAGTAACTGCTCAAGTGTCAATGCTCGCGTCTTTGATACCTGATCCAGAAGACGCATCGCCAGTTCAACTTCACCATCGGAATAGCTGCTGACACCAAGATTGAACGCTGAGTATCGACGTAGAATATGCTTTTTATCAATATCAGCAACCAGTCGGCTGGCCCGTTTAAGGTCGCCATTGAGCCGTGCTCGCTCTGCCTGCAAAAAACGCCCCTGGGGAGACGTTAGGATTCGGGATTCGGTTGCAATACTGTCCATTTCAACTTCAAACTGTTGCCAATCCTGCTGCCGGTAAGCATCTCTGGCCAAATGGAAATGCAACTGGTCGCGTTTGAAGTCGTCTAGCTGAATTTCATCCGTATCCCCGAGAATATTCTCAACCTTGCCATGCCAACCCAGATCAATTGCGAGCCCTGCACGGATGACTTTTAACGACTGGGTACCCGACTGGAAATCCTCGCCACCACGACGCTCATAATACAAAGCCTGCGTATAAGCCTCGTTAGTTGAACCTTGCAAGTGGTGGTACAGGACATTTCTGACAGCAATAGACTCAGCGAAGGATGTACAACTAACCAGTCCCACCCCCAAAAAAATAATCAGCCTGTTCACGTTGGGAACTATCAACGAACTATCGCGGAAAATTCGGGCTGCTGTTTCGAAGCAACGTCATTAATACTCAATTCGACATAAATGGGTTCAAAAGAATGTTCAAAACTAACGGAAGTTCCGCGCTTGTAGTCCCGTTCATGGGGCCCCATTCCAGTGAAGAAGGCAGTCAGCTCGTTCTTACCCTGCCGGGCATTACCAACGTACAACTTCTGAACCCCACCCCGGTACAACGCGCTGACTTCACGCTGGGTGTAAAGATGATGGGTGACTTCTTCACCGTTCAACTTCAGTGTCACGGCATCGAGTCGAAACAGGTCTCCCATATCCATCGACAAGTAGACAGCGACTCGAGAACTTGCCGGATAAAGAAGGTCTTCTTCCAAAATCATCAGGTCTGCGTTCAATGACATCAGTTCCTGTTCCAGCGCTTCAATCCCGATATGGGACAACGCATTCGACTCACCAGCAGGCGCTGTTTGAACCGGAGCGGTTTGGGGTTCCGAATCTCTTTTTGTCACCTCGATGCTGACGTCGGCCAGGGCGCGCACTATATCGACTGGTGACATTTCGACAGGGGTTATCTCGACATGTTCGTCCTTATCACTAATACTTGCGACCGCTTCGGCGGTCGCAGTTCCCGAAAAAACCTGAAGCAATCCGCAGCACAACAGCGCCAATAGTGTCTGATTAATATTCAATTAAAGTTCCACCCGTTCTGGTCATCAACGCAGTAATTTTTTCAGTCTGTTGATATATATTTGCTCATCGCCTGGTTTGTAACCCGCATGGATGTACCGAACCTTGCCATCACGGTCTACTAACACTGTGTAGGGCATCGCTTCCACATTGTAGGCCTCGCTGACTTGCTGCTTTTGATCAAGCACCAGGGGGAACTTGACACGCGTGCGGTCGGCAATCTTCCGTGCCTTGGTCGGATCGCTCTCAACATTGACACCTAAGACAGAGAACCCCGTGGGCTCATATCGCTGATGGATACGATCCAGTATCGGCATTTCCTGGCGACAGGGTCCGCACCAGCTGGCCCAGAAATTAATCAGCACCACTTTGCCACGTAACTCTTCCAGTCGCAGATTCTCACCGGACATACTCTTCAGTGTGAAATCCGGCGCTGGTTGATCCAGTTCGACGGCCATGACACTGCTTGGGAAAAACAGGATAGAAAAAAACAGACAGGCCAGGAAAGTAACTCTATTGACACTGTTACGAACAAAGTGATTAAAATTCATTTCGTTGCCACCATTTCCAGTAAGCTGTTGGACACATGCATCACGCCGTTACCATCAACAACGATGGCATCTACATCCTTCATGCGGTTGATTAATTCGAGCCCACGCATAGTGCCCAGTACAAAAACACTGGTCGACAGAGCATCTGTCATCACCGCCTGGTCACCCAGTATGGTGACACTGCGTACATCACGGGCAGAATCACCTGTGTCAGGGTCGATAATATGGTGATAACGCACGCCATCGCGCTCGAAATAGCGCTCGTAATCACCGGAAGTCGAAACAGATATATCAACCAGCGGCAGTACAGCGACCATGGTGTCTTCTTTACGGGGATCGCGAATACCGACAATCCAGGGCTCACCTTGCCTGTCTCCGAGGATGCGACTGTCTCCACCTGCCGCAACCACTGCCTGGGTAAACCCTTTCGATATTAGAACTTCAATGCCACGATCAACGGCATAGCCCTTGGCGATTCCACCAAGATCCACATACACATTCTCATTCAGGTAGCGAATACTGTATTTTCGCGAGTTGAATTCCAGATGTTTGTAATCAATCGCGTCAATTACCTGGGCGAGTGCATCAGCATCCGGAGAAACTTTCTTTCGATAATCATAGAATCGACCCGCAGACGCATACGTCACATCAAAAGCGCCATCGGTCATGGCAGAAAATTCGACGCTACGGGCAATGAGGTTATACAATTCTTCTCCGACGGTAACAGGTCGCCGGGCCGCGTTCTCGTTTAGCTGCGTAAGGAGACTGGTTGGTAGAAAAGGGCTCATTGCCTGCTCTATGCGTTCCAGTTCCAGCATGACATCTTCTATCGCAGCACAAGCCTCGGCTTGCTGGATATGCCAGAGTTCAACCCTGACCTCGGTACCCATGATCGCGCGTTCTTCGGACCACCAGTTATCGCCTTCCGACGCACAACCGGCAACAGAATCCGCCAGCGAAACAACCGGCGCAGTTAACAACAACGCGGCAAACAACAAAGTGAATTTTTTCACACCTTCCCTCGGCTTCAAACAAGTCAAAACCCCAGTGTTGACGACTCTGCAAGGGTTTGCCACGAGCAAAATTCAAATCTGTGAACCAGATCATGGTCAGGGTGCGTAACGGTAGATATTTACCGACGAACGGCAGGTCTATTCGGCTGGATCGTAAGCCGCTGTTTCATCAATCGGCCACAGTGGTTCCCTTGAATTCGATCGGGGAAACACTTCAATATGGTGGGTGGTTAACCCGGGTGGGTCGGCAGTGATGATCGTACCCGCAAGTTCTGAAAATCCTGCCCTGAAATGGTTGCTGGATTTGAGTGCGACGTAGTCCATTCGCGTGACATCAATGCCAACAGCCAGAAAAGGTTCAGGGTCAAACGTCTGGGACCGATGGCTGGCAACGATGATATCCATATCATTGACCTGCAGGCGAGCGAGTTTGCCATAATTAATCTGGGAGCCCTTACCCATTGCCCGCATGGTTAAACGCCCATCGTGCAGAGCTTTAACATAGACGTTCAGTTCAAGGGGTGTACCATGTAAATTGTCATATTTAGCGCCCAGGGAAATGTCAATCGAGGTACCAACACCGGACTTGTGGGCCTGTTCAGCAACGCTTGCATCAACGATAAATCCGAAGCAGGCATTTTCAAGTTTTGCATCAAGCATCGATCTCAGCAAGTGAGTACCATCACCGGGCGAGCCGCCCCCACAGTTGTCCGATGTCTCATTGATTATCACCGGGCGATCAATACTGGCTTGTGCCCTGGCAACAGCCTCGTCGGAAGACAAGCTGAGGGCGCGAAAATTCTCCCTGAAATCCCATAACCTGCGCGCAATTTTCCTGGAAAGGTCCCCTGCAGACTCCCTGTTGCCTTTACTGGTCACACAAATGTGCGTACCCACATGCTCTATGTCGGTGTAGGGGAAACCGTGGAACCAGCTCACATCGATGATATCGACCGCGTCCTCTTCAGCCAGAATTGATTCAAGCATTTCCTTGCCGCTACCCAGGAAGGTTGTTGTCGTCGGCATTAGCATCGGCACAGATTCCACATGCAAGACCGGCCGGAAATTGTCCTTTAACATATCCACAATGAGTTGAACTGCTTCTGCGGCTCGCAGATGCATATCAATATGAGGATATTGGTGACAGGCAAATACACCATCCAGGGCATCTGCCATGATCTGGGTAATATTGCCATGCAAGTCAAAGCTGGCACATATCGGCACGGCTTCACCAACGAGCTTCCTGATGCTGGAGGCCAGGTCGCCTTCAAGATCTTCAATGCCATTGACTACGCCCGCGCCATGCAGATCCAGGAAAACACCATCGACGGGTGACTGTTCTTCAATACCATCGAGAATCTCCTGTTTCATGGAAAGGTAGGCGTCCAGGGCAATCGTACCCGAGGGTTGGGTCCAGGCAATCAGAACTGGTACCGCGTCGAGCCCCAGGTCGATACACGCCTGTAGAGCACCGCCGGTCGACGTTTCCATTCCCAGTTGCTGAAGTATTTTTTTACCCCGGGTTATACGGAAGTCATTTAGCTGGGTTTCTCCTCGACAGTAGGTATTAGTCTCATGGCTGATACCGGCAATTGCAATTTTCATTGAGGAACCTCCTGGTGGTCTCTCACAGCAAGCGGGCGGGGGAAAGCTTTTCTGCCAGATCGTTGATGGCACCAGCCGAAATCAGATCACAGTGTCCTGCAATTAGGCCGGTGGCAATGTCAGCCATGGCCGCGCAGGATTGCACACCGTAACCACCCTGACCCGCCAACCAGTAAAATCCAGTTGATCGCGGATCAAAACCGGAAACAAACGTTTTATCCCGTGCAAATGTGCGCAATCCTGCCCAGCTATGGTTAATACGTTGCACTTCCAATGATGCGATCTGCTGGATCCTGTCGATGCCCAATGCGACATCATGCTCCTCTGGATAGGCATCGCAGGCATCGAGGGGGGTCTCGTCGGCCGGTGAAGTTAACAATTGACCGGCATCGGGTTTAAAGTAGAACTGTTCATCCACGTCAACTACCAGGGGCCAGCCCGAAACATCAACACCCGTGGGAGGTGAGACCAACGCGACGGTTCTGCGTTTTGGCTGCAGCCCTAACTTACCAATACCGGCGAGCACAGCGATTTCGTCCGCCCATGCACCCGCGGCATTGACGATTATGGATGCCTGAAAAATCTCATTGCTGGTCGTGACCTGCCAAAGCGTATCCTTGTAGTCGAGTTTGATGACCTGTTCGCGAGTCACCAATTCACCGTCCCGCTGCTTCAACTGACGCAAGAAACCCTGCATCAACGCATCAACGTCAAGATCACCACCCACCAGGTCCAGGGCCGCCTGGACGATCAGGCCTTTGTCTATGATACTGACTCGATCCTTGATTTCGGCACTGTTTATCAACTCTAAATCGGCATTACTGCCTAGCAATTGGTTCAGGGATTTTCGTTGTTCACCGGTAGCAACGAACATCGCCGGGCGATTGTTAATCAGGGATGTAGCCGAAAAGCCGTCCGGTGGAGTATGAAAAAATTCACCGCTGGCATTTGTCACCGCCTGCACGACGCTGTTTCCATAACTGGGCGCGTAGTATGCGGCAGAACGACCGGTCGCGTGAAATCCTGGATGTTGTTCCATCTCCAGGACCGTGACAGATCGGTGTTGTGACAAATTTGCCGCCAGCGAAGTCCCTGCGATACCCGCACCGACGATGATGACATCCGATGATTTCAACGTCTTCAGGCCTGAATCGGTAAGGCTTCCACAACAACCGCCTCAACCGATGCTCTTTCCAGATCATCGGAGTTCAGGCTCTTGTCCCTGTTTAAGCGGATGTCATGATAGGCGGCGTCTTGTGGAAAAATCTTAAGGTAATGTACCAGCGCTGATCTAACTGTTTCCGGATCCTTGTATCTTACATTCGTGCGATATTTCGCTTTGCTACCAGCTATCAGTAATTCAACATCAGCGCCGTTACTAAGATTGCGCCACCACTGATTAGCAGAAGCAGTGAAACAGCGAACAGTACCATCAACTATGATATACCGGACTGGCGTGGTGAACTCTTTGTGACTTTTACGTCCCGTGAATGTGATCAACATTAAACTCTCACTCCAGAAAGAATGTAGAGGAGACCGAAGTAACAGCCCAACAAGGGGGTTAATAACTGCGAAAAGAGGTTCCGGAAGCTTCATATCGACACCAAAATGGATTTCTACGCGGTACCCTTGTGTATAACCACGCCACGTCGTTCGATTCGATCACGAATTCTTCGCTGTCGTTCTTCTGTCAGCGGGTAATGCCAAATAAATGGCAGGGCAATAAACTTGAGACCTGCCGGAATAATTGAATACATGAGCGCCAACCAGAGTAGCGAGCTGTCTGAATTTCCTGCGCTGGTACGGCCCAGGCTCGGATCAGCAGTTGGGTCGAATCCAAAAATGGCGACAGCAATCAACGCAAGTGCGCTTCCGGCGGCAGCTGCGCCTTTTTTCAGCAGACCCCATACAGAAAAGTAGAGCCCCGCTCTTTGCTCACCAGTTCTGGCGGAGTCTATATCCACCGCATCGGCTGCCATGGATGCCGGTAGCGCCAGAATTGCACCCACTGATGAGCCTTTAAAACACATAATGACCAGGAACAATCCGAATTCTCCGGCGGGAATAAACGGAATCCACGAAGCCCAGAACGCAAACCACAAAATCGAGATAATAAAAGCCTTATGTTTCCCCACCTTACTCGCAAGCTTCATCCATAGAGGCAAACCCGCGACGGAGCTCGTGTAATACACCAGCAGATAAATAGAATACAACTCACCGGCCTGAACAACATGCTTGACGAAAAAATACGACAAGGTTCCAGTCATGGCGGCACCCAGTGAACTCACCGTGTAACACACCATCAGCCGAATATAAGGTCCGTTTCTTCTGACAACTCGCATGCCCGCCATAAACGTCGGCTTTCGTCGGGCAATAGCCTTCTGCTCGGGTTCAGGCACAAAGTAAAGTGCCAGGAATACTGTTACGGGAATGAGAATCATGACGAAATTGGCGAGCCAATACAGAATAACACCAATATTTCCGGCACGGGCTCTCATAATCTGCCGAAATTCCTGGGTAAAGTTACCCACCATCGTCCCGACACTACTGCTCTCGACGGTTGAGAAATAAATCAATAGTGCCGCCGTCAACGGTAGCAGGGTAAAAGAAATGGTCCCGGCAAAATGGAACTGTTCGCGGCGGACGGCAATATGCGTTCGCTCGTCATAAATCGGCGACAATTCTGCGCCCCAGGCAAAATAAGGCAGGTCAACGAGTGTAAATGCAAGGTAGAGGAGGACAATCCAGACACCAAAATACCATAGGCTGGGGTTTTCCGGTGGCACAAAAAGCATATAAAGTGAAATCATCAGCAGTGGCGCACCGGCAAGAATCCACGGCTTCCGTCTCCCCCATCTGGATTTGGTTTTATCCGACAGGACACCAATCAACGGGTCAGTAAAAGCATCCGAAAAGCGTGCAATGAATATAATCGCTGACATGGCGTACAAACTGATGCCCAGTTCAGCATAGTAGGGTAATACGTACACACCAACCGGCAATAGAACCATCGACACGGGCATATACAATGAAGAGTAGCAAAGGATACGAAATTCGCCGATGTAACCTTTATTATCAACTTCCCCGATCGTTTGCGTATCAGTCATTACTGATCCTTAAAAGTACACGACCTCCAGGCAGGCTAAAGGCTTTGCCAATAAAACACGTTTCTTTCGGGTAAGCAATCGTCGGTAGCATAGCGGCTAAGCAAGAATCAACCAGAGACGATCGATAGCCCAGTAGGTTGCAACACCTCCTATTAAGTACAGGCCAGTAGCGGCAACCTGATAATCGAGATTCCAGGGCAGTCTGCGATACAAAAACGCTCCCCCCAGTGCAATGCCGATGACAATTAACTGACCGAGTTCTATGCCAATGTTAAACAACAACAGAGCGACAAGAGCACCGAACTGGGGCAGTCCAATTTCTGCCAGGGCACTGGCAAATCCAAGTCCATGCAGCAAACCAAATGCAAAGGCAACCAGCCACGGTGTTCTGTTAACAAGACCTGTTTTTCCTTTCAGAGATTCCCAGGCAAGCAGAACAATACTCAACGCAATCATCGCCTCGACGGGCGCCTGGGATACCGTGACTATTCCAAGGGCTGACAATCCGAGCGTCATTGAGTGCGCCACAGTAAAACTGGTTACCACTTTGAGCAGATTTTTCCAGCCCGAAACAATAGTCAGAAGTACCAGCACAAACAGCACATGGTCGATGCCCAACAGCAAATGCTCAATTCCGAGCAACAGATAGACAGGTATTGCGGGCTCTGCGGCATCAAGCTCCAATACGATATCATTTGAAGAGATCAGATAATTACGACTACCCTCTGCCATTGGCACTAAAGTCACCATCGTGTCAGACAGGGTCCTGTCCAGCCCCTCAATCCTGATCATTCTAAGGGGTTCGTGGCGACAATTCAGGTCAAAGGATTCCTGCAGGGCGGAATCGCTCATTCGTTGACGGGCTGCTGTGGATTCACAGTTCGTGATGACCTTTAGATTCAGGAAACGGCCCTGATCCTGGGGCTGTTTGAATTCTACATGCCATGAACCCGACTCAAACTCCGTGAGTTTCAGCAGGGACGGCCGCACCTCGTGGGCATTAATCGCGCTACAGAAAAACAACAAAAAGAGAAATCGGATGCTACTGATAGACAACGTCGTACTTCTCCGACAAGTCCTGATAGTAGGTCGCCAGCGCCGCATCGGTTTTGGCTCGCTGGTAATCTGCCCGGACCCGCTTCTCTATAGTTGCAAATGGTGCCGCTTCTTTTTGGCGGATCTGTTCCAACCGAACAAGATGAAATCCGAAACTGCTTTTGATGGGTCCAATCCAACGACCTGACTGAAGATCATCCAGATGCGCTGTAAATTCACGTCCAAAACTTGCCATCACTTCTTTCTCACTGCGATTAACATAACTCGCATTCAACATCGAGGTTTCACCCAGATCACGCCAATGATTTTCGCCCCCGTCTGCAAGTGCGGATTGCAGCTCATCAGCCAGCGAAGCATCAGAAAAAAAGATTTGCGAGAATGAGTAACGAACAGGCAGTGAGTAGATTTCAATATTTTCCCGATAGTAATTTTCCACAGCCAGGATCGGATCATCTTCACCATCTACTTCTTCTACCAGAAACGACAGTTTCTGAACTAGGCGCCTGCGTACAATCGAATCGTCCCGATCAAGGCCCAACTGTTTCGCTTCTCGAAACAGAACTTCCTCTCTCACCCAGTTTTCAATCAGCGACTCCAGCTCCTCATTCGTCGCCGGTTTACCGGTTTGGGTTTGCCATAGCGTCGCCAGCCTTGAACGAACTGCCGTATCAACAATGACCTGATCAGGTCTGGCAGAAAGATAACTATCGGCAGCAAAGATTATAGCGCCGAGAATAACGAACCATAGCAGAGGCTCCTTCATACTCCACCTACCTGGGAGGTTATCAGGAACCTTCACCTACACCTGCCGGTGCGACCCATATGGGAGAGGACCAGGCGCGCTCCTGGATGGTCTTTTTTAGATCCGCCCGGGGCGGAACGCCAGCGCGAACGGCATCCCAGGTCGACCATCGACAGGTAGGATTCTCCAGTACCCGAACATAGTACATTGCATTTTCTGAAGGGTTGTACTCTGGGTCCCGCCACAGGGTTTTAAGTTCCGAGTCGCCCACACCACCACTGATTTGGCAGTTGCGAAGATTCACCTCAGCTTGATTGTGAGGGCAGCGGTTCCTTCCCAGATCCACCTGGGCACCATCGGAACAGGCAACATCGAACACCTTTTCCTGCGCATGGCCATAGGCAACGCTCGTTTTAATGATCTGAATTCTCTGCAATGGTGCACTATCCGGATCCTGGGCAGCCCAGACAAGAAATTCTGGTGATTCGCCAACGGCCAGAATCAGGTCACCCCCCATCGGGACACCGGTTTCGTATGCCTTGCTGACCAGATTCTTGTCATCTATAGCGGGCAACTTGCTGCCAGCAAAAAACCGGACCTTCATCCTTGGACCAGAAGTCCCAAAGGTTTCTTTTCGCCGGAATGCTTCATAAATCGAATCCCTGGTATTTTCTTCTGCCCAGACGCCAGCCAGACCTGCAGCACCCCAGTAACTATAATAGGTATCCGCGTATTTACCGCCGTCCTCTCGAGGTTCAGGCAGTGGCACAGACCCCCTTTTAACAGGTGTATCGTCCCTTAATCCAACCTTACTCCAAAAATTGTCTTCATCGCCTGCATAGGACGCGTTGTGGGTATCAGACGAACCAATAATGCCGAACTTGAAAGGGTTAAAGCCCTTTTTTTGTTGCAATGTGATCCCGTTCGCCAAGGCCTGGCGAACATAACTACCTTGTGGCCGACTCGCCAGGGTGGTGGCGATTCGATACGGCATGATTTCAAAGTCAGCCCACTCATCATTGGGTGACAACGCGGGATGGGTATCAGATGTTCCCTTGACCTGGGTAATCTCTACCAGCGGCTCGTTACGCATGCGTAATTCGACATAGTCCCTGTTCAACGGGGAGCCTTCAAAATCCTGCAATTTGAACATTTGGCCATCCGAGCCATTAGAGTTGTGCGGGATAGCCAGCGCTTCAATGCCGTTGTTTCGCTGCATGTCCATCCAGCGCCAGAGATCTGCCGGGTCGGCCGAATCGAGTCGGGTAAATGGCACTGCCGGACCCTTGTCACCCTTGAAGATCACATTTCGATGCAGATTCTCAAAGTTGTCTCCGGATGAGGTGTATTCATAGGCAATAAACGTGGTGAAGTTACCTGGATCATTATGGCGATTCGCAGCAGCCACAATGTCATCCCAGGCATTCTTAAAAACTTCGGGATCAATGAGCTCGCTCGCTCGGTCAGACCTGAGAAATCCAAGTATTTGGCGGAACTTGGTACTATCACCTTCGGCTATCCGGTCCATGCCCTGGGCCAATTCATGTTTCGAAAGTCTGGTCGTCGGATCTGCCATCGCAGGCAAGGCACCCAGATAAAAACCGTGATCTGTGACACCATAAAAATCCAGTGGTTTATTCAATTGCATGTCGAATCCACCCGGATGCCTCAGCGCACCACCTTTGGCGAATTCATAAGCATCATCCGGCGATGCGGTAGTACCGAAAATAAAAGCATCAAACGAATACATTGTGTGGACGTGCAAATCACCAAAGTAGGCACTCCTGTCTTTCGCGTGTTGCACAGGCGACAGCGTCTCGTCTTGCGAGGCTGGTTTGGCGGCTTTCGGTGGGTCTTCCGGCTCACTACAGGCTTGCAGTAACATTAATGCAGCAGCAATAATAAAAAGACGGCGCATCACAGTGACCTGTTTCGAATCGACGGGCCGATCATAGCATGGAGTATTAAAAGACTGACTAGTTTGGCTGTCCAGCAGGCTGGTAGTTCTGGCAACGTCCTACATTCACCCAACCCGGTTCTGGTCGCCATTCGAGAATGGAATCCGCGAAAATCCCCTCTTTCGCCTCTACCTGTCGGATCACATTCTCGAGCTCCGCCTCCACAGCTGCTACCTGATCCGGGTTCAGCAGTCCCTGGTACTGGTATGCTGTAAACTCATCCTCGTCTTTGATGAAGTAGCTGCGATCAGGCTTCACTATGAGATCAAGTGCCCAGTCTAGTGCGTCAAACCCAAACTGGCCGCGCCGTGCCGGTTCATGAAAGTCTACCTTCCAACCGGCATGCTCATAGGAATCACGCTTCCACAGAACCGAGACATGATGAATTGCACCGACTTCCATGACATGAAGCTGCTCGTAGGGCAGCCACCGACCGGGTTCAAGTTTCCAGCTGTCTGCGGGCACTCGCAAGTTTAGCCCTGCATGCCAGGGCCAATGACAAATTGTATTCCACGGGAAATAAAATGACGCTCGCTCACCTTCGTCAGATACGACGTAGCCAGGCCTGGCCGACCAAACCCTTCCCTGGTGAACTTCGCGAAGCATGGCGCTATCGCCTGCCTTCCAAGTCTGCATCTTTGCGGTCCGTCGCAATGTGCCGGTGAGACCTTTTGATTCGAGTGTGGGAGAGCTTTCACTCTGCCCTGGATCCAGCCTTCGTCGATCCTGGAACGGTGACGGCAGATCGAAATTAGCTTTTGTGTTCAAAGTCTAAACACGGCTGAAATTAAAATACCTGTAATCCGCATCGTTTTTGAAACGGCTATCTGACTGTTTGCCGGTACGGTTCTAGACCCAGTCCTTAAATCAGCTTTTAGATCCGCTTTTAGATCAGTTCTCAAATCAATGTTTGATAGAACAGTGGACTGACCCAGGGCTACCATCTTCATCATGTACTCAATACCTTTAGTTCGCGACTTCTACCTATTTTGTATCCACTTTTTGTGCCACTTTGCGAAATATCATAAGCCATTGTTTTAAAAAGACAAAAACGATTAAACCACTAGAAAGGGATATTTTAGCGAACGGTATTGGCGACTAATGGACTATATGGCGAGAAAATATTGCGATATTTTCGCAATATTTTTCTAATCTGTCACGTTTTGCCCGATGAATCAGACAAATAGACTACCCTTTTGATTTGAGTTGTCGGCTCCCTATGATGACCGAGGTAATCGAGAAGAGAAATCCGATACCACAGAGGAAAATCACTACCAGATCCCACAACAGTCCTCTTTCAATCAGGAAGGAGAAATCCAGGCTATGAAGCCCATGATACAACCAGCGTTCTAATCTGGATCCATCGGTGTGCCGGGTTACCACCTCCCCTGTAACCATGTCCAAATGAAACCAGGTGGATTCTTCATCGTCGAATTTGACCCGCAATACCGGTAACGGGCGATACTGATTGTGACGCGAGTAATAATAGTCATCGTAGTTACCAAGCACCTGCACATCAACAATTCGATCATCCGGTAGCAACAAAGGAATCGCGGCCTTGATTCTGTCTCGTAGATAGTCGGGTCTGGTTTGACGATCAGTGGCTGAATACGAGAACACGAGATGGCTTTGGCCCGCGATTCGTTGCCACGTTACCTCTTTGAGCCTGTCCAGTTTCTGTGAGTCGAGCCAGGAATCTATCGACACATCAACGGGAAAACTTCCCCTGTAGCGGTTGACCTGCTGAGTGACTGACGACGGGGAAGCGAATATCCCCCATGGGCCCATTGACATCAAACCACTGAAAATAAAAGTGCTGATAAACACCAGGCACAGCAAGCCCAGAATATGATGCCATTTGGCAACACCCTTGTAGGGAGACACTGCGTTACCCTTGACCCGATTTTTCAGGCGCAGCCGCATCGTGCCGATGATGCCTCCGGTGACAACCGAAAAAATGCCCGTCATTGACAGAACAATGATCACATCCACCCACAAATCAGCGTGGCGCCTTAGTTGTACCGGATAAATCCAGTGTAAAGTTGATCCAAGCCAGTTCCAGAAACGTTCACGCTTGTTGGTATCACGCACAACCTGACCCGTCAGGTCAGATACATAAAGAACAATCCCTTGCCCTCCTGCAATAGACACCTTGTGCAAAGGGCGGTGCTTGTGCAGACCCGCTGAAACGGTCCACTGGTCCATGTCTATTTTCTGCTCATAGGTTGGTGCCCCTGCTGACGCGAATCCGGAAGATCGCACTGCGGTCAGGGCCTGATGCTCGTTCGAGTTTCGGAAGAGTTCACCGGTATCTGCGTAAACAGATTTCAACTGACCCGCACTGTTACTGAACTGGTAGGCTGGCCGATCAGCTATTGATGTGAGTTTAAGTTCAACAACCGGGCCATCTAACTGACCCAGGGACTGACCCAGGGACATTGCTTCTTCAGCTGAAACCAGGATTTTATCCATCTTCAGATCAGGCAAAGCAGCCAAACGTTCCTGCTCGGTTAACCGCGGATAATCGACATACATCATGACAATGCCCGAACCGAACCACATCGCAAAAAAGAGGCACATAACGACGCCCAGCCAACGATGAACCAGGAACAATAACCGCTTCATTTTTTTCGGTCAGCCACACTAGTAGTCCACGCGAGCAGGCTTTGGCAGCTCAAACCAGGGTTAACTAATTTTTGTCCGGAAGCAGAACTGTGAGTGTTATTTACTTCGATATATGATTGATTCATAAACTAACTATGTTAATCAGTCGCGTGAAGTGTTCGAAATACATGACTTACCGGTCAGGAACTAACTAGAATGTGAATCTTGCCGTCACTTCATAGCTACGTGGTTTACCAAATATCCACTGATCAGGCGTGTATTGCGATAAGACATAGTTGTCCTCATCAGTCAGGTTTCTTGCATACAACATGACAATTGCGTGTTCATTGATCTTCCAACTTAAACTACTGTCAACCACTGTGTATGAGGGTAGCTCCTGGGTATTCGCATCGTTCCCATAACGGCTGTCTACATAACGCAAGCCACCACCCCATTTAAACCGGGATGTGGGAGACCAGGTGAGCCATAGATTTGCAGTTTTCTCTGGCACATTTCTCGGCGTGTTACCCGACAGGGAAACACCACCAGAATAGAATTCATCAAATTGAGCATCTACCCAGGCTGCATTTACATCCAGAATAAGAGATTCAGTCGGGTTAATGCGAAAAGTCAACTCAACACCATCGGAGCTCTGTTGACCAATTTGCTCTGTTACCGCCGAGGCCGGTCGCCGCGTGAGTAGATCTTTCTTGGTGATATCGAAATAGGCGATTGTGTATTCAGCCCGACCACCGAGAAATTGTTGTTTTATACCGACTTCGTATTGACGGCCCTGACTCAGGTCAAAGTCTTTTCTCGAGGCACTGATTGTCACCGGTGAAGTGACCGGGTCCACCGCTTGACTCGCTTGTGCGTAAAGGTTCATTAAGGGCGATAACTGATACACGAGACCCGCTCTCCAGGTGAATTCCGAAAAGTCCGTATCAAAGGCGGCGGAGGGTGAGGCGCCAATCGCATAATCAAACCGGTCAAAATCTATCTGGTCGTAACGGCCTCCGAGGACCAGGCTCACTTGTTCGGTTATCCGCCACACATCGTCAACAAAGAATGCAATTTGCTTGGTCTCGGTTTTGTAATCCAGTATCGTGGGAATAGTAGCTGACGGGACCCTGCCCGGATCAAATCCGTCTACCGTAACGCTATCTGATACACCGAACCCCCCGGTCGCAAAGTTATCGTAGTATTTCAAATCGATGCTGTTTACCTCGGCTCCAAGGGTTAACTTGTTGGACATTAAGCCCCAATTCGATTCGATAAGAAAATCACCACGGGTTCCGAGTTGCTGCTGGTCGTGGATAATCCCCAGGTAGAAAGCCCTGTCTATCCGATCACTCGCGCCGTTATAGGCGTATTCTTCCAAATTCTGCCATTCGCGCTCAACGTCCAGGTAGTAGATGTCATGCCTGAAAGCGATATTTGGAGTCAGCTGCCACTCGGTTTTCAAGCGTGTCCAGAGGTCCTCATATTCAACCGAACCATCACCATAATTGTAGTTCTGTTCACGGTGCGAGCTACTGGCTTTGCCATTGATCAAAGGTGTACCCCAGTAGGGGGCGTCTTCAATCTCTGCATAATCAATGGACAATTTCATGCTGAAGTCACTTGAAGGTTTAAACAACAGCGATCCAGCCAAAACGTTTCGAAGCGAGTCCGCCCGGTCAACATAACCGTCTTCCTCGTTATGGATGAGGTCAAGTTGAAATGCCCAGTGATCAGAAATCGTCGCACCGCCACCTATGCCCAACCGGGTCTTACCAAAACTGCCTAATCCGATCTGCACATCAAAGTGACTCTGACCCAGCACGGGCGCTTTCGGGATGTAGTTAATCGTGGTACCCAGGGCACCAATACCATTGATCACAGACCCTGCACCCCTTAATACCTCAATCCGATCCAGAGTCCCGGTGTCAGCAGGAAAAGTTACGGTACCGGCAGTAATGTACAAACGGGTACCGTCATAAGTGACGAGACTGGAGTTATGTCCACTAAAGCCACGGGATGAAATAGAGGTCCCACCATTACCTGGACTTGCCGTCGCAGAAATACCGCTGGTCCGGGTGATAGCTGCCAATACACCATCGTCGCCCCTGGCAACCAATTCTGCCTGGGTAATCAGGTCGACACTGGCTGGCGTCTCAAACCCAGAGAGTCCGAGACGACCACCTGCTGAATTAACCTCATTGAGCCGCAGGCTACCAAGCTCCTGCCCAATAACTGTCACCTCTTCCATATCAGATTCAGCCAATGCTGGCGAACCAATACCCAGGATCAACATACAAAAAAATACCGGAAGAACCAGTCTCGCAGACCAATTTCCCATAGCGGGACGCAAACCCATTAACATCAGTAACCTCGTCAAGTGTTTTTAATGGGCGACCATATCAGCTATTGTTTGGTTCCGCAGCAGGGAACAGTGGCAGGAATACCAGCAAATGAATGTTAGCTATTGGGAATAGTCGACTGGTTTACTGAGCCGCCGGGTCAGGCCGCTCGGTCAGAGAATAGCAGAATTCAACCACTACCACCGGTTTCGTCTTTGATGTAACTCTCCAGTTCTTCAATCGCCAACGACTGCTCTTTGATGGTTAGCTTTAACAGATCACCAACCGTGATCAACCCCACCGTGTCAGTGCCATCTACAACCGGTAGGTGACGGATTCTATTGAGACTCATCAGCGACATGCATTTATCAATAGTGGTCTCTTCCCGAACGCTAACCACATCTTTCGTCATAATGCCTGCGACGGTCGTCTCCTTTGACGACTTGTTTTTCAAAATGACCTTTCTGGCATAGTCACGCTCGGAAATAATGCCTGTCATATGAGCACTGTCGTCAACCACGACCAGTGCGCCCACTTCCTTCTCAGCCATCAGTTCTATTGCCTGATACACCGACTGGGACGCCTCAATTGTCCAGACATCCCTACCCTTGATATCCAGCATTTCCTTTACTGTGTCCATCACATTACCCCTTGAGCACAAACATCATAAATTATGGTTCAAAAAAGTTGGTGATTGCAATAGTTGATGCTGTGAAAGCCTATCTACTAAACGCGAATCGTTATATGGGATTTGGTTAATGTGCCAACGAGTTCTAGTACGCTAACGCGCCTATCCTGAGCGATTCCCTGTTTAAGCCATCCCCAACATTTCCAGGGCGGTTTGTTTCGCCCATTGATAATCCGCTTTGCCGTTGGCGGCTCTTTGCACGACATCGACGAAGAGAAGGTTTTTCGGCAGCTTATATCCAGCGAGATGTTCACGACAATGATCAAGTAATTGCGCCTCATCAATATTGTCAGATTTTTTCGACATGAGGCCAACAACCCGCTCCCCGAATCGCTCATCCGGCACACCCACCACAAGACAGTCTTCAATTTCTGCATGGCCTTTGACCACTTCCTCGACTTCTTCCGGGAAGACCTTTTCACCGGCGGTATTGATACACATCGAACCCCGCCCCAGCAGCGTCAGGCTCCCGTCTGCCTCGACAGTCGCGAAATCTCCCGGAAATATATACCGTACGTCCTCGATTACGCGCACCGTTTTAGCTGTTTTTTCCGGGTCCTTGTAATAGCCTATCATGGCACTCTGGGTCGCAATCATACCCATTTCGCCTGACCCGGGTTCTACTTCCTTGTCCTCATCATTAAATACCTTGACGTTTTCACCGATCGCAAACTTTGCCGTCGTCGCAGATTCTTCCCGGGTCGAAACAGATGAACCCATGCTCCCTTCTGTCGAGCCCATGGCATCAATCAACGTCATGTCGTTGTGCTTTAACAGACCAGACTTTATTTCCTGGGACCACATCACTCCGGATGAAATAATTAGGTTGACGCTGGAGATATCGTAAGGCTCGCCCTTGTCATGGGCTTCATCCAGCGCATTTAGCATCGGTCGTGCAAAAGCGTCACCAACAATGGTGACCAGGCTTGCCTTGTGTTGCTGTGCTTCTGACCAGAGCAGATGCGGGTCAAGACCCAGATGATTGACCGTCAGTGCAGCGCCACCAGCAATATTGGTCACCATCGCACCAATCCACATACCTGTACCGTGCATAAGCGGGCAACACACCAGGCCTACGGGTAAGGCAGCTGCATCACGCGCCTGCATTATGACCCGCGGCAGATCATTCGGAGTTGCAGCAGGCTCAATACCCAGTGCTGCACTGAATCCAGCCAGACCCTGACAATGTGCCCCATTTGAATACATCACGCCTTTCGGCATGCCCGTTGTGCCACCGGTATACAGCATGTAGATGTCGTCAGCTTTCCGGTTAATTCTTGCCATGGGGTCAGCCGTACTTAACGCCTCCTCAAAGGAAATTGCACCTTCGAGCAAAGGAGCACCGGAGTCATCTTCGACCTGTATCAAGCAACGTACACCGACAAGCTTCTGCCGAATGCTTGCAATTCTGTCAGCATAGGCACTCTGAAAGATCACAGCCTCTGCATCGGCATTGTTGAGCAGGTAAACCAGTTCTTCTTCTTTGTAACGGTAATTCACATTGACAGGGCAACCACGAAATTTGCAAATGCCGTGGTGGACTTCCAGGTACTCATTGCCATTGTGAAGCAGGATACCCGCCTTGCTGTTGGGTCCGAGGCCGTGCCCGGTCAGTATCGAAGCAATTCTTGCTGCCCTGTCATCATATTCCGACCAGGAACGTATTACATTGTCGCAAATCAATGCAGGGTCATCCCCGATAGTATCTGCAATGATTTCGTAAGCCGTTGCAAAGTGCCAGTCAGTCATATCAATTACTCCACGAGTGAATCACCATATAAACGCCATCGAGGGTACAATGTCCAGAATCAGGCGCGGATAATTGATTCCTTCTGGAAGAGTCTCGCGGTCACGAGGACCAGCGCCAGGCCAAGGACGATTCCCGAAAGAGCAGAGTAGACATAGGCCATCGCTGGTACCTCCTTGGCACCCAGCACATCTACAACCAGAATATGCTGGCCTAACATGGGCACCGCAAACATCCAGTCCTGTGTTGCTATCGGACTGAATGTCAGGTACAGGGATGGCACCATGGGAATAAGCATCAGCAAACCGATGTAACTCTGCGCGTCTTTGAATGACTTGGCGAAAATGCCCAGCAGCAATTGCATGCTGGTAGCCAGAAATGCCAGCGGCAAGGTGGCGACAATCATCAATAAAATCTGGCTGCCAGTGACATGGAAGTTCAGCCCGATTTCACCCAGCGGCACCTGGGCCAGTGCCAGGATGCAAAGCACCAGCGTCATCACCATACCCGTCGCGGCAAATACACTCGACGCCAGCCATTTACCAATCACTATTTCATGGCGCTCAACCGGGTTGATCAGCAACGGCTCTAGTGTCTTTCGTTCTCTTTCTCCCGCCGTGGTATCAATCGCGATACCCATGCCGCAAACAAATGCCGACATGATAATGTACATAGGAATAAAATTAAGTGCCGCAGCAGCGCGTTGTTGTTTGCTGGCAACATCAATGTCTTCTGCGATCACGACGCGAATAACCTCTGGTGAAACTCCCCGGGCGATCATCCGTAAAGAGGCGATACCCGCATTATAACGACGAACCAGATCCTTAAAATGCCGTACTGTTGCCGCGGCATCAGTACGGGAGCCATCATTGACAATTTCTATGGCCGCAGTTTTTGACTCGCTGAATTTTTTCTGATAGTTGTCTGGGATAATCACCACCAGCTCTTCTTTCTTATCAACAATCGCTTGCCGGGGATCACCTGTGAACGTTTCTACTTTGACGTCCTGCTCTTTCAACCACTTGATAAATGTTGGTGCGTTTTCCATCCCGACAATGGGAATCACTTTTTGTTCAGCCGATGTTCTGATATTGATAATCGCAGTCATCATGCCATATACGAGAACCGGTGCCAGAATCGGAAAAAAAAAGGCAGACATCAGGGAACGCCTGTCCCGACGGCCGTCTTTTATTTCTTTTCGGAAGACGATACTGATTGGGTGCATTACTCCTCCCTTTCCACAACGACGCGCTCTACCAGTTTGATAAATGCCTCTTCCAGGTTCTCTTCCCCGGATTTTTCACGTATCTCATCAGTGGTACCACTCGCTACGACGGTACCTTCTGAAATAATCACAATCTGGTCGCAGAGCCGGGAAACCTCATGCATCACATGGCTTGAGAACAGCACCGACACACCCTGGAGTTTCAGTTCCTGAATCAGCTCCCGCACCGTTCTTGCGGTCATCACATCAAGCCCATTGGTCGGTTCATCCAGCAGCACATTGCGGGGTTCATGGATCAGGGCTCTTGCCAGGCATACTTTGGTTTTCTCACCTTGCGAAAACCCCTCAACAGGTCTGTCAGCAATGGACTCCATAGCTAAAAGCTTGATTAATTCAGTGGCTTTTTTCTCAAGGGTATTTTCATCAACCTGGTGCAGGCGGCCGAAATACTCAATATGTTCACGTGCCGTCAAACGCACATACAGACCCTGGTTGTCTGGCAGGACCCCGATACTTTTCTGTGCTTGCCTGGGAACTTGCCGGATATTCAGGCCATCAACAAAGGCATTGCCTTCATCCGGGACAACCAGCCCATACAGCACCCGCAGGGTCGTTGACTTGCCCGCACCATTTGGACCCAGCAAACCCGTCACCTGGCCATTTTCAGCAATAAACGAAACGTCCTTCAGAGCCTCGACTTCTCCGAAGGACTTTCTTAATGATTGAACTTCAATCACTTCTCTTCTCCATTTCTGCCTTTTCCTCCTGGTCTGTCTCTTTTTTATACGCAGTAGCACTCTTATAAGCTGTAGCACCGGCAAAGCTGGTAAAAAATGGCGGCCGGGACAGATCTGATACACATCCGATATTCAGGCCTTTGGGATTTGCGCTTTCAAAAAACGCCTCCAGTATGTCGGGTACACAGCCTTGCAGGGATGTGCCATGACCAACACCCGGAACCACGATGTGTTCATGGTTGCTCAGGGTCTCTGCCGCATTCCAGGCATATTTTGGTGGTGTCACTGGATCAAACTTGCCGGATAACAACAGTATCGGTACGTCCGATGTCACCGGGTCAAAATAGTTGTCCGGTATATTTCCCTTCGGCCAATATTCACAAATTGAACTCAGGCTCGAAAAAATAACGTTCTCAAAGTCGTCGGTATCATTTGGCTGGGACACGCGTCGCATGTCCTCAGCACAAAGCACCGACGCCATCATGCCATTACTCATCTGGGTGTTTTCACCGCTAAACGAGTAGGCAAGCGTCGTTAATGGTTGGAAATTGCCCTGGTAGGCTTCTTCAATCGCCAGGGGAACCAGTGAAGATAAGGTGCGATCGTACAT
Source organism: Gammaproteobacteria bacterium (assembly GCA_012960755.1). Next base: position 151,797 of record DUAT01000144.1, read on the forward strand.
CACAGCCCGGATCAAGCGATTCACTATCACGGCATGAACCGGGCCAGTAATCTGTTCACCGGTTCGCGGGTGCGAAATGGTGGCGGTCCGGGGTGATACCGCCAGATGCTGTACGAGCGCATGAAAATGCTCAAGTAAATTCGGAAACGCCTCAGCACAACCGGTTTGTTTTATGCAATCCTTCAGAAGAATGTCAAAAGCGGATTGCGCATCTACGGCAATATTTGCAGGAACTGACATTGAAAGCGGCGCAACACCATCCAGTACCGCGCTCCTCACCGTGTCACCGTGACGTCGCAGATAAACGAGTGCCGCCCGGGTGCCATATGACATGCCGAAGAGGTTAATTTGCCGGTAGCCAAGCACCCGCCGGACTTCATCAAGATCATCCATTGCAATGGGTGTGGTATACAGTGACGGCTCCGCATCAAACTCAACCAGGCACTTTTTCAACATCAAAGTCTGGGCAGCTTCCATCTCTTCAATGGATATGTCATCCAGCAAACCGAAATCTGTTTCTGGCAAACAGGCCAGGGAATTCGACTCCCCCGTACCCCGCTGGTCCACCAACACAATGTCCCGCTCCCGTCGCAATCTGCCCAGCCGGGAAAACAGATAGGGCCCGGTTTGAACCGCGGACTGGCCGGGACCACCGGCCAGGAAGAAGATCGGATCAGGCTTGACCACTGCCGTCGTCGCGGGAATCAGCATAATGTTCAGGTCGATTTTTCTGCCTGCCTGTGATTCGCGGTTCTCATAAACACTGACCACCCCGCACAAACTCTCCAGAACAATCCCCGTAATCGCAGCCTGTTCCGGCCGGGCACAATTCGTCAACAGATCGTAGTTGGGGTTAACGAGCGTACTCTGGTCGACACCCAGTTCACATCCGCACAGGAGCAAGCTCAAAGCAAAGGTTCTTATAGTAAGTAAGGTAAGTCGAATCATTGGGAAATTAACCTACCAGGCGAGTTTGTCTGGAAAATATCGACTGCTCAGATCCTCATAGTAGGATTTCAGTGCGGCGACATCCGGCGGCTGGTCATGCTTCGTATACAGGTCATAGGTATTGAACTGTCGAACCCAGCTGAACATTTTACGGTCCTGTGAATCGAACAGGGCGTCGTATGTGTCCGTTGCATGCCCGGGATAAAAGCTGTGGTAGCGAATCATATAAAGTGCTTCTTCAGGTAGAAATTCTCGCGCGACGAGGTACATATATTCGTCGTGACCCCAGGACAGGGTGACGTTGTCGAGCCCACAATGTTCCTGGTAAATGCCCAGGGGTGTCTGGTATTCCTGCACTTGAGTGTCATCGTTATCTTCGAAGAATTGATGATATACGATTGAATCTTTGAAGGCGCACCCTAAAGGAAACGTGTCACCGGTAACCGCCCACTGTGGTTCACCGAACAGGCAGAGAATTTTACCAAGATCATGCACTAGTCCTGTGAGAATAAACCAGTCCGGATGACCATCAGCACGAATGGCCTCTGCAGTCTGCAGGCAGTGGATAATCTGTGATGATTCCGTGTCAGGGTCGCTATCGTCGACCAGGGAATCGAGGTATTCACATGCCTCCCATATTCCCATCCGGCGTCGGCTCAGGCGCATGTAGTCGGCGCGTTTAGCACGGGCAAAATCAAGTGTCTGGCTGCTGTGATTCAGCTCATAAAAGTGCCGTACACGCTCCTTCGCATCCACATAATTACGGTAGGTGGTTTTGCCAGACCCTTTGTCAGTTCCCGAATTGTCGATAAAAAGTAACCCTTGATGACACGGCTTCGTCCCGGGTGTTAAATTGCAATATCCACAACTTAACGATCAGTATCCCATGTCCACAATCCTAACTGACACGCAGATAGAACACTACCAGCGGGAAGGCTACCTCGTACTGAACAACTTTGTCTCGGCAGAATGGCTCGCAAGGTTAAACGAGGTTACTGGTGAGTTTGTTGAACTGAGCCGTGCCATCAGCGAATCCAACGGCCAGTTTGACGTGGAACCTGATCACTCGGCCGAAGCGCCACGGCTTCGCCGCCTGAACAGCCCCGTCGACCAGCATCCGATTTACTGGGAGTTCTCATCGCAATCAGAAATTGTTGATCTGGCGGAAGCCATCCTCGGCCCGGATATTAAATTCCACCACAGCAAGTTGAATTTTAAATATCCCAGGGGTGGTGAAGAAGTTAAATGGCACCAGGATATACAATTCTGGCCCCATACCAACTATGACCTGATTACCATTGGCGTCTACCTTCAGGATGTCGTAGAAGGCCAGGGAGAGATGGGCTTTATTCCGCGGAGCCATGCCGGAGATCTATACGATCAATACGACGGTGATCGCTGGACCGGGTATATCCAGGATCGGGACCTTGGCGATGTTGATACTGAAAACGCGGTCTTTCCAACGGGTAAAGCCGGGACAGTCACCATTCACAACTGCCGCATGATCCATGGATCATTCCCTAACAATTCCGATCTGCAACGGCCTTTACTGCTTCAGACTTATACGGCGGCTGATGCCTTTGCCTATACTGATCTCGTCCGAGGAAAAGGACACGGCGAAGAACTGATCAGGGGTAAAACTGCGCGCTGGGCACGACATGATCCCCGGCCCTGCCTGGTTCCTCCCACTAAAATCGGGACCATTTTCCAGGCTCAACAGAAGGAGTCGGTGAATAATATGATGTAAGTTCGAGACGAGTTGCCCCAGGCGCCAATCTCATCCAGTCTTCGATAACAACCCAGACAAATATCATCTTTATTTAACCGGCAAACCATGATGCATGGTGTTTGAATATAGGTTGCGTTAGCCAATTAACCGCCCTGTTACGGATCTGGCTTGTTCGAATACTTACTACCCTGGGCGTAGTAGCGCTGGTGCCAGATTCCAGTCTGTGGTTCATCATCCACCGGCATTCGCCATGTCTTTACTTTTGAATCAGCCAGCTTCAATTGAAAAAGTGCCCGCGGCTGATCGATGGTATTTTGTACGTATGATTCAGCCGCATCTTCCGGAACATATCTCTTCGCGATTGACCGATACAGGTCGCGCCATTGATCATCTTCACCGATGTCATGGAGCAGCTCTGCGTTACCTTCGAGAATGACCTTTCGATAGGGGAGGTCCTGTTCATCAATGCACAACGCTACCCTGGGATCACTGCGCAGGCAGGTTAGCCACTCTGATTTAGCCCGCGGCGTAAATTGAATCGCGTTGTCGTGCAATATGAACCATATTGGCGTGACAAGCGGGCTGCCATCCGACCTGACGCAGGCAATCTTCATAATAATGCCAGGCGTTGTCAGGAATTGATCGAGTTCAGTCGAGTCGAGCTTTGGCATTTTAAGGTATCCTTCATTGGGGTCGGCGGTTGATGGTACTTTCCCTGGGCAATTAACGGTAGGTGAAATAACTGGAACTTAACATGGATCGCAAATCCCACGTGGATGCACTCGGAGCAACCACACTCATACTGTTCGCCTCCCTGCTCGGGTTGAACCAGGCCCTGGTTAAACTCGTCAACGCTGGCATGGCCCCGGCATTTCAGGCCGGGTTCCGTTCTGTATGTGCTTTTTTTATCGTACTTGCGGCGGCAGTGCTGCTTCGAAAAAGGCTATCTGTCACTGATGGGAGTCTGGTAGCGGGGGTACTCTCCGGTCTGTTATTTTCAATTGAATTCCTACTGCTTTTTACGGCGCTGGAATACACTACCGTGTCCCGGGTATCGATGCTGTTCTACACCCAGCCGTTTTGGGTGGCAATTGGGGCGCACTTTCTGCTTCCCGATGAGCGGCTGGATCGGTTAAAAATAACAGGGCTGGCACTTGCCATCGGCGGTGTCGCGTTACTGCTCTTGAAGCCCGATGAGGCGTTGCCTGCGGACACACTGATTGGCGATGTTATGTGTATCCTCGCGTCGATCTCCTGGGCTGCGATCGTATTACTTGTCAGGAAGAGCAAGCTTTCAGGCAGCACACCTGAAATGCAACTGCTTTACCAGCTCGCCATTTCGGGTGTTCTGTTGACCGCCATAGCACCATTTTTAGGAGACACGATCCGTGAACTTAATACAGGAATTATTTTAATATTTTCTTTTCAGGTGGTTTTTGTCGTCGCAATCGGGTTCCTGATCTGGTTCTGGGCCCTGTCCGTCTATCCCGCTTCTGATATGGCATCGTTCGGATTACTCGCGCCGCTTTTTGGCGTGTTCTTTGGCTGGCTGATATTCGATGATGCACTGACGATTCGTTTTATCGTCGCCATGGGGCTGGTTTGTGTCGGCATACTGCTCAATAACGGCTATAGACGCCGTTCAATCTCAACAAAATGAACAAGCATCGAAATGAAACGAGGCACCACGTGAACAACATGCTGCACCACGCATCATTGCCCGTCGCTGATCTGCGGCAGTCGTCGAAACTGTACGACGCAGCGCTGTCTACACTCGGCTACCGCCAGGTCTGCTCTGGTAAAGGTTTTGTCGGCTACGGCATCGAGGACAACAAAGACAAATTTTCCATCAAGGCAGTTAACACAGCCCGTTCTGCGGGTGCAGGTTTTCATCTTGCTTTTAGCGCGCCCAGTACTGACGCTGTCAACCAATTCCATGCAGCGGCCATACTCAATGGTGCTACAGACGATGGCGCACCGGGCTACCGGGAGCACTATGGCCCATACTACTATGCTGCATTTATAGTGGACCTGGACGGGCACAGAATCGAAGCAGTCATTAATGAGAACAGCTCAGACTAGCAGGCCGCACCGCACCTGGAAGACACTCATATATAGTACAATCATGATTCGTTTTGACCGCATACGGAGGTACAAGGACAATCATGGCAACGCCTACACTCCGTCCTGCCATTCCACAACTACCGACCGGGGATATCGAAAAGACAGCGACTTTCTTTGAAAACATCCTCAAGTTTAGAATCGTCGCCAAATTTCCCGAACACAATCACCTCATTGTTGAACGAGGTGTGACGACCATTCATTTTTGGCAAACAGCGACAGAACAGGAGGCAGAACCAATTGCGAGTCAAAGCAGCTGCTACATTCCAGTAGAAGACATTGAACCCTTATTCCACGAGTTTAAGGAAAACGGCGCTCCATTTGCTTATGAGCTTACCAGGCAACCCTGGGGTATGTATGAAATGCAAATCAACGATCCCTATGGCAACGCCATCAGGTTCGGAGAAAGATTTGAACCAGTTTAGAGAGTTTAACGAAGGTGGTTTACGAGATGAACAATCCATATATCAGTAGTGAACTCCTAGCAGCCAGGGAAAGGGCGGCCAGTCTGCCATTGGAACAGTTCGACGTCAGTGATGCAGAGCTGTATCGGACAGATTCACACTGGCCGTATTTTGAACGCTTAAGAAAAGAGGCACCGGTCCACTTCTGCGGGTCGAGCCGATACGGACCCTACTGGAGCTTGAGTGCGTACAAGGATATCAAGTGGGTCGACTCACACGCCGAACTCTTTTCTTCGGATCGGGACATCACAATTTTCGACCAGCCCGACGATTTTGAGCTGCCGATGTTTATTTCAATGGATCAACCAAAACATCATGCTCAACGCAAAGTGGTCAGTCCGGTCGTTGCCCCAAAAAATCTGGCATTACTTGAAGACACAATTCGGCAGCGAGTTTGCAACATCCTGGACAACTTGCCTGTCGGTGAGACATTTAACTGGGTAGACGAGGTTTCTATCGACCTGACCACACAGATGTTGGCTACGCTGCTCGACTTTCCTTTTGAAGACCGCGAACTGCTCACCTACTGGTCCGATGTCGCCGGTGGCGGCAGGCTTTCCGGTGTTGTCGATTCAGCTAACCATCGTAGAAAGGTGCTGATGGAATGCCTTGAATATTTCCAGAACCTCTGGCAACAGCGAAAAGAGTTGGCGCCCAACAACGATTTGATATCCATGCTGGTTCACGGTGAAGCGACAAAAAATATGCCACCCCTTGAATACCTGGGTAACCTTGTGCTGTTAATCGTCGGCGGCAATGATACGACACGAAACAGCATTACCGGTGGTGTTCTGGCTTTGAATCAGTTCCCGGATCAGTATGAGAAACTGGAAAATAATCCGTCGGTGATACCCAACATGGTGGCGGAAATCATTCGCTGGCAAACGCCGTTACCTCATATGAGAAGAACTGCCCTTGAGGATGTTGAGCTAAACGGCCAACAGATACGTAAAGGGGAAAAGGTGGTCATGTGGTACATTTCAGGGAACCGGGATGAATCACAGTTTGAGGACGCTGATCGGCTTATCATTGATCGAGGCAATGCCCGGTCACATGTGTCGTTTGGCTACGGGATTCATCGCTGTATGGGGAATCGTCTGGCGGAGATGCAGTTGCGGGTCCTGTGGGAGGAAATCCTGCCAAGATTCAAAGTCGAGGTAGTCGGGCAGCCAGTGCGGGTTCGCTCCAATCTGATTCGTGGATACTCTGAATTGCCAGTGAGAGTTGTACCCTGCTAAGCGCAAGGCCTGGATGCCAGCTATTGAGGCTCACTCCTTTTCGCCAATGACACCATCAACAATTAACTGCTGCATTTCCTCTGTGGTTATACCCAACTCCCCATAGACCAGTTCGTTGTGCTCACCCAGGCCGGGTGGCAATCGAGGTTCAACCGCACTACCCGTTGCCACATTCAGGGGGGAGTTTAACAGGGTCACATCTCCAAATACGGGGTGTTCAATATCGCGCATCATGCCACGGTCATGCATATGCTGGTCGCCGAGAACTTCCTCAACATCCCTGACCATTGCGCTTGGCACACCTTCTGCCTGCAGTGCCAGCAAAACGTCATGCTTCGTATGTTTCAAAGTCCAAGTGCCAACGATATCGTCAACTTCCGACATTCGCTCTGAACGCTGCGCCATCGTTTTCAATCCTTCATCGTCCAGTAAATCATCTCTGCCAATCGCTTTTAGCAACCCACGCCAATGTCCGTCACGGACGCAAATAATTGACACATGTCCATCTGATGCGGCGTAGACATTATAAGGTGCCATGGATAGCGCCGGGTGCCGGTTGTCTGTCCGTTCCTGCACTTGTTGGTCCAGATAGTAGTAAGCGCCGAACACCGTCGCGAGGGTTGGGACGACCGAATCCTGCATCGCCACATCGACGATGGCGCCTTTACCCGTACGTTCGCGCTCAAACAGTTTTGTGATGACCGCCCCGTAGAGATGGATGCCGCCAAAGAAATCGCAGAGTGCTACGCCCGCTTTTAGGGGTGGAGATCCTGCGAAACCGGTGACACTCATGATTCCTGACATTGCCTGTACTGTCAGGTCCATCGCCAGAAAGTCCCGGTGCAGCCCGCTTCGGCCATAACCTGAACCGGCTGCATAAATCAGCCGGGGATTGATTTCCAGCAACTTTTCCGCAGACAATCCCAGATTGGACATGGTGTCCGGAGAAAAATTCTCGAGCACCACATCTGCTTTTTCGACCAGCTGGTTGAAGATTTCCCGGCCTCGGTCAGACTTTAAGTTGAGGGAAATGGATTCTTTGTTCTGGTTCAGCATCAGAAAAGCATAGGCGGCAGAACTGTTCGCCCCCCTGCCTCGCAGCTTTTCACCGACCAGCGACTCCACCTTAATAACCCTGGCTCCCGCCATCGCCATCAAAAAGGTGGCATAGGGACCATTATAAATCTGTCCCAGGTCAAGCACCATTATACCTGCAAGGCTCTGTTCTGCCTGAGTCATCATAAGCTCCCAATCAATAAAACTTCTGCCAGCCTACCAAAAGCGTAGGCTGGCTGACAAAACTTCATTGCGGTGGACTTTTCGATATGACGTTCGATCAACATATAGGGATGACATACAGTGACAGCTTCGATGAAGCGAAGATTGAGACCGAGGCGCATCACTTAAACCCAACGGGTAACATCAACGGCGGTGTTCTGATTTCACTTGCAGACAACCTGGCCACGGGTGTCGCCAGTCATCACTGGCGTGAAAAGACAGGCGGCAATGCGTTCCTGGTCGGCGTTGACTTGCATGCGGTTATGCTGACAAATCAAATGGGCGGCACCATTACAGCTAAAGCCGAGCCGGTGAGGGTTGGTAAGCGCATTGTCATTATTAGAACTTCGGTGTATGGGGACGGCGATCGATTGCTGGCAGAAATTACGTCGACCCATGTGCCTGTGACAAACTAGCTTTTGGACCCATAGACTATAGTCAGAACCAAAATACCGAACCTGGAGAAAATATGATCAAGAAGGTTGCACTCGGGCTTGTCGGGATAATGCTGCTGTTAACGCTATCAGGCTACATATATCAATCTATACGCAACCAGCAGGATCTGAGTAAGTACCCGGCGCCTGGCGAATTCTATGAAATCGAAGGCGTGAAACTTCATGTTGATTGCAGAGGCACTGGCTCACCTGTTGTTGTCCTAGAGGCTGGTCTAACTACTGGCTCCTTAAGCTGGGCACTGGTGCATGATGAGATCGCTGAACACACCAAGGTCTGCGCCTATGACAGGCCGGGCATTGACTGGAGCGAACCCATAGGACGTATTGCTGATGCCAGGGAAATAGGCCATCGACTGAATCAGTTGCTGGGCGCCGCGGGAATAACCGATGATATTGTTATAGTAGGTATGTCAGCAGGAGGAGTGTACGTCCGGGAGTTTTACAAAAATTTCCCCGGGCAGATAGTCGGTATGGTATTGGTTGACTCCTCCCACGAACAACAGGGGTTTCGGCTACCTGGGGGTGACGACGACTCATCCATACAACTCGTGTTGGAAGCCTGCCGCTTTCTTCAACCGACAGGCTTGATCCGGGTGCTGCGTCTGCTTGATGGTTTTGTTGATGACATCATGCCTGATTCAGTCAGTAAAGATTTCGTCAGCGGCTTTAAGGCTGCTCTCAATCGATCCCATTCATGCTCTGCTATCTATTGGGAAATGGAGAGCTTTGGAATCGAGGTAAATGATGAGAACCTACCCGCCAGCCTCGGTGACCTGCCATTGACAGTCCTGTCACAGGGCAATGAAGTAGATGAAGCAGGACAAGAACAACGCGATGTCTGGAACCTGTTACAACTGGAATTGGCTGCACTGTCTACCCGGGGACAGCGATTCGTGGCTGAAAACAGCGGTCATGTTATTCAATTTGAACAACCCCAGTTGGTGATCGACAAGATCGTGTTGATGGTGAAGTCTTTTCAGACAGACTGAACGCTGAACTGCCAGGCAGTGGGTAATCGGGTCACTGTCGTCGTCTAAACACCTGGTCTAAGACAAGCCCGACTGACACTAACAAGAAAAACACTAACAGCCTTGGGGTTGCTCATCCTCGACACCCATGGTCCTCAGGTTTTCACGAACAAGGTACAACTCTGAGTGCAGAGCCCGAGAATCCTCGCCCGTGTGCTTGTCTGGATCATGGTTCTGAAGCCATAAAGGGTGGTGGCTGGAGCAGTCACCAACATGCCGCGGCTCAAGATGATCAAAGTTCCGAAGAAAACGCTCGTAATCCCAATGATGCTCATACCAGGAACTCCCCGTACTAACCTGACATCAGGTTCACACTCTAGCGCGATGAACCCAGGTAGCGCTAACGAAATCTTTCCCGCATGGGGCCGTTTCTGTCGCAGGTAGCTGAGATAGACGACCGCTAGGAAACCTTAGGAGCAACTCGTTCGATGTAGTTCTCAAGCACGAGCGCACCGCCTTTCCCATCTTGTTCGAGCCGCAAGTAGTCTGCCAGTGCTTGTTCGTGCGCGGTGTAAGTCTGATAGACCTCGAGTAACTCCTTGGGTGCGTGTGCTTCAGCGGCTTTGAGCTTCTCAAGCGCCTCTTGAACAATCGGCGTCGCACCTTCGAGAAAAGCAGCCCAACTGTCGAAGCCCATGGCAGTGACCCGTCTCTTTGCCTCCGACCGGCGCGAGGCCACTGCTTCCTCTGAAACGGGGGACAACAAATGATGGCTCAAATAGACAGCTGTAACCCTTTCGACCTCCGCCAGTATGTGCAAGTCACTGGCACGCTCGGGCAGGGTTTCCACCAGCGCCTGAAAAGTCGCTTCGCCGCTAATCTCGCCAAGATAGGCGTCCAGCAAATAACGTTCAGACGTATTCTTTTCCTGCATAGGTACCCTCGTCAGCTAGGCCATGTATTCCGATTCTAACCTGCAGTTGCGATGAGAGCCATCTGGCAGGCAACGATGCGCGAGTGCCCGATTTGGGTCGATTGTTCATATTTTGATCTCATATCGCCGAGCTAACGAGAACGCCGCTATGGACAGGTCACCAACCAATCCGTTGTTCATGAACAAACAGCCCGAAAACGGACCTATGGCCAGTAGCGGGCATCACGAAGGAATTGAGTCTTAATTCTGCCGTTTACAGTATCGTCAGGTTAGGTTAGTTTCCATTTACAATTAATCGGAGGTCTATAACCATTTCTCATTCTCTACGACTGGTCGAGGGTTTGTCCCAGTGCCTAATCGCATTTACAGTTGAATATGACAACGAGTGGGAAGAAAAATTCTGGATACCATTAGAGACGAAGACACTTCGTGTATCTATTGTAATGTGGGAAAATTTTCTGAAATTTGTGCCGGAGCAGGGAGTTTCACTTCGAGAGTTGTCCGTCAAAGCAGGATATCCGAAGGGCAGATTACATCCCTGTCTCGCAGGAATGTTACGCTGGGGGTTTGTTACCGAGTTTTCTGGCAATGGGAAGAAATCCCATCGCGATAATATTATTAAAGCCACTCCCGTGGGCAGGCAAGCTGCAAAATTTTGGAAACCGCTGGCACAGGAATTAGAAAAGCGTTGGGCAGTTCGTTTTACTAAAGAAAATATTGATGCGCTAAAGAGTGACCTTAAAGATCTCGTCAGTCGCTTCGACATAAAATTGCCGCCGTTTTTTCCAGTCCTTCCCCATATAGATGGCATGAGAGCACCAATCCCCTACCAACCAGAAAGTGAACCTCTGCAAAACCTGAATTTGCGTAATCTTTTATCAATGGTTATTCATTGCTACACGATTGCGTTCGAAGAACAAAGCGTAGAAGTATCCCTCGCTCATAGAGCGAATGTCCTTCGGCTTCTTACGGCGCAGGGGGTTCCGTTGAAGAATGTTCCTTCGCTCGCTGGTATTTCCAAGGAAGCTCTCAAAATGGCTTGCGTATTTTTAGTGAAGTCCGGTCATGTAGTTGAGGAACCGACTATTTCAGGACGAGGCAAAGATTTACGGCTGACTGACAAAGGAATAGCAGAACGGAATAGGTATGCCGAACTTCATGAATTGATTGAGAATCGATGGAAAAATAAATTCACAGAAGAAGTTGTTTCTAATCTGCAGTCATCCTTGGATGCGATACTTGCACGTGATGAGGGAACTGAGTCTCCGCTTATTCAGGGACTGGCTCCAGGACCGAACACCTGGAGGGCGACGCTTCCAAGGCCCAGTGTGTTACCTAATCATCCCATGGTTTTACACAGAGGCGGTTGGCCAGATGGCAGTTAAAGAAATGAGAATCAATGCAGTGATCTATCCGTTTGTTGACAAAACTGGGACAACCAGAAACTACCAACACATCAGCGATGTAAGAGATCACCATGACGACGAACCTGGAAATGTCTGAAAGGAATGGTAGCAATGGGTCGTTTGATCACATATTGATCTAATATTGACGAGATAACGAATACGCCGCTATGCCCAGGTCACCAACCAACCCGCAATTCTTGGTTAGGTGCTCCAAGATTGAAGCTAACGGCCAATACCGGGCTTTACTGGGAATAGGCGCCGACTTGATTATGAGCGTTTACACAGGCAGTCTTGATTTCACTTAATAAGAACAAGAACCAACGGATCGACCGTTCCCTGCATACAAAGGTGAAGAATCCTATGTCTTTGTGAGTTATTCCCACAAAGACTCGGATATTGTATTCCCTGAAATTACCCGATTGAAAGATCAGGGAATCAACATTTGGTACGACGAGGGTATTGAAGCAGGAACTGAATGGACCGACGCACTAGCCGAGGCGATCCGCCAGGCCAAGCTTTTCCTTTATTTTGTGACGCCTGAATCAGCCGGGTCACAGAATTGTTGAAATGAGGTGAATTACGCGGTCGAGCAAGATCGCCCTATCATCGCAGTCCATCTAAAACAGACTGTACTGCCTGGAGGGTTATCCCTTACGCTCTCTTCTCGACAGGCAATTATGAAACATGAAATTCCGACCGAGGAATACCAGCAGAAGCTGCAAGCACGTATAGCCTCGTTTATGGATCAATCCATCACTCAACCTGTTTTGCCAAAACAAAACAAGACGTCATTAGTCTTGGCTGGAGCGGCGTTAACTCTATTTCTGGCAATAGGCCTTTATCTCTACAGTCAACAAGATAACTCGCAACTTCCAGGTACTGTAGCTGAGCCGTCAGATAAGATTGAAACAAATAACTAATCAGAACCAATCACCACAGAAAATAAAGTCGACCTCAAGGCAATGCGGTCTATTGCGGTACTCCCCTTTGCCAACATGAGCACCAATGAGGAGACAGGATTTTTAGCGGATGGTTTGTCTGAAGACATCCTGGACAATCTGGCTCAAGCTGAGTCGATCCGGGTCGCATCCCGTTCGGCTGCATTCCAGTATGTTGATCCTGGTCAGGACCCTGCCATTATTGGCCAGAAACTCAAGGTTGCTTATTTGCTCGAAGGTAGTGTTCGACAACGAGATGATAACGTTCGCATCACCGCACAGCTGATTCGCATTAGTGATGGTTTTCATGTCTGGTCCAAGTCCTATGAGAGAACCCTTGCAGACGGATTTGAGATGCAAACAACAGTCGCCTCCAACATCGCGATAATTACTCGTAGTGAGTTAATCCATGATATTTTTAAGAACCACGGTTGGAAGCAAAACGAAGATTTTATTGGAATTGACCCCATTGCAGTAGAGCATTTCATCATGTCAACCAATGAATATCGTAACATCCGTTTGGGTGAGGGGGGTGATTTGGCAACCTCTGCGTTGTACCTGAAAAATGCCGTGGAAATCGATCCGAACTTTCTTATAGCCTACAACAGCCTGGTAAGTGCCTATTTGCTAAGCCATGGCATTGGAAAGCTTCCACTCCATGAGGCAAGGCCCGCTGCACATGCAGCAAGCTCCCGGGCAATAGCACTAGCCCCGAACGATTTTTCAGCTCAGTTACAGCTCACACGGATTCACTTTACTATGGAATTAGACTATGCGCGTGCAGAGGTCGAATTCAATCAGGTTTTGACGCAGCATCCACAGATCAGCGTATTAAATATGTTTTTAGCTGAAATCGCGTTGCGGGAAGGTAGAATCAACGAAGCGCTTATGTACATCGCCAAGTTCTCATTCCTCCGAGAGTCAAAGGCCAAGATCTCATACGTCAATTTCGGAGAGGCAGCGCCGTTGTTGCTAGGGACTGGTGCCAGGTACCGATGTTACGGTGGGGATTATGAAGGGGCACTGAAACTCAGTGCTCAGGGTTTACAGCTTGCCGAGAAAGGTCAGGACAGGGCATCTATTTTGAGAGCGCATGCGTGTGGTTTGCTCGGTCTAGGGAGAGTTGAACAAGCAAAGCCGATTATAGACGAGGGCTGGCAGCTGGATGGCAGTACGCGGCCAGAATGGTACATTTCATTGCTTGCAAGAGCTGGAGAAATTCAAAGGGCCAAAAACATTCTCACAAATCCGCGTTTCGATCTTGCAGATGAAGAAAGCCTTGCAATGGGGCACCTGGTGCTTGGAAATGTCGACGATGCGTTCAAGTACATCCAGGCGGGTATCGAAGACCATAATCGGGGCTTGCTTAATAGTTTGCTTGTAGCCGAATGGTGGGACCCCATTCGAGGTGATCCCCGCTTTCACGAAATGCTTGAACTGCTGGATTCCAAAGTAACGCATACTGAACAATATCTACGAGATCATAAAATTACGCAGCCAGAGCAATAGCGGCATTTTGGTCGCATGTCCGGAATGGGTACAGAGCGGCAGAGTTGGCGATCCAATTCCACACTATTTCCTGTCAGCTATTGAGAGCTAAGCAGCTTTCTCACTATCGAGTTCGTTATCCACAATTCCTGTTCAAGCCCCTTGTTGGGAATGGTATCAATAAGCTATGAGCAAAGAAATATACTGATGTTTTGATGGTGAAGTCCTTTCAGACAGGACTAGTGTCAGTTTGGTACCTACGGATCCGGCGCGCCAGGATCTTTAGCAATCGATGCCTGGTGATCCTCTAACACCTGGTACAAGGGAAAATCCACCCAGGTGTCGTTCAGATAGTTGAGTTCGGGTACCTCTTCTTTTGGGTCTACGAGCAGGTTGTAGATTGTTGGATAGGCCATTTTTCTGATTGCATAACTGCCTTCATCAATTTCTTTGAGAAGCAACTTCCAGTTACGCCATTTCACACCAAACAGTTCGTTACCGATGTAAATAACGACGGACTCTCTCGCTGATTTCTCCGACTTTCCCATCAGGAAATCAGTTTGATCCACACCATCCATTATTCGATCTTTCGGGAGATCTGCTCCTACAATATTAGCCAATGTAGGGAACAGATCTATCTGGTGGACAATATCGTTTGATACCTGCCTCGGAGGGATTTTCCCGGGCCAGCGGATCAGAAAAGGGACGCGTAAGGAACCCTCATAGGGAGAGAACATGCTCCCTCGCCAGGGCCCGGTGAATCCAAATGATCTCGGCACGCCTTCGCGGCCATTGTCTGACGTAAAGATAAATAGGGTGTTTTTCTTTAATCCCAGCTTGTCGATTGTATCCAGGAGTTCACCCACATAGGCGTCCGTCTGTGCCAATACATCAGCAAAGCTTCCATTGCCAGTGCTGCCGTCGAAGTCAGGATGAGGGTCAACTGGTTCATGGGTTTGCGTGTAGGGAAGATAGGCAAAAAATGGCTGCCTGGCCTTGGCCTTGCGTTTGATGAAATCGATGGCCTGGTCTGTAATCTCGCGATCGATCGTCCTGCGCTTGGCGCGGTTATACACTCCCAGTTCTTTGGGTTTTTGACCTCGTTTTGCGGACATGACGTGGGTGAACACGGCACTCGGGTGGCTGCCAGGTGTGAAGCTATTGCTATCCGGCCAGAAGGCCCGGTCTGATGATCGGGGGATTCCAATCCATTCATCGAAACCCTGGTCTGTGGGGTAACGACCTTCCGTGTCTCCCAGATGCCATTTACCGAACATCCCTGTCGCGTAACCGGCATCTGACAACATCTCGGCCAATGTAATCTCCCACTTCGTAATCCCATACCACACACCTCTGGGAGGGCCATCCGGCTTTTGTCGGGTACGAATACCATAACGACCCGTCATCAACGCCGAGCGTGACGGAGTGCACTCTGCTTCAACATTGAAATTCGTTAACTGGAAACCTTCAGCGGCAATACCGTCAATATTAGGTGTTGCCGCGCCGCGCAAAACGCCGCCACCATAGACGCCAATCTCGCCATAACCAAAATTGTCCATCAGGACCAGGACAATATTGGGCTTGCCGTCACTCCCACGTGCAGCCATGACCTGTGGAACAGACGTGATAAGAACTAACAGTAACACAGGAATTCTCGTGTTTCGAATGTAATCGCGCATCGCGGCCTCCTTTGACATCACCAATAGAGTCTAAACCGACCGGTATATACGTAGCAAAAAAAGAGTGGCCGTTTTGGGGCCGATCTCCTGACGTGCGTACCTCGGCAAGACCGTTTTGTCATTTACGCAACCCGATTACCCAGGATATCAATTAGTGTAGTATTCCCACTATTCTACTCATCATTCATTTTGAATCTGATATAGGAGCACAATCATGGCTCACGATCTCGTTATACGTGGCGGTCTTATTGTAGACGGTACAGGATCAGAACCTTATTTAGGCGATGTTGCCATTGACAACGATACCATTGTGGCAGTGGGGGTCGTAGAAGCCAGTGGTACAAAAGAAATCAATGCAAAAGGACACGCGGTGACGCCTGGATTTGTTGATCTTCATACGCATCTTGATGCCCAGGCTGGCTGGGATCCTGATCTTACACCAGTAGTCTGGCATGGTATAACAACAGCATTAATCGGAAATTGCGGTGTCACATTTGCACCTTGCAAACCAGAAGATCGCCAATACCTCGCTGACATGATGCAATCAGTAGAAGATATACCTAGTTCAGTCATTCTCGAAGGCTTGCCATGGGATTGGGAAAGTTATGGAGAATATCTTGATTCCCTGGAAAGGCTGGAACCGGCAATTAATCTGGTTGGCATGGTGGGCCATTGTGCTATTCGTACATATGTGATGGGGGAACGCGGCGTTGATGATGAGCCAACGGCGGATGAGATCAGTCAAATGGCGGAACTGGCGGGTAATTCAGTTGCAGAAGGTGCCATCGGGTTCTCTAGTAGTCGACTAGTCGGTCACAAAATGCCTGATGGTCGAAGTATTCCGGGCACGTTTGCCAAAACTGAAGAGATGGTCGCCATTGCCAAAGCTGTTGGTGAGAATAACGGTCTGATTCAGAACGTACTTGAGTATTCGCGGTTTGATAGTGAGATGGCCATTTTGCGAGAGCAGGGATTAGCTGCGCAAACCCGCGTTATTTTTTCAGCGCCACATATCTCCGGTGGGCCGGGAAAAGCGAATGCTTATACTGACCCAATCGAATCAATGCTGGCTGAAGGTATAGATATTACCGGTCTCTCACTACCGCGATCGTTTGGATTTCTTTCCGGTCTTAAAACCAACACTATGTTTATGACACCGGCGTGGCGAGATCTTATCAAACTCGATTTTCCGGCGCGTCTGGCCGCTATCCAGGATGAGGACACGCGTACGACACTGATCAATGAGGCTAGAGAGATGGGTAGAGACGGCAATAGCGTACCGCTCGATATGTGGGTCAGTAACTTCTATTGGCTCGGTGATGGAGACTCACCTCAGTATACAAAAGGTGCAGACGAGAGTTTACCAGCTATGGCCAAAGCAGCCGGTGAACATCCCGCCGAAACCTGGATACGTTTTATGTTAGAAAGTAACGGTGAAGCGCTCTTCCATGTTCGTTTTGGCAATCATGATTATGCGGCAATGGAAGAATTCCTTAAGAACGATTGGATACTACCCAGTCTGGGTGATTCAGGCGCTCACCTTACCCAGATTATTGATGCGGGTTGGGCAACCTTTATGTTGTCCCATTGGCATAGAGAGAAAGGCACTTTTACATTAGCCGAAACTATTCGGATGCTAACAAGTGCACAAGCGCGCATTCTGGGTTTGGAAGACCGTGGTACGCTTGCGGTAGGAAAACGGGCTGATATTAATGTGATTGATGTTGATTCTGTAGTCGAAGGCCAACCAAGATTAATTCGAGACTTTCCTGATGATACACCTCGCCTTACTCAAAAAGCCAAAGGGTATCTGGCAACAATCTGTAATGGCAAGGTCATTGTCGAAAATAGTCAACTAACCGGGCAAAGAGGAGGCCGCGTTTTAAGAAATCAATCCGGTGCTTTAGCACAGTAATAAATTTAGGTCGCAAATTTTGGATAGCTAAATATTTAGGGTATTAGCTTCCAACAACCCCTGACATGGCGGTACTTGGTACTTCTGCAGAGGATTAATAGCTTATCGGACTACCATTCCGAGTGGAGTATGGTTCAGCTCTCGCAAGTAATGAAGAAAAAAGCATGGACTTCGATGCAATTGTAATAGGCGCTGGACAAGCGGGTCCACCCCTCGCTGAACGTCTCAGCCAGGCAGGCCACCGGGTGGCGGTTATCGAACGACATCGCATGGGTGGGACCTGTGTGAACGTTGGCTGTATTCCGACTAAAACCCTTGTTGGTAGCGCCAGGGTCGCTTACTACGCTCGTAGAGCCAGCGAATTTGGCGTTGAAGTTTCCGGTCATATCAATGTCGATATGACCAAGGTAAAAGCCCGAAAAGATGAAGTCGCGGGGGCTTCTGAGCGGGGCGTGACTGCCTGGCTCGAAGGCATGGAAGGCGTTAAGCTCATCCGCGGTCATGCGCGTTTTGTTGGCCCTCACACGGTTGAGGTGAATGGTGAGCAGCATACGGCCACGTGGATCTTTATCGACGTAGGGGCGCGTGCGCGGATACCGGACTGGTTAACGGCTGATGTGCCTTACTTTACAAACTCATCCATGATGGAAGTGGACTACGTTCCTAAACACCTGATCATTGTCGGCGGCAGCTACATCGGTCTCGAATTCGCGCGGATGTACCGTCGCTTTGGCAGCGAAGTCACCGTCGTGGAAATGCAGCCATCCTTAATGCCTCGCGAAGACTAAGACGTATCCAGTGCGGTACGAGAAATCCTTGAAGGAGAAGGAATCAGGTTTCGCCTTGCGGCTGCGTGCCTTGCAGTGCGCCGCACAAGCGAAGGTGTTGCCTTACGGGTACGTTGCGAGGATGGTCCCGAAGAGGAAGTCGGTAGCGATCTGCTGGTCGCGGTGGGTCGCGTCCCTAATACGGACGACCTGGGGTTGGAACACGCGGGTATCGAGGTGGATGGGCGAGGCTTCATTGACGTAGACGAAGAACTGAGCACACAAGTCGAGGGCATCTGGGCTTTGGGCGAAGTTAACGGTCGAGGCGCCTTCACGCATACATCGTACAACGATTTCGAAATAGTCGCAGCGAATCTGCTAGACGGCGATCAACGTCGCGTTAGCGATCGCATCACCTGTTACGGTCTATTCATAGACCCACCCCTGGGTCGTGTCGGTTTGACAGAACAGCAAGTGAGAGCCTCCGGCCGACCGGCGCTAATAGGCACCCGTCCTATGAGCCGTGTAGGTAGGGCGCAGGAATTCGGTGATACTCGCGGTTTCATGAAGGTTTTGGTCGATGTGGAAACGCAAGAGATACTGGGCGCCGCCCTGTTGGGCATGAACGGAGATGAAGCTGCGCACAGCCTGCTCAACGTCATGTACGCCCGCCAGCCGTACACAATCGTGTCGCGATCAGTGCCCATCCATCCGACAGTATCCGAACTGATACCTACAATGTTGCAAGGGCTCACCCCTATGGACTGACGGTAACTACACCTGCTACACCAGGTACCAACCAAGCGACAACGTGCTCGACCTAAACTGGAGCTACCGACCAATAAGAGACATCGAGCGTCGAAGCATGTTCCACCGGACTATTACTATTGCGCGGCCAATTCCTTGTCTGCCGACACAGGGTCCACGGAAAACCATTTGCTCTTCATGCGACTGACGTATTCGACAAGGTTGGGGAATGTATTCGCCGCGTCCTTCAGACGCGACTGGTAGGGTGCGCGAACGATGTGCATGAGAAACGCATACATGGTGGCATCGAGTGAAGTGGGTAGTTCGCACTGAAAATGATGCTTGTCACCTAGCAGGATCGAAAGCGCTTCCAGGTCGTCCCTACCTCGTTGATCGAGTTCGTCCTCTGTGAAGGCGCCAATCCCGTGCTCTATGATCTTGCGCTGCGAATCATCGCGCAATGCTTCGTAAGTCTCCTGATCCAACTCTTTGAGCAAACCTGGTGTGTCCCAGTAAGGATTCTCCGGCGACCACCAACGTTCCCTCGCCATCACCCACCAAATGTGCTCCTCGACCATGCGTCGGCTCGTATGGGCGATGGCGCGATCTGCCGGGCTGAGATCAGCGTCCAGCGTATCGCCGAACGCCTCTTTCAAATAGGCAAGAATAATATTCGAGTCTGCGATGGTGCGGCCATCGTGCTCAATGTACGGCAGCTTTCCCTTCGGCGCAGACTCCGCCCAATTGATACCGAGGCTCTTGACGTTGTAGTCGATGCTCGCCATACGCATATAAGTTTCGATCTTCAGCACGAACTGACTGGGACAACTGAACTCATTCCACGCGGGACCGAAACGAAACAACACAACCATAGTTCACCTCCTTTTATCCGTCTCTTTGCGACCGAAGAGGATGTTCTGGTGGAGACAAAGAGTGGTTCAGTATTAACCACCTTTTCTAAAGATCGGTCAAGTAACGTGATACGGAAGTCAGGCAGCTCTGATGCGTGGCGAAACTACCAAGATTTTCTGCGACCCTTGCTGGACGACCTGGACTCCTAACGGGATCATTTAAGCCAAGAACGCCGCTATGGAAAGGTCACCAGCAAGTGTTTCTAATTTGGGCTAACGACCAAGACCGGTCAAATTGCCTTAGACTCTAGACCAACGTACCATCACCGAAATCTTGAAACGGGCAACATTCAGTCTTGGAACGACCTTTCTCCTCCTACAGTGGTGATGATTCTTATATTTTCGTGAGCTATGCGCACGAAGATGAAAATCGTGTCTATCAGGAAATCGAGTGGTTGCATCAGCAGGGATGCAACCTGTGGTATGACGAGGGGATTAGTCCAGGCTCGGAATGGCATACCGAATTGGCTGAGTCGATAAAAAACGCCGGTCTGTTCCTCTATTTTGTCACCCCAAGATCGGTGAAATCCGATCATTGCCAGCGCGAAGTACACTATGCGATTGATCATAAAATTCCGTTACTGGTCATTCATTTGGAAGCCACAGAGTTGCCGTCCGGGCTCGGTCTTTCGCTCAGCTCTATCCAGGCGATCATGTGTTATCAATTAACGAATCAGGAGTATCACGCCAAGCTCCTTAAGGGAACCAGTGATCATGCCCAGCGGGTGATTACACGGGGTTCTGAATCAAGATCGTCAATCAATAGCAAGACTACCATTTGGATAGCAGCCGTTGTTTTGGCAGGGCTGGTGCTTGGCTGGTTGTTTTGGACAAATCCAGAGCCTAAGCAGACATCTGAAGTTAATATTACCCTGCCGGGTAAAGTGATACGGTCTGACTGGATCGCAGTGCTGCCCTTCAGAACAGTATCTGCGAATAAAGACGAATCAGGGTTGCTCGCGGAAGGCCTTACCGCTGATTTAATCAGCGCCTTGTCCGGTCTTGCCAAGTTCTCGGTTTCGTCGCATGGGGATGTCAGGAGTTACTCTGATTCGTCATTGAGTTCCCGGCAGATTTCGGCTGAATTGGGTGTACGTTACCTGATAGAAGGTCGTGTCCAATTGTCTGGAGAACAAACGCGAATTGGTGTCTTTCTCGTTGACGGTGTTATTGGAAAGACCCTGTGGGAAGAAACCAGGAGCTATCAAGGGCGTGACCATCTGGAAATTCAGGACGAGTTCACTCACTTCGTAAATGGCGCGCTTGATGTTGAACTTCTCAGGTTTGAGGGTGAGCGAGTTCGTAAGTTGCCGACACAAAGTATGCAGTTCTGGGATCATTGGGTCCGAGCGATGACAATCTGGGATGACCTCTCAGCCGAAACCATGGCTGCTGCTATCAGAGCGCATCGCCGCGCTCTGGAACTGGAACCTGACTACGTACTATCACTTGGTCAATTGAGTACAGTCATGAACATCAGCACACTCATGGCTGAAAGTGCCGACCGAGAAGCGGCGAGAATAGAGGCGTGCCAACTGGCTGATCGTGCAATCGCTCTAGGTCAAAAATCTCCCTTTGCGCTTTTTTCCAGTGTCTCGGTGCTAGCAGGATTGTGTGGTGAGGCAACTAAGGCAGTCCAAATTGGCAGACAAATGGTGTTGACTCATCAGGACAGTGGCTATAACCAAACGATATTAGGTTGGGCGTTGGCCTATGCAGGAGAATTGGAAGAAGCCCTGCAGGTACTTTCGGAGGCTGAGCAAGATTTCCCCAATAATATTTATGTAAAGAGATACTCGCCTTGGTTTAAGGCAACGATTTATACTGAACAGCAAGCCTGGGATAAGGCGCTTGAGACTTCTCGAACAGCTCTGAATCTTAACCCAACGGATGTGTTCGCGATGGTGACGTTAGCAAACGAACTGGGTGTCTTAAATCGTCCCGACGAAGCAAGAGAAGTCTGGAATCAGCTGCTTTTAATATTTCCAAAGTTCTCGATTGAGAACTATGAATGGTGGCTGAAACAGGGTCTGATCACCGATGAGCGGGTAGAGCCGTTCGTCCGTGGATTGAAACTTGCTGGGCTGGAATTGCCAGAAATATCAACGTGACGATAACAACAAGAGCCGCTAGTGCTTCAGCGCTCGCTCCAATTGCTTCCCAGTTCGTAGGGAATCCTCGGGTCACTCCAACACGACGAGTACCTCTAACTCCGAGAACCAGACACACCACGCGCTCCAGGTCTTGAGAGGCATAAGATAGAGAGATGTCAGCCATGGGGACGAGGTTAAAAAAAGTCAAGTGTATCTGATGTTCAAGCGCTGGCAAAACGAAGTAAATCTTATGGGTGGTGTAGTTTCTACTGGTATCAGGTCAACTGTTTAAGACGGCTCTATTGATAAGATCACCCGTTACCCGACGGACTTCTTCCAAACTGATTACGCCATCCAGTAACATTTCTGCAGCGTGAAGACAGAGGCTCTCTGTTCCTTCGCCAATAGCGATTTCAAGTAGTTCGTTAACATTGGCTTGCAGTGCCAAGGATTCCATCAAAGTTTTTGATAGTGTAATAGTTTCACCGATTAGACTTCTGCCCTGATGACCCCTGTGGTGGCAAACCTCACATCCTTTGTCAGAGTGGGTAAATAACTCGGGCAGGGGATCTGGTGTATCCTTCCCGTGCTGGGTAAATATTTGCCTGATGAGTGCCCTGTCTTCATCTGAATCTGTGTAACTTACCCTGCATTTCCGGCATAAACGCCTGACCAATCGCTGGGATTGAATCAGATTTACACAGTCACCAAGTTCAAAGCTTGTTGTACCCCAATCGTGTAGCTTCATCAGTGCTTGAATAGAATCGACCGAATTCATGGTTGCGATAACGAGGCAGGACTCAGCTGCTTCGAGTGCCTGAGCAAATACTTTTGGATTTCGTATTTCACCGATAAACACGATATCAGGTGCGACTCGGCTCGCTGCAGCAATCAACTCTGGATAGTCAATCTGAGCGGACTTGTTAACGGACATCTGGATTGCATTTGTAAGACCAATATCAACTTGATCCTCAACAGTTATCAACATTCTTTTATTCAGATCCAGGTCATGAATCATGGCATAGGCGGTCACAGATTTACCGCACTTGTTAGGTCCCGTCGTCAAAACCAGACCACGAGAACAGCTGAGTGCGTTTTTTATTCGACTAAGGTCGTTTTGCTTTGGACCGGTCTCTGCTTTCACAAGCCAGTCGAACCCAAGGGTCGTGGCTGCCGGGTCGAGTATCTGACCCGAGAAGCACTCCCCAAGCACGCAGGGCAGGATGTTTGCTCGTATAGTGATTTCTTTTTCCTTACTGAGCACAATTGAGCCACGTCCAAGTTGAGCTTTTTTTGTCTCAGTCACGTCGAGGTTACTGAACTTCTTAAGTTCCTGGATCAATGGTTTATGTAAACGTGCATCGTAAGTGGTGTACTCGTGAATGATGCCGTCAACTCTGTTACGGATGATCCCGGTTTTTTTACCTTCGCGCATGACGATATCGACGTGAATATCGCTGGCCCCAGTTTTGATGGCAGCGATGAGTATAAGGTGTGCGGTCGCCTCTATCGTTTTCTTACGGGGGACTTCGATCTTCGCAATTTCTGTGAGGGATTTTATTAACTTATCTGGACTTATGCTTAGCTTGACAACGGGCTCTTCTCCAGCCAGGAACCTGTCGATATCTTCGCTTCGAAAACGCCATTGACGACCAACTTTGGAACCCGTGATTTGCCCTGATTTCAACCATCGATTAAAGGTTGCCCTGGTTGTTGATAGTTTAGAAACAGCTTGGTCCAGTGTCAGGAAGTTGTCTTGAGAATTCATAATCAT
Organism: Gammaproteobacteria bacterium; assembly: GCA_012960755.1. The sequence continues at coordinate 175,650 of DUAT01000144.1, forward strand.
TATAAATAATATTCCATAGTAACTATGGTACATAACGATACATTCATAATTCCATTTCCGCAAGGGATTGTTAGGTTTGATGTACACGTTTTCTTGGCACTACAGGTCCGACAGAGTAGCGAACTGATAGGTGAACATAGTCAACATGCACTTATGCTTGACTATATGTTGACCAGTGGCAGTGGTGACGACAGACATGCACGACAGATCGAACAAAAACTACTGGCAAAAATGGAAACTGAATACGTCACATTCTACTTTTGGGGCCAGGGTGAGATTATAAAGCGAAAATATGAGCTGGCCTATGAACAGAGACAATATGGGTTTATTCAAAGGGTGAGAGGTGCCAGGCCGCCCCAGTTCAGCGAAGAAGAATGGCAAACGCTCAGGCGAAATATGAACTTCGAGCAGCTTGGCAACGTTAGTAACACGAATATATTTCTCCAACGCACCCCGGCAGAGATCAAAGCACTAGGTGCAGATCAGGTCGACATTGATTTGTCTGTATTGGAAAACTATGTGGGAATCTATGACGGTGAAGGATTTGGCAAGCTCCGATTTTACGTGGTGGAAGGAAACCTGTGGATAGAATCAATGACCAGCGTGTTGCCTGTCAGACATTTCAAAACCATCGCTCTTGATCAAAACAAGTTTGAACTGGAGAACCTCAAGGGGTTTTCCTATGTATTTGTTGATGCACAGGACTATGACATGATTTCGGTAAGTGGGCAGATCACACGGTACTACAAAAAGGTCGAGCCTCGATAGTGGGTCATTGGCGACTAGAAGTCGTCGTCAGGCGCTATAATACGGCGTCCGCCGCGACTTATCACGATCAAGAATAGTCAATCGCTCCATTCGCCTGCGATGGGGCCAGAAGTCGGCGCTGGCACTATGCAGCACGGCCCTGTTATCCCACATGGCAATTGAACCGGTTTGCCAGCGAAACCTGCAGGTATATTCGGCCCGGCCCTCCTGAAATTTCATCTCCAGCAGCAGGGCTTTTTCCTCTTCTTTTGGGATGTTATGTTCCTCGGCAAAACCTTGTACAAAGCCCTGCTGCACGTACAACGCGGTTCGCCCCGTTTCCGGATGCGTTCTGGCGACGGGATGCCTGGAAACTGGCGTTTTGCCATCCATCTGGTGGATGATGGCACCCTGATGTATCGCCGTCAGGTGTTCGACTCTTTGTTTTGTCTCTCGCGACAGTCCTTCCCACATGCTGTAACAATCACAAAAGCAGGTGTCACCGCCAATCGGCGGCGCTTCACGACACATCAATACCGAGCCCATGGGAGGCCGTTGCTGCCAGGTAGCATCAGAGTGCCAGTTCGCTGCAGCACTCGGTACCTTTTCATCCGAAACCAGAACCAGCATGTCCGGCATACCTGGGATATTGATCTGATGGCTCAGGTCATGGGGTGAATTCGGTTCATGTTGCCGCTCGCCATAGCGGGAACCCACCTCGCCGAAGTGTTCCGCAAACACCACCATCTGTTCACGCGTAAGATGGTTCTGGTTTCGGAACATGATCACCCGTCGTTCCAACCAGAGTTCACGCAGGAAAGTCACCATGTCGGGATTATCCAGGTCCCGTGCCAGATCAATACCGTGGACAACGGTTCCTATACTGGGTTGCAGGGGTTCCAGCCGTAGCTCAATACCACATACACTAGCTGGTTTGTAATAGATCCTGCCAAAGTCTCCGGCAACGAGGTCGGCATCCTGGGAAAGGATGCCCGCCACCATTTCTTCACGGTTCGCCGCCCCGGGGAAACGCGACTCAGCCACCGCACCCAATGGATTGGATCGGGAAGGAGGTTTGTTGGCTGCAGCCCTTCCTGAGCGGCTGATATAGAGCGGATTGTCGTTGAGTTTTGTAATCTCAGTATCTGACATTTCTCGTCTCCCCTGCGAACCGACACGGATAACATACAGCGATAGCCTGATCGAAGCAAAAACTCTTGCACATCACAGCCGCGAAACAATCGTTAAAAAATGGTTTTGTGTACAATGCTTCTCACGAGACATGTAAGCATGAGGTTGTGATGCTCGACCCAGAATCACTGAAGGTAAATCGCCTGGCGTCAGCGCTCGGTGCTGAAATTCACGGTGTCAATCTCGATTCAATCGACGCTCAAGGCGCAGCAGCAATCACAGAATTGTTGTGCGAGCACAAGGTGCTGTTTTTTCCCAACCAGAGTCTGAGTGTCGATGAGCATGTGGCATTCGGCGCTCACTTCGGAGAACTTCAGGGACACCCACACATAGAAAACCCCTATACAAAGCATGACAAGATATTCGAACTTGCCGCAAGTGCTGGCGGCATCGCGGATGAATGGCATTCAGATATCACATTCAGACCCAAACCGGCTCTCATTTCTATCCTGAATATGGTGAAGTGTCCCGAGATAGGTGGAGACACCTTGTGGACGAACCCGGAACTGGCATACGAGGAGCTCTCGGCACCTCTGCGCGATTTATGCAGCGGATTAACCGCGCTCCACAATGCGGCACCCCATGGACGGCCAGAGGTGATGACGGTTCATCCCGTAGTCCGTATTCATCCCGTTACCGGCAAGCGCACACTTTTTGTGAATGAGCATTTCACCCGACGCATCGTGGAACTCAGTCACGAAGAGAGCGATCATCTGCTTGGCTATCTCACCCGGTGGATTGCGACTCCGCGCTTTTCGCTACGCTATCGCTGGAAAGCTGGCACCATTGCCATGTGGGACAACCGCTGTACCCAGCACAAAGTTTTAAATGACTTCAATGAAGAGCGAATTATTCAACGCGTGACTGTCATGGGCGATGAACCAAAAGGCGCTGATCCACGCTGGGAGCCTTTTATACGTCCTGGTCACGCCAGCGATACCAGCCGATATGACGAATTGTTGATTCAGTATTTTGAAAGCATTGAGGACCAACAAAATAACCAGTAACCCGAAAACAGATATCACAACGCTAACTACCAGAGCCTGATTCGCACAAAAACGATAACAAAGGAGAGAAGCTTGCAAATCCCCACCGAAGCCAAAGACTTTTCACTGAACTGGTTGAATGCTGCACTTGCTGATGTTTTGAACGGCAATACTGTCACCCACTGTACTGTGATTGACTCGGACGTTCCCGGACAGACCGCGGAAATTGTCAAAATCCAACTTGAATTCGATCAACCTGACTCGATGGTGTCTCCGAACCTGATCGGCAAGTACACGTCCAGAAACCCAATGGTTATCGAGGAGATTGTTAACAATTTTGGTCAGTACTGGCGCGAAACATCCTTCTATAGTGAATTCCAGAAGCCTGGCATTTCTGTTCCACGTTGCTACTACCAGGACTTTAACCCGGATCAACAGACTTTCGTCCTACTGATGAAAGATCTCTCGCCAGCAGAATCGCCATCCTGGGCAATCAGCTCTGATCAGGTGGAAGTTGCCCTGGCGCACCTGCCCCGGTTCCATACGAAATGGTGGAACGATGCAGCGCTGCGCAGCAAGCCGTGGATTGTCCAACCCGACAATACGGAATTCTGGACTGCCGGGGTGCATGGTGCTGCCCAGGGCAGGGAAATAATTGAAATCCATTTCGGTAACAGCGCAGAGCTGAGTTGCGAGCTGATGGGATTGGCCGCAAACCGGTTTGAAGATCTGATGAAGCATTTTATCAGCAGGCCCTACACTTTGGTTCATGGTGATTATCATGCGAAGCAGATGTTCTTTCCGACGGAAGCGGGTGGAGAGTTCTCGGTCATCGACTGGCAATTCCCTTTCGTTGCACCGGGTGCGTGGGATTTTGCGAGGATGCTCGCCGTGTGCGCTGACACTGACTTTCGCCGCGCCGAGGAGCAAAGACTCCTGTCGAGCTATCATTTCAGCTTGCAAGACGCCGGGGTTGAGCACTATTCCAGACAGGATCTGGAAAATGACTACCGGATAGGGCTGTTCGTCAGTCAAATGATCATGTGCATTGCAGTCGCCAGCACGGATATCGAGATATTAAAAACCGAGTGCGAGGGACTCGGTGTGGACTGGAAAGAAGTCTGTATTTACCGGACCCAGGAGGCGCTCGCCGACTGGAATGTGTTTGAATTCGTGCGAGACTTGTAATCACGGTCAGCGTCAGAATTTTTGCATATGCTCCTGCCGAAACAATAAAGGTGATGGAATGAAGAGAGATGAATCCCCTATTGTCGTTGAACAAGACTTCGCCAGATCCGCAACTGACGTATGGACTGCCATTACTGATGTTGGTGAGATGAGAAGATGGTACTTTGACAACATCCCTGACTTTGAGGCTGAGGTTGGGTTCCGGACACAGTTCATGGTGGAATCCAGCGACCGAAGTTTTCTTCACTTGTGGGAAGTGACAGAAGTTGTTCCCCAGAGCAAAATTGTTCACAACTGGAAGTACGAGGAATTCGAGGGAGATTCAAACGTTACCTTCGAGGTATCGGGAGATGATCAGTCCGCGAACTTAACGGTTACTCTGGAAGTGATGGCAGACTTTCCAGACAACATCCCCGAATTTACCAGGGAAAGTGGCATTGGTGGCTGGACTTTCTTTATCAATGATCAGCTGAAGGCGTATTTGGACGGGTAACACGGTCCAATTTCACATTTCTGAGAATTGGATGCAGGATAGGTTATTTTGGATAATCGAGAAGTTAACTTGCCAATACCCTACCCATTGCTATTGGGTTACTCTGAGCCGGTCATGTGTTCTCTACAGGTGCTGCCCATGTTTGAACTTCCAGTTAGAGCTTTAGAAATCAAAGCTCAGGTCGAGTCTTTCTTTGAAGAGCGTATTCTCCCTAACAATAAAATATGGATTGAGCAGGCCACCAGTGGGCAGCCGATTCCGGCTGTAGAGCTTGAGCTACGAGAAGAAGCCCAGCAATTAGGACTCTGGAATATGGCGCTGCCACGGCTTACAGACGATGAACCCGGTACACGGCTAACCAATCTGGAATTCACCGCCGTTGCAGAAGTGCTGGGTAGATTGGAGTGGGCGTCAAGAGTCTTTAACTGTCATGCGCCTGATGTACCGAATATGGAATTGCTGCAGCTGTTTGCCAGTGAGGCGCAGAAAGATACCTGGTTGAACCCCCTCTTGGCCGGTGAATTTGGTTCAGCCTTTGCCATGACAGAGCCGGAGGTGGCTTCATCCGACCCGGCGAATCTAGAAACAAGTATCACCAGAGATGGTGATGAGTATGTGATTAATGGTCGAAAATGGTTTGCTTCAAATGCCTCCCATGAGAAATGCCGCTTAATCATCCTCGTTGGGGTGACCGACCCAGATGCAGCCAAATCCCGACGCCAGTCATTGATACTCATCCCCAGAGACAGCGATGGGATTGAATTTGTGCGTAACATTCCGGTCTTTGAGCACACTTCTGTCACAAATTTGCACCCGGAGCTTGAACTAAATGATGTGAGAGTTCCTGTGGATAATTTGCTGGGCGAGCCAGGGGCAGGATTTGCCATGGGGCAGGCCAGACTGGGTCCTGCGAGGTTACATCATTGCATGCGCGCTATTGGAGAATGTGAAGTATTGATCAGCCTGATGGTGAAACGGTCTACTGAAAGAACAACGTTCGGGAAGAGAATCGATGAGTATAGTTCCACACAGGAATCTATTAGTTTGTCGAGGATTGAACTGGATCAGTGTCGGTTGCTGGTGCAGCGGGCTGCTCATCTGCTTGACACAGTCGGGAACAAGGTTGCCCGCAAACAGATTTCGATGATCAAGGTCGCAGTTGCGAGAACCTATCAGTCCATTGCCGACCGAACAGTACAATTATATGGTGCCAAAGGCGTTACCAGTGATACCCCGGCCGCGAGAGCGTTTAACAAGGCTCGCGCATTTAGAATTTATGATGGACCTGATGAAGTTCACCTCCAAACCATTGCCAGACTGGAAAGCAATGAGCAGAGTGGTCAGGGTCTTGAACATTACCTGAGCTAAGAAGAGCACTTGTTTATTAGTGTCCGGTACCAGTCTTCGACCAAAGGACCGCTACGCCGCAGTTGGCGAAGTTCGAGGTTCCGATTCAGATTAGTTCGGATGCCTAAGGTTTAACTCAGCGCCTGGCCCGCTGTCTTTTTCGGTAAATTAAAATACTGAAACAATCATTTTGGCAACATCATATGATATCGCTAATGTCTGGTTGGTCAGAACCACGACCACCAGTTCTTTTTCTGGCACTACCAAATATTGCAACCCAAAACCTGGTCCGCCGCCACCATGACCAATTATCTCAACTCCTCCGTCATACCAGGTTTTTGCGCCATAACCCAAAGCTACTTCTCTTTCTCCAGACGCCACCTGTTCCAGTTCTCCGGCAACACGGCCACCAAAAAGTACCTTGTTCGCGCTTTCTTTGGACAGAATACGAACGCCCTCAAGTTCACCTCGATTGAGTAACATTTGACCAAAACGGCTCATATCTGTACCTGTACCAATCACGGAGGTGGATGCGGCGTAATCAGTGTGCATTTCTTTTAGCCAATGACGATCATCGATTTTTCCTTCGGTCATTGAATCGAGCCCCCCTTCGGCCCCATAAACTTAATCATCAGCGTAAAAAAGTGATAATAATGGTGAGATCCTTTGGCAACTTTCATCAACATATCAGGGCGATAGATAAGGTCTGAATGACTCATCTTAAGAGGAGTTAAAACAAATTGACGGATGTAGTCTTCGTAAGTTTCCCCCGTCACGGCTTCAATCACGGCACCTAACAAAACGTAGTTCATATTACCGTACTTGCTGACAGTGCCAGGTTGATCAACGATGATTTGATAATCTTGAAACCTTTCATTCACCATCCGGGTTTCACCATATCGCGGTTCGCCATCAAGATGAATCCAGGCCAGCATTTTTGTTTGAAAATCAGGTAAGCCTGAAGTGTGGCTCAGCAAATGATCAATTGTTACTTTCACTGGATTATCCGATTCATCCACCGGTATGTAATTTGGTAAATAGGTACTTATCGATTCATCTAACGATATTTTACCCTGCTCGACTAACTGAAAAATGGCTACTGAAGTAAATGACTTGGTCATTGACCAAAAATGGTAAACATGGTCTTTCGTTACTTTTTCACCCGTAAGACCATTTGCGATTCCATAAGCTCTTGAAAACACAGCGTGCCCTTGTTTTAAAACAGTAACATCCATTGCTGGCGGTACACCTTCAGCAACTAATGCGGACAAATAGTTATCCAGATCATCAACAGTTCTAACATCGATTGCCCGTTTGCTGGCTTGTGGCATAAATAGTATAAATTGACCAATATAAAGCGTAATTCCCAGAACAACGACCACGAGCGGTATACCGACCCATTTAGCTATTTGTTTCGTCGCCACAGTGGGAGCCACCTTCTGTCGTTGTTGTGTAATTGAATGAAATATTTACATCCATGCTTACTCAGGATGGCGTTGGAGAAAGTCTGTTATCGCAGACACCAGTCCCGGGAAAGCGGGGTCATTTTCCATCATGATGTGATTGCTGCTATCGAGGGATTGAAACTCAGCGTTTGGAATCCCGGAAGCAAGAGCGCGCCCGAGTTCATATGGAATACGCGCATCAGCACGAGAGTGCAGCACCAGAACAGGCACAGACAACTGTGGCAGGAGATCGGAGACATCAATCTCACTCAGTGCGCCCATCAGTCTCGCTGCAAGTTCCGCTGTCGCACTCTCACGTTGTATGTAATCGAAAGCTTTGCGATGTTCTTCGTTGGCATCAGGGATGAACAAGGAACCAAACATCTGCCGAAATGCCGGGTTGTCTTTACCCCAACCAAGACGTACAAGTTCTATCATTGCCTGCCCGCTGGTGGCTACTTCGGGATCACCGCGCCGAGCGAAACCTTGTGCGTACGAACCATAGAGAATTAGCGCGCTGACTCTTTCGGGGTGCTTTACTGTGTAACTGATGGAAACGGGACCACCTTGTGAAGGTCCAAACAAAGCAAACCTTTGAAAACCCGCGGTGTCAACGATGCACTCAAGATCACTCACCATCGCATCCAGGCTGAGGTCTTTCGGATCGCGGTCGGATAGCCCGCACCCCCGCTGGTCATAGCGAAGTAACTGACGACCATCGGATAAGCTGCTCAACAAGTGGCGGAAGATGACACTTTGCCAGTCTAAATCAAGGCTGGTTAGCCAGTGTGCAGCTTTGACAAGCGCAGGCCCTTCGCCTGTCACTGCATAGGCTAATCTCATACCGTCTCTGGCAGTCACGAAGTGAATCTTACCTTGCTTGAAAGACTGGGACCCCGATTTTTCTTCCACCGCATTGTTTTCGGACGTTAAATTGTGTGTAGATGTGATCGGGTTCCGAGCCCGGTCCTGGAACCATGACCAGATTATTACAATAGGGAATCCCGTTACAAAAAGTGCCAACGCAGCCTTCGCCAACCAGTCCGCCCAGCCCAGTTGCTCCTACATGGTCAGCAGAATCTCGACTGCACCCCAGGCAACCGCGACGTACACCGCACCAGCCTGGAATACTCTCCGTTTTAGCAATTTCTCCATGCGCCCCCGTCTATGTCTCGTTCCAGTTCATAACGCTCAGCATATTGTTGGAAACATGTTACAACAGAATCTAACAGCTACATCTAGATCTATCAGTTGATACCGCCTCTGCCAGTCAGTTATTCCATATTCCTTACTTCTGTTTTTCCTGTGCTTGAGTTGGAATCTGGCGTCCCGATGATTCGCCAATGGATCGAATCAAAGCGAGGTCAATCACTCGTTAACTACGGGGCTTCCTCATCTTATTGTGCAGCAAGAATTATGGGAATCGCAGAATATGCTGTGAAGATCCCGTTTACCTCGAACTGATAGAAAAAAAAGACGCAGCCAGTCCCGAGGCAAGCCACTTTTTCCGCGAAGAACTTCGCTCTTCTGTTTACGCGTCACTCGACGAAGCTGGCATCAACATTATGAACAGTGCGCTCATAGAAGAGCTTAAAGCCAGTGCACTCGGGATCGGACTCCCTGTGGGGTATTTTCCTGGTGCTGGCTACGAAGAGATTTTTCAGCTATTTGAAGCAGCCGCAAAAAAGTCAGCTCCGGTCTTTGTGCATGTACGGGACCCGGGAATTGTGGGTATACAGGAAGTCATTGCCGATGTGGTAACCACAGGTGCACCCCTGCATATCGTCCATATTAATAGCATGGCCCTTGGAGACATTATGCTGGCTATACACAAGCCAGAGGGTTCGACGTCACGACAGAAATGTACCCGTACACCGCTGCTTCTACCTCCATTGACTCTGCGTTATTCAATGAGGGTTGGCAGGATCTCTTTGCAATTGGTTACAGCGACCTTCAATGGCAGGAGACTGGCGAGCGACTGACAAAAGAAACCTTCACCAAATACCGTAAACAAGGTGGTGTCGTCATTATTCACATGATGAAAGAGGAGTGGATAGTGGAAGGCATAGGACGGGCGAGTACCATGATTGCGTCGGATGGGATGCCATATGCTCCAGGTGCACACCCGAGAACTGCAGGGACTTTTGCAAGAGTCCTGGCGAGATATGTCCGAGAGCAAGAAGTGCTGACATTAAGTGAAGCGATTACAAAAATGACCCTGATGCCAGCAATGCGCCTCGAAACAATTACGCCGAGTATGACGCGTAAAGGCCGAATCCAAGTCGGGGCAGATGCGGATGTTACTATTTTTGACCCAATGAAAGTCACAGATACTGCGACGTTTGAGAAGGACCTGAGTTTTTCAGAAGGAATTCAATATGTTTTGGTTAATGGCATACTCGTGGTTGACAGGGATAAGACTGTCGCAGGTGTATTCCCAGGACAACCGGTGCTGGGAAAATACCGACAATAGGCGCTGGCATTGCAGATAACATAAAGAAGTGATAAATGAGCCAATATCCCTGGACACCTGAACGAGAGCTTTCGACCGATCAAGCGGCAGCACTCATTCGATCTCAATTCCCCGAGACGCCCTGCACCAACATTGCGTATCTTGGCGAGGGTTGGGATTTTTTCGTTTTCGTCACCGACAACGGGATTGCGTTTCGATTCCCAAAAAGGTCCGACGTCGATAAATGTATAAAGCGTGAACTTCTGCTGCTCGGTCGTCTGCCAGAGGACCTTCCCATTGCCGTACCCCGCCCCCTTTTCCTCGGTGAGCCAGGCGATGCCTACCCCTGGCATTTCTGGGGCTACCGGCTGCTTGTGGGTGAGCCTCTGCAGAACGTTCGCATACCCGCGCAGCACAAACTCGACATTGCCGGGCTGGTGGGTGAGTTCCTTAGCAAACTCCATTCAATTGACGGCGAAGGGTTGCCCCCCTCACCATGGGATGATGACGCCGAAGAGCCCTGGCCGGTCAGGGTGGAAGCGTTGCTAGAGGCAACACGTGAGGCCTATCCGGCAACGCTGTTCGACAGGTGCGTTAAGTATGTGAGATCGTCGGAACATGTTCCTCCGGACTACGATCGTGAGCCCAGGCAGGTTCATGGCGACCTGTTGGCCAATCACATTCTGGTAGATCCTCGGACCTTCAAGCCTGCCGGAATCATTGACTGGGGCGACTCCACCGCAGGGGATCCCGCTGGCGATTTTGTCGGCATCTGGATGTGGGGCGGGGATGATGCCCTCAACAAAGCGCTGCAGACCTATGGCGGGGAGTTGGATCCCGATGCCCACAAACGCATTCGATACACAAGCATCCTGATCGCGATGGAAGACGTGCACTACGCAACGAAGACACAGCAGCCAAAAATGTTGCAGGCTGGACTCTCTACCCTTGAGCGGGAATTGTGAAGATAAAAACAGCGTTGAATCATCGGAGCGACAGATGTACATTCAGTCAGGTCGTGGGCGGTAAATCCTTCCCGGTGTGCTCAGCAATTGCAGATTAATAGTTATATTTCGGAGATCAGGCGCCATGCGAAAAGAAGAACAGATCAGGACCATGAAGTTGCTTATGCAGCGACTCGACGAGGGAACCAATGTTGATGCTGGTGGCATGGTGAGAAATCCAGTAACGGCATATACCTCCGCGGAACGAGCTAAGGATGAGTGGGAGGTTATGTTCCAGAATTTCCCGCAGGTGATGGGGTTATCGGGTGATTTACCTGAGCCCGGTTCATTTATCACTTCTGAAGACCTGGGCAAGCCATTACTGATGACGCGTGATAACGACGGCAAGTTTCACGCATTCCTGAACGTTTGCAGTCATCGCGGGACCATTGTGGAAAGCGAAACCCGAGGCAAGAAAAATATATTCAGTTGCCGCTTTCATGCCTGGGGTTACAGTGGCAAAGGGGATCTCATTTCAGTGCCGAAAGAAGATCATTTTGGTCCTGTTGATAAAAGCTGTAATGGTCTCGTCGAGTTATCAGCCGAAGAAAAACACGGTCTACTCTGGGTCCACCCGAAAGCGGGTGCTGAATTCGACCTTGAGGAATTACTCGGCGATCTGGGTGACGAACTGGATTCATGGGGTTATGGCGATCTCCAGTTTGGCGCAATGGATACTTATGTAACACCCATGAACTGGAAGCTTGCCATCGACACGTTTGGCGAGACCTATCATTTCAATGTTTTGCACAAGAACACGCTCGGTCAGGTGCTCTACGGCAATGTACAGTGTTATGACACCTACAATAAAAATCACAGGATGATGTTATGTGCGCGGGAGATCGATCGATTCCGCGACCTTCCGGAAGAGCAATGGGACGTACTAAAGGCGACGACACCTGTGTATTACCTGTTTCCCAACATCCAGCTGATTCCCAGCGGCAGGATCCCGGGTCTGCCACATGACATGTTATCCGGCGCTACCTTGGTCAGGGTCTACCCCAACAAGGAAAATCCCCATGAGTCATTCTCACAAATTTCTTTCTACACCAATCCGGCGATCCCTGACGAAATGAGGATTGGTATGTCAGAGCGTATGACCGGTTTTAGCGAGATCATTCGTGATGAAGATTATGTGGCCGCCGCCGCATCCCACGAGGGTGCCCGATCAGGTGCAAGGGAGTATTTTATGTTCGGTCGTAACGAACCTGCACTACATCACTACCACAACACCTACAATGAAATACTGGGACTCGATCCCCTGGAGTTGATCAGCAACTAGCTTTCCAACCCATCAAAGTTCTAACGGTTCACCTGAGGCGACGAGCTCCGGGTTTTCCTTCCATGCACTGGAAACATCAACATAAAGCTCAATGCCGTTGCCATCAGGATCTGAAATATAAATTGACTGGGTCACATTGTGATCGACGGGATCCATTTCCAGCCCGTGTTTTTCCAGCACTGTTTTGGCATCGAGCAAATCATCGAAACTGTCACCAATTTTAAATGCAACATGGTCAAGTCCGGAAGAGGACTTTTCACCCAGTTGCTTGCTTTCCATAATGGCGAAATCGTGGTGATTGCCTAAACTGAAAAAGGCCATTTTCATCCCTTTTTCATCGTAATGGGCACAGACAGGCAGGCCAAGCACGTCTTTGTAAAATGTTTCAGCTTTAGGCAGGTCGCTGACTCGAATAACAACATGTCCCAATGATTGGATTTCCATCTTTGTTCCCTGATTTTTCTACCAATCCAGAATTGCCCATAATCCTCACGCTGTCAACGGGAATTACAAGCGTACAATGTAAAAACCAGCCATCGCGCCTTGCATCCAATCGGGAAATTGGTTTATGAATAGTTACAGAATAGAAGTGTTAGATGAACTTCCGGAAAGTATGGAAGAAAAGAAAAGCCAGGATCTTGCTGTCTACGAGAGCAGCCATGGTGTGGACGTAAATTACAATAAGTTCTCAATCGTTCTCATCGCAAAGTCTGGGGAATCTTTCGCTGCCCTAACGGCGTATACGGCCTACGCAGAAGTCTATATTGATGACCTTTGGGTGGAAACCTCATACAGGGGCAAGGGACACGGATCGAAGTTGGTACAGTTCCTTGAAGACCGGTTCAAACACAAGGGATTCAACAACATCAATTTGGTCACCAGTGCTTTCCAGGCACCTGGATTCTATATTAAGTGCGGATTCGAGGCCGAGTTTACCCGTGAGAACAGACACAATCCCAGTTTGAGTAAGACGTTTTTTGTGAAGTTTTTTGATGACGCGGTCCAGACTCAAGGCTTGAAACAGGTTACATAACTAAAGTAGACGGCTTTTACATAGCTGACATTCACAAATCCTGCTTTATCTGAAAAGTAATAAGTTTGACCATAATTAGGCCTGATCCAGCAAGTTAAGGAATACGCTACCAACGTAACATCTTGAATTTGTTTGCCTTTGGCTGGTGGCATGAAGATTGCGGTTCCCAATGAATAATATGTTAACCAAAGGAGCCCTGGTCCAGATATCGACCTGGGGCATATTTTAATCAAGGAATGACAATGCCAGAACAAACACAAAACCTTCAGCCCCGACCACGTTCACTACGGGGAACGCTTACGAAGATTACCGGCGTTATCATTATTCTACTGATTGCTGCAGGACTCATTGCCCAGCGTATGTCGGACGGGCCATCAGCGTTTATCCCTGGCGGCCCTTTGCGCGCAGGGACACTCGTCACTGAGTCAAATATCAACTGGTTGATTGAACTGGGAGAGAATCCTGGATCGATCGAGCTCCAACTCATGGACCCGCCAACCTCCAGAATCACCGGCGTGATGCTGCACAAAGGCCAGCTCTATGTACCTTGTGACCTGGGCTTCATGTGGCGCAGGTTCTCGGGCACACAACGGTGGATACCGCATGGGATCTGGATCTTCAAAACCTGGCACGAAGATGCCCTGCTTGATGGCCGGGTAGTCATGCGCATTGATGGTAAACGCTATGAACGCCAGGCTGTGCGGGTAACCGACCCAGCGCTTTTGGCCAGACTACGATCACAACTCGAAGCGATGGCCGTGGAGTACTTCGGCGGGCCTTTGCCAGATGTACAAACTGACCCTGAGGATATCTGGTTCTTTCGTCTGGAACCTCGCGTGATGTGAAACTCAAGCCGATAACACGGTGTAATTTCAACACAACAGGAGACTTACGATGGCGAGTCACGGTAGAGATGCAGCACACTATGGAATAACTTTTGGGACTGCGCTGGCTATTTGCGTTTCCTGGAGTGTAAACAAATCGATCTTATGGGCGATATTGCACGGTATTTTCTCCTGGTTTTATATCATCTGGTACCTTATAAAATAGGCCAGGACAGGAAGTACCGGCGCGATATTGGCTTACCTTCGGTTTAACCTTTGTTCAACTTCTGTTTAACCAGGCACCGAGTGCAATCAGCCGTTCTTCCTTGCGCCAGGATTTTGCGTCAGCAGGTTTCAAACGCTTCATCATACTGTCGCAGTCCAGTAGATTGCAGTTCAGTTGTCGACTTGCTTCAGGAAGAGTACTTTTTTCATCCTGTTCGATAAAGACAGTACCCATAGCATCGAGTGCCAACCGGGTAGCAGATCGAATGGCTTCACCTTCTGCGACATGGATATGGGCATGAGAACCCAGAATGTGTTCGAGGTCATCACCCAGCCAGCCACGACTGGTGAGCACGACAGCCTGCTTTCAATCCAGCCCGAGCCCCGTTAATTTTGCCCGGTATGCCAACAGATGTTTTTTTGCAACCTCGATCTGCCGGGCCGTCCCCCGACGAATGATCGCAGCAGGGTCTGCTGGCCGGGGAACCTGTTCAAGTCCGTGCCAGCCACCCGCAACGTGGTAGGGCTCAGCCGCTTCGCGGTCCTCGCCATCTATCAGGTCTATCCTCTGAGTATGTAATGGGGTGGGTGAATCAGTTTCAACCAGAACTGCGACGGCATTAACCCAGCCCATGTGTGCTTTGAATGCAACGCAAACTTCTTTCATGCTTTGCACCCTCGTCCTGTCACTCCCGTACAGTGACTATCGTACACTGGCTATCGTGCAGTGACGATGAACCTACTGACGTTTATTGAAACGAAACCTTCTGACCACATAAGCTCGATATTGTGCCCTGATCAGGAAGAAACCAAATAGACCATAACAGGGTCTAAAGTGGGTCGAGTTTGCTGCCTGAATGGAATCCGGCGCAATCGAGACCATTTCGGCAGCATGCCCGTATTCCGGGTTTACAAATTCCTGTTCGGTTTTCTCACTACAGTACATTCTTTCACCCCGAATCCTTCACTCCTGGATTTACATTATAGTGCAAGGGTACTGACAGCATTGTGTCAGGAGAGATTGTGTCAGGAGAGATTGTGTCAGTAGTCTTGCAGGCTTACGTGGCTATGATGGCGGCTGAGTGAGTTCAATGACGTTACCCGAAGGGTCTTCGCAAATGACCTGTTTGCCACCGACACCGTTTAGAATATCGTTCCTGAATTTTACGCCGTTGGCCTTGAGCCTGGAGACAACGGATTCAAGGTCGTCGTAGGACAACACAATTCTATTCCAGCCTGCCCCGAGAGCCGGTACCGTGCCATCGGTCATCGGCTTTGACGCTGAGGCTTTTGGCCCGGAAACCAGCAACGTCAGGTCGTCAAGGAACGACTCCAAAATTAGAGACCGTTAGCAGGCTACGCAGGAACAGGCTAAATATCCAGCACCAGCTTGTCGGTCCTGGCACGTGATACACAGGGACACATGAGTTGCTGCTGTTCTTTCTCGAATGTTGATAGCGCTGAATCGCGATGATCAGGCTCACCATCAAGCACCTCGACGACGCAGGTTCGGCAGTTGCCGGTTCGACAAGAAAAGGGAACATCAATGCCAGCATCGAGCATCCCATCCAGAATACTCTGTTGGGGGGTTATCTGAATCACGATGCCGGTTCGTTTTAATTCAACTTCGATTGGCTTCGCCTCCTCATCAATATCACCGGTAAACCGCTCAAAACGGATTCGATCAGATTCAATCCCAAGGGTTAATGCGGCCTGACTAACAGCATCGATCAACCTATTGGGCCCACAGGCGTAGAAGACCGCATCTGCTGGCGCGTTTGACAGTATGGATTCAACATCCATATGTTCATCTCTGGAAGATCGGTAAGTTGAAAGTTGCTGACCTAATTCTCTCGTTAGTTGATCACGAAATGCCATTCCCGCATTGCTTTTGCCTGCATAATGCAGCTGCATGTCAGCGCCCCTCGCTTTTAATGTCTGGGCCATGGACTTTATCGGCGTAATACCAATTCCAGCCGCAATGAGTACAGCGGGTCGCGTATCGTTGTGCAGTTCGAAGTAGTTATCAGGTTTCTCGCAGAACAATCTCATTCCGATATTGAACTGCTGATGAACCGCGACCGAACCCCCTTCTCCATCTTCTTCCCTCAAAACAGCGATTTCATAGACATCTCGATGTGCCGGAGGGGAGCAAATAGAATAATGGCGAACACTGGTTTCGCCGTTCGCCAGCATAACCGGGACGACAAGATGTGAACCAGCCTTAACCGGCGGTAGCTCTGCACCATCAGGGTCGCGCATTTCATAGGCCCGAATTCTTGGCGTCAGCTGCCGAACGCCGGATATCACCAGTTCCATTGGGCCATCGCCTAAAACGCTTACCCCCGCGGTGTTTTCGTTAACGATCGGCTGGATGATCTGCTCGACCTGGTTTTGCGTATACCTCGGGGTAATATGTTGCGGGCAGTTCCAGTCAAAGGCTTCGACTTTGATGACGAAGCCGCGCTCTATCTGTGCAGCGTAATCTTCAACGTCCAGGCTGGCTATGTCCTCATGATCTGACTCTATGACCTTGACCCTGCCAAGCATCTTTAGACGGGTCTTGTTTGGGTAATCCATGAAAAATAGCGCGACCCGGTCATCGTGCCGAAAATTACCGACACTCACATATTGTCGATTGCCCGCGTAGTCAGTGAATCCGATGGTTCTCTCATCCAGAATCTTCACGAACCCTGTCGGCCCGCCGCGATGCTGTACATAGGGCCAGCCTGTTTCGCTGACACTGGCCATGTAGAAGCTGTCTCGCTCTGAAATGAAACCCGCTTCCCGTTCACTTAAAATATGGTTGTAGTCTTCACCATCGTCCATGCGGGCATAGCCAGCACGGCTGCCCATGGCTGTTTGTATATCCCGAACCGTGTCGGTGAAAGCAATCTGCGCAAATTGATGTCCCATTGTGCTTCTCCATCCTGTGAGCATTTGGAGAGTTTCTCTAATTCCAGTTGATTTAAGAATACCTATCATTAACAATTGATTATTCCAGTATATGGAATTATAGAATTCAGCCATGACCTTGAAGAAACACCAGAACACAGCTCCGTTTGCTCATCTATGAATAAGCTTCATCTAATGCAGGTCTTTGTGGCGGTAGCTGAGGAAGCCGGGTTTGCTGCAGGTGCCCGGCGACTGGGTATGTCGCCTCCGGCGGTTACTCGCTCAATTTCGAACCTTGAAGACAACCTCGGGGTTCAATTGCTGTCCCGCACCACCCGGTACGTACGGGCAACAGAGTCAGGTCAGCGCTATCTGGAAGATGCACGTCGGATCATTGCTGAAGTTAACGCGGCAGACGAAGCAGTGGCAGGTATCAACGCCGCGCCCAGAGGTCACCTGGCGGTTACAGCACCGGTGCTTTTTGGTCGAATGTTCGTGACGCCCTGCATCATCGATTACCTCAATCGATACGCTGACACTTCAATCTCCGCAATCTTCCTTGATCGAGTAGTTAACCTGTTGGAAGAGGGCTTCGAAGTGGGCGTGCGTATCGGTGAATTGGCAGATTCCAGTATGCGAGCGTTAAGAGTCGGCCAGGTAAGACTGGTGGTTTGCGCTTCCCCCAGGTATCTGGAACACAACGGGACCCCTCACTTACCAAAAGACCTGACACGGCATTCAATCATCACTTCCAGTGCGAGCAGCCGCCTTAGCGACTGGCGTTTCAAAACCCCCGCTAACGACCAGACTGTGCGAATCGAATCACGCCTCACCGTCACCAGCAACGACGCAGCGATTGAAGCTGCGATCGGGCATCTTGGAATCACCCGGCTACTGTCATATCAGATTGCACCGTTGTTGATGGAAGGCAAGTTACGAACAATACTTGTTGAACATGAATCAGTACCCCTGCCCATTCATATCATTCATCGCCAGGGGAGGAACGAATCAGCCAAGGTTCGCGCCTTTGTAGATTTGATAGCAAAAAGATTGCGAGAAGACCCGGCACTCCAATCTTAAGTCAGATCAGGATCCCAGCTATTGGGACCAAAACTAAGTGGCAAGACCCATCAGCTCCTGAATATTGCCATGATAGAACGCGTTCATGGTTGCCTCGTCACAATCTTCCATAGTTGCTTCAAATTTCCGGATAGGGTCGGATGTCCCTTCCGGGTGCGGATAGTCCGAGGCGTAGCAGAGCAGGTCGGGTCCGATGTTATCAATTATCCAACCTATGGGTTCACCGGCGAAGGGGGAGAACTTTAGATGTTTTCTGGCTGTCTCAGAGGGCAATTCTACAAACTCGCGTCGATGCCTGAAGAGCGACGCCGTATAGTCCAAAGCCTTCATCCAGGAAGGCACCCAAAATGCGCCGTGCTCCATCGAGATACCCCTGAGCTGCGGGTTACGTTCGAATACGCCATCGAAGATCATCGCCGACAGGAATATCTCCGCGCTGTTCTTGATGGTGACCAGACCAATCTCGCCTGCAGGCGCATCACCACCTAATTCAATGGTGGACTTGCCATTGTTCTTGAAACTTTTCGGGATGGACTTGTAATGACCATTGACAGCGACATGCACCACAAAGGGGGCTTTATGCGCAGCAAAACTGGCCCAGATCGGATCAAAGTCAGGATGTGTATAGGAGAGTTTCTCATCATCCGGCTCATTGGTATCGACCATAAACGAATAACAACCGTCGGCGAATCCCTGTTGCATAATCTCCATGGCAACATCAGGACCCAAAGTGAGCGGGATGTAGCCGATCGCTTTCAATCGGTCATCATTCGCACAGAAATCGCCCATGGCTTTGTTGAGTGTCCGGGCCCCGGCTTCGAGTACCTTGTCATCGCCAATATGCGCGATCTGGTGGAATGAAAAGGTGGGTAGCACCCACTGCATTTCATAGCCGAAAATATTCATGGTGTGGGTGCGCTCTGCGGCGTCGAACGCGCCGAGCCGGTTCCAGCCGCTTTTCCTGGCGTCCAGCACCGCGTCTTCGAACTTGGCCATCACCTGCGGATCATTCTGGCGTTTGGCAAACAATTCCCTGCCCCGGTCCAGCCCTGCTTGCAAAACGGGCAGTTCTGACTGTTCTGACATTGAAGGAAGCAAGGCTCTATCGGCGACCGTTGCCGCTTTGGCAAGAAAGTCATCCAACTCAATGACGTGGCTGTCTACATCTATGATTTTTCTGTGTCCTGCGTAGCTCATATTCTTGTCCAGTTCATATTGCTCTTGTGTAGAGCTTGTACTGCTCTTGTTGAAATTCTTGTATATAAGAGGAAACGGGCGTGAATTGTAAACCAAGTCTCTAAACTTAGGCAATCTGAAGTCGACAAAATTATTCGATATTATAGCCGACCATAAAAGGGCTTAACTATGCGTTGCGGCTACACAGACGCGCATTGATCTGCAATGCCAAAGCTCTCTATTACAAAAAAGGAGCCATCAAATTTTACTCACTGACAGCCAGGTTCAGGAATTCATATGCAACGGGTTCCTGTGTCTGGAGGCTGATATTCCGGCATCTTTAAATCGACAGATTGAGTCGAAACTCCGCTGGTCAACGGAGAGTGAATTTCCTATGGGGAACAATATATTGCCCCGCATTCCCGAAATGCATGACGTTCTCGATTGTGGAATTGTGCAAGGTGCCTTGCAAAGTCTGTTGGGCGACGACTACCTATTGCATCCTCATCGCGCCGTGCATACGAGCACGCCAGTTGAAGATAGGGGCATCGAGCTATCCAAGACCACAAACGCTCCGCCAATGGGCAAGGGTTCTATGGCTGGCTCAGGCTGGCATCAGGATGCGCAGAGCCCACTCGCCCGGGCACGCTATCAAAGGCCATGGTATATCATCGCGTTTTACTTTCCGCACGATACTCCAAGGGAGATGGGTCCAACCCGTCTACAGGCCGGTAGTTACCTGCACAACCGGCTTTCGAATACCGACTACATGATACTGCCGGAGTTCGTAGCGGCGGGCACAGTCATGTTCGTACACTTCGATATGGTTCACGCCGGTTTTTCAAATCTAAGTGACACGACGCGTTATATGGTCAAGTTTGTTTTTTCAAGAACGTTGATACCTCATGAACCATCCTGGAACAACCAGAATACAGACTGGGTTCGTCCCGGGAGTTGCCTGGTTGACGAACCACTGGATTTTGTATGGTCGACGATCTGGCACTGGATGTCAGGTAATGCGCCAGAGAAACGGACAGTTGACAAAGAACAACTTGAGATCCACCTGAGCAATCTTGACCCGGAAAAGCTCGACCATGAAAATCAAACCGAACGATTGAACAGCATCTACACGCTTGGGCTGTCGGGTGCAAAAGCGGTAGGCCCGTTGATTACAAAATTGATGAGTGTCAAGGGGCTGGGGCGGGAGAACAGAAACCTGATCCGAAACGAGAAAGGTGTAGAAATACCGCTCGATGGCAAGAGCCTGGAACCACGCTGGAACGAACGTGCAATTGTGATGCAGGATGCCACTTACGCATTATCGTTATCAGGTACAGCTGCTGTACCGGCTCTGACGGAATTGCTCCTAATTGATGACCCATGGATTCAGATCAATGCCTGCTACGCCCTGGCTGAGATGGATTCTGCCGAATCCGTGATGCCTATCAGCAGGCTGTTGAAAAACCAACACCAGCAGGTTGTTCGCCAGGCACTCGATGCGCTGGGCAGCATAGATTCTGAGATAAACACTGCATTGCCACTTATTGAAGATCTGCTGGTAAATTCCCGGCCTGCGTGGCAAGCACGGGAAGTAATGCGTGGTTGGAGTGCGCAGAATCAGGTCAGGTTGAATGCAGCCTTTACGCTGATCTGTGCCATCAGCGCAGAAGGTTCCGATATAGACTTGATTGAACGGTTGTTGATCCGAGCGCTGGAAGACGAGAACGGGTATATTCCGGCAGTCGCTTGTGAAGGCTTGAGCAGGATCGGATCCCCTCAGAGCTTAAGTTCTGCAGTTAAATACCTGAAGCGACATCTATGGGATTCCAGTCTGTCCGGGATGAAAATTTACTAGCACAGTCGCATCCTGATCCATTTCGGTGCATCATAAAAAAAATAATGAAATTCTAATGGAGAGTCCATGGCCCAGCAAAACACACCTGTGACCGAAAAAAGCATGCGCAAGGTGGCAATGACGTCACTGGCCGGAACCAGTATTGAATGGTATGACTTTTTCATCTACGGCACCGCTGCCGCGCTGGTGTTTCCTGCCTTGTTCTTCCCCGAAGATATGCCTGAGCTAGTCAAGCTGATGGCTTCCTTCAGCACATTCGCCGTTGGCTTTCTGGCGCGCCCGATAGGTGGCGTATTGTTCGGTCACTTTGGTGACCGGGTTGGTCGAAAGGCGGCGCTGGTTACGGCGCTGATGATGATGGGGGTCGCGACCACTATTATCGGGCTACTGCCAACTTACGCCTTGATTGGTCCCGCCGCGCCTGTACTGCTGGTACTGTTGCGATTCACCCAGGGTCTCGCGGTCGGTGGCCAATGGGGTGGTGCCATGTTGCTGGTGACAGAGAGTGCACCGGCCGAAAAACGAGGGTTTTATGGCGCATTCGCCCAGGCAGGTGCTCCCGTAGGCATCATACTGGCAAACATCGCATTCCTGCTGGTAAGTGCATTTTCCAGCGATGATCAATTTATCAGTTGGGGCTGGCGCATCCCTTTCCTGATGAGTGTCGTCTTAATTGGCATCAGCATGTACGTACAACTATCCCTGGAGGACACCCCGGCGTTTCGTGAATTGCAGCTGGCCAAGGAGAACAGGGATGTCTCAGAATTCCTTGAGAATGAGGGTACAACGTCGAAGGAACGTTCTCCTGTTCTCGAAGCCCTGCGCCTGTACCCAAGAGAAATCATATTGGCCGCCGGTGCCTTTCTGGCAGTGCAGGTCACCTTTTATCTTCTTGTCGCATTCATGGTGGCCTACGGCAGTAACCCCGAAGGTCTGGGATTGTCACGTGACACTATGTTGCAGGCGGTACTGATTTCCTCATTTATTCAGATACCGACACTGTTTATTGCCGCCGCATATTCCGACCGTCACGGTCGGCGAGGCGTCTATATGTTAGGGGCGATTCTTGGTGGTATCTGGGCCTTCATCATGTTCCCGCTGATAGATACGGCAAACTTCTGGCTGATCGTGCTGGCCATGTCAGGCGGCCAGATCTTTCTTTCCATGATGTACGGACCACAAGCCGCCTTCCTTGCTGAAATGTTCGCTACCCATGTTCGATACTCAGGTGCTTCACTGGGATATCAATTGGGTGCAATCCTGGGCGGCGCATTGGCGCCAATTATCGCAACATACCTCTGGAAAGATTTCGGCACGATATACATTTCGGTATATATCGCTTTTGCCAGCGTGTTGACACTTATCTCGGTGCTTCTCCTAACGGAAACAAAAGGGCGGGACCTGGATGACGTCAATGTCGGATTACGTTCACAAGAGTGATAATTTGCCGGGTTTACCCTGGGTGAATCATTGAGTAGATGTGGGAAAATGAGATGGATCGGACCAGGACAATGGGCACCGCTGTTAAGTCTGGCGCTGTTAACCAGCCTGCAACTAACCTGCCTGCAATCCGCTGTGGCTGAGTCCGGTGACCGGGGCCCGGACTGGGCCAGTCTGCGCACTGATATGGTGATGACCATTTCACACATTGCACGACTAAGCGGCAAACAATCAGGTATCGACACTATTTCTGACGATGTCCTGAACGCAATGAACAAGGTTCCCCGACATGATTTCGTACCGGATGCGATTAAACCCTATGCTTACGAAGATCGGCCGCTGCCAATCGGGCAGGACCAAACCATATCCCAGCCATTTATTGTCGCGCTGATGAGTGAATTGCTGCAGGTTGACTCAACATCCAGGGTACTGGAAATTGGCACCGGCTCAGGTTACCAGGCGGCTGTGTTGGCAGAGATTGTTTCCGAGGTATTCACTATTGAGATCGTCAGGGAACTGGGAATCAGTGCAAGACAAACACTGCAACTACTCGAGTACGACAATGTAGAGGTTAAAATCGGTGATGGATTCCTGGGCTGGCCTGACCATGCCCCGTTCGATGCTATCATCGTCACGGCAGCCGGAATTGATATTCCACCACCCTTACTGGACCAGCTCAAACCAGGCGGCAGGCTGGTACTACCGGTCGGACCCAGACTTGGCCATCAGGTTCTTAAAGTAATCGAGAAAGGACAGGATGGTCAGATTACCGAAATCGACATCCTCGGTGTTCGATTTGTGCCGTTGACCCGTCACTAATCAACGGCCTGGTAACACAACAACCGCATGCCCCGGGCAGGTTGCATCGCCAAGTTGGTTGGTCACATTGGTTTCCAGAGTCACCAGATTTTCACCATTTTCTGATCTCTTCTCTGTGACCTTTCCCACCACGGTCAGCACATCGTCTTTTTGATTAATCGCCCGATACTGGCAACCCACCTCCCGGATCTCGGCTTCATCACCAATCCAGTCACGCAGCGCATTAACAATATAGGCATAACGCAGGTTGCCCATACCGAATGCGCCTTGTTCGTTTTTTGCGGCTCGCCCTGCTTCATCGTCCATATGAAAAGGAACAAACTCATCATTAACCGCCGCATAGCGATTCCAGTTCATAAAACCCGTGGTTCGCGACCAGGGCGACAATTCGTCACCGATATTGATGTCCTCGAAATAGAGTTTAATGGTCATATTGATTCTCCGTTTGACGAGTGGCGTACTCCTTACTGATCGCACACGCCACTAATACCTGATCCCGGTAGATATTCTGGTTCTAACCAGTTCATCATCCTGGTTGGTCCACCGGGTTTCCGTAAATGTGTAGAGCATGAGCCCCATCCTGCCTTGCCGTTCATTGAAGTCCTTGAGTCTCGACCTTGCCTTGATGACATCGCCGGGTCGCATCGATACCCCATAGGTATCTGTCTGTCCGCCGTTCAGCCCTGTCTTGCCTTTTGATCCTTTTCTCGCCGCATTTGAAACCTTTGGCCTGGGTGGCCGATCAATCGGCCAGGCGAAAGGATTGAAATCTGACGGTGCAATAATACCTTTATGTTTCGTGGTCAGGGCATATTCAGCATCCCAGTAAATGGCCGGGGGTTTCTCTGGCCAATAGGTCGCAATTGCCCATTTACGGATATCTGATTCCGCAATCGGTGGCGATATGCGTTCATTGCCCCAAACACCCTTTTGATCGACCAGATCCTGGGTAATCATGGACTCTTCATCGTGCGCTTCAGACATGGTTTTCTCCGTTGAAACCCACAGTGGATTATTGCTGCAGGAACCAGCACAGAGTAAACCGTTGTGAATGGGAAACCAACTCTCAATCCATGGTGTCAAATTGGCGTTGACGCGTGACTTCAGATCTGATCTTCTTAGCAGAACATAGAGCGGCTTTAACAACCTCTTCTTTAAAACCCTCTTTTTTTAAGATAAGGAGCAGAATATGTGGGATTTCGAAACGGATGCTGAATACCAGACGGTATTGTCCTGGGCTGACGAGTTTGTCAAAAACAAGGTTGAACCTCTGGACATGGTTCTGGGAGCAACCAAGGAATATGGCGACCCGGATTTTATCCGGCAGATCAGACCCCTGCAAAAAGAGGTGAAGGACCGTGGTCTTTGGGCATGTCATCTGGGGCCGGAACTCGGGGGTCTTGGATTTGGCCAGCTTAAACTGGCACTGCTCAATGAAATTCTGGGTCGATCCAGGTTCGCGCCGGTCGTGTTCGGCTGCCAGGCGCCGGATACAGGAAATGCCGAAATTCTGGCCCACTACGGAACTGATGATCTGAAGAAAACCTATTTACAGCCGCTGCTGGATGGTGAAATTTCTTCGAGCTATTCAATGACAGAACCACAAGGGGGCGCCGACCCGACCCAGTTTAAGTGTATGGCAACGGAAGATGGTGATGACTTCGTTATCAACGGAGAAAAATGGTTTTCCTCCAGTGCACGCTATGCAAGTTTTCTGATCACCATGACGGTGACCGACCCGGATGCCCCACCTCACGCCAGGATGAGCATGTTTGTTGTCCCAACGAACACCCCGGGGGTAAATATCATTCGCAATGTCGGTGTCGGGGACGAGGCCCCGGGCGAAGGAAGTCACGCCTACATAAACTATGAAAATGCCCGCATCCCAAAAACCAACATGCTCGGTCCACGCGGGCAGGCTTTCGCCGTCGCGCAAACACGTTTGGGTGGTGGCAGGATTCATCATGCCATGCGTTCCATGGGCCAGATCAAGATGGCCTTTGACATGATGTGTAAACGGGCCCTGTCACGAACAACCAAGGGCGAAGTCCTTGCGGACAAGCAAATGGTGCAGGAAAAAATCGCGGACTCCTGGGTCGAGATGGAGCAGTTTCGCTTGCTGGTACTGCGTACCGCCTGGAGAATCGATCAGTACAATGATTACCTCAAGGTCCGAAAAGACATCGCTGCAATCAAGGCGTTGATGCCCAAGGTTTACCATGATGTGATTTCAAGATGCATACAGATACATGGTTCATTGGGCGTCTCAAACGAACTGCCATTGTCAGGCATGCTGCTCGGCTCTTACGTCATGGGTATCGCAGACGGCCCCACCGAGGTCCACAAGGTCACGGTCGCCCGACAGGTTTTGCGAGACTACGAGGGAACCGACGCGCTCTTCCCGGACTATACATTGCCAAACCGAAAGGCCGATGCTATTGCCCAGTTTGGCAACGAGATAGAAAGGGAAGTCGAGAACTGGTAGTTATTGACAGCACAGCTACCCGATACAAACATTGGTAGCGTTGAGCCGAAAGGTGCTTTGTTTCCAGAGCATTGAGCCGGGGGCGCCGAGCCCGTCGCGACCACGGGCGTGCTCCGATTAAATACCCTTCCTCTATGGACTGGGCTGATTCTCTTTACTTCAGTCCATGTTTCCTATTCAGTTTCGTTTGCTGGTGACCAACCCACGGGGAATACGCTGGGGAAATCACTCAACGGCTGGCCGTCTTCAGGTTCATAGTCAAACAGCGCCAACGGGTCTGGAATTGACTGGCTGCGCCGCCTCAAATAATGCACGTCGGGACCCGCCCAGAGCGATGCATGGGATCGTCTCGGGTGTGGAAGCTCGACGTTACCCCGGGCAGAATGAACAATATTTCCATGAAACAATATGACATCTCCCGGTTCATAGTCCCAGCCTAAAATGTCAAACGAATCGCGGTTAGCTTCGACATCCGGCAGCACGGGTAAATCAGGGTCCATGAAGGAATCAAAGTAGGTCCACTTCTCGTGGGCCTCACGACCAATGAGCACCTTACCTTCACTGAACGCCTTGTTAAGTTCCGCCGCGCCCTCCGGGTCAGAGGCAGGGTTCATCCCAACCGGGGGTCGATAGGTAATGTTCCATAAATGCGAACCACGCAACACTTCAAGACTGACATTCCTCGGCGCCGGGTCGGCACACACCCACGCGCGCACCAGCTGATGGCCATCGACATTGTAGTAACAGGTATCCTGATGCCACGCGCTGGGTGCGATCATACCCGCGGGCTTGTAAAACATTTGATCCATATAAAATCGGACGGAGGCATTCAAGACTGATCCAACAATTTCTGCGATGGGGGACTCATCCATCAGAAGTTTCAGTTCCGGGCAGTGGCTGGCGGGAAATTGATCTATCCGGAGAGGCATGGATACACCTGCGGACATGCCATCGGGATGCTCCTGAGTATATTCCAGGCCGGTCGCAAGTATATCTGTCCAACTTTTTGCCAGTATTGCCTTCAGCAACACAGCGCCGTCGCGGTGAAACGAGGCAATTTCCATATCACTAATGTTTCGTAGTGGCTTTGAATCCACCATCAGTACACCCCCTCTTTGATTCTTTTCAGCACAGGTATGCCTCGGCCAATGTTAGTACATTCATATTGTTCTTGTCATTATTGGCTACACGGTCCCATGGCACCTGAATGCCACCTCACTACCGGGATAGCCTGACCCGACAATCCGGGAAAAGAAATTTACGCTACACTGAACATACACAACATTATCTGGAGCAATAAGCATGAGAGAGTTCGAATACATTAGCTATGAAGTCGACAAGGGGCGCGCCCGAATCACCCTGAACCGTCCCGAAAAACGCAATGCACTTTCTATCGAGCTGGTAGAGGAACTAAGGGATGCACTGTGGGAAGCCGATGATGACAAGTCGGTCCACTGCGTCATCCTGCGCGGTTCCGGCCCCTCCTTTTGTGCAGGCTACGATTTAACGCCGTCACGCACGTCAGTGTCTGATGGCATCGATCGAAGAAAAGGACGTGGTATTGATGATGACGCCTGGATGATTGAAAGATTTCAGCGCAGCCTGCGAACCCTCTGGGAGATGCACAAGCCTTCAATCGCGCAGATTCACGGTCACTGTCTGGCCGGTGGCACTGATCTCGCCCTTTATTGCGACATCCTGATCTGCGCTGATAATGCAAACATCGGGTTCCCGGCGCTCCGCAATATGGGTGCGGCACCAAACCAGCTATGGCTATACCACTGCGGGCCCCAGTGGACAAAACGCCTGCTACTCACCGGGGATACCCTCAGTGGATCCGACGCAGCACGAATAGGACTGGTACTAAAAGCTGTACCTGAAGAGCTGTTGGAAAATGAAGTCGAAGGTCTCGCTGATCGACTGTCACATATCGACCCGGAAATGCTCTCAACCAATAAGCGCATCATCAATGTTGGTATGGAACTGATGGGCGCCCAGACACTTCAGCGGCTCGCGGCAGAGAACGACGCCAGGGCGCATACAACTCAAGCCGCAAAGGATGTGTTCAGGAAAATCGCCACGGAGGGATTACGAGCCGCGATCACCGAACGAGACGCACCTTTCGGAGACGGTCGAGCTCGGGTCGTCGGACCAGAAATCAGGGACGAGGATGGAGTACTAATGCCAGGTTAAGGGCGAAGAAGCAACGTGATGGAGGAATGCCTCAAAGGCTGACAGGAAAAAGATAGAGCAGGTGAGACCAAATACTCCACACATGGCGACGGTCTACTAGTGAAACGGTTTATGAACTCGATTGATGCGCTGCCTGATAATGATCTACCTGTTCCTCGGTCATATTGTTCTGGCGGATTCAGTTTTGGCGGCTTCAGCTCTGGCGGATGCAGTTCTGCCGGATTCAACTTGTTACGGCATCGCGGCTGAAGGCTACACCTCCAGAAATGCCGGACAGGCTGCTGAGCTGAGCGGGCGAATGTTCACGGCGCCAATGGCTGAAGCGCTGTGCAAAAACGCGAACCGCTCAATGAAACTGGCGTCCAACCATGTCGTCAGGATCCCTGTCGGCGAATTGTACTCCCTGAAATCCCTGAAAATTGATGCCTGGGATCAGCAGGGTGGTTTTCTCAAGCGCGTACCTGTCAGTATTGGCGTGCCGGATATTGATGGGACATTGCTGGATTACAGGCATCATGATTTGACCCTTCAAGCACAGGATGAAACCTCAGTCAAAGTAGAAGTTATGAGCTATTGCGTGCCGTCAATCAGACACTATATAACGCTGTCTTTCTACCAAAACAGCTTCGAGACGCTTTCTTCGCTATCTCCAGCTATGTAAAATCCGTTACCAGCGAGACTCGAGACAAATCGAAAGTCGAAGCATCGATAAAAAAATACCGTTATGATTTGTGTGTGGTCGCTCGTACAAGACCCATTGAGCCTGGATCAGCAATGTCAAGATGCTATCTGCCGCAACGCGCTTGGCCGGCTTGAATCCTGACGGGTGTCGATGAAACGGAGATGAACGACATGTCAAATATGGGTGCAATTTTCTTCGAGGGTCAACAGGTGGAGCATTTACGTTTCCGGTATCGCGGTGTGATATTCGGCGTGGACCCTGTTTTCTTGGGGTCTGATGACTGGTATGAGCAGATGGCCATATCGAAACCGCCAAAGAATTTACGCTGGTACCATGTCCTGGTTCACGACGCTGATCATACAACTTATGTTGCCGAACGAAACCTTATCGCCTACGACGGTCTGGAACAAATCGATCACCCTTTGCTTGGGGAGTATTTTGACAGATTCGAGGCGGGGAGGTACTTTTTACGCGCATCAGGATGATTCGTAATAAAAAGGTATTCATCCCGTGACTGGCATAACGCCCAGACGATGTAGCCGATAATGCAATGTGATGAACACGATAAGAAGCGCAACGGGTGGAAGCGGTACCGCGGAAGACCCCAACCAAAGAATGAACGTCGGCAACGGGTAAATCATCATCGTCTGCCACCTGGGAGGGTATGCCGGGTTTGCAAGAACCACTTCGGTGCAGCTATGGTTGTTGGCGCTTCAGACATATAGTTCCTGTTAGCTGATCTCTGCTACTTGTTAGCAGTTTGGCGACATAGGCGGTGTTTTTGCCCGTAAACTGCAAACTATGCATGGGTAGAAATCACAACTTCCAGGTTGCCAGGGAGATGTAACAAAACCAGGACCAAGGCTGATCAGGTGCCGAGTGTACTGTCCAGCAATCGTTCGATGAGCGCGCCGCCGAGCCATGATCCAAGGCCAATTAAAATGTACATGAAGAACCGCAGCAGACTGGCAGCGTTGATCGGCCATTCCTGGGTTCTATCAATGAGCTGATGGTAGGCGATTAGATTTGCCAGCCGCGGGCTGGCGGGCTTGTCATCCGGCGGATTATTGAGAACAATTGAGCGTTCAACACGAATCTCCTCTCGCAAACGTTCGAGTTCCGAACGTTTGGTTGAAATGATGCTCTCTCTCACACCAATCAACGGAACAAGAAAAGCGCCAGTCGCCATCGCAAGTGCGATCATCAACAGTCCAGGATTTCCTCGTGAAGCCTGTTCTCCAAGCCAAAAAAGTGAAAATATGATTGAGAATATAATCCACGTGAGGGCACTCCGTAACCCGCGTTGCGCAAACGGTGATAGTGACTGTACATCCAACAAGTCGACTTCAATGCTGTTGCGCCCCATGTTGAAATAGGTGCGGGTCGCCTTGAGGTCTGAGATGACGAGGCTGAGAATAAACCACGCATAGGCGATGGTACGCAAGAGAGGCCAAAGGAACCCGGGGTTGGTCATGGATTGTTCTGCACCACGCGAGAGAGTTGGTTCTGTGAAGACCGCGAGAGCCGCAATAACAAGTCCAACGAGCTTTAATGCCCGTACTGCAAGAACGTCCGGTCCGGTCGCAGCATTGCGGATCTCATCGACCACTGCATCAGCGGAAGGCAGCCACGGCCTGAGCTGGCTTAAATCACGGTTTATACCGCGGCTGGCGATCATGAGAACAGCAGGAACGTATCCGAAAAGAGTCGCGTTGACGAGCTCAGGCCACCAGACATCACTCTGCCACCAGGAACTGGTACCGGGTGGAAACCCCCAGGTAAGTAGAAAAAAACCATCGAATAAGCAACGAGTAACGAGATATCCAATGGCGATCGAAAGACCCAACCAAATCGGTGCCCATGGTCCTTCCTTAAACCGTGTGATCCAGGGCACCCTGGTGTTGTTCACTTCATCCCCCCATCTAACCATTAAGGTTGCTTGCCCACGGCGATTGAGCATTACCAGGATTGGCGACTCTGTTATCCAGTTGAGACGATATCTCCGCCTATTGCATCTTCTCCAGCATCATCTTCATCTGTTCATGCATCATATTGATAGCCTGCAAGGGCCGAATCATGACTTTGAATTCGCAAATCCTGCCTTCGTCGTTCCAACTGATAATATCCACGCCATTGATGTATTTGCCTTCAATTTCGGATTCAAATTCAAGCACCGCATGATCGCCACAGAGTATTTCCTTGGTGTATTTAAAACTTGAATCCGCTGACCCCGGTGCTTTTTCTTTATCACCACCACTGAATGTGTTACCGGCTGCACCTAGATAGAGCTTGGTCAATTCCTTGCCTTTTTGGGGGGTAAACACAACGGGCGAAAAGAAGACGCAGTCATCCGCGAGCAGTTCATCCAGACCACCGGGAAACTCCCCTTTCAGGTGTAAATGCCAGTTTTTCATATTTTCTTCGATCATATTTACTCCATTTCTTACTCACAACAAAATCGCATCCGACAAAAACCATTTAGCGTCTGCGCAGCGGCTTTTCCTGCCAGTGCTGCAGAGAAAATTACTCTTAAAAACACGGAAGGTTTACAGGACGGGTGTTTCACCTGGAGACAATATTCGCATTATCACGTCCAGCCAAGTTCATTCAAAGCCCAGGGTGCATTCCATATCTTGGTCATCTTCTCCACCTTGCCATCACCGTCCATGGTTAACACGTAGACATAGTGAGAATGCGTTTCCTTGTTTGTGGGAGCAACCGGACCGCCCTCTCCGGTGTGCCTCGCATGATAGGTCGCAAAGAAAACCGCAGTTCTTGTCGATTCATCATAAGAAGACGTGTGCAGATCATAGGTAGCCCCGGCAGCAGTAACAGTACCAAAACCATACATCCAGTCGCAATATTCCTGTATTGTCTTCATCGATGCCAGTGGTTCGCTTTGCGCAACGAAACTGGCATTATCGCAGACGAATTCACGACATCCTTCCCAACCAAGAGGTGCTTCACAAGCCTCGAAGAACTGCCTTGCACCATCAAAATCTTTCATTGGTATGCTCCCTTAATATTTAGTCTGAATACTAGTGTTGTGTCCTACATAGCCATTGAACTATACCAGCACATGCGCCCAATTGGTTATAAACCCAGACTGATTCGTGACAGCGGTCGACAACCATCATTTTTACAAATTCTTCAACTCATTAACAGATGCCTAACCAGGCTTATTGCGTGGGGACTGAAGACGTATAATATCGCTCAAATTCCAAGGTAAACACAGTGTCAAACGTGCCCAACAAAAAAACCTGGAGGCGATGGCTATTGTGATAGTTTCCTCAACCTGCTGATTATACCGGTAGCCATACACTGCCAGTCTACCGAACCAACCATGCTTCATATTCCAGGCACTTGTTGCATATTGACCACCTTGCCCAGCTTGTCCTCCAGGGCTTTATCCATATCAGCCAGATACGCGTTGCCCTGATGATCACGACTCTCAAGATAAGGTCGCAACTGAAAAAGCTGCAGTTTTCCATTCAGGAAGCCGAATTCAATGTCCGGGGATAATAGAAGCAGAACGACGATACATCATGTCTGCGGGTACGACAGAATCTCCCTGTGCATTGAACATGACTGCCCGGGTTAACTTTGAATGAATTAGATGTAAATTCACCACTCGATTTTCGACGGAGTGGAATGCAGGACCGGAAAAATGAATCAAATCGACTTCCAGCCGATCCTGCTCGATATTGTCCAGGAGGCTCTCAATCACGATTCTGGGATGTTCGGACAGCGGTACATCCGAAAGAAAAGCACTGTGTATTAAATTGACGCCGAGGACACCCAAAGCCTCTGATTGCAAACGGTTCTCAGCATCCAACATTCTCACGAGCAGAACAATATCACTGGGCATTTCTCCTGGTTGAAGTTGCAGTCTAATGCCGACCCATCCATGGCACTCTTTACCCCCCTTAAAACTCATGGCAGAGACGGTTGCAGCATAGGCGAAAAAGGTGGTTTCTTTAGACCTGCTATCACCCAATCGCTTGACGAGCGAGTCATACTCAAATCGCAACATTTGTTCTAGCCGCTCCCGGCCCACGTAACGATGGGCCTTCCCATAAATCTGATCGCTGACTTCCATATCGTACGCAGACATGGTTTTTGCGATTATCCCGGCGGCTGCACCAGCAGAAAAAAATGTCGAGCGACTTCTTGCCCGGCGCCAATCTCCACGATGGTGCCATACTTGAGCTCATCCAGATTTATCGATAGTGCTTTCTGCTCAACACCCAGATTATTTTCACGTTTGACCATACTGCCTTCCACTAAATAAGTTTCAACCCTGAAACCTGTTGTTAGTATAGAACGATTGTTGGTTTGGTGGGAGTTTTTGATTTTTCATTGGTGCGCGATCCAGATAAGATCGTCACATGTCTTTTACCTTCCAAATATCTTGCGAAAGACCTGGAAGTACAGCTGGAGCTAGTCCGGGTCGAAAGAGACCAGTTCAACGAACTACTCGATAGTGGTCAGCTGGATATCGTGATGTCAGGTCTGGCGCAGACACCTCAGAGGATGAATAAATGGCGTTTTGCCGGTTCACCGATGGACCTGACCCTGGCACTTCTGGTACCGAACCACCGACGTAAGGATTTTGCGACGGTTGCCGATGTTCGCCTTATTCCGAATCTGACGCTCGGCATTGGTCTGCAGGACAGCGCTTTCTTGAACAGTGTTCGCCGTGAATTCATCCATTGAGACCATCAACAGTCCTCGTGTTTTTCTACGCGGTAAAAAGCCTGAACCTGATGCGGTTGTTTGTTCAGCGGAAGGCGGTTCAGCCTGGACCCTCATTTATCCCGGCACTCAATAATTCTTCCCTGGTCGGCTTCAGCAAAACGTCCTGTTGGCTATCCGGTGCCGATGGCTGATCCCGAGTGGGAACGTTTTGTGTCGACCTGGCTCGTTCTGAAAAAGAAAGACGGTACGGTTGATCGCCTGTACTCCCATTGGATTTTGGGAGGCGGTGCGCTAACCAAAGAGCCTCAATGGTCGATCATTCGCGATGTCTTGCATTGGGTTGATTAACACAAGCCAATGTCTAGGCCAGATTTTCTTTGTTGGCTGTCCGCGAATTCTTTGGGGTGGTAACATGAGGTTTCATTTGCAAGTTGTGACAGAAAATGATCGTTAAGTCCTGTCTGACAATCTGCCTTTTTTTATTGGTCCGATCGGGGCTCTGCCAGGCAGATCAAAATGACATCCGGCTGGATGGGCTGTTCAACATCATACGGCAAACTGACAACGCGGAAGTAGCAAATAGAACTGTTAACAATATCTGGGAGATCTGGCTTCAAAACGACAACCAGCAAACGCAAGAACGCTTGGCTCAAGGTATTGCTGCGATGGATCAAAATCCCCACGAGGCATTGTTAATTTTCACCAGACTAGTCAACGATGTCCCGGAATTTGCTGAAGGCTGGAATAAACGCGCAACACTCTACTACCTCGTTGGGGATTACGACGCTTCCGTCAGTGATATTGAAAGAACACTGAAACTTGAACCCAGGCACTTTGGAGCTCTCTCCGGTCTTGGTCTGGTTTATCTGGAACAGAGAAAGTTTGTAAAAGCCAAAGCAGCATTCGAATCAGCACTGCTTATTCATCCTCACAGCCGCTCCATCCGTTACAATATGGAGCTGGTGGAAACCTACATTCATCGCAATGCAGTCTAGCAGGCTGCTAGTAGGGAACCGTATCTGGCTTGCTTAGCCTTTGATGACCGACTGTTTGAGTCAATTTGCGTCTCGATTTATAATTGTACGGGCGTACGGTCATTGAAATATGGGTGCCCATATTCTCGTTGCGAATATATCCGGAATTAGTTTCAACGATTATGTCCGTCAGAACATTTTCGATCCGTTGGGAATGGAAACCCTGCAACAAATGCTGCACGAAGGTTTTACTCACGATGGACGTGTCCGAGGAACTGGTCTGGGATTTCTAAAACGCCGTTTTGGATATGAAGGGTTTGATAACTTTGGCCATGATGGAGGAACCACCATTTTCATCTCACATTTTGACCTGTCGCTGAAAGAAGATTTTATGTTATTCAGTTCATTCAGTGGTCCTGGTGCAGGACAAACTCACAGCGCTTACTACTACTGGAATCTGTTGGGTTTTAACTACTATAGTTAGTCAATACTTAAGAGTCACTCTTTAACAACTTTGCGGTACAGATGCCAGGTTGCATGACCCAGCACAGGTAGAACCACAGCAAGACCAACCATAAACAGCATTGCGCCTGCAGTCAGTAATGCAACAACAATCAGTCCCCAGAGGAGCATAACCAGGGTATTGGAATTTACGGCCCTGAACGAAACCGCAACCGCAGTGGCTGAACTGGTTGGTTTATCCAACAGCAGGGGGAAGCCCACGACAGAAATTGACAACGCAGCGAATGCAAAGATAAACCCGACGGCATTACCATAGACTATCAGCGCACCGCCCGGTTTGGTGGTGACCACCTCAGTGACAAACTCGGTAAAGGAGGCGAAATTCATTGCGCCGAACAAACCAAGGTAAATGAACTGTGCCATAAATACCCATGCGGAGTAGAGCAACATCATCAGAAACGACAATGCCAGGATCGGAGCGTAGGACCTTGAATGAACGAATTCGAATGACGAACCCCAGCTGACTTCGAGCTCTTGTTCGCGCCGCTTGCTCATCTCAAACAGGCAGACTGAAACAACCGGGCCGATGAGAGTCAGACCTGCCACCATCGGGAATGCGAGATACAGCAGGTTCTCACCGACCTGAGACACGGTTAGTATCACGGCAAATAAAGGATAAATAATAACAAGGAAGACACCGAAGGACGGGTTGGCGGTAAAGTCATCGTAGCCTTCTCGCAGCGACTGCAGGAGATCTTTTACGCTGATTTTGCGGATTTCGATCTCACTCGATGTGAGTTGTATATCCCTGAAAGCAATTTCGTGGTTCATGGAAACGCTCCTTTTCAAAGACATCGGGCCACAGCCAGTACAACGCTTAATGACTGCTGCTGATGCTGAATTTGTTTGTACCGAAACTCAGGGTTATTGTAATGCAAAAATTGCCAGGACACGAACGCCTATTTTTGAAGTATCATGCCCGCTGTGTTAAGTCATAAGAAGAATAAGAGTATGAGAAGCTGAACATGAGTGAACCCAACCCAGTCGTACTTACAGAACGCTTTGATGATGTGTTGCTGCTGACAATGAACCGTGTGGAGCGTCACAACGCCCTGAACGTGGCCCTTAATCATGCGCTGGGCGATGCAGTCAGGCAGGCTGAATCAGCCGGAGTGGCAGTTATTGTTGTTACAGGTGCCGGAGACAAGGCTTTCTGCGCGGGTGGCGATATGCTGGAAATGAGCGGTGTTGAACCAGTACCGGATGATTTGCCGCCTCCCGGGCAACGTTTGGACGCAGCCACTGAAATTTCGAAAACACCCCTGCCTGTCATTGCTGCAATTAACGGCTATTGTTACGGCGGCGGCGCCCGGCTTGCGGTCGAATGCGATATCCGGCTGGCGACCCAAAAGTCGACGTTTCGATGGCCTGGCGCCGAGTATGGTCTTGTTGTCGGTGCTTCATCCCTACCCCGGCTGGTTGGTGCGGCAAAGGCCAAGGAATGGATTTTCACCGCCCGGAAGATCGAAGCAGCAGAAGCCCTGCAGGAGAAAATGATCAACACGATTTATTCTGAATCTGAACTTTTACCTGCTGCCATGAAGATGGCAAAAACAATCGCAAACAACTCTGCCAGTGCCGTGCGCGAGTCCAAGCGAGTCATTGATCTCGCAAGCCTTGATGATGCTGCACGATCATTGGAGACCAGTGCCAACAAACAATTACGCGGTAGTGAGGAACAGAGCAGCCGGTTCCGCACTGCAACCAGGAAAGTAACTGGAAAATAGCTATATGGCCTACGCGAGGTTCTTCCTTCGTCGTCGTGCATAAATGATATAACCGGTGGTCACGGCACCGGCTGCTACGAGTATCGTTGTCGAGTACTGATCCCACCAATACATAAATGCCTCTCCCAGTAATACAATCGCAATAGTTAACGGCAGAATACCGATCAATGTCCCTGCCAGAAATGCAGCAAGTTGAACGGATGAAGCGGCCAGTACCCAGTGCATGATTGGATGCAGGAATGTGGTTAGACGAACAAAGATGACTGCCGAGACGGGTCGATTCTGTAATTTTTCATTTAGAGCCTGCAAACTGTCTGGCAGTTTTTTGTGAAAACCATGACCAAGAAAGTAACGCGCGACTAAAAATGCAGTCATTGCCGCCAACAGAGCAGCTAACAAGGAAACTGGCAGTGCGAACCACCAGGGCCAGATCAGGCCCGCAAAAAAGATCCACAGTACTGAGGGAACCTGGAGTAGTTCCCCGATAACAAATGCCAGTACAAAAACGATGGGGGCCCACCATCCCAGCTTGCCTTTTACTGTCTGGAGATTTTCGAGTGTCAGGTAACTATGCAACTCGAAATAATACGCCACTGCAACTGCGAACACCGCAGCCGCGAACAGCAAGTAACGAATAGCTATATATCCAGTCCATCAATTGGACGGTAGTAAGGTTTGCCTTCCAGCTCACCAAACTTTTTCACCCAGTTGGCGCCTGCTTGCTCCGGTGTAAACGACCAGTCCTGCCGATGATAGTTCCAGCTGTCCGGGTTGAGTTTCTCAGCGGCGACCCAGTACTTGTCGGCAGAATCCATATCTCCCTGTTTGAAGAAATAGACTCCCAACTTAAAGTTTGCATCAGCAAGGTGCTGCTCATTGCTCCGGATAAGATCCGGGATAGCGTTGCCTTTTGCAAACTGGCTCTGGTTGCCATTGGCAACCCAGTCTTTAACCATCGGCACATAGTCACTTCTGCCAAAACTGAACCCCTCACCTTTATGTACTTCGGCATAGGCATTTTCGTCAATTCGAATAACCTTCCCTGTTTCGTCGATCCAGACAGCTGAAGGCACGTTAACCAGATTGTACAAAGAACTAATGGAATGATCCTCATCCACGAGAGTCACGAATTTTGCTTTTGCCTGGTCGTAAAACTGCCCGGCAGCTGCTTCTCCACCGGTATCCTGGGCAGCAGCAATAATCATAAAGTTGTCATCTTTCAAGTCTTCGAAAACAGCTTGCCAACCTGGCAAGTCAAAGCGGCATCCTCACCATGAGGCCCAGGTTAACAGCAAAACCTTCATATCTTTATACTCCGACAGCCTAACGGGTTTACCCTGTCGGTCGAGAATGCTAAAATCAGGTGCCATATGATCCCGGGTAAATGATTGTCGGGTAACCGGTATGGCGCCGAAGCTCCAGACATTGGCATTGTAATCAAAAACGTAAGCCTGGCTGAGTTTTCTCGCCAGTTCTGACACGTTGAACCAGCTCTTGCCGCCACGTTTAACATACAGGCTACTGTCTTCATCCTGTAACACGGGGACGCAAATATCATCCAGGCAGGCGCCTTCGGGTTTGAGGACGAAGCCGTTGACCCGCGTCAGGTCTGAAGGTTTTACCCACAGGTCATTCGGGTCTGGTAATACCTCATCAACCACAATCGTCGCATTGTGATACAGAACCGTACTGGCTTGCAAAGGGCTGACCATGCCCGATATTCCAAGGCCCAGCGCGGTCAACAGTAATAGATTCTTCATCCATTTAGCCTTTTTAATTTTAAGATGTCGCTTTGGGTAGCACAAATGATACAGGTTGCAGGGAACCCCAATCAACCTTTTGTGAGGCGGCCTTTTTTACCGAGTGTGCTAGAATCGGCCAACAAAATTGATAGGTTGCTGTCACGGCTCAATTGCCCGTGAACAAGCTGCGACAACAAGAGCACAACGAGACGTTTAACCATGAATTCAACCAGTGTCGCAACCAGCGAGGGTGATTTTCTAGGCCATCCTCGGGGATTGTTCGTCCTGTTTTTTACAGAGATGTGGGAGAGATTCAGCTACTACGGCATGCGTGCCTTGTTGATGCTCTACCTGACCAAACACTTTCTGTTTGCCGATGACTCTGCGGCGTTGATCTATGGCAGCTATGGTTCGCTGGTGTATGCCATGCCCCTGCTGGGCGGACTTATTGCAGATCGCTATCTTGGCTATCGCAAGGCAGTATTCTTCGGAGCTGTCTTACTGGTATGCGGGCACTTTGGAATGGCATTCGAGGGTCCTACAGCAGTGCAGACTGGCAGCAAGGTCGTCCAGAATAGCATGTACCTGCAAATTTTCTACCTGTCTCTGGCATTCATTATCGTCGGCGTGGGATTCCTGAAGGCCAACATATCCACCATGGTGGGTCAGTTGTATGGCGAGAACGACCCTCGACGGGATGGTGGATTTACCATTTTTTATATGGGTATCAACGTTGGTGCGTTCGTCGCGACACTGGCCTGCGCCTACCTCGGTGAAACCTACGGCTGGCGTTATGGCTTTGGATTGGCAGGTATCGGTATGTTGTTTGGACTGCTGGTGTTCCAGGTCTATCACCGCTACCTCCTGGGCTATGGCGAGCCTCCAAAAACAGCGGAGCTCGACAAGCTGGTGTTACCCGGTCTCAACCGGGAGTGGTTTCTCTATTTTCTCGGCCTGGTTGCCATTGTTGGCGTCTGGCAACTCATCCAAAGAACCTCAGAGCTTGGTCTGCTACTGATAATCCTCGGCGTGGTCATTGTTAGCTGGATGCTCTGGTTCTCGCTCTCCAAATGTGAACCCAGAGAGCGGGACCGAATGATTGTTATGCTGATTCTGATTTCGGTGTCAGTATTGTTCTGGGCCCTGTTTGAACAAGCCGGGTCTTCCCTGACCTTGTTCACCGATCGCAACGTTGCCATGGGCAATTACTTTACCGCTGGCATGTTCCAGTCACTCAACCCGCTGTTTATTATTTTTCTGGCGCCCGTTTTCGCCTGGATATGGGTTAAGTTATCGGCCAGTGGGTTTGAACCAACCACGCCAGCTAAATTCGGGCTGGGAATACTCCAGGTGGGTCTGGGCTTTGCTGTACTGATCTACGGTGTAGCTCAGGCTGGGCCTGATGGCAAGGTTTCTGTTGTATACCTTGCACTCATGTACTTTTTACATACCACGGGCGAACTGTGTTTGTCACCGGTGGGCCTGTCCATGGTCACCAAGTTGAGCGTGCAGCGCGTCGCTGCAATGATGATGGGGGTGTGGTTCCTGTCCAGTGCATTCGCGTCCTATGCGGGCGGTCTAATTGCCGGTGCCATGGCTATCGAAGAGTCTTCCGGTGCGGTGGTCGACCCGTTAACATCACTGGCAATTTATGCGGGTGTGTTCGAGAAACTGGCACTGGTCGCCATCGGCCTCGGGATATTGGTGTTGCTGATATCCCCGATACTCCACAAGCGTATGCATGGCGTGCATTAATCAGACACTCCACTAGCTCTTAATTTTGTCCAGGCCCAGGTTGCCAATCCAGCCTTGGTATTCCAACAGGTTTGCAGGGAGAATAATTTTACTGTGCTGCAAGCCCTTTAGAGTATCGATATAGCGTTCATTGAGCTGGAGCTTGAGCGCGTCTGACCCACCATGGTCAGAAATAACCTTGGCGATTTTTTCAATTGACTCCGCGGTGGCCTCTGCGATGGCTTTGATTTCTTCAGCCCGCCCTTCTGCCTCATTAATTCGTCGTTGCATTTCACCTTCCGAACGGT
Organism: Gammaproteobacteria bacterium; assembly: GCA_012960755.1. Next base: position 216,197 of record DUAT01000144.1, read on the forward strand.
TGATCAGTTCTCTTTTAAGACCCTCCGACCGGTTAATCCTGCTTTGCTTATCACCCTCGCTCGATGCCAAAATTGCACGCTTCTCCCTCTCGGCATTGACCTGTTTTTCCATTGCATTTCGTACCGTATGCGGTGGGCTGATATTCTTGATTTCGTATCTGTGAACCCGAATCCCCCATGATTCACCCGCAAGGTCCAGCACCTCAACAACCTTGGCGCTGATGAGATCCCGCTCTTCAAACGTGCGGTCCAGATCCAGTGTGCCGATAACAGAACGGGTCGTCGTCTGTGCAAGCTGCACAGCGGCATAACGATAATCAACAATGCCGTAGCTGGCCTTGACCGGATCCGTGACAGAAATATAAATAACACCGTCAACTTCCACCTTAACCTCGTCGCCGGTAAAACAGTCCTGGGGAGGTACATCAATGGCTTCCTCTCTCAGGTCCTGAACAAAGGTCACCTTGTCAAAAAACGGAATAAGGGCATGAAACCCGGCCTCAAGTGTTTTGTGGTACTTGCCTAGTCGTTCCACTATGTGTGAGGTTCTGGTTGAAACCAGGCGAATAGACTGAAAAAATTTGACCAGCATGACAAGGAAGACAATCCCCCAGACAGCCATCACAAAAATATCAAATACTTCCATTTTACTGGCCTCCGTCTTTAACGGTCTGGGCGACCTGGTCTATGCCTGCAAAAAAACCTTCCATCTTCGCAAGCTCTTTCGGTACAACACTAATATCAGCTTCACGAAACAATTCAGCGATCCGGTCGATGTAGGTTTCAATGAGTCTCAGTTGCATCGCCTCAGGACCCCCGGGTTTGCTGATTGCTGCCGCGACTAATTTTGATCCTTCGGCTGTGGCAGTAGCCAGTACTGCTATCTCCATGGCACGACCCTGGGCTTCATTAATCCGCCTTTGTCGCTCACCTTCCGATAAATTAATCGCCTCCTGACGTTCTCCTTCTGAAAGCGCGATGGTCGAGTCCCGATCGGCGTTTGCCAGGGTAATCTCGGCGCGTTTTTGTCGTTCCGCTTCCATGGCTTTTTCAAGGGTGTCAATAACGCCTCCGGAGGGCGTAATGTTCATGACTTCATAGCGGAGCACCTTGATTCCCCAGGGCTCCGATGCGTGATCAATTTCCCGCACGATGGTTTCGTTGAGCACATCCCGTTCCGAGAAGGTTTCACCCAGGGTTAGTTTACCCACCTCTGAGCGGACAGTGGTTTGGGCTAAATTAATTGCCGCAACCAGATAATCCTCAATGCCGTAACTTGCCTTGTAGGCATCAAGCACCTTGATATAGAGCAGGCCATCAACATCAATCTGAATATTGTCGCGGGAGATGCAGCTCTGGTGGGGAATGTTCAAACATTGTTCCCGGGTCTCGTGCCGGTATGCGACCCGATCGACAAAAGGAACAAGAAAATGGATGCCGGGTTCCAATGTACCCCGGAACTTGCCCAGACGTTCAATCACGCTCATTTCCCGCATTGGCACAATCAGGATCAGGTTGTACAGAACAAAAAATGAGACCAGAACCAGGATAGTGAAGTAGAAGAAGGCCAAAAGAAAAACTCCTGTTGTTGGTTTGCCCGGAACGCTGGCGTTCCGAATTTCAGCATTTAAACGCTGCTAAGCGCTATTAACCGCTTTTTTCCACAATGTAGCTAATATTTTCCCGGGCGATTATTTTCGCAGTCTCGCCCGGCTTTATCTCACTGCCATCGCTCATAGCAGCCCACTGGGTTCCCCGATGTAAAATTCGACCGGCATGATTGCCGGGGCCAATGGTCTCGACGACTTCGACCTGATCCCCAACTTCGTCCAGGATTTCAATCGTATTGCTCTCACTGGTATCTCCCCCGGCAAATTTCATTGCAAAAGAGCGCAGCATGAAGATTAATACGAGGGTAGAGACAAAAAACAAGGTCATCACATTGACCCAGGTGGTCACCAAACCTGACCACAGAGCCAGTGCAACTACCAGACAACCCACTCCCATAAACACAACAATGCCGCCGGGTATGATCATTTCCGCTATCGCCAGCAAAATGCCTGCGATAATCCAATAAGTCGGGTTGAGGAGAAAATTCATGGGGTGATTTCACCTCGACTGACATAATATGTCAATAGACAAGCCGTGGAAATATTCTGCAGAAAAAGACAAGTAATATTGCGAGGTTCGAAGCAAATTGATTCCATTCGTTTATAAAACCCTGTTTAGTTGAAATTTATACAGAGTGCATTAACCCATGACGCATCAACCCATTACAATCATCAACTTTGGTTCCTACTGCATCGACCATGTGTACAAGGTCCCCTACTTCGTCAGACCCGGCGAAACGCTTCTCAGCACTCACTACGAGATCCATCCCGGCGGTAAGGGACTTAACCAGTCCCTTGCACTGGCATATGCAGGCGCAAAAGTGAGACATGCGGGGAAAATAGGCAACGATGGCGTTTGGATGAAAACCCTGCTGAACGATGCAGGCATAGATACAACCTTAACGACGATCATCGATACTCCCACCGGTCATGCCAATATCCAGGTTACCCCGGAAGGGGAGAACGCCATCATTATTTATGGGGGAGCAAACCGGCAGATTACGGTTGCGGACATTGAGTCTGTATTGTCACAGGTTTCTCATGGTGATTACCTTCTGATCCAGAATGAAATCAGCTGCTTACCCGAGCTGCTGGAAATTGCTGCCAAGAAAAAACAAAGGGTAGTTTTCAATGCCGCTCCCATCACTGACGAAGTATCAACCTATCCACTGGACCTGATAGAAATTTTTGTCGTTAATGAGGTTGAAGGAGAAGCACTCACCGGTGAAGCATCGCCGAACGACATATTGAACGCGATGATCGATCTGTACCCTTCTTCATCTGTGATTTTGACCCTGGGTGAAAAAGGCGCAGTTTTCCAGGATAAACTGCAGCGGGTCAGCCAGCCGGCAGTACCTGTTACCGCGGTTGATACCACGGGAGCAGGGGATACTTTTATGGGTTATTTCATGGCGAATTTTGTTAATGGCAACAGTATCGGGGATTGTCTGCAGATTGCCTGCCGCGCGGCTGGTAGTTGTGTCACCAGGCCGGGGGCAGCATCGTCGATACCTAAACTGGCTGATCTGACCTGAACACTAGGCCGGGGCGAGTTCAATACTGGACCTGTCGATTTGATCCAGCCGCTCGCATGCCTGGTCGTAATCGGTATCAGGGATCCAGTTCACGGGGTTTTTTTCGACTTCGATTTCAACGTCTACTAACAGAAACTCCGGCTTAAATGGCACGATACGCCCAGTTACTTCACCCTGCGCGCTCAACAATTTGTCGCAGATAGGAACAAATTTTCTCATACAATAACTCACTTACGGGTCGGCTTTTTTAACAGTGTTAGTTAACCCTGAAAGATACAATCAGCTACGGAGGGAAAATGAAAGATCACTGGATTATTGTGGAAAAGCAATGGATTACATAATTATTCTTATAATTCAGTAACTTGCAATCGATGTTTGGTCGATTACTATGATGACAAAATGTAATAGTTACCGCCTGGAATACTTATGCCACCGGTTGTCTTAAACTAGTCTACCAACCAACCAGGGAATCATCATGGCCAAGCGTATTGCCATTGTAGAAGACGATCCAGATCAACGTAGTAACTACGTCGATGCCATCACAAAGAAAGGGTATGACGTCATTGCCTATAGCAATCGCCGTGAGGCATTGGAGGGGTTTGAACGAGACTTACCGGACCTCGCCATCCTGGACATCATACTCGGTGATGAAGTCGACGCCGGTTTCGAAATCTGCAGGGATTTGTTAGCCCGTTCAAATTCCCTGCCCGTCATTTTTCTGACTGAACGAATTGCAGAGATAGACAAGATCAGCGGCCTTCGACTGGGCGCGTGGGACTACCTGCCCAAACCTATTTCACTGGACTATCTCGCTGAACGCATCAGCTCATTGCTAAGAATTCACGAAGTAAGAGGCCAATCGACAGGAAACGGATCCGCCACAGCCAAGACCGTGGGCGATATGCAAATAGACCAGGAGGCCCTGCTCGTTTCGTGGAGAGGCGAGACCATTAACCTTTCAGGTACAGAGTTCAGGATGTTGGCCAAACTGGTGCGTGTACCAGGCCATGCAGTGTCCTACGACACACTGATGAATGCAACGATGCAGAGTCTTGTCACCAATAACACCATCAACACCCATATGAGAAATATTCGTAAAAAATTCGAATCCATCGATAGCGAATTCGACTGCATTAAAAGTGAATATGGGTTTGGCTATCGTTGGTCCGTAAAATAAGCCGATGGCTTCCCGCATACGAGGCCCGAGACTAGCCACCAAGCTTTTCATCCTGATGAGCCTCGCCCTGGTTGTGATCCCATGGTTCAGCTATCTCTACCTCAGTGAAATGGAAGACTTTCTGGTGGATAGCCAGGCAAACGCCCAGCTGCTTACCGCTGAAGGTATTTCCACCTTACTCAATGGTCGATCCGATCTGTTCGACGAACTCCCTCTCTCACCGGAGGGCTATGAACAGCTCTATGCTCATCCGTTGGAAAAGCCCATCAGAATCGATGGCAAGAGTAACGACTGGGAAGATCTACTCAACTACAAAGTAAGTTTCCCCGCCAACGATGCCACCGAAGCACAGGATGACTCCGGGCCCAATCAATTCTACATGGTGCTGGGCGAACACAATGATCAGATCTACGCCCTGGTTCAGGTAAAAGACGACAAAATCGTTTTTCGCGACAAAAACATCCTGCGTCTGGACAATTCCGACCATATTCGCATTTCCTTTACTGGCCAGGATGGAGAGCTGAAGAGACTGGTCATTACCATGACTGAACCGGGGGTGACGACCGCTTATCTTATGGATGAACAATGGCGCTACGCAATTCAGGGTGTCCCTGAAAATCGCGTTCAGGGCTTTATGACCTTAAACAATGATGGTTATTCCGTAGAATTCAGAATTCCTCTGGTGCTGCTGGGCTCTACCAAACACTTTGGGCTTTTGGTGGTCGATGTCGACAGTGAAGAAACCAGGGCCATAGAATCCATCACCGGTACCTTGCCATCTACCGGCCGTGAAGCCTTTGGACTGGTACTGCTGAAGTCTCCGGAAGTACTGAGAATTATCGAAGGGCTTGGTTATTCCGGAGCAAATATTCAGGTCATCGATGCCCAGAAGCGGGTCCGCGCCGAAGTGGGAAGCTATCAGGTTTCGCGGATTCAACCCGATGCCGTAACAGAACAGGAACTCGGTATCATTGATCGCTGGTTTGCCCTTGTTGATCTGACCATAAACAGCTTCTATAGCCTGATCGACGAACGTCTGCGTGATACAAGCCCCGTCAAGGAGGACAAGGTTATTACGGACAGTCTGGCGGGTAAACCAAGTTACCTGCATCGCTACACACCACTTGAGGGTGAGGTTATTACTGCAGCCCATCCGATAATTTCCCAGGATGAAGTCATTGGTACGGTCGTGTTGCAGCAAAATACGAACCGAATTCTGCAGTTACGACGCGATGCGCTGCAAAGAATTATCAATTTTTCGGTGTTGTCCCTGTTCATTTTTGTCGTGCTGATTCTGGCTTTCTCAGTTCGATTGGCGCGCCGCATTCGCAAGCTTGGCGCTGAGGCAACCAATGCCATTGACGCCTATGGGCGGCTGCAAACAAACCAACTAAAAAGCGAGATTCAATCCGGAGATGAAATCGGCGACCTGGCCCGCAGCGTCTCCGGCATGCTGGCAAAATTGCACCAGCACAATCAGTTCCTGGAAAACATGCCAAGAACCCTTCGGCACGAAATTAACAACCCCCTCAATACCTTGAGTACCTCGCTGCAAAACCTTGAAAACGAGCCATCGGAAACTGCTCGTAAAAAGTATCTCGAGAGCGCCAAGAGAGGGGTTCTTCGAATCGGTATGATCGTCCAGAACCTTGCTGATGCCGCGAACCTGGAGGAAGCCCTCGAATCCGAGGAGTTCGAGATTATCGATCTCCAGAAACTGGTTCAGAACTACCTGGCCAATTGTCGAAACACGCATCCAACCAGACAATTTGAGTACAGAGGAACCCAGCGCGAAGTACAAAGCAATGTTTCAGACTATCGTATAGAGCAACTACTGGACAAGCTGATCGATAATGCAATTGACTTTTCACAACCCGATAGCACCATCATTGTGGGTCTAACAACCGACCCGACAAATCTGACCTTGTTTGTTACTAACCAGGGTCCATCTATCCCGACAGATATGGTTGAGAATATATTCGATTCCATGGTGAGTGTGCGCGCCTCAAACCCGGACAATCGACTGCATTTTGGCATGGGTCTTTATGTTGTCAGGATCATTGCAGAACTTCACGGCGGCGCAGTTTCTGCTGCCAACCTAACGAGCGGCAATGGAGTTACTATTCGAGTAACATTGCCTCGCCATCTACAGCTTGCGACTGACCAGGCTTACGCAGCCGGTTAAACAATGTGTTTCTGTACAGGAATTACAGGCAAAAAAAAGTCCTAACACTTTGGGGGGAGGGGAGAGAGTTAGGACTTGAAGCACTAGCTTAAAATTAGCATCGACTGCAATGTCTTTGGTGAACACCAGTTTAGCCCTTGAATATGGAAAGACTATGGAGGCAATATGGAAGTGCTCGATAAGCAGTCATTTCATCTTCAATTAATGACCTTTCGTCGGGATGGAGCGCCAGATTAATTATTCTTGCCAGATTTGACGACTCTTTTATTAGACTCTTTATTAGTTGATGACTCTTCCCTTCTGTCCGGCCTGGCGACGTACGGGTTGGTTAAGTTTCCAGTCCGCTTTTTTTGCAGCTGTCACAATCAATTGCATAAGTGATGAGTTAATCTTCCGGTTCAGTACCATATTGATACCTTGACCACTCTTGGGCTGGATTCCCATATGCAGACTTTCACCTTCAACTTTGTAAGTCAGCTTAAACGCCAGAAGCACATCCTCCCCCAATGGTAGATCGTTAGATCCTTCGGTGAATTTCTGTTCAAAGTTAGCTTCCTGTATTGCTTTTTCCTGTTTGAAAGTTTTTACCGCCTGCCTCGTGTCCGGGGTCTCCTGTGTCGAAATATCAGGGTCTGAATCCATATGGTCCTTCAATACCTTAAGTATCAAGACGGTGAATCTTCGCGTTATCCAGAACCTGAACTCCCTCTTATCAATAGAGTTCACTCTGAAGAGGATCCGGTCCTGCTCCGGATGATAGAGCGCTTGCATCTGGCTAATCCCTTCGACCATTGTGTTTCTCTTTGCTGGGAGTCCTTTCAAGTATAACCAGTTCTTACCCCAAATCAGGAACCCGGCGCGGTCGCATCCGGGAAGATTCTCACTTCTATATCAAGTATTATTGATATAGTCTTTAACCATTCCAGGCTTGCTGGTACAATATCAATATTATTTGATACAGGAATCCATCGTGAATGAGCTCGTAAGGCCAATTCACTCACCCGAGTCGGAACAATTACTTTGCTTCTGTAAGGCTACCGCAGATTTCTTGAGGCTTGATATTTTAAGGGTTCTGAGCAATGAGTCGTTTGGTGTGCTGGAACTCTGCCATATCTTTGAGATGCCCCAGCCGGGTATGAGCCACCACCTGAAGATACTGGCGACTGCCGGATTACTGGCAACGCGGCGGGAAGGTAATTCAATTTTTTACCGGCGAGCAATGATTCCCTCCCATAGCAACCTCGAAGAGCTTACCAACAGCCTGTTCTCCTGCGTTGATTACAGTCAATTATCCAGCGCCATTCAACAACGGTTGATGGAAGTCCAGGAAGACCGGTCGCAAAGTTCAAAACAATTTTTCGAGAAGAATGCCAGTCGGTTCAAGGAAAACCAGGACCTGATCGCCGAGTACAGTCACTACGCCGGATGTGTACAGGACCTACTGTCAAATGAGGATCTGGCGTCCGCAGCCTCGGTCATCGAGATCGGTCCCGGTGAATCTCAGTTGATTAATTCCCTTGCAGAACGATTCGAACATATTGTCGCCCTGGATAACTCGGAAGAAATGCTTAGTCAGGCCAGGCGTACCTTATCATCCCAGCATAAGGACAAGGTTGAGTTTGTACTGGGAGATCTGGCGCAGTGCTTTGATTCCGGCGCACGAGCCGACCTGGTGGTGCTCAACATGGTGCTTCATCATATGGCATCTCCCCGACAACTTTTTTCAACCGTGGCAGAACATATCAACGCAGACGGTCGACTATTGATCATCGACCTGTGTCGTCATAACCAGGACTGGGCCCGTGAGATCTGTGGTGATTTGTGGCTCGGATTCGAACCATCCGATCTCGACAGCTGGGCGGCGGAGTCAAATTTGACCCCCGGCCAAAGCGCATACCTGGGCCTGAAGAATGGCTTCCAGGTACAAGTAAGACTTTTTCATAACCATTAACAACACAAAGTGATTTGAGAGGAACTATGAGTACAGAAGATTTTAAGGTCGCCGATATCAGCCTGGCAAAATTCGGACAGGCAGAGATTGACCTGGCTGAGGCGGAGATGCCTGCCTTGATGGCGCTGCGACAAAAATACAAAATCGAGCAACCACTGGCGGATGCCAGGATCATCGGTTGTATCCATATGACGATTCAAACCGCTGTACTCATGGATACCCTGGTTTCACTCGGTGCAGAGTTACGCTGGTCGTCCTGTAATATTTTCTCTACCCAGGACCACGCTGCGGCCGCTATGGCAGAGAGAGGCATACCGACGTTCGCCTGGAAGGGAGAAACCGAGGAAGAGTTTTTCTGGTGTATTGAACAAACCATCCTCCAGGACGGTAAACCCTGGGACGCCAATATGATTCTTGACGATGGCGGCGACCTGACCCAGATGATCCACGAAAAATACCCCGAAATGCTGGACAACATCCACGGTATTACCGAGGAGACAACCACAGGCGTGCATCGGCTCTATGAAATGATGGCCGCCGCGGAACTGAAAGTCCCCGCGATCAATGTGAACGATTCGGTCACCAAATCGAAAAACGACAACAAGTACGGTTGCCGCCATAGCCTGAATGATGCCATCAAACGAGGTACCGATATGTTAATGGCCGGTAAACGTGCCCTGGTCATAGGTTATGGCGATGTTGGCAAGGGTTCCGCCGCGAGTCTTCGGCAGGAAGGCATGATTGTTCGTATCGTCGAGATTGATCCTATTTGCGCCATGCAGGCCTGCATGGACGGCTTTGAGGTTGTGTCGCCTTATCTGAATGGTTTAAACACCGGCAAACTCGAAGACATCGATACTCGCCTGATGAACAACATTGATCTTATCTGTACCTGCACAGGCAACGTCAACGTCTGTGACGAGAACCTGCTTCGCACCGTCAGCAGCAACGCCATTGTCTGCAACATCGGGCACTTCGATACAGAGATTGATACCCAGTTCATGCGTGATAACTGGACCTGGGAGGAAGTAAAACCCCAGGTACACAAGATCTACCGCAGTGATGACCAAAAAGACTATGTCATCCTGTTATCCGAAGGCCGCCTGGTGAACCTCGGCAATGCAACGGGACATCCGTCACGTATTATGGACGGTTCGTTCGCCAACCAGGTGCTGGCCCAGATGTACCTGTTTGAGAGAAAGTGGGCTGATCACGACCCAGGTCAGCGTCAACCCATCACCGTCGAAGTACTTCCCAAGGCGCTTGACGAAGAGGTTGCCTCCTACATGGTCGAGGGATTTGGCGGTGTGGTGACCCAACTAACCACGGCACAGGCAGAATACATCAACGTCCCGGCTGTTGGTCCATTCAAACCGGAAACCTACAAGTACTGATACCGCCCTCCCCTGAAGCCCTGTCGCTCGCACCGGTTGATGGTGCGAGCGCTTCAGAATTGCGACATTGCCTCCAAACTCATGAGGCGTCGGCCAAGACGATGCCGATTAATGTCAGACGGACTAGCTAAATGAAGGTCTTGTTGCTCGTGATAGATAAGCAGAGGCTCCAGTTGGATAGCTGTATGAGGCAGTTGCCAGTCACTGCGATCTTGACCTGCGGCGCCTGGATTCAAAACAACAACGCAATCTCGCTGACCATTTTTCGAAGCATGTAGACCTAGTTCGGTATGACCGGATCCTGTTGTTCCTTCGCTTTAAAACGCAGATTCGACAGGTGCCGTTTCTTCGCTCCGTGCCTAACCTTGTCATCACAGCTCGGCTTCGTTGGCAACCTGACCCGGGATGTCTATCACCAACGACGGCATTTACTCGAAGAGGCTGAACGCGCATTGGGTCTGACAGTGACAAAAACGGATTCAGGCACTGACTATTTACATGCCCTCAACAACATCAGATTCTTCCTCAGCGCCGATATTGGATTCGACGAGTATATGGTTAAGAACTTTGAAGCCATGGCTTGTGGGTGCCTCCTGATCGCCTACGACCATGTCACGACGGAAAACCAGGCGCTGGGATTAAGGGACATGGAGAATGTTGTTCTGTACCAGGATATTGCCATCCTCACGCAGAAATGGCAGCAACTGATGTCTAATCCTGAAATGGCGGCCACTATTGCGACAAAGGGGCAAAAGCTGGCGGAGGAAAGGTTCAAATTCGAAACTATCGGCAAACAGATTGTCGATGAGATAACTGTCGATGGGAAAGTCGTACCGTTACACAATCAACACTCGACATCGATCCTGGATTACTTCAGGTACTCTTTTTATCGTTGAGTGCCCGGCGGAAAAACACTTGTCAGAAAAATGCAGACAAAAAAAAGGTGGGCCCATCAGGACCCACCTTCTTTAATCGCTTATTAGCTACCCGAGGGGTTTCTAATAAAGGTTTGCATCAAACCGAAGGAACATGTATCGACCGATTGGGTCGTACAGGAACAGGTCTGAGTTATTGCCAGAGTTAAATACGTAAGGAGGATCTTCGTCTGCCACGTTGTTAATGCCTAACAGGATTCGATATTTTTCCCACTCATATGAAACTCGAATGTCATTCTTGTAGTAGGTCTCCGCTCCGCTGTAGCCGAAAGGATTGTTACCATCGAAGTCTGGATCATTGGTGCTGCTGATGTAACGCATGTACCAGGCAAATGTCCAGTTGTCCCAGCCCACTGTGGTATTCAGGTTAGCCTGAACACGTGGAATAGAACCCCGTCCATCAGCACCACCCGCACCAGGTGCAAAGGTGTTTTCAGCAACATAAGTACCTACCAGTTCGATATTCCAACTGGTCGCGGCGAAAGCATCAAAGGAGTAGTTTGCCGCCAGATCAAAGCCATCAGTTTCAACCGAAGTCAGGTTTTGAAGTTTGTTGACAAAATTCAGCGGAACACCTTGCGCATTTCGACCGGTAAACTGGCTACACTCAGGTGCCGTCTGACCGACAGGTCCGTTGTAGCAGTCTTTCAATACCGAGTCAGAAGTCGTTCTGCTGATCAGGTTCTCAACTTCGATATCCCAGACATCAGCGGTGAGTTGGAAACCGGGCAAGTAGCTCGGTGTATACACAATGCCGAATGTCCAGGTATCTGCGGTTTCAGGCTCAAGCTCAGCATTTGAACCCGAGAGTACCGGATACTGTGAGGACAACTGGGTGAATCCAGCGCCCAATCCATCAAGTGCACAGTTTTGCACCGCATTGCCAGTTGCACCTTCACAGGGATCGGCAAAGAAGTCGAAACTCACCGTACCACCACCGAACAGGTCGGTGATTGTTGGTGCGCGGAACGCTGTACTGACATTGGCACGAACCCGGAAGTCAGAGAAAATCTGCCAGTTCAAACCAACGCGATAAACATCGTCTTTACCAAAGTTGGAATAGTCAAAATGACGATACTGGAGATTTAAGGTCAAATCTTCAGCCAGCATCACGTCCGCAAGCAGCGGAATATCGAATTCAAAAAAGAACTCCTGGACGTCGAAGTCACCCTCTGTGGTGAACACCTGGTTGGCAACTGATTCACCGGCTTCTGTGGTGGGGTCAGGCTTATTCAGGCCATATTCCTTGCGATATTCAAGTCCGGCAGCCATGGCCAGTTCACCCGCAGGCATCTCAAACAATGGACCCGAGATAACCGCAGTCCAACCATGGGTCTGGAACTTGGAAATCGCCAATGTATTCTGCCGCATATAGCTGATTTCTGATTGTGTCCAGTTGCCTGGCCGGAATGTATCCAACGCGCCGGAAGCGTTTACTGTCGCCGCACAAATTTCATCAACTGCACACTTTGCCGGATCAGAAATTCGGACAAACCGTGCCAGGTTCCATGTGCTTTTTGTTTGCAGGTCAGCATCAACGCGCGTGTACAAACCAGAAACTTCATAGCTCCACGCATCGTTAAACCACATGTTCTCCGGAATCGCGCCTTCTACTCCAACAACATAGCGGAAAGTATTGGACTCATGCAGTGATGTTCGTGGTCCAATCGTTGAGGCAGGCCGGAAATAGAAGATTCCATCCTCACCTGTTGGATTGTTGGGGTTGGCTGCTGGAACACGAGAACCATCCGGAAAAGACACGGTACCGGGTGAGCCAGGGTTACCATCTAAGTGACTGGTACTTTCACGCTTGGCGAATTGCAGTTCCATAAAACCATTAATGTTATCTGTCAACTGGTAATTGATATAACCTGAAGTCGAAATGACCTTGTTGTCGATGATCAGGTCCTGAGCAAAACCATAGTCATAACGTCGAACAGTGCCCGCTTCAGCAGGATCAGTTGCTCGTGCTGCAAGACTCTCACAGCCGACAGTTGAAGATACGTCGGTTATTTCATCTCCACCCAGTGCCTTGGCACGAGTACAGAACAAGCCTCCACCATCGCCTAAAAAGATACCGCCTGGTGAGAAAAATGAACCATTCTGGAAAGAAGTAGTCGTCAGAGACGAGATGTTGGGAAATGCCCAATCCTCTCTGTCAGTCTGCTTGATTCGCTCCTGGTCACGCACTTCAGCACCAAAGACCGCATTACCACGATCACCGGTCACACCCAATGTCAGAGCGACACCGTAAGTATCGCCATCACCTTCGCCACTGGTACCCGTGTTGAGGTTTAACTCAGCCCCTTCAAAGTCTTTCTTGAGGATGACATTAACAACACCAGTAATAGCATCAGAGCCGTACACGGCTGAAGCGCCATCCCGGAGGATCTCAACCCGATCAACCATCGCTGTCGGAACGAATGTCAGGTCAGCGGCCTGGTTAGCCAGTGCATCAGCAAATGACGCCACGCGTCGACCGTTGATTAAAATCAGAACCCGATCAGGTCCCAGGTTCCGAAGGTCGATCGATGTTGCACCACCTCCAGAGAGAATACTTGACTGGTTGAATCCACCTGTGCCGATGGAAGGTTGATTACGCAACGCTTCACCGAGGTTAGACATACCAGAATCAAGCAGGGATTGACCGGAAATTACAGTAATGGGTGAAGCTGAGCCGTAGTCAGAGCGTTTGATACGGGAACCCGTAACAATTATCTCTTCCATCACCTCATCATCATCCGCCGCAAACGCCGTGCCTACAGGCATGACCAGTGCAGCTACCGCGGCTAGTGCAGTGAATACACTCGCCTTTCGGTTAAGTTTATACATATTATTTCCCCAACTATTTAGTTTTTAGAACGCCGTCTCAGACAGCGCAAAATTCAGTGTTTAAACCACTGTTACTTTTAAGACGGATAAGCCCGCAATCCCCGCAACAAAAATGGATAAAAAGTTTAAGAAATCTTGAAATTCTTGTGAGTACTCGATATTTATGAACAGATTGAATATTCACCTACGTTTACATGAAACCAATTCATAAATGTCTGGTCTACTCACCCTGTTGCTCATCCCACCAATCGGGGTATCTATCGCAAGATCAGTAAAGCCGATACAAAAGAGGGCACAATTGCATCCAACGTCACGGGATTGACGCTAAAGAACCGACATAGAACTATTTTGGACCCAACCAGGACAAATGAGAGTGACCGGGCAAAAAAACAGGTTGTGCAGCTATTCAAACAGTGGCGCTAAGACCACAAGCAACCATGGAGGTCTACATCGCGTCATTAAGGTATACAAGGTATAGCTGGAGTAATCCATACCATGAACAAATCACCAGTCACAGAAGCGTCAATCAACCTGGCCATCGAGTGGTTTGCCCGCTTGCAGGCGTCTGATGTCACCGATAAGGAAAGAGAATTGTTCTTTAACTGGCTGCACCAGGCAGAACAACATCAGCAGGCCTTCGTAGAAGTACTGACCCTGTGGGAAGGAATGTCTCTTATTAAAATGATGGACTTCGAGGAACTTCGTCCGTTTCCGCGATTATGGGACTACAAACGGAGGGCGGCCCTGAGCGCTGTTTCTTAGGAGACCGTGTGCTCTGGTAAAAGGCCGTGACTGCTCCTATCAAAGACCGCCTTTAACTGATTTTCCGCCGCAGGATCTTAAGGGCCTGAACGATGTACTTCTCGACCATGCTGTTGGAAACACCCATATCCAAGGCGATCTCCGCATAACTCATGTCCTTACCGCGATGCATAAGAAACGCCCGGCGTACCTTTTCAGGCATCTGGTCCACAACCTTGTAAATCCGGGCCAGTTCCTGCTCGGCACAGACCGTTCGCTCAACCGAGGGAATGCACTTGTCGTTGTCTTCATCTGACTGTGCCGGGAGCATTTCAGAACGCAGATATTTTTCATGAACCCTGGCTCTGCGTATCTGGTCAACAACAAGATTATTCGCGGTTTTGAAGAGGAAGGCTCTGGCATTTTCCAGTGGGCGAGAATCCGATTCACGAGTCCGCTGGAATTTATGCATGCGAAGAAATGCCTCCTGGGCAAGATCATTTGCATCTTCGTCATTTCGAACTCTTTTTGACAAATATTGGACCAAGGGGGTCGCCAGTTCATCCATCAGTAATGCTGTCGTAAATTCTTTTGCCATGCTTACTCGTTATGGTGTAACGATGGCTTGCCACCCCACCTGATGCCTTGTCGGAGGTCTTCCGACGACGGCGGAGTCTGCTCTGATTGATAGCTTTCCCCCAGGATGCATGCCTGTACTTATTATGGCGCGTACTTTATCACACTTTCACCCTGGCGGAATACATACTTGCACCAATGTGATCTGTGCCTTATGTCTCCTAAACCATTGAAATCAGTCAGTTTTAAGAACAATCTCGATCGAACCATTTGCAATTTTCAACGATCCGGACAATCTGTCTGGTTGATTCTGACAAATCACGACTTGAACCACTGACATCGACAGATCAATCTTCCTTATTCAAACTAATACTTCTCTATGATATATACACCTTAGCTGTACAATTGTTGGAGGGATTTACATAATGCCCCGCTCATATCCACTGCAGTATTATAGAACTCCAAAGTAAAGGAAATCGCGTGTCCCTTAAGAACGAAGACAAGCTGGCTAGTGTCGAGGCCATTCAAGAGAATTTTGAGAAACTCCACTACATCTGTAATTTGCAAATAGCGACTGCGGTTTTCCTCGCCTATCATCTGGAGAAACCTATTCTTATAGAAGGTCCTCCTGGCGTAGGAAAGACAGAGCTGGCAAAAACTGCGGCCGACATGTTGGAAGTCGAGTGTATTCGCCTGCAGTGTTACGAAGGTCTGGATGAATCCAAGGCGATTTACGAATGGAAGTACGGCAAGCAGTTGCTCTATACCCAGGTGCTGAAGGAAACCCTGGGTGAAATTCTGGACGGTGCCACGGGGTTAACCGAGTCAGTTGCCAAACTGCACGAATTTGGGGACATTTTCTTCTCCGACGAATTCCTTGAACCCAGACCATTGCTGAAAGCGCTTCGTCACCAAGAAGGCTGCGTCCTGCTGATCGATGAAGTCGATAAATCGGACCATGAATTCGAATCCCTGTTACTCGAAATGCTGTCTGACTTTCAACTATCTATTCCGGAAATTGGCACCATAAAAGCGAACAAAGATAAAAAACCACTGGTCTTCCTGACCAGTAATAATACGCGGGAAATTTCAGACGCATTGAAGCGCCGATGCCTGCATCTCTATATCCCTTTCCCCGATGCGACGCTTGAACAGAAAATCGTCCAGGCACGGGTCCCTGAAATTGCCGAAAAACTACGCAACCAGATGGTGACTTTTGTTCAGGAACTACGCGACATGGACCTGAAGAAGGTGCCTGCGATTAGCGAGACCATCGACTGGGCACGGACTTTGATTTTGCTCCATTCAGATTCGCTCGACACCGACCTGGTGCGCCAGACGCTCAATGTGATTCTCAAGTTCCAGGAAGATATTGAAACCGTCGAAGCAGAGATCCAGAGTGTGACCAACAAGGCACTAAAAGAGAATTAGGACAGGACGCTAAATATGGATCGCACCCTGGTCGAATTCGTCAAGGTTCTGCGTACCGCCGAATTAAAAGTCTCTCCGGCTGAAACACTGGACGCCATGCAATGCATGGATCTTGTTGGCTACGAAGACAAGGTGTTCCTGAAGAACTCCCTGTCCATGGTGCTGGCAAAAACCCCGGAGGAGAAGGAGACATTCGACTCCTGTTTCGACAGTTTTTTTAGCATCGAGGAATTCAAGCCAACGCAAAACGAACAGGATTCCCCGGATGCTGACTCGGATGCGTTCGATGATGAGGGAGAATTCAACCCTGATGCCAACAACCAACAGTCCGGCAAAGGCGGTGGCCAGGGTGGTGGCGGCCAGGGTGGCGGCGAACACGAGGATCTGAGCTCGGAATCAACCATGCAGGCAACATCCGAGCTGGGCAAGCTGCTTACCGAGGGGACCAAGACAGAGCAGATGATCGCGATGATGGAAGCGGGTCGAGAGGTTGAGGTTAACCAGATCGTCGTCTTCACCCAGAAGGGTCTGTTTACCCGCAAGATTATGGACGCCATGGGACTCAAGGGACTACAGGAAGAAGTCGCCGAGTTACAGGGTCATGGTGGCATTCCGCAAAAACGCCTGGCGCATAATCTAAAAAAAGTACGGGATCTGCTCCGTGAACGTGTCCGCGACTATGTCGAGAAGCAATTTTTCCTCCATGCGGACGAGTCCGGTAAACAGCTTCGCGAAGAGCTGCTGAAGAAGGTCAAACTCTCGAACCTGGAAAAGCGCAACTTCAAAGATGTACAGGAAGTCGTCTTCAAGATGGCCAAGAAACTGATTGCCATCCACTCCAAGAGACGCAAAACCTATAAACGCGGACAGTTGGATGTGCGCAAAACGCTGCGACACAACATGCAGTATGACGGCATGTTCTTCGACATAAAATGGAAGTCAAAAAAAGTCGACCGACCCAAGGTCATGTGTATTTGCGACGTCAGCGGGTCAGTGAGTAATTACTCACGTTTTCTGCTGATGTTCCTGTTCAGCCTCGCTGAAATCCTGCCGAAGGTTCGCTCCTTCGCTTTTTCTTCCGATCTTGGTGAAGTCACCAAATTATTCGAACACAGTAATCTTGAGGAAGCCATGGCCCGGACCATGCGCGATTATGGCAATGGCTCAACGGATTATGGTCGCATGTTCCAGGACTTCAAAAGTCACTGTATGGATGACGTCAACAACAAGACCACAATCATTATTCTGGGGGATGCAAGAAACAACTACGGTGAGCCCCATGCGGAAATTCTTCGGGAAATGTACGACAAATCCAAGCGGGTGATCTGGCTGAATCCGGAGCCGAAATCCAGCTGGACCGTTGGCGATGCTGAAATGAAAAAATACGCACCCTGCTGCCACCAAACCGAGGTGTGTAACTCGCTGGTACATCTCGAAAGGGTCGTTGGGAACTTACTCAAGTCCGTCGGTTAACTGTAATCTCGATAGCGTCCATAGCGAACTGCCATGACAGCAATCCGACCGAGCTGAAATCTTGGTTCAACCTCGTGGATTACTTACCTGTTTGACTCTGGGCTGAATATGGTCCCGCGTTTAATATGTTCCATCGCTTCACGAGCATCCTCGTGCTGCACATTCCAATCGCGATTTGTCATGCAAATCCTGACCCCGAGTCGTGAACCGGTCACGGCTTGTGTCTTGCACCGTATTCTATCGGGATCATAGTTAGCATCGGCGAGTTGCGACCGTGCGTTGCCCGAGTCGCTTGAGCTGGTGCAAGCCTGTAGTAAAATCGTGATGGCAAGAATACCCATCAAATGCATGAATTTCATGCTTGAACCTCTTAGCGAATTCAACTTCAGACCAAAAAGAAAGGCCAACACTTAGGTTGGCCTTAACAAAATGTTTCAGTTGATACTGCGGATATTTACATGCCTACACTAACACGTGCAAACCAGTAACGTCCCAAAGCATCGTACATACCTGGGAAGATGTTTCCGTTACCGTTGATGGAAGGTCCGGCGGCGTTACCAGCAATCGGAGGCTCTTCATCAAAAACGTTGGTAATACCTGCTGTAAGCGCGACCTGTTCGGTAACATCCCAGGTACCCGCTATATCGAAATAGTTGATATCATCGAGATCCAGATTTCCATTGAGATCCTCAACCTCACTGATGTAACGCCACAATCCGCTGGCAGTCACATTCCATGGGGTAATCCAGGTAACCCGCAGATTGTTCTGGAAATCAGGTGTGGGGTAACCACAAGTGGAACCCCAGTTACCCTTACAATCAACCGTGGGAGCACCCTCAAGTTCCTGCTGATCCCAGGTATCAATAACTCCCATGATATTGTGGAAGTCCAGGCTACCCATGTCACCAATCTCTATGGAGTAGGTCGCAATAACGTCAAAGCCCGTGACTCTCTCGATTGCAAGGTTGTCCTGCAATGCGCGGATATGGCCACTGGCGTTGACATTTGAACCAATCCACAGGTCTCCTGCATTACCGCGATTGACATCAGCACATTGAGACGTGTTGCCATCAAGACATTCGTTCAGAATGAATTCTGGTGTCTGGTTACTAATACCCAGCTCGATCTCGATGTCATAGTAGTCGACTGAGAGCGTCAGGCCTTCTATAAACCCTGGAGACCAAACAACACCAACGGAGTAAGTATCAGCTTCTTCCGGCGCAAGGTCAGGGTTGCCGCCCTGCAAGAAGTTATACTGGCCTGCTGGTGAATTCGGTATGCTGCCATACTGAGCAGCCGTTACACCTGAATTCGCACAATCTGCCAGGCTACGAGCAGGGACTGCGTCACCACAAGGATCCACATCCATATCGAATAAGTTAAAGCCCTGAGGCAGGAACAATTCCTGGATGTTTGCAGCACGGACCGCTCGCTGGAAGCTGGCGCGTATTTTAATGCTGTTGTTAATCGCCCAGCCACCACGGATGCCGTAGGTATCCGTTGTCTGATCTGTGGAGTAGTCGGAATAACGGTAACCCAGATCAAAGACAAGTTCCTCGGCTCCCGGCGCCCCTTCAATCACTGGAATGCTGGCTTCAAAGAAGATCTCACTAACATCGTATCCGCCGCTAACGGGTCCGGTTGCACCGCCCTGACCAGCACCCAAGCCGTTACGGAAGCCGCTATCCGGGTTGAAGTTGAGATTTTCCTTCCGGTATTCTCCACCGATCACAACGTCAATACCTCGTGAAGCCCATGGTAGTGCCACGCCGTAGTCACCCAGAGCACCGGTCACATAACCTATAATCACCTTCTGATCAGTCGTACCACGTGCAAACAAGGGTAAGACCAGATAATCAATCATATCCTGGGTCACAGCGCCGGTTTCGAAAATATTCCAAGGTACACAGTTCGGGTCAGAGCCATCGACGACGGATTGACATACGGTATTACCACTGCCGTCATCAACCGCATTCAGTGCATTCTTAATTTTCGGAATGGACAGGTCATTCAGGTAGGTACTTTCCATGCTGACTTCAGAGTACTGACCGGAAACATCGTAGCTCCATGTGTCGTTAAAATCCCCACGCAGACCAATCACACCGCGGTAGGTTGTGTGACGCAGGTCATATTGACGCGGTCCACCCTCCACATTACGACGGCCCAGGTACGCAAATTGAGTGTCTGCAGTGGTTAAACCGAACTGGCCGCAAAGTTCCTGAAACTGCTGAGCAGATAATAGCGGGTTGCCACAGGGAATCTCATTGGTAATGAAAAAAGCACCCGATGGCGCAATCTGTGACACTGTGTGGTCATCCACGAACATCAACTCGGAGTACACTTCTACCTGATCAGTGATCTCGTAGTGTGCGAACGCGCCTCCAGTGTATCGCTCATCAGGACGTTGATAATAATTCAGCGGGCCATAGTTATACACTGTCCCAGCGCGATCCACGAATTCGGTACCTGCAACTTTGAAGTCGAAGGAGCCGTCGCTCGCGGTGGGAACAATACTACGTTTAACATCACCGGGAATTCCGAAATCAGTTACACGTCCTTCCGGAATAGTACCGGAACCGAAGCACCCGGTTGCGTCATTGTTAAGTGCACAGGCACTGTAGTCGCGTTCGCTCTGGCGTACAGCATTGATTTTACGATAGGTACCGTAGGCTGTCGCATTACCACGGCCATTGTCAAAGTTGCCGCCGATGATGAATGAGACATCGCTGATGTCTCCATCTGTATTAGTGCCCTTGGCAGTTGGAAAACCTGCATCGGTCACGATACCCTGCATGCTGCTGTTATCATTGTCATGGTTGTACTGGCTAAACTGGTAATCCAGCTTCACGCCTTCAAAATCATCCATCATGATAAAGTTGACAACACCGGCAACGGCGTCGGAACCATAGGTTGCGGACGCGCCTCCGGTCAATATTTCAATTGTCTGAATCAAAGCGCCGGGGATCTGGTTAATGTCAACACCAACCCCTATAGGTGACCCTGCAGGCATACGGCGGCCGTTAAGTAACACCAGAGTACGTGCATCTCCCAGATTCCTCAGGTTAATCGTCGCTGTACCTGTAGCGCCATTTGATTGGCCGGTGTTCTGGTTGGAATAGACCTGTGGCAGGTTGCGCATCATATCCTCAACACGAGCTGTGCCTTGAAATATCATTTCATCGGCGCTGACCTGAGTCACCGGACTGGAACTGACCACATT